>NZ_JAVIFX010000004.1 GCF_031157255.1 Bradyrhizobium sp. LHD-71 | reverse complement strand
AGGCGATGGTCCGTCTGAGCGTGAAACTAAAGTTCCTGACTGGCCTGGCCCATCGCATCGCCGAGATGAACGGCGTCACCCAGTTTCCGCAGGTGCGCGAGATGCTGGGGCAGCTCGCCGCCGAGACCGGCATGGTGGACGCGCTGGTCGCGGCCATGGAAGCGAAGGGCAAGCAGGTCGGCCCCTATTTCATCCCTGACCGGCACACGCTCTATTCCGCGCAGGTTCTGACGCAGCAACTCTATTCGCACATCCTCTCCACGCTGCGCGAGCTCGCCGGTGGCGGCATGATCATGCTGCCCTCTTCGGTCGCCGACTTCGCCAATCCCGAGATCGCCGCGCTCATCGGCAAGACCCAGCAGTCGCCAAAGGCGAACTCGCATGACCGCGTGAAGTTCTACAAGCTCGCCTGGGATGCCGTCGGATCCGAGTTTGGCTCGCGTCATCAGCAGTATGAGATGTTCTACGCCGGCGCGACCTTTGTCACCAAGGGGCACTCGTACCGCACCTACGACTGGGCAGGCGCCGACCAGCTGGTTCAGAATATGCTCGATTCCTATGACCTCAACGGCGTCTCGACGTCCAGCAAAGCCGCCTGACCAAGGAAGACACCCATGCCTGTGAACAAGAAGCACGACGAATTCTACACGCTCGACATGAATTCCGGCTGGGAGACGCCGGCCGGATATCCGGACGGTATCCAGCAGAAGATCATCTCGGGCGCACTCGACGAGCAGAACCGGCGCGGGACGCGCACGCGGCTGCTCCGCTTTGCGCCGGGCGTCTATACGACCGCGCCGTTCTCCCACGAGTATTGGGAAGAGGTTTACCTGGTCTCCGGTGACCTGATCGTCGGCAACGATGAGAAGGGCGAGGGCGGCAAGAGCTTCCCGCCGAACACCTACGCCTGCCGGCCGCCGCACGCGCCGCATGGCCCCTTCAAGTCCGTCAATGGCTGCCTGCTGCTGGAGATGCACTACTTCGATCCGGTCTGACGCCGACATGGCGTCACCAATGCGTTCGCTCGAAACAGTAAACAATCTAACGAGAGAGGGGATCATGAAGCTGACGAACGGCTTGTCTGCGCTCGCGCTTGTTGGTCTTGCGGCATCGGCACCAGTCGCCGCGCAAGAAAAGCCTGCCTCATTGGGGTTCGGCATCTTCACGTTCACATCGGGTCCTGCGGCGGCGTACGGCATGCCCGGCAAGAACGCCGCCGACCTGATGATCGAGGAAATCAACGCCAAGGGCGGCATCGAGGGCGTGCCCGTCAGCGCGACCTATGTCGACGAAGCACAAGGCGCGCAGGGGGTCATTGCCGAGTATCGCCGTCTCGCGGGCGACGCCAAGAACCAGGTGATGATTGCCGCCTTGTCGAGCGCCAATTGTCTGGCGCTGGCGCCCATCGCGGAGCAGCTCGAAGTGCCGACGGTCGGATGGAATTGCGACACCCATCAGCTTTTGATGGACGGTAAGAGCAAGTATGTGTTCCGTCCCAACGGCAACACCGTGCCTGAATTCATCGCTTACGCGATCTATCTTCTGGAGCGTAAGCCGGATGTGAAGACGATTGCGATCATCAATCCGGACTATGCGTTCGGTCATGACGCGGCCAAGATCTTCACTGCGGCGCTGAAGGCGCTGAAGCCCGACGTCCAGGTCGTGGCCGAGCTGTTTCCGAAGCTCGGTTCGCCGAACTACCAGACCGAGATCTCGCGGCTGACGACCGCGCGCCCGGATGTCGTCTTCTCCAATCTCTGGGGCGCCGACCTCGAAAACTTCGTGCGCCAGGCTGCGCCGCGCGGGCTGTTCACCTCCAGCCAGGTGATCCTCGCGCTTGGCGAGACCGTGCTGCAACGCGTGCCTCTGCCTGATGGCGTGATCGTAGGCGTGCTGGGCGACGGCTGGTGGATGTCGCCGGATGCCAAGGCAAATGCAGAAACCGCAAAGTTCGCGGAAAGCTACAAGGCGCGCTTCGGGGAATATCCGGTGTTCCCGTCCATCAAGATGGCCAACACGCTGATTTATGTGAAGGCGGCGTACAAGGCCGCGATGCAGAAGAATGGCGGGAAGTGGCCGACACGGGCGGAACTGGCCGATGCCATGAAGGGAAGCAAGGTTGCGACCCTGACCGGCACGACGCAGACCCGTGCCGACAACGACGGCCTCGTCGACCAGATCGTCGGCGTCACCATGAAAGCGCCGGCGCAGCCGTTCCCTGTGATTGGCGAGATGGTCCGGTACAAGGGCGACAGCCTGATGCCTCAGGCAGGCCAGGATCCCTTGGCCTGGATCTCAATGCTGAAGCCGGAATTCGCGAAAAGCCTGCCGAAGCCGGGGAGCTACAAGTAGGCGGCCGTCGCGGCCGCCTGGCTCCTCCAACCATCCAGGGCCCAGTCCATGTCGAATGCCATCATCCCGTTGCTGCTGGACAGTCTTGCCAGTGCCGCGCTGATCTTCTTCGCGGCGGTCGGCCTGACGCTGGTGTTCAGTGTGCTGCGCGTGCTGAACGTGGCTCATGGCACTCTGTATTCGATCGGTGGCTATGTCGCGGCGTCGGCTTGCCTGTTCATTGCGAGCCGGCAGCTCAATCCGTACCTGTCGTTCGTCGCGTTGCTGTTCAGTGCGGTCTTCGTTGCGGCGACGCTCGGTCCCCTCATCGAGCGCAGCCTGATCCGATGGACCTACGGCAAGTCGGAAGCGGTTCAGATTCTGATCACCTTCGGGCTTTTCCTCATCCTGGAGGATTTGCAGCGCCTGATCTTCGGCGTGCAATCCTTTTACGAAGATGCGCCGATGCGGTTGCTTGGCACGACCAGTATCGGCGGGGTCGTCTACCTGAACTACCAGATCCTGCTGATCGGATTGGCGCTGCTGGTCGTGATCGGGCTGCGGCTCCTGATCAACCACACCCGGCTCGGGCGGCTCATCACCGCTGTCGTCGCCGACCGCGAGATGGCGCAGTCGATCGGCATCGACACCAACCGCATATTCATCCTGGCGTTCTCGCTCGGAGTGTTCCTCGCCGCGCTGGGAGGGGCGCTCGCGACGCCAACCTCCGGCGTCGCACCGGGACTGGGGGCCGATATCATGGTGCTCGCCTTCGCGGTGGCGGCGATCGGGGGCCTTGGGCAGATCGAAGGCGCGGCGGTGGCTTCGGTGATCGTGGGGTTGGCGCGCGTGCTCGCGATCTATTGGGTGCCGGCGCTGGATGCGGTCGCGCCATATGCGGCGATGCTCGTCGTTCTGCTGATCCGCCCCTACGGATTGTTCGGGTCGGTGACGGCGCGGAGGATATGATGCGAATGATCCTTGCCGCCGCTGCGGTTCTCATCCTTGCAGCACTGCCGGTGTTTGCACCCTGGTTGCAATTCGTGCTGACACTTGCGATCGCCAAGGGCTTTGCGGCCCTCGGTGTTGCGGTTCTTCTCCGCGCCGGTCTGATCTCGATCGGTCACGCCATGTTCTTTGCCGCGAGCGCCTATGGCGTCGCATTCCTGGCGCGCGCCGGGGTCAATGATTTCGCGGTGCTGCTGATCCTCTCGGTCCTGACCGCCGCGCTGTTCGGAGCCGTTGCAGGAGCGTTTCTTGTCCGTTATCGCGCGATCTTCTTCGCGATGCTGAACCTTGCGGTCTCCATGGTATTCTATGCGCTGTGCGCCAAGCTCTACGGCGTCACAGGGGGAACCGACGGCATGGCTGTTCCCATTCCCGGCATTTTCGGTGTCGTGCTCGCCGAGCCTGCTTTCAAGAGCGTCCTGTTCTATCTCAGCCTGACGCTGATGGTGCTCGTCGGCTTTGCCGTCCATCGCTACCTCAACAGCCCGTTGGGGCACGCGCTCTCCGCGGTCCACACCAACGAGATCCGGCTCGAATATCTCGGGATTCCAGTCTGGGCGGTTCTGCTGATCGCCTACGTCGTTTCGGCGGCGCTGGCGGGGCTTGGTGGCGCGATCGCCGGATTTGCGATCGGTCGCGTGGTGCCGGAGTTTGCATTCTGGACCGCCTCCGGCCATCTCGTGCTGATCGCCGTGCTCGGCGGAATCGGTGGCGTGCCCGGTGCGTTTCTCGGCGCACTGTTCCTGGAGCTGCTCCACAGTGCGGCCGTGACCGTGACCGACGCCTGGAATCTGATCGTCGGCGTCGCGTTGATCATCGTGATCATGTTCATGCCGCAAGGCTTCTACGGGCTTCTGTCCCGCAAGGAGGCGTCCAGCCTATGACGCGCCCGATCCTGCAGGCAAAGGACCTTCACGTCGCGTTCAACGGGGTCAAGGCCGCCGACGGCGTCAGCATGGAGGTTCGTGACGGCGAATTTCTCGCCATCATCGGACCGAACGGCTCGGGCAAGACGACGCTGCTCAATATATGCACCGGCTATATCCGGCCGAAATCGGGCCGCGTTCAGCTCGATGGCCAGGACATCACCCAGCTGTCGCCACGGGCGATCGCGCGCCGCGGCGTCGCGCGTGCCTTTCAGATTCCGCAGCTGTTTTCTGCCCAGCGCGTGATCGACAACATGATGCTCGCGCTGGCGGCGAAGCGCGGGTTGTGGAGTGCGGTCCGCCCGCTTGAGACCGCGGCGCGGCGCGAAGAGGCAAAGGCGCTGCTTGAACTGGTCGGGCTCGCCGACGACAGCGAGCGGATCAGCAGCACTTTGCCCGAGGGACATCGCAAGCTGCTGGACATCGCGGTCGCGCTGGCGCTCAAACCACGGCTGCTGCTGCTGGACGAACCGACCAGCGGCGTGAGCGCGCTCGAACGCTTCCAGCTGATGGAGGCGCTGATGGGCGCGCTGCGCCACCAGCAGATCACCGCGCTGTTCGTCGAGCACGACATGGAAGTGGTCGCCCGTTACGCCAGCCGCGTGCTGGTCTGGAACGCCGGCAACATCATGGCCGAAGGGCTGCCTGACAAGGTGTTCAGCAACGCCGAGGTTCGCGAGCGCGTCGTGGGAGTGGCATGATGCTGAGCCTCGACAAGGTCAATGTCTCGATCGAAGGCGTGCGCGTGTTGCGCGAGGTCAGCTGCGGCATCGACGAGGGCAAGACCACGGTGTTGATCGGGCGCAACGGTGCCGGCAAGACCACGACGCTGCGCGCGATCATGGGGCTCCTGCGCCTGGATAGCGGTTCCATTCGTCTCGCGGCCGAAGATCTCGATCGGATGCCGCCGCATTATCGCGCGCATGCCGGCATCGGCTATGCGCCCGAGGATCGTCGCCTCGTTCCGGAATTGAGCGTGGAAGAGAACATCCGGCTTCCGTCGCTGGCACTCAAGCTCGACAGGGCCGAGACGGCGCGCAAGCTTGACGAGGTCTACGGTCTGCTGCCCGAGCTGAAGGTCATGCGGTCGAGGCCGGCGGGCGGCGTTTCGGGCGGGCAGGGCAAGATGGTTGCGCTCGGTCGCGCGCTGACGGTCGCGCGCAGAGTGCTGCTGCTCGACGAACCGTTCCAGGGCCTGGCACCGGCGCTGGCGCTGGACTATGCGCGCACGCTCGGCGAGTTGCGTAAGCGCCGGCCGGAGCTTGCCATGTTGATCACCGAATCGTCGCCAGCGCTGCTCGACCGGATCGCCGATCGGACGCTGCAGATCGAGCGCGGCGAAATTCTCGTTACATCGGCCAAGGACAGGACCACCCATGCTTCTGCAATTTGACCGCATCGCGAAGGACCAGACCGATCACATCGGCATCGAGATCAAGTCGCTCGTGATCGCAGGATGGGCGGGTAGGGATGCCGCAGCGATCGAGCATCACATCGAGGAGCTCGCCGCGCTCGGCATTCCGCGTCCCTCCACCACGCCGCTCTACTACCGTGTCGCGGCGCAGACATTGACGCAAGCGAGCTGTCTGACCGTGCTCGGACCGGACAGTTCCGGCGAGGTCGAACCGATCGTGGTGGCGATGGCCGACGGTCTCTGGATCGGAATTGGATCCGATCACACCGATCGGAAAGCGGAGGCTTCCGGCATTGCGCTCTCGAAGCAGCTTTGCGGCAAGCCGGTCGGAGCGCAGCTATGGTCCTACGCGGAAATCGAGGGACATTGGGATCAACTGCTGCTTCGCTCGTGGGCGACGATCGACGGCAAGCGGGTGCTCTATCAGGAGAGCCCGGTTTCGTCGCTGCGGACGCCGCGCGACCTGATCCGCCGCTATGCCGGCGCGGATACGCTTCCTGCCGGAACACTGATGTTTTGCGGCACGCCCGGCGCGATCGGCGGCATCCGGCCGGGGTCGCGGTTCGAGCTGGAGTTGCGGGATCCTGTGCTCGACCGGGCGCTTACCCACGGCTACGATATCGCAGTGCTGCCGGTCGTTTCCTGATCGCCCTACCCGAAAGGCCTTCCTCAACAATGACTGATACTCCGAACCGATCGCGTCGGTCCGCTGTGGAGCGACTGGAGGCGGCGCTCGATCGCATTCGGTCGCCAGAGACGGAAGGCAGCAAAGTCTTTACGGCCGTCTTTGACGATAATGCGCGGGATGAGGCCGCAGCAGCTGACCGGCGTGCGGCGACCGGCTCGACGCGCGGACCGATGGACGGCCGCATCGTCTCGGTGAAGGCGTTGTTCGATGTTGCGGGCGGGGTGACGACTTCCGGCTCCGCCGTGCTGCGCGGACTGCCAGCCGCTGTCGGTGACGCTGTCGTCCTGCAGAACCTGCGCGCGGCGGGCGCGGTCATCATCGGCAAGACGCAGATGACGGAGTTTGCCTTCTCTGCCCTCGGCACCAATCCGCACGATGGCACGCCGGGAAATCCGAGCGACCGCAAGCGGGCGCCGGGTGGTTCGTCGTCCGGCGCCGTCGTATCGGTCGTCGACGGCATGGCCGAGATCGCCATCGGCAGCGATACGGGCGGGTCGATTAGGATTCCCGCGGCGTTGTCCGGCGCGGTTGGCTTCAAGCCGACGAGCGGGCGGATTTCGACGGCAGGTGCCTTTTCGCTGTCCTCGAGCCTCGACACGATCGGTCCGATTGCCGCGAGCGTGGCGGACTGCGTTATGACCGATGAGGTGCTGACAGGCGAAACGCCGACGCAGGCCCAGCCGGCATCACCTGAACCGGCAACGCCGGAAACCTTCCGCCTCACGATCGCACGCGGCCGGCTCTTTGACCGCTGCGAGGCTGGCGTGCTGGACGCGTTCGAGGCCGCCGTGCAGCGGCTTCGGTCGCACGGTGTGCGGATCGACGACGGCTCGATCGATCCCGCGCTGAATGACATCGCCGACATCGACAGGATCGGCACGTTTCCTTCCATCGAGGTCGGCGCGACGCTGCGCGGCCTCGGCATCTCTTGTCTCGATGGGATCGATCCGAAAACCAAGGCTCGCATCGAAGCGGGTGCGGGCATCCTGGCTGTCGATTATGTGCGCATGCTGCGACTCCGGCACGCTGCAGTCCGATCCTTTGAACAGAGCTTCACCGAGAATGAAGTCTTCATTCTGCCGACGACGCCGATTCGTGCGCCGCTTCTGTCGTCCGTCGAGGAAGAGAGTGCGTTTCATGAGTTCAACGGGCTGGTGCTTCGCAACCCGCGCGTTGCCAACATGCTCGATTGCCCATCGATCTCGCTGCCGCTATCGGTCGATGGTCTTCCCGCTGGACTGATGTTGATCGGTCGCAGGAACGCCGACCGGCAGCTGCTGGAGATCGCGTCCACCTTGGAAACGATGCTGCAGAGCTGAAGCTTCAGGAAGCGAGGCTGGGCAAGGCATACGCCGCCAAGGCGAAGATGCGGTATGCCATAGTGCCAGAATTTTGGACCGCTGACGCTGCTGCGTTTTCCGATATCGCAAGAAGCCGTGCTTCGGAGGGCGTATCTCGCGATCGAGGTGAGGGGCCAATTTGCAAAGATGATCGGTGGCCGCGGCGATAAAAACGAAGATTGTACGACTCGTGAAATATCGCTCTACTGAGCTTTATTCTCCGCTTCAGCATTCAGCGTCGTGTCTGCCTGGTAGCGGGAGCACAGAAACAACAGAATTTCCCATCTCGCATGCCGAGCGACAAAGAAGTTTCCGAAATCAATTCAAAATTGGCATCGAACCACTGTCGAAGCGGGGGCAATCATGAACGTTCGATCTGGTTTCCTGGACTCCATCGGCAATACGCCATTGATCAAGCTGCGAGCGGCGTCGGAAATCACCGGTTGTGAGATCTACGGCAAGGCCGAATTTCTCAATCCGGGCGGTTCGATCAAGGATCGAGCCGCTCTGTCGATCATAAACGACGCCGAGCAGCGCGGTGTCCTCGAGCCTGGTAGCGTCATCGTGGAAGGCACAGCCGGCAATGTCGGCATTGGCATTGCGCTCGTAGCCAATGCGCGCGGCTACCGCTCCGTCATCGTCATGCCCGACACGCAAAGTCAGGAGAAGAAGGACATGCTGCGGTTATGCGGCGCTGATCTGCGCCTGATACCCGCCGTGCCCTATTCCAATCCCGGCCACTATGCTCGCTATTCCGGCCGCCTCGCTGAGGAGCTGGGCGCATTCTGGGCAAATCAGTTCGACAACGTCGCCAACCGCGAGGGTCACTACCGGACGACCGGCCCGGAAATCTGGGAGCAGACGCAGGGAAAAGTTGATGGCTTCACCTGTGCCGTCGGCAGTGGCGGGACTCTGGGTGGAGTTGCGCGTGCCCTCAAGGAACGCAATCCCGACGTGAAGGTCGCCCTCAGCGATCCAATGGGCGCCGCGCTCTATAATTGGTTTACGAGAGGCGAGCTGACGGCAGAAGGCGATTCGATCACAGAGGGGATCGGTCAGATTCGCATTACGAAGAATCTCGAAGATGCGCCGATCGACATGGCGTACCAGATCACTGATGAGGAAGCGCTGCCCGTTTTGTTCGACCTGGTCGCGCATGAGGGGCTGGTGCTGGGCGGTTCGAGCGCGATCAACATCGTGGGCGCCATGCGCCTTGCGCGTGATCTCGGCCCCGGCAAGATCATCGTCACCATCCTCGCGGATGGCGGTCAGCGCTACCAGTCCAAGCTCTTCAATCCGGACTTCCTGCGCAAGAAGAACCTGCCGCTGCCGTCCTGGATGAAGTGAGCCAATGTTGCCCCGGATCGGCTCAGATCACAACGAGGGTAGCCAGCGTGCTCATGCGCACGCTGGTCGCCGCCTCGAGCTCGAAGCAGCGGGTTTTGGAGTACGCAGTTCGAAGTTGCGCACCCACTGACACGATTCGAACGTGTGCCGTTGGAGCGTGACGCTCTCAGGCTGAGCGGTTCGGGCTCAGCCTTCGAGTAGGCGTAACGCGGCAGCCATCGGCAACCGCGCCCAGTCGGGCCGGTTGTTGAGCTCGAAATCGATCTCGTAAATCGCCCGCTCGAGCTGGAAGAACCGCAGCATGCATTCGGCCGCTTGCGGCGTCTCCGGCCAGAGCCTCGTTTCGCCGAGGGTCTCGTGATAGGCGGTCATGAATGTCGCAATCGACTGATCGCGCCACTGGTCGAGCGCTGAGGCGAGCTTGCCCTGATCGTCGGACGAGACTTTCCGCGCGCGCTGCAGTGCCGCCGCGACCGATGATTCGATCGAGCGCAGCACGCCGGCGACATCGCGGGCGGCCGGCGCCTTGCGTCGGCGATCAGCCAGCGGCCGGTATGGCTCGCCTTCGAGATTGACGAAGAACAGATCGTCCTTCACCACGAGCATCTGCCCGAGGTGGAAGTCGCCGTGGTGGCGGATGTTGAGCCAGTCGAGCGGAATCTCCAGCAACTCCTCGAAGCAGGCCTTGAGCTTCGTTCGGGCCGCAAGCAGCCGGTCGGCCAGTATCCGGTCCGCGTCGGTCATCCGGTCACGCGCCTGGGTGAGGCTCTCGCAGAGCTGGTCCACTCGCTTGATGGCGTCGTCGACCAGATGCTTCGTGCTCGCAGGTGTGGCCCGCTCCGGCCGGAAATCCTCGAGGTCGTCACGGCTCGCCAATGCGGTCTGCATTTCCGCGATGCGCCGGCCCGCCTGCGTCATGTAGCGCTGATAGGAAACCTGCTCGTCGCTCTCCACCTTGGCATGCGTCGTCGTAATCACGCGCTGCTCGTCGATGAAACGGTCGAGATACGCGGACGTCACTGCCCAGGCGTCGCCCTGGTTCTGCACGAACTGGTGCACGCTTGCTACGGCGGTCCGATGGCCGTCATGCACCAGTTTGACGGTGCCGAGCAGCGCCGGCGTGTTGGCAAAGCCGGCGACGCCGGCGAGAAAGCTGCCGATCTCGATCTCGGGATCGACGCCCGCCTCGAGCTTGCGCTGCAGCTTGACGACGTAACGGTCATCGACATGCAGCGTCGTACTAGCGTGCCCGGTTTCGATCGGCTTCACCGACGAAGCCTTGTTGAACGGCTTTTTTTCGAACTCGGCAGTCGCCTTGAACTCCAGTCGGTAGCCCAGCGCCTCGGTCGAGGCGTTGGCGCGCATGTTGTCCAGCAGCAACGTGATGAATTCGGGATCCGGCGCGACGTCGAGCAGCGTTCCTTCGCGCGAGGTCTGGCGGACCGCCGACAAGGCCTGCGGATTGTAATGTTCGCGATCGAACTTCTTCCATTCGATCTGCATCGGGATCAGGTAGCGGCCGGCATGCGGCTTGTGGGTCTCGACGATCGCGAGCCACGGCACGGCGGTGTTGTCGTTGTTTGCCGCAAACGGAACTGCGCCTGTGACGGACACGGATATGGCCGTGCTGCCTTGCCCGGCAAACCAGCGGGCGCGTGCAAAGTACGGCGGCAGCACCTCCCGCTCGAACACGCCGCGGGTGCGGCCAAGCGATTCCCAGGTGGATCCCGCCGGGATCACCAGGGTCTCGACCTCCGGCGCCAGCGCCGGCGCGTCGTGCGGCGAGACCGGCTTTTCCATCAACTTGAACCAGTAAAAGCCGTAGGGTGAGAGCGTGACCATGTAGGGCTGGTCGCCGATCGGCGGAAATTCGGTGCGCCCCAACATCTCGAGCGGAATGCGACCCCGCCACGGCGAGAGATCGAGCTCGGCGGCCTGCGCCGAGCGCGACAGGTTGGCAACGCAGAGGATGGCCTCATCCTCGTATCGGCGAATATAGGCCAGCACCGAGCGGTTGTTCGGCCGAATGAACGTCATCGCGCCACGGCCGAAGGCCTGCGTCGACTTGCGCACCGCGATCAGGCGCTTGGTCCAGCTCAGCAGCGAGGAGATGCTGCGGGACTGCGCTTCCACATTCACCGCCTCATAGCCATAGACCGGGTCCATGATGACGGGCGCATAGAGCCTTGCCGGATCGGCGCGGGAGAAGCCGCCGTTGCGGTCCGGCGACCACTGCATCGGCGTGCGGACGCCGTTGCGGTCGCCGAGATAGATGTTGTCGCCCATGCCGATCTCGTCGCCGTAATAGAGGATCGGTGTGCCGGGGAACGACATCAGAAGCGAGTTCATCAGCTCGATCTTGCGCCGGTCGTTGTCCATCAACGGTGCAAGACGACGGCGAATGCCGAGATTGATGCGCGCTCGGGGATCGGCGGCATAGGTCGACCACAGATAGTCGCGCTCGCTGTCGGTCACCATTTCAAGCGTCAGCTCGTCGTGGTTGCGCAGGAACATCGCCCATTGGCAGTTGAACGGAATGTCCGGGGTCTGGCGCAGGATGTCAGCGATCGGAAAGCGATCTTCCTGCGCGATCGCCATGTAGATGCGCGGCATCAGCGGGAAGTGATACGCCATGTGGCATTCATCGCCCTTGCCGAAGAAGTCCTGCACGTCCTCGGGCCAGTGGTTGGCTTCGGCGAGAAAGATGCGGCCCCTGGCGAAGGCGTCCATTTCCTTGCGCAGGCGCTTGATGACCGCGTGGGTCTCAGTGAGATTGTCGTTTCGCGTTCCCTCGCGCTCGCAAAGGTATGTCACTGCATCGAGGCGGAAGCCGTCGACGCCGGCGTCGAGCCATCGCTTCATGACACGCAGCACCGCGTCGACCACGCGCGGATTGTCGAAATTCAGGTCCGGCTGGTGGGCGAAGAAGCGGTGCCAATAGTAGGCCTTCGCCTCCGGATCCCACGTCCAGTTCGACTTCTCGACGTCGGGAAAGACGATTCGCGTGCCGTCATATTTTTGGTCGGTTTCGCTCCAGACGTACCAGTTGCGCGCGCTGGAATCCGGGCCGCTGCGTCGGGCGCGGCGGAACCACGGGTGCTGATCGGAAGTATGGTTGATGACCAACTCGGTGATGACGCGCAACCCGCGCCGCTTAGCCTCGGCGATGAAGCGGCGGAAATCCTTCATGGTCCCGAAGTCGGGATTGATCGCACCGTAATCGGCGATGTCGTAGCCGTCGTCGCGGCCGGGCGACGGATAAAACGGCATCAGCCACAGCGCCGTGACACCGAGCTCCTGCAGGTAGTCCAGTTTCTCGATCAGGCCGCCAAAGTCGCCGATGCCATCATTATTGCTGTCGGCGAAGGCCTTGACGTGCAGCTGGTAGATAATTGCGTCCTTGTACCAGAGGTCGTCATCGGCGGCATGCGGGGCGGCGACGCTGCTCGAGACGATGGACTCTCTGACATTCATGTCGTTTTCCATCGCTTGGATCGGCGCTTCTCAGCACGAAAACTGTCTGGAGGGAGATGAGCGAAAGCTGAATAGACGCGCGTCATGAGGTCCGGATCGGGCGATTTGTTGGCCGATTGGTCGATCACCCCATGAATTCGTCGATCCAACTGCGTGATATGCCCCTTTAAGCGGCATACCAAAGCGTTCTCGCTGTGGCGAGAGCCCCTGCCAGGGCAATAAGTCGATGTCCTCGGATTTGGTTCCAGTTTGGGAACCGATTGACTCATTGGACAAAAATAGCCCGCCCAGATGTAATGGGCGGGCTGCCGCGATGGTGATGGGGGCGGAAGTTTGTCAGCGATCCGATAGCCTGCATTCGGGTGCCGATTCGAACGATTGCATCACTTCGCGGCGATTTCGTCTGAGACCGTTAGGAACAAAGAGGCATCGACCACTTCGACGTTCGTACACGGAGTTGAGGTTGCGCCGGTACGAACGTCATTCCAGCGATCAGTGGTAGTGGCAAACACGGGCGTGGCCGACGAACTGGCCGAAGACGTTAAACTGTGGCTTCCACGCACAATGGCGGACGGGATGGTAGTAGTGCGGCTGGCTCATGGCTGCGAATGTCGTGCCGACAATCGCTGCGCCGACGAGGCCCGCCGCGATCGCCTTGCCCTTCGGGCCGGCGTACGCGGTCTGGGTGGAGGCTGCGATGCCGCCGGTGACGGCGAGAGCTGCAACAGCGAGGGTAGCAAGCTTGGTCTTGATCGACATGGGTGTCTCCGTTGTGGAGCGGTCCGTGCGGTCCGCATACCCGTTCGTCGAAGGCTTTTCCGGATCGGTTCGAACGTCCGGGCGCCGTCGCGCGCCGATCGATATTTATCGTTAGATCAAAGACTTAAAGCACCTCTGGTGGCGCCTAGAATTATTTCCTGACGGTTTCATTTGTTTCCAAACCGTTTCATGTCGAACTTTTCGACGTCCTCAAGCAGTTCGCAGAACGCGCGTGCGCCGTGTTCGAGCAGCGCGCGTCCTTTTTCTGCGGAGGCCTGCGTCGCATCGCCGGCGGCGCCGCTTGGGTGCAGGTCTTGCGCGGCCCACGCGAACGGCGCCGGTCGATGGGCGTTCAGCCATTTGAAGTCCCGGTCCATCGCAACGCTCGACGGTGTGAATGTCGCAATCTTGTCGGCGCGCACCTGATCAGGCCACGCCGCGAGCATGATCGAGGTCTCGATCGCGCCACCATGCACGCCGTGCCGGATTTCCTCCGCTGTAAACAGACCGTCCGGCACGCCGAAGCGCGACCAGCCAGTGGTCACCGCCAGCATGTTGTGCCGTGCGCGGAGATCCTGCGCGACCAGGCTCATGGCGGCGCTGTTGCCCCCATGGCTTGTCACCATCACCAGCTTGCGCACGCCGGCGCGGGCGACGCTGTCGCCGATCGAGAGCCAGCTTTGCAACGCCATCTCGTTCGAGAGCGTGAGCGTGCCCGGAAAATCGATGTGTTCGGTCGAGATGCCGACCGGCTGGATCGGTAGAAAACGCGCCGGCGAGGTCTGCGGCAAAATCTCGCGCACGCGGGCCAGGTAAGCCTCGCCGATCATGATGTCGGTGCCGAGCGGCAGATGCGGTCCATGCTGCTCAGTTGCTGCCAGCGGTAGCACCGCGATCAGATGCGCCGGCTCGCCCGACGCAAGGGCGCCGAAGTCGAGGTCGGTCCAGTCATGAGGCGAGTGCTTGCGGGCCATGGCGTTGCTTCAAGCGTCGGCAAAAGGTTAACTTAATCCCCGCAATCACAAACAGTCGTCGTCCCCGGGGATGGTAGGGCTATTTGCGCCCAAAGGCAGACGGAGTCCAACCATGCGCATTGTCAATATCCTGCGAACGTTAACGGCTTTGGCCCTGCTGGCCGCCTTGACGTTGCCGGCGACCGCGCAGACGCTGGATAAGGTTTCCTTCGGTACCAACTGGGTCGCCCAGGCGGAGCATGGCGGCTTCTTTCAGGCCGTCGCTGACGGCACGTACAAGAAGTACGGTCTCGACGTGACGATTGTTCCCGGCGGGCCGAACGTCAACAACCGCATCCTGATGATCTCGGGCAAGATCGACTTCTTCATGTCCGCCAATTCCCTGCAGACATTCGATGCCGTCGCCAACAACATTCCGACCGTCGCGGTCGCCTCGATGTTCCAGAAGGATCCGCAGGTGCTGCTCGCGCATCCGGAAGCCAATGTGAAGAAGCTGGAGGACCTGAAGCCGCTGACGCTGTTCGTCTCCAAGGAAGGCATCGTCAGCTACTTTCAGTGGCTGAAATCGGAGTACGGCTTCGACGAGAACAAGGTCAAACCCTACACCTTCAACCCGCAGCCGTTCCTCGCCGACAAGAAAAGCGCGATGCAGGGCTACGTGTCATCCGAACCCTTCAGCGTCGAGAAAGCCGGCGGCTTCAAGCCGACGATCGTGCTGATCGCCGACTATGGGTTCAACAGCTACTCGACGCTGATCGAAACCCGCCGCGAGCTGGCGGAGACCAAGCCCGACCTCGTGCAGCGTTTCGTCGATGCGTCAGCAATCGGCTGGTATAACTACATCTACGGAGACAATGCTGCGGCCAACGCGCTGATCAAGCAGATGAACCCCGAAATGACCGACGAACTGCTCGCCTTCTCGGTCGCGAAGATGAAGGAATATGGGATCGTTGATTCCGGCGACACCCTGAAGGATGGCATTGGTGCGATGAGCGACGCGCGGATGGCAAGCTTCTTCGACAAGATGGTGAAGGCCGGCGTCGTCAAGCGTGATATCGATTACCGCAAGGGCTACACCTTGCGTTTCGTCAACAAGGGCGTGGGCGTGAACCTGCGGCCGAAGAACTGAACGATGCAATCTTCGTCCGGACACTCCGCCGGCTCAGCGGTCAGGCTGAGCGGCGTCACCAAGACTTTTGCGAACGGGGTGCATGCGCTGGGACCGCTGGATCTGACGATCGGGCAGGGCGAGTTCGTCTCGCTGCTTGGGTCGTCGGGTTGCGGCAAGTCGACCGCGCTGCGGCTTGTCGCCGGGCTGACCGTACCGACAACCGGCCATGTCGAACTGGCTGCGGCTCTGCGTTCCACGCCGCGTCGATCGATCGGCTTCGTATTTCAGGAGCCGACGCTGATGCCGTGGGCGACGGTGTGGGATAATGTTTATCTGCCGATGCGTCTGTTGCGCCGTCCACGCGCCGAGGTTGCGGGACGGATTGGCGAGGTGCTGGAAAGTGTCGGCCTGTCCGATTTCGCAGCCGTCTATCCACGTGAGCTCTCTGGCGGCATGAAGATGCGTGTATCGCTGGCGCGCGCGCTGGTCACGGATCCCGACATTCTGTTGATGGACGAGCCGTTCGCCGCACTCGACGAGATCACTCGTTTTCGGCTGAACAACGACTTGCTGGAGCTGTGGCGTCGCTTGCGGCGGACGATCGTCTTCGTCACGCATTCGGTGTTCGAGTCGGTCTATCTGTCGCAGCGGGTCGTGGTAATGACGCCGCGTCCGGGCCGCGTCGCAAGCGAGTTCTTGATCGACGCGCCCGAACCGCGGGGTGAAGAGTTTCGCACCTCGACCGCGTATGTCGCGCACTGCCGCAGCGTGTCGGACGCGCTCGCGCGCGCGAGCGCAAAGGCCGCATGATGCAGACGCGCGACGAATCGGGCTTCGTGGAGTGTACGGCCAACCTGCTGCGTTTTGGCCTACCGGTTGTCACGCTCGCGATCGGTCTTCTGGTCTGGGATCTGATCGTCCGGTTGAACGATATCCCGCCATACCAGTTGCCCGGTCCAATCCTGGTGTTCAAGACGCTGGTCCAGGACTGGCAGATTCTTGGCGGGTCGCTGCTGGTGACGCTGACCACCACGTTCGAAGGGTTCATTGCCGCGGCCGTGGGCGGCGTCGCGATGGCCTTTCTCTTCAATCGCTCGCGGCTGGTCGAATATTCACTGTATCCTTACGCGATCATCCTGCAGGTGACGCCGGTAGTGGCGATCGCGCCGCTGCTCCTGATCTATTTGCCGCAACAGCTCGCGGTGGTCGCCTGCGCCTGGATCGTCGCGTTCTTTCCGGTCCTGGCGAACACGACGCTTGGGCTCAACTCCGTCGATAGCAACCTGAAGGACCTGTTTGCCCTTTACGGCGCATCGAACGAGCAGACGCTGTGGCAGCTCAAGTTGCCTTCGGCGCTGCCGCATATCCTTGGCGGGCTGCGCATCGCCGGTGGCTTGTCGCTGATCGGCGCGGTGGTCGCCGAAATTGCCGCCGGCTCGGCAGGGGCCGGCTCCGGGCTGGCCTACCGGATTGCCGAATCCGGTTACCGGCTGAATATTCCGCGCATGTTTGCGGCCCTGCTGTTGCTCTCGGCCGCCGGCATTGTCATTTTCATGGGCCTGTCACTGATATCGCATCTTGTGCTACGCCGCTGGCACGAAAGCGCGCTGGGAAAGGAAAGCTGATGGCTTCGAGTTCCGCGTCCACCGAGAAAGCCGATATTCTGGTGTTCGGCCCTCCCAAGGCCATTGTCACCCGGGGACTTTCGGACGGGTTCGTGCTGCATCAGTTCGAGAACCAGCGTGACCTCGGCCGCATCAATGCCGCGATGGCCGAGCGCGTTCGCGGTATCGCCGTGACCGATCTCATCCGCGTCGATCAGGCGATGCTGTCGAAATTTCCAAAACTGGAGATCATCTCCACCTTCGGCGTCGGTTACGACCACGTGGACTTCAACTATGCGCGCGATCACAACATCGTCGTCACCCATACGCCGGACGTGCTGACGGAAGAAACCGCCGACGCTGCGCTTGGGCTGTTGATCTGCACCGTACGTGAGTTCGTGAAGGCCGACCGCTACGTGCGCTCGGGTCTTTGGGCCAATCAACCCTATCCGCTCACGGCAGGCTCGATGCGCGATCGCACCGTGGGCATGGTTGGCATGGGACGCATCGGCCGCGCCATCGCTCGTCGCCTCGACGCCATGAAGGTGCCGGTCGTCTATCACGCGCGCCGGCCCGCCGATAACGTGCTTTATCGCCACTACCCGAAACTGCTCGATATGGCGAAGGCGGTCGACACCCTGGTGGTCATGACGCCCGGCGGGGCCGCGACCAACAAGTTGGTGAGCGCGGAGGTGATCAACGCGCTCGGTCCGAACGGTGTCCTCATCAACATGTCGCGCGGTTCGGTGGTCGACGAAGAGGCCCTGATCGCAGCGCTCAAGAAGGGCGATATTCTGGCCGCCGGGCTCGATGTGTTCGCCAACGAGCCGGTGGTGCCGGACGAACTGCGCGCGATGCAGAATGTCGTGCTGTTGCCGCACATCGGCTCGGCCACGGTGCTGACACGTGGCTCGATGGACCAGCTCGTGGTGGAGAACATCCGCGACTGGTTCGCCGGCAAGTTGCCGCCGACGCCGATCCCCGAGACCCCGATAAAAGGCCGCTGACGATGCTGCGCCGCGCCGATGGTCGTCGTCTGAGATTTGGCGGGCTGGCGCTCGCTGCAGCGGTGATTGTCGCGGGCGGCCCTTCCAGCGCGCAGAATGCTGTCGACCTCACGAAAGAGATGATCGGCGAATGGGAGTTGTCGACGGCGGGCCGTGATCGCACCTGCGCGCTGTCGTTGAAGAACGACAATGCACCGGGTGGCAGGAAGCTCGAACTCGAGAAGGGTTGCGGCGAGCAGCTGCCTTTCACGAAGTCCATTGCGTCCTGGGCGATCAAGGGTCTCGATATCGTGCGGCTGCAGGACGGCAAGGGCGAGGCCGTGCTCGACCTGACCGAAGTCGAAAATGGCATCTACGAAGGGACGCGCCAGGGCGAAGGCGTGTTCATCCTGCAGAATCTCGCGGCGGCGCGGGCGCTCACGCGCTCGACCGATCAGATGATCGGCAACTGGTCCGTGATGCGGGGCACGGGCAAGGCGATCTGTTCGGTCACCCTGACCAACAATGATGCCGGAGACGAGAGCTTTCAGGTGTTCGTCAAGCCGCGCTGCGATCCGTCGTTTGCGGCCTTCGCGCCGACAACCTGGCGGATCGAACGCGGTGAGCTTCTGCTGATCTCTGCCAAGCGCGAGATCTGGCGCTTCGAGGCCGACGACAACGCACAGTGGCGACGTATGCCGGATTCGGCCGACCCGCTGCTGCTCGTTCGCGAGTAACTTTTAGGGCTTGATTCGACCCGAAAATCGGTACCATTTTCCGGAGTCGAGTCCAGGAGGCCCTCATGGCCTGTCATGATCGTTATGGTTCGCCGCTTTCGACCTCTTCGGAGATCGCCGCGGCAGCTTATCGCGACGGCGTCGATCGGATGCTTGCCGCCTGGCCCGGCGCTGTCGAGGCATTCGAAACGGCAATCGCCAGTGATCCGGACTTTGCGCTGGCACACATCGCCCGTGCGCGCATCGCCTTCATCCATGCGGACGGGGGCACGGCTCAAGCCGAGGCCGCGCTCGCGCGCGAGCTCGTCGGCCGTCGCGGCACTGCGCGCGAAAAAAGCCATGTCGAGACGCTTGCGCTGGGCATGGAAGGCCGATCGGCGCGGTCGCTCACCAATGCGCTAGCGCATCTTGAGGAATGGCCCCGCGACGCATTCGTCTTCGTGCTTCCGATGGGAGCGTTCGGATTGTTCGCATTCTCCGGCATGGCCGATCACGACCAGGCCCGTGTCGACCTCGCCGAGCGCCACGCCCGACACTACGGCGACGACTGGTTCTTCCTCACCTATCTCGGCTGGTCGCACACCGAGAACGGCAATGTCGGGCATGGTCGCGAGATCACCCAACGGGCATTCGAGCGGCGATCGGCCAACGCCAATGCGGTCCACGCGCTCGCGCATGCGATGTTTGAGGATGGGTCGGGAGAGCACGCCGACCAGCTGATCACCGGCTGGCTGCCGAGTTACGATCGCTCGGGGCTGATGCACGGCCATATTTCATGGCATCAGGCGCTCGTCGCCCTGGAAAAAGGCAATCCGGAGCGCGCGCTCGCGATCTATGCCGAGCGGATCCAGCCGAAAGTGACAACCGCGCCGCCGATCAATTCCGTTACCGACGGCGCCTCGTTGCTGTGGCGGCTTGCGGCCTACGGCCATGCCGTGCCGAAAGAGACCTGGGACGACGCCGCGGCTCATGCCGAGCGCAGCTTTCCGAAGGCCGGCGTGCCGTTCGCCGATATGCACATGGCGCTGGTCGCAGCTGCGACAGGAAGCCACGCGGCCCTCGCGCAGCGGATTGCGGAGCTCGAGAAGCGGCTTTCAGAAGGCCGGCTCGCGCCGGGTGCGGTGCTTCCGACCGTCTGCCGTGCAATGCTGGCCTTTGCCGAGCAGAAGTATGTGGATTGCGCGCGCCTGCTCGAGCCGGTCGCTGCTGACGTCGTGCGCATCGGCGGCAGCCACGCCCAGCGTGAGATTGTCGAAGACACGCTGCTCGTCGCCTTCATGAAAGGTGGTGAGGCGGTGAAGGCCCGTGACCTGCTCGACCGCCGGCTGCATCGCCGGCCTTCGCCGCGCGACACGCGCTGGCGCGCGGCTATGACGGCGTAATCGGGGCGTGCGGCCCACCTCCGGTGTTCCTGATCAAGCTTGTCTCAGGCCCTGTGATTGCGCTCGGCTCAGGGGGCAGAGATTTCCTCGAACAGCCCTTCGTATCGCTGAACCAGGTTCTCGGAATCCAGGGTCAGGATTGCTGTGAAACCCTTCGATGCGCCGAGATCGACGAAACGCCACTGATTGGGCCCCATCGCTTCATAGCGCTGCAGCGACGGTGTAATCGACAATCCGGGAAGCTGTATGAAGCCCACGACAAGTTCGCCGGTCGCGCCCAGATGCCGGATCGCAAGCGAATTGCAAAATGGGGTAGCCGAGAGATCGAGCTCGATGCAGCCGCTCAAGTCCGGGCGCGGCTGTCCATCCACCGACCAGGAGGAAGCGCCAGTCCGTTCGACGTCGCACGTGAAATCCCGACCTTCGCGCCTGAGCGATATGCGCAGCGACTTGGTTCGCCAGCTTCCGTCGAGCGACCATGAATAGCGTAGACCGAATGGGTCTGCGCCGGCGTGAATCAAATCGGAAGTGACCTGAACTCCGTCAGCCGTCTTGGACAGATGCATCAGCTCGAGGCCGGGCTCGTCGAGCCGGCGCCAGCGCCGCAACGTTTCTTCGCTCACGGCTCCTCCTTGTCTTGAGCCCCAGGGCAGAACCTTACGAGGATCGGCGGAGTCCGGATATCGCTAGCAGAAGGCTCCTTCAGATCGCACGATAGCCGCCGTCGGCCATGACGATGGCGCCTGTGACGTACGCCGACAAGTCTGAAGCGAGAAAGAGCGCGGGCCCCACCAGGTCTTCCGGCTTGCCGGCGCGACCGAGTGGCGTGTGGTCAAGGAACGTCTTTACCAGCTCTGGATTTGTGGCGCGCACCTGCGCATTGAGCGGTGTCTCTATGAACCCGGGACCAATGGCGTTGACGCGGACGCCGTCCTTGCCGAGCTCGGTGGCAAGCGCGCGGGTGAAACCGAGCACCCCGTGTTTCGAAGTCGTATAGGCCACCGAACTGGGCGTACGCACGTGCACGAAGGCCTGGATCGAAGCGATGTTGATGACGCGGCCCTTGTTCGCGCGCAGCTGGGCGATGAACGCGTGCGTCACGTTGAACACACCGTCGAGATTGATCGCGGTAATGTCCTGCCAGTCCTTGACTACAGTATCGGCGTCCGCGACGAAGGCGTTGCGCCGGTTGATGCCGGCGTTGTTGACGAGGATCGAAATCGCGCCGACGTCGTCGCGCACCTGCGCGGCAATGGTGCGGCAGGCCGTGTGATCGGTGACGTCGAGCGCGAAGCTCTGTGCCTTGCCGCCCGCCGCGCGGATCTCCGCCGCGGTCTCGGATGCTGCCTTGTCGTTGATGTCGAGCGCCACCACCTGCGCACCTTCGCGGGCAAATCCAGCAGCGATCGCGCGGCCGATCCCTGAGCCGGCGCCCGTGATCGCCGCGATGTGGTTCTGCAAGAGTGCGGCCAATGTGCAGCCCCCCTTTTTTGATCGGTTTTGCGCACTATAGCACCGGCCGCAGCGAAACGAAGCCTCCAGTAAGGCGCATTTCAGAGTTCGTGCGGTGCGCGTCTTTCAGCGTTTGGGCGAAGCGCGCACGTGCATCACCCGATCGGAGGACGCGACGATTTGCAGCCTGCGTTAGAAGGGCCAGGGCTCGACAGCAGGCGTGACCAGTGCGCTCGTCGCGCGGCTCACCGGCCGGCAAGACTGAACCCTCATGACGAATGAGGCGCGCCATGCATTGGGTTGATCTGGTCGGCTACCTGGCGTCAGGTCTTGTCGTCCTCACGTTCTATATGGACGATATGGTCTCGTTGCGCGTAACCGCGCTATTCAGCAACGTAGCGTTTCTTGCATATGGGCTCGGCCTTGAGCTGGGGCCGGTCATCTTTCTGCATGGCATCCTCCTTCCGCTCAATATCTGGCGGCTTTGGCAGGTGAGGAGGTCTTGGGGAGCGCCGCCAGTTGCAGTGCCGGGTTTGCCCGTCCGTTCCCCTCGCGGATCGGTGCAGATCCAAAGATCGGCAAAACGTCAGTTGGGCGTCTGATCGGCGCTCCCATGCGACGCTGTCTCAGGATCGCCGGATCGTCGTGCGGTAAGCGAGCGGCCGGCCCGGCTTTATCCGGATGTCCAAGCCCCGGCGACCCGATGCCGGCGTTCCTTGGCGGCCCAGGGCCGCGCCCGACGCCCACGCCAGCCTGCTGAAGCGCCGCCGCCCCCTCAAATTTTTTTTGTGCCGCGACCCCGGCGCCGGGTTTGCGCCCTCTTGTCTGGGTGAATGCGCCATCGCGGCGCGTCACGAACCGGAGCACAGAACCATGTGGTATAGGAAGAACGTTGGCGGGTGGGAGCGCGCGACCAGGCTGATCGGCGGGGGCCTGATGCTTGTCTGCGGCGTGGTTGCGCTGCACGCTTCGCCGCTCGGGCTTCTGCTCAGCGGCGCGGGTGTCGTGACGCTGGTCACCGGTGTGTTCGGCTATTGCCCTGCCTGCGCCATCGCCGGGCGCGAGCTACCGAAGGGGTGACTGCCTTGGCGCGCGTATCAGACGATCTCTTGCTCGCGGCACAGTCGGGTGACCGGCACGCGCTGACACAGCTATTGGTGGCGCTGCAGCCGGACATTCGACGCTACGCCCGGCGCCTTTGCTACCGCGCCTCGGTTATCGAAGATGTGGTGCAAGAAGCACTCATCGTCGTGTACCGGCGCGTGGGCACGATCCGCAGTCCAGCCGCACTTGCTGGCTGGCTGCTAACCGTCATCGCCCGCCTTTGCATGCTGCCGGCTCTGATGCTGATGCGCGGAGTCGAGGAGCTCGCCAGCCGGGAAGAGTCACGCGAGCTCGCAAAGGTCCCGCCGGACGAGTTGCGCATAGACTTGGTCAATGCGATCGAGTCGCTTTCGCCGTCCCATCGCGAAGTGCTGCTGCTGCGAGATCTCGAAGATCTGACGATTTGGGAAATCGCCGGGCGGCTCGGCGTGACGCGCGAAGCGGCCAAAAGCCGCCTGCGCCGCGCCCGCGCATTGGTGCGCGAATACCTGCTCGGTACAAAGGACAACGGACGAGAGAGCACATGAATTACTTTCGTGGAGTCGGCATGTTCGGGAGCGCGTTCCTGGGCGCACATCTGATGCGCGGCGCAGTTGCGGCGGCGCTACTCGCTTGGGCCATCGTCCACCAGACCGCGCACCCTTGGCTATCCTTGGGCGAGGGCATTGCCGCCATCGTCGCGCTACGCGGATGCCCGATGTGCTGGACAGTGGGCCTGGTCGAGACGCTTTCGCAGGGCCGTCGCGATTCAACCGCGCGCTGACCGGACATGGCTGCATTAACATTGCGACAGGACAGGAAGGAGGTGCCAGTGCGGAAAACGATCGCGGTATTGGGCTCTGCCCTCTTCTTTGCGGTTGCGCCCAGCGTCCTGGCGGGGCTCATCCCGTGGTCGATCACGCATTGGGAGTTTCGGCCGCCGTTCTTCGACCTACAGGCGACGCGCGCGGTCGGGATGCTGTTGATCGCCGCCGGTCTGCCCGGGCTCATCGACTCGTTTGCGCGCTTTGCGCTGCAGGGGCTCGGCACGCCGGCACCGATCGCACCGCCGCAGAACCTGGTGGTGACAGGGCTCTATCGCTACGTGCGCAATCCCATTTACATCGCCGTCGTCGCGGTCATCCTGGGCCAGGGGATACTGTTCGGCGACTGGCGTCTCTTGATTTACGGCGGGCTCATGTGGCTCGCGTTCCACGCCTTTGTCCTGGTCTACGAGGAGCCGGTGCTGGCTGAGAGCTTTGGCGCCCAGTACGAGGATTTCCGCGCCAACGTCCCGCGCTGGATTCCACGGCTTGCGCCCTGGCGAGCCGCATGAGGCCCATGGTGGACGGAGGCGAGTGGGGCGATCGTCGAGCAGGCTAACATCTAAATCAATCTTAGTCCCTTCAAGCTCGCATGCCCATTCTTGCCGACGATGATGTGGTCGTGCACGGAGATGCCGAGCGAGCCTGCGATCTCGACGATCTGCTTCGTCATCTGGATGTCGGCGTTCGACGGTGTCGGGTCGCCTGATGGATGGTTGTGGACGAGGATGATGGCGGTTGCCGACAGTTCGAGCGCGCGTTTGACCACCTCGCGCGGATAGACCGGGGTGTGGTCGACGGTGCCGGTCTGTTGTACTTCGTCGGCGATCAGCTGGTTGCGCTTGTCGAGGAACAGGATGCGAAACTGCTCCTTGTCGGCAAACGCCATCGCGGTCCGGCAGTAGTCGACGACCGCCGACCATGAGCCCAGAGTTGTTCGTGCCTTGATCTGGCCCCTGGCGACCCGGTTCGCGCTCGCTGCTATCAGCATGATTTCGGTGATCGTGGATTCGCCGAGGCCTGCGATTTCCGCAAGCCTCGATGCCGGGGCGTTCACGGCTTCGGCGAACGAGCCAAATCTTTCGATGAGTTTCTTGGCAAGCGGCTTGACGTCGCGTCGTGGCAAGGCGCGAAACAGCACCATCTCGAGCAGCTCGTAGTCGCTCAAGGAATCGGCGCCGGCGTTGCGGAAACGCGCGCGAAGGCGTTCACGATGGCCGTGATAGTGCGGCGCGGGCTCAGCGACAGCCTGCGACAGAACGGGTTGGTCTTCGGTTTCCGGCGGCATATGAGTTCGAGGGACGCGTGAGCGCGTCCCAAGCATGACCGAGCCGCAGATATTTGCAACTGGGCAGTGGTGGGTCAGGCCGCCTTGCGGTAGGGCGGCATGTCGAGCTTGCCCGGTGACAGCGTGAAAATCTCCACGCCGGTGTCGGTGACGCCGACCGCGTGCTCGAACTGCGCCGACAGCGAGCGGTCGCGGGTGACGGCAGTCCAGCCGTCGGACAGGATCTTCACATGCGGCTTGCCGAGGTTGATCATCGGCTCGATCGTGAAGAACATGCCCGGGCGCAGCACAATGCCTTCGCCCGGCCGGCCGACATGGATGATGTTCGGCTCATCGTGGAACATGCGGCCGAGGCCATGCCCGCAGAAGTCGCGAACCACGCTCATCTGCTGCGGCTCGACAAAACTCTGGATCGCGTGGCCGATGTCGCCCGTGGTCGCGCCGGGCTTCACCGCGGCAATGCCGCGCATCATCGCCTCGTGCGTCACTTCGATCAGCCGTTCGGCCTTGCGGGCGATTTCGCCGACCGCGTACATGCGGCTTGAATCGCCGTGCCAGCCGTCGACGATGAACGTGACGTCGATATTGACGATGTCGCCTTCCTTCAGCGGCCGGTCGCCGGGCATGCCGTGGCACACCACGTGGTTGATCGAGGTGCAGGTCGAATAGCGGTAGCCGCGATACATCAGGGTGGCCGGGATGGCGCCGTGGCTGAGCGCAAAATCGCGCACTACATCGTCGATGCGTGAGGTGGGCACGCCGGGCTTCACCTCGTCCACGAGCACGTCGAGACATTTGGCGACGAGCGCGCCGGCCTTACGCATGCCTGCAAAGGCCGCAGGGCCGTGCAATTTGATCTGACCGGTTTTCCGGAGCGGGGCCTGGGCAGCTTCGATGTAATTCATGTCGGATGGTACGGGGGTCATGCCGGCTTGGGGCCGGTTTGCAAGTCTGAGTTGTCCCTAATTTAAGCGATGGACGCCCCAGCGCAAGCGCCTTCGCCGTCGGGGCTGTCATCGACAAATGGGAGGCTATTTGGCGATTGGAACGGCTCCTCCCAGGGCAATTTCATTGACGCCAAGGACGCATTTGTAGGCGAAAGCCTCGACGCCCGCCACACAGGCCCGGTCGAACGCCGCGCCGTAGGCCGGGTCGATATCGCGCGCCAGCGCAAAGCTGCTGGCCGACCCGATCTGGATGACAAACAGCATGACCGCGCGAAAGCCGAGCGCGGCCATGGCGGCCAGCTCGTCCAGGTGCCGCGCCCCGCGCGCGGTAACAGAGTCCGGAAATTCGGCGATGCCAGGCTGCCGCATCAGATGCACGTTCTTGATTTCGAGATAGCAGGACGGTCTGTCCGGCGCCTCGAGCAGAAAGTCGACCCGCGATGCCTTGCCGTATTTCACTTCGCGGCGGATGGTTGCGTAACCTTTGAGTTCCGGGATCGCCTCGGCGGCGAGCGCCTCGGCGACGATCGCGTTCGGATGCGCTGTATTGAGCCCTGCGAGTTCGAGGCCCGCCCCGAAGTCGGCTTCGACCAGCTCCCAGGACAGCGGCAGCTTGCGCGCCTTGTTCAACGAGCGCGATAACCAGACGCGGGCGCCCGGTGCCTGCAAGCCGATCATCGCGCCTGGATTGGCGACGTGAACGGTCGTCACGCTGCCGTCGGCCAGCTCGACGTCAGCGAGAAAGCGCTTGTAACGACGTATCAGCGTCGCCGGAACGAGTGTGCCGGTGAAACGCATGGGCGGTCCTAGTGCTCCGTTTCCGAAGTTTGCATCCCGTTGCGATACACTCTCATGCGAACTTCGGAAACATAAGGAGCACTGGCGATTTCACTAAGCTGGCGCTTTTTGGATTTGACGTTCGTACGCAGGAATCGTGGAAATGCTGGCACGAACGTCAAATCCAGCGCACTAGTCAGCGCAGATGCGCTTCGACGGCCGGAGCGGCCGCAGGCGCCTCGTCGATGCGGATGTCGCGGATCGGATAGGTGGTGTCCGCCGCAGCTTCGATCCGGAATGTTTCCCAGAGCGCGAGCATCACCTGGCTGCGCACGTTGCCCATGCCTTTCTCGGGGTCGGTGATCCAGAACGACAGCGAGAAGCGCATCGAATGCTCGCCGAACTCGACGATGCTGCAGGTCGGCGGCTTGACTGTGGCGACGCGCGGCGTCGCCTTCGCGATCCGCGCGGCGATTTCGCAAATCCGGCGCGGATCAGCTTCGTAGCTCGTCGAGAACGTCACATCGATGCGTGTATTGGTATCGTAATAGGTCCAGTTCACGACACGCTCGGTGACAAGCTTCTCGTTCGGAATCAGAAATTCCCGGCCGTCATTGCCCGTGACGGAAATGTAGCGCGTGTTCATGGCGCGGACTTGTCCATGGCTGTCGCCGATCGTGACGATGTCGCCGGGCTTCACCGACTTGTCGGCGAGCAGGATTACGCCGCTGACGAAGTTGCCGACGATCTTCTGCAGGCCGAAGCCGATGCCGACGCCGATCGCGCCGGAGAAGATTGCCAGCGCGGAGAGGTCGACGCCGGCCGCGGCCAGCACGATCACCACCGCCAGACAGATGAACAGGATCCGGACGAGCTTGCTGGTCAGCGCCTGGACCGAAGGCGTCAGGTCGTTCAGGGTGGAGATCCGCGCATCGACGAAATTGCCGGCGACGTTCGCCAGCCATAGCGCGAAGGCAAGCAGCGCGGAGACCTTGATCGCGAGCAGCAATGAAAGGCGGTGGCCGCCGAACGAGATGGCGAGGGAATCGAGCGCGGCGGTGACCTGGTCGAGCAGCCCGAGGATACTGAGGGCGGCGACGCACCAGGCCGTGATCGACACGAGCTTTACCGCGGTGTCGTTGCGGATCAGGCTGGTGGCGAGGCGGATCAGGAGCCATGCGGCAGCCAGGTTCGCGGCCACGACCAGCAAATAGCTGCGGCTTGGCCAGGTCGATGCCACCATGGCGACACGCGTCATCGCCATCAGCCCCGCAAAGAAGCCGAATCCCGCATCGCGGACCAGTACGCGAAGGCCAAGGCGGAAGGCGGCCGGCCAGCCCATGGCGACGGATGTGAGGTCCACCCTGCTGCGCAGTGATACGGCCGCAAGATGGGCAATGCCTGCGCCGATCAGGATCAACCCGAACTGGAAGTAGAACCAGGGCGACGTCACCTCCGCGCCGACCGAGCGCAGGGCCATCCGGATGAACTCGTAGATTTCCTCAAGTTGGGGCTCCACAACGTCTCTGTTCGCAATCGCCGGCCGTCGCATGGAATGATTCGAGGACGGCCCGTGTCTTTATACGTCGGCGGACGCGCTCACGTCCAAACAGTGCCGGACTAAGCAGGACCATGGCCAGGCAAGGCGATGGCGGCGGACCGCCGACCTCGGCCTATGCGGTGCGGCAATGGCATGCGGGGTTGGCGCAGAAGGCCCCGGACGATAAGGAAGGCATAGAGGGTCCAATTGCGGAAATGATATGGCGTCGCTTGATTCGGTAAGCATTGCCATCCTTCTGGGAGCGATCCTGGTGATGGCAGGCATCATGTCGAGCCTGGTCGCCCTGCGTTTCGGCGCCCCGTTGCTGCTGGTCTTCCTGTTCGTCGGAGTGTTCGCAGGCGAAGCCGGTCCCGGCGGAATCAGGTTCGACGACGTCCGATCGACCTATCTGGTCGGCTCCGTCGCGTTGGCGCTCATTCTGTTCGATGGCGGGTTGAAGACCAAATTCAACAGCATCCAGACGGTCGTCGCGCCTTCGGCGGTGCTGGCGACCGTCGGCGTTCTGCTGACGGCGGTCATCACGGCGCCGGTCGCAAAATACGCGCTCGGCATGAGCTGGACCGAGGCGCTGCTTGTCGGCGCCGTTGTCGGCTCGACCGATGCCGCGGCGGTCTTCCTTTTGATCCACGGCCGCGGGCTGCGGCTGCGCCCACGCGTGGGCGCGACGCTCGAGGTCGAGTCCGGGACCAACGACCCGTTCGCGATATTTCTCACGCTGGTGCTGGTTGAGCTGCTATCGATCGGCCACAGCACGGTCGTGGATGTGATGCTGCAATTTGCCCGCGAACTGGGGCTCGGCACCATCATCGGCATTGTCTGCGGGCGACTGGTCGTCCTCGGGTTGAACCGGGTCGCGCTGCCGCAGGGCCTGCACGCGCCCTTTGTCGCGACTGCGGCGGTGGTGATTTTCGGCATCGCCCAGACCGCCCACAGCTCCGGCTTTCTGGCCGTCTATCTCGCCGGCATCGTCATCGGTAACCGGCCGACCCGTGCGCACAACTCCGTCGTCGTCTTTCTCGACGCGGCCACCTGGCTCGCGCAGATCGTGATGTTCGTGCTGCTCGGTCTGCTTGTGTCCCCTGAAAGGCTGCTCTCAACGTTCCTGCCGGCGCTGGCCGTGGCGCTGGCCTTGATGTTCGTGGCGCGACCGATCGCCGTATTCCTGTGTCTTGCGCCGTTTCCGTTTCCTCGGCGCGAGAAGATCTTCATCTCGTGGGTCGGCCTGCGCGGGGCCGTGGCGATCTTCCTGGCCTCGATCCCGTTGCTGGTCGACCTGCCGAACGGCACGATCTATTTCGATATCGCCTTCGTCGTCGTGCTGGTGTCGCTCTCGGTGCAGGGCTGGACGATCGCCTGGGCCGCGCGGCGCCTGAACGTTGCGCTGCCGCGCACGGAGCGAACGATGCGCCGGGTGGAGCTCGATTTGCCGGGGCAGCTCGAGCAGGAGCTCGTCGGCTATCGCGTGCGCAAGAACAGCCTGTTTCTCAAACGACGGGTGATCCCGTCCTGGTCGAAGCCGACCCTGATCATCCGCGACCAGCAGATCTTCACGCCGAGCGAAGCCGAGCCGGTCCTGGCCGGGGACTACGTCTACTTGCTCGCGCCGCCCGAGAAGGCCGAAGCGCTGGACCGCTTCTTCGTCGACATGCCGACGCCGGCACCGGTCGACCCGCACATGCTCGGTGACTTCATGGTGCCGGGCGAAATCACACTCGGCAGTCTCGCGGAGGTGTATGGCGTTCCCGTCGTGCTGGAGCAGGCCGAGCTCACGCTCGCCGACTACTTCGACATCTATCTCGATCGCGCTCCCCGGATCGACGATACGCTGCCGATCGGCGAAATCACACTGGTGGCCCGCTCGATCGGTGGTGGTCGCGTCAATGTCGTCGGCCTGCGCCTGCCCGAAGACGAGGAGCCGGCGGCGCCAC
The DNA here is from genome assembly GCF_031157255.1 of Bradyrhizobium sp. LHD-71. Taxonomy (GTDB): domain Bacteria; phylum Pseudomonadota; class Alphaproteobacteria; order Rhizobiales; family Xanthobacteraceae; genus P52-10. Next base: position 351,533 of record NZ_JAVIFX010000004.1, on the reverse strand, counting down.
CGCCGAAGGGCCGGGAGCTGGCGAAACGCAGGTTCCGCGCGGCGTGGAAGTCGTTCGTCGAGTCGCTGTAGCGGCCGGTCGCGAAGTCTACGACCTTGGCTGGGGCAAGACCTCGAGGCCCCCTTGCGCCGCGATGGTCCCGTTCTGCAGGCGGATCACCTGAGTCGCCAGCCGTCTGACTTCGTCGGCGTCGTGGCTGACATAGACCATGGGCACGCCCGCCTGATCGCGCAGGCGCATCAGATAGGGAAGAATCTCCGCCTTCCTTTCGTCGTCGAGCGACCCAAGCGGTTCGTCCAGCAGCAGCAGGCGGGGACGCGACAGCAATGCGCGGCCGAGCGCGACCCGCTGCTTCTCGCCGCCGGAAAGTCTGCCCGGTCGGCGCTGCCTCAGCGCTTCGAGATCGAGCAGCTGCGCGATCCGCACATGCTCTGCGGCATCGAACGGCAAGCCGTTCATGCGGCGTCCGTAGTCGAGATTCTGTTCGACGCTGAGATGCGGAAACAGCCGCGCGTCCTGAAACACGTAGCCGATGCGCCGTCGGTGCGCAGGGATATGGATACGCTGCGCCGTATCGTCGAGTGCCTCGCCGTCGAGCTCGATCCGGCCGCGATCCGGCTTCAGCAGTCCGGCAATCATGTTGATCAGTGAGGTCTTGCCGGCGCCCGACGGGCCGAACAAGGCTGTGACGCCGCCGGCACTGTCGAATGCCGCTTCCACGGTTGTCGCGCCAAGCGCTTTCGTTACATCGACGTGCAGCATCGTCAGTCTCCCCGCATCCGGGCAACCGCCCGGCGCGCAAACCATTCGGAGACGAGAAGTGCGCCAAAGGCGAGGATCATCGAAACGACAATGAGCTGCGTCGCTTCCCGATCGCCCGCCGGCGTCTGGATCAATGCGTAAACTGCAGATGCAATGGTCTGCGTTTCGCCCGGAATGTTGGAGACGAAGGTGATGGTCGCGCCGAACTCGCCGATCGCTTTGGCGAAGCATAGCACCATGCCGGCAATGATGCCGGGCAGTGCCAGCGGCAATGTGATGGTCGCGAACGCGCGCCACGGATTGGCACCGAGCGTTGTCGCCGCCTGTTCAAGGCGAATGTCGATGGCTTCGAACGATAGCCGGATCGGTCGCACAAGCAGCGGGAACGCCATGATGCCACAGGCGAGTGCGGCGCCGGTCCAGCGGAAAGACAGGACGATGCCGAATGTGTCAGCCAGGAACGAACCGATCGCCCCGCGTCGCCCAAACGTCAGCAACAGGAGATAACCGGTCACCACCGGCGGCAACACCAGCGGCAGGTGCACCAGCGCCTCGACGATCATCTTGCCAGGGAAATTCCTGCGCGCCAGAAGCCATGCGGTCGCTATGCCGATCGGCGTTGCCACCAGCGTCGCGAGAACCGCGATCCGCAACGTCAGCGTGATCGCAGTCCAGGCCGTATCGGAAAGTTCGAACACTTTCGAAAGTCAGGAAACCGGCCGGACGAGGAATGTGAAGCCATACCTCTCGAACACGGCCTTGCCTGCCGCTGAGCGCAGAAACGCGAGGTAGCCGGCAGCGTCAGGCCCGGCTCTGGTGGTCGAGGCAAACGGATAAACGATGGGCGGATGCGAGTCAGTGGGGAAGCGGCCCACGATCTTGACGCCCGGTTCGACCTTTGCATCGGTCTCATAGACGATGCCGAGCGCGGCCTCATTGCGGGCGACGAGCGTCAGCGCCGCACGGACGTTGTCGGCCATGGCGAATTTCGCGGATGCTGCGGTCCACGATCCGAGTCTCTCCAGCGCCGCTTTGGCGTATTTGCCGACCGGAACGGCTTGCACGTCGCCGGTGGCGATCCGTCCATCTGCTGCGAGTCCGGCGAGATCGAAGCCCTGGCCAATCGCAACGTCACTGACCGCGGAATCTTTTGGTGCGATCAGCACGATCTTGTTGCCGAGCAGGTTCACGCGGCTCGCTTCGTCGATTGTCTGCTTCTTTATTGCGTAGTCCATCCATTCCAGATCGGCCGAGGCGAACACATCCGCCGGTGCCCCTTGCTCGATCTGGCGCGCGAGTGCCGAACTTGCGGCATAGCTTGCCGCCACCTTCACGCCCGTTTTGGCGGTGTAGGCTGCGTTGATATCGTCCAGCGCGCTCTTCAGCGACGCAGCGGCAAAAACCGTGATCGACTTTTCCTGCGCGAAGGCTGGTGTCGTGAGCGTCGCTACGGCGACAACGAGCATTGCGAGACGTCGGGTGAATTGGCCAGGCATACTTGGCGCTCCAATGGAAGGCGAGACGAAGGTGGCCGTCGCGCGAGTTGATCGCGCAAGCCGCACCACCATGTTCGAGCAATCGATGAGGGAGCGTCGTCCCGGCCATCCACACCGGCTTACGGCGAGTGCGGAGATCGCAAGCCTAATTCTAGCAGGTGGCCGCTTGTGCGCAAGGCCGGCACGAGCCAACGTCGACTTCATAAAATCGTCAGGGGCCTCTTGGCTCTAACGTTTGCAGGCGAGCACCGCCAGACAAATGCGAACAGCAGAGGTTGGACACCAGTTACGGGGCCAGCAACACCTGCTTGCAGGCGGACGGGAGCTGCGACAGCGTGATCGGCGGCCGCGGTTTCGGTGGTGTCGGCGGCGGCTTAGGATGAAGCACGGCATCGCTGAACCAGTAGGCGAGGTCGTCGGCCGAACAGGCCTCTCCCTCGTTCGGCGGTTCCTGAGGTGTGCAGTCGCGGCTGCTGGCCGGACAGCGTATGCGGATGTGAAAGTGATAATCGTGGCCGTACATCGGCCGTACCTTGGAGAGCCACGTTCGGTCGCTGTTTCCGGCTTCGCGGCACAGTGCCTTCTTGATCGCCGCATTGACGAAGATGCGTTCGACGGCAGGCTCCTGTGCCGCTGCTTTGATCACGGCGACGTGGCCGGGCGTCCACACGGTCGGATTGATGTCGAGCCTGTTCGGCGCAACGACATTGGTCGCCGACATCTCCTCACGTTCGAGCCGCGTCAGCTCGCGCTTCGGCATTGGCGTCAGCCAGATGTCGGCGTCGAGCCCAACCTGATGGCTTGTATGCCCCGTCAGCATCGGCCCGCCGCGCGCCTGTGAGATGTCGCCGACCAGCAGGCCCGGCCAGTTCGACACCTGCGGCACTTTTGCGGCAAGCCGCTCGAGCAATGCGATCAGATCCGCATGTCCGTACATGCGATTGCGGGAGAGCCGCATGACCTGCCAGGTCTTGCCATTGATCGGCAGCGCTTTAGCGCCGGCGATGCATCCCTTGGCGTAAAATCCGATCGAGCGCATCGCCAGTTTTGCCGGCGCCAACTTGCGGCCGAACAATTCCTTGGCGGCAAGTTTCGGGTCGCTTGGATTGGCCAGTGTCGGTAGTTGCTTTGGCTCCAGGGTGCCCTTGTCCTGCGCGAGCGCTGCGTCCGCCAGCCAGGATGAAAGATGCAATGCAAGAACCGCGGTGAAGAGAATGCGATGGATCATGAGCATTTCCTATACGCGATCTCTCGCTTTGGCGCGAGATTCCGCAAGCGGGATTAAGGCTAATCTGTACGGTGTGGATCGCCGCAGCCGCTCCGGCTTTACAATCTGCATGCACGGCCACCATGGTTGCGTCCCTGACGGGAGGGTGAAAAACAGTCTTGGCAAAGGTCATGCAAAGCACCGTCGGTAAACCTCGTTCACATCTCTTCGGGCTCGCCCTGCTCGGTATTCTTTCCGCTGCAAGCCCATCATATGCGGCCATGCTGGTCGAGATCGATAAGTCGGCGCAGACGATGTATGTGACCGTCAGCGGCGTCACGCGTCACCAGTGGCCGGTGTCCACTGGCCGGCGTGGTTTCGGCACACCGAGCGGCACCTTCCGTCCGCGGCGGCTCGCACGAACGTGGTTTTCGCGGCGCTACTACAACTCGCCGATGCCGTATTCGATCTTCTTCCACAAGGGGTATGCAATTCACGGCACCACCGATCTCCGCCGGCTCGGCGGTCCTGCCTCGCACGGCTGCGTGCGGCTACATCCGCGCAACGCCGCGACGCTGTTCTCTCTCGTTCAAGAGATTGGACCCGGACGAACACGCATCGCCATTTTCAACTAGAGCCGCGTTTCCAAAATTTAAACCACGCTGCGGCACGCGCTGATGCAGGTTTAGGTTTTCATTAACCGTGCAGCGGTCTGCGGCAGCAAAATGACGGTCTGATCGCAGTCAAGGGCTATTTCGCCTGCCGCTGATCGATCGTGCGGACAATGCCGCACATTCTGACCGCTTCGGCATCGTCAAGGCACCGTGACCGGGATACGCTATGGGCGAGTGCTGCGCCCGGGGGTTCGATCTGCCGCAGCTCCGAAAGTGTGAGTTCCAGCCGAAAGGTTCGACGCTATGCAATGGCTGCTTGAGCAGGATTCGATCGATTGGGCGACACTGTCGGAACTCTATCGCATTGCGCCGCTCGCCGAGAAAAAGCCGGACGATCTGAAACGCGCGTTCTCCAACAGCATGTTTAAGTGCTTCGTGTTCGACGAAGGCACGCTGGTCGGCGCGGGCCGCGCCGTCGCGGACGGTGTTGATTGCTCCTATGTCTGCGACGTTGCCGTCCATCCGCGCCTTCAGGGGCATGGGCTGGGTGCGGCCATCATCGACAAGCTTGTCGAGCTTTCCGCCGGACACAAGAAGATTATCCTGTACGCAAATCCCGGAACGGAGGGGTTCTACAGGAAGCGCGGATTCGCACGAATGCGTACAGCGATGGCGATGTTCGTCGATCGGGATCGGGCGATCGAGCGCGGTCTGATCGACCGCGCCTGATCTGCCAGTCGAGGTCGATCGCTTAGCGCTGTACCAATTGCGTCAATACTCCGCCCGTCACCGATGGGTGCACGAAGACCTGTCCCTTGATCGGGTTGCCTGGGCCGGGATCGCCGACAAGGCGAATGCCCTTTTCACGCAGCTCTGCGACGGTCTTTTCGAGGTCGTCGACCTTCATCGCGACGAGATGCACGCCCTCGCCGAGTTCGGTTAGTCGCTTGGCGATCGGTCCCTTATCGCCGAGGTTGGACACCAGTTCGACATAAGAATCGTCGAAGCGGAAGAACGCCATCTTCATGCCGGCGGCCTCGTTGTCGCGCCGCTCGCTGACCTTCGTGCCGTACACGGTCTCGTAACGGCCGACCGCCGCGTCGATATCCTTCACGGCCACCACGATGTGATCGACGCCCTTGAACATGTCCTCACTCCCGTTTTCTGGCTTCTTGGTTCCACGAAAACGCTATCAGCCGGGCTGCATGGCCACAAATGCGAAGCGTTCTTGCAGCTATGCACCAGGCGGCGCCGATGCGTCCGGCTTCGCTGTCAGAATCGCGAGCCCCACAGTCTCATAGTGTGCGTCACGCGCCTGCAGCTGCTGCGCGATCGCGTGCATGTCGCGGAAACGTCGCTCAAACGGGTATTTGCTGAGCACGGCGGTGGAGCCGGCCATATGGTATGCGGCATCGGTCACGGCGGTCGCCTGATGAATGGTCCATGTCGCCGCAAGGCGCAACGCGAGCCGTTGCTGCTCGCTCAATTCGTCTGATCGGTCGGTCAGATCCCGCCACACGTCGGCGGCCGTGGCGTAAAGATATGCGCGGGCGGAGCGCAGCTGCGCCTCGGCGCGGCCAATCGAGGCTTGCACGGCGGTGCTGTCGCGCATCGGATTCAAGCCGAAGGATTGCTTGCCTCGCGCAAGAGCGACCGCGGCATCGAGTGTCGCCCGGGCGACCCCGAGCGCGACGGCGCCAAATCCGAGGCCGTACGCATACATCGTTGGCAGGCGGTACAGCGGGCCGGTCTCGCGCCGGCCGGGTGCTTCGTCCCGCGGCGCGGCGAAGGCCTCGGGGATGAACAGTCCGTCCACTGAATAGCTGTCAGTGCCCGTGCCTTTCAGGCCGACGACGTTCCAGACGTCGTGCAACGCAGCGCTTGATACGGGAAACAGAATGGTGCGGACGACCGGGGCGCCGTTCGTGCCGAGTCGCCTGGTGCCATCCGCTTCGACGATATGGACATGTGCGCCGAGCCAGCTCGCCTGGCGCACGCCGCTGGCGAACTCCCAGCGTCCGGTAGCGCGATAACCGCCGGGCACGGCTTGCACCTCGCCGCCGACCGAGCCCCAGGCGAGGATATCGTTCGGCGCAGCGAAGACCTTGCGCGCCGTATCTGCGTCCAGATAGGCAGCAATCATCGCGCAGACGGAGCACTGGCCGAGGCACCACGCGGTGCTCGCGTCGGCCTTTGCGATCTCCTCGAGCATTTGCATGAAGGTTTCGATGGGCGCTTCCGCGCCGCCGAGCGTCTTCGGCAGCAGCGCACGATAGAGCCCTCCGTCGATCAGGGCGGAGACGATCGGTTGCGTCAGACGTCGCGTCCGCTCGATCTCGTCGGCTTCGCGCGTGATCAGCGGCGCCAGGGCCTGTGCGCGTGCGACGAGATCGATGGGGCGAAGCTCGTTCATGGGTCAGGCCATCACCGGCTGTGGCGACTTGTGCACCGTGGTCGGGAACGCCAGCGCCACCGCGACGGCGGCGAGGCCGATGCTGAACGAGCCGACGTAGAGCCAGAGGTAGCTGTTGAACGCGTCGAACACCATGCCGCCGGCCCACGGTCCAAGTGCCATGCCGAGGCTTGCGGTCATCGAGACTGCGCCGAACATGGTGCCCATGATCTTCTCGCCGAAATATTCGCGCACCAGGATCGCGTAGAGCGGCATGACGCCGCCGTAAGCCAGACCGAAGATCACCGACAATGCATAGAACTCACCAAGCTGGCCGACTGCGAGGTAGGCTGCGGCCGCAAGCGCCTGCAGGAGCAGGCCGCCGACCAGCACCGGCTTGGCGCCGATGCGATCCGCCAAAGCGCCGAACGCAAGCCGTCCACCGAGGCCCGACAGCCCCGCAACGCCGTAGATGCTGACCGCGGCCATGGGCGCGATGCCGCACACCATCGCATAGGTCACCATGTGGAAGATCGGCCCCGAGTGGCACGCGCAGCAGGCGAAATGCGCCAGCGCCAGCGTGATGAACTGCGGCGTGCGCAGCGCCTGCGTCGCGGTCATCGGCACCTCGCTGGGAGCGACGCTGACCATCCCTGCCGCAGCACCGGGCGCGATATTCGTGCGCGGACGGCGCACCAAAAGCGCCGCGGGCATCAGGATCGCGGACGCGCAGATACCGATGATCAGCATGGCGCTGCGCCAGTCGTAGGCGAGGTTCAGCCAGCTCGCGAACTGCGCCACTGTGAGCGGAGCGACGCCCATGCCGGCCGAAACCAGCGCCACGGCGAGGCTCCGATGGGTTTGGATCCAGCCGCTCGCCGCCGCCACCATCGGCGCGTAGAAGCTGCCCGCGGCAGTGCCGACCAGCACGCCGTACACGAGCTGAAACTGCCATAACGACGTCGCCTGGCTTGCGCCGACGAGCCCGATTCCAAGCAGCACAGCGCCCGCCAGCACGACGATGCGGGTGCCGAATCGATCCGACACGGCGCCCCACAGGAAGCCGGCGACACCCATGCAAAGAAAGTTCAGTGTCGCCGTCGCCGACACGCCGCCGCGCGACCAGCCAGTGCTTTCGGCGATCGGCTGCAGGAAGACGGCGAGCGACATCATCGCGCCCATGCCGATACAGGTCATGAGTGCGCCGACGCCGACGACGACCCAGCCATAGGAGAGTTTCATCTGCGCGCCTCCCCGCGCCGCGACAGTGTGCCCTGTCTCTCGCGCGGACGTCAGCCTACCCGGCAGCGGCTATGTGTGTCGAGAGAGAAAGGGCTTTGTGGCGTCACGATCGCAGCAACACGCGGGCCGCTCGGCGGAGCAAATCTCGCATGTCGTTGCGCTATGTGAGCTCCATGCTACGGGTGGACCGGAACTACGGCCGCCGCACTCAGTCTTCGATGGAGATCGAACTGTCACGCTGTTGGCTTGTGATTAGATGGTATCCTCGTTCGGACGTGACGCGGCGAAATTCGGAAATGACTCATTTTTATGGTTGGTGGATCGTTGTCGCATGCATGATCGTCAACATGTTCGGCAATGCGCTTGGGCTGTTCGGCCTCGGCGTATATCTGATAGCCCTCTCTGAGACGCGCGGCTGGCCGCTAGGCCAGATTTCTGCCGGTGCCACGCTCTTCCTCCTTGTGAGCGCCGCGCTGATGCTGCCGGTCGGCAAGATCATCGGCCGCTTTGGTCCGAAGCCGATCGTGGTCCTGGGCGCTATCTCCATGGCCGCCGGTCTTCTCGGCATCGGCCTGTCGCAACGACTCGTGGAGGCGTATGCGGCGTTTGCCGTGATGGGAATCGGCTGGGCTTCGTTATCCGCCGCCGCGATCGCGGCGATGCTCGCTCCGTGGTTCGAAAAGTATCAAGGTCGAGCGGTTTCGCTCGCCTCGCTGGGGGCCAGCATAGGCGGCATCACCGGCGTGCCGGTTCTTTTGTTCAGCATTGCCCAGATCGGCCTGACGTCGACGACCATCGTTGCTGCCGTGACGATCGTCGGCATTCTGCTGCCGATCGCTGGTCTTGTACTGAAGCGCAGTCCGAGCGAGATGGGTCTCTTTCCCGACGGCGCGCCGGCACCGAGCGCGATGAAGCAACAATCGAAGGCCTGGACGGTCGGTGCTGCCGCCAGGACACCGGCGCTCTGGACGGTTACCGCTGCATTCGGCATCGCCATGTTTGTGCAGGTTGGCTTCTTGACCCATCAGGTTGCGTTCCTGTCGTCCGTGCTGCCTCCGGCCCTGGTGGCAACGACAGCGTCAGCAACGGCGATCGCGGCACTGATCGGTCGCATGGGTCTTGCGCGGTATGTCGATGATGTCGATCAGCGTGTGCTTTCTGCGATCGTCCTTGTGCTTGCCGCCACGATGCTGGGTTTGCTGGCGCTGTCTCCAACGACATGGACCGTCATCGCCGCATGCGTGATCTTCGGACTGACCGTCGGCAACGTCTCGATTCTTTCGGCGATTATCGTCCGGCGCGAATTCGGGGCGATTTCATTCGGCGCGATATTTGGATTTGCATCCAGCATCATTCAGTTCACGACTGCGCTTGGACCGAGCTTCTATGGCGTCCTGCGCGAGGTATCGCTGTCATATCGATGGCCCCTGCTGATCGCCGCGGCGCTCGACATTGTCGCGGCGATCATTGTCCTGGGCGGCAGGTTTCGCCGCAGCAGCGGGCAGCCTAGCTATCCACTTTCAGCGCGGCGATGAAGGCTTCCTGCGGGATGTCGACCTTGCCGAACTGCCGCATCTTCTTCTTGCCTTCCTTCTGCTTCTCCAGAAGTTTTCGCTTGCGGGTGATGTCGCCGCCGTAGCACTTCGCGGTCACGTCCTTGCGCAGTGCGCGCACGGTTTCGCGGGCGATAACCTTGCCGCCGATCGCCGCCTGGATCGGAATCTGGAACATGTGCGGCGGGATCAGTTCTTTCATCTTCTCGACCATCGCCCTGCCGCGGCCTTCCGCGCGCGTGCGATGCACGAGCATGGCGAGCGCATCCACGGGCTCGCCGTTGACGAGGATCTGCATCTTCACCAGGTCGGCTACCTTGTAGTCGGTCAGGTGATAGTCGAACGAGGCGTAGCCCTTCGAGACGGATTTCAGACGGTCGTAGAAATCGAACACGACTTCGTTCAGCGGCAATTCGTACTTCACCATGGCACGCGCGCCGACATAGGTGAGCTCTTTCTGATTGCCGCGCCGGTCCTGGCACAGCTTCAGTACGCTGCCGAGGTACTCGTCGGGCGTGAGAATCGTTGCCTCGATCCAGGGTTCCTCGATCTCGGCGATCTTGACCACGTCGGGCATATCGACCGGGTTGTGAATCTCGATCTCGGTGCCGTCCGTGAGACGCATTTTGTAGATGACCGATGGCGCGGTCGCGATCAGGTTAAGGTTGAACTCACGCGACAGCCGCTCCTGGATGATCTCAAGATGCAGCAGGCCGAGGAAGCCGCAGCGGAAGCCGAAGCCGAGCGCGGCGGATGTCTCCATCTCGAAGGTGAAGCTCGCATCGTTCAGCCGCAGCTTACCCATCGCGCCGCGCAGCGTTTCGAAGTCGGCGGCATCCGCCGGAAACAGACCGCAGAACACCACCGGGATCGCCGGACGGAAGCCGGGCAGGGGGTTGGTCACCGGATGCCGATCGTCAGTGATCGTATCGCCGACGCGGGTGTCGGCCACTTCCTTGATCGCCGCGGTGATGAAGCCGATCTCGCCGGTTGCGAGCTCATCCACATTGACCATCTTCGGCGTGATGTAGCCGACGCGCTCGACCTCATAGGCCGCGTTCGTGCCCATCATGCGGATGCGCTGGCCCTTCTTCAACACGCCATCCACCACCCGCACCAGCACGACGACGCCGAGATAGACGTCATACCAGCTGTCGACCAGCAGTGCCTTCAGCGTTGCGGTCTTGTCGCCCTTCGGCGGCGGAAGACGATGCACGATCGCCTCGAGCACGTCATCGATGCCGAGGCCGGTTTTGGCCGAGATCATCACGGCATCGGAAGCATCGATACCGATCACGTCCTCGATCTGCTGCTTCACCTTGTCGGGTTCGGCGGCAGGCAGATCGATCTTGTTCAGAACCGGAACGATCTCGTGATTGTTGTCGAGCGCCTGATAGACGTTGGCGAGCGTCTGCGCCTCGACGCCCTGGCTCGCGTCGACCACCAGCAGCGATCCCTCGCAGGCGGCGAGTGAGCGCGAAACCTCGTAGGCGAAGTCGACGTGACCGGGCGTGTCGATCAGGTTCAGGACGTAGGTGTTGCCGTCCTTCGCTTTGTAGTTCAGCCGCACCGTCTGCGCCTTGATGGTGATGCCGCGCTCGCGCTCGATATCCATTGAATCGAGCACCTGCTCCTTGCCTGCCATTTCGCGATCGGACAGCCCGCCCGTCAGCTGGATCAGGCGGTCGGCCAGCGTCGATTTCCCATGGTCGATGTGCGCGACGATGGAAAAATTGCGAATGTTTGCGACGGCCGTGGCGCTCATGGGCGCGGGATACCACCCGCACTGCAACGCGGCAACCGGAGAAGCGGGGCCAGTCAGGCGCTTTGGAACAGGAAAGGGCTTTCCGCGCCCCGGCGGTCATCTGGTGGATACTGGTAAACGGCCATGGCCGAGCGAAAGCACCGAGCCCTGACTATTCGTCCTCGCCGAACTTGGTGGTCACCAGCGTCGTCAGTGCCTCGATCGCCTCGCGCGCCTCGGGACCGGTAGCCGACACGATCACGCTGGAGCCTGGTCCTGCGGACAGCATCATCAGGCCCATGATCGAGTTGCCGCCGACGGTCTCGTTGTTGCGCGTCACGGTGATATCGGCCTTGAAGCGCTCGGCCATCTGCACGAACTTCGCCGAGGCGCGGGCATGCAGGCCACGCTTGTTGGTGATGGGAATTTCCCGGACGATGGTTCCGCCTGATGACGGCGCGTTGTCGGTCGCGCGTCCGCCGCCATCGGGTGCCTCGCTCATTTGCCGGCAAGCACGCGGCTGGCGATGGTGACGTATTTGCGGCCGGCTTCCTGGGCCGCGGAAATGGCCTCAGGCAAGGGGCGATTGTCGCGGACCTTCGCGAGCTTCACAAGCATCGGCAGATTGATGCCGGCAAGCACTTCGACCTTCGGCCGGCTCATACACGAGATTGCGAGATTGGACGGCGTGCCGCCGAACATATCCGTGAGGATCGCAACCCCGTCGCCACTGTCGACACGCTTCACCGCTTCGATGATGTCGCTGCGACAGAGATCAGCATCGTCGTCCGCGCCGATCGTAATGGATTCGATTTGCTTCTGCGGACCCATCACATGCTCAAGCGCTGCCTTGAACTCGTCGGCGAGGCGCCCGTGGGTCACAAGTACGAGACCAATCATCAAAAACTCCTCGTGCGTGCTTTTGGGTGCACTGCACGAAAGGCGGACATCTTGACCATCCGGAATACGGGTGCAAGGGGGCTGATTGCGCTTTCCAGCCCTGCTGTGGCGCTTGGGATACGTAAGGCGGCGGTCAAATCCACGCCGAGTGTTGCGCTTATATGGTTACCAATTTCCTTCCAGCAATCGGCCAAAAGCCGCACCCCCGGCATCCGTCAGGAGCGCTGCGACTACCAGCGGTAGAGCATTTGCCCCGGCCTCTACCGGAATTCTAGGTATTTTAATACCATATACGGTCGCGGTCAGCGCCTCAGGTTCCGGCATACGGGCAGCATCGGCGGCTGCAAGGTCGACCACGAGCCCCAGGACGGCCCGCGTGACAAAGTCGCAGCGGCGGATGCCGAGGCCGCGAACCTCGATCAGGCCCTCAAGCTCGGTGGGCGGGCGCGCGATCAGCCGGCCATCCTCGGCGCTGAGCAGGATGCGATCATCGCCGACCAGCCGAGTCGGCGGAATCTGACCGGTCCGTCCTGCAAGCATCAAATCGAAAGCCAGCCGTGATTTGCCGGCGGCAGAGGGACCGCGAATCAGGATGCCCACGTCGCCCGCCTGCACCGCCGATGCGTGCACTGACGCGCCCGGTGTCATATCGCTGGCAATCGAACGACGAAACGTGCCCCGAGCACCGCCGCCTCGCCGTCGGGCCCGGCATCGCCGAGCCGGTTTTCCGCCCAGATCTTTCCGCCATGCGCTTCAACGATCTGCTTGGAGATCGACAGTCCGAGACCGGAGTTCTGCCCAAAACCCTGGTGAGGGCGGTCGGTGTAGAAGCGCTCGAAGATCCGCTCGAGCGCATCGCTGCGGATGCCTGAACCTTCGTCGTCGATGATGATCTCGATCTCGTTGCGTATCCGCCGACAGTTGACGCGCACGACGCCGCCTTCCGGCGAAAACGAACAGGCGTTCGACAGCAGGTTCGAGATCACCTGACCGATGCGCGAATCGTGTCCCGGCACGGCGAAGGTGTCGAAGTTCGAGCCTTCGAAGCGCACCTGCACGGTGACATTGTTGTTGTGGTTGTGGTTGTTGTGCTTGGTCTCATTCGAAACGGTCGCCAGCATGGTGAGCAGCCGTCGCATGTCGACCGGCGACACGTCCTGTCGCTGCAATTCGGCATCGAGCCGGCTCGCGTCGGAAATGTCTGAAATCAGCCGGTCGAGCCGCCGCACGTCGTGCTCGATAACGGCGAGCAGCCGCGCGCGGCTGGCGTCGGTGCGCGCGAGCGGCAACGTTTCGACCGCGGAACGCAACGACGTCAGCGGATTCTTCAGTTCGTGGGCGACGTCGGCGGCGAAGCGTTCGATCGCCTCGATACGGTTGTAAAGCGAATCGGTCATCTCGCGCAGCGCGCCAGACAAATGGCCGATCTCGTCGCGGCGACGGGTGAAGTCTGGTATCTCGATGCGCGTTTTGATGCGGCGGCGCACATGCTCGGCGGCATCCGCAAGCCGGCTCACCGGACCTGCGATCGTGCTGGCGAGCAGGATGGACAGCACGATCATCACCGCGGCAGCGACACCGAACACGCGCAGAATAGCGATGCGTTCGGCGGTGACCATCTGGTCGATATCGTCGCCCTGCGTTGACAGCATCAACGAACCGTTGATCGCACGGAAGCGCTGCACCGGCACGGCTACCGAAACGATCACCTCGCCGCGATCGTTGACGCGCACTGCGGCCGCCTTCTGACCGGCCAGAGATTGTGCGACTTCGTAATAGCCTTTGCCGTTCTCCGGGCCGAGTTCGCGGTAGGGCGGTAGGTCACCGCGATTGAGCCAGTTACGGATGGCGATCATCGTCCGTTCGGCTATTCCGGGCTTGCCCTGTTGTGGCGGTGGCAGATCGAAGCGCAGGACGTCGCCGCGCGCGAACTGATCGCGGCTGTCGAGCAGCAGCACGCCGTCGCGGTCGTAGATGCGTGCGCGCGTCTTGGTCGGTGAAATCAGGCCACGCAACACTGGCGCGACGCGCGTCGGGTCGATCGGAAAGTCGAGGCCGGAGAGAATGTCTTCCGAAGGGCCGTAGGTTTCACCGGGTTTGAGATCCAGCAGCCGCTCGGGATCGATGGTGATGCCATTGGAGTCCGTCGTGCCTGTGGCGGCGATCGCGCGTGCGATGATCTCGCCCTGCACGAGCAGGCTTTGCGCCTGCGCGTCGATCAAGCCGGCACGGAACTGCGAGAGATACAGCACGCCGGCGACGAGCGCGATCAGGCCGGCGAGATTGAGCGATAGAATGCGGCGCGTGAGGCTCGAGAACGTCAGACGGAAGAGATACTGACCGGCGCGCCGCATCCAGACCGGCGGGCGCAACCAGCGCGACAACCTGCCTCTGCCCGGCAGGCGCAGCCAGGATGGCAGCTTGAGATTTGCGAAACGCGAGCGCGCCTGGCCGTTCGCGCCGGCGTCAGCGCGCGGCGCACGTGGAGGCGAAGCGCGTTCGAGTTTGGCGCTTCGTTCAAGGACTGGTCGGTCAAGCAACGGTCAGCACGCCCGCTTGTTCTGCTTCACAAGCATAGCCCAGCACAGACCCGCCGTCAGTCGTTAACGCCGCGGGAATGCCTAGAATCAGGTTTCCTTGAATCGATAGCCCACCCCATAGAGCGTCTCGATCATGTCGAAATCGTCATCAGCGGCCTTGAACTTCTTGCGCAGCCGCTTGATGTGGCTGTCGATGGTGCGGTCATCGACGTACACTTGGTCGTCATAGGCCGCGTCCATGAGCGCATTGCGGCTCTTCACCACGCCCGGGCGCGTCGCCAGCGCCTGCAGGATTAGAAACTCGGTCACCGTCAATGTGACCGGCTCGTTTTTCCACGTGCAGGTGTGACGTTCCGGATCCATCCGCAACAGACCGCGCTCGAGTGCTTTCGGATCGGCTTCCTTCGGCGCCGCGTTCGGATCCTTCGGTGTTACGCGCCGGAGCACCGCCTTGACCCGCTCCACCAGCAGCCGCTGCGAGAACGGTTTGCGGATGAAATCGTCGGCGCCCATCTTCAGCCCGAACAATTCGTCGATCTCCTCGTCTTTCGACGTGAGAAAGATCACCGGCAGATCGGATTTCTGACGCAGCCGGCGTAGCGTCTCCATGCCGTCCATGCGCGGCATCTTGATATCGAGGATGGCAAGGTCTGGTGGCGTCCCGCGAAAGCCGTCGAGCGCGGAAGCGCCGTCGGTGTAGGTCATGATGCGATAACCCTCGGCTTCCAACGCAATCGAAACAGACGTGAGGATGTTACGGTCGTCATCGACGAGAGCGATTGTGGGCATGAGCCTGCTTTCTGAAGTGGAAGGCGCCGCGACCGGCGGTGCGCGATGCAGAGATCCCGCCTTCAAGCCGGGAACATTGTATCAGCCAGCAATGCAAGCTGGGCTGAAATGTGACGGTGAGCGCCAAAAACACATGCGATTTCCATAGGTTCCAAATCGGACGTCGCTGCGGTGATGGACAACCGGCCGGCCATGGCGTTTCTATCGGCTGCAAATTGATGGCCACGGCCGAGCCTCTTGAGCCCCCTTTAAGCACAGGCGCCAAACGATGCAACCCACCGCGCAGTTCGACCCCATCCATACGTCCAAGTCATTGATTCGTAGCGGAAAACAGGGCGCACTCGCAACCCTCGTGCCGGGTACTGGCGATCCCTATTGTTCGCTGGTGAATGTCGCGACCGCGCCGGACGGCTCGCCGGTCCTGTTGATCTCGGCCTTGGCGCTGCACACCAAGAACATCCTTGCCGATGCGCGCGTGTCGCTGATGATCGATGAGCGACGTCCCGGCGACCCGCTCGAAGGCGCGCGGGTGATGATCGCGGGGCAGGCGGAGAAAGTCGGCGATGACGCGGCGCGCGAACTGATTCGACAGCGCTACTTGCTGCGCCACCCGAGCGCCGAGACATTCGTTGATTTTCCGGACTTCGCGTTCTTCAGGATCGCGATACGTGATGTGCATCTCGTCGCAGGATTTGGTCGCATCGTCACGCTCGAGAGCGCAAAGGTACTAACTGACATCAGTGGGGCAGACGAGGTGCTCGCGACAGAGGCGAGCGCAGTTGCGCACATGAACGAAGATCACATGGAGGCGAACGCACTCTATGCGACAAAGCTCCTGGGCGGCAGCGACGGCGCATGGCGCATTACCGGTCTTGATCCTGACGGCGCTGATCTAGTGCTCGGCGATATGACTTTGCGTCTGCCGTTTCCTGAGCGCGTGACGACTGCACTTTCTTTGCGCAAAACGCTCGTTGCTTTGGCGGGCGAAGCGAGAGCTAAAGGCTGAAGCGCACCGACGTGCTGTTGTGCGCTGCAGCGATATGACAGTTGCGCAGCGCGGCGGAACGCCGCGTTCCGCCGAAAAATACCGTCAAGCGAAAGATTTCGTCGATGCAGCCGTGGTAGTCTCACAGCGCATGTCATCTAATCAACCAAATTGACCTGGATCAGCTTGGCAATTAATGCGTTCGCCACTATTAGATCGCCGGATTGAGGCCGGACCGATATAGTCAGCTGGCACCCGCGACAGGCGCTTGCGGCGAACGTGCAGGCAATTCGCGGGCTCGAGGAGGAAGACTTCGTGAACAATACGGGCGTGCACAACGGTGCCTTCGGCGCCGAGAAATTCGGCTTCAAAAAACTGAAAGAGGTGAAGTGGAATCTCGGCGCACCGGTGCTCTATGAGTTTGCGGTTCGGGCAGGCGAAGCGACGATCACATCGGAAGGCGCACTGACGGCAGAGACCGGTACGCATACGGGCCGTTCGCCGAAAGACAAGTTTACGGTGCGCGATGCCATCACCGAAAAGACTGTTTGGTGGGGCGGCAACCAGTCGATCACCTCGGATCAGTTCAAAACCCTTCTCGACGACTTCATCAAGCACGCCGAAGGCAAATCGCTCTACGCCCAGGATCTTTATGGCGGTGCCGATCCCGCCTTCCGCATCAAGACTCGCGTCTACACCGAGCTCGCCTGGCACTCGCTGTTCATCCGCACGCTTCTGATCAGGCCTGAGCTGAGCGATCTCGCAAGCTTCGTACCGGACCTCACCATCCTCGATTTCCCGAGCTTCAAGGCCGATCCCGCCCGCCACGGCGTGCGCTCGGAGACTGTCGTTGCGATCGACTTTGCCCGCAAGATCGTGCTGATCGGCGGCAGCCAGTACGCCGGCGAGATGAAGAAGTCGGTGTTCACCACGCTCAACTACTACCTGCCCGAACAGGGCGTGATGCCCATGCACTGCTCGGCCAATGTCGGCGACGCAGGCGACACGGCGATCTTCTTCGGCCTGTCCGGCACCGGCAAGACCACGCTTTCGGCCGACCCCAACCGCACGCTGATCGGCGACGACGAGCACGGCTGGAGCAAGGATGGCGTCTTCAATTTTGAGGGCGGCTGCTACGCGAAGTGCATCAAGTTGTCGAAGGAAGCCGAGCCCGCCATCTATGAGGCGAGCCAGCGCTTCGGCTCGGTGCTGGAAAACGTCGTGTACGATCCGATCACCCGCGTGGTCGATTTCGACGACGGTTCCAAGACCGAGAACACGCGGTCAGCCTATCCGCTGGATTACATCCCGAACGCGTCGCGCACCGGTCGTGCCGGCCAGCCGAAGAACCTGGTGATGCTCGCCGCCGACGCATTCGGCGTCATGCCGCCGATCGCCAAGCTCACCCCTGCGCAGGCGATGTACCACTTCCTGTCGGGCTATACCGCCAAAGTCGCCGGCACCGAGCGTGGCGTGACCGAGCCGGAACCCGAGTTCTCCACTTGCTTCGGTTCGCCGTTTCTGCCGCGGCATCCGTCGGAATATGGCGACCTGCTGCGCAAGCTGATTGCTGAGCACAACGTCGATTGCTGGCTGGTCAACACCGGCTGGACCGGCGGCAAGTACGGCGTCGGCCGTCGCATGCCGATCAAGGTGACGCGCGCGCTTCTGACCGCCGCGCTGAATGGCTCGCTGCGCAATGCCGATTTCCGCACCGACAGGTATTTCGGCTTCGCTGTGCCCACCTCGCTGCCCGGCGTCGAGCCGCACTTGCTCGATCCGGTGAAGACCTGGGCCGATAAGGTCGATTTCGACAAGACCGCGCGCAATCTTGTGGCCATGTTCCAGAAAAACTTTGCCAAGTATGAGAGCCACGTCGATGCCGACGTTCGCGCCGCGGCGCCCGAAGTGAAGCTCGCAGCGGAATAAGTCTCGCACTCGTTTCCTGGATGCAAAAGGGCGGCTGTCTCAGCCGCCCTTTTTGCTGTCTGTTTCACCGATCCTGAAATCGGGTGGCTGACGCACAGCTCTCGCGGCAGTTTGCAGCGGTTGCGAAAATCGCGACGCGCTTCAATCCTTTGAAACGGGACACACATGTCTGCACTTGCCAACAAGGTCGCTCTCGTCACCGGCGCGAGTTCAGGGATCGGCCGTGCTGCGGCGAAGCTGTTTGCGCAGGAGGGCGCAAGCGTGATCGTTGCTGCGCGCCGCCGGGTTGAACTTGATCGCCTCACCGACGAGATTGATGCGGCTGGCGGGCGTGCTGTTGCGCTGGCTGGTGATGTCGCCGACGAAGCGTTTGCGAAAGCCCTCGTTGATCTCGCCCAAGACAGATTCGGCGGGTTGGACGTCGCCTTCAACAATGCCGGAACCACTGGCGAGCTTGGCGATATCACCACCATGTCGCGGGAGAACTGGTCGCGCACCCTCGACGTGAATCTCACGAGTGCGTTTCTCGGCGCCAAGCAGCAGATTCCTGCGATGCTGAAGCGGGGCGGTGGATCGTTGATCTTCACGTCGACGTTCGTCGGCTACACCGCGGGGTTTCCTGGTACGGTCGCCTATGCGGCGAGCAAATCAGGTCTGATCGGCATGACACAGGTGCTCGCGTCGGAACTCGGCCCGAAGCACATAAGGGTCAACGCGCTGCTCCCCGGCGGCACCGACACGCCGATGGCGCGGGAAATGAGCAGCACCGCGGAAGCGTGGTCATTCGTGGAGGGCCTGCATGCGCTCAAGCGCGTGGCTTCGCCGGACGAAATTGCGCGTTCTGCGCTCTATCTCGCCTCTGACGCATCAAGCTTTGTGACCGGCACCGCGCTTTTGGTCGATGGCGGCGTGTCGATCAACAAGGCTTGAAGGCGCTGGCCGTTGGCGCAACCGCTTCTTCAAGCTCAAGGAGGGGATAGGAACGCGAACCGTGCTTTTGTCCGCCGCTTTTGAAGCTGCTATCGTCACCCCGACGTCAAGGCATCGGCGTTGTTGTTCGGCCGCGCGCTGTTCGCTCCGCCGGCCACGAACCAAAGCGTCAGGGGAGTAAGCGATGAAAGCAGCGGTGTATTATCAGAACGGCGGTCCCGAGGTTCTCAAATACGATGATGTGCCGGATCCGAAATGTCACCCGAAGGGTGTCGTCATCCGCGTCGAAGCGGTGAGCATCGAGGGCGGCGATACGTTGAACCGCTTTCGCGGAGCGATGGCATCGACCCCGCACATCGTCGGTTACCAGGCTGCCGGCACGATTATCGAAGTCGGCTCGGAAGTCACGACGCTGAAGGTTGGTCAGAAGGTCGCAACCTCGAATGCATATGGTTCGCACGCCGAGTTGCGGGCCGTACCGGCGCGCGCGTGCTGGATTATTCCAGACGGTCTCGATGTGAAGCTCGCGTCCGTAGTGCCGGTGACATTCGGCACCGCCGATGACTGTCTGTTCGAATTCGGACGGCTGAAGGCCGGCGAGACGGTGCTGGTGCAGGCCGGCGCGAGCGGGGTCGGCGTTGCTGCCATTCAGCTCGCCAAGCGCGCAGGCGCGCGCGTGCTTGCGACCGCATCCAGTGACGATCGCCTGCTGGCTCTCAAGTCGCTCGGACTCGATCACGGTATCAACTACAAGAAGGAAGACGTCGTCGAGGCGGTGATGCGGCTGACCGACAAGAAGGGCGTGAACCTGGTTGTCGATTCCGTCGGCGGTTCGACCCTGCAGGGCAGCATCCTGTCGCTTGCCTATCGCGGCCGCGTATCGATGGTCGGGCGCGCCGGCCGCGAGCCGATGACCGTCGACGTGCAAAGCCTGATGAGCGGCAACCGCTCGCTGTCCGGCGTCTTTCTCGGTGCGGAAATCGCGACCGATCGCGCCTACAACAACATCCAGCGGCTGATGAACGATGTTGCGAAGGGCGAACTGAAGGTCATCATCGACAAGACGTTTCCGCTGTCGGAAGCAGCGAGCGCGCACGCCTATATCGAAAGTCGCAAGGCGGTCGGAAGGGTGCTGCTGATTCCCTAGAGAGCAGGCGTCTGGCCGGGCTCGCCGAGCGCGAGCGCGGCCTGCCGCGCCGCGCGCAGGATCTCGTCCGACAGGACGGCATTGTCGGCGACGCGCGACAGCGTTAGTGCGCCGACCATCATGCTGACGATGGCAAGCGCGCGTTCGTGCGCCGCCGGATGGCCGTCGACGGCCTCCTCGATCGCTTCGAAGAAGCGCGTGATGTGAGCGGTCATGACCGCGCGGGCGTCGCCGTTCTCGCGTGCCGCTTCGCCGCCAAGAGAAGCGATCGCACAGCCGTTTGCGGGTATATCGCGATGGGCCCGGCTGAGATAGCTGCGTGCGATTGCACGCAGTGAACGATCTCCACCAGCTTTGTGCGCGGATTTTGAGCCGTCGCGCAATGCTTCGGCAAGCGCTTCGGTGACCAGGACATCGCGATTGGCGAAATGACAGTAAAAGCCGCCATGAGTCAGGTTCGCAGATTTCATCAGCCGCGCGATACTCAGGCTTTGCAGCCCGTCCTCGCGGATTTGCCGTGAAGCAGTCGCCAGAATCCGTTGCCGGCTGCGTGCCTTGTCCGCCTGCGAATGACCCATCACCAGTTCTCCCAAATTCGCGCTTGACGATCAGCATGATGGCCATCATGCTGATATCTGGATGATGATCGTCATTTAGCATGCCGCGGCGGCCTGGAACCAGCATTCCGCCGACGGCGAACAAGCAACGGGGAGGACAGCCAATGATCGATGCGCCGACACCCGAGGGGCGGATCCGCTACGAGGCTCATGGCCATGTGCTGAAGATCGTCATCGATAACGTCGCGAAGCGGAATTCATTCAGCCCGGAGATGATGGAACAGCTTTCGGATGCGTTCACGCTTCTCGACCGGACCGACGATTACCGGGTCGGCGTTCTGTGTGCCGAGGGCGACCATTTCACTGCCGGGCTCGATATGCCGAAGTTCTTCGGTCCCAACGCGAAGCCGCGCAAGCGCGTCGAAGGCAACGTCGATCCGTTCGGTCTGACCAAACGCTGCCGTAAGCCGGTCGTGACAGCGGTTCAGGGAATCGTCTTCACCATCGGCATTGAGATGATGCTGGCAGGCGATATCGTGATTGCCGCGGATTCGAGCCGCTTCTGCCAAATGGAATCGAAACGCGGCATCGCGCCGCTGGGCGGAGCGCACTTCCGCTTTCTCACCCGCACGGGATGGGGCGATGCGATGTACCACCTCTTCTTGTGTGACGAATTCGGCGCGGAGCGAGCGCACAAGATCGGTCTGGTGCAGGAGGTCGTTCCCGCCGGCCAGCAGACCGCGCGCGCAATGGAGATCGCGGGCCTGATCGCGAAGAACGCCCCGCTTGGCATTCAGGTGACCAAGGAAGCCGCGTTGGCCTATATCGAGGCCGGTGAAGAGGCGGCGATCGTCTACATTCCAAAGATTCGCGAGCGCGTGATGGGCACGGAGGACGCGAAGGAAGGCATTCAGTCGTTCATCGAACGACGGGCGGCCAACTTCAAGGGCCGCTGAGTCTGCGTCAATGTCTTCTAGTGTCCCGAATCCGAAGTTCGCCATACTTTGCAGCGAGTTCAGAGCGAACTTCGGATTCGATCAGGATACTAGCAAGTTTATGATTCTAGTGTCGTCTATGGATCAGAAATTCGCACGATGGACTCGCGGCAACGATGGCGCGAATTTCTGATCCACGACCTAGACGGTGCTTTTGGCAATAGCCGCTTTCAGCGAGCCCGCGGCCTCGTCATAGCCGGCCCATGCTTTGCTCCGTCTGAGCAAGCCCGGCACGGTCCTGATGGTGAATTTTGCCGGATCGAGGCCGGGCTTCACCTGCGCCCAGGTGATAGCCATCGACACTGTCGCGCCGGCGCGGGCACGGGCTGAGAGCAGCGCGACTGCGGTCGATTTGGTGTCGTTGCGCAGATAGTCGAGGAAGATCCGGCCTCGACGCTGCTGCTTCGACATGTTGATGAGGTATCGGTCGGGACTGTCATCCGCCATCTGGCTGCAAATCTGCCGGGCGAACGTCTTGGCCTCGGGCCACGTCACGCTGTCGCGCTTGGCGTGCGACAGCGGCGTCACCACGTGCAGGCCCTTGCCGCCGGTCGTCTTGCAAAAGCCTGTCAGGCCGACCGCCGCCAGGCGTTCGCGCAACTCCTTCGCGGCCTCGATGATGGATTCGAACGCGATGCCAGGGGCCGGATCGATATCGAAGACCAGCCGCCCCGGAACATCGACCTGGTTCGGCGCGCAGTTCCATGGATGAAGCTCGATGCCGCCGGACTGCGCGATCGCGATCAACCCTTCGATGCGATCGACCTGCAGATACGGCTTTCGGTCGCCGGAAACCTTGACCTCGCTGAGTAGATCCGATGTACCGGGCGATGCATGGCGCTGAAAGAACGTCTGTCCGGCGATGCCATCCGGCGCGCGCACGATCGAGCAGGGCCGTCCTCTCACATACGCGATCAGTGTCGAACCGACGGTCTCGAAATAATCGGCCAGATCGCGCTTGGTGATCGGCTCATCGTTCTCATCCTTTGGCCATAGCGCCTTGTCCGGCTTGGAGATGGTCACGCCCATCACCACCGCGGTCGTCGTCCGCGAGGAGCCGCGGGCGGCCGCGCCGTATCGCTCTCTTCGTGCGGCGATGCGGGCGGCCTTCGCGCGATCGGCGCTTGCGTCAAGCAATGGAGGATCGGCATAGGTGATATCGGCGCGCACCTCGTTTGCCGGCTTGTCCTGCCGCAGGCCTTTGAACGCGGCCTGCCGCACGATGCCATCGTGGGACCAGCCGGCGAACTCGATCTCGGCGACCAGTTCCGGCTTCACCCAGTGCACGTCGCGCCCGCCGGGCGGCGCGCCCTTGCCGCTGAAAGGGCTCTTTGATGCAGCCGCGGCCTGCAGCGCCGGCAGGATGCGCTTGATGGTCTCGGCACCGTAGCCGGTTCCGACCACGCCGGTGTAGGTGAGGTGCTTGCCGTTGTTCACGCCGACCATCAGCGAACGGAATTTGCCGTTTGTCGTCTTCCAGCCGCCGATCACGACCTCATGGCCGGGGCGAGCCTTGCTCTTGATCCATCCGCCGCTGCGGCCGGAGCGATAAGGCGCGTGCGCCTGCTTCGAGATGATGCCTTCCAGCCCGGCCTCGCGGGCTGACGCCATGACATCGTCGCCGGGCGCGTCGAAGTGTACAGCGTAGCGAAGGGGTGAGTTCTTCGCCGGCGCATGCTTGCCAAGCAGTACGCGCAAACGCTCCTTTCGATCCGTCAGCGGTAGCTGGCGCAGGTCCTCGCCGTCTGCAAACAGGAGGTCGAACGCAAAGAAGATCAGTTCGTCAGTGTCGCCGTCCGACATCGCCGCCTGCATCGCGGGAAAGTCGGGATCACCCTTGCTGTTGAGGGCGACGATCTCGCCGTCGAGAATCGCGTCCGGCAGCCTGCTTGCAGCCCCGGCGATCGCGGAGAATTTCTCGGTCCAGTCGAGCGCCTTGCGGGTTTTCAACGACACCTCGCCGTCCTCGATCCGCATCTGCATGCGATAGCCGTCGAACTTGATTTCATGGACCCAGCCGTCCGTCGACGGCGGGCGTGCTGCGCTGCTGCAGAGCTGCGGCGCGACGAAGTCGGGCAGTTCGCTGACTTTGACAGGCTGTACGCGGTTTGCGCCGTTTGTCCGCGCGCGTGCTGTCGTGGCCGTTCCAGCAGCGCGCTCCGGTCGTGCCCTTGGTGCCGCCGCGCGCGTTCCGGTCGCGCGTATCTCTGCGGCGAGGCCCTTGTTCGAGTTCCAGATGGCTTCGGCGCCTGCCGTTCGCTTCGTCATCATGAAGGGCGTCGGCGCCTTGCCCTTGCCCGCGGCGATATCGCCGAGCCTTCGGCCGGAGGCAACGGATCGATCATCCTTGAGGGCGCCTTCGTCGTCGCCTGCCTTCGAGAATTCGTCGCGGTGCTTGATCAGGAGCCAGTTGGTCCGGTTGCCGCCGAAGCGGTCGCCTTTCATCCGCACCAGCACCCATTCACCCTTGAGCTTCTCGCCCATCAGCGCGAATTTGAGGTCGCCCTTGGCGAATCCTTTCTCGGCATCGTCGGCATACCAGTAGCCGCGATCCCAGATCGCGACCGTACCGCCGCCATACTGTCCCTTTGGGATCGTGCCTTCGAAGTCGCCGTAGTCGAGCGGGTGATCTTCGGTTTCGACGGCGAGACGCTTCTGGCTTGGATCGAGCGAAGGGCCGCGCGTCACGGCCCAGGATTTGAAGACGCCGTCGAACTCGAGGCGAAAGTCGTAATGCAGACGCGTGGCGTCGTGCATCTGGATCACGAACCGCCGGTGGGGAGATCGCGCGACTTTCGCCTTGCCGCTCGGTTCGGCGGTTTTCGAGAAATCGCGCTTCTTGCGATAGGTTGTGAGCTTCTCGGTCGCCACGGCGCATCCGGACAGAATTCAGGCAAGACCAGCGGCTATGATCGCTGGTCTCACGGCTATGATTTTCGCTTCGACTGCGCCGCGCTCTTCTTCAAAGCGTCCTTCAGGTCGACCGGCACGCCATGCTTCTTCAGAAGATCAGCGAAAGCTTCGTCGGCAAGCTCCTGGATCGTCGCCATACGGTCGCGGCCAAGTTGGGTCAGCGCTGTCATCGTCTCGTCGTCGAAGGCGATCAGCTTGCGGACCGGCACGGCCGTCAACCGGCGCGCTTCTGCCGCGTCGTCGCGCGCGCCGGCCGCTTGCCGGCTTCACGCTTGGTCTCAGCTTTCGCGGAGGCCTTCTGACCCTTGCCTTCGAGTGCAAAAAGCATCTCGCGCTGGCCTTCGACGCGCTTCTTGGCCTTGCCGGCTTTCTTGGCCGGCGGCGGCTGTCTGGCGGCCTCGCTTGCAGTGGCAGTCTGTCCCTTCAGGCTCTGGCGCAAGGCGTCCATCAGGTTGATGACGTTGCCTTCCGTCTTCACCTTGGCCTTGGCCACGGGACGGCCCGCTCGCTTCTGATTGATCAAATCGATCAGCGCGGCCTCGTAGTGGTCTTCGAAATTGTCCGGCTCGAAGTGACCTGACTTCTGGTCGACGATGTGCTTGGCGAGATCCAGCATGTCCTTGGTGATCTTCACGTCCTGGATGCCGTCGAAATACTCGCCGGACTGCCGCACCTCGTAGGGATAGCGCAGCAGCAGACCCACCAGGCCCTTGTCGCGCGCTTCCAGCGCGATGACGTGTTCGCGATTGGTCAACACCACGCGGGCCAGCGCAACCTTGTCGGTCGCCTTGACGGTGTCGCGAATGACGGCGTAGGCGTCGTGGCCAACCTTGCCGTCCGGCACCAGGTAATAGGGACGCACGACATAGAGGTCGTCGATCTCGTCACGCGGCACGAACTGGTCGATGTCGATGGTGTGGTTGGATTCCAGTGCGATATTGTCGAGCTCGTCCTTGGTGACCTCGATATACGTGTCAGCGTCGACCTTGTAGCCCTTGATAATGTCCTCGTTGTCGACGTCCTCGCCGGTCTCGGCATCGACCCGCTGATACTTGATGCGGTTGCCCGTCCGTTTGTTGATCTGATTGAAGCTGACTTTTTCGGATTCCGACGTCGCGGGAAACAGCGCAACGGGGCAGGTCACCAGCGAAAGGCGAAGATAGCCTTTCCAGTTTGCACGCGGGGCCATCGGGCACTCCACAGATACGCAACAATGTTGAAAGGCAATAATATCATGCGACGGCGGATGTTCCGAATCAGAACGTTGCGAACGTAGTAAACGCGTCGATGTCAGCCCGCGCGAAGAGAAGCTGATGTTCCTGTTGTGTTCTTGCGGGATCGTGCGCGTTGTCGTTCGACACACCAGGGCTAGTTCAGCGACGCCCGCGGCTGGCTCGTCGAAGGCGTCGAGTGAACGGTGCCAGTGTAGTCTTCGGTTTCTTCGGTCGCGACCGGTGCGATCTTCATTTCGCCGAGCCGTGCGCGCGTTGCAGCGGTCAAACCTGGATAATTCGCCACCGGCGTGAAATCGCCGGCCTCCGGTCCGCCGGACCGGCTGCCTGAAAACGCAAACAGCCCCGTGGTTGTCGCGACCACGTCGCCCGGACGCAGCGTCGTGTCGAGAGAGAAATCGACTGGCGCAAGGCCTGCGGGTTCGCGGCCGTTGCAGGTGCAGTCGCTGCTCAGCTTCTTGCGATAGGCGAATGCATTTGCCAGTTCGGAATAACGTTCGCCGTCCATCGATATGGCGCGATCGATCTGGCTGCCAAAAAACACTTTTGTGACGCTTGCCGGGCAGAACGCCCGACACATGGCTGTAGGCGACATCTCGCCGCGGCCATGCAGCGGGAAATGCTTGCCGTCGCACAGACGAACGCAGTGGCCGGTCGAACGCGCATAACCACCGCCGATTGGCGTCTGCGTCGGCCGATCTCCGGTTGAATTTGCGAAGCCATTGGTCTGCTGCGCAGCAGACCGGGCCTTTTCTTCAGCGGCGTGGTCTGGCGTGCCGAACAGGAAATCGAAGAAGCCTGCCGATGCGGGGCGCATGGCAACGGTCGCGAAAATGACGATTGCAAGCGCGAGCGCCATGCGGCGCCGCATGCGCGATGACTGCAGACAGATACGCAACGCTTGCTCCACTCAACGCGATACCGTTCGTCGAGCGAAAAGCGCGCGGTCCCGATCGAACGTACGCAGCGTAACGCAAGATGGTAAACGAGCGATGAGCGGGCAGGACGGAGGAGCCTCGGCTCAGCCCTTCAGGAATTCGCTGGCCTTGTACAACGCGCGGAAAGGAACTCCGGCCGCCTTGAAAGTGTCATCGGCGCCTTCCTCGCGATCGACCATCGTGAACACGAGCACGACGTTGCCCCCGGCCTCACGCACCGAGTCCACCGCCTTGATTGCCGATCCGCCGGTCGTCGTCACATCCTCGACGACGACAATGCGCTTGCCCTGCAGCGTTTCGTCGCCAGTCAGCCCTTCGACGAGAAGTTTTGCACCGTGCTCCTTCGGCTTCTTGCGCACGAAGAAGGCTGCGATCGGATGGCCCTTGAGCCATGACAGTTGTGCGATCGCGCCGGCGATCGGCACTGCGCCCATCTCGAGGCCGCCGATATAATCGACCTGATCGTCCTTCAGCGCGTCGTAGGTCAGTTCGGCCAGCAGCGCCGCGCCCTCCGGATCCAGCATGGTCGGCTTCAGGTTGAAGTAGAAGTCGCTTTTGCGGCCGGAGGCGAGCGTGATCTCGCCACGGCCGAACGAGCGCTTGGCGATGATCTTGGCGAGGCGTGCGCGGGAGGCGGAGATGGACACGGGCGGCTCTCGTTGGTGCGTGCTTGCGGCGAGTCTTACTGGCCCGGTGGTGGACATTCCAGCGTGGATCGCGCACCGTCAACAGGCCTAGTGTCCCGGTTCTAACGTTCGCATCACTTTGCGGCGACCTCGTCTGCGAACGTTAGAACCAAGAGGGACACTAGCAACTTTATGAAACTAGTGCGCTTTATGGATTTGACGTTCGTACGCAGGACTCGCGGCAAGGGTGGTACGAACGTCAAATCCAGCGCACTAGTGTCGCCCGGTCGAAGGTCGCGGCCACAGACGGGCGCACGAACTGATAATGACGGACGGCACCATACAATCTACGAACGCAGACGATAAAGGTTTCTGATGACTATCGATTTTTATACTTGGAACACGCCCAACGGCCGCAAGATCAGCGTCGCCCTTGAAGAGATGGGGCTGCCGTACAAGGTCCACCCGGTCAACATCACCAAGGGTGAGCAGCATGCGCCGGATTTCCTCAAGCTTAGTCCGAACGGCAAGATTCCTGCGATCG
Organism: Bradyrhizobium sp. LHD-71; assembly: GCF_031157255.1. Taxonomy (GTDB): domain Bacteria; phylum Pseudomonadota; class Alphaproteobacteria; order Rhizobiales; family Xanthobacteraceae; genus P52-10. Next base: position 323,498 of record NZ_JAVIFX010000004.1, on the reverse strand, counting down.
TCGATCCAAACGGGCCGGGCGGCGCGCCGGTCAGCATTTTCGAATCCGGGGCCATCCTGCTCTATCTCGGCGAGAAGACCGGCAAATTTCTTCCCGCCGACCTGCGCAAGCGCATTCCGGTTCTGGAATGGCTGATGTGGCAAATGGGCGGCTTCGGGCCGATCCCGGGACAGGTGCACCACTTCATCGCGCTCGAGAACGAGCAGGATCGCCGCTACGGGCTCGCGCGCTACATGGCCGAGACGCGAAGGCTTTATGGCGTGCTGAACGCACGGCTCGCCGAGCATGAGTTCGTCGCCGACGAGATTTCGGTCGCCGACTTCGCCATTCTCGGCTGGGCGTGGCGCCACGAACGCCACAAGGTCTCGTTCGACGATTTTCCCAATGTCGGCCGCTGGTACGAGCAACTGATGGCGCGTCCGGCCGTGAAGCGCGGGATGGAGGCGAAGCTGGATTGATTTGTGGCGTCGCGTGTAGCCCGGATGAAGCGGTAGCGTAATCCGGGAGCTGACTTAGAACTGTTGGCCGCCTGTCCCCGGATTTCGCTGCGCTTCATCCGGGCTACAGATGCAGAATAACTTCAGGTCCGCCGCGTCTCGAACGCCAGCCGCAGCGCGAGGCCGGCGAGCACCGTGCCCATCAGCCATCGCTGCAGCAGGAGCCAGGTCGGCCGCGTGCCGAAAAACCCGGCGATCGACCCCGCCGCGATGGCGATCATCGTATTCACGGTGAGGCTGATCGCGATCTGGGTGACGCCCAGCGCCACCGATTGCGTGAGGACGCTGCCCGCCGCCGGATCGATGAATTGCGGCAGCAGGGCGAGGTAGAGCATCGCGATCTTCGGATTGAGCAGGTTGGTCAAGAGCCCCATCGCGAACAGCTTGCGCGGCGAATCGACCTGCAGCTCGCGCACCTGAAACGGCGAGCGGCCGTTCGGCTTCACCGCCTGCCAGGCGAGGTAAAGCAGATACGCAGCGCCCGCGAGCCGCAATGCGTCATAGGCATAGGGCACGGCGAACAGCAACGCGGTGATGCCGAACGCCGCACACAGCATGTAGAAGACGAAGCCGATCGCGACGCCGCCGAGCGAGATCAGTCCGGCCGTGCGCCCCTGCGTGATCGATCGCGAGATGAGGTAGATCATGTTCGGTCCCGGCGTCAGCACCATGGCGAAGGCGACGAGAGCAAAGGCGAGCAGGGCGGAGGAGGACGGCATGGCTTTCGATCTTGGCGAATAGTGAGTGCTAAGTAGTGAGTAGCAAATATCGGGTCGTTGCGTCCGTTTCTGTTCGCTATTCACTACTCACTATTAGCTTACTTCCGCTATTCGCCTACTTCCGCTTCGGACTGTCGAGCCCGCGCTGAACTGCCGGCCGCGCCAGGCCGCGCTCCAGCCATTCCGGCACGGCTTTCAGCCTGTCATAGTCGACCAGCTCGCGCGCACCATAGAAGCCGATCAGGTTGCGGACCCAGCCGAACGTCGCAATGTCGGCGATGGTGTAGTGGTCGCCCATGATCCATTGTCGCCCGGTCAGGCGGGTTTCCAGGACGCCGAGCAATCGCTTCGACTCGTCGCGGTAGCGCTCGAGGGGGCGCTTGTCTTCGATCTCGCGGCCGGCGAACTTGTGGAAGTAGCCGACCTGTCCGAACATCGGGCCGATGAAGGCCATCTGGAAGAACACCCACTGGATGGTCTCGTAACGGAGCGCCGGATCGTCCGGCAGCAGCTTTCCGGTCTTCTCGGCGAGATAAAGCAGGATCGCGCCGGATTCGAACAGGCCGAGCGGCTTTCCGCCGGGGCCGTTCGGATCGATGATCGCCGGGATCTTGCCGTTCGGATTGAGCGACAGGAATTCTTCGGTCCAGCTCTCGTTCTTGCCGATATCGACGAGATGCGGCTCGTAAGGCAGATCCAGTTCTTCGAGCGCGATCGACACCTTCACGCCGTTCGGCGTCGGTAGCGAATAGAGCTGCAGCCGGTCCGGATGCTTCGCCGGCCAGCGCCTGGTGATCGGAAATGCAGACAGGTCGCCCATGCTAGTGCGCCTCATCCCAGTTGGTGGCGGCGCGCGCATCGACCTGCAGCGGCACCGAAAGGATCACGGCGGGGAACGGCGCGTCCTGCATGGTGTGCTGCACGACCGGCAGCGTGGCCGCGACCTCGTCGTCCGGCACCTCGAAGATCAATTCGTCATGCACCTGCAGCAGCATCTGTGCTGAAAGCTTCTTTGCGGCGAGCGCATCTTCCATGCGGACCATGGCGCGGCGGATGATGTCGGCGGCTGAACCTTGCAGCCGCGCGTTGATCGCCGCGCGCTCGTTGAAGGAGCGGATCGATGGGTTCGAGGCCTTGATGTCGGGATAGTGGCACTTGCGTCCGAATATGGTCTCGACATAGCCGTGCTTGCGGCAGAACTCGCGCGTTTCGTCCATGTAGGCGCGAATGCCGGGAAAGCGCTCGAAGTACTTCTTGATATACGCTGCCGCCTCCTCGCGCGGGATGCCGAGCTGGTTGGCGAGGCCGAATGCAGAGATGCCGTAGATGATGCCGAAGTTGATCGCTTTGGCGCGGCGGCGCACCTCTCCCGGCATGTCCTTGATCGGCACGCCGAACATTTCCGATGCCGTCATCGCGTGAATGTCGAGGCGGTCGTTGAACGCCTGCTTCAATGACGGAATGTCTGCGATCTCCGCAAGCAGCCGCAGCTCGATCTGCGAATAGTCGGCGGACACCAGCTTGTGGCCGGGGGTGGCGACGAATGCCTTGCGGATCTTGCGACCGTCTTCGGTGCGCACCGGGATGTTCTGCAGGTTCGGCTCGTTCGAGGACAACCGCCCCGTCGTGGTCGAGGCAAGCGCGTAGGAGGTGTGCACGCGCTTGGTGGTCGGATTGATATAGCCCGGCAGCGAGTCGGTATAGGTCGACTTCAGCTTGGTGACCTGCCGCCACTCGAGGATCTTCTTCGGAAATTCGTGGCCGGCTTCCGCCAGCTCGTCGAGGATCTGCGCAGAGGTGGACCATGCGCCGGTCTTGGTCTTGGCGCCTCCGGGCAGACCCATCTTTCCGAACATGATATCGCCGAGCTGCTTCGGGCTGCCCGGATTGATCGGCTCGCCGGCCATCTCCTGGATCTCGGCCTCGAGCCTTGCCGCCGACTGGGCGAAGTCGCCGGAGAGCCGTGAGAGCGTCTGCCGGTCCACCGAGATGCCGCGGCGCTCCATCCGCATCAGGGGGCGGACCAGCGGGCGCTCCAGTGTCTCATAGACCGTGTTGACGCGCTCGGCGATCAGCCGCTGCTTCAGCACGCGCCATACCCGCACCGTTGCATCGGCATTGAGCGCCGCGTACTCCGCCGCCTTGTCGATCGTGACGAGGTCAAACGAAAGTCGGTTCTTGCCCGTGCCGGTGACTGCGTCCTGCGTAATCGGCGTGTGGCCGAGCAGGTCTTCCGACAAGGCATCGAGATCGTGCGACGTGCGTCCCGCATCGAGTACGTAGGAGATCAGCATGATGTCGTCGATCGTGCGCGTGTCGATGCCGTGCTGGGCGAGCACGAGCAGGTCGAACTTGAGATTGTGTCCGATTTTCAAAATCGACGCGTCCTCGAGCATCGGCTTGAGCGCTGCAAGCGCGTCTTCGAGCGCGATCTGGTCGGGAGCGATTCCGCCCGCGAACAGGCCGGTGCCGTCGCCGGCCTGTCTGTGGGCCAGGGGCACATAGCAGGCCTCGTTGTCCTTCAGGGCCAGCGAAATGCCGCAGAGTTCTGCCTGCATCGGGTCGGGGCCGTTGGTTTCGATGCCGATGACCAGCGTGCCCTGATCCTGCGCACGGACTATCCATTGCTTCAGCTCGTCCAGCTTGCGGACGATCGCGTATTTCGAACGATCGAATTTTGCCCCGCGTACGGCCGCAGCGCGCGCCTCGGCCAGCGCCTTCGGCGTCAGATGTGCGCCGGCGCCATTCGCCTTGGCGGCGGGCGTCGGTGTTGCGAACAGGTCGCCAGACGTTCCCTTCGCTCGCGCATCCGGCTCGCCGCCGAACGCGGGTGTCGACGGAGATGCCTCGGGGATGTCGGCCGGCGCAAACGAACTCTTCGATTTTTCTTGCGGCGCGACGTCGGCCGCATCGATCTGCGAATATTCGGCCACGCGCTTGGTCAGCGTGGAGAATTCCATCGCCTTCAGGAAGGCGATCAGCTTTCGTGCATCCGGCTCGTGGACGGCGAGGTCCTCGAGCGGTACGTCGAGCTTCACGCGATCGTCGAGCAGGACGAGCTGGCGGGAAATACGTGCCTTTTCGGCGTTCTCGAGCAGCGCGAGCCGCCGCTTCGGCTGCTTGATCTCGCCGGCTCTGGCCAGCAACGTATCGAGGTCGCCATACTCGGTGATCAGTTGGGCTGCGGTCTTGACGCCGATGCCGGGTACGCCCGGCACGTTGTCGACGGAGTCGCCGGCCAGCGCCTGCACCTCGACCACCTTCTCCGGCGGCACGCCGAACTTTTCGATCACCTCCGTTATGCCGATGCGGCGATCCTTCATGGTGTCGTACATCACGACGCAATCGGTCACGAGTTGCATCAGATCCTTGTCGGACGACACGATGGTTGCGGTCCCGCCGAGCTCGCAAGCCTCGCGCACATAGGTGGCGATCAGATCATCCGCCTCGAACCCGTCCTGTTCCAGGCACGGCAGGTCGAAGGCGCGCACCGCCTCGCGGATGAAGGCAAATTGCGGGATCAGATCATCGGGTGCCGGCGGCCGGTGCGCCTTGTAATCGGCATAGAGCTTGTTGCGGAACGTGACCTCGGACTTGTCGAAGACAATCGCAAGATGTGTCGGCCGGTTGTCCGGCGGCATGTCGCGCAGGAGCTTCCATAGCATGTTGCAGAAGCCGAGCACCGCATTGACCTGCAGGCCGTCGGACTTGCGGTTCAGCGGTGGCAGCGCATGGTAGGCACGAAAGATGTACGACGAGCCGTCGACCAGAAAGACATGCTTGCCGGCCATCGTCCCCGATGCAGGCCTTGCGTCAGTCTTTGCGGGCGCCTTTTTCACCTCGACCGCTGCGGCTTTGGCCGGGGCGGCGGGCTTACGGGCTGGGGATTTGGCGGCGGGTTTCGCAGGGGATTTCGGCATGGCGGCAATTTAGGGATTTCTCCCGAAATTGACACCCATCCCGGGGCAAATGTCCGCCGGAAATTTGCCCGCTTTGTCAGGAAGTGACAGCAGCCTGCGAAGGCTTTCGCCTACTCGGCCGCCTGCAGCGTGACGCGCGGCTTCGGCGTCAGCCAGAACGCGGCGGGGCGGTCGAACAGGAAGCGGAACGCCGTGTTGCGCGCCGCCCACCACCACGCCATCGCGCCGGCGACACCGCAGATCGTGACGATCAGCGAGACGGTTCCGATGTCGCTGATAACGCCGGTCTTCAGCAGCAGGATGCGCGAGGCGGCCATCGGCAGGAAGAACGCGAGATAGACGACGAGCGAATGCTCGCCGCAATAGCGGATCGCGTCGAGCCAGCGCATTTTCGCCAGCAGCGCGCTGACGGCGATGATCGCGGCGCATCCGGCAAAACCGAAGACGAGCGACATCAGCGGCCAGTCGGAGACGCCGGTGTAGGTTGCGGCACCGTTGACCAGCGCCCATACGGCCAGGCCGACCAGCGCGACAACGGCATGACTTTGCACGTCGCGAGCGAGACTGAAGACATAGTTCGCGAGCAGGTAGCCCGAATAGAAGTAGACAAAGCGGGACGCGAACTCGTCGATCACCGTCCAGCCGGTGTGGATCGTTGCAATCTCGAGCGCGGCGCCGACAACCCAGATGACGGCAGGAGGAACACGCTGCGTCAGTTTCGTGACGACGAAGAAGATCGGCAGCAGGTAGATGAACCACAACGTGCCGAACGGCTCGATGAACGAGAACAGATACATTTTGGCGACATAGGCCGCACCTTGCTCGGCGGCGAACGCTGGCGCCTTGACGGCAAACTGGATTGTCACCCACAGGACATAAAAGTAAGCGAAGTGAACGACCTTGCGGTCGATATAGGTGCGCCAGTCGCGATCGATCACGCGCGCGAGGAACAGGCCTGAGATCAGGAAAAAGTCCGGCATCCGGAACGGCTTGGCGAACTCGACGACCGCATGCATGAAGCCTTGTTGGCCGGCCGCGGCCTCGACGCCGAGCGTCGAATGCATCATGACCACCATGATGATGCAGATGCCCTTGCCGTAATCGACCCAATCAAGTCGGTTTGCGGCGGCGACGTGGTCAACGGACCCCGTACTGTTCATGGTCATCGTGTTCCTTTCCGGTGCAACCACGCGCCATACTCGAACATATGGGTTTCGCACTCCCTTACGCCTACAAAGATTGTGCCACTGGCCAGCCGTCTGCTAATACGCGCCTGCGCCTTAAGGCGCGTTAACCATGTTTGGCGACTGGGGCACGAGATGCGTATTGTAATGATCGGCACGGGCTATGTGGGGCTGGTTTCCGGGGCCTGCTTCGCCGATTTTGGTCACCAGGTGGTTTGCGTCGACAAGGACGAGAGCAAGATTGCGGCATTGAGGCGCGGCGAAATCCCGATCTTCGAGCCCGATCTGGACCGGCTGGTCGAGGCCAACGTGAAGGCCAACCGGCTGTCGTTCACCACGGAACTGAAGGGGCCGGTCAGCGAGGCTGACGCGGTATTCATCGCCGTCGGCACGCCGTCCCGTCGCGGCGACGGGCATGCGGATCTGACCTATGTCCATGCAGCGGCGCGCGAGATCGCGCGGGCGCTGGCGGGCTTTACTGTCGTCATCACCAAATCGACCGTGCCGGTTGGCACCGGTGACGACGTCGAACGGATCATGCGCGAGACCAATCCGGCTGCCGATGTCGTCGTTGCTTCCAATCCGGAGTTCCTGCGCGAGGGCGCGGCGATTCGCGACTTCAAGCATCCGGACCGGATCGTGGTCGGTACCGATGACGAGCGCGGACGCAAGGTGGTCGCCGAGATCTACCGGCCGCTCTACCTGAACCAGGCCCCGATCATGTACACCGGCCGGCGCACCGCCGAGCTGATTAAATATGCGGCAAACGCGTTCCTGGCGACCAAGGTGACCTTCATCAACGAGATCGCCGATCTTGCCGAACGCGCCGGCGCTGACGTGCAGGAGGTCGCACGCGGCATCGGGCTCGACAACCGCATCGGCGCCAAGTTCCTGCATGCAGGTCCCGGATTCGGGGGCTCCTGCTTTCCGAAGGATACCCGCGCGCTGGTGAAGACCGCGCACGATTATGATGTCTCGCTCAGGATCGTCGAGGCGGTGCTGGCGGTGAATGAAATGCGCAAGCGGGCGATGGCGCGGAAAGTTGCGGCCGCGCTCGGCGGCAGTCTGCGCAGCAAGACCATCGCAGTGCTGGGCCTTGCCTTCAAGCCGAACACCGACGACATGCGTGAGGCGCCGTCGATCCCCCTGATCACCGCGTTGCTCGACCAGGGCGCAACCGTGCGCGCCTATGATCCCGAGAGCATGCACCAGGCCCGTGGCGAACTGCCGAATATCCAATATTGCGACGACGCCTACGCTTGCGCGAAGGCCGCGGACGCACTGGTGATCGTGACCGAGTGGGAGCAGTTCCGCGCGCTCGATCTCAAGCGGCTGAAAGCAGAGATGGCGAGGCCGGTGGTCGTCGACCTGCGCAACGTTTATCGCCCCGATGAGATGGCCGAGCTCGGCTTCACTTATGACAGCGTGGGCCGGCCGCAACAGCTGCTCTAGTGTCGTGGATCAGAAATTCGCACCATCGTTGCCGCGAGTCCATCGTGCGAATTTCTGATCCATAAACGACACTAGAATCATAAATCCGAAGTTCGCTCTGAGATCGCTGCAAAGTATAGCGAACTTCGGATTCGGGACACTAGTGTTCGCCTCTTCCCGCTAGTGTTCGTGTTGCGGGGTAGCGTGGGACGCGGCCGTGCCGCGTATACTGCGTGTTCCCTTCCCCCTTGTGGGTGAGGGTTAGGGGGTAGCCACAGGCTCTGAGCCCATGATCCCGATCGCGCACCACGAACTCCGAGCCTGTGGCTACCCCCCTCTCCAGCTCTCCCCCACAAGGGGGGAGAGAGCATATCGTGCCGCGCGGCGAGTCAGAGCAGTTCGTGCATGACGCGTGCCTTCGACACTCCGCTGCCGATCGATGGCGTGCTTGGCGAGCTTGGACGCACGCTTAGCGCATCGAACACGGCCGTTCTGGTCGCGCCGCCCGGCGCAGGCAAGACGACGCGCGTACCGCTGGCGTTGCTGGATGAGCCGTGGCTCTCGGGCAAGATTATCGTGCTTGAGCCGCGCCGGATCGCCGCCCGCGCGAGTGCCGAGCGCATGGCGCTGACGCTCGGCGAAAAGGTCGGCGAAACCGTGGGCTATCGCGTGCGCTTCGGCGCGAAAGTTTCGCGCGCAACGCGGATTGAAGTTGTCACCGAGGGAATTTTCACCCGCCAGATACTCGACGATCCGGAGCTCTCCGGGGTCGCTGCAGTCCTGTTCGACGAGTTTCACGAGCGCTCGCTCGATGCCGATCTTGGACTGGCGTTGGCCCACGATGCGCAGACCGGCCTGCGGGAGGACCTGCGCATTCTGGTGATGTCGGCCACGCTCGATGGCGCCCGCGTGGCGAAATTGCTCGGTGACGCGCCGGTGATCGAGAGCGAGGGCAGGGCCTTTCCGGTCGAGACGCGCTATGTCGGCCGCAAAATAGACGCGCCGTTGGAGCGGCAGATGGCGGATACGATCGCAATGGTGCTCCGCGCGGATCCGGGCTCGGTGCTGGCGTTCCTGCCTGGCGCAGCCGAGATCCGCCGCACCGAGACGATGCTGCGCGAACGCGTCAACGATCCGTCGGTCGAAATCGTTGCGCTCTATGGCGCGCTTGACGCGTCGGTGCAGGACCGCGCCATTGCCCCGGCGCGTGGCGGCATGCGCAAGGTGGTGCTGGCAACATCGATCGCCGAAACGTCGTTGACGATCGAGGGCGTGCGGATCGTCGTCGATTGCGGATTGTCGCGCGTGCCGCGCTACGAGCCGGACATTGGCCTGACCCGGCTCGAGACGGTGCGCGCCTCGCGCGCGGCGGTCGATCAGCGGCGGGGCCGTGCGGGCCGTACCGAGCCCGGTATCTGCTATCGGTTGTGGGACGAGCCGCAAACAAATTCCCTCGACGCCTTTACTCAGCCGGAGATCCTCGCCAGCGATCTGTCGTCGCTGGTGCTCGACCTTGCTCAATGGGGCGTCAGCGATCCAACGAAGCTCGCGTTCCTCGATTCCCCGCCGGCTTCCGCATGGAGCGAAGCGGCAGCATTGCTGCACGGGCTCGAAGCGCTCGACGCCGACGGGCGCATCACAACCGAGGGAAGGAGTTTGCGCGCACTGCCGTTGCCGCCGCGGCTTGCGCGCATGATCGTCGATGCCGAGCGGGAAGGACACGCGGCAGATGCCGCGCAGATCGCTGCCGTCTTGAGCGAGCGCGGCCTCGGTGGCGACAGCGTCGATCTCGATGCGCGTCTTGATCAACTGCGTCGCGACCGTTCTCCGCGGGCGGTTGCCGCGCGACAGCAGGCGGAGCGATGGGTTCGGCAGGTTCGCAACGGCAGTTCACCTGCGCCGCAAGGTTCGGCCGACCTTTCGACCGGCGTGCTTCTATCGCTGGCATTCCCGGATCGGGTTGCGCGCAATCGTGGCAACGGATCGTTCGTGCTGGCGAATGGACGCGGTGCGTCGATCGACCAGGCGTCCGCGCTCGCCCGCGTCCCGTTCCTTGCGGTCGGTGAACTGACCGGGGCCGCTGCGAACAGTCGTGTCCTGCTGGCGGCGCCGATCACGCTTTCGGAGATCGAGCAGCGTTTTGCAGCCGAGATCAAAGCCGAGGACGAAATCCTTTTCGACACAGGGTCGATGTCGCTGCGTGGGCGTCGCAAGCGCAGGCTGCAGGCGATCACGCTCGGCGAACAGACGATGCAGCTCTCGCCGGACAGCGCCACCGCACGCGTTCTCGCCGATGGCATTGCCCAGGCAGGCATGACACGGCTGCCCTGGTCCAAGGCATTGCAGCAGTGGCGCGACCGGGTGATGTTCCTGCGCAAGGCAGAAGGCGACGCGTGGCCGGACCTGTCCGACAGCGCGCTCGCGGCCGGGCGAGCGACGTGGCTTGAGCCGGCGCTGCACGACAAGACGTCGCTTAGTCAGTTATCCGCTTCAGAGCTCTCCGACGCCGTGATGGCGCTGCTGCCATGGGACCTGCGTGCGCGGCTCGACCGCGAAGCGCCGACGCATTTCGAAGCGCCCACCGGATCGCAGGTGGCGATCGATTACGAAGCCGAGCAGGGGCCGACCATTGCGATCCGCGTGCAGGAATTGTTCGGCCTCAACGCGCATCCGACGATCGCCCAGGGAAAGGCGTCGCTTGTCATCGAGCTGCTATCGCCGGCGCATCGGCCGGTGCAGGTGACGCGCGATCTGCCGGGGTTCTGGCGCGGCAGCTACGCCGGCGTACGCGCGGATCTTCGGGGGCGCTATCCGCGGCATCCCTGGCCCGACGATCCCGCAAACGCAATGCCGACGCGTCGCGCGAAGCCGCGAGGCACGTAATCGTCATTGCGAGGCATAGCCGTTCGAAGAACGGCGTCGCTGCGCTCGCAATGACGGCGTATCGAGTTAACGCTTCGCTCACCGTTTTCAGCAAGATTGGTGGCCTTGGTGCGCCTGCGGCTGCAAAGCCGTTGGTGCGGCCTCGTCCCGCTGTCTGTCGTTGCGGCCGGATGCAAGGATGCGAGTGCGGAGCGTATGCGTAACATTCTGATCTTTGCGATCATCCTGACAGGCCTCGGTGTCTACATGGCATGGATCGCCGACGACATCCCCGCCACGATCGCCGCTGCATCCACGCAAGGTCGGGCGCCGTCGCCCTACGAACCGCCAGCGGATGCCGGCCGGCGCAGCCACGTCATTGCCAAGGATTCGCGCGGTCATTTTTCGACGGACGGCCGCGTCGATGGCCGCCGACTCGGCTTCATGGTCGATACCGGCGCCTCGGTGATCGCGCTGACCGAGGCGTCCGCCGCGCAGGTTGGCATCCGCCCATCGCGCAGCGATTACAACGCTCCGGTCACCACCGCGAACGGCGTCGTCAAGGCCGCCCGTGCCCGCCTCGCCAGCGTCGACATCGGTGGACTTGAAGTGCGCGACGTCGAGGCGATGATTTTGCCCGACGGCGTGCTGAGCGAGAACCTGCTCGGCCTGTCCTATCTGTCGCGCTTGCGGCGGTTCGAGTATGCCGGCGGCAAGCTGATGCTTGAGCAATAGGCAGCAGAACGGAGCCCGCACGCGCCGGGCCGGCAGATGACGGTCAGATGAACGGAATTGCTGTCAATCTGCCGCAATTTCCACCTACACAGCACTTCCTGCCTTTTCACCCGCGGTGGCATTCGCTATGCCTCAAGTGGGTTTCCTCAATACGGGGTTATCGATGTTTCCAAAGCCGCAAGCGGCGCTGTCGCCGAATACCTACGCCTATGAATCCGAGCCGATGGTGAAGGCGACGGGATTTCGCGAATACGACGCGCGCTGGTTGTTCGGCAAGGAAATCAATCTGATGGGCGTCCAGGCGCTGGGCATGGGGCTCGGCGTGCTGATCCGGGAACTGGGTCAGAAGCCGGAGATCGTCACCGGCCATGACTTCCGTGGGTATTCGGCATCGATCAAGTATGCGCTGATTTCGGGATTGATGGCCTCGGGCTGCAAGGTGCACGACATCGGCCTCGCGGTGACGCCGATGGCCTACTTCGCTCAGTTTGATCTCGACGTCCCCTGCGTGGCCATGGTGACGGCGTCGCACAACGACAACGGTTGGACCGGCGTGAAGATGGGCGCGAACCGGCCGCTGACCTTTGGTCCCGACGAGATGACGCGGCTGAAGGAAATCGTGCTCAACGCGAAATTCGACAACAAGGCGGGCGGCTCCTACCAATTCCATGAGAATTTCCCGGCGCGTTACATCGCCGACCTGACCAACCGGCCGAAGCTGAAGCGTCGCATCAAGGCAGTGGTTGCCTGCGGCAACGGCACGGCGGGTGCGTTCGCGCCAAAGGTGCTGGAGGCGATCGGCTGCGAGGTGATTCCGCTCGACTGCGAGCTCGATCACACCTTCCCGAAGTACAATCCTAATCCGGAAGACATGGAGATGCTGCACGCGATCCGTGACGCGGTGCTGCAGCACGAGGCCGACGTCGGCCTGGGCTTCGACGGCGATGGCGACCGCTGCGGCGTCGTCGACAATACCGGCGAGGAGATCTTCGCCGACAAGGTCGGCGTGATGCTGGCGCGCCACCTGTCCTCGCTTCAAGAAGATGCACAGTTCGTGGTCGACGTGAAGTCGACCGGCCTGTTCATCACCGATCCGGTCCTGCAGAAGCAGGGGGCGACCACGACCTACTGGAAGACTGGTCATTCGTACATGAAGCGCCGAACCAACGAGCTGGGCGCGCTGGCAGGGTTCGAGAAATCAGGACATTTCTTCTTCAACGCACCGTATGGTCGCGGCTATGACGACGGGCTCGTCTCGGCGCTGGCGGTCTGCGACATGCTCGATCGCAATCCGACGAAATCGATGGCCGAACTGAAGGATGCGCTGCCGAAAACCTGGTCATCGCCGACCATGTCGCCGCACTGCGCCGACGAGACCAAATACGGAGTCGTCGAGCAGGTGGTGAAGCATTTCGAGGCCGCGAAGGCGAAGGGTGACAAGGTCGCCGGGCAATCGATTCGTGATCTCGTCACCGTCAACGGCGTGCGCGTGACGGTCGAGGACGGAAGCTGGGGCCTGGTGCGCGCGTCGTCGAACAAGCCGGAACTGGTGGTCGTGGTCGAGAGCCCGGTGTCGGAGCAGCGCATGCGCGACATGTTCGCGGCAATGGACGGCGTGCTGCGCACCCATTCGGAAGTCGGCGAATACAATCAGAAGATCTGATGCAGGTCGCTGGCCGACGTCTGCTCGCTGCTGCTGTTCTTGTGGCCATGGTGGCGGTTGCCACGACCCAGGCGCGGGCTACGACGCCTGTCGGCCGCTGGATCGCCGAGGATATACGCGGTCGCGGCGTCATCGACCGCGTTCAGTCCACCATAGCAATTTCTTCGGACGGTTCGGTTGCCGGCCGCGGTGGCTGCAATCGTCTTAGCGGCAAGGCGGTGATTGCGGGTGACTCGATCCGGTTCGGACCGGTCGCCAGCACGAAGATGGCCTGCGCACCGGCGGTGATGCGGCAAGAGCAGACGTTTCTTCTCGCCCTCACGGATGTCCGAAGCTGGCGAACAGAGCCCGCGCGCGGCAAGCTCATTCTGCTGGATGCGGCGGGTCGGCCGATTGTCGTGCTCGCGGCGACGTAAGCTTTACGCGCGGCCGCTGAACCTAAGGTAGCGCCGGCACCGGCAGCGCCGTCACCGACTTGATCTTCTCCATCGCAAAGCGCGAGGTGACGTTCTTCAGCGCGACCGTGCTGATCAGCTTCTTGTAGAATGCGTCGTAGCTCTGCATGTCGGCGACGACGACGCGCAGCATGTAATCGACGTCGCCGGCCATCCGGTAGAATTCCATCACCTCCGGCATGGCGCTGACGGCGTCGGCGAACGTCTTCAGCCAGTTTTCGGAATGGTCGCTGCTTTCGACCGATACGAACACGGTGATGCCCAGCCCGATCTTGTTCTGATCGACCAGTGCGACTCGGCGCAAGATGATGTCTTCAGCTTCCAGCCGCTGGATACGCTTCCAGCAGGGGGTGGAGGACAGGCCGACCCTTTCGCCGATCTCGGCGACGGACAGGGAGGCGTCCTCCTGCAGCACAGCGAGGATCTTGCGATCGATCGCGTCGAGGCGGCGGGCTTCGTGCGGGGCGATGGCGGCGTCGCTCATGAGAAGAATATCTTTCCAGGACTTGCCGGCTTCTGCGGCCGGCATGCCTTATATAGAGAAAAATATTCTGGAACAACGCTTAATTTGGCTCCGGATTAGAATATTTCTACCGCAGCTCTTAGCTGCCAGCGACCTTTGCGGTTCCGCGTGCCAGCAGGGCCTCGGTCTCCGCACGGGTCGGGGCTGCGAATGCCCCGCCAAAGCGCGTGCATTTCAGGGCCGCGGCGGCGGATGCGAAGCGCATGGCGTCGACGATGCTGCGTCCCTCCGCGACCGCGAGCGCATAAGCGCCATGAAAGACGTCGCCTGCGCCCAGCGTGTCGACGGTGTGCACTGGAAATGTCGGCATTGTCTGTATGCGGCCGGCCTCATCGAGCCACATCATGCCTTGGGCGCCGCGGGTCACCGCCAGGAATGAGGATGTGTGTTCGGCGAGCCTGCGCAGCGCCTCTTCAAGGTTGTCGGAGCCTGCCGTCGCGGACAGCGCCTCGGTCGAGAAGATAAGGTGCGATGCCGCCTGCAACAGCCCTTCGCGCATCGACATAACCACGTCCGCATCGAGCACCACCGGAATGTTGCGACGGCTGGCTTCGATGCAGAGGTCGGTCGCAAAGCCCGCGCAGCGGTTCTCCGTGAGCACCGCCGCGCAATCGGTCAGCAGCTCGTCGGGGTCCGGCAGCTTCACCTCCCAGAGGCGCGGGTCGCGAAAGGTGACGACCGTGCGCTCCCCGGACGGATCGATCATGACGTTCGAGACCGGCGTCACGGTGCCGGCGATCGGCAGCGCGTTCAGCTCGATGCCCTCCTTGGCGACCTGCTCGAAGATGTATCGGTTCGAGGTCTCCGATGCGTCGCCGCTCGGACCGCAAAAGACGGCGCGGCCGCCGAGTCGTGCAATGCCGATCGAGGAGTTGAGCGCATTGCCGCCCGCAAGCTCGTCGAAGTGATCGGCGCGCACTTTTTCGCCGCGGCCAGGCAGATCGGTGATGCGGTGGACCATGTCGCGCACCGGGATGCCGATGCAGAGGATTCTCGGAGGTTTGCGGTCTGGCTGCCGCGGCGATGTCATGCGGAGATGGCCTCTTGCGCTGGTGGATCGAAGTCAGAATGAAGACAACCGCTTTGCATGCGCGCGGTTCCGCTTCCTGCGAAGCGGCTACTTACTTCATGATGCTGCCGGCTTCCTCCTGGTTCTAACCTTCGCAGACGAGCTCGCCGCAAAACCAAGCGAACGTTAGAACCGGGCACCGGCTCGTCATCAAGAGCCGAACGCCCAGTGCCCCAGAAGGTGATGCGCGATGGCAATGCCGTTGGGGCTGCGATAGCCTTCCGGATGCGTATCCTTGAACATCGCAAGCACCTCGTCTCGCGTGAACCAACGCGCGTCTTCAAGCTCGGCATGATCGACCTTGAGCTCGGTGGTGACCGCCCGCGCAGTGCAGCCGATCATCAGCGAGTAGGGATAGGGCCACGGCTGCGCCTTGTAGTACGTCACGTCGGTGCACTCGACACCGGACTCTTCGCGGATCTCCCGACAGACTGCATCCTCGATCGTTTCCGCTGGTTCCACGAAGCCGGCGAGGCACGACCACATTCCCTTCAGGAACTGCTTCTGGCGTCCGAGCAGGCAGCGGTCACCGTCCGTGACCAGCATGATCACCACCGGGTCGGTGCGCGGAAAGTGCTCCGTCTTGCAGTTCGGGCATTCACGCTTCCAGCCGCCATGCGCCATCTGCGAGCGCGCGCCGCAGTTCGAGCAGAAGCCGTGGCGCTGGTGAAAATGCACCAGTGACTTGGCGACTGCGACAGCGGCGAGTTCCGAGGGCGGCACCGTGCCCTGGCTTGCCAGGCTGCGCAGGGGTTCGACGATTACGTCGTTGCGGCCCGCGAGCTTCTCCGCCACCTGCTGCGCGATGCCCATGCCGAAATACGGGGCGCCGTCGCGCATGCCGATGAAGATCGTGCCCGGGTTGGCGCCAAAGCCGAGCGCCTCCTTCATCGTCAGTGCGGCGCGGACGTCGTCCCCGTCCTGCTTCAGCAACAGTGAATCGCGATGGATCACGTAGGCGCGGCTGTTCGCTTTGCTCTCCAGCGCAAAGAGCTTCTCGGCGTCGTCGCGCAGGTGCGCCGCGCGATCGATGGGATTGATAAGGAAGCCGAACTCACCGAGTGGAAAAAGCGTTTCTTGAGACATCTCACCCCAACCAGATTTTCTTTCTTATGGCACTGATGAACAGCTTCAGCTCTTCAGGATCGTGATCGACCGGCGGCACCGCGCCCCAGACCGGGCGCGGCCAGGCCGCATCGGTCGTGCGCCGGGCGATGACATGCACATGCAGTTGCGGCACGACATTGCCAAGTGCGGCGATATTCAGCTTGTCGCATTTCGTGATCTCGCGCAGCGCCCGTGCCACCCGGGTGGTCTCGGTCATCAACTGTGCCTGTTCCACCTCGTCAAGGTCGAGGATTTCGGCGACCTCGTTTCGCCGCGGCACGAGCAGCAGCCAGGGGTAGTTCGCGTCCTGGATGACCAGCACCCGGCACAGCGGCAGGTCGCCCAGATTGACGGTGTCTCGCGCAAGCTGTGGATGAAGTGCCCAGGCAGAAGGAGTCGAAGGGAACATGAACGATACCAGTGACATAGTCTGACACCAGCGTAGCAGAAGCGCGGGCGTCGCGCTTGCTTTCTGCACCGGTTGGCCCCAAATAGAGCCGGGAGATTGGCAGTGGACGAGCCACTCGCCAACCGGGTCAGGTCCGGAAGGAAGCAGCCCTAACGAGCTCCGGTTCGGGTCGCTCGTCAGTCTCCCACCTTATTTCGAGGCTCGCCATGGCGGCCGCCGGAATCGTCGCCGGAGGCGCAACATAGTGCGCTGAATTTGACGTTCGTACCACCCTTGACGCGAGTCCTGCGTACGAACGTCAAATCCAAAAAGCGCACTAGCATTATAGGGTTGCTAGTGTCCTTCTCGGTTCTAACGTTCGCCGGAGGAGGTTGCCGCAACGTGATGCGAACGTTAGAACCGGGACACTAGCTATTCCGGCAGCGCCGTCCTGAAAGAGATGATCGCGGATCGCCCGATGACTGACCCCGGCAACGCCGCGAGCACCGATCAGAATCAAACCGGTTTCGACCTCGGAGCGTCAGCCCCGGCGGGTTATCGTGTGCTGGCGCGCAAATACCGCCCGGCCAGCTTCGACGATCTGATCGGGCAGGACGCCATGGTGCGGACCGTCTCGAATGCGTTCGAGACCGGGCGTATCCCGCAAGCCTGGATTTTGACCGGCGTCCGCGGGGTCGGCAAGACGACGACAGCGCGAATCTTAGCGCGCGCGCTGAATTACGAATTGCCTGACGGCTCGGTGACGGGGCCGACCATCAGGATGCCGACGCTCGGCCGGCACTGCCAGGCGATCATGGAAAGCCGGCATCTGGACGTGTTGGAGATGGACGCTGCCTCGCACACCGGCGTCGGCGATGTCCGCCAGATCACCGATGGTGTGAACTACGCGCCTGCGAGCGCCCGGTACAAGGTTTATATCATCGACGAAGTGCACATGCTCTCGACCGCGGCCTTCAACGCGTTCCTGAAGACGCTGGAAGAGCCGCCGCCGCACGCGAAATTCATCTTCGCCACAACCGAAATCCGCAAAGTTCCGATCACGGTGCTCTCACGCTGCCAGCGCTTCGACCTGCGCCGCGTTGATGCCGATGTTTTGATCGCCAACCTTTCCAGCATTGCCGCCAAGGAGAAAGTCGAGGCCGAGCCGGAGGCGCTGCGGATGATCGCGCGCGCCGCGGAAGGTTCCGTGCGCGATTCGCTGTCGCTGTTCGATCAGGCGATCGCCCATGCCGCCGGCATGGTGCGCGCAGACGATGTCCGGCAAATGCTTGGGCTCGCCGACCGCACGCGGGTCATCGAGCTGTTCGCGGCGCTTGCGAGCGGCGATATCGAAGCGGCGTTTCGTGAATTTCGCGACCAGTACGATATCGGCGCCGATCCGATCGTGATCTTGAGCGATCTTGCCGAGTTCGTGAATTTCGTCACCCGCGTGAAGGTTGCCCCTGCGACTGCCGAAAGCGGCGCCTATGGCGAGACTGAACGGCTGCGGGGGCGGGACTTCGCGGCGAAGCTGTCGATGCGAGTGCTGTCGCGGATGTGGCAGATGCTGCTCAAAGGCATCGCCGAGACGCAGGCCGCGACCCGGCCGGTGATGGCTGCGGAAATGGTGCTCGTGCGCATCGCTTACGCCGCCGACCTGCCGACGCCGGACGAGGCGCTTCGCGCGATCGACACTGGCGGCCCATCCGCGTCAACGAACGGCACCGACGCGGGTGCCACCAGGAGTGCGGCGCCGTCCGCGCGCATGGAAGCGGCAGCCCCGCCTGTGCGGGCCTCGTTCTCGGCCGCGCCTGCGCGCGCCGGGCTTGAGGCGTTCGCCGCGCGGCAACAGGCTGAGCCGCGGGCCGAGCAGCAATCTGCGCCGCAGCTTCGCCTGTCGACGTTTCCCGAGATTGTGGCGCTCGCTGCGGAAAAGCGCGATATTTCGATCAAGGCGGCGCTCGAGAATGACGTACGGCTGGTGCGCGTCGAGGATGGGCGACTGGAAGTGGCGCTGGAGGCGAACGCCTCGCGAGCGCTGGTCAACGACCTGTCGCGCAAGCTGGAGCAATGGACCGGCCGCCGGTGGACGGTGATCGTTTCGAATGCACCTGCCCAGCCGACCTTGCGCGCGCAGGCGCAGGCGCAACAGAACGAGCTTGAAAATGCAGTGCAAGCCGATCCGCGCGTGCAGGACGTGATGGCGAAATGGCCAGGCGCAAAGCTCGAGGTGGTACGCCGCGTGCCGCAGTCCCAGGCCAACGCCGACGTGCCCGAGCCTCCGGCCGACGACGAGGATTAGAGCATTTTCCGGAAAGGCGGATATCGGTTTTCCGCAGAAGATGCGATGAACGAATCTAGTGTCCCGAATCCGAAGTTCGCCATACTTTGCAGCGAGTTCAGAGCGAACTTCGGATTCGGGACACTAGCGAGTTTATGATTTTAGTGTCGTCTATGGATCAGAAATTCGCACGATGGACTCGCGGCAACGATGGTGCGAATTTCTGATCCACGACACTAGAGCGCTTTCGAATTCAAGCTAACGAGAAAGCGATCTAGGCGCTTTTCTTTATAAGGTGGTCACCGTTTTTGCGACAGGAGCACGCGCGAGTTATAAGGCGCGATGGAGTGAGGATCTCTAATGGCTGACTTTCTCGGCATGATGAAGCAGGCGGCGGAGCTGCAGTCGAAGATGAAGGCGCTGCAGGAGGAACTCGATCATGTTGAGGTCGAGGGGCTTGCCGGCGGTGGCCTCGTCTCGGTGCGCATGACGGCGAAGATGGACGTCAAGGCCGTCAAGATCGACGCCTCGCTGATGAAGCCGGAGGAGCGCGAGATCGTCGAAGACCTGGTGGTCACGGCGCTGGGCGACGCCAAGCGCAAGGCGGAAGCGGCGATGCAGGAGAAGATGTCGGCGCTGACCGGCGGCTTGAAGCTGCCGCCGGGATTTGGGCTTGGCTGATGCCGTCTGCCGTTGCCGGACCTGAGATCGAGCGGCTGATTCAGCTGCTCGCGCGGCTGCCCGGACTTGGACCGCGTTCGGCACGGCGCGCGGTGCTGCATCTGATCAAGAAGCGCGACGCGCTGATGACGCCGCTGTCGTCGGCGCTGCAGGTGGCGATCGACAAGGTGCAGGTCTGCAAGACCTGCGGCAACATCGACACCCAGAATCCCTGTACGGTCTGCACCGACCCGCGGCGCGACCAGTCGACCATCGTCGTTGTTGCCGATGTCGCCGATCTTTGGGCGCTGGAGCGGGCGAATGCCAGCAGCGGGCTTTACCACGTGCTCGGCGGCACGCTCTCGCCGCTGGACGGCGTCGGACCGCAGGATCTGACCATCGACGCATTGGTGGCGCGCGCTCATGACGATCGCGTGAGCGAAATCATCCTGGCCCTGAACGCGACTGTGGATGGTCAAACAACCGCCCACTACATCACCGATCTGTTGCAGGACGCGAACGTAAAGGTGACGCGGCTTGCACATGGCGTGCCGGTCGGCGGCGAACTCGACTATCTCGACGAGGGGACGCTGGCTGCGGCCGTGCGGCAGCGCACCCTGTTCTAAGCGGACTTCGAAACTGAACCGAGAACCAGTGCTGAAATGACGATGAGGAATACCTGGCTGCCGGCGATGGCCTTGTGCCTTTGCGCGGCGGCGATGCCGATCCACGATGCATTTGCGCAGAGGGGAAGACCCAAGCCGATCAGGAACGGAGAGGTGCTGTCGGGCGAGCTGCGCCTCATGCGCTCAAGAGCAAATGGCAAGCGAATCAGCACATATCAGGTCGTGATCACCGAAGGCCGCCGCATTCCGGGTCCCGACGGACTTTGCAATCTCGAGACGGGGCCCGAGACGTTCCAGATCATCACCCATGACGATACCGATGTGATCCGGCTGAAGCCGTACATCGGCAAGACCATTTCTATCAAGGCGAACGAGATGGAGTGCGCCACGCGCGTGGAGCAGGTGAGCGATGCACTCGTCTCCAAGTGGAGCATCGTGCAGTAGGCCCGTCATTGCTTGGTGCACGTCGGTAGCCCGCATGAGCGAAGCGATATGCGGGGATGCTTGCTGCTAGCCGTTCGAAGAACGGCGTCGCTTCGCTCGCCATAGCCGTTCGAAGAACGGCGTCGCTTCGCTCGCCTATGGCTACGGGAAAACAATCGACTACACCTTTACCGTCAGCGACGCGAAGTGATCGCGACGCTGCAGCCACGCCAGTAGCAGCAGGCTTGGGATCGCGACCAGCGCGCTGATGCCGAAGAACAGCGTCCAGCCGGTCGACTGCGCGATGAAGCCAGCGCCCGACGAGAGATAGGTGCGCCCGACCGCGGAGAGTGCGGCGAGCAGCGCATACTGCGTGGCAGTGTGCAGTGGGTTGTTGCAGAGCGCTGAAAGGTACGCGACGAAGATCACCGTGCCGATCGCGCCGGTGAAGTTCTCAGCGGTGATCGCCGCAGCGAGCGCCCATTGATTGACCGGTGTCGTCGCCAGCCACGCGAACACGAGATTCGACAGCGCCTGGATGATTCCGGAAAACCACAGACAGGCTGGCAGCGACCAGGCGCGGGCGATGAAACCGCCGGCGAAGCCGCCGATCAGTGTTGCGGCAAGGCCGACGCCCTTGACGATCGCCGCATAATCGTTCCGCGTATAGCCGAGATCGATCACAAACGGCGCGGTCATCGTTCCGGAGAATGCGTCGGTGAACTTGAACAGGACCACGAAAGCGAGCACCGCGATGGCGTCTTTTCGGGTGAGGAATTCACTGAAGGCGCCGACCGCGGCCGTGATCACCCGCTTGCCCGGATTCTCGCCTTTCGTTTCCTCGAGCGCCTCACGCGAGCGTTCTGGTTCGGTCGCGAGAATGGCGGCGATCATGCCGATGCCGACCAGTGCCGCCATCGCCACATAGCCCCAGGTCCAGGCGGTGGATTTGCCGATGCCGGTGCTCTCGAAATAGCTGACCAGAAACAGTGCGCCCGCGGTCGAGATCAATATGCCGACGCGGTAGGCTGCGACGTAAGCGGCCATGCCGGCCGCCTGTTCGTTTTCGGGCAGGCTTTCGACACGAAACGCGTCGACCACCGTGTCCTGCGTCGCCGATGCGGTCGCGACCAGAAGTGCACCGAGCGCGACATAGAATGGTGACCGTGCAGGATCGGTCAGCGCCAGCAGCAGGATCGCTCCGATCAGCAGCAGTTGCGAGAACACCAGCCAGCCGCGGCGCCGGCCGAGAAGACGCGACAGGATCGGCACGTTCAACGCGTCGATCAGTGGCGCCCAGAGAAACTTGATCGTGTATGGCGTGCCGACGAGTGCGAACAGGCCGATGGTGCCGAGATCGACGCCGGATTCGCGCATCCAGACGAGGAGCGTCGAGCCCGAGAGCGCCAGCGGAAGCCCGCATGAGAGCCCAAGGAACAGCACGATCAGCACGCGCGGCTGCAGGTAGACGGCCGCCGCCTCGCTCCAGGTGGCGGTGCGGGCGGCGGGCTTAGAGGTCGCGGCGGAAGCTTCGGCTTCGGATGCGGTCATGGGGCCGTTGGTAGCAGATTCCAGAAATTAATCACGGCCTTCAGTGGAGGCTAAGCGCGGCTCCGTAGCGTTGTTTCATTGTGTGTCGCTGAACACGTTCCGGCGAAGCCAAGCGCGCCTTGTGGCGTCCCGGAATGACGCATCACTGCCCCGCTTGCAACTTGCGGATCGGCGCCGTGAACAATTCCGGCCGCGCGGATGCGGTTCCATCCGTCACGGCCTTGTCGAAGTCGAGATCCTCGATCCTCGATGCCCGCTTGTCGATCTTGTCGGCGGAAATCAGGATTTGCCGGACGTCCTCGTTCGCCTGGCCGAAATGCTGCTGCAGCTTGAGCACGCGCTCGCGCAGGCGCGAAAGGTCGTCGGTCATGCTGACCACTTCGGTGCGGATCTGGTCCGCCGCCTCGCGCATCCGCGCGTCCTTCAGAATCTGCTGCATCACCTGGATCGCCAGCATCAGTAGCGATGGCGACACCAGCACCACGCGCGCGCGATAAGCCTTCTGCACCACGTCATCGAAGCCGTCGTGGATTTCGGCGTAGACCGACTCCGAGGGCACGAACAGGAGGGCCATCTCCTGCGTCTCGCCTGAGATCAGATACTTCTGCGCAATATCGCTCACATGCCGCAGCATGTCCTGCCGCACCCGTTGCGTCGCGCTCTTCTTCTCCTCGGCGCTGCGGGCGTCGCGCAACGCCGTCACGGCCTCGAGCGGAAATTTCGCATCGATGCAGAGCGGCCGCTGATCCGGCAGGAAGACCACACAATCAGGGCGTTTGTTGTTGGACAGCGTGAACTGGAATTCGTAGGCGCCCTTGGGCAACCCATCCTGCACGATCGCTTCCATCCGCGCCTGGCCGAACGCGCCGCGTGCCTGCTTGTTGGCGAGCACGTCGCGCAGGGTCGTCACCTGCGTCGTGAGGTCGGTGAGGTTCTTGTGCGCGTTATCGATCACCGCCAGCCGCTCATGCAGGTGCCGCAGTGAGTCCATGGTGTTGCGGGTCGACTGCTCCATCGACTGGCCGACCCGCTGGGTGACGGCGTCGAGCCGTTCGTTCATCGCCCGCGCCATGTCGGACTGCCGGCCGGCAAGCGCTTCGCCCATCGCCTGCATCCGCCCCGAGGCCTCCGCCTGGGCGTGCAGCATGTCGGCAAGGCGTTCCTCCAGTTCGTCGGCACGGATCGCCTGCGCCATGGTGGCCGCCTCGCTGCGCCGCGATCCGCGCGCCAGCACGACCGCAATGACCACCAGCAAAAGCAGCACGAGGCCGGCGAACGCCGACAACGCGACGCCGGTACTGACGGCGATGTCGCCGACGATGAAGAGGATTTCGAACATCGGGCGTTTGTAGCCGATTCGCTGCGACGAGGCGAACGAATGGAGAACGAACCCCTGATTTCGGTGAAGGCCGTTTTAACAAACGCGGTTAACGAGGCGTCAACAGATAAGGTGAATGAATCGTCACCGCTGCGGCCGGTCGGCGGTATCCGACTGATTGACCGCGACATTCCGCCAGACTACATCGCCCGATATGGCGATTCGCGACATCATTATCCTGCCGGACAAGCAGCTCCGCCTCGTCTCCAAGCCTGTCGAGAAGGTGACGGCGGAGGTGCGCAAGCTTGCCGATGACATGTTTGAGACGATGTATGACGCGCCGGGCATCGGCCTGGCGGCGATCCAGATCGGGGTTCCGCAGCGGCTGATCACCATGGATCTCGCGAAGAAGGAGGGCCCGCCCAATCCGCGGGTCTTCATCAATCCGGAGATCCTGTGGTCGTCGGAAGAGAAGGGGTCCTACGAGGAGGGCTGTCTATCGATTCCGGAGTATTACGAGGAGGTCGAGCGGCCCGCGAAGGTGCGCGTGCGATTTACCGATCTCGATGGAAAGGTGCATGAGGAGGAGGCGGAAGGGCTGTTTGCGACCTGCATCCAGCACGAGATCGACCATCTCAACGGTGTGCTGTTCGTCGACTATCTGTCGAAGCTGAAGCGCGACCGGGTGATGAAGAAGTTCATGAAGGCCGCAAAGCGCGCGGAGTAATTCCCTTCACTCGTGCGCTGGATTTGACGTTCGTGCCACCTTTGCCGCGAGTCCTGCGTACGAACGTCGAATCCATAAAGCGCACTAGTTTCATAAAGTTGGTAGTGTTCCTCTTGGTTCTAACGTTCGCAGACGAGGTCGCCGCAAAGTGATGCGAACGCTAGAATCGGGACACTAAAGATCGGCTGACCACATGCCGCTTCGACTGATCTTCATGGGTACGCCGGACTTCGCGGTGCCGACGCTGCTGGCGCTTCACGCTCAGGGGCACCAGATCGTCGCCGTTTATTCGCGCGCGCCAAAGCCTGCGGGCCGCGGCATGAAAGAGCAACTGACACCGGTCGATCGCGAAGCGCAGCGGCTCGGCCTGCCTGTGCTGACACCGAAGACGCTGAAGACCGCTGAGGCCGCGGCCGCGTTTCGCGCGCATCAGGCCGATGCGGCCGTCGTCGTCGCCTACGGTTTGATCCTGCCGCAGACGATCCTCGACGGCACGCGGCTCGGCTGCTTCAATCTGCATGCGTCGCTGTTGCCGCGCTGGCGCGGCGCGGCGCCGATCAACCGGGCGATCATGGCGGGCGACGATGAGAGCGGTGTCATGGTCATGAAGATGGATGCCGGCCTGGACACCGGCGACGTGGCCATGGTCGAGCGCGTGGCGCTCACCGATGGCATGACTGCAAGCGATCTGCATGATGCGCTGGCGAAGGTCGGCGCGGGGTTGATGGTTCGCGCCATGACGGCGCTTGAGCAGGGCCAACTGACGCTGACGCCGCAAGCCGCGGACGGCGTGACCTATGCGGCCAAGATCGACAAGAACGAGGCGCGCATCGATTGGACGCGACCGGCGCGCGAGGTGCTGCGCCATTGCCACGGTCTCTCGCCGTTTCCAGGCGCCTGGAGCGAGATCGACATCGACGGTCAACCGGCGCGGCTGAAAATCCTCCGCTGCGAACTTGCAGGCAGCCGTGGTACGCCGGGTGAGCTCATCGACGGCAACCTTGCGGTCGCCTGCGGCGACGGCGCAATTCGCATTCTTGAGCTGCAGCGCGCGGGCAGCAAGCCGATGCCGGCTGAAGTCTTTCTGCGCGGCACGCGGCTCGCGGCCGGAGACCGGATGCGATGATCATCCGCCCGGAGACGCCGGACGATGTTGCAGCGATCGGCGAAGTCGTGACGGCTGCATTCGGGCAGCCGATGGAGGCCGAGCTTGTGGCGAGGTTGCGCAGCGATGGCGACCTGACGCTCTCGCTCGTGGCTGAGGACGAAGGTGCGATCGCCGGTCACGTGGCGTTCTCGCGGCTATGGATCGAGGATGCGCGCGGGCGAGCGCCAGGCATCAGCCTTGCGCCAGTCGCTGTTCTGCCGGTGCAGCAGCGCAAGGGTGTCGGGCGGGCGCTGATCGGGGCCGGGCATCTGCGCCTGAAAGCGCTTGGCGAGACAATTGTCTTCGTGCTCGGCGATCCAGATTACTACAAACGCTTCGGGTTTTCCCGTGAGGCCGCCGAAGCCTTCCGCTGCGCTTACCAGGGCGACTACCTGCAGGCGCTGCAGCTGTCGCCAGACGCGCCGACGGCGGGCGAGGTGATCTACGCGCCGGCGTTTGCGGCGGTGGGGTGATCTGGTGCCGCGCTACAAGCTCACCATCGAGTATGACGGCGCGCCATTTCGCGGCTGGCAGGTGCAGGACAGCGGACTGACGGTGCAGGGCGTGCTCGAGCAGGCGGCGAAGGCGCTGAGCGGCGAGGACGTGCGTGTGCACGGCGCAGGCCGCACCGACGCCGGCGTGCACGCCCGAGGACAGGTCGCGCACGTTGATTTCGTGAAGGCGTACCGCACCGATCAGGTGCGCGACGCCATGAACGCGCATTTGCGGCCGCACCCGGTAGGCATCCTCAGCGCCGAGCGCGTTACGGATAATTTCGAGGCCCGCTTCTCGGCGATCAAGCGCCATTATCTCTATCGCATCATCAATCGACGGGCTGACCTCGCGCTTGATCTCGGCCACGCCTGGCGCGTGCCGCGGCTGCTCGATACCGACAAGATGCATCGCGCCGCACAGCAGCTCATCGGCAAGCACGATTTCACCACCTTCCGCGCCGCCGAATGCCAGGCGAAATCTGCGGAGAAGACGCTCGACCAGCTTGATGTGGTGCGCGACGGCGATCATGTGAACGTTGTGACGTCGGCGCGCTCGTTCCTGCACAATCAGGTACGCTCGATCGTTGGCTCGCTGATGTGGGTCGGCGAAGGGCGCTGGAGCGAAGCGGATCTGAAACGTGCGCTGGATGCGAAGGACCGTACCGCGTGCGGCCCGGTCGCGCCGCCGGACGGGCTCTATCTGATGCGCGTGGATTATTGAGCGTCGTCATTGCGAGGAGCGGAGCGACGAAGCAATCAGTACTGCGGTTGCGACTACTGCCGCACTGGATTGCCGCGCCGCTTCGCGGCTCGCAATGACGAATTGGCTGAGCCGCCTACGCTCGCAATGACGGTTACAAAATCTCGCGCAGCTTCTCCCAGAACAACGCTTCGCCCTTCGCGACATTTTCCTGCCAGTGGTCGGCGGCATTGCTGTCGGCAAAATCGCTGATGAATTTGAACGCGCGCCAGTCGACGGCGTGCTTGTGGCAGACGTGGGCGATCGCGAACAATTCCATATCGACTACGTGGACACCATTGGCGGCCAGCCAGGGGTCCCCCGCAGTGACGAAGCTGTCACCGGTCCCGCAGGTGATCGTGCCGAAGCCGGTTTCCAGCGCCAGGGGATCGTCGGAGAAAGGCGTCACGCCGCGCGGCGCGATCGGCTCGGCGACCATGTCGCGCTGAATGACGCGGGCGACCTCGAGCAGGCCGTGCAAGCCTTCGGCAATGCCGCCGGCGGTGCCGTAATTGACGACCAGTGACGGCCGGGACGCGAGAAGCGCGCCGGTGGTGATGCTTGCGGCGTTGACCTTGCCGACACCCGTGTAGATGACGTCGACGCCTTTCGGTGCGCGCGCTGGCGAGAGCTCGTTCCTCAACGCGGCGAGAACCAGTACCCTGCCAGTCATGTGAAGTAGCGATCCAGCACGCCGCGATAAATCTTCGTCAGCCGTTCGAGATCGTTGACGGCGACGCGCTCGTCGACCTGATGCATGGTTTGTCCGACCAGGCCGAACTCCAGCACCGGGCAATAGCGCGAGATGAAGCGCGCATCGGAGGTGCCGCCGCCGGTGTTGAGGTCCGGTTTGCGGCCGGTCACCTGTTGGATCGCCTCGACCACGAGGTCGGTGAACGGTCCGGGCTTGGTGATGAACACGTTCGAATTGGACGGCTCCCATTCGATGCGCTGTCGGATGCGGTTGCCGGCTGCCTTGGCGGCGCGCCCCTCGACCAGCTCTTTCAGTGAGTCTTCCGTGTGCTGATCGTTGTAGCGGATGTTGAACCGCGCGCGGGCCTGTGCCGGAATCACGTTCCAGGCCTTGTTGCCGACGTCGATCGACACGAACTCGAGGTTCGAGGCCTGGAAATGCGCGTTGCCGTTGTCGAGCGGCTCGGCGTCGATCGCAGTGATGAGGGTGGCGATGTCCGGCAGCGGATTGGCTGTGCGATGCGGATAGGCGACGTGACCCTGCGTGCCGTCGACGATCAGCGTGCCGGAGAGCGATCCGCGGCGGCCGACCTTGATGCAGTCGCCGAGCTCCTCGACGTTGCTCGGTTCGCCCAGGATGCAGTGATCGAACTTCTCGCCGCGCTCGGCAGCCCACTTCAACAGCTTGATCGTGCCATTGACGGCGACGTCTTCCTCATCACCGGTGATGAGAAAAGAGATCGAGCCGTTCGGCTTGCCGCCATTTGCGGCGAGATAGTCGAGCACGGCTGCAACCGAGCAGGCGATGCCACCCTTCATGTCGACCGTGCCGCGGCCGTACAGCAGGCCGTCCTTCACCTCACCGGCAAATGGCGCCAGCGTCCAGGCCGTTTCGTCGCCGGGCGGAACCACATCGGTATGTCCTGCGAACACGAGGTGCGGCGCCGCGGTGCCGATCCGCGCATAAAGGTTGTCGATATCAGCAGCGCCTGGCTCGGAGAACGTTACCCGATGCAGCTCGAAGCCCGCGTCGCCGAGCAGGCGCTCCAGCACGCCAAGCGCGCCGGCATCGGCAGGGGTGACGGACGGGCAGCGGACCAGGTCCTGGAGGATGGAAAGGCTGTTGGTCATTCCGGTTCGCTTACCATGGCGCGAATGCGTCGCGCCAGACCTCCCGCGATTGCCTCACGCCCTCTCCGGCTCCGGGTCCTCGCCGTGATCGTTCGGTCCGACAGTGCCGCGCATCAGGCCTAGTTCGAGGAAATACCAGAGCGCGATGCCGGTGCCGGCAAGGATGAATAGCTCGTCCAGCCAGGTCTGTGTCAACGGGTCGCCGGTGATTCGAACCAGATCGAGCAGCGACTTGACGGCGGCGACGCCGGCGCCGGCGGCCGCGCAAATCAGTGGTCGCGCACGATCGTTGAAGCGCTTCGCCGCAAGATTGTAGCCGAAATAGATGGTGGCGAGCTCGAAAGGGAAGCCGACCAGTCGACCAAGGAAGGTCTGGACCAGGCTCGCGCCGAGAGCAGACCACAGCACGATGAAGACGAGAATGCTCCAGGCGACCAGTGCGCCGACGCCGATCCAGAAAGTCTTGCGTGAGATCCGTCCCTTTGACGACAGGAAGAGATCGGCCAGATTCTCGACCATGTCCATCGTTTGCATCCCGTGCGCGATTCCCTGGTCTGAGAGTAGGCGAACGGGACGGCCTGGAAAACGGCCGCGCGCCGAGCACGCGGGGGCTGTTCACAGGATCGGTGGACCGTCACGCCGCAGCTTCAGGAGGCAGCGGATCAGGCCCGTATGCGTTCGGTCCCGTCGTTCCCTTGAGACAACCCAGCTCGACAAAGCCCCATAGCGAGATGGCGAAACCGACGGCCGCGAGTAGGAGGCCTCCCGGGTTGTCCGTAACCGAACTGACGCCGTTGAGAACGCTAGGCACGAGATAGAACAGCAAAAGCCACCAACCAGATTTTTCGCGGTCGTGCAGTCGCTTGATGGCCGTTGCCACGCCGATCCAGATGCAAAATGCCATCAGAGCGAGACAGACGACCACGGCAGCCAGAAAACCTGTGTCTCCCTCCAGCGTGCCGGTGAGAATGATGGCAATGGTCATGGCGACAATCGCCGTGATGAAGGTGATCAACACGACGAGCCAGTATTTCGCTCGGTTGATCCGGCCGTCGAACCTGAAGAGGAGTGACTGCCAATCCATGGTCTGCCCCAAATAGGATGAGTGGGGCAGACTCGCCGTGGGCGGCGTAAATGGCAAGCGACATGTCAGCACGCCATGCCATCTTTAGTATGCGTGATGTGGCTGCGTCAGTCCCGCAGCAATTCGTTGATGCTGGTCTTCGAACGGGTCCGTTCGTCCACAGTCTTGACGATCACCGCGCAGGAGAGTGACGGACCAGGCGAGCCGTCCGGCAGCGGCTTGCCGGGCAAGGCGCCGGGCACCACCACCGAATATTCCGGCACTTCGCCCATGTAGATCTTGCCCGTCGCCCGGTCGACAATCTTGGTGGACTGGCCGAGAAACACGCCCATGCCGAGCACGGCGCCCTTGCGGACGATCACGCCTTCGGCGACCTCGGAGCGCGCGCCGATGAAGCAGTCGTCCTCGATGATCACAGGTTCGGCCTGCAACGGCTCCAGCACGCCGCCGATGCCGACGCCGCCTGAGATGTGCACGCGCTTGCCGACCTGGGCGCAGGAGCCGACCGTCGACCAGGTGTCGACCATCGTGCCTTCATCAACATAGGCGCCGAGATTGACGAAGGAGGGCATCAGCACGACGTTGCGGGCGATGAACGCCGAGCGTCGCACCACCGCACCCGGTACTGCGCGAAAGCCTGCGTCGCGGAAGCGGTTCGCTCCCCAGCCGTCGAACTTCGACGGCACCTTGTCCCACCAGGTGGCCTGGCCGGGGCCGCCGGGGATCACGTCCATGTCGTTCAGGCGGAACGACAGCAGCACCGCTTTCTTCAGCCACTGATGCACCGTCCATTTGCCGTCCGCGTGCCGTTCGGCCACGCGCGCCTCGCCCTTGTCCATCAGTTCGAGCGCAGCATCGACCGCATCGCGCACTTCGCCCCTGGTGGAGGTCGAGACGGCGTCACGCGCCTCGAAGGCGTTGTTGACTGCGGATTCCAGAGCGGAGGTGGACATCGAGATTCCTTCGATCATGACGGGAGCCTTGGCTTTTTCGGCAACGAGGCGCGGAGAGTCAAGCCGCGCCGTCATTGAATGAATAGCCGAAAGAACGGCGTCGTTTTGCCTGCAGCGGCCGGGCTAGTGTCCCGAATCCGAAGTTCGCCGTACTTTGTAGCGAGCTCAGAGCGAACTTCGGATTCGATCAGGACCCTAGCAAGTTTATGATTCTAGTGTCGTTTATGGATCAGAAATTCGCACGATGGACTCGCGGCAACGATGGCGCGAATTTCTGATCCACGACACTAGCGAATGATGCTGGCCAAAAACCCCGTCAGGTCGTCCGTGACGTGATCGACGAACGGGGCGTCGCGACCCTCCATCTCCCAGGGCTGGCGTCCCGCCGCGCTGTCCGCCGGGGGTGTCACCAGCACCGTCGTCATTCCGGAACGGTGCGGTACCTCGAGATTGCGCGCGAGGTCCTCAAACATTGCTGCGCGCGAAGGATCGATGCCGAAGCGGGCGAAAAACCGCTCGTAGGTCTGGCGCGACGGCTTCGGCTCGAACTCGGCCTCGATGATGCCGAACACGTCCTCGAAATGCGGGTTGATTTCGAGCCGGTTGAGCACTGCGGCCGCGTGCTCGCGCGTGCCGTTGGTGAGGATCAGCTTGCGTCCGGGCAATTCGGCGATCGCCGCGCCAAGCGCCGGATCGGGTTCGAGCGGCGAGTGATCGATGTCGTGCACATAGCGCAGGTAATCGTGAGCATCCATGCCATACTCGGTCATCATGCCGCGCATAGTCGTCCCAAAGCGCTTGTACAGTTCCTTCTGGACTGCGAACGCTTCGTCGGGTGGCAGCGCGAGAAACCGCGCGACGTAGTCGCGGATCCGCACATCGACCTGCTGCCACAGGTTGATGTGACGCGGGTAAAGCGTGTTGTCGAGGTCGAAGACCCATGTGTCGACATGCGTAAAGTGGCGCGTGGATGTTTGGTTCATGGCATTTTCAACCTCAGCGTTCGGCCTTCGCCGCCGCCGGCGCCGATCTCGCCGAAGCCGGTGGATGCGAAGCCGCGCGACGCACAGTCGCCCTGTTCATTGGTCTCGAATTTGGTGTCACGCGTGCAGAGGGTCGTCGGCCCGCCCCAGACCAGAGGCTTGCCGGAGAAGCGCACGCCGCGCCCGTCCGGGTCGACGGCCTCGACAAAACTGAAGATCCGCTTTGGCTGGCCTGCGATATCCGGATGCAGGCACTTGCCGGGTTCGATGCGATACCAGCCGCGCGTGGTGATCGCCTTGCCGTCGTCGGCCCCGATTGCTGCCATCACCCGATGCGGCGTGTCGTTGCACCAGGTCAGGCCGTGCGTCGAAGGCATCTGCACGGCGGCGATCATTGTTTCGAAGAAAGTCGGTGCGACGGTCGCGTCCGCGGCCAGGTTGCGGTCGCGCAGAAACTTCGCCAGCGCGTTCTGGGTCTTCGGTCCATCGACGCCATCGATCGGCGCCGCGTCATAGCCGGCGATCACGAGCAGGCGCTGGATTGCCGCAAGCCGCGCCTGCTCATCGTCATACTCGGCGCCTTCGGCAAGATAGGCCACCATGTGGCCGTCGTCGTTCTGCGAAGGCTTCACCTCGGCGAAGGCCACCGGTGTCTGTCCGCTGCGGCAGTCGCGGGCCGCGGCGATCACGAAATTGGCCTGCGAGATGCAGAGCATGTCGGAGCCGCTTTGGGCGACAGGGGACGCGCCATAGACCGCGAGCGCGCGGGCATGCAGCAGCAGCCGGTCCACGCTGATGTCGCCTTGCGCGACGACGCGGCACTGTGCCGGATCGATGCGGAACCAGCCGCGTGTCGCCGTCGCGCCTTTGTCGTCGATGCCGATAGCGGCCTCGACCACGTAGCTCATACGATTGCAGAGCTTCAGATCGGCAGCGGCGCGATCGGGGCCTGCTGTGATGAAAACAACTGCGGCGATGCAGGACGAGAGACCGGTGCGGAAACGACGCCCGGCGATGGCGGCGCGAATGCTCGTCGTCCCTGCGATCACTTGTGAATGAGCGTGCCGATGCCGTGATTGGTGAACAGTTCGAGCAGCACCGCATGCGGTGTCTTGCCGTCGATGATGACCACGCCCTCGACGCCCTGATCGAGCGCATAGATGCAGGTCTCCACCTTCGGAATCATGCCGCCGGAGATCGTGCCGTCGGCGATCAGCCGCCGCGCGTCCTTTACCGACAGATCCGGAATGAGCTTCTTCGACTTGTCGAGCACGCCGGGAACATCGGTGAGCAGCAGCAGCCGTTTTGCCTTTAGCGCGCCGGCGACGGCGCCGGCGAAGGTGTCGGCGTTGACGTTGAACGTCTCGCTGGTCGTCGAGGCGGCGAGTGGCGCCAGCACCGGTATGAGTTCGTAGCCGATCAATTGGTTGAGCAGGGTGAGATCGACCTTGGTCGGCTCGCCCACAAAGCCGAGATCGACGATCTTCTCGATGTTGGAATCGGGATCGATCATGGTGCGCGTCGCCTTCTCGGCCAGCACCATGTTGCCGTCCTTGCCGCACAGGCCGACGGCTTTGCCGCCTGCCTCGTTGATGTAGCCGACGATCTGCTTGTTGATCGATCCCGCTAGCACCATCTCGACGATCTCGATGGTTGCCGCGTCGGTGATGCGCAGGCCTTGCGCGAACTCCGACTTGATGCCGAGCCGCTTCAGCATCGACGCGATCTGCGGGCCGCCGCCATGTACCACCACCGGATTGATGGCCGTCTGCTCGAGCAGCACGATATCGCGGGCGAACTGGCGGGCGAGACCCTCTTCGCCCATGGCGTGCCCGCCATACTTGATGACGATGGTCTCCTCGTCATAGCGCTGCATGTGCGGCAGCGCTTCGGAGAGGATGCGGGCCTGATTCTGGGGGCTGATGTCGTCGGTCATGAAGGCGGATTCCATGGCGAATTCCGTTTCGCTTCTAACCGATGATGTGTAGCAGCGCAAAGCGGCCGTCAGCGTATCGGACCGTCCGGAGATGCAAGGCCGACTGGGGCCTACCCTCGCTCGGCGAGGAGCTGCATTACGGCGGCCCGCAATTCCGGCATGCCCGCGCCGGTCCTGGATGACGTGGCGACGACGGCAGGGAAGGCGGCCGGGTGCTTTGCGAGCGCTGCGGTCGTTTCAGCGATCCGGCGCTCGAGCTCGGCCTGTTTCACCTGGTCGGCCTTGGTCAGGACGATCTGGTAGCTGACGGCGGCGCGATCGAAAGTCTTCAGCACGTCCAGATCGACGTCCTTGAATCCATGACGGCTGTCGATCAGCACATAGACCCGGCCGAGATTGGCGCGTCCTTGCAGGAAGCTATGGATCAGGTCGGTCCAGGCGGCGATTTTCGCTTTGGGTGCCGAGGCGTAGCCGTAGCCGGGCATGTCGACCAGCCTCAGGCCCGCCTGCGCCGGCCCCTGGAAAAAGATCAGCTCCTGCGTCCGGCCGGGCGTGTGCGAGGTGCGCGCCAGCGCATTACGGCCGGTCAGAGCGTTGATCAGGCTGGACTTGCCGACATTGGAGCGCCCGGCGAAGGCGATCTCGAGGCCGGCGGCCATAGGCGGCAACGCGTCCAGCGAGCCGGCAGCGGCGATGAACTCCCAGTCGCCTGCGAAGACACGGCGGCCCTGTTCGATGAAGTCGGCAGCGAGATCGGCCGGCATGGAATGCAGCACCCAACGTTGGGCCGGCTATGACGCAGAATCCCGGCTATGACTGAGAATGGACGCTCAGGCCTTCGACTTGGCAGCCTTGTCCTTCTCTGAAGGCTTATTGTCCTGCTTGACCGAAGGCTTGGACGAATCCGCTGTCTGGTCGCCCTTGCTCGAAACGAACGTCGACTTGATGTTGTCGAACAGTTCGATCTTCGCGCCGTTCTTCTTCATGATGATGCCTTGCTGGATCACCGACAGCAGGTTGTTCCACGCCCAGTAGATCACGAGACCGGCCGGGAAGGACGCCAGCATGAAGGTGAAGATCAACGGCATCCAGTCGAAGATCATCTTCTGCGTCGGGTCCGGCGGCGCAGGGTTGAGCTTCATCTGTACCCACATCGTGATGCCCATGATGATCGGCCAGATGCCGAGCACCAGGAAGTGGCCGAACATCGGGACGGTCGTCGGATCAAACGGAATCAAGCCGAACAGGTTGAAGATGTTGGTCGGATCAGGCGCCGACAGGTCCTTGATCCAGCCGAAGAACGGCGCGTGCCGCATCTCGATGGTGACGAACAGCACCTTGTAGAGCGCGAAGAACACCGGAATCTGGATCAGGATCGGCAGACAGCCGGCGACCGGATTGATCTTCTCGCGCTTGTACAGCGCCATCATTTCCTGCTGCTGCTTCTGCTTGTCGTCCGGGTAGCGTTCGCGCAGCGCCATCATCTCCGGCTGGATGTTCTTCATCTTCGCCATCGACGCGTAGGACTTGTTGGCGAGCGGGAAGAAGATCAGCTTGATCAGCACCGTGACGAGCAGGATCGCGACGCCGAAGTTGCCGACCAGACGGAACAGGTAGTCGATCGCCCAGAACATCGGCTTGGTGATGAAGTAGAACCAGCCCCAGTCGATCAGCAGCTCGAAACGGTTGAGGTGGAGCTTTTTGTCGTAGGCGTCGATCAGCGGCGTTTCCTTGGCGCCGGCAAACAGTCGCGCTTCGGCCCTCCCGTTCGCGCCGGGCGCAATGGTCTGAGCATCCAGCAGATAGTCGGCCTGATAAGTCTTCGATTGCCCGGACGGCGTCGACGAGAAGCGTGCCTGCAGTGAGAGTGAGGGATCCG
The DNA here is from genome assembly GCF_031157255.1 of Bradyrhizobium sp. LHD-71. Taxonomy (GTDB): domain Bacteria; phylum Pseudomonadota; class Alphaproteobacteria; order Rhizobiales; family Xanthobacteraceae; genus P52-10. The sequence goes on along the minus strand of NZ_JAVIFX010000004.1, from coordinate 288,320 downwards.
GCAACAGCGTCGCCGCCCAGTATTTATCGGTGATGCCGAGCCAGCCGTTGGTGACCTTGAAGGATTCCGACTTCTTCTCGTCGATGCTCTTATAGGTGAATTCCTGCAGGCCCTTGTCGCCGAGCACGCCGATCATGCCTTCGTGCAGGATGTAGAAGCCTTCGACATGGGGCGTCCCATGGCGCGAGATCAGCGCAAAGGGGTAGAGCGTGATCGGCGCCGATCCGTTGTTCTTCACGTCGTCCTTGACCGTGAAGAGGTAGTTCTCGTCGATCGAAATGGTGCGGCGGAACAGCAAGCCCTCGCCATTGTCATAGGTGAGCGTCACCGGCGTCGCGACCGTGAGCGCGTTGGTGCCTTCCTGCTTCCAGTCGGTCGAGGCATCCGGAAGCTTCACGTTCGCGCCGCTCGCGCCGATCCAGCCGAACTCGGCGTAATAGGGATTAGGCGCACCGGATGGCGAGAACAGAGTGATCGCCGGCGACTTCGGGTCCACCGTGACGCGATACTGCGTCAGCGAGACGTCGTCGACGCGGCCGCCCTTCAGCGCGATGCTTCCGGAGACTCTCGGCGTGTCGATCTTCACGCGTGGCGAGCTGGCGAGCGCCGCATCGCGGGTAAGGGGAAGCGCCGCGCGCGGCTGCTGCCCTGGAGCGGGGACCGATGCAGCGCCGTCGGGCGCTGCCGGAGCTGGTGTGCCGCCGGCCTGCGGCGCAGGCGTGCCGGGCGCAGGCGTACCGGGCGTCTGTGCGCCAGGTGTTTGCGTCTGCTGGGCCTGCTGCTGCGCCTTCTGGGCGGCCTGTTGCCTCTCCATCTGCGGCGCGACGAAGAAATACTGCCAGCTGATTAGCACCATGCCGGAAAGGATGACGGCGAGGATAGTGTTGCGGTGATCGTTCATCGCCTTGTCCGGTTATCCTGCCGAGGCAGTCGTGCGCCTTGCGAGCTGCGCATCGAGCCGCTTCAGCGCGGATTTGAGGTCATCGAGCATTGTATCGAAGCTTCGTCCAAGCGCTGCGCGTCGCCCGACAAGCACATAATCGCAGTGCGGCCGCATAAAAGGGGAACCGTTGCGTTTGACCAGCTCGCGCAGGCGCCGCCGCACGCGATTGCGCTCCACCGCCGAGCCGACCTTCCTCGAAACGGTGAAGCCGACGCGCGCCGGTCCCGCATCGGTGCGGTTGCGGACCTGGACCACAAACGCGGGAACCGCGACGCGCGCACCTGCGGCAGCGGCGAGGAAATCAGCCCGCTGCCTCAGTCGTTCCATCTGAAAAGGGGCCTTGTTCGGGTCAGGCGCTCAGGCGCTTGCGACCGCGGGCACGTCGGGCAGCGAGAACCTTGCGGCCGCCGGCGGTCGCAAGACGCGCACGAAAACCGTGACGGCGCTTGCGCACCAGTTTGCTGGGTTGAAAAGTCCGCTTCACGGTCGTACTCCGGTGGCCGGGCAAAAAGCCTAGAAAGTGGGATTAAGTCCCTGTGTTTTCAGCCAAAAATCGGCCCCGAATCGGGTCGAAGTCAGCCAGTGCGGCCACGCCGGACGAGCACGGGACAGTTGCGCGCGGCTTATAAGGGAGAGGGCCGTTGTCGTCAATCGAACAACAGTTTTCATGTCTAAATCGCAATGAAACGGGAAATTCCGGTGTTCGTACCTATATGAGGGAGAATGCGGTCATCGCGGCGCTGCTTCCGGTCGAGGGGTCGGCCCGAATCGCTTCAGACACCGGCAAGGAACAGGGGGAGAGTTGGCGTAATGTCACTCTCGCGCGAGAACAACAAAGGGGATGTCGCGCCGGTGCGGCGTGGATTTCTGTCATGGCGGCGGCTCGGCCTGTCCGGCAAGCTGCTGATGTTGACGATTCCGCTGGTGATGATCGCGGAAATCCTGATCTACGTGCCGTCGATCGCGAACTTCTATCAGAACCGGCTGAATGACCGGCTCGCCGCGGCAAACACCGCGGCGCTGGTGCTCGATGCAGCCCCGAACAGCATGGTGCCGGATTCGCTTGCGCGGCAGATCCTGTCGAGCATCGGCGCGCGTGCGGTCGCGATCAAGCATGGACAGCAGCGTCGTCTGCTGGCGAGCGCCGACATGCCCGCCAGTGTCCAGCGCGACATCGACATGCGCACGATGATGATGGGCAACGCGATCTATCAGGCGTTCGAGATGATGCTCACTGAGGCCGATGGAGCCATCCGCATCATCGGCCCGACCTCTGCCGGCGCCGAGTACATCGACGTTGTGGTCGACGAGAAGCCGCTACGCAAGGCGATGTATCGCTTCTCGATCAACCTGGTGCTGTTTTCGCTGGCGATCTCGATTCTCACCGCCGCGCTGGTCTACCTCGCGCTGCATTACCTGTTCGTGCGGCCGATGCGGCGCGTGACCGCCAATCTCGTCGCCTACCACGCCGATCCGGAAAGTCCGGCGCGGGTCATCGCGCCGTCGGACCGCGGCGACGAGATCGGCCAGGTCGAGCGCGAGTTGTCCGACATGCAGCGCGATCTCGTCTCGATGCTGCACCAGCGGAGCCGGCTCGCGGCGCTCGGCCTTGCCGTGTCGAAGATCAACCACGATCTGCGCAACCTGCTCGCCTCCGCGCAGCTGATCTCCGATCAGCTTGCCACCGTGCCTGATCCGCGCGTGCAGCGGTTCGCGCCTAAACTCGTGCGCTCGCTGGAGCGCGCGATCGCGTTCTGCCAGTCGACGCTGTCCTACGGTCGTGCACAGGAGGCGGCGCCGGACCGGCGGCGGATTCCGCTCGATCCTGTCGTCAACGAGGTCCGCGAGTCGCTGGGCCTTGCCGGCGACACGTCGATCGCCTGGGTCAGTCATCTGGAGCGCGGGCTCACCATCGACGCCGATCCGGATCAGCTGTTCCGTATCCTGCTCAACCTCACTCGCAACGCGGTGCAGGCGATGGAAACGCGCGGGGCCGACGAGACGACAGCCAGCCAGATCAGGATCGTTGGCAAGCGCGAAGGCATCGTGACGATCGTCGAAGTATCGGATTCAGGCCCCGGCATCCCGCAGAAAGCGCGCGAGCATCTGTTCGAAGCGTTCCAGAGCTCCTCCCGGCGCGGCGGCACCGGGCTCGGCCTTGCGATCGCCGCCGAGCTCGTGCGCGCGCATGGCGGCCAGATCCGCCTGGTCGACAGCAATATCGGCGCGACGTTCCGGATCGAGATCCCGGACCGGCCGGTGGAATTGCACGCCCCCCGCGACGAGCGCGCCAGCGCTTGAGCCCGGAGGTCGGGCCGCCGTTCCAAGTGAAGAAGAAGTGGCCGCCGTCCGGCTGCTGACGACAGCGCCTTGCCAATTGGGGCTTTAGCGGTTAGCTATGGCCCGCTTCCGGCCGGACCGGCCGGAAAACCTCGCTGTGGCCTCACTTCCTTTGGCCAAATTGAGCGAAAACGCGCCCGTAGCTCAGCTGGATAGAGCATCAGACTACGAATCTGAGGGTCGGACGTTCGAATCGTTCCGGGCGCGCCAAATTTCGCCGTTTGCTGCCAGCTTCCATCAGCGGCTTAAGCGACACAAGTGCCTCAGCGATATCCCCAGCACCTCGCGAGTCCGATTGATCGGGCGGCCCGAGCGTGAGCGTTGTTGCGAACTTCAAAAACCGATTGCGATACAAAAAATCAGTCGATCTAGCTTAGAACCGATTGCATAGTGCAATCAGAATCGCTCGGATGTGCCGTCTCAGGAAAGGAGCGGGTATGGCTAAGCTCGTGTTCGGGATGAACCTGTCCCTGGACGGCTACGTCGATCATATGGCGTTTGCACCAGACCCCACACTCTTCCGCCACTTCATCGAGGAGGCTCAGGGGCAGGCGGGCAGTGTGTACGGTCGCCAAATGTATGAGGTCATGCGGTACTGGGACGACGATCATCCTGAATGGGGTACCGACGAACGCGCCTTCGCGGCGGCGTGGCGGAGACAGCCGAAATGGGTTGTCTCGCGCTCGTTGAAGTCAGTCGGCGCCAACGCCAGACTTGTTGAGGATGATCTTGAGGGCGCGATCCGCAAGTTGAAGGCCGAGCGCGACGGAGAGATCGAAGTTGCCGGCCCGGACCTGGCGCACAGCCTCACCGAACTTGGCCTGATCGATGAGTATCGAATCTATCTGCACCCCGTCGTGCTTGGTCACGGCAAGCCCTATTTCGCCGGACCCCGGCCGCGGCTCCGCCTCATGACGCATGATCGGATTGGCGAGGACGTGATCAGGTTGACCTACGTTCCCGCTTAGTCTCGCGACTCGCCGGATGGAAATCGCCGCGATCTGCGTTCGCTATCGGACGGACGGACACGATCTGCGCTCGCATCGGTGGCTGGAGCGCCGAGCTGACGGGGCGTCAAGCAGCTCAGTCCGTGTACTTGGATGATCGCCAATGAAAGATCCCATTCTCACCCGGGTTGTCCAGGCCCTCGAGCCTGTCGAAGGCATCGTGGCGATTGTGCTCGGCGGCTCGCGCGCGAGGGGGACTTCCGGTCCGGCGTCCGATTACGACATCGGCTTGTATTACCAGCCGACCGCGCCTCTCGACATCGCAGCGCTCCAATCTGCCATCGCGCCGCTGGTTGATGATTCATCGACCACGCTGACACCGGTCGACGAGTGGGGACCATGGATCAACGGCGGCGGCTGGCTCACCGTCGCGGACGTAAAGGTCGACCTTCTCTACCGTGATCTTGAACGCGTGAGATCGGTGATCGACGATGCGCGACGCGGCCGCATTTCGATGAACTACCAGCCCGGGCACCCTCATGGCTTCTGTTCGGCAATTTGGATGGGCGAGATCGCGATCTGTCAGCCTCTGTTTGACCCTCTCGACGGCATTGGGAAGCTGAAGGCGGGATGCTGGCCATTCCCGCAAGCGCTGAAGGACGCACTCGTCGCCCGCTTCGGCTGGGAAGTGGATTTTGCCATCGAGAATGCCGAACTGGCGGCCAGGCGTCTTGAGCAAACACATGTGGCGGGCTGCGCTCATCGGGCGCTGTGCTGTATCGCGCAGGTCCTGTTCGCCGTGAACGGCCGCTATCTCATCAACGAAAAAGGTGCCGTCGCTGAAGCTGCGACCTGCCCGATCACCATTGAAGAGCTGGTCGGGACGCAGAGCCGCATCTGGCGCGAGATCGGCGAGGCAAACTACGATCGCGCGTTGGAGCGACTGCGCGGCCTGTCCAACAGTCTCCGAACGATCATCGCCCAAGACCAGATCCGGTAACCGCTTTCACCGGCATCAGATTTTGCTCACATCGTCGTGTTGCCGACGGGTGGCATGACATTTCCTGTCGGTGCGCTTTATCTTTTCGGCGACGAGGCGACGATAGTCATCTTGTAGGTTCGTGCCCGCGACCGGTGATGAGCGGGCTGTGACTTCTGAACTTCCGGATGGATGATGTAGTGTCGACGGCCGTAAGGGCGTGTTCTCCATGATCTTGAGCCCTTCTGGCAACATCACCCATGAGGACGGTCGTCTCCTGTACGGTCATCCGCGCCCGCGTCAGGGACGAGATACGTCGCCACGTGGGCATCAAGGGCAGCCATCGTCTTTTCGTCGGCGGGAATAGCGCGGAACCCGATGAAGCCGTCCGGCCGCACGAGGATGGCGCCGTCGTTAGGTGCGCCAACTTCAGCCGTGTCGAAGTGCGCGCTTGAAGCATCGACAATCGAGATGAGCTTACCCCAGCGTTTGCGGAGGCGGTCCAAGCAGGGCACGTCGCCGAACACAATAAGATGATGGCCTATATCGTTCAGCCGGAGGCGGGCCGGGAAGCGCTCTCCCGGTGATGGTCCCTCGACAACGACGCCAGCCTCCCCGACCAGTGGACTTCCCGCGTAAGAGACATCGAGCATCAATCGTCTGCGCACCTTCGCCACGTTCTGTGCTGGGTTTCCCGGCTGAAGGACCGGCAGACGCCCACCCGCGCACGTCGTGATAAGTCCCATCACGAGCCTATGCGCCTCGTCCGACACCTCCAACACATGGCGATCGGCAAGTCCCCGCTCGATCGCGTAACTGTCGAGCAGTGATGGTTTCGCGGCGCCGCGCATGACGAGCGCGAGTTTCCAGGCAATATCGGCCGCGTCCATGAGCGCCGCATTGAGTCCCTCTGCGGCGAGCGGGCTGGACAAATGGGCGGCGTCGCCCAGCAGGAAACGCCGATCGTCGCTTAGGCGTTCTGCGGCGCGATTGTACATCTTGAAATAGGAAACCCATTTGAGGTCATGCAAGCCAAAGTCGACGCCGGTGCGGGAAGTGATCAATGCGCCCAGCTCGTCCAGCGTCGGAAGCTCGGGCTGCGTGTCAGCCTCGCCCCGATTGACAAAAATGAGCCAGCGCTCCTCTGGCAGCGGCGAGAACAGCACAAAGCCCTCGGGCCCCACAATGACGCGGCCACATTCAGCCGGACACGGTGAGCGAACTTTCACGTCGGCAACGATGTATCGGCCGTCATATGTATCCCCCTCGAGATGTTCGTGCATCGAATGGCGCGTGACGCTATGCGCACCGCCTCCGTCCAGCACGTAACCGGTCTTGAAGATCTCCGTTCGGCCACCGGCATCGAGAGTCACGCGCAAGCCAGCCGGTTCATTTTCGATCGACGTTAACTCCGTGCCAAATTCGACCTCGACACCAAGGCTCTTCAAATGGTTGCGCAGGACTGCCTCGGTACGCCACTGCGGCAGGCTGCACTGAAACTCATATCTGCAGCCGGTCCCTGCGAAATGAGTGGTCGCGATTTCCTGCAAACCCGGGCCCAGAAGTTGAATCCGCTTGATGCGCACGCCGGCGCAAAGGAAAGGCTCGATCAGGCCGGCCCGATCGATGATCTCCAGTACCGCGGGCTGCAGAACCGTCCCGCGAGCCTCATGATGCGACGTGAGCCTGCGCTCTACGATGCGCGGCCTGACGCCTTGGCGAAGAAGTTCGCAAGCCGCAAACAACCCGGCTGGCCCGGCTCCCACGATCAGAACGGCGGGTGCAGGTGTTATCTCTTCGGGAGCGCTCATCGGAATGGCGCCAAAGTTGCCGGCTCGAATCTTGGCAGCGTGTTGATATGACGATCCGCGCGGATTGGCTCTTGCATTCGCACTCGCACGTCTGCGGGAATGGCTGTTTCGACATCCAAGGTATCGAGTTTTCCCGGCGTGCCGGCAGCAAAGCGCTTGGCGAGTGCATCCACCAGACAGACGGCAAGGCAGCCAACGGGCTCGAGGAGCTTGTCATAGAGCACCAAGGGGTTGGTGGGCAGCGTACCACTCTGATCCAGGACATTGATGGGCGGGGATACTGCAACGATAGGACCGGCGTCGACGCCCTCGGTGACCTGGTGGACGGTCCAGACCGTACTCGTCGCATGGCGCGTGATGAGGTCTTCGGCAGGTCCGGGGCCAGCGCCGAAACCATGCGCCAGATCAGACGGGTGGAAATTGTAGATCCCATAGGCTGGTCGATTGATGATCGAAGCGTCGATCACCTGGCCGAACACGCAGCTGATAATCGCGTCCGGCCGCCAGGACGCGAGCAATTCGTGAAAGCCAACGATCTTAATCTCGCCCGTATAGGCCGGCATCCCCTCTTTCAGGGCCCTATCTGCGACGGCCGTCTCGATGCCGAGAATTTCGTCGCGATCCATATACCTCCAGACTCGCTTCTTCAGACCGATATGAGCGGTCGGGTTCACAGGATCGTCCGTGACCAAGCCTACCAGTTGCACACGGTCAGAAAACTCTCTTGCATAAGCTCTGACTGCCTCGAGGACCATGTAGCCAAATTCGAAGCTCGCAAAGAGGACGATGCGCAATCCCGCGGCGCCGTGTGGAGGTCGTTCATCCGGCGCCGGCAGGATCAGTTCACCCCATCGGGATTCTGACACTGTCACGACACGCCTTTCGGGGTGATCCAGCATCAGACGATGATTGAGCGCAGCTTCTCGCACAAGCTCCGGCGGCAGATGGGCGTTGGACATAAAATTGTCCCTTGTTTTGATCTCCGTTTAAATAGTCTCGGAAGGACCGAGCATATCGAGTATGACACGGTGCTGTTGTGCGGTTTGCAATTTTCCGCGGGCGCGTATCTCTGGGAAGAGAGGTGCTCGGCATGACCTTGCCAATAAGTGAAGCTGTTTTAACGGAATTGCTCGGTTTCTGTGCCGGCGGGATGATCGCTGTCTCTGCTCTTCCACGCGTCTGGGAGATCATGCGTCGCCCCGATGTGGCTGCTGCGGAGCCGATCAGCCGAAACACCATGCTTGCGGCAGGCAATCTTCTCTGGGTCGCCTATGGCATTGCTTCGGGAGCGTTAGCAATCACTGTCATGTGCACAGTGGCTGGCATCCTGAACGGATTGGTACTGGCATTCGCCATTTCAGCGCGCAGGACGCATGGGAAGCCGCCGGTGACGTAACTAGGCTGCCCGCGCGTACCAAAACTCCAACCGCATCAATATGCGGTTGACACACCGATTGCTCTACAGTCGACCATAGCGGATTCGGTGAGCCTTCGATACTCGCGGACGCGACCGCGGGTCAGTGGCGGTACTATCATTGCGCTCCTGCGGAGACATAGTTATCAGTTTCATCTACGCGGGCGCGCCAGTTGCTTGCAAAGACTTTCTTGCAACGCGTCGGCGAGATCACAGCGTAGCGAAAACAGCCTGCAGGATAGATATGAACGGTCAGGACGACTTCCTCTATGATGAGGTGACTGGCGAGTGGCGGCCCGCTTCTGAAATCGCTGCGGAGAAAGCCAAGGCGGCTGAGGTCCGCGACGCATCCGGTAACGTTCTCGCAAACGGAGACTCGGTCATCCTGATCAAGGATCTCAAGGTCAAAGGCGCCGGCCAGACGCTCAAGCAGGGGACGATCATCAGGTCGATCCGGCTCACGGACAACCCGGAAGAAATCGACTGCCGCCACGAAACGATCAAGGGCCTGGTGTTGCGCACAGAATTCGTGCGCAAGCGCTGACTACGATCGCGCGTTGGACCGGCTGCGCAGACTGTCCGACAGTCTCCGAGCGATCATCGCGCAAGATCACGCCCGGTCCGCTTCGCCGACATCGGCCCCATCAGGCATAGGCCACCCAGCCACGGAAGGTGAAGGCGGCATAGAACAGGCTGACATTCGAAAATCCGGCCGCATGGAGGATCGCTTCGTCCTCCTCCGGTGTGAGAACGTGTGTTTTCGTCTCGATGGCCGTGCGACCGTTCGCAACTTGGCCAGGCTCAATGCCGTTGGCGATTGCGAAGGCTGCGTATCGTGACAGCCAGAGTGCTCGATCGCCTTGACCTCGTGGAATGCACAAATGGGCGCTCACGTAGGGAGCGCCGGGCCTGAGGCGTCGACGGATTTCGATAGCCGTGCGCTGCCGCTCCTCCGGGCTCATGAAATGCGCGGTGAGGATGCAGGTCGCGGCGTCGAACGGACCTTCCCGTGCGCTGTCGACATATCCTTGATGCAAAGACACGCGCGACTCGAACGGTCCGAGCGTCCGTTCTGCGAGTTTCAGCATTTCGGCAGATGGATCGATGCCGTCGAAGGTCCAGCCGCGATGGGCCTCTGCAAATTCCTTCAACTCCAGCCCGCCTCCGGCGCCGAGAACCAGCACCGTCCCGTTTTCCGGCACGCGTTCCGCAAGCAGAAGCGTCGTCATCCGTTGCATGGCGCTGTACCCGGGCACGATCCGCGGCGGTCCGTCGGCGTAACGAGCCACCGCCTCGGGATTGGAGAAAGGGGATAGCTGCTCGCTCATGCTGCCAACGCGTGCCGGACTGGAAGAAGGCGTAAAAGTTTGCGATCAGAATTCATGCAACATCGTATGTTGCATGAATCGCAATCGTCAAGTTTGTCATGTCGGCAGGCATGACTCGGCATTCTGCGCAAATTGCACGATACGCAAACTCAGAAGCTCGCCCGCGTGCCGATTCGCAATAAAACCTCAGACTGTCGAAAGAGAAATTGCTTACTGAGCAATTTTTCTTGACCCATAAGTAAATCCTTGAGACCATCATCCTCATGAAAATTCATGACGAGGCCTTGGCGCGGCTCGGTGCCCACATCCGCGCATTGCGGGAAGCGCGGGGCATGAAACTGAAGGAATTGGCCGACGCGACAGGACTTTCCGATGCATTCGTCTCGCGCCTCGAGCGCGGTCAGGTCTCCAGCTCCGTCGCAAATCTGATCCAGATTGCAGAAGCGCTCGACATTGGAGTCAGTGAACTCTTCGCCAATCCGTCCGGCCAGCTTCGCAGTGACGTCACCGTGCATCGCCACGGCGACGTCGCCGAGAGTCGAAGCGTTCCAAGCACCGGTTATCGCTGGCAGTTGTTCGCCGGCGGCATGCCCAATGACGATCTTGAGGTCTTTCACCTGCTCTTCCCGCGGAAGAACCGCATGGATCTGATGGTGTCGCATCCGGGGCAGGAATATTGCTACGTCATCAGCGGCCGCATCCGCTTTCATGTCGGCGCGGAAGTTTTCGAGCTGGCCGCGGGCGAAGGCATTTTCCTGAACTCCGAGCTACCGCACCGCGCCGATAACGTCGGCGATGACGAAGCGCGGATTCTGATGGTGGTCGCCAAATCTTCCGAAGCCAGATCGTCCGGAAGAAGCGAGCATTTCGACTGGTGGCGCGTGCCGGGCGCCGCGACCTCGACGAGATCCGGCAAGGGCAAGACGAGCCAGGGAGGATGACGATGCAAACCATGACGCCATCTGCGCGCGGCGGGCATCTGCCGTACGAAGCGAAGCACATCGACGACGTCGAGTGGGAGACCATTCGTTGGCCGGGTGAGACCGGCAAGATGCTGTTTCATCCGCGGCCCGAACGGCCGACGGAGCCGAACGCAGGCATTCTGCGGCTCGAGCCCGGCGCCCATCATCCGCTTCACAATCACGATTTCGCTCAGGTCTGGTACATCCTCTCCGGCGAATTCCGGATCGACGACAATCTCTACACGCCGGGAACGATGATCTTTCATCCGGATCCGCATTTTGAGGGCAAGTTCGAAACGGCGACAGGGGGCGATATCCTGATCGTGCAGTATCCCGGCCCGACCACCGGCGGCCGGCCGATCTATGCCGGGCGCTTCAATATGGAAAAGCGCCGCGACATCTCCGAAGAGCGGACCGATCTTTAATCAGCCGAAAGCGGTAGGACTGCGCTTCGATCGCGCGCTGTGGCGTGATCTGGCTATCTGAAATGCCGAATAAACGCTGCCTTCAGGGTCTCGTATCTGGCGGCTGACGTGCCGGCGAGCGCTTCATCTCGATCAGAGTCAATATCGAGATAGCTTGCCGGTGTCGCAAACTGGCTCTCTGTCAGGTCAATTCGCCGGCCATCGATGCGATTGTAAAAGTGGTCGCCTTCGGCGAGCGGCGTCTTCAAGATATCGCCGCCGAAGAACTCGTTCAGAAGCAGCGCCGTCACGTTGCACTGGCCGCGCGCGGGATTGCTGGCCAGCCATTGTTCGCTGGTCATCGAAGACCATGACGCCAGCAGCGCGGGGGTTACGCGGTCTCTTTCGAACGGCCGCGATGTCGAGCTCATTGGCCTGCATCTCTGTCTCGGTCGTCGCACCAATCCGCTTGCGGCGCGCGGAAGGCTTACACCGGCAACGCTTGCGACAGCATCAAGATGAGGCGATCGAACATCTCTCGCTCATCGGGTGCGTGATCAGGATTGACCTCTGTCACCGTCAGGGCGCGCCAGTTCGCCGCTGAAAGCAGCTGCGCCAGCGCCACCGAAAGTGCGTCGAAGCTCAAGCTTTCGCAGCGGCGAACATTCTCCGCAATCGGGAAATCGGTGAAGGCCAGCACATCGACATCGAGATGGATCAGAAGCCGGTTGTATCGCGCGCCCCAGGCCACCGCGTGTCTGGCTGCGCCGACCGGATCCGCTTTGACGTCCGCGAGCGCAATCTGCTTCAGGTCCAGCGCGCGCATCACCTCCGCCTCGGGCGGCGTGATGTTGTCAGCGGCGAAGTACAGAATATCGGCCGGCGCAAGCATCGGCCGGCGCGGGCCAAGCCCGCTCAGTTCGGCTTCGGTGCCCGGCAGGTCGAGCAGGTGCGCGGTGCCGGTCCAGTCGAGCGCGCCGTCGCTTGTCTTTGGGGCGTTCAGATCGACGTCGAGATCGATGTAGATCAGCCCGACCGAATGCTCACCGCGGAGCGCGCCGGCGACAGTCCCAAGTTCGACGGTGCAGTCACCGCCGAGCACAAGTGCTGCGGCGTCGCCGGCCAGAGCCTCTGCCACCTTCTCGGCCACGGCTGCTGCGGCCTGCCGGACAGCAGCAAGATTCATGGATTTCGGCCGCTGCGGATCGGGTCGCCAGCGGAAGCCTGGCACATCTCCCAGGTCGTCTACGCGGTGGCCGGATTTCGCCAGTGTCGAAAGCAGCCCATGACGCCGGAAAACCGCCGGGGCCTTTTCCTGTCCCGGCGCATAGGCGCCGGCGCTCGAAGGTGCACCAATGATGCAGAGGGGACGGGCCATCGCAGCTCCTGAGCATATGCGTGCATTGAATTCGAAAATCCCGCCGGTCGTGCGGGAAGTCCATCGCAGGAATCTCAAAACACCGTCATCGCGCACAGGGAGCTCGTGTTCTCGCCTGACAGCTTCTCGTCAGGCGGCGCGACGATCTTCGAGGCCAAGGGGCAGCGAGCACTCCCCGAGGGGCACGATCGTCAAACGCACTTTGAGGAGCGTTTCATGGACATCGGCAGCACAGGTTCAACCGCCACCATCGAGCTTCCGCCAATCGTGGTCACGCCGGACGATCCATTGCCGGGCGATGGCTCGTTTGGCGACGTCATTGCTGGATTTCAGGCGACGAACGCGCAGATGAGCGCCGCGGTGAACGGTTTGTCGCAGCAGATCGACGCGACGATCGAGCAGATGCGCGCGATCGGACCGCCGCCTCTGCCGGTCGTCCCACCGCCACTGCCCGCCCCGCCACCCGTTATCGCCCTGCCGGAGCCGGAGGTGTTCATTCCGCCCCCGCAGCCTGCGTCTGCAGCACCGCCGGCGCCGCCTGCACCTGCACCTGCACCACCAGCGCCTGTATCGTCCCCGCCTGTGCCTCCGGCTACGCCAGCCAATCCGGCGCCTGTCGCTGCGCCCCGGCCGGAGCCATCATGGCAGGACGGCCTCAGAAATTATCTGTCCAACAGTTGGGACGCGCTCGCCAGGATCCCTGGAGATCTGCGAAGGCTCGCCGACAATTTCCGCGATGCTCCGCTCAGCACCTTCCAGTCCGTCGCGAACAGCTTCCCGGCGACGCGGACCGCCGCGACGGGCGCCTCTGCCGCCACGGCGGCGGCTGCCGCGATCGGCGGAATTCGTGCTGCGGCAAGAGGGGTCACGCCGTTCCAGGTCGGTCGTTACAACGACCTGCAACGGCTCTCTCGCGTCGGGGACGATTTGCAGCTCCACCATGCGGGTCAGCAGCATGCGATGGGGCAAGTTGTTCAAGGGTACCGTCCAAGAACGGCGCCGGCCATATCGGTTCCGACCATCCAGCATCAGTCGATCCCCAATCTCACGGGACCGTATACCGGCACCGCCCGTGATCTTTTGGCTCGGGACATCCGCAATCTTCGGAACTACACTGACGCTCCGAACAGCAGCCTGCGCGAGCTGATCGATCTCAACAGGCAGCTGTACCCAGGAGCGTTTGCGAAATGAACCAGAGAGAGTTTGTTCGCGCCATCAAGGTTGCCGTCTACAAGGCCGCCGCGAAGGGAACGATCGACGCCTTCCGGAAACCGGCCGGCAGGCGGCCTCATCCCGAACTGGTCGAGCTCAGCGCGTGGTTCAACGGCCTGAGCGCGAAGGATCAAGACACGTGCGCCCGAGCCGTCGACTTCGCGGCCAGGCAGGCGACGTACAATTTCCTGGCGGTTCTGGATGGCCTTGCGGCGATCGAGCCCGAGGGGCCGAAGGGAAAGATTGACCTGCTCTACGAAAAGGACGGCGCCTCGACACGATTGAACGACGAAGATGCCAATCAGCTTACGTTCCTGTTCAAGGAGCCCGAGGAGCTTTCATAGGCCGACCGGTCTTGCCATCATCTGTGCCGTAGCGTGAGGGCCCAGAACAGGAGAGCCGCCGCGGCGATGGCGGCGCCGAGGACGCAGACGCCGCTCCAGCCCGCATGGGCGTAGACGACCGTCGACGACGAAGATCCCAATGCGCTGCCGATGGAATAGAAGACCATGTAGGCGGCAGTGAGCCGGCTCTGCGCTTCCGGCCGCACGCGATAGATGAGGCCCTGGTTGGTCACGTGCACCGCCTGTAGACCGAAGTCGAGAACGACCACGCCGAGAATCAGCCACAGGATGGAGTGAGGGAGCAGCGCAATCGGCAGCCACGCAGCGAGCATGAGTGCGAGCGCTATGCCGGTGACGCGCTGTCCGAACCCTCGGTCCGCCCAGTGTCCGGCCCGGGCGGCGCCGAGCGCCCCCGCAACTCCGGCAAGGCCGAAGAGGCCGATCATCGTGTGGGAGAGCGAATAGGGCGGCGCGCTCAGCGGCAGCACCAGCGGCGTCAGCAATGTTGTAACATCGGCAAAGATCAGCATGGCGAGGATGGCGCGGACGCGCAGCACCGATTCCTCGCGGAAGAGCGTGACGAGCGAGCCGATGAGCTGCGGATAGGGCACGCGTTCGCTCTGCTTTGGCTGTGCCGGCAGGACGCGGGCGAGGATTGCTGTGATGGCGAGCGTCAGGGCGGCCGACAGAAAATAGACGGCGCGCCAGCCGGAGACGTCGGCAAGGGCGCCCGCGACGGTGCGCGCAAGCAGGATGCCGATGACGATGCCGCTCGTCACCGTGCCGACCACTGCGCCGCGCTGGTCCGGCCGGGCGAGGCTCGCCGCGTAGGCCACGAAGGCCTGCGTGATGACGGCGAAGAAGCCCATCGCCGCCATCGCGGCGAGCAGCGCGGCGCCGGTCGGGGCGAAGCCGACCGAAAGAAGCGCGAGAACTGACAGGAGGGACTGCGCGATCACCAGCTTGCGGCGATCGACGAGGTCGCCGGCCGGCACGAGGAGGATCAACCCGAGCCCGTAGCCCACCTGCGTCGCGGCCACGACGAGACCGACGGTCGCGCGCGGCAGGCCGAGATCGTCGGCCATCACATCGAGCAGCGGATGCGCGAAATAGGCGTTGGCGACGGCGAGGCCGCCCGCAGCAGCGAAAAGCAGGGTAAGGGCGCGGGAAAGCGGCGCGTCGGCAGCCCGGCTTGGTGCGACACCATCAAGATGCGCGCAGGCATTCGCGACATCGGCGGGTACGGCTCCGGGATCCGATCGCATATTGGCTCTCCAATTGGTTTCAAGATGAAACCAATTGATCGATAGCAGGATTGGTTTTATGATGCAACCATCACACCGGTAGCGGCTACAAGAGCCCGTGGAATGCCATGGTCAAGCGCAAGAGCCATAAGGGTGATTATTGTCCGAGCGCTCGCTCGCTCGACGTCATTGGCGACTGGTGGTCGCTGCTGATCGTCCGTGACGCGTTCGACGGGTTGACGCGCTTCAGCGAATTTCAGAGGAGCCTCGGCATCGCCAAGAACATCCTGGCCAGCCGCCTGCGCACCCTGACCGAGCGAGGTATTCTCGAGACCGTGCCCGCCGCCGACAGCGCCCGGCAGCAATATCGGCTGACGCGCATGGGCCGCGATCTTTTTCCCGTCATGGTCGCGCTGCGGCAGTTCGGCGAGCGACACCTGTTCGCGCCGGGCGAGAAGCATTCGCACCTTGTCGAGCGTGACACCGGCAAGGCAGTGCGGCTCGATATTCGCACGGAGGATGGACGTCCGATCAGCCCGGATGAAGCCGTCATCGTCAAGGTCCCGGAAACGGATGAGGCCTGACGTCCGGACCCGATGCGTTGGCGACGAGGTTACGATGCGAACGTTGGAAACGGAGCACTAGCCCGATCCTGTCGAAATTGTCCGCGCGAGGTTATTCCGCCGGACTGTGCGACGTCCGCTTCTCGTTGGTCATACCGATCCAGATGCCGCCCACAAGCAAAGCGAGCGCAAACAGCAATGAGGGGTCTATCGGCTCTCCGAGAATGGCAATGCCGCCGACAATTCCGAGCGCGGGTGTTGCCAGCAGGCCGAGCGACGTTGTCACCGCCGGCAGGCTGCGGTTCACAACGGACATGGCCCAGTGCGCCAATGCGGTGCAAATAATTCCGCTGAAGAGCAGGAGGCCGACGAGGCGCGGCGTCCAGGTCACGCGGGGGATGCCATCGATCATCAAGGCAGCAATCGACAGCACGACAAACGCCAACGTCACCTGCCAGAACGCGAGCTGAAAGGGTGACGAGATCCACGTGTGTGCCCGCACGTAAACGATGTTCGCTGCCCAGCAGAAGGCGGCAAGCACCACCAGCCCTGTTCCGATTAGAGCGTGACGATCGCTCCAATCGAGGGAGCCTGGGCTGAAGATCACTCCCAGACCTGTCAGCCCCGTCAAGACGCCGATCGCCTTGCCCATCGTGATGCTCTCCGACAGAAAAATACGCGCACCAATCGTCACCCAGATAGGAGTCGCATAGCCAAGAACGCTTGCGCGTCCTGCCGGCAGAAATTGCAATCCCGCCGCGACCAGCGCAGAAAAGGCCGTCATATGCAGCAGCGATGTCGATAGGACGACCGGCATATCACCGCGCTTTGGAATAACGAACTGCCGGCGCACCAACAGCAGTGAGGCCAGGACAACTGCAGCGATCGCGCAGCGAAACGATGACGACCATAGTGGCGACATCTCGCGCACGATCAT
The DNA here is from genome assembly GCF_031157255.1 of Bradyrhizobium sp. LHD-71. Taxonomy (GTDB): domain Bacteria; phylum Pseudomonadota; class Alphaproteobacteria; order Rhizobiales; family Xanthobacteraceae; genus P52-10. Next base: position 271,514 of record NZ_JAVIFX010000004.1, on the reverse strand, counting down.
CTTGGTGATCGGCCAGCTCGCTCCCCATGCCAACGCGACGAGGCACAGCAGCACGAGGGCGCGGCGAAGAGGGAGGCCTTGGGAGGGCATCTGGCTTTCGGACAATCATCGAACAAGATTGCCTAGCGCCTGAATTGGCCCTATGAAAAGAGCCAATACGAACAAAACAAGAGTGCCACTTTATGGACGAGCTCCTGGAGGGGCTTCTCGATCTGTCGCGGGCCGGCGCCACCTCGCTGACCAGCCGGCTCGCCGGACAATTGCGGTCGTTGATTTCCGAAGGGCACCTCAAGTCGGGGCGGCGTCTTCCGTCGAGTCGCGCATTGGCCGCGAGACTCAACGTTTCTCGCAACACGGTGACGCAAGCGATCGAGCAGCTCGCGGCCGAGGGCTATCTGGACGTATCGCAGAGCCGGCGGCCGGTGGTCGCCGCGGGCGCATCGCTTCTGACAACCCGACAGCGAGGCGATGTTGCCCGGGACGTCTCCGCGCGGCCTCGGCTTTCCGCATGGGGGCGAAAGCTTGCCAAATCCAACTGGCCGCCGGTCTACCGCGACCTGCCTCGGCCCTTTCAACCGGGCCTGGCCGACGAGCGCGAATTTCCCCGGGACATCTGGGGTCGTTGTCTCAGGCATGCCGCCAATCGCAGGTTTCGGTGGAGCAATTTCACCGTCAACGATCCAACATTGCAGGATGCGCTGCTGAAACATCTTGCAACGCATCGGGGAATCTCGGCTCGAGCCGAACAGATCATCGTTGTGCCGTCGGCCCAGGCGGCTCTCACATTGATAGCCCGCGTTATGATCGATGTCGGCGATGTCGCATGGATCGAAAGTCCCGGATACAGCGGCGCGTACGCGGCATCGTTCGCGGCGGGGGCAAAAGTCGTCGGTGTTCCGATCGATGCCGATGGGTTGAGGATCGCCAGCAACTCGCAGCCGCCCAAGATCATCTTCGTTACGCCGTCCCATCAATATCCCACCGGGAAATTGATGCCGATCGGCTGCAGGCTTGAACTTCTGCGCTTCGCGAGAAGCGTCGGAGCGGCCATCATCGAAGACGACTACGATGGCGAGTTTCACTATGAGGGTCGTCCGGTCGCCGCACTCGCGGCCATCGATCCGGACGCGCTCGTTTTCTATGTCGGGACATTTGCAAAGTCGATGTCCGCAGATATCCGCGTCGGCTATGTGATCGTCCCGCAATCGATGGCGCCAACGTTTGTCTTGGCTCAGCGCCATCTCGGACTTCTGGCGGCAGCAACGCTGCAGTCAGCTCTCGCGGAGTTCATCGAGCGCGGCACCTACCTGTCTCATCTGCGCCGCATGACCCGCCTCTATGGGGACCGCCGCGATTGCCTGGTTCGGGTATTGGCGGAGGAAGCAGGCAGACGGCTTGCCGTCGATGTTCCAGCCGGTGGAATGCAGCTTCTCGTCCGTTACGTCGGTCCGACCGATGACAGGAGCTTGTCACGCCGCCTTCTTGAAGCCGGTGTCGTCACACGGCCCCTGAGCGAGATGCTCCATCACAGGTCTCGCGAGCGCGGGTTATTTCTCGGCTTTGCTGCGTGGACCGAAGCCGAACTCACGGCGGGGGCGAGGCTGATCGGCCGCCACATCCGCTGACAGAGATCTGGCTGGAATCCGGCAGAGCGTGCGATTGTGAGCTGAAACTCCTGATCACAGCGACCCGAAGCGCAGATGCGAATGGTTACATCGGCGCTTCGGATTGCGTCCGCATCCGTACGGTCAGCGTTGGCCGCGCCTACGCTTCGATGACAACGCGACGATCTTCCTTTGGTCCGACGTGAACATATCTCGCGCCGAAGGGCCTGTGTCGTCCGCTGGAGATCGTGATCATCTTGTCCAGCGGAGCGGCCCGCACGTCCTTTTCGGGACGAGACAGAAACAGTTCTGCCTGAAAGAGGCCGTCTGCTTCGAAGCCTTCCGTATCGATCCCGCGCGCGCTCAAGACTGCGAGACTTCTTTCGAACTCTTCCGAGTCCCGGAATCTGCGTTGAACGAATGTCGTGCTCGTCAGCTTCTCTGTGACCAGGCCGCGCTCGGCGAAGGCTTCGATGAAGCCGTCGTACGGAAACATCCTCAGGACGAACGAGACAATCCACGCGCCTTCGGTGACGACATTCAGGAGCTTCCGATAGGTCCGATCGGTCACGTAACCGATCGCGCCGGTCGACAACACCACATTCGCGGAAGACAATATTGCGGCTTCCTTGGCCGACAACTCACGGGTTTCGAGATCCGCAGCCACGCCGTTGACGTGCAAGCCCGCCTGGTTCGCATATCGGATCGCCGGCTCCGAGATATCCAGGCCGATGAATTCGGCGACGCCGATGTCTGGCCAGCTCCTGTAGAAGTTTCGATCGAGCTCGATCAGCTTCTCTGCCGCGATGCTCAACATCTCGCGGCGCGCATATCGCTGTCGCAGGCTTGCGAAATTGACCGGAAAACGATGCGTGGCAGCGTTGATTCCATAGGAGCAGCCAACGTCAAGCACAGTGTTGGTTCCACGCAGTGCCGCTCTCGTGGCGAGGACCTGACGAATGATCGGCTCGGCGACATCGGGGATCATGTAATCAAGCGATCCCAAGACTGAAAAATATCCGCGAGGATCCGCATCGTTGTAGATGCTATCGAATACAGCTTTGTTTTTGTTGATCGTCATCAGGTCAGTCAGCAAACGTCATCCCTCCAATTTCCGGAACGTGCGCAGAGTTGAGACGGGTTACAAATATCTGACTGAGATTACAACCGCGCGGCGTGCGTGGGACATTGCGCGCCACATTTCAGACGAAAACAAAGACATCTCAGCGTGAAACGACAGCTTAACGCACAAGGCGGTCGAAAGTTCGATCTCGACCAACGATTTTTTCGACCGACCAGGCGAGAGCGCTGCTAATTGTGCGCTCTCGTCGTGGGAGATTTGGCGCAAGCGATTGAATCTATCGTGCACTCATTCCTTTGAAGCGGGCGACTAGTGTCCCGAATCCGAAGTTCGTATACTTTGCAGCGAGCTCAGAGCGAACTTCGGATTCGATCAGGACACTAGCAAGTTTATGATTCTAGTGTCGTTTATGGATCAGAAATTCGCACGATGGACTCGCGGCAACGATGGTGCGAATTGCTGATCCATGACACTAGCCCGCGTTACGAATACGTCGCAACGTGACGGCACAAAGAAGAGCGAGGATCGATGTCCCGATGGTCGCGACTGCGGCGGCGGCACTCATTCCGGTCGTGAAACAGGTCTTGGCGACGTCAAGAAGGCCCGCTGGCAAATGATCTGCAACGGACGAAGCCGCCCAGAGGCTGTCTTCCACTGCACCTGCAATGTGCCCTGGCAGTTCAGCGGGAATGCGTTCGACAATCTCGCTGCGATAGATCGCGCCGGTAAGGCTGCCGAGGACAGCGACGCCGACAGCGATGCCGAGTTCCTGCACCGTTTCGGACATCGCTGACGCAGAGCCGGCTTTCTCGGGCGGCGCTGCGCCCACCACTATATCCGTGCCGAGAGCGGCGATGGTGCCAAGACCGAGGTAGACCAGACCGTAGCCGGCCGTCACCAGTGCGAGGCCGCCCGCCCAGGGGAGCAGCGCCAGCAGGAGATAGCCTGTGGCAGATAACGCCAACGAGCCGGCCATGACGAAGCCTGGTCGGATGCGGCGGGCGAGCAACGGTGCGGTGACTCCGGCGACAAGCATCATGAGGGCAGGAGGGCCCATGGCCATGCCGGCGGTGACCGCCGGCAGGCCCATCACCAACTGCAGATACTGCGTAACCAGCAGCATGGCGCCGCCGACGCCGATAAGGCCGACGAAAAGGATGCTCAAAGCCGAGCTGAAGCTCGCATTCGCGAAAAGCCGCACATCAAGCAGCGGGCTCGACAGCATGCGCTGGCGCCGGACGAAAACCACCGCAAAGATGATCCCGATCGTGAGCGCAGACGCGGAAGCCGACGAGAGGCCGGTCTTCGCGCTCTCCTTCACGAAGTAGATGATCGGCAGGATCGCCGCGAGCGACAACGCCACGCTCAGGAGGTCGAAACGACCATCTGCGCGAACCCGGTACTCCGGCAGCAGCATCGGCGCCGCGACCAGCACGATGCCGGCGATCGGAAGCGCCAGAAGAAATGCGGCGCCCCACCAGAGGTGATCCAGAACGAAGCCGCCGACCAGCGGCCCTGCCGCCATGCCGAGCGCAAACATGGTGGCCCACAGTCCGATCGCCAAAGCTCGCTCGCGCGCGTCGAGGAACATGTTGCTGATCAGCGCGAGCGTCGAAGGCATCAGCGTGGCGCCAGCGACACCCAGCGCCGCTCGTGCGCCGATCAGCATGTTGGCGCTCGTGGAATAGGCGGCCAGCACTGAAGCGAAGCCGAAAGCCGCGGCGCCGATCATCAGCAGCCGCCGCCGTCCGAGGCGGTCGCCCAACGTACCCATGGTGATAAGAAAGCCGGAGATCATGAAGCCGTACGCATCCATGATCCACAAGGCCTGGGTGCTGCTCGGCTGCAGATCGGCTGCAAGCGCAGGCAATGCCAGATAGAGCAGGGTCACATCGAGGCCGAGCAGGACCGTCGGCAGCGCAAGTACCATCAGCCCGGCCCATTCAACCAGCCCCGCTTGCCGCTTCCTCTCCGAGACGGGAGCCTCGACGAGAGCCTGCGGGGTATCGATGGCGCGTCGATCGCATTCGTAAGACATGCCGTCTCCTTCAAGCAGACGGCATTTTGGCAACACACTTTATGTGTTACAATTTAGCATCTTATGCTGTTACTAAAGGCAACACGATCATGCCCTCCCGGTCTCTCGAGCGCACCCGAAGGGAGTTGTCAGAGTTCCTCCGCCATCATCGAGCGCGGCTGGCGCCTGTCGATGTCGGCCTGCCGAGCGGCCGCCGGCGCCGGACCTCCGGCCTGCGGCGCGAAGAGGTCGCAGCACTCGCTGGCGTAGGCGTCACCTGGTACACTTGGCTGGAGCAGGGCCGGGAGATCGGCGTTTCGCAGGACTTTCTCCTCAGGCTCGCCAAAGTGCTCAAGCTCGATGACATCGAGTGCTGTCATCTCTTTCTGTTGGCGCATCAGCGTCCGCCGCCGGCGGAAGCGTATCATTGGCCGTCTGTCTCCTCGCGCATACAGCAGATGATGGACGAACTCGTGATGCGACCGGCCTACGTCACCAATCTGCGGTGGGACGTCATTGCCTGGAACGCTGCGGCAGATCAGCTCTTCGGATTTGCTTCGAAAGACCCCTCGGTCCGGAATCTGTTGCGCCTGATCTTCATTGCGCCCGACTTGCGCCGGCGCTTGCCTGCATGGCGGGAGGAAGCGCCGCGGGTGCTGGCAGGCTTTCGCCGCGACCTGGCTGTGGCACCACAGGACCCGGCGATGCTTGCGCTTGTGGACGATCTAAAGGAGCTCTCGCCGGACTTTCGGGCCTGGTGGGACGCGGCTCAGCCGCAAGAACCCACGCGAGGGCTTGCGAGCTTTCTGACCGATGCCGGTCACGTCGCATTCGAACATGAAGTCATCACCGTGGATGAACATCATCATTTGCGCATGACGGTGTATTTCTAGCGCCGGCGATCAGAGCTTGATCGCGCCGCTCTCAAGATGAGTCGGCGCAGCCAGATGTGGTCGGGCGCGGCGTGCGTTCGCTCATGCCACACCATTCACCGAGTTTGTGACGTTTGAACGCCACTGTCATGTCAGGTTATCTTCGTCCTTGACGTGGTTGAAGGCAAGGCCGGCGCCACGCCGAGGAGCCAATGGACAGGACCTCAGAGCGGGCAAGAACCGCGGCTCGTTATCAACGCTTCGCCGAGACCGAAGCGCGCGGCCGCTCGCCGCTTTACGAGCAGCTGGCGCGCGGCGTTGCCGCAAGTGAGGACGTGCTCGCGTTTCTGCTGACGCTTCCGGACGACAGGCGGCAGCCCAACCTGCTGCTCGCGGCCGTCCGCCATCTGTTCGGCGTGCTGGACTGGGTGCGCTTTCGCGACGCCGTCCTGGTCAATTCCGATGCTGTCCGCTCCGTGATGCTGACGCGCTCGACCCAGACGAATGAACCGGCGCGCTGTGCGACCTTGCTGCCGCTGTTGATGCGCCTGCCGCAGCCGCTTGCGCTGATCGAGGTCGGGGCATCGGCCGGCTTGTGCCTGCTGCCTGATCGCTACGACTATGACTTTGGGCAGGGCGTCTTTGGGCCGGGAGAGTCGAATGCGCCACTCTTCCGCTGCCGCGTGAACGAGGCGACGCCGGTGCCGAGCAACCTGCCGAAGATCGCATGGCGTGCCGGCCTGGATCTCAATCCGTTGGATGTGTCGGTGTCTGCGGAGGCTGGTTGGCTCGAGACCTTGGTCTGGCCAGAGCAGACAGACCGCCTCGCCAATCTGCGCGCGGCGATCAAGGTTGCGGCCCGGTCGAAGCCTTGCGTGCAGAAAGGCGATCTGCGCAACGACCTTCGCCTGCTCGCGCGTGAAGCGCCGAAGGATGCGACGCTCGTCATCTTCCACACGGCCGTGCTGGCGTATGTGAGTTCGCCGGACGACAGGCAGGCATTCGCCGCAGAGGCGATGTCGTTCGGAGGTTGCTGGATCGCCAACGAGGCGCCGGGCGTGTTCCCGGAGATCGCCCGGTCAGCGTCGATAACGGGACCGGAAGGCGCTTTCCTGTTGTCGATGAACGCCAAGCCGGTCGCCTGGGCCGATCCGCATGGCGCTTCGCTGCAATGGATCGTCGGCGCGCAGGCATAGCGCGGCGCCTGCATGATAACCGGCGCGGGTGATAACCGCTTGCGCTCCGTTTGACCCGAGCCGCTGAATGTAGCGCACAGCGCTTCCTTTCAAAGCGGTTGGAGCGAGCGACTGGGGCCACTTTCGTGAAACCCGCATTCGAAAGCGCTCGTCTGACAAAATACGCCGGATCTTTGCACCCTCAGAAAACCTGCGACAGGAAATGTCGCCAAGGCCCGTGTGGATGAGGTAGCGTTGTTGGCGGCGGTGAAGAACCTCGCAACGCAAGCAGGCAAGCCCGTCGTCTGTTCAGCGATGCTGACCGCTGAATGAGTCACCAAAACAATACGGGAGCGAAACCACATGGAGACAAAGCCCTCGAAGATCCAGGCCGCGACACGACGCCAGGCTCTCAAGGCCGGCCTTGCCGTCGCCACCCTGCCGCTGATCCCGGCGATCGCTCGCCAGGCCGCGGCCCAGGAGCGCAAGACAACCACAGTGCACGGCTTCGAGACCGCCGCTGACATCGCCAAGGCGGAGCAGGAAGGCGAGTTCCTTTATTACACGCATGACAGCGAGCCCGCCGCGGCCGGCATTGTCGAGGCGTTCGGCAAGGACTTCCCGAAAATCAAAGGCAAGTATTTCCGCCTGCAGAACTCTTCGCTGTTCAGCAAGGTGTTGTCCGAACGCCAGGCCGGACAGTACAACGTCGACGTTATCCAGTTCTCCGAGCCGACGACGGCGCTCGATTTCCAGAAGCGCGGCGGCTACACGCGCTACGTCTCGCCGCAAGCGAGCTTCTACGCGCCGGAACATCTGAGCAACCCGGTCGGTGACTATTTCTGGGTCGGCGTAACCTTCGCAGGCATTGCCTACAACACCGAGAAGGTTAAGCCGGAGGATGCGCCCAAGGGCTGGAAGGACATCGTGAAGCCGATCTGGGCGAACGCGGTCAACGTCAAGCAGTCGAACTCGGGCATGCAGTTCGTGCAGTGGTACGAGCTTCGCAAGCTCTACGGCGACAACTTCTGGAAGGAGTTCGCCAAGCTGAAGCCGCGCGGCTTCGATTCGCGTGTGCAGCTGTTCGACCGGCTGGCCAAGGGTGACGACAAGCTCTGCGCGCTGGCCGAATTTGCCGGATATCTGCTGCACAAGGAGAAGGGCGCGCCGATCGCTTTCGTCGCGCCTGAGGACGGACTGCCGGCAAGCCCGCTGCTCAACGGCGTCGCCGACCGGGCGCCGCATCCGCAAGCCGCGCGCTTGTTCGTCGACTGGATGATGTCGCCGCGCGGCCAGGCGCATCAGCAGAACGACAAGTACCTCTACTACGGTTCGGTCCGTAAGGATGCGCCGCCGATGCCGGGAGGCACGCGCCTGAGCAATTACAAGCTGCTGACGCCGACCGACATGACTGCATTGATGGCGACGCGCGACGCCTTCAATGCCGAATGGAACAAGATGCTCGGCATGCTGTGAGGCTGAGCGCGTGGCTATCGTCTACGAGGCGGTCCCTCGTCGTCCGATTCTGTCCCTTCAAGCGGTCACCATGGCGACGCTCATCGTCGTGGTGGCCGCTCTGGTCCTGTATCCGATCTATTATCTGATCGAGGCCTCTCTTACCATCAGCGATCCGAATGTCCGCCCGCCGACCGCCTTCGGGTTCGACAATTACCTCGCCCTGCCGAACTACTGGACGATCATCCTCAATACGGTGGTCGTAAGCTTCGTCGCTACGATCATGGCGCTGGCGTTCGGCTTCGTCACCGCCTGGATTCTGACGCGGACCAACGTGCCGTATCAGCGCACGCTCGAGCAGCTCATCGTCGCGCCCTACTATGTCACGCCGTTGCTTGGCGCGCTCGCCTGGAGCCTGCTTGGCGCGCCGGAAAGTGGTTTCATCAATCAGTTGTGGCGTCACTTCGGCGGGGAAGGTCACCTGATCGACATCACGTCGCCGATGGGTATCGCCTGGGTGATGGCCTTGTTCGAAGGCTCGGTGGCCTTCGTCATGATCGGCGCGGTCATGAAATCGATGGACCCGTCGCTCGAAGAAGCCTCGCAGATCGTCGGTGCCGGGCGCTGGCGCACGATGTTGCGTGTGACGTTGCCGCTCGTGGCGCCGGGCGTTCTTGGAGCTGCGATCTTCGTGTTTGCCGAGATGCTGGGCTCGTTCTCGGCCGCGCTCGTGCTCGGCACGCCGGCGCGCTTCTACGTCATTACGACTGCGATCTACCAGCTTGTCTCGCAGTACCCGCCACGCTTCCCGCTGGCGGCAGCGATGGGCGTGTCGTTGTTCGCCGTCATGTTCCTGATGCTGTTCATGTACCGGCGCATCACCTCGCGCAGGAGCTATGTGACGATCAGCGGCAAGGCGTTCCGTCCGCGGCAGATGGATGTGGGGCGGTTGCGTTGGGTGCTGTTCGCGGTCTGCGTGTTCTATGTCTTCCTTTCCGTGGTGCTGCCGATTGCAACGCTGGTGTTCGTGTCGCTGCAGAAACTTTCGCTCTCGTTTCCGTCCTTCGGCAGCTTCACGCTCGATAATTTCCGACAGGCGCTGTCGTTGAATGCCGTGCGTTCGGCGATGTGGAACAGCGTTGCGCTCGGCATTGCCACCGCGACGATCGGCGTCCTGCTGACCGGCATGCTCGCCTGGCTGATCCAGCGCAGCCGGCTGCCCGGTCGCGGAGTGCTCGAGTACATCGTCATGTTTCCGCAGGCCGTGCCGCGCCTGGTCTTCGCCTTCGGCATGATGTGGGCCTGGCTCGTGTTTCCGATCCCGATCTACGGCACGTTCTGGATTCTGCTGATCGCCTACCTGACGGTGTTTCTCCCGCTCGGCGTGCGCACGATCTCCGGCGTCATCATGCAGCTCGACAAGAGCCTCGACGAGTGCGGCCAGGTCTGTGGGGCGTCATGGGGCTATCGGCTGCGCAGCATCACCGTTCCGCTGCTGAAGCCCGGACTGCTCGCGGCGTGGCTGCTGATCTTCGTGTCGAGCGTGCGCGAGCTTGGTGCGTCGATCCTGCTGATGGGGCCGAACTCGAAAGTGATCACGCCGGCGATCGCCGAAGCCTGGTTCTCGACCAGCTCGGAGCTGACCGCGGCCATGGCCCTGATCCAGACATTCGTGATCGGCCTGGCGACGCTGCTGTTTGCGGAGCTGACGCGGCGGGCCTCACGGCATGGGGAAAAGGCATGAAGGACAACGTCACCGCGCCGGCGATCGAGGTCGAGGATCTGTCGATCCACTACGGCACCGTCAGCGCCGTCAGCGGGGTCAGCTTCTCCGTCAATCAGGGCGAGCAGCTTACGCTGTTGGGGCCGTCCGGCTGCGGCAAGACCTCGACCCTGCGCGCGGTCGCGGGCCTCGAGCGGCCGAGCGGCGGAGCAATTCGCATCGGCGGCCGCACCATGTATGACGGCGCGAAGCGGATCAACGTGCCGACCGAGCAGCGCGGCCTTTCGATGGTGTTCCAGTCCTACGCCATCTGGCCACATATGACCGTGTTCGACAACGTCGCTTATGGGCTTCGGGTACGCAACGAAGGCGCCGCCGGCCTGAAGGAAAAGGTGCATCACGCGCTCGATCTGGTGAAGATGGGTGCCTTCGCCAGCCGCAACGCCTCATTGCTTTCCGGCGGACAGCAACAGCGCGTGGCGTTGGCGCGCGCCTGCGCCTTCTCGCCGTCCGTCCTGCTGTTCGACGAGCCGCTCAGCAACCTTGACGCCAAGCTGCGCGCCGAAATGCGTATCGAGCTGCGCGAGCTGCAGCGCCGACTCAAGGTGACGTCACTCTACGTCACGCACGATCTCGAGGAAGCGCTGGCGATGTCCGACCGGATCGCCGTCATGCGCTCCGGAAACATCGAGCAGAGCGGCACACCGAACGAGATCTACAATTTTCCCCGCACCGCGTTCGTCGCCGATTTCATCGGCTCTGCAAATCTGATCAACGGTCGCTTGATGCCGGAGCGGTCGGTCGACGGCCGCATCGCCGTCGAGGTCGATGGCGGCAATATTCTCCTCGGCGTCAGCCATGGCCGATCGCCGGGGCCGCAGCCGACGCTGTCGTTGCGCACCGTGCATCTGCGGCTGAGCGCCGAGCCGCCGGCAGTGCCCGAGAACGTCTGGCCGGTGCGGGTCAAACGTTCGGTATTCCTCGGCGACCTGACGCAGGTGCACGTCGAATGGAGCGGCCGCGAACTGGTCATCCGGCAGACGACAGCCGCGCCGCGCGGTGAGGGGGAAAAGGCCTACCTCTCGATCGATCCCCGCCATTGCGTCCTGCTGGAAGCCGACTGACACGGCGGCGCGGACGTGGCGTAGCTTCTCGGCGCGGCTCGGTGGCGCATCTGATCGAAATGGTCATGCGTGCCTGTCGCGCGTGCCCGCGTTCAAGGCGGGCGATGGGTTGTCCGACTTCCTGAAAATTCGTCTCTCTTTCTACTTTTTTGAGGCTGTCGGTTTCGCGACGTAGCAGCAGATCTCCAGCGAACTTGCCCGACTTTCGCGCGTTGGCGATTGGGAACGCGGTCGACCTTTCGTTTTGGACGACCGGTGACGCGATCGTTGCTTTGCCGATAAAGGAGACATATTGCTCCGGGCATCTCTGATCTCCGGCCGACAGGCTGCGGAAGACGACCAGCCGCTCGTCGTCGACGAGCAGGAGGTCAAGCGCGCGGTGCGCGCCACCGCCATGGGCAACGCCATGGAGTGGTTCGACTTCGGCATCTACAGTTACCTCGCGGTTGTTCTCGGCAAGGTCTTCTTTCCCGGAAGCGGTGATCAATCGTTGATCTACAGCCTGGCTACATTCTCGATCGCCTTCCTGGTCCGCCCGATCGGCGGGTTTGTCTTCGGAATGCTTGGTGACCGGATCGGTCGACGGGGCGTGCTCGCCGCGACCATCATCATGATGGCGGTGGCCACATTCTCGATCGGCTTGATCCCGAGCTACGCGTCGATCGGCATCTGGGCGCCCATTCTGCTCTCTGTCGCCCGCCTGGTGCAGGGCTTCTCGACTGGCGGTGAGTACAGCGGTGCCTGCACGTTCGTCACGGAGTTCGCGCCTGACCGGCAGCGCGGGTTCCTCGCATCATTCCTCGAAGTCGGCACCATCTCCGGATTCGTCGCGGGGGCAGCGCTGGTCACTGGTCTGACGGCGGCGCTCGGCGACGCCGCGATGGAGTCATGGGGTTGGAGGGTGCCGTTCCTGATTGCCGGTCCACTCGGGATCATTGGGCTTTACCTGCGGCTCAGGCTCTCGGAGACGCCAGCCTTCGCCAAAATGGGCAGACAGGCGCATGCGCGGTCCGGCGGGAGCCGATTGCACGAGATCGTCATCGAGCACCGGCGGGCCTTCTTGCTCTGCATGGGCGTGGTGTTGGCGCTCAACGTCACCAACTACCTGGTGCTGACCTACATGCCGAACTACCTGTCGCAGACACTCGGATATGACACCACGCACAGTCTTTTCCTCGCGCTGCTGACCATGCTGGTGATGCTGGTGGCGATTCCGTTCGTAGGGCGGCTGGGCGACCGGATCGGACGACGTCCGGTGCTCATGGCAGCCTGCGTCAGCTACCTGGTTCTGTCCTTGCCGGCGCTGTGGCTGCTGCAGCAGGGTTACATCGTCGCGATTCTGGCAGGGCTCCTGATCCTCGGCCTGTGCCAGACACTCTTCATCGGTACGACACCATCGACGCTGCCGGCGATGTTCCCGACAGCCATCCGCTACGGTGGACTGTCGATCGCGTACAATGTGTCGGCCTCGCTGTTCGGCGGGACGGCACCGCTGGTGGCGGAGTGGTTGGTGCGCACTACCGGCAACGATTACATGCCCGCCTACTACGCGATGCTGGCGGCGCTGATTGGACTGCTTGCCGTGCTGCTTATGCGGGAGACGTCCGGACAACCTCTGGAGGGATCCGCGCCGACCATCAGCGCCGACGAGGCCAACGGTCTGCAACCCGCGGCCGCCGCAGCGGGATGAGCAACTGCTCGCGATTGCGATATTCGATATTGTGCCTCTCGCCTCGCGCCCCATCTTGTCGAAGGGGTTGAAAGCGAGGCGTGGGTCGGCATGACAGAGACAATCGATTTCACCAGCCAAGCGTACTTTCGTGATCCCGCCGCGGGCGTCGCCACGCTGAGGGCATCCGGACCGGTCGTTGATGTCAGGTTCCCGATCGTCGGCAGGGTCTGGATCACGACGACCCACGAGTTGGCCGGCCGCGTCCTGAAGGACAGCGAGACCTTCACCTTGCGCAAGGACGGAGCCATCGCCGGGCTTCGGTGGTGGATGCCGGGAGTGATCCGCACGGTTGCCGACAACATGTTGACAATGGATGAGCCCGACCACACGCGGCTGCGAAACATCGTCGACGAGGCGTTTCGACGGCGGGCCATCCTCGACATGGAGCCGCACATTCTTGCCCTTGCCGACCAACTCGCCGGCGAACTGTTTGCTGCGGGAAGCCCCGCGGACGTCGTTGAGAGATATGCGCGCCGATTGCCGCTGTCCGTCATCTGTGAGCTGCTTGGCTTGCCGCAGGCGGACAGGGCGAAGTTCATTGCCTGGACGAGCGCCTTCCCGCGACTGACCGGCGCCGTAGGTTTCCTCGGACTCATTCCGGCCATGCTGGCGATGAAACGCTACCTCGAGCAGCGTCTTGAGGTCGTGCGGAGAGAGGGTGGTGAGGGATTGATCGCCGAGCTCGTCCGCGTCGAGAAGGAAGGCGGCCGCATCAGTCCTCGCGAAATGGTGGCGATGGTTTTTCTGCTGCTGGGTGCGGGTTCGGAGACTACGACCCACCTGATCAGCGGATCGGTCTACGAGTTGACGCGAAATCCTGGTCTGCGCGACTGGCTCATCGAAGACTGGAGCCGAGTTAACCTCGCGATCGAGGAGTTTCTCCGGTTCATCTCGCCTGTGCAGTTCACCAAACCGCGCTTTGTCCGAAAGGACATGGAGCTCGGCGGTGTTCGCCTGCGCAAGGGTGACAAGATCATGGTCATGCTGGCGGCGGCCAATATGGATCCGGCAGCAAACGAGCATCCCGAGCGGCTCGATCTTGCGAGGGCGCCCAATCATCATCTCGCCTTCGGGACGGGCATCCATTTTTGCCTCGGTCACCAGCTTGCGCGCATCGAAGGCAAATGTGCGCTGAAGGCGCTCTTGACCCGCTGGCCGAAACTCGAGCTGGCTGTCGCCGAGCGAGAGATTCGTTGGCGGGAACGACCGGGACTGAGGGCGATCGCTCATCTGCCGGTGGTGGCGAGCCGGCAGTGAGGTGGTGGATGGCGATGCCTATAACGCGCGCTACTCATTCCTCCGAACCGGTCGGCGGGAAACGACGAAATATCGCGACCGGCCGTTAGGGTGCACCAGGAACTTACGCCGCGTTGCCCCAAGCCACGGCTGTGTTTTCAATCTTTCACGCGAGCGGCCTTGAAGGCCGCTTTCCTGGCGTCCCGCTCTCTCGCAAACGCCTCGCTGAATCGCGGCAGGAGTTGATCCTGGCGCATCTCCCCTCCGCACTTCTCGCACACGGGGCCTAGTCCTGGATCCTGTCCGCACGGAATGTGAGTGTAGTTGATCGCGCGCTCCTCCTTATCGGACTTCAACCACGTCTCGCCCCACGATCGCAGCGCCAGCAGTACGGAATAGAACGCGAGTCCAGCCTCCGTAAGGTAATACTCGTGCCGAAGCGGGCGGGTGCTGTACGGACGCCGCTCGACTAGGCGGTCGGTCTCCAGATTTTTCAGACGCGCTGCAAGCATCTGCGGAGTCGCTCCCGTCTGTGCCTGGATTTCTTCGAAGCGCCGGTTGCCCATGGTCAACTCGCGCAAGACGAGCACCGTCCAGCGATCGCCGACAATGCTGAGCGCGCGCGCCACCGGGCACGCAGTCTCCTTCGCTACAGGAGAAGAAATCGTCGCCCTTGTCACTTTCTTTATCATAGCTACTTGACCCTATGAAATTCATATGCACAGATATGCGCGTTCGCGGGCGACCTGCAAGCGCTCAGCGAACATCGCGAAACCCATCCCGCCGCAAAGCATGAGCATGAGAGGTTTCATAGCCAAGAACTTGAACATCGCCGGCATCGCAGATCGTTGCGCCGCCGCCTGATCGTCCCACGATCCGATGCCACCTGGCGCTCGATATGGCGGGATGGCTCTCGCGCGTGGCCTTGGCGGGGTTCGCCCCGCGTGCCGTGCCGTCAGCCTCGCCGCTTCAGGCGGCAAGCCGTGATCCCACCCCCCAAAGGAGCAAAGCTGTGACGACAAACACTGAAGCCTCTGCGGCTGCGAAGAACAAGCCGGTGATTTCCGAGACTCCGCCACCGCCCTATTGGGTCGTTGTCTTCACTACGGTTCGCACGCCAACCGATCCAGAGGGATACGCGGCCGCGTCTGTCGAAATGTGGCAACTCGTGCGTGAGCAGCCCGGATATTTGGCGATGGATAGCGTATACGGCGCGGACGGCAAGGGCATCATCGTTGCGTACTTCACGAATGAAGAAGCAATGCGCGAGTGGGGGGCGAACGCAAAACACCGCGCGGTACAAAAAATGGGTCGCGAGAAATGGTTCGAAACGTATCGAATCCGTATCGGGAAGATCGAACGAGACAATGCGTTTCCGTGACCATGGCATCGCCCACAAGATACCAGCCATTACTGCGAAGGAGCTTTCGACATGTCCGTTCTTCGAGGAAAAATCGCTCTCATCACGGGTGGAACGACCGGGATTGGCCTTGCGACCGCGCGTCTGTTTCACGCTGAAGGCGCGCGTGTCTTTGTCACGGGCCAAAACGCAGATACGCTTGCCGCTGCGCGTACCGAACTCCCTGCGGAGGTGGAGATTCTGCGCGCCGATGCGCGATCGATTTCCGATGCCGAGAATGTAGCAGCCAAGATCCAGGCGACGACCGGTGGCCTTGACGTTGCATTTCTCAACGCAGGTGTCGGGCGCTTCATTCCCTTCCAGGCCGTCGACGAAGCCTTTTACGACCTGCACATGGACGTGAATGTGAAGGGCGTGGTGTTCATGCTCAAAGCGGTGCTCCCGCTTTTGCGCCCCGGCGCGTCGGTGCTCGTCAACTCATCAGTCGTCGGACAAAAAGGAGTTGCCAACTTCGCGATCGCTTCGGCGAGCAAGGGCGCTCTGAGCGCGCTTGTGCGTGCGCTTGCCGTCGAACTTGCAGAGCGTGACGTCCGCATCAATGCGATCAGCCCCGGGCCGACCGCGACGCCCTTTTTCGGCAAATTCGGCTTCCCGGAACAGGTGCGAGACGCGGCCATCGGCAGGATGGTCGCGAAGATTCCCTTCAAGCGTGCCGGCGATGCGAACGAGGTTGCGCAGGCCGCGCTGTTTCTCTCATCGCCCGCCGCTTCGTTTGTCACTGGCAGCGATCTACGCGTCGACGGTGGATGGGGCGCGTGACGCGATCGGGCAGCACTGGCCTGCCGCCTCGAAAGTGAGATCAGAATCCACGATCAAACGACGCGTTCGCGCGTCGTTTCCGGCGTCGGCCTGATGTTCTGGTTCGACTAAAGAAATTCGTGGGATCATATTTGTTCTTCAGCGCGAGCAGGCGCCTATAATTCTCGCCGGTTCTGTCCGCGTCACCCTTTTCAGCGATCGAAGAAGCGGCAGCGATAGTTGTCGAGTTCTTCCCGCTCCTGCCCGGTCAGCGATGCATCGTCATTGATGCCTGTGAAGCGCAGATAGCGGCAATGCTTCCGCCAAAGATAGGCCGTGGCTCTATCCTGGAGGGAGGTCGAACCGCGGTGTATTTCGGAGCCAATGAGCACGCCGCGATTGAGGGCGTAAGCGGCAAAGACAACGACGGCCAGGCCGAAGACTGCCAACAGGACGCGTCGGATTCTCATCGTCATCCCGGTTCATTTTGCGCCGGAAGCGGCGACGAGCCTGCGCAGGAGGTAAAGACATACGACCCTCAACGGACCGCAGCGACGTCGGAGACTTGACCGTTCGAAAAAAGAACAGGCGCCAACATCATAGCGCCACTGCGAAAGCGTAGTATCGGCTGTGGCGCGCCATCCTCGCCCTCAATGTCGGCGCCCGTGAGGACAGACCGAAGGCGGCGGCGACTGATCCGGAGCCGCAAGCAGGGAAAGTTGCCGAAAACGCCGCAGTGCTCGATCAGGTGGAGAATGTTGTTTCCGCCCTTTGTGCGCGTATCAGTGTTTGCGGCCTGAGCCATTTTCCTGTTCTCGCACCTCGAAATTGTGCCGCCCCCGCGGAAAAACAATTTCCCTTGAATTGCGTTTTGTGCAATTTTTTCTCTGCGGCCGCGGGGCTGGAAACCAAGAAAAACTCCCCTGGAAAGCTGTATTGACAAGCGAGGATGGCCGCGAGACGGCATTCTCGTGCATCCGTTCAAAGGCGTTTTTCGAACGGACCTTAGACCCCTCAACGCGAGGCATGGATCGGCGTCTGCGGGTTGCAGATGCTTCCGGTTTGCCCGTGACATGCCCCTGGAGATGATCGTGCTGAACTCTTCGTTTTTTCCGCGCCGTTTTCTGTTGGCCGCCTCCGTGGCGATGGCCGCCGCGCTTGCATGTCCAGCCATCGCGTCCGCTGAAGAGGGGCCGGTTCGCATCGGCCTTCTGGCCCCGCTGACCGGTACCGGCGGTCCCTACGGGCAGGAAGAGGAGCAGGCGGCGCGCGCCGCGGTAAAGATCATCAATGATGCCGGCGGCGTGCTCGGTCGCAAGCTCGAACTCGTCGTCGCCGACGATGAATCTCAGCCGACCGCAGGCGTCGCCGCCGCGCGCAAATTGATCGACGTCGACAAGGTCGTGTCGATCGGCGGCGTGTGGAGCAGCGCCGTGGCACTCGCCATCAAGCCGATCGTACTCGAAAAAGGCGTGCTGCTCAGCACCGTCGGATCTGCCGACGAAATCACCGATGGCGACAACAAGCGTCTGGTCTGGCGATTCCAGACCAACGGCAAGAGTTGGGGCGAAGGTTTTAGCAAGGCGATGGTCAAGGACGGCGTGAAGTCGGCCTCCATTCTGGTGCTGCAGACGCCGTTCACCCAGAGCACCATCCAGCCGTTCCGCAAGGCGTTCACGGAGGCGGGAGGCAAGGTGCTGGACGAGGTCTCCTTCAATGCCGGTCAGCCATCCTACCGTACTGAAGTCGAGCGCATCTTCGCCAAGAAGCCCGATGCCGTGTTCGTCGCGGCCTATATCAACGAGCTCAGCGCGATCGCGAAGGAAGCGTTCCGCTCGGGCTATGAGAGCAAGATCTATGCGTTCGGCAACGCCGCCGGCAGCAATGGCCAGTTCGTCAAGAACGTCGGGGCCAATGTCGCTGAAGGCGTGGTCTGGACGCAGCAGGTCCCGGTTGGCAAGTCGGTTGCCTACAGCCGCTACCTGAAGGAAATCGGCAAGCCGGAAGGCACGATCATGACCTTTGGAGCACAGGTGTTCGATCAGATCGTGCTCACCGCGCTCGCCATCGAGAAGGCGAAGAGCACCGATGCGACGAAGTTCGGCGGAGAATTTCCCTCGCTCGTGAATGGTGATGCGCCGTCGCTCGGCGATCCCGCCGAGGCGCTGAAGGCACTGCGCGAGGGCAAACCGTTCCGCTATGCCGGCGCGGCTTCGGACTTCCGCTTCGCCGACAACGGCGACCAGACCAATCTCAGCTACGGTCACTTCGTCATCAAGTCGGGTGAGAGCAAGCTGCTCGGCGAGATCCGCTGAGGCGATGCTTGAGGCCAACGACGTCAGCGTGATTTACGAAGGCGGGTTCACTGCGCTTGCTGGCGCGTCGGTGAAGCTCGCCTCCGGTGCGGTCACGGGCCTGATCGGCCCGAATGGCGCGGGGAAATCCACGCTATTCGGCGTGCTGGCCGGTGCGGTCCGGCCGGCCAAAGGCGAGGTGCGTCTGGCCGGCGAGGCGGTGACCCATCATGGCCCGGTTTGGCGCGCGCGCCGCGGTCTGGCGCGGACATTCCAGCTCTCGCGCGAGCTCGCGAGCCTCTCCGTTGTGGAGAATGTCCTCGTTGCCAAGCCGCAGATGCGCGGCGAGCGGCTCATGTCCCTGCTGCTGGCGCGTCGTGCGGTCTGGCAGGAAGAAGAAGCGGGCCTCGACAAGGCACGGGCGCTGCTCCAGCGCGTCGATTTGTGGAAGCTGGCGGATGCGCCGGCCGGGACGCTGTCCGGCGGCCAGAAGAAGCTTCTGGAGATCTGCCGTGCCTTGATGCTTGATCCGCGCATCGTGCTGATGGACGAGCCGAGTGCGGGCGTCAATCCGACGCGGATCAGCGAGATCGTCGAGTTCGTGCAAGCGCTGCGGCAGGAGGGGACGACCTTCGGTCTCGTCGAGCACAATATGGGCATGGTCCGCGCGTTGTGCGATCACGTCTATGTTCTTGCCGAGGGCCGGGTTCTTACCCAAGGCCGCTTTGACGACGTGATTACCGATGAGCAGGTCGCATCGGCGTATCTGGGGGCGCAGGCATGAACGGGCCTGCCGCCGGACTGGAATTGCGCGACGTGGTCGCCGGCTATGGCGGCCAGCCGATCCTGCACAGCATCAGCTTTTCCGTGCAGCCGGGCGAGAGGCTGGTGGTCGTCGGCCCGAATGGTTCCGGCAAATCGACGCTGATGAAGACGGTCGTGGGACTGCTGCGGCCGATGTCCGGCGCGGTGCGCCTCGGTGGTGCCGACGTGACCGCACTCGGCGCACCCGCGCGGGCCGCGCTCGGTCTCGCTTACATACCCCAGGAAACAAACATCTTTCGCAACATGACCGTGCTGGAAAACCTGCACGTCGGTTACGAGTTCGTTGCGCCCTCCAAAGGCCCGACCTTTTCTGAACGGCTCGAGGCGGTGCTCGGCCTTTTTCCCGAAATTCGCGTCAAGCTGCGCAGCACTGCGGGTCATCTCAGTGGTGGCCAGCGGCAGATGGTGGCGATGGCGGCGGCGCTGATGCCGAAGCCAACAGTACTGGCTCTTGACGAGCCATCAGCGGGGCTGTCGCCGCGGAATGCCGGGCTCCTTTTCGAGGTTATTGGCCGGGTTGCGGCGTCCGGCGTGACGATGCTGATCGTGGAGCAAAACACGCAGCTCGGTCTCGGCGCCGCCGATCAAGGTATCGTTCTGGTCAATGGCCATGTCCGTCTGGCTGCGCCGGCCATGACGGTGCGCACCGATCCTGAGATTCGCCGCCTCTATCTTGGTGGCGTCTAGTGGGTCAGCTTCTCGTCAACGGCATCGTCGCCGGTTTGCTGCTCGCGCTCCCCGCGCTGGCACTCTCGCTCACGTTCAGCGTGCTGCGTTTTGCTAATTATGCCATCGGCTCCTACCTCACATGCGGCGCCTATCTCGTCTATATCGGCAACGTGGTCCTCGGCATGCCGCTCTGGCTTGCTGCGGGCGCCGGCGCAATCCTGTTCGCTGTGCTGGCGGTCGCTATCGACTGGCTGGCCTATCGTCCGCTGCGCGACCGGTCTGGCGTGACGCTGCTGGTCGCCTCGATGGGAGTCGCGATCGCACTGGAGAACGTCATCCGCTTCTTCGCCGGCAATTCGCCGCGTGCTTACGATGTCGCCGTCGCCCGGCCAATCCGGCTCGGCGACGTCCGCCTCAATCACGAACAGCTCACAATCCTGATGGTGGTGATCGTTGCGCTTGCCGTTGTGTGGATCGTGTTTCGCTTCACGCGGCTTGGCCGGATGATGCGCGCTGTGGCCGACAATCCGGATCTTGCGGCTGTGCGCGGCATCACGCGCTCGCGCGTGGTCGCCTGCGTCTGGCTGATTTCGGGCATTTTGGTTGCGCTGTCGGGTGTTCTCGTCGGTCTCGACGCCAATATCGAACCGCAGATGGGCTGGACCTATCTCCTGCCGGTCTTCACCGCCACAATCCTGGGCGGGATCGCGAACCCCATGGCGGCTGTCGCCGGTGCGTTGACGCTCGGCATCGCCGAGGAATTCGCCACGCTGGTGATGCCTGTGCACTATCGGATGATCGTGACGTTCCTTGTGATGGTTGCGCTGCTCCTGCTGCGGCCGTGGGGCCTGTTCGGAACACGGTGGGTGACGAAATGACGGCCTATCTGATCGCCACGCTCACAGTGGTGGCCATCGCTGCGCTCGTCGGCCTTGCACTCAATCTGCAATGGGGCATGGGCGGGCTGGTGAATTTCGGCCTGTTCGGCTTCTACATGCTGGGCGCCTATATTGCCGGCTTGCTCACCGTTCAGGGCGCTCCGCCACTGGTCGCGCTCGCTGTGGCGATGATTGGGGTCGCTGCGCTCAGCGCGGTCAGCGCACTGATCTCGGTGCGGCTCTCGGAGGACTACCTCGCCATCGTCACGCTAGGCTTCGCCGAGTGCTTGCGGCTTGTCATCAGCTATGAGGGTTGGCTGACCCGCGGCATGCTGGGTGTTACTGGCATCGAGCGGCCGTTCCAGAATCTTTGGCCGCGCGGCTTCGCCGATATCGGCTTTCTCGCAATAGCGCTGTTCGCGGTGCTCATCGTCTATGCGACCCTGCAGGGATTGGCGCGTTCGCCATTCGGGCGCCTGGTGCGCGCTACGCGCGACGATCCGGGCGTGGTGGAGGCGCTGGGCAAGTCGGTGCTCAACGTCCGCGTTCGGGTCTTTGCGGTGGGCGGCGCCATTCTCGGTCTCGCCGGCGGTTTGCACGCCTTCTATTACACGTATATCGACCCGACGCAGTTCGGGCCGATCATCACCGCCTATGCCTTCATGGCCGTGGTGGTGGGCGGGCGCGGCAGCAATCGCGGCGTTCTTGTCAGCGCCTTCACGCTGATCTTCCTGCTTGAAGGTAGCCGCTTCCTGGTCGACTATGTTCACGGCCTCGGTGCGTCCGAACTCGCAGCAATCCGGCTTTTCATTGTTGGCGTCGGACTTGTCGTTCTACTGATATTCAAACCCGATGGCTTCGGCCGCGAGCCGCGCTCGACGCTCGCAGCCAAGTCATCGTCCAGTCTCTGATACCAGGAGTTCTATCATGGCTCGCGTCAGCCTTCGCCGCAGGGACGATCTTCCGGAGCATCTTCGGCCGCTGTGGGATCGCATGACCACCTATGGTCCATTCGAAACGCAGGCCGGTGCGATGGCCAATCGGCTGCCGATCTTCGAGCATATGTGGCGCCTGCTCACGCAACTCGCCGACGAAGGGGTGCTGCAGAAGCGTTACCTTGAACTCGCAATCGTCGCCACGTCGCTGGTCAATCAATGCGAGTTCTGTGTCGCCCAGCACTCGCCCAAGCTTGCGGTGGAAGGTATCTCTCCGGCAGGTGCGGCCAATCTGCTCGACTGGGAAAAGCATCCCGAACTGGACGAGGTCGACCGGCTGGTTGTCGAATATTCGATCGCCGTGACGGGGAACTGGAACCGTGTTCGCGATGCCATGTTCGACCGGTTGCGCGCGCATTTTAGCGAAGCGCAGATCGTTGAACTGACTTGGCGCATCGCTCTATGCGGCGCTTTCAACCGCTTCAATGACGTGCTGCAGGTCGAAGTCGACGTCTGAGTACGACGAGCACCTGTCCGTTACGCAGGTTGCCGATACTGCGCTGCCGGGTGGCTCGCCGGCAGCAGTGCTGCAGTTCCGGGAAACAGCTTCTCGCGCAGCGTGCCGCTGCGATAGGCAGTCTTGTAAAGGCCCCGCGACTGCAGTTCGGGGACGACGAGATCGACAAAGGCGGTGAGCGACTCCGGCGCCACCAGGCGGACGAGGTTGAAGCCGTCGATGTCGGTTTCGCGCGCCCAGTCGGCGAGTTCGTCGGCGACATCGTGCGGGGAGCCGACCACGAAGGGCGCCCGCGCGCCGGCGGCGCTCAATGATGCGAGATCGCCGATCCGCATCGGCACGTCGCTACGCTTGGTCAGATTTTCCACCATCGACTGGATGGCGTTGCTTTCGACATATTGGAGCGCCTGGTTCGGCTCGAATTTCGCGAAATCGATACCGGTCCAGCCAGACAGCAATGCCAGTTGGCCGCGCTGATCGACATGACGGCTGTATTCTTCGTGCAAATCCTTCGCTTCGCCGCGTGTCGGCGCGACGATGATGTTGAGGCCTGCGAACAGCTTGATGTCATGGGGCGCGCGCCCGAAATCCTTGGTCGCCATGCGGATCGCACGCACCGTCTCGGCAAGTATCGGCTTGGTCTGGCCGTTGAGGAAGATCGCCTCGGCGTGTTTCGCAGCCAGGGCACGGCCGCGTTTCGATGCACCGGCTTGATAGAGCAGGGGTGTTCGTTGCGGCGAAGGCTCGGACAGGTGAATGCCGTGGACACGATAGCGCGGGCCGTCGTGATGGATCGCGTGCACCTTCGCAGGATCGGCGAATACGCCGCCGGTGCGATCGCGCCGCGCCGCGTCCTGCGCCCAACTGCCTTCCCAGAGCTTGTAGGTCGCGGTCAGAAAGTCTTCGGCGACGTCGTAGCGGTCGTCATGGGCGCGGCTCGCGTCGAAGCCCATGCCGCGTGCGCCGCTTTCGAGATAGCCGGTAACGATGTTCCAGCCGATACGCCCCTGCGTCAGATGGTCGAGCGTCGAGAAGCGACGCGCGAAGTGATAGGGATGATCCAGCGTCAGATTTGACGTAATTCCGAATCCGAGATGCTTCGTGACCAGCGCCATGGCAGAGACGAAAAGCGTTGGATCGGCATTGGGAATCTGCACGCCGTGCTGGATCGCGGTGTCCGGGCTGTCGCCGAATACGTCGTAGACGCCGAACACGTCTGCGAGAAAAATGCCGTCGAGCAATCCACGCTCGGCCGTTTTCGCAAATTCGACCCAATACTCCAGCGAGTTGTATTTGATCGATGCATCCCGTGGATGCGACCACAGGCCGGCCCAGTTGTGGCTCGGTGCCGTCATGTTGAACGCGTTGAAGCTGAGTTCTCGTTTCAAGTGTCATCCGCTCATCTGTCGCAAGCCAAACCCGCCGTTGCGACGCATTGTTCACAAGATATTCTGTGGCGGGCGGCAGCCTTGGAACTTATCATTTCGAGCTTATCATGACGGGGGCGAATCAGCAGCGGCGGCGGATTTGGCAACGAACATGGCCTTCAGGCGCGGCAGGAAGAACATTTGGCGAGGGCGGCTTCGATCTGATGGCCGCGGCGTGAACAGATGAGCACTGAAGTCTTCGCGCCGGGCGGCTACCGCTACATTCCGGGAGTGTTTCAATATTCCGGTGGCGTCGCCGCGCAGCCCGGTTTCGGCATCGAGCGCATCCGCTTCCGCCGCCCGCTCCCGCTGATGGAGGGGTTTCGCCGGATCGAGGCGATCATCGCCGATGCCGGCCGGCCGATGACATCTTTCTGCGCGTGCGAGCTGCGTTCGCCGGAGCCGTTCAGCGAAGCCGGCTTCAAGGCGTTCAATGAGCACTATGTCGGCACGCTCGCCGACTGGGGCGTCTATGACCCGTCGCGCAAGGTCAATCCGGTCGCCCGCTCGAATGTCTGTCCAGAGGTTCACAAGCCGGCCGAGCCGTCGTTCCACGCGTTTGCCTTTACCCGTCCGGCATCGGAGGTCGCGCCGAGCTTCGTCATTTCAGGCAGCGGCGAAGCGCCGGAAGGCAGGGGCAGCTATGGCAAGTTCATCGTCCGGCCAGGCGACACCTCCGCAGAAGGGATGCGCGACAAGGCGCGCGCGGTGCTCGGTGAAATGGAGCGACGGCTGCGCCTGCTCGGGTTTTCCTGGCGCGAGGTGACCGCGGCCCAAGTCTACACGGTCTATCCCGTCCATTCGTTTCTGGCCGATGAAATCGTGCGCCGTGGTGCGGCAGAGCACGGGATCAGCTGGCACTTTTGCCGTCCGCCGGTCAAAGGCCTCGATTACGAGATGGACTGCCGGCACGTCGGCGTGGAGCACGTCATCGATTAGGACTACCGGGTTGCGACCAGCCGACCTTCTGCAGCACGATCTGCGCCAGTTCTGTCGGTGACTTGTCGTCGGTCGGTACGACGATGAACGTGCCCGGCGGTTCGCCTGACATTCGCTTGAGTTGACGAAGCGATCTGTGCACCTGCTCATCGCGTCCGGAACCGATCTCGCGCTGGTCGAGCCGTTTCGCAAGCGTGGATTCCGAGCCCAGCAGGCGAATCGCGGTGATCCTGCCGCCAGGAATTGCCGACAAGATCCATTGGCGATCGAACTGGAGGTGCATCATGACACCCGACATGACGAGCCGTGTGTGTCCCAGTGCATGGTAAGTCTCCCACATCGCCGCAAGATTGAGAGCGCTGACATCGGTCGTTCCCGGCCGCAGCACCGATAGCTCCTCGGCAGTTGGGCGGGGAAACACGCGGTCCAGTTCATCGGTTTCGATCACGACGTGCGGCATGTTGGCCGCGGCAAGCTGCGCGCCGATCTCCCAGCAGACCGTTGACTTGCCGATTCCTGCGGGGCCGGTGATCAACAGAATTTCGACCGCGTCCTGCATTCCCTGCGACCGCTTGTGAGACCTGTTGCCTTATTCGCGCTAGTGTCTCGGTTATAACGTTCGCATACGAGATTGGCGCAAAGTGATGCGAGCGTTAGAATCGGGATAGTAGCCATGACTGACACCGCCGTCGACGATATCGTCGCGTTGTTGCCGCCGCTGTTGCAATCGATCGACGCGCTGGCGTTCGTTGCGCGTTATTTCAACCCGGCCGATTATGACTCTGTACTGGAGGCCGCCGGCCACCCCGACGCAGCCTTGCGCGACGTGCGGTCGCGGCTTGGCGACTGGCCGGAGCGGCTTGGCCACGTCCGCATCGCCCTCGAGGCGGCAAGCGATGCGGCGCTCGCTGCGTTCGACGGTCTGCGCGGTGCAACGGCGCAGCCGGAAGGACTGCGTGCTGCGTTCCGCGCGTTGCGCCAGGCGTCGTGCGCACAGGAGGCGCTCTATCCGCTTGCGGCGACGCTGCCGCCGGTCAGTCAGTTCTTTCTCGATCCACCCATGCGCGATGACGCGGATCTGCTGGCGCGTCTCGACGGCGTGAAGGGCGGCCAGGATATCGGTGTCATGCATGTCGACAACGAGCCCGGCAGCCGCGGCGGCTTCTCGATGTACGTGCCGGAGTACTACACGGCCGAGCGCGCCTGGCCCCTGGTGATGGCGCTGCACGGCGGCAGCGGCAATGGACGAGCGTTTCTCTGGAGCTGGCTGCGCGACGCGCGCAGCTACGGCGCCATCCTGGTCTCGCCGACCGCAACCGGCGGCACCTGGGCACTGATGGGCGACGATACCGATACGCCGAACCTTGCGCGCATCCTGGATCTGGTGCGCGAACGATGGAATGTCGATGCGAACAGGCTGCTTCTGACCGGCATGAGCGACGGAGGTACTTTCTCTTACGTGAGCGGGCTCGAGCCGCGCTCGCCCTTCACTCACCTTGCCCCGGTCTCGGCCTCGTTTCACCCCTTCCTGGCGGAAGCCGCGGATCCCGAACGGCTGCGCGGTTTGCCGATCCATATCGTGCACGGCGCGCTCGACTGGATGTTTCCCGTGCAGCTCGCGCGCCAGGCTGAGCGGTTTCTCGCGGCTGCCGGCGCCAGCGTCACCTATTCCGAGATCGACGATCTCAGCCACGCCTACCCACGCGAGATCAACGCAACGTTGCTGAAGTGGCTGAATGACAGTGGTGCGTAGTGAATGGTGAGTAGCACTTCGTCATTGCGAGCCGCGAAGCGGCGCGGCAATCCAGTCTGAGCCTGCCGCAACCGCCGCGCTGGATTGCTTCGCTGCGCTCGCAATGACGAGCGAGGCGATACGCACAGGATGTTCACAGGCGAATTCGTTTTTTCCGAAATTACTCTTGCGTCTTCACGGAGCCAGAATATCCTCCTCCCGTCCCGCTTCCAACGGAAGCGGCGCGTCGCGGTCGTCTTATCGATGCGGAGCGGGATGCGGTGGCCGTTACGATGCCGGGCCATAGGCGAGCGAAGCGACGCCGTTCTTCGAACGGCTATGGAAAGCGCCGGAGAAATCCGTGTGATGCCCGAAGGCAATCAAGACGCCGGTACGACGGACGGACGGTCCAGGTGCATGTCCGGGCGACAGTTCGCACGAACCGGGCGAAGCCAGCGAAAGTGGCGAGGCCTGGGGACATGCAGCAAGCCGTGCAAGAACCATCGCGTGCGGAGCGCAGGCGTTGAGCCTCCTCCGTGGCTTGCCGTATGCCCCAAAGGCATACGGCCGCCGTGTGCCTTCCAAAGCATACGGCTGCCGTGTGGTCCAAAACCACACGGCGCCGCGGGCGCGGTGAAACGCCCTTGCGTTCCGCACAGCCCTTCGGGCAAGGGACGGCACAAGACGACCGGCAAGCCCCAGGCCGGACAAGAACAGGGGGCGACGATGCACGTCTGTAGCCCGGATGAGCGGAGCGAAATCCGGGAGCTGACGACACGTCTCACCCGCATGTCGCTTCGCTCATCCGGGCTACAGGTCACAGGCTGTTTGACAATTGAATAAGGCTCATCGCCCTGGCCCGCCGCGCCGAAGCCCGTGAGGGCGAAGGCGGGTCATCTCCCCGTGAAGGCCGGTGGGCGCTTCTCGACGAAGTGGCGGACGCCTTCCTTGAAGTCCTCGCTCGCAAGGCTCAGCGCCATCTCGTGATCGGCAAGCTCCATCGCCTCGTCGAGCGATTGCATGTGCGTCGCCCAGAGCTGCTTCTTGATGACGCCGAGCGAGCGCGGCGAAGACAGCTCGCTCAGCTCCTTGGCATAGGCGAGGGTCGCGGCCATCAGCTCGCTCGTCGGATAAACGCGATCCACCATGCCCAGCCGCAGAGCCTCCGGCGCCATGAACTTCCGCGCCGACAGCAGCAGGTCGGCGGCGGCCGAATGTCCGACCAGGCGCGGCAAAGTCCAGCTCATGCCGTGCTCGGCGATCAGGCCGCGCCGCGCGAAGGCGGTGGTGAACGAGGCATCTTCTGCGGCAAATCGCATGTCGCAGAACAGCGCAAAGCAGAGGCCGAGCCCGGCACAAGGGCCGTTGATCGCAGCGATGATCGGCTTCGGAACCGCGGGAAAGTAGGTGTTCTTGCGCTGGAAATCCTCGCGCGAGTGCGGGTCGAACGGCGCGTCGACGGGCTCATCGAGCCGGCCGGCGCTGGAAATGTTCGACAGCCGTTTCATATCGGCTCCGGCGCAGAAGCCGCGTCCCGCACCGGTCAGAACGATCACACGCACATTGCTGTCGTCAGTTGCCTGGCGCATGGCCTGGCGCACCTCGTTGCCCATCACTGCGGTCCAGGCGTTCAGGCTCTCCGGACGGTTGAGCGTGACGATGGCGACGTGGCCGGTGGTCTTGTAGTCCACTTCGGTGAAGGACACGGTTCTCTCCCTGGTGCGTTTTTCTCGCGTGCGCAAGATAATGCCACCGGAGGACAGACGATCAAGGCTGCCGGAGCGACCGGCAGCCGTGTGTTTTCTGAAGCGGTGTCGGCGCCGGCGATCAGCTGGCGGCTGTGACCGCCCGCTGTGCCATCACCTTGATCAGGTTCGCCCGATAGGCGGCGGAGCCGTGAATGTCCGCGGTCAGTCCGTCATCTGGAATACGAAGATTGTCGAGCGCCGACGGCGACCAGTTCGCCTTCAACGCCTGCTCGATCGCGGCAACGCGCATCACGCCGTTCTGCGATGCGCCGGTTACCGCCGCGCGAACGTCGCCCGCCTTCGTTTTCGCGACGAACACCCCTGTCAGGGCAAAGCGCGACGCGGGATGTGGGAACTTCGCATAAGCCGCCTGCGCCGGGATCGGGAAGGTGACGGCGGTAATGATCTCCCCGTCATCGAGCGCCGTCGAGAACAGGCCCTTGAAGAAGTCGTCTGCAGCGATCGATCGCTTGTTGGTCGTCACCGAGGCATTGAGGGCGACCACGGCCGCCGGCAAGTCCGCCGCGGGATCGTTGTTGGCGATCGAACCGCCGATCGTGCCGCGATAGCGCACGGCCGGATCGCCGATCGTCGACGTCAGGTTGCTCAGCGCGGAAATTACCTTGCGCACCTGTGCGTTGTTGGCGATGTCGTAATAGGTCGTTGCGCCCTTGATCGTCACGGCGTCCGCGGAGACGTCGATGCCGACGAGCGAAGGGATTTTTGCCAGGTCGATCACGTCCGACGGGGCGGCAAGTCGCTGCTTCATCACCGGGATGAGCGTGTGGCCGCCGGCGAGATATCGCGCATCCGTGCCTTTCGTGAACAGGCTTGCGGCTTCCTCGACACTTGAGGGGCGATGATAGGTCGTCGCGTACATTGTCCTCTCCCCCTTCTTAAGCGTTTGCGTGAATCGCGGCCCAGACGCGGTCCGGCGTCGCGGGCATTTCGATCTTCTCGGTGCCGATCGCATCGGTGATGGCGTTGATGACCGCCGCCGAGGCGCCGATCGCGCCGGCTTCGCCGCAGCCTTTCACGCCGAGGGGATTGCCGGGGCAGAGCGTCGTCGTGTGGGACAGCTTGAACGATGGCAGGTCGTCGGCGCGCGGCATCGAGTAGTCCATGAACGACGCGGTGACGAGCTGGCCGCTCTTGTCGTAGACGGTGCCTTCGAGGATCGCCTGGCCGATGCCCTGCGCGAGCCCGCCATGCACCTGTCCCTCGACGATCATCGGGTTGATCAGACGCCCGAAGTCATCGGCGGCGACGAAGTTGACAAACGACGTCTTGCCGGTGCCGGCATCGACCTCGACTTCGCAGATATAGGCGCCGGCGGGGAAGGTGAAGTTGGTCGGATCGTAGAACGCGCCTTCCTTCAGGCCGGGCTCCATGCCCGGCGGCAGGTTGTGGGCAGTGTAGGCGGCCAGCGCGACATTGGCGAATGCCATCTGCTTGTCCGTGCCGGCAACCTTGAAGTTGCCGTCCTCGATGACGATGTCGTTCTCCGACGCTTCGAGATGATGCGAGACGATCTTCTTCGCCTTGGCCTCGACCTTCTCCAGCGCCTTCACGATCGCCGAGATGCCGACGGCCGCGGAGCGCGAGCCGTAGGTGCCCATGCCGAACTGCACCTTGTCGGTATCGCCGTGGATGATCGACACCTGGCTGATCGGAATGCCGAGCCGATCGGCGACCACCTGCGCGAATGTCGTTTCGTGGCCCTGGCCGTGGCTGTGCGAGCCGGTGAGGATCTCGATGGTGCCGACCGGATTGACACGCACCTCCGCGGATTCCCATAAGCCGACGCCGGCGCCGAGGCTGCCGACCGCCTTCGATGGCGCGATGCCGCAGGCCTCAATGTAGCAGGAGAGGCCGATGCCGCGCAGCTTGCCTTCCTTCTTCGCCTTGTCCTTGCGCGCTGCGAAGCCGGCATAGTCGATCGCCTTCATGGCCGCCTCCAGCGAGGCGTGGAAATCGCCGGCGTCATAGGCCATGATCACAGGGGTCTGGTGCGGGAAGCTGGTGATGAAGTTCTTCCGCCGCAGCTCGGCCGGGTTGACCTTGAGCTTTCGCGCCGCGGTTTCCATCAGCCGTTCCAGAAGGAAGCTCGCCTCGGGTCGGCCAGCGCCGCGATAGGCGTCGACCGGCGTGGTGTTGGTGTAAACGCCGATCACCTCGCAATAGATGTTCGGGATGTCGTACTGGCCGGACAGCAGCGTGGCGTAGAGATAAGTCGGCACCGACGACGAGAACAGCGACATATAGGCGCCGAAGTTCGCGTGGGTCTTTACCTTGAGGGCGATGATCTTGTTGTCCTTGTCGAACGCCATCTCCGCCTTCGACAGGTGATCGCGGCCATGCGCGTCGGTGAGGAAGGCTTCGGTGCGGTCGGCGGTCCATTTCACCGGCCGATTGACCTTCTTCGACGCCCACAGCGCCACCATCTCTTCCGGATAGATGAAGATCTTGGAGCCGAAGCCGCCGCCGACGTCGGGTGCGATCACCCGCAGCTTGTTCTCGGGCGCGATATTGTAGAAGGCGGAAAGCACGAGGCGTGCGACATGCGGGTTCTGCGACGTTGTATAGAGCGTAAAATGCTCTTCGGCGCTGTCATAGCTCGCGATCGCGGAGCGCGGCTCCATCGCGTTCGGCACCAGGCGGTTGTTGGTCAGTTCGATCGAAACGACGTTGGCGGCTTTCGCCAGCGCGGCGTCGGTGGCCGCTTCATCGCCGAGCGACCAGTCGTAGACGATGTTGCCGGGCGCCTCGGGGTGAAGCTGAGGCGCGCCCGAGGCGATCGCGGCGCGGATATCGGCCACCACCGGCAGCTCCTCGTAAGTCACGTCCACTTTCTCGGCAGCGTCCCGGGCGAGATTCTTCGAATCGGCGATTACCACGGCGACCGCCTGGCCGACGAAGCGCACGAGCTCGGGCGCCATGGCGGGGAATGCACCCATCTTCATCGGTGAGCCGTCCTTGGAATGGACCATCCAGCCGCAGATCAGGTTGCCGATCTTGTCGTCGACCAGTTCCTTGCCGGTGAGGACCGCGACGACGCCCGGCATCTTCATCGCTTCGGACGAGTCGATGGCCTTGACCTTGGCATGCGCGTACGGGCTCCGCACGAACTGCGCATAGGTCATGCCGTGCAGGCGGATGTCGTCGGTGTAGCGGCCACTGCCGGTGATGAAACGCTTGTCTTCCTTGCGCGCGACGCTGGCGCCGATGCCTTCGATGCCCATGGTGACGTCTCCTTCGGGACCGCTTTTTCGCGCAAGTGGCGCGCGGCGGCCATGTTGATGAGGTGTGCGAAGCTTAAGAACGCGCCGCGGCTTATTCGGCCGCTTGCGCGACCTTCATGCGGCCGGCGGCGTCAAGGACCGACCTGACGATGTTGTGGTAGCCGGTGCAGCGGCAGATGTTGCCTTCGAGTTCGTGGCGCACCGTCGCCTCATCTACCGAGCCGCCGTGCCGGTTAACGATGTCGATGGCGCTCATGATCATCCCGGGGGTGCAGAAGCCGCACTGCAGGCCGTGATTGTCGCGGAACGCGGCCTGCATCGGATGCAGCTCGTCGCCCCTGGCGATCCCCTCGATGGTGGTGACGTTCGCGCCGGCGGCCTGGCCGACCAGCACGGTGCAGGATTTCACGGCGCGCCCGTCGATGTGCACGACGCAGGCCCCGCACTGGCTGGTATCGCAGCCGACGTGGGTGCCGGTCAGTCCGAGATGATCGCGCAGGAACTGAACGAGCAGGGTGCGGTCCTCGACATCGCCGGAAGCAGGCTTGCCGTTCACCATCAGTTTGACTGCAGGCATACTGTATCCTCCCCATGACTCTTAGAATTATTATTGTTCGAAGTAGGCCTCGGCCCCGACGTTATTTCAATTGGAATTTTGGCGGAGCGCCTGAGTTCGGGCCTCCCGGCCTCTCAAGCGCGGTGTGTGCGGAAAATCCGCAGGCAGCCATCCTGTCCCAGTCGCAAGGCGCAATGGGCGTGCTGCGCCAATGCGCAGCATGCGTTTGAAAAAGCTGGCTGATTCTAGCGGGACGCCACTGCGCAAGGACGCAGGTGACGTCGGTCATTGAACGACGGGGCGGGGCTTTCGCCAACCGCAAGTCAGGGAAAGAGCTGCAGACAATAAAATGTGGCTTCTGCGGAATCGAGCGGCGCGATTGGCCCGCATGAAAGTGTGCGAGCTGGTCGCCCAATGGCCGATCTCGCGCCCTGCGGGGCGGCAATCCTCGGGACGCCGACAAAATTATGGCAAGGCGGTCATGATTTACGGCCCATTATCGATTTTCGCCTAATTTGAGGCATTCGCGTGCCGGTCGTCTCACTCCTTACCGAATCCTTAATCGAGTGGCCTCGGTCGTTGTTGCGCGGAGCCAGGGCATCGCGAAGCGATGTTCCGCGGACGAAAGCAAATTGAAACAGGACTACAGAATGTCTCCCTTCAATCGCATCCGGCTCCCCCAGTCCAAGCTGCTGGCCAACCTCTCGATCAGAACCAAGATCATGACCGGCTTTGCGCTGGTGCTGATCCTGTCGGCGGCGAGCGTCGCGGTCGCGTATCTGGGTTATGACAAGGTTTCATCGGGCTTCTCGGCCTATCGCACGAGCGTCGCCGAAGGGGTGATGGCCCGGACGATCGATCGCGAGGTGACGGCCTATCAACTGGCCGCGCGCTATTACATCGTCACCGGCGACGAGACCGACGCCACCAACGCGATGGCTGCGGAAGGTGACCTGCGGGATGCCATCGACAGGGCCTCGCGTGACATGAAGGACCACGCGCGGCGCGAGGCGATCATCGTGCTGTCGCAGAAGTTCGAGAATTTCACCAAGGTCTTCGGCCGCGTCCTCGATCTCAAGCGGGACAATTTCCGCCATGCGGCCAACGAGTTGCAGCGCGGTGGCAGCATGCTGCGCCAGCGTCTCGAAGACCTTGCGGACACAGCGACCCTGGCCGACATGGGTGGCCTGCAGACCGGCGCCAAGGAAGCGGGCACCCAGTTCGTCGCCGCCGCGGCGAACGTCAATATGTTCGTCACACGCCATGATCACCTGACGGCCAACGGCGCCGACAGCCGGCTGAAGATGATCGAGACGACATTGACGTCGCTTCACACCGACGACGACAACATCAAGAAGAAGATCACCGCGATCACCGATCAGCTCTCGATCTACCGCAAGGCTTTCGCCGCGATCGTCGAGAACGCGAAGAAGATCGAGGGTCTGGTCAAGGAAATGTCGTCACTGGCCGACGCTATCGTCAAGGACGCGGAAACGATCAAGATTTCATCGACCGCGGACGAGCGCCGCATCCAGGGCGAAACGGAATCGCTTGTCAGCGGCACGCAGCAGTTCGTGCTCAGCTTGACGGTCGGTGTCACCATCCTCGGTGCGGTGCTGGCGGTGCTGATCGGTGGCGGCATCTCGCGGCCGATCGTCTCGCTCTGCAAGTCGATGCGTGAACTCGCTTCGGGTCAGTTCGAGGTGGTTCTGCCCGGCCTTGGCCGCAAGGACGAGATCGGCCAGATGGCGAGTGCGGTCGAGGAGTTCAAGATGCAGGCGATCGCCAAGGCCGAGCGCGATACCGCGGAGCAGGAGGAGAAGAACCGCGTGACCGCAAGTGCACGGCGGACCGAGCTGATCCGTTTTGCCGATGACTTCGAAAATGCCGTCGGCGCGATCGTTGGCAATGTTGCGACGTCAGCGACCCAGCTCGAGTCGGCCGCCGGCACGCTGACGCGCACGGCAGAGACGACGCAGGGCCTTTCGGCGACGGTGGCCGGCGCATCGGAAGAGGCGTCGAACAACGTGCAGTCGGTGGCGAGCGCGACGGAAGAGCTTTCGGCTTCGGTCGAGGAAATCGGGCGTCAGGTGCGCGAATCGAGCCGCATCGCCGAAGGCGCCGTGGTGCAGGCGCAGGAGACCGACACCCGCATCGGCAAGTTGTCGAAGGCCGCACAGCAGATCGGCGACGTGGTCAAGCTGATCAATGCGATTGCCGAGCAGACCAACCTGCTGGCGCTCAATGCGACGATCGAGGCGGCGCGCGCCGGCGAAGCCGGCCGCGGTTTCGCCGTCGTCGCTTCCGAAGTGAAATCGCTGGCAAGCCAGACCGCGAAGGCCACCGACGAGATTTCTTCGCACATTCTCGGCATGCAGCAGGCCACGCAGGAATCGGTCGTCGCCATCAAGGAGATCGGCGAGACCATCGGTCGGGTGTCGCAGATCGCCTCGCGAATCGCGGCATCGGTCGAGCAGCAGAGCTCGGCGACCCAGGAGATCGCGCGCAACGTCCAGAGCGTCGCGGCCAGCACCCAGGACGTCGCCGGCAACATCGTCCAGGTCAACCGCGGCGCAACCGAGACCGGCGCAGCTTCGGGTGACGTGCTCAACTCGGCGCAGACATTGTCTACCGAAAGCACGCGCCTGCGTCAGGAACTCGACCGCTTCATGGCGAACGTGCGCGCTGCCTGAAGACCCGCATTGCTTTAAGCGGGGAACGAGTTCCCGCTCTGAGTGTTAACGTACAGCAAAGGCGGATGTACCCTTTGCGTCGATAAGGCCCGGGACGTTTCGTTCCGGGGCTTATCGTCTTTTGTTTTTTTGCGCTTGCACTCGGGGCTTGCGCGCTCGCGCGCGTGCGGCGTCCTGCATAGCGAGATCGTCTGCAGCCTCGGCGCTGGTGGAGTGGATTGACCTTCGTTGCCGTTGCGAATGCGTGCGACTGTCAACTTGGTGTCTCCACCGAAGACTATGTTGCTGGTGTTCGACGCTGACATTCGCAAAGATGTCGGTGTCGCACGCCAGTTGAGGAGCGAATGACGGTACCGATCGAAGCACAGCAACGCGAGGGGATCTCAAGCGAGGCCTTGTCCGATGCGGAGTCTGCCGGACGCACGGTCGAAACCGACATTCCCGCGCGGCTCGACCGGCTCGGCTGGGGCAAGTTTCATACGCTCGTCGTTGCCGCGCTTGGCGTCACCTGGATCCTTGACGGACTCGAGGTGACGCTTGCCGGTGCGCTTTCAGGCGCGTTGAAGGACAGCCCGACGCTTCGGTTCAGCAACGCCGACATCGGCATTGCCAGCAGCGCCTATCTTGCTGGCGCGGTGCTGGGCGCATTGTTCTTCGGCTGGTTGACCGACCGGATTGGCCGCAAAAAGCTGTTCTTCGTGACACTCGCCGTTTACCTCGCCGCGACTGCCTGCACGGCCTTCTCGTGGAACCTGGCCAGCTTCGCGCTGTTCCGCTTCCTGACCGGCGCCGGTATCGGTGGCGAGTACACGGCGATCAACTCCACCATCCAGGAACTGGTGCCCGCGCGCTATCGCGGCTGGACCGATCTCGTCATCAACGGCAGCTTCTGGATCGGCGCCGCGATCGGCGCGGTGCTCGGCATCGTACTGCTCAATCCGGCTGTCATCGATCCGGAACTCGGATGGCGGGTCGCGTTCTTCGCCGGTGCCGCGCTCGGCCTTGTCGTGTTTCTGATGCGGTTCTGGATTCCGGAAAGCCCGCGCTGGTTGATGATCCATGGTCAGCCGGCGCGCGCCCTGGCAATCGTTGCAGACATCGAGCGCGGGGCGACGGTTCATCGCGATGCGGCGACAGACGCGAAACTGCCGACGATCCGCCTACGGATGCGCACGCACACGCCGCTGACCGAAGTCGCGCAGACGCTCGTCAGGTTGTATCGAAGCCGCACGATCCTGGGTCTTGGATTGATGACGGCGCAGGCGTTCTTCTACAACGCGATTTTCTTTACCTATGCGCTGGTACTGACCGATTTCTATGGCATCGCCGCCGATCATGTCGGCTGGTACCTGTTGCCGTTCGCTGCTGGCAACTTCCTCGGGCCGGTGCTGCTCGGACGTCTGTTCGACACGCTCGGCCGGCGCGTGATGATCACCTCGACCTACTTCGTCTCAGGCGCACTGCTTGCGATCTCCGGTTATCTTTTTTCGATTGGCGTCTTGAGCGCGCAGACGCAGACGATTGCCTGGATGGTCATCTTCTTCTTCGCATCGCCCGCGGCGAGCGCGGCCTACCTGACGGTGAGCGAAACGTTCCCGCTCGAAATCAGGGCGCTGGCGATCGCGATGTTCTATGCGGTCGGCACCGCCGTCGGCGGCATCGCCGGTCCCGCGCTGTTCGGCGTCTTGATCGACACCGGCTCGCGGATGAGCGTGTTCGGTGGATATCTTCTTGGGTCGGCGCTGATGATCGGCGCGGCCTTTCTCGCATGGCGGCTCTGCATCGACAGCGAACGCAAGCCGCTGGAAGATGTTGCGCGGCCGTTGGCCGCGGTGGAGTAGGATGCAGAATGTCTGATACCTCTGAAATCGAACGACAGGAGTCGAGGAAGAAGGGCGCCGTGCCCGTACCGAGCGCGATCCTTCCTCACCTCGACAAGTGCGCGCTGCTGTTCGACATCGACGGAACGCTGATCGATCTCGCGCCGACGCCGGATGGAATCTACATCCCACCCGATCTGGCGCCGCACCTGCAGGAATTGTGGCGGTTGACCTCGGGTGCACTTGCGCTCGTCAGCGGCCGAACGATCCTCGACGTCGACCAGATCATGAAGCCGGTGAAGCTGCCGGCCGTGGGCGGGCACGGCGCGGAAATGCGGCTTCTTGCCGGCGGCGAGGTGCAGGCCGTCCAGGTGCGGCCGCTCGATCCGCACCTGAAGAAGCGATTCACGGCGATCGGCAATTTCAGTTCCGGAATTCTGATCGAGGACAAGGGCTACTCGCTGGCATTGCATTACCGCCTCGCGCCGCATGCGGAGCAGCACATCTTCGATTCCGTCGCGGCCATCCGCGCCGATCTACCCGAAGCGCCGATCGAGGTTCTCAACGGCAAGTTCGTCGTCGAGATCAAGCATGAAGGGTTTTCGAAGGCGACCGCAGTCCGCCACTTGATGCAGCAACCGCCCTTCATCGGTCGTCGACCAATATTTCTCGGCGACGACATCACCGACGAGACGGTGTTCGGGATCATGCCGGATATCGACGGCATCGCCTATTCGGTCGGGCGCAAGGCTCAGGGGGTCGCCGGCCACTTCGATGCGCCGCAGGACGTGCGTGATTGGCTGGCGCTTATGATTAAAGATCAGGCACTGCGCGTTCGATAACGATCGGCATTTTCTTGGTACGCTTTCGTTCCACAAATTTCAGCAGAACGTCCGTTATCCTGAATTTCATTGCAATATGCGGCGATGGAACCGGTTCCCGTCGGCTCGACAAATCCGCGATTCAACTCAAATAAGTGATCACCGAGGAACCATATTGATGAACAGCCGTTTATCTCCCACTCAAAATATGGGAAAAAAGATACGTGAACCTCGTCGTCGTCTCAAACCGTGTTGCACGCGCTAAGGCGAATGAGCCCATGACCGGCGGGCTCGCGGCGGCGCTGCTACCTGTCGTCGAAAAGTCCGGCGCGATCTGGGTCGGATCAAGCGGTCGCTTGTCGCCGCGCGCCTATGGTCCGGTGAACATGGAAGTCCAGTCGCTTGGCGCGGGCGCTCTCGCGCTGCTCGATATGCCGGCTGCGGACTACACTGGCTTCTACGAAGGCTTCGCGAATTCGGCGCTTTGGCCGGCGCTGCATTCGCGAAGCGATCTCATTCGCGTGTCGGATGAAGATTATAAGGCATACAGGCGCATCAACGCCTTCATGGCCCAGGCGCTGCTGCGCTTTCGCAAGGCCGATACCGCCTTCTGGATCCAGGACTATCATTTCCTTGCACTTGGCGAAGAGCTCAGGCGGCTCGGCGTCACGCAGCGGGTCGGCTTCTTCCTGCACACGCCGTGGCCGGCCGTATCTGTCGCCGTCGGCGTCCCGCATCATCGCCAGTTGGTCGAGGCGATGCTCGCCTACGATGTCATCGGTTTCCAGACCGAGGATGATTGCGCGCATTTTGGCGACTACCTGCGCGAGGAACTCGGACTTGCGGTTAAGGACGGCGTCATCAGAACATCTCGCGGCGTCTCGCGTCTCGCCGTTTTCCCGATCGGCATCGATGTGGCGGGGTTTGCCGCGCAGGCGGCGAAAGCCACGACCCATCCCGAAGTATCGCGCTTGCGGCTTTCGCTGCGTGGGGAAAAGCTGGCGATCGGCGTCGATCGCGTCGACTATTCGAAGGGGCTGATCAACCGGATCAATGCGTTCGACCGGTTGCTCATGAACAACCCATCGTTGAAGCGCGCGATTTCGCTCTTGCAGATCGCGACGCCGTCGCGCGACGCGATCGAGGCCTATGGTCGCCTGCAGGCCGACCTTGCGAGGCTCGTGACCGACGTCAACGGCCGGCATGGCGAGCCGGACTGGATGCCGATCCGCTATCTCAACAAGGGATACGGTCACAAGGTACTGTCGGGTTTCTATCGTTCGGCGCATGTCGGCGTGGTGACGCCGTTGCACGACGGAATGAACCTCGTCGCGAAGGAATACATCGCCGCGCAAAATCCGGACGACCCCGGCGTGCTGGTGCTCTCGAAATTCGCAGGTGCTGCGAACGAGCTGGACGCAGCGCTGCTGGTCAACCCCAATGACATAGATGGGGTCGCGCGCGCGATGGCCGACGCGCTGTCGATGTCGATCCTCGAGCGGCGCGAGCGGTGGACGGCAATGATGAACCGCCTGCGCAAGCACACGATCCATCAATGGTTCGCCGACTTCCTGTCGTCGTTGGAGGACATGCCGGTTCGCCCTGAGCTGCCCGCGCCAGAGCAACGGTCCTCGCTGCAACTCGCGGCGACCAACGGGCGCTCACGCCAGATGCACTAAGATCCGGTCCGGGTCCCTAGCAATACGACACGCCATCGACGATCCCACCGCGCGTCTTGTTGGGCGCGGTGGGATCGTCGAGCGGCATCGAGCCCTTGCCTGTGCCGACGAACACGCCCGGTCCGACACGGACCGACGACTTGTTGCCGATAATGACGCTCGGGTGCGGTGTGGCAGAGTGCGAACGGGTGCCGTCGGTCCAGATGATGACGTGCCGGCGAGGATACCCTGGCGACCGTCCTCGCAGACCACACTGCTGCCGTCGCGCCGGCAAGCCTGCGCCGAAACGGGCGTGACGTCGCAAAGCGTCAGCGCCGCGAGCAGGATCATCATGCGTCTTATACTCATAGTCTCGGCTCCGTGATGCTGGCGCTTGGCCCGGCCGGGGAGGTACGCGTCTTCACCGTGCCAGCGACAGGCGGCCAATTTCCGTCCGATTTGCAAACTTTTCCATGTACTTGCGGAAAAACGCCGGCGGGTCCAGATAGGCGCTTGCAAAAGCCGGCTGTCACATTAGAGGTGGCGGCACGCGGGAGAGGTGGCCGAGTGGTTGAAGGCGCACGCCTGGAAAGTGTGTATACGGGAAACCGTATCGCGGGTTCGAATCCCGCTCTCTCCGCCAGTCCTGGAAGTTACCACCTCAAGGGACCACTGTTACCGGGCAGTGCGCCTTGTTAACCACTGTCCGGGACACGCTGCCCACCAGCAATTCCGACAGAACTCCTATCCCCCGTCTACCCATCACGATCAGGTCGGTTCCTTCCGCCTCGGCGGTGCTTACGATCGTTGCCGCAGGATCGCCATGGCGCGAGATCGCTCGGACATCCGAAACACCCGCCTGCTTCGCGCGTTCGGCGGCGCTCTCCAAGATCTGCTCAATCAAAACGCGTCTTGCCGCACTGACGTCCCCTTCGAGGTGAGCTAATCGGCGAAGGTCGTCGCTGAGCAGTCCTCTTGATGAGGTAAACACGACAAGTTTGCATTTGCAGCTTGCCGCAATGGCGGAAGCGACTGCTTCAGCCCGCCGTGCGTTCGCCGAACCATCCGTCGCAACAAGCACGCCCCTAATGGTTACAAGTTGATGCATGTCGGCTCAATTCAACGGTCCACTGCCAGTGAGCATGTCACAAACTGCAGAAGGGTTCAAAGCGAGCGATGTTGCGTCAGACAGCTCGATGCAACGCAGCAGCATGAGCCGAGTTGCGAGGCGTCGCTCATTGCATGCGCGGCCGTAAGGGCCTGCCCGTTCGTGTCCAATTGCGCCATGCCCAACAGCAGGTGACCATTGCACTTGCCGAGATCGGCGGTGCCCACGCAGAATTTGACGGTGCCGGCAGGCCCCGCTGCGCCGCCCGGTCCCGCGCCTTGCGCGACTTTGGCCGTCAGTGTCACGATCGTTTCAGCTGCCTGCGTTCCTGTCGGCGTGACCGTCAAGTCCGTGTTGGTCTGCGCAGGCGCGGCCTGCGCCGCCGGAATCGCCAAGGACAGTGCGACCATTGTTGAAATCATCGATGCTGGGGAAAAAGCGCGCATGACGTTCTCCTCGGATTACATGAGCACGCAGCGGTAACACACACCCGATCACTTTCAAGATCACGTCTGAATGGAAAGACAATAAGCAAAACGCAAATCGATATCTGATCCCCGTTAGATGGCTTGCGATGTTCTCCAGCAAAAACAACAAGCAGGCGATGAGGAGCTAAAAACAAGATCGGCAGTAGTGCCACGCGTCACCCGATTCGAACTCGCGCCGCAAACGCGCAACGTGTCTCGCGCAGCCATGAACGCATTCAAATTTCAGATTTACTGCACACGTATCGTGCGCGAGGGCAATTCGATGACTGATGCGCTATCGTAGCAGCTCGCTTACGAAGCAATGGAAATATTGCAAGCGGTTTCGCGACGATTTTTTTTGTGCGTTTGTGCGGCCGGTCATTCCAATTTGGTAGAATCGGCTTAGCGTAAGGGGCCGCGTTGACGGGCATCAGGTTCTCTGAGCAGCAGTAATCGGCTGATCAGGCAAGTCCCATCAAAATCACGTTGCTCGACGTGTGGGAGCCATGCGATGCGTGTCGAAAGACCATTTGCGTGGAAGCACATCAAGGCATTCCGAACGAGCCCGCGCGAGGCCTGGCTCGTGTTTGGCGTCGCGTTCTTGCTGCGTGCAGGCGCAGTATTAGCGTTTCCCACCGCGACCGTTGCCGGCCACCAGGTCATTTTCGGTGCGCCGATTGCGGATGCCTGGCATTGGTACCAAGTCGCAGCGGCGACTGCTCGTGGTGAGGGCGTCAATACATCGCTGCGGCCGCTTTATTCATTGCTGCTGGCGCTGCCCTTTCAGTATCTGGGCGCTTCGCTCGCGATCGCGAAAATCGTCAATGCGCTGCTCGATAGCGTTTCAATTCTGCTTGGGTATCTCATCTTCAAACGCCTGCTGCCCGCGCCAGCGCCGCTGATCGTTTCGTTGAGCCTCGCTGTGCTGCCCAACTACATCATGTTTTCACATGGACTTCTGACCGAACATGCTGGCGCGACGTTCCTGCTCGCCGCGTTGGCAGTATTGCTCGCCGAGCGCTGGACGGCAGCTGTCTGGGCTATGGCGGGATTGCTGACAGGTTTGAGCAATCTTGCGCGGCCAATGACCCTGTTCGCTGTCCCGCTGTTAGCCGTGGTCAGCCTCGCGTATGAACGATCTCGCGCTGTTATACTGCTGGCAGCATTTACGGTCTCCGTGGGCATAACTCTCGCTCCTTGGATGATGACGCAGTATCAGCGTCACGGCATTTTGTCGCTGTCGAGCAACACGAACCAAGTGCTCTATGCGGCGACCAGCCCGAAATACGGAACCTGGTCTCCGGCCGTCGAGCACGACAGATTGGCCGAGGGGTTCTCTGCGACTTCGAGCATCGCTGAGTGGGACGCGCTCTTCCGACACGGAACTTCGCGGAACCTGCGGGATTTTCCCTTGTTCTGGCCGAAGAACATCGCAGTCAATATGTGGGAGTCGGTGAATGACGGCGGCCTGTGGTTGCAGCAGCCGCCCGCCCTCACTGTCGCGTTGGCGCTTCTTTGGACCGCATGCGGTGCGATCTACGCATGGCGAACGCCAAACCCGATCCGACGGCCTAGTGTCCTTGCACTCGTTGTCTGCGCGACGCTCGTTCTCGCGGCGGTACTGACAAAATTGTGGGTCTTCTTCCTTGCCGCCGGTGCCGCATTTGCCGTGCAACATGCGCAGCGGGCGACGATCGTGGTCGCAACCTACCTGCTAGGCTGCATGCTTGGGCATGCGTTGTTCGGCTTCTCCTCGACGTACGATAGGCTCGGGCTGATGTATGCGCCGATCGTCTTCGGACTTCAGGCTGCCGGGTGGGTCGGGCTCGGCGCAGGTATCGTTTGGCTCACCTTGTCGCGGTTGGCTCCGTTAGAATGGAGCGGTACCGCGATCCCGAGCAGTCAGGCCGTGCCACGGCAGCGGCAATGGTTGGTGGCCGCTGTCGCTTCGGCCGTGATCGTTGTCGCTTTTTCTTCTGCACGATTGGCTGCGCTCAATCTCTGGACGTCACCGCGACCCAACGAGCTGTCCAGCTTCGAATTTGAAAAGGAGCGCGCAGACAGCCTAAAAGCATTGGAGACGGTGCGCCTTTCGCTAGAAGCGGCCCGGGACGATCCTCCACGCCGCCTCGTCATCGACGACGGTATATTTCCAATGAGTTATATTCCAGTTCCCGACGCGCTCGCCAGCACTCTCGACACGCGCGAGCCAATGGCAGTCTTTTATCTCGCATTCAGCAGGATCGGCGCGCGATGGTCGATTGTGCCGCAACGCAATGTACAGGCCTTGCTCGGCAAGCGGTTCGTCGCCCTCCTTGAGGAGCCCCCTGACCCAAACAGGGCTGACACGCCTCTTCGTTATGTGGGCCCGTTGACCCGCGTGCGCGCGCTCGCACCGATCGTGCATGGGGGC
This sequence comes from Bradyrhizobium sp. LHD-71, assembly GCF_031157255.1. Lineage (GTDB taxonomy): Bacteria > Pseudomonadota > Alphaproteobacteria > Rhizobiales > Xanthobacteraceae > P52-10. The sequence goes on along the minus strand of NZ_JAVIFX010000004.1, from coordinate 228,595 downwards.
TCGACACTTGCCGGACTGGTTGTCGCCGAATAGCTGCAGTGGAGCCTACATGATGTGCTCCTGGAACATCACGTGTTCCTGGAGTATCGGCTCGATTCGCCAGGCAATGTGCTTGAACAGAAATCTGAAATGCAAGGCGGGATCGAAACAATGACGGGTTCTGAACCAAAGGAATTCGCGCTTGTGGGCGTCGCTATGAAGCGACTGGTATCCGGTGAACAGACGGAAGGCCAATTCTGTCTGTTCGAAAACAGAAGTGGCGGACAGACGAAGACACCGATCCATGTTCATGCGGACGACGACGAGACCGTTTACGTCATCGAAGGACAGTTGATCGCCGTCGTGAATGGGGAGGCGCGAACGCTTTCGCCTGGCGAAAGCATCTTTCTGAAACGCGGCGTCCCGCACCAGCTCATGAACCCTGGCAACCAGCCTGTTCGCTACATTCTGATAGGGACACCGAGCGTGTTCCAGCGGTTTCTCGCCGAAGCTGGTCGTGAACTCCAGCAGGGAGAGATGGTCGGTCCGCCGACTGCTGCCGATATCGAGCGGCTCAAAGCAGTTGCGCCAAGGTTCGGGATTACGCTCCTGCCCGACTGGCCGCCAAGAGAGTGAATAGCGCCGCGGATATTGGTTAGCGCTCGCATAACACCCGCACTCTTCGCCAAGCGCTCTGGTAAGAGCGCTCCGCCGCAGCGGCAGGCGCCAAAATTAGCTACAATTTGCGGAAGTCATGCGCGGGTGCCTTCATAAAGCTGATCAGCGCTATCGCGCCGGCCGGCGATACCTATCTCTTGGTCATCTGAAGAAGGAGATCGACCATGGCAGCGCTGGACCGGTCCGGCAGTTTCACTCTCGGCGACCTCACCGTGAAGCGGCTCGGCTACGGCGCCATGCAGCTTGCAGGCCCCGGTGTGTTCGGTCCTCCTAAAGATCACGACTCGGCGCTCGCCGTGCTACGCGAAGCCGTCGCCTCCGGCGTGAACCATATCGACACCAGCGATTTCTACGGCCCGCATGTCACCAACCGGTTGATCCGTCAGGCGCTGCATCCCTATCCGACCGACCTGGTCATCGTCACCAAGGTTGGCGCCCGGCGCAGTGAAGATGGGGCATGGCTTCCCGCCTTCTCGCGCCAAGAGCTTACGCAGGCGGTAGATGACAATCTGTGCAATCTGGGGCTGGATGTCCTCGACGTGGTCAACTTGCGAGCCATGTTCGACGCTCACGGGCCAGCCGAAGGGTCGATCGAGGCGCCGCTGACAGTCCTCGCCGATTTGCAGCAGCAGGGGCTCATCCGTCATATCGGGCTGAGCAACGTCACGTCTGCGCAGATCGCAGAAGGACGCGGGCTCTGCGAGATCGTCTGCGTGCAGAACCAGTACAATCTGGCGCACCGTGCCGACGACGCCATGGTCGACGACCTCACCCGTGATGGCATCGCCTATGTGCCGTTCTTTCCGCTCGGCGGCTTCACTCCCGTGCAATCGTCGACCCTGTCAAACGTTGCGCGGAGTCTCGGTGCCACGCCGATGCAGGTCGCGCTGGCCTGGCTGCTTCGCCGTGCGCCGAATATCCTGTTGATCCCCGGCACGTCGTCTGTTGCGCATCTGAGGGAGAATCTCGCTGCGGCTGAACTTCGTCTGCCGGATGACGCGATCGCTGCGCTCAATGGCATCGCAACAAGCATCGAAGGCGATCAGAGATAGCTCGCGGATAGCGAGTTTGCGACCCCGTCGGCCAATAGTTTGCGGCTTTCGCCTTCGAGAACGAACTTGCCTCGCCGCAGCACGTAGCCGCGATCGGAGACCCTGAGCGCCAGATTTGCCATCTGCTCGGCGATGATGACCGTGGCGCCGGAGCGGCGGGCATAGCTGGTGATGAATTCGTAGATCTGCGTCACGATGATCGGCGCAAGTCCGAGCGACGGTTCGTCCAGCAGCAGGAAAGATGGATCCCGGATGGTCGCACAGGACAGAATGACCATCTGCTGCTGGCCGCCGCTCAGGTAGCCGGCCTGCACGGCGGACTTTTCTTTCAGAATCGGAAATCGCGCATAGATATCTTCGATTGCGGCCGGCTGCGGTGTCTTTTGCGTCCCGAACGACCAGGCGAGCCGCAGGTTCTCTTCGACGGTCAGTTGCCGGAACAGACGGCGTCCTTCCATGGCATGGGCGAGGCCGAGCCGCGCCCGCTTCTCGGCGGGAATCTTCGAGACGTCCTGATTATTGAGGAAGATGCTGCCGCCCTTGAGCGGTGCGACACCCGAGATGGTGCGCAGCAATGAGGACTTGCCCGCGCCGTTCGCGCCGAGAATGGCCGTGGTGGTGCCGGGCTTGGCGATCAACGATACGCCTCGAACCGCCTCGACCGCGCCGTAGCTGACTTTCACCTCCCTCAGCTCAAGCATGGACGGCTTCCTCTTCACCAAGATAGGCATTGATCACAGTGCGGTCGGCGCGCATCCCGTCGATGGTGCCGCGATAGATGACCTTGCCGCTGTCGAGCACCACGACGTCGTCCACGAGCTCGGCGAGGAAATCCATATGATGGTCGATCAGCATGATCGTGAGCCCCATCTCCTTCATGCGGCGGATGATGCGCGACAGATGCTCCATTTCGATCTCGGAGAGGCCGGCCGCCGGTTCGTCCAGCAGGATGGCCGAGGGCGAAGCGACAAGCGCGCGCGCCACTTCGGCCAGCCGGCGATAGCCATAGGGGAGTGAGTCGACCGTCTGGTCGGCCGTCGGCGTAAGCTCGGTGAGCTCCATGATCCGGTCGATGCGGGCGAGATACGCGGCTTCCTCGCGCGTTGCCAACGGCAGTGCCAGCGCCGAGGCGAAGCCGCTATGCGTCATCAGCCTGTGCGCGCCGAGCAGCAGGTTTTCCCGCACGGTGAAATTCGGCACGAGCCGGGGGTCCTGGAAGGTGCGCACGATCCCGGTGCGCGCAATCTTGTGGTCGGGCAGGCCGGTGATGTCGTTGCCCTTGAACAGCACCTTTCCCTCGGTCGGTGGGTAGATGCCGCTGATCACGTTCACAAGCGTGCTCTTGCCGGAGCCATTCGGGCCGACAAGGGCGGTGATGTGGCCGGGCTTAAGGTTCAGCGTGACGTTGTTGAGCGCCGTGAGGCCGCCGAAGCGCTTGGTGAGGCCATCGACCTCGAGCAGGCCGCCCATCTGTGAACTGGCGGTCATCGTCTTGCTGCCCGTTCCGGCGCGCAGCCGGGCGAGTGAGCCCGCCTGGATGAAACGCGGCGGCAGCAGCAACAGACCAGCGATGCCTTGCGGCAATACAATGAGCGAGAATGTGAGGATGATGCCGTAAACGATGAACTGATACTCGGAGAACACCTGCAGCGTCTCCGGCAGAAAGGTGAACAGTGTGGCGCTCAGCACCTGCCCGGCGATTGAGCCGAGTCCGCCGACGATCGCGATGACGAGCACCTCGATCGAGCGGTTGAGGGTGAAGCTGTCGGGTCCGAGGTAGCCAACCAGATGCGCATAGATACCTCCCGACAGACCCGCCAGCAGGCCGCTGAGCACGTAAGCGAACTGTTTGGTCCCCGCCCGCGAGATTCCAAGGCTGCCAGCGGCGATCTCGCTGTGGTGGATCGCGAAGAAGGCGCGCCCGATCCGGCTCTGGGTCACATTGCGCATGATCCAGAGGGTGAGAACAGTGACCAGCAGAATACCGCGGAAGAACCAAACTTCGTCGATCCTGTAGCCCAAGATCTTGAGCGTGCGAAGAGTAGGTGAGGGGACGCCGCTGAGGCCCATCATGCCGCCCGTGACCGAATTCCATTCACGCACGATCTCGAAGAAGATCATGCCGAAGCCCAACGTCATCATGGCAAGATAGACGTCGCGCACGCGGCCTGCCGGGAACGACAGCAGATAGCCCACCAGCGCCGCCGCCAGCGCGCCGAAGGGGATCGCGAGCAGAATCGGCAGGCCGTAAGTCTTGGCGAGAATACCTGTGACATAGGCTCCCATGCCGAACAGGCCGGCATGGCCGAGCGAGATCTGTCCGGCGAGCCCGGTGAGCAGGTTGATGCTGAGCGCGAAGATGATGGAGATGAGCACGAAGCTCAGGACGTGGATCGTACCTGAGCTCATCCAGCCGGCGCCTGCGGCCAGCGCGACGACAAACGCACCCACCAGATAGGGATTGTTGACGATCGCAGTGAGGGTCGTTCTGATGGCGGTCATGCCTTGGTGGCCTCGGCCTGAGCGAGCAGTCCGTTCGGACGAAGGGCGAGCATGAGCATGAGGATTGCAAAGGCGACCGGCTGTTCGGCTGCGGAAGCGACATAGCCGCCGATCAGCTTCGACAGGACGCCGAGAGCGATCCCACCGACGAGGGCGCCGACCGACGATCCCATTCCGCCAACCACCGCTGCGACGAAGCCGAACAGCACCAGGTTGAAGCCGAAGGCCGGATCAACGGTGCCGCCGATTTGCGAGACGAGCAGGCCGGCGGCGCCACCCAGCAGTGCCGACAGCACGAAGGAGCCGACGATGATCGCATTGACCGGCATGCCGTTGACGCGGCCGAGCTCGGGGTCGTGCGAGACGGCGCGTACCGCCTGGCCCCAGCGGGTGAGGCGCAGGAAAGCTTCCAGCACGACGACCAGGAACACCGAAAGGCCGAGCACCACCAGATATTGCAGCGAGACATGCAGGCCGAAAATCGTGACGAAATCTTCCGAGTCGAACAGGATCGACGGAAAGGCGACGGCTTGCGAGCCGAACAGTTTGGCGGCCACGCCCTGCAGCACGATGCCGAAGCCGAGCGTCGAGACCACCCAGCCCATGCTGTTGTTGGTCTTGAGCGCCGGACGAACCGTGAAGCGCTCGATGAAGATGCCGAACGCTGCGATGACCAGCAGTGACAGGACGGCTGCGAGGGCAAGGACGAGACCCTGGCTCGCGAAATAGACCATCAGCATGGCGCAGAACATCATCAGCGAGCCATGGCCGAAATTCAGGGTCTTGGTCGTCCAGAAGGTGACGTTCAGGCCAAGCGCCACCAGCGCGTAGACGGCGCCGACGCTGACGCCTGCGAGCACGAGGGACAAAAATGTCGTCATCATCGTTTCCTTAAGAGAAGCTGCGCCGCCGCGTCTCGGACGGGAAGGCGCGGCCCTTCGAGCTCGCAGGGAAAGGATCACCACCGACCGGGATGCTGGCGACAAACGCCATTGGGATGGCTGTCCGCGCTCGCCGGCCGTCGCGATGATCCTTCGCCGGGCCCGCTATTCCTGCACGATCGTGAGCTTTACCTTGTCGCCCTGCTTGTCGATCTCGTAGACGGCGAGATCATCGACCGTGAGCGCGCGATGTTTCTCCGGCGAGAAGCTTATCGCGCGGATGCTTGCGGCGGGAAAGTCCTTGGTTTCCTCTAGGGCCTTGATGATGTCCTTGGGCTTGGTGGAATTGGCCTTCACCATGGCGTTGAGCAGCAGGTTCACGCAGTCGTAGGCGGTGCCGACGGTCGTGGCCATGGAGATCTGCGGGCGCTCCGGATCGTTCCCCCACCAGCGGTCGAATCCATGCTTGGCCTTGTAGAGCTCAAGGAAGGTCTTCGTCGCCGCAGGCGGCTCATCCAGACCGAATGACTTGGTGCTTGCGGCGCGTGTGCCCTTCACCAGGTTGCCTGCGCCTTCCATATAAGGTGGCGTGATGCCGCCGGCGGTGGCGTAGAGCGGAATGTTGATGTTGAGCCGGGCCATGTTCTTGCGGATCACGGCGAGGTCGGCGCCAAGCCCGACGACCATCAACACTTCCGCACCTGCACGCTGTGCGCGGGTGAGTTGCGCAGTCATGTCCTGGGCGCGCTGATTATAGGCCTCGGATGTAATCGTCGCTTCCTGATTGGCCGCCTTGATCGCTTTGCCGATCAACTCCGCGCCAGTGACGCCGTAGCCGGTGCTTTCGTGGAGAAGGCCGACCTTCTTGTATTGGCTCGCCAATACGCCGGCCAGTTTCTCCGCCTCGACCGTATTGTCGATGGACAGCGAGAAGATGTTCTGGCGCGGTGGGCTCTCGGGGCCTTTCGGATAGACGATCGTGGGCGTTTGTGCCTGTGTATTGCAAACCGGCCGCCCATCGGCCTCGAGCATGTCGATCACGGCAAGCGTCGGTCCAGAGCCGGAGGGCGCAATCAGAGCCGCGATCTGCTCATTGTCGAGAATGCGGCGCATGTTCTGCACGGCCCGGTCGGGCACCAGCTGGTCGTCGAGCGCCTCGGCCAGCTCCACCTTCTTGCCATTCACACCGCCCTTCTTGTTCCACTCCTCAATCGCGATCTCGACGCCGCGGCGGATGCCTTCGCCGAATTCGTTGAACGGGCCGGTCAGCGCAGCCGTGAAGCCCAGCTTGACGGTTTCCTGTGCCGCTGTCGGATGCGCCGGCATCATCGCGGCTAAAGCAGTGCCGGCGAGCACGCCGAATTTGAGCAAACGTATTCCGTGTCTGGTCATCCTGTCCTCCCACTCTGTTTGTTTTGTTGCAGCCGCCCCATCGTTGAGGCGGACGGCATTGATGTCGTCGGCGTCGGCTGCGCGATCAGGTTTTGCCGGCCTGAGCGAGTTCGTCCGTCATGATCGGCACGCTTTGGGTGATGGTATGAATGCCGAGCACGCTGATGAGCTCGAGGACTTCCATGATCTCGTCACCCGTCGCCCCGTAATTGAGCGCGTTTCGGATATGAATGCGCAAGCCGGGCTCGAAGAGATGGGTGGTCGCGGCATCGATGGCGATGTAGATGAACTCCTTCACCTTCGGCTCGAGCGTGCCCTTCTTCCAAGGCACTCCGGAGAAGCCGAGATAGGCTTCGAAAAAATCGGGTGACAGCCGCAGCAACCCGTCCCAGGTCGGACTCCAGTAGCCACGCACCTTCGTGAATTCGGCTTTGAGCGCCTCCTGCTTTGCCGTCAGCACGGTGCTGGGCAGCGGCCCGCCTTTGCCGGTGGCCTCCATCTCTTCGAGCAGGATCGGCACGCCGATCGAGCAGGCATGGATGCCGAGCACAGAGGTCAGCTCCATGACCTCCATGAGCTCTTCGCGGGTCGCTCCGTGGCCAATGGCATTGCGCATATGGATGCGCGTGCCCGGATCGTAGAGGTGCGTCGTCGACGTATCGATGGCGACGTAGATCAGCTCGCGGACTTTCGGGGTAAGGCCGTTCTTGCGCTTCCAGGGGGCCGACGAGAAATTCTTGTACGCTTCGAAGAAGTCAGGGTCGATCTCGAGAAGATCGGACCACAAATCGCTCCAGTAGCCGCGCGATGACGTGAATTCGTCCTTCAGCGCCTGGCGGCGCGCATCAAGCGTTCCCATCCCTGACCTCGTTCCTCGGTTTGGTTATTGGCTGCTGCCTGTGAAACGATTTTCGCCGTCCCTCGCGTACGCGTGGGAGCATGGTCAGGGGTAAAGGTCGCGAAGGAAATACCAACCGCCACAAACCTTCTTTTCGATTTTTGCAAAGATGTCGCCGCAGGCTCGAGGGCGTTGTTCAGATGGTCACATTGTCGACCACTCGGTCTCAAGATGCAGTCGGTCTTCGAGGCTTTGTCCGCCGAAAAGCGGTTCGAAATCCGTGATTGAAGTCGCGCCATCCTTCCGGTTGGCAAAGAAGCCGACCAGAAAATTGACGAAGGTCCGCACCTTGAGCGGCACGTAACGCGACCGTTCATAGACCGCATAGATGTTGTGATCGAAGGTGCCGGGACTCACCGGCCATGACGGCAGCACCTCCACCAGGCGTCCGCTCTGCAGTTCGTCCCAGATGCTCCATTTCGGTAACAGGCCAAGCCCCATGTGGGCGAGCGCGCATTCCCGCACCAACTCAGGATTGTTGACCTGGATCGGCCCGGTTACCCGGATCTCCCGGATGCCGCCCTTGTCGCGAAAGCGCCACAGGGCCGAGCCGTCATCGAAACGTCCATCGAGGTAGGTGAGGCAGCGATGCTTCAGGACGTCGTCGGGATGATCGAGCTTGGGACTGTTCGCCAGATACACCGGGCTTGCGAAGATGATGCGGCGGCTGGCGTTCCATAATTTACGCACCGCGAGCGACGGCTCGTCGAGATTGCCGAGGCGGATCGCCACATCGATCTTGTGTTCGATCAGGTCGCGCGGCTCTTCGGTGAGCCAGAGTTTCACCCTGATGTCTGGAAAATGCTCGTAGAATGCCGGCAGCGCCGACGCAAGCAGCCGCGTGCCGATTGCGACGCGCGTGTGCACATGCAGAAGGCCGCGCGGCTTGGTCTGATGCTCGGACACGATGCTTTCCAGCGTGTCGAATTCCTGGATGATGTCCGACGCCCGCTCGTAATAGAGCTGTCCCACTTCCGTCAGCGTCAGCTTGCGGCTGGTGCGATAGATCAGCCGGATGCCCAACGCCTGCTCCAGCGCGTTCATCTGGCGGGAGACCGATGCCGGCGAGAGACCGATGACGCGACCCGCAGCCGAGAAGCTGCCGGTCTGCACGACCTTGAGAAAAAGGCGGATATTCCTGAGCGTTTCCATTCTTTGCAGCCTTTCTGTGCATGAGGCGCAATGATGGTATTTGCCCAACGATCATTCGCAAGCGCTTCTCAGTCCGTAAGATGTGGTGCGGCCGATAGACAATCAAAAATAGCAGGGAGAAAACCGGATGATGCAGGGTGTCTATGAATATTTCCCGCTCGAGCGCGTCAATTTCGGCGAGCCGGTGGAGACTGCACTCAAGCGTGAACTGGACAGGCTCGGCGCGCGGCGGGTTTTCGTCCTTGCGTCCAATACGCTGAGCCGGAAGACCGGCGCTCTCGAACGCATTAAGGCGATGCTCGGCGACCGCTATGTCGGCGTCTTCGACACCATGCCGGCGCATTCGCCTCGCTCAGCCCTGCTGAAGGCGCTCGAAAGCGCGCGCGCCGTCGAGCCGGACCTGCTTCTGTCGCTCGGCGGAGGCTCGTCGATCGATGGCGCCAAGCTCGTCCAGGTAGGCCTCGCCGAGGGCATCGCCACCCACGAGGATTTCAACGCGCATCACGCCCAGCGCGGCGCCGACGGCAATATCTTCGTGCCGGCGATCAAGGATACCGGCCTGCGTCAGATCGCCATACCCACCACTCTCTCAGGTGCAGAATACACGACAACTGGCGGCTCGGTGGACGACGTCGCCCATAAGAAGGATCTCTACATTGCGCCGCAGCTCGCTCCGGTTTCGATCATCCTCGATCCGAGCATCACCCGGCTGACGACCGAATGGCTGTGGCTGTCGACCGGCTTCCGGGCGGTCGATCATGCGGTTGAATCGATCTGTTCGCCGACGGCCAATCCCTTTACCGACGCAACCTGCATCCATGGTTTGCGGATGTTGCAACGATCCATGCGTCGGACCCGCAAGGATCCGGAGGATGCGGCCGCGCGCCTCGAATCGCAGATGGGGGTTTGGCTCGCAACCAGCGGCATGGGCCGGGGTCAGCATGGCGCCAGCCATGGCATCAGCTACTCGCTGGCGGCGATTGCCGATGTTCCGCATGGCCATTGCTCCTGCGTGCTGTTGCCCGCCACGATGCGCTTCAACTCCGCCATGAATGAGCATCGCCAGGCTATCGTCAGCGAAGCCCTGGAGCGGCCGGGCCAGCCGGCAGCGGATGCATTGCTCGACCTGCTCGAGGAGCTCGGCCTGCCGCGTCGCCTGCGTGACGTGGGCGTGAAGCGCGAGCAGTTGGAGCCGATCGCCCGCACCGTGGTCGCCAGCGGCCAGGCGCGCTTCAATCCGCGACCGATCCGCGACGAGAGTGATGTAATGCAGATCCTGGAGACCGCCTGGTAGTCGGAAGACGATCTTTGCGTGAAGCAAAAAGATCCTCCTCGCAGTCAGCGTCTTCACACGCGTGAGCCGCAACCATAGCGTTCGCGTCGAGCTGCACAGCGCATGCATCCGGATCATTCCGGCGAATAGGCGAACGTCATTCTACTGATCTCCGGGGACGGTCCGGCGGCGGGATCAAACAAGACTTGGTTTTTAAGGCTTGGCTTTCGCCTGGCGAATACACGAGGAAACATCAATGAAATTCGGCATGTTCTACGAACATCAGCTTCCTCAACCTTGGAGCGAGGATTCAGAGCTGAGGCTCTACCAGGAAGCACTTGATCAGGTCGAACTCGCCGACAAGCTGGGTTACGATTACGTCTGGGAGGTCGAGCACCACTTCCTCGAGGAATACTCCCACTCGTCAGCTCCCGAGGTGTTCCTTGCAGCGTGCTCGCAGCGTACGAGGAACATCCGCCTTGGGCACGGCGTGATGTTGATGTCGCCCGACTATAACCATCCGGCGCGTGCGGCCGAGCGCATCGCCACACTCGATCTCGTGTCGCGCGGCCGCGTCGAGTGGGGGACGGGCGAGTCCGCCACCGCCATGGAGATGGGCGGATTTCGCATGGTGCCGGACGACAAGACGGCGAAGTGGCAGGAGGCGACCGAGCAGGCCGCCAACATGCTGGCCATGTGTCCCTATCCCGGCTTCAAGGGTGAGTTCTTCGAGATGCCGGTGCGCAACATCGTGCCGAAGCCGGTGCAGCGTCCGCATCCGCCCATGTGGGTGGCGTGCTCGCGTCGCGAGACGATCCACCGTGCTGCGCGCCACGGGCTCGGCGCTCTGGCCTTCGCCTTCGTCGAGCCGGAGCAGGCCGCGCACTGGGTGCAGGAGTATTACGACATCATCAAGTCCGACGAATGCCTGCCGATCGCTCACACCGTCAATCCGAACATCGCCCTGGTCAGCGGCATGTCGGTGCATCAGGATGAGCAGGAAGCGCTCCGACGCGGCCTCGATGGCTTTCGCTTCTTCGGTTATTCGCTCGGCTATTACGGTCTCTACGGCCAGCATCGGCCGGGCCGCTCCGAAGTCTGGAGTCGCTTTCTGGAGATCAAGGACGAGCTGAAGGACAATGCCGGCAATGGCGGCATCGGCACGCCCGATCAGGTGCGTGAGCACCTGGAACGATATGAAAAGATCGGCGTGGACCAGATCATCTTCGTGCAGCAAAGCGGCGCCAACAAGCACGAGCACATCATGGAGTCGCTGCAGCTTTTCGCGGACACCGTGATGCCCGACTTCAAGAAGCGCGACGCCGTCCGCGAGCGGCAGAAACAGAAGGAACTGGCGCCTTACATCGAAGCGGCTCTCGCGCGTAAGACGCGCATGGCGGACATCGCCGACGCCGACATTCCGGTCGTCGAGGCCTTCGGCCGCAAGAAAGGGGCCACTGTCGGTGTCGCCCAGGCGACGACATTCAACGATCGCGGCGGTTCGATCTCGGTGCCGCGCGCCGATCCGCACGCAAAAAAGGAAAAAGTCGGCAACTGAAGGCCGCTATTTCGCTTGGTCACGCGTGGTGACTGAAACGAGCAACGACCACGGTGGATACGCTGGTCGTTGTCGATGGCACATTCCAGGTTGAGTGACACCATGATCATTTCCGTAACCTCATCGGGCAACGTGAAACTGATTGATGCCGACGACTTCAAGGGCTTCAAGGTGCGTGTCGACGATCCGCGAGCCTCCGACAGCACGGTCGTCAAGGCGCTGAACGGCATCGCTACCGTCGACGCAACGGGCCATGCCTGGGTCGGCGAGGAGGCGTTGCGCAAGCTCGGCGCGCAGGCCGGCGGCCCGGGCTGGCAGGATTCGGCGACAGGTATGCTTGCTTACGCCAAGCGTGCCGGCTGGATCGATGAAAAGACCGGCGCCATCCGCGCCCATATCGAGTGGCCCGCTGGCGCCAGGAAGTCCTGACAAACCACGGCTGTGGTAGCTGTCGTCGATTCAGTTCGGCGCGTGAACGGGACCGCTCGCGTCATCCAACGAACGGCGAAACATCCAGACTTGCGATGCCGCGCGGGCGGTTTGGAGGCGATTGAAGGACGCTGACGACCAGCTTCGTCCCGCACGGAAACCACTTCGCGTGGTTTGCATTCCATTTGCAATCGGTGACCTGCACGGCCGGATTTTCGCCGGCCGAGTCCTGAATGAAGATCGCGTAGAGTCCCTCGGCGCTGGAACGATCGGACTCGAACACCACCCACTTGCCGTCAGGTGACCACCACGGCGCCCTTCCCTGAAAGGCAGGTTTGAATCCGCTGCCGCTCGGAGCCTTGCGGTCGAGTGGCCGCACTGTGACAGGATCGGTACTACGATCGGCGAACCAGATGTAGTTCCGGTCTTGATTGTAGCTCTTCTGATCGCCGATGAACTGCCCGGCGAAGACGATCTGGTTGGCGTTGGTCGGGTTTACCGAAGGCATCCCGGCCCACACCGTATCGTTCGCCATAACGGCCTGCACGATGGAGCCGTTCGGATCGATCTCCGAAGAGCACGGTTGCGGGTTGGCCGTCGATTGACCGTTCATGACGACCATTGCGTCGGCCTGCGGATACCAGGCGGGATAGATCATGTCTGCGGTGCCTTCGAGCAACTGCAAGTTCGATCCGTCTCCTCCCGCTGTCCAGATGCCGCGCCCGTTGTCGAAGGCGACCTGGCCGCTGCTCCATGACCAATCGGGTCTGGTCGACAGTTGCAAACTGGGCGCGAATGCAACAGGCTCGGCATTCGGCGTGCTGAGATCGAGAAGCTTGAGATTGAACTGACCGCCGTCGGTTGAACGCTCGAAAATGAGCTGGCTGCCTTGGGCATCGACGACGCAGCGGTAGTCACTGACCGCCTGCGGATAGTTCATCAGGAAGACCGGGGAAGCAAACGCCGGAGCCATGTCAATTTCCCTTGTGTGGCTGGGCGCTGGCGCCCGCAAATCCATGTATACATGCAACTCTTGGTTGTTGAAAAGAGCGTCGTCCGCCGTCCGGCTGCTGGAAATGCTGGATTGGCAAACGCTTGTTCCGCTACAAGCCGAGCGACGTTCACTGAGCCCGAGGAAGTCCGATGCCAGCCTATCGTTCCCGCACCACCACGCATGGCCGCAACATGGCAGGCGCGCGCGGGCTCTGGCGCGCGACCGGCATGAAGAACGAGGATTTCGGCAAGCCGATCATCGCCGTCGTCAATTCCTTCACGCAATTCGTGCCGGGACATGTGCATCTGAAAGACCTCGGCCAACTGGTCGCCCGTGAGATCGAAGCGGCCGGCGGCGTGGCCAAGGAGTTCAACACCATCGCGGTCGACGACGGCATCGCCATGGGGCATGACGGTATGCTCTATAGCCTGCCCTCGCGCGAGCTCATTGCCGACAGCGTCGAGTACATGGTGAACGCCCATTGCGCCGACGCGATGGTGTGCATCTCGAATTGCGACAAGATCACGCCCGGCATGCTGATGGCGGCGCTACGCATCAACATCCCGACCGTCTTCGTCTCCGGTGGGCCGATGGAAGCCGGCAAGGTCGTCCTCAACGGCAAGACCAAAGCGGTCGACCTGATCGATGCCATGGTTGCCGCCGCCGACGACGCCGTCAGCGATGCGGACGTCGAAGTCGTCGAGCGCTCCGCATGTCCGACCTGCGGGTCATGCTCGGGCATGTTCACGGCGAACTCGATGAATTGCCTCACCGAGGCGCTCGGCCTTGCGCTACCGGGCAACGGATCGGTGCTCGCCACGCACGCGGACCGCAAGCGCCTGTTCGTCGAAGCCGGGCATCTGATTGTCGATCTTGCACGGCGCTACTACGAGCAGTCCGATGAGGCCGCGCTGCCGCGGAAGATCGCCAGCTTCGGCGCATTCGAGAACGCCATGACGCTCGATATCGCCATGGGCGGTTCGACCAACACGGTCCTGCATCTTCTGGCGGCGGCCTACGAGGGCGAGGTTGGTTTCGCGATGGCGGATATCGACCGGCTGTCGCGGCGGGTGCCGGTTCTCTGCAAGGTGGCGCCGTCGGTGCCGGACGTGCACATGGAAGATGTCCATCGCGCCGGCGGCATCATGGGCATTTTGGGCGAACTGGACCGCGCGGGGCTCATCGACAGCCGCCTGCCGACGGTTCACAGCGTGTCACTGGCGGAGGCGCTGGATCGCTGGGACATCCGCCGCACTCAGAGCGAAAGCGTGCGAACCTTTTACCGCGCCGCGCCGGGCGGCGTGCCGACGCAGGTGGCGTTCAGCCAGGAGCGCCGGTACGACGACGTCGATGACGATCGCGCGAGCGGCTGCATTCGCGACGTCGCCCATGCGTTCTCGACTGACGGCGGCCTCGCGGTCCTGACCGGAAACCTGGCTGTCGACGGCTGCATCGTGAAGACTGCAGGTGTCGACGCGTCCATCCTCAAGTTCGAGGGGCCGGCCCGGGTTTTCGAAAGCCAGGACGCGGCCGTGCAGGCGATCCTCGGCAACCAGATCAAGGCGGGAGACGTGGTGCTGATCCGCTACGAGGGACCGAGGGGCGGGCCGGGCATGCAGGAGATGCTCTATCCGACCAGCTACCTCAAATCGAAGGGCCTCGGCAAAGCTTGCGCATTGGTCACGGACGGCCGGTTCTCCGGAGGCTCCTCGGGGCTTTCGATCGGACACGTGTCGCCCGAGGCCGCCGAAGGCGGCGTCATCGGCCTGGTGGAGGAGGGAGACACGATCGAGATCGATATTCCGCAGCGCTCGATCACGCTGCGCGTCGATGAAGCCGTTCTGAACGCACGGCGACAAGCAATGGAAGCCAAAGGTCGTGCCGCATGGAAGCCGGCCGCTCGCAGCCGCAAGGTCTCGACCGCGTTGAAGGCGTATGCGGCGTTGACGACGAGCGCCGCCAAGGGCGCCGTGCGGCAAGTGCCCTGATCGATCGTGGACGCTTAGTTTCAATACCCAAGATAGGCCGGCATCAATCTGACGATGCGGACCGCATCGCCGCTTGTGCTCATACACCTGCGAGGTGCTCGTTGTAATAGCGCTTCTTGCCCGTGACTTCCTTGCCGAGCCACTTCGGTCGTTCGAAATGCGCGCGGCGTGATGGAAGTTCGACTTCCGCAAGGACAAGGCCGCGATGGTCGCGCGCGAAAACATCGATCTCGAAATGCGTCTTGCCCACCTTGACGAGATGGCGTCGTTTGACGATGAGCCGCCCGGTCCGCAGCTTCATCAGGCTTCGCGCATGCTGTGGCGGTATGGGATACTCGAACTCGGACCGTGTCGTCGATGAACCTGCGGTCTTGATCGTCAGGAAAGCCGTTGCCGCGCCGATGGTGCGAACGCGCAAGACGAGCTCGTCGGTCACAGCCAGATAGGCCTGGCGGATCAGCCTGCCGCGATCGGCATGCTTGCGCCAACCGTTCTGGGCCACCAGGAATTTGCGCTCGATCTCTTTAGGCATGCCGACAACAAACGGTCTCAGGCGGCAAGTGCCTGCGGCTCGCCGCTCCGCCACGTATCCCAGTAGGAATGCCAGCGGCCGGTAAGGCCTGACGCCGGCTCGGCGAGAAGGCGCGCGCCCAAAAGGAAGGCCTGATCCTCGAAGGCCTTCTGGCGGCGGCGTATCAGGTCTGTGAGCACGTCGATGTCAGTCGCGCGCCCGAGCTTGCCCTCAATCAGCCTGTTTCTGAAGACGTCGAGATCATGGTGCTTTCCCAGAACGTCACCGAGCGAATCGGCCACATCGCGGTGGGCCTTCATCAGCGCGGGCCAGATGGGGGTCAGCAGTCGCGTGTGGTACCAGTGATCCTTGACGCGTTTCCGCCATTCGTGAACGACCTCGGCGGTCGCATCGCTTGACGCATCTGCCATAGCCTTCTTGGCATCCTTGTAGGATCTGGCGATGCCGCGCTCAATCGCTTCAAATCCATCGCGGGCGAGAGTCCAGTCCTGGACGCGGTCGCGCGCCTCGCGCATGGCCGTTTCGAATTCGTCGAGCCTGGCTTGAGTATTGGCATGCTTGGCGAGCTGATTCCGATGCGTCGTCAATCGACGGCGAATAGGGGCAAATCGCGCCCGGTCGATTTGTTCGTCGTAAGCGTCCAGCAAGCTGTCATACGTTTCGATCAGAACCAGGCCATCGCGCACCGACGATATGCCGCGCGCGGCGTCGCGAAAGGCGACGTTCTCGGCCCGATAGTCCTTGAAGCTGGGCCGGATCAGGCGCACCAGGCCACGCAGCTTCTTGCAGGCCGTGCGCAGATTATGCACTGTCACGTGCGGATCCGCCCTACGCTTTGCGGTCTCGATGGCGTCGTCGATCAGTTCGGCGGCGACGTCCCGGACGCTGTCCTGGACCGTCGCGGTATTGCTCTTGAAGCGATATGCCATGCCAGCCAGCCTACATCAGGTAAGATACGATCCATGTAGGATTCGAGGCGGATCATAGCAGTGGTTTCGCCTCGGTTCCATCGCTGGAAGGCCACAGGAGAAACCGCATGTCAAACGCGGGGCCATGATGTTTCGGCAACGCATCAAGTCGTCGTCCTATGTCTTCGGCTCGCTGGCCGAACTGCTGGCGAAGGCATCGCCGCCGCGTGCCGGCGATCGGCTTGCGGGCCTCGCCGCTGCCAGCGCTGAAGAAAACATGGCCGCAAAGCTTGCGCTGGCCGAGGTGCCGTTGACGGCGATCTTGGCGGAGCCTCTGATTCCCTATGAGGCCGACGAGGTGACGCGTCTGATCGTCGACACGCATGATGCCGCGGCATTCGCGCCGATCTCGGCGATGACCGTGGCTGAGTTCCGCGATTATCTGCTGTCGAGCGAGGCGGATTCATCCGCATTGCAACGCCTGGCTCGGGGAATCACGCCGGAAATGGCCGCCGCGGTCTGCAAGCTGATGCGTAATCAGGATCTGGTGCTGGCCGCCCGCAAGTGCCGGGTCGTAACGGCGTTCAGGAACACGATCGGGCTTCCCGGAACCATGTCGGTGCGCCTGCAACCCAATCATCCGACCGACGATTTGGAAGGCATCATGGCCTCCATCGCAGACGGGTTGATGTACGGCGCCGGCGATGCGGTGATCGGCATCAATCCCGCGTCGGATTCGACCTCGCGTGTGCGCGAGCTGCTGTCGATGCTGGATGATCTGCTCGCGCGCTTCCAGATTCCGACACAAGGGTGCGTGCTGACCCATGTGACGACGGCGATCGAGCTCATGCAGAAGGGCGCGCCGACGGATCTGGTGTTTCAATCGATCGGCGGCACCGAAGCGGCCAATCGTGCGTTCGGCGTTTCGCTCGATCTCTTGAGCGAGGCAAATGAAATGGCCAGGATGCTGAAACGCGGATCTGTCGGTCAGAACGTCATGTATTTCGAGACCGGGCAGGGATCGGCGCTGTCAGCCGACGCTCACTTCGGCCTCGATCTGCAGACGTGCGAGGCGCGTGCCTATGCGGTGGCGCGAACCTTCGAGCCGTTGCTGGTGAACTCGGTCGTTGGCTTTATTGGCCCGGAATACCTCTACGACGGCAAGGAGATATTGCGCGCGGCACTGGAAGATCACTTTTGCGGCAAGCTGATGGGGCTGCCGATGGGTGTCGACGTCTGTTACACCAACCATGCCGAAGCTGACCAGAACGATATGGATACCATCCTGACGATGCTGGCGGCCGCGGGCGTCACCTATGTCATGGGCGTGCCCGGCGCTGACGACGTGATGCTGAACTATCAGTCGACGTCGTTCCACGACGCGCTCTTCGTGCGTGAGGCATTCGGCCTGAAGCGCGCGCCCGAGTTCGAGGCGTGGCTTGCGCAAATGGCGATAACCGATGCGACGGGGCGGCTGCTACCCGTGCAGCCGGATCATCCGCTGATCACCGACGCATCGCTAGCAGAGGCGCGTCGCACGTGAGCAGGCCGCCGCACGATCCGTGGTTCTTCCTCGCAAACCGCACCATGGCGCGCATTGCCCGCGGCCGGAGCGGCGCATCGCTGCCGACGCGCGAAGTGCTCGCCTTCGATCTTGCGCACGCGCTGGCGCGGGATGCGGTTCATGCCCGGCTCGATCGTGCAAAGCTTGCCGATGCGCTCACCCGATTGAACCTGCGCACGGTGGACGTGGAAAGCCAGGCGGTGGAACGCGCCGCCTATCTGCGTCAGCCGGACGCTGGCCGGAGACTGAGCGAGGCATCGGCCGCACGGCTGGCGGCCGCCGCGAGCGGACGTTGCGATCTCGCCATCATGATTGGCGACGGACTGTCGGCCCGAGCGGTGGACGCGCACGCGGCGGCATTGATGTCGGCTCTCGTGCCGCGCGCCGCACAGCTGAAGTTGACGGTCGGGCCGGTCGCGCTGGCTGAAGGCGCCCGGGTTGCATTGGGCGATGTGGTGGGGGAGGCGCTTGGCGCACGCCTTTGCGTGGTGCTGATCGGCGAACGGCCCGGACTTTCCGCCGCCGACAGCCTCGGGGTCTATCTGACCTGGGATCCACGGCCCGGCAGGACAGACGCTGAACGCAACTGCATCTCGAACATTCGTCCCGATGGTCTTGCACCGGCGATCGCTGCGCAAAAGCTCATCTGGCTGATCAGCGCCGCGCTGGGACGGCAGCTGACCGGCGTCGCATTGAAAGACGAAAGCGACGCAGCCTTGTCGCAGGCAACGCCTGACCAGCTCGATCAGGCATGATCGGAATCAGGCTTTCGATCCTGTTCCTCCTGCCTTGCAGACGTCAGGGATTCTGCCGTGTGAGGGGGATGGAACTTTAGGCCGGGCACGTTGTTGGCCCTCGTTGCCAGAGAGGATCTGCTCATGAAGAAGGTCTGGACCAAGCCGCGCTTGATTAAAATCTGCGTCGGGATGGAAATCAATTCTTACGCCACCGCGACGCTTTAGTCCGGTTTCCATTGGCTCTGCAAGTCACCATACTCGGTTCAGCCGCAGGTGGTGGCGTGCCGCAGTGGAATTGCTTCTGTGAGGTGTGCCGGCTTGCGTGGCAAGCGAGCGGACGTGTCCATCGCCGGACGCAGGCGTCGCTGGCGGTTTCCGCTGACGGCACGGTGTGGCATCTGATCAATGCGTCACCCGATCTGCGTCAGCAGATTGTTGCCAACGTTCGGCTTTGGCCGAGCGAACAGATCCGGGGCACTCCGATTGCCAGTGTCGTTCTCACCGGCTCCGATGTCGATCAGGTGGGGGGCCTGCTCAACCTGAGGGAAGCGCAGCAGTACCGCCTCTACGCGCCGCACGACGTTCTCAAATTGTTCGAAGCGAACAGCATGTTTCAGCCGCTTGTTCCCGCATCGGTCAAACGCAGTCCATTGGAGCTCGATCGTCCGACTCGTCTGTCGGACTTCAATGGCAAGGAGAGCGGTGTCGTGATCTCGGCGTTCAGCGTTCCCGGCAAGGAGAGAACCGGTGAAGCCAGTGCCAATGTCGGCCTGCTGATCAGCGATAACGACGCTGCGCCGAAGCTCGCCTATGTTCCGGCATGCGCCTCGGTCCCTGACAGTCTCAGCCGGAGACTGTCAGGTATTCCGCTTCTCTTCTTCGACGGAAGCTTCTGGTCCGAAGATGAGATGAGGAAGGTGGACCACCCGAACCGTTCCGCGTCGAGCATGGGTCACCTGCCGATTTCGGGCGCGTCGGGATCGCTGGCGATATGGAGCAGCGCAAAGCTCGGTCAGAAAGTCTACATTCACATCAACAACACCAACCCGATTCTCGTCGAAGATTCCGCCGAGCGGCGCCTCGTCGAGGAAAGTGGGTGGCAGGTTGCACGCGATGGTCAGGAGTACGTTCTATGACCAGCATTCTTTCGGCGAATGAACTGAAGCAGCAGTTGCTGGCGATCGGCGCGGAGCGCTATCACGACAAGCATCCTTTCCATCATCTGATGCGAAGCGGAAAGCTCAATCGCGAGCAGATTCAGGCCTGGGCCCTCAATCGCTATTGCTACCAGTGCCATATTCCGTTGAAGGATGCCGCGCTGCTCTCTCGTGTGGACGACATCGAGATCCGCCGCGAGTGGCGGCGGCGGCTGGTCGATCATGACGGCAGTGACGCGAGTGACAGCGGCATTGAGCGATGGCTCTGCCTGACTGATGGCCTTGGTCTCGATCGTGAACTGGTGACCTCGCTCCGCGCCGTGCTTCCGGCCACCCGGTTTGCGGTTGAGGCCTATGTCAGATTTGTCCGGGAACGCAGCCTGTTGGAGGCCGTTGCGTCATCTCTCACTGAACTGTTCGCGCCGACGATCATTTCCGAGCGCGTTGCCGGCATGTTGCGGCACTATGATTTCGTCGATGCGACGGCGTTGCAGTATTTCGATGCGCGGCTCACCCAGGCGCCAATGGATTCAGAGTTTGCGCTGCGTTACGTGCTCGGCAATGCCCGCACCCCGGAGCAGCAGCAGGCAGCCTTGAGTGCGTTGCGCTTCAAGTGTGACGTGCTCTGGACGCAGCTCGACGCCTTGCACTATGCCTATGTCGATCCGGGGCATATCCCGCCGGGTTGCTTTCGACCGGAGCCGTGATGTCGATCGAAGGCAGCAGCAAGCCGCGACTTGCCGACTCCGCCACGTTGCGCTGGGACAAGGTGCGCGACAAGTGGGTGCTGCAGTCGCCGGAGCGGTTGTTCTTTCCGGATGACGTCGCGGTGTCGGTCATCTCGCTCTGCGACGGGCAAAGGACGCTGCAGTCGATTACGGACGAGCTGGCGCGGGAGTTCGACGCTCCTGCGACGGCCATCTATGACGATACCGTCGAACTGCTGAAGGGGCTGGCCGCGGAAGGAGTGATTGTGCATGACGCCGGCCCGCGTTGAGCCACCGTTGGCATTCCTTGCCGAGCTGACGCACCGCTGTCCGCTTCAGTGTCCCTATTGTTCGAATCCGCTCGAGCTCGTCGGCGGGCGCGCCGAACTGTCGACCGCCGAGTGGATCACCGTATTCGAGGACGCAGCTCGTCTTGGCGTGATGCAGGTTCATCTTTCCGGTGGCGAGCCCACCGCGCGCCGCGACCTTGTCGGGCTCGTGCGCGCAGCGGAACAAGCTGGCCTTTACACAAACCTCATCACCTCGGGAGTGCTGCTGGATCGACGCAAGATCGATGATCTCGCCGCTGCGGGACTCCGCCATATCCAGCTTAGTATCCAGGATGCCGACCCGGCGGAAGCGGACCGGATTGCGGCCTATCCGCAGGCGCATCTGAAGAAGCTAGCCGTCGCCAGAGAGATACGGTCCGCAGGACTCGCCTTGACTCTCAACGTCGTGGTCCATCGGCGCAATCTTCCCCGGTTGGACGGGATCATCGACATCGCCGTGGATCTCGGTGCCGAGCGGCTGGAGGTCGCGCACGCGCAGTATCATGGCTGGGCCCTGATCAATCGCGCAGCCTTGATGCCCTCGCAGGATCAGGTGCAGTCCGCGGTTGCAACGATCGCCGCAGCTGCGCGGCGGCTGCACGGTCGCATGCAGATCGACCACGTCGTTCCCGACTATCACGCTCGGCGTCCGAAGGCGTGCATGGGTGGATGGGGGCGGCGCTTCTTCGTAATTGCGCCGGATGGCGCAATGCTGCCTTGCCATGCAGCAACCTCTATCCCTGGCATGTCATTCCCCAATGTAAGGACCACGGCGCTGAAAGCGGCATGGGACGATTCCGCCGCGTTCACGGCATTCCGCGGCACGGCTTGGATGGCCGAGCCGTGCCGTTCGTGCGAATTTCGCGACGTCGATTTCGGTGGCTGTCGCTGTCAAGCGCTGACGCTCGCTGGTCATGCTGCGGCCACTGACCCGGTCTGCGATCGCTCGCCCTTGCACGATAAATTGCAGGCGCTGGTCGAGCGGGAGGTCGCAAGCGGAACATCGTCGCTCCAGCTACGCAGGCCAAAGCCTTCGTCCAGAGCCTCGGACCGCTCTCGTGAATACGGGTTGGTCACTCTGATCGACTAAAGGTGTGATGCGATCAAGTCGGTAACATCGCAATCAGTATCTCTGCGTCGTCCTCGCGAAAGCGAGAACCCATAACCACGGACTTCGAGGCATCGAATCGATGTTGCCACGGTGGATATGGGTCTTGGCTCGCGCTTGGCTTGGTGGGACGACAGGTGATTGCGATCGGAGGGCGACGACAGCTCATGCGCTCCAGCCGCAGCAGCGAGATGATGGTTTTTGTTGCGCTCTACGCGGCCATTTACGGCGCGTTCGGGGTGGCGTCGCCATTTTGGCCCCGATTCTTTGAAGAGCGCGGCTTGAGCCCGCAAGAGATCGGAGCGCTGCTTGGCCTCGGCACGTTGGTGCGCCTGATCAGTGGGCCGATCGTCGGACGTCTGGCCGACGCCGCCGGCGAGCTGCGCGCTGCGCTTGCGCTATGCATGATGTTCGCCGCCGCATCGGCGACGTCCCTGCTCTTGGCCGGCGCATTCTGGACGCTTCTTCTCATTCATCTGATGCAGGCGGCAGCGCTTGCACCGATCACGTCGATTGCCGATGCGCTCGCGATCGGCGCGGCAAGGCGCAACAGCTTTGAATATGGACGGATAAGAGGAACGGGGTCGGCGGTGTTCGTGGTTGGCACGTTGACGGCCGGGGCCCTGCTGGGCGGGGCCGATATTTCGATCATCGTCTGGATGCACACAGCTCTCCTGGCCGTGGGCGCCGCCACGGTTCTCTGGCTGTCACGTCCCGATGTTCAGCCGGTCCGCCAGATTGGTTCGCCGACAGTCCTGATCGGCGGCCTCCGCGAGCTCTGGTCGATCGCAACGTTCAGGTCCTTGATGATCGTCGCGGCGCTCGTCTACGGCAGTCATGCCGTGCATGATGCCTTTGCGGTGATCCGCTGGCATAATGCGGGCATCGGGCCGGCGGCAACGAGCGTGCTCTGGTCCGAAGCCGTGATTGCTGAAGTGATCGTGTTCTTTGTGATCGGCCCCGCGCTGATCGATCGGTTGGGGACGAACGGCGCTGCGGCGCTGGCGGCAGCCGCAGGCGTCGTGCGCTGGTGTGTTGCAGGAACGACGACCTCGGTGGTCGCACTCGCGATCGTGCAGCCGCTGCACGGCCTGACGTTTGCCCTGCTGCATCTCGTATGCATGCGGTTGATCGGCATGGTGGCGCCGCCGCGGCTGGCCGCCACCGGACAGGCCCTGTACGCGTTTGGAGCTGGTCTCGCCACCGCGACGCTGATGCTGGTTTCCGGTCCGTTCTATGCCGCTTATGGCGGTGCCGCCTTCCTGCCCATGGCGCTGCTCTGCGCGCTCGCGGTGCCGCTCGCTTGGTCCGGCCTGCGATCACCCGGATCCAAAGCCGTCACGCCTTAACCTGATGTTGCGATGCCCCGTCCAAGAACGCGGCCGAGTCGCGCCGAGAATGCCTTTGGATCGCGCGGCCGGTCGCCGTCCGCAACCAGTGCTTCATCCAGCAAGAGGTGCGCTGCATCTTCGCGGAACGCGATATCCGTGTCGCCGAGCTCGGCCAATTTTCGAATCAGCTCGTGCCCCGGATTGATTTCCAGCACCGGCTTCGACGCGCTGATGTCCCGGCCTGCGCTTGCAAGCAGCTTCTCCAGCTGCCGGTCCATGCCGCTCTCCGACGCGACGATGCAGACCGCGCTTTCGGTCAGTCGTTCGGATGCGCGGACGTCGGAGACCGCGTGGCCAAGCACGCTCTTCGTGAACGCAACGAACGATGCCACCTTCGCGTCCAACTCCGCCGACGGTTGGGTTTTGCCGTCAGGCAGCGGAATCAGCTTGAGGTCCGCCGTGCCCTGGGTGACCGACTTGAAGGGCTTGCCCTGATAGTCGATGCCAGCCGTGACCCAGAAGCTGTCCACCTGATCCGGCAGCAGCAGCACCTCGATGCCGCGGGCCCGGAAGCCCTCCAGCTGCGGCGACGTGTCGAGCCGCTCGAGATCGCTGCCGACAATATAGTAGATGGCAGTCTGGTTCGGCTTCAGATCCGATACATAGTCCTTCAAGGATCGCCACTTGCCCGCCGAAGCGGTCGTCTTGAATCGCGCCAGGCCAAGCAGTTGCTCGCGACGCTCGAAGTCCTCGTAAAGGCCCTCCTTGAGCACTGCGTCGAACGTTTCCCAGATTTTTTCATAGGCAGCGCTGTCGCTGGTCGAAAGCTTCTCGAGCTCGGACAAGATGCGGTTGGCCACGCCTTTCTTGATCGCGCTCAGGATCGGGCTTTCCTGGATCATCTCGCGTGAGACGTTCAGGGGAATATCGGACGAATCCACCAGGCCTCGGACGAAGCGCAGGTAACGCGGCAGCAGTTCGGCTTCGTCGGTGATAAAGACGCGCTTGACGTAGAGCTTCATCCGCCCGTGCCGGTCCGCATCGAACAGGTCGAACGGCCGGCTTTCCGGCACGAAGGCGAGCACGGCATAGTCATGACGCCCTTCGGCGCGATAGTGAATCGTCAGCGCCGGCTTGTCGAACTGCCCGGCAGCCGTGCGATAGAAGTCGTCATAGTCATCCTGGCTGATATCGGCTTTCGGCTTGGTCCACAGGGCGGCGCCGTCGGCGATGTCCTTGAGCTCTCCCTCGGGCTTGTCCTTGATCGAGATCGGAACCGGTACGTGACCGGAGCGGACCTTGACCAGACGTTCGAGGTTGAACGGCTCGGTATAGGATTTTGCATTCTCCATCAGATGAAGGACCACGCGGGTGCCCCTTGCGGGCGCCTCAGCGAGATCGACCGGGCTGACGGAATAGGTTCCCTTACCGTCCGAAGACCAGACGGCGGCTTCCGCCGTGCCCGCTTTGCGCGAAATCACGTCGACCTTGTCAGCGACCATGAACGCCGAATAGAAACCGACCCCGAACTGGCCGATCAGTTGTGTGCCTTCGTCGTTGCCGGCCGCGATCCGATCCACAAAGGCTTTCGTACCGGAGCGGGCGATGGTGCCGAGCGCGTCGGCCATTTCCGCCGCCGTCATGCCGATGCCATTGTCCTCGACAATCAGTCGCCGGGCCTCTGCGTCGGCGATAAGGGTAATGCCCAGCTTGGGATCGTCGGCAAGCAGGGCGGGATTTCCGATCGACTCGTACCGCAGCTTTTCGCAGGCATCGGCGGCGTTCGAAATCAGCTCCCTTAGGAAAATGTCCTTGTCCGAGTAGACCGAATGCACCATCAAATGCAAAAGCTTGGCGACATCGGCCTCGAAAGCGTGGGTCTCGGGCGCTTCAACTGTCGTCATGGGTCGTCCAATCCTCCTGAAAATCGTTCACGCAGATGGTAAAAGACGTCGGGAATTGCAAGCCTTATTAAGACGTCCACCTGAACAATTGCGCAGGTGATCCCGCCCCCATGAAGAAAGAATCCGGAAGGTAAGTAAATGTCGAACTTCGAACATCGTCTCGATCGCCTGGCCGAGGTGGCAGTCAAGGTCGGACTTGGCCTGCGGGAGGGGCAGGAGGTGGTGATGACAGCTCCTGTCGAGGCGCTGCCGCTGGTCAGGCGCATCACCGAGCATGCCTATCGGGCCGGTGCGTCGTTGGTGACGCCGCTGTTGTCCGACGATGCGCTGACGTTGCGGCGGTTTCAGTTCGCGCGCGACGAAAGCTTCGATAAGGCGAGCGGCTGGCTGTTTGACGGCATGGCGGCCGCTTTCAAAAGCGGCGCCGCGAGACTCGCTATCGTCGGCGACGACCCGTCGCTGCTGTCGGCGCAGAACCCCGAAAAGGTAGCTCGGCTCAATCGCGCGCGGTCGACGGCCTACCGTCCGGCGCTGGAGTATATCGTCAACTTCGACGTCAACTGGAACATCGTCTCCTATGCGACGCCGGCCTGGGCCAAGGCGGTCTTTCCCGACCAGTCGGAAGAGGCAGCCGTGGCGCGGCTATGGGACGCGATCTTTGCAGCGTCGCGCGTCGACGGTCCCGATCCGATTGGCGAGTGGCGCCGCCACAACGAGACGCTCGCCCGCCGCACGGCTTATCTCAACGACAAGCGTTTCCAGGCCTTGCGATTTCAGGGGCCGGGCACCGATCTGTCCGTTGGACTCGCCGACGACCATTGGTGGGAAGGTGGCGCCTCGACCGCGAAGAACGGCATCCTGTGCAATCCGAATATTCCGACCGAGGAAGTCTTCACGACGCCGCACATGGCTCGCGTTGAAGGCGTCGTCCGCAGCACCAAGCCGCTGTCGTATCAAGGCACGCTCATTGAGGAGATCGCCGTACGGTTTAAAGGAGGACGCATCGTTGAGTCGAGCGCGCGAACCGGCGCTGATGTGCTGGCAAAAGTGCTGGCGACGGACGAAGGCGCCGCGCGGCTGGGTGAGGTGGCGCTTGTGCCGCATTCCTCGCCGATCTCCAAGAGCGGCGTTCTGTTTCTGAACACGCTGTTCGATGAGAACGCGTCGAGCCATATCGCGCTCGGTCAGGCCTACAGCAAATGTATCCGCAACGGAGCGGAGCTCACACCGCGTGAGCTGTCGGAGAAGGGTGCGAACTCGAGCCTGATCCACATCGACTGGATGATCGGCTCCGACAAGATCAACGTCGACGGCGTCACTGCGAACGGCGGCACGGAGCCGTTGATGCGCAACGGTGAGTGGGTCTAGGCAGTACCGGCGATCTCATTCCCGATCCGGAACGGGTCTCGTGCATGAGACCCGCTTCTCCCGCTGTTGCCCGCGCTTGTCGCCTGTGATGACATGCGCGGCCAATAAGAAGCAACAATGGGGGAAACCATGAGACGCCCTTCGCTCGCGCTGGCTCTGCTCGCGATGCTGCTGCCCGGTCCAACTTTCGCTGAAGACTATCCCAATCGCGCCATGACGCTGGTCGTGCCGTTTACCGCCGGTGGCATCGCGGATGCCGGCGGACGTGTGGTCGCCAAAGCCCTGTCCAGTCTGCTCGGCCAGCCGGTGGTCGTCGAAAACAAAGCCGGCGCGGGCGGCATCGTTGGCGCAGAGTTTGTCGCGAACGCAAAGCCCGACGGGTATACCCTGCTGATCGCCAGCAACGGCGTCGCGGTGACCTACCCGTTTCTCTACAAGAAGCTCTCGTTCGATCCGCAAAAGAACTTCACGGCCGTCCACGGAATCTCGATTTCGCCGTTGATGATCGCGGTTCGCGCGAGCGCGTCCTACAAGACGCTGCCCGAGCTGATCGCGTATGCGAAGAAGAACCCGGGCAAGGTGAACTACGCGACCGTCGGGCAGGGATCCGCTCATCACATGCTGGGCGAGCTGCTGCAGAAGGAAGCCGGCGTGACGATGACGCAAATTCCCTACAAGGGCGCGACGCCGGCTTTCACCGATTTCCTCGGCGGCGTGATCGACGTCATGATCGACTATCAACTGCAACTGGCGCCGCTGGTCGAAGCCGGCAAGATCCGGGCGCTCGGCGTTGCTGCGGCGGAGCGGCTGCCAACCATGCCGGACGTTCCGACCTTCGTCGAGCAAGGCTACAAGAGCGTTTTAGTCAGCGCGTATTCAATTCTGCTGGCGCCGAGTGGGACGCCGCAGCCGATCATCGACAAGCTCGCTGCGACGGTTGGCGACCTGCTCAAGGATCCGGCGATCGTCAAATATTACGGCGATCGCGGCTCGCGGCTGATGACAGACTACAAGCCTTCCGAGCTGACTGCCTTCCTCGACGAGGAGCGGAAGAAGACCAAGCAGATGATCGAACAGTCGGGACTTCAACCCGAGTGAAGTCGAACTCCTGCGCCGGTATCACATCTTAATCGATCGTTAATCGGCGTCGCTCGCCAAGCGCGCCAACGACAGCGACGTGTCGGACGACATCGTTAGTCGGTGCTGCGAATCAGTGGATGTGCGTGCTTTCGGCTGATTGATGGTCCGACAGCAGACCGCCCAATTGGATTGCGGCAAAAATGCATTGCTTGTAGGCACCCTGCTACATCGTGTTGCTGCGACGCAATGTAGCGCTCAACAATTTTTGAATCCCGAAAGCCGAATGCTTTCCGGGAATTAACTTGCGAATTAGCGATCACCCGCTAGCAATGCTGCAACGCACACGCTTGCTGTTGAGGGGCGGCGTGACAATGACATCTATGTCCGGAGCGCGGGGCTAGGGGCGCTCTCGGACCAACTTGGGGAAGTATAATGAGAGCGCGATCCGCCATGGTTGTCCTGGCACTCGTTAGCGCACCTCTCGTTCTGGCCGGTTGCGACGAGCGCAGCGTGGCCGCCACGCAGACCTCCGTGCCGGACGTCAGCGTTATCACCATCGCCGCGGCACCAAAATCCATCGTCCGCGAACTCCCCGGCCGTATCGCGCCGACCCGCGTCGCGGACGTGCGTGCGCGCGTGTCGGGCATCGTCACCGCGCGCCTGTTCGAACAAGGCAGCGAAGTGAAGGCCGGCGACGCGCTCTATCAGATCGATCCAAAGCCGTTCGAGGTGGATCTTCAATCCGCCGAAGCTGCGCTCGCGAAGGCCGAGGCGGTGTTCGAACAGACAAGTCTGCAGTCGAAGCGCACTGCGGCGCTGATCGCCAAGCAGGCGGCGTCAGTCGCCGAGAATGAAGCCGCGATTGCAACCGCACGGCAGGCCGCTGCCGATGTCGCCGCGCGCAAGGCCGACGTCGCCCGCGCCAAGCTCAATCTCGAATACGCCACCGTGCGGGCGCCGATCAGCGGCGTGATCGGCGCTGCGCTCGTCAGCGAAGGTGCGCTGGTCGTGCAGAACGACACCACCAGCATGGCGACGATCCAGCAGCTGGATACTGTCTATGCCGATTTCACGCAGTCCGCTGCCGAGCTCGGTCGCTTGCGCCGCGACCTCGAGTCGGGCGCACTCCAGCGCATCGCTCCCGATGCGGTGAAGGTCAGTCTCATGCTCGACGAGGGCGCCCATCCGGTCGAGGGCAGGCTGTTGTTCTCGGACAGGAAGGTCGACACCCACACCGGGCAGGTGACATTGCGCGGCGAATTCAAGAATCCGAAGCGTGAACTGCTGCCGGGCATGTATGTCCGCGTGCAGATCGAGCAGGGCATCGATAACGACGCGATCCTTGTGCCGCTGCAGGCGATTCAGCGCAATGGCGGTGGCACCAGCGAAGTCTATGTGCTGAACGCGGAGAACCGCGCCGTGCTCCGCCCGGTTCGCGTCGGCACCGAGATCGACGGGCAGTCGCTGATCCTTGACGGCTTGAAACAGGGCGACCGCGTGGTGGTCGAAGGCTTCCAGAAGTTCGCGGCCGGTGATCCGGTTGCGCCTGTTCCGTGGCAGCAGCGCGTGGCCGCTGCGCCCAGTGACGCACCAACGACCCAGCTTCGATAGCGGGTACTCATGCCATCCTTCTTCATTGACCGGCCCATCTTCGCATGGGTGGTGGCGCTCTTCATTTGCTTGATCGGCATCATCGCGATTCCGCAATTGCCGGTCGCGCAGTATCCGATCATTGCGCCGCCATCGATTTCGATCAGCACGAGCTATCCGGGCGCGTCGCCGGAAAACCTCTATAACAGTGTGACCCGGCTGATCGAGGAAGAGCTGAACGGCGCCGCGGGCATTCTCAACTTCGAATCGACCAGCGATTCGCTCGGCCAGGTCGAGATCATTGCCAACTTCGTGCCGGGCACCGATCCGAGCCTGGCATCGGTCGAGGTGCAGAACCGCATCAAGCGCGTCGAGGCGCGTCTGCCGCGCGCCGTGATCCAGCAGGGCATCCTGATCGAGGAAGCGTCGAGCGCCGTGCTGCAGATCATCACGCTTAGCTCGACCGACAAGAGTCTCGACGAGATCGGCCTCGGCGATTTCATGATCCGGAACGTCCTGGGTGAGATCCGCCGGATTCCCGGTGTCGGCCGAGCGACGCTGTACTCTACCGAACGCTCGCTGCGGATCTGGATCGATCCCGAGAAGCTGGTCGGCTACAGCTTGACGTCGGATGATGTGACAAAAGCTATCACTGCGCAGAATGCGCAAGTGTCCTCCGGCAGCATTGGCGCCGAGCCAAGCCGCCAGGGGCATCCGACGTCCGCCCTCGTCCTGGTGAAGGGGCAACTCAGCTCGCCCGACGAATTCGGCGCCATCGTGCTGCGCGCCAACGCGGACGGCTCGACGGTACGACTGCGCGACGTCGCCCGCATCGAGATCGGCGGCATGAACTATCAGTTCACGACCCGGCAGAACGGCCAGCCGACGGCGGGCCTGTCGGTGCTGCTGGCCCCGACCGGCAACGCGCTCGCGACCGCCACCGCCGTCGAGGAGAAGATGAAGGAGCTGTCGCGCTTCTTCCCGGCGAATATCACCTACGACATCCCCTATGACATCACCCCGGTGGTGAAGGCCTCGATCAACAAGGTGCTGATGACGCTGGTCGAAGCCGTGGCCCTGGTGTTCGTGGTGATGTTCCTGTTCTTGCAGAGCGTCCGTTACACGATCATTCCGACCATCGTCGTGCCGGTGGCGCTGCTCGGCGCCTGCGCCGTGCTGCTCTTTGCCGGCTACTCGATCAATATGCTGACGATGTTCGCCATGGTGCTTGCCATCGGCATACTGGTCGACGACGCCATCGTCGTCGTCGAGAACGTCGAGCGTATCATGGCGGAGGAGGGGCTTTCGCCGCGCGAAGCCACACGGAAGGCGATGAAGCAGATCACCAGCGCCATCATCGGCATCACGCTGGTGCTGGTCGCCGTGTTCATCCCGATGGCGTTCTTTCCTGGCTCCGTGGGCATCATCTACCGGCAGTTCTCGATCACGATGGTTGCGGCCATCAGCTTCTCCGCGCTGATGGCACTGTCGCTGACGCCTGCGCTCTGCGCGACGCTGCTGAAGCCGGTCGAGGCCGGGCACGATGCCCACGCCAAGAAGGGTGTCTTCGGCTGGTTCAACCGCAGCATCGATCGCGTGCGCGATCGCTATGGCGCGACGGTCGGGTGGACCCTGCGACGGACCGGGCGGTTGATGATCCTCTATGCCGTCCTGCTGGTCGGACTTGGCGTCGCATTCGTGCGCATGCCGGGCGGCTTCCTGCCGATCGACGATCAAGGCTTCATGACGGTGGACGTGCAGACGCCGCCGGATGCCTCCTACAACCGCACGGCGGCTGCCGTCGAGAAAGTGGAGCAGTACCTGCTTCAGCG
The DNA here is from genome assembly GCF_031157255.1 of Bradyrhizobium sp. LHD-71. Classification (GTDB taxonomy): domain Bacteria; phylum Pseudomonadota; class Alphaproteobacteria; order Rhizobiales; family Xanthobacteraceae; genus P52-10. The sequence continues at coordinate 197,672 of NZ_JAVIFX010000004.1, read as the reverse complement.
ATCCGGCGTCGAAGGGGTGACCTTTCTCACCGGCTTCAGCTTTCTCGGGCAGGGCGCCAACACCGCTCAGGCCTTCGTGACGCTGAAGGACTGGTCGGAACGCGGCGCGGACGATTCGGCCGCTGCCATTGTCGAAGACGCCAACAAGACCCTGTCATCGATCCGCGACGCAAAGATCTCAGCGCTGCAGCCGCCGCCGATCGACAATCTCGGCAACTCCTCCGGCTTCAGCTTCCGCCTGCAGGACCGGGGTCAGAAGGGCTATCCGGCGCTGGTACAGGCGACCGAGCAACTGCTGGCGGCTGCAAACCGCAGTCCGGTGCTGCAGAACGTATTCGTCGAGGGCCTGCCGCCCGCGCCGCAGATCCGTCTTGCGGTCGATCGCGAGAAGGCGGGTGCGCTCGGCGTCACGTTTGAGGACATCAACAATACGATCTCGACCAATCTCGGCTCGGCCTACGTCAACGACTTTCCGAATCAGGGTCGTATGCAGCGGGTGATCGTTCAGGCGGACGCGCCCGGCCGCATGCAGGCCGAGGAGATCCTCGGTTACAATGTCAAGAACAGCCGCGGCCAGCTCGTTCCTCTCTCGTCCTTTGCGACGATCGAATGGGCGAATGGTCCGGCGCAGATCGCCGGCTTCAACTACTATCCGGCCGTGCGCATCAGCGGCTCGGCCGCCCCGGGCTACACCAGTGGTGATGCGATCGCAGAAATGGAGCGGCTGACCGGACAGTTGCCGCGTGGCTTCGGTTACGACTGGGCCGGACAGTCGTTGCAGGAAAAGCTGTCGGGCTCGCAGGCGCCGCTTCTGCTGGCGCTATCGGTGCTGGTGGTGTTTTTGTGTTTGGCCGCGCTCTATGAGAGCTGGACTATCCCGCTCGCGGTGCTGCTGACGATTCCGCTCGGCATGGTCGGCGCGGTGATCGCTGCAAGCCTGCGCGGCTTGCCGAACGACGTCTATTTCACCGTTGCGCTGATCACCATCGTTGGCCTGGCAGCCAAGGACGCGATCCTCATCATCGAGTTCGCCAAGGACCTGCGTGCGCAGGGGCAGCCGATCGTCAGTGCGACCATCGAGGCTTGCCGGCTCCGATTCCGCCCGATCCTGATGACCGGTCTCGCTTTCGTCTGCGGCGTGTTGCCAATGGTGATTGCGACCGGTGCCGGCGGGTTGAGCCAGCAGTCGCTCGGCACCAGCGTGATGGGCGGAATGATTTCGGTGGTCGTGCTGGCGTTGCTGATGGTGCCGGTGTTCTTCGTGGTCGTGCAGCGTCTGTTCTCGCGCGATAAGGATCCCGAAGCCGAGAGCGACAAACAAGCGGATGTGCCGGCTGCCGATGCCGTGGTCTCACCGCATTCCGTCTGACGAAAATCCGGAAGAGCCATGTTGTTGCGCGTTACCCTCATTGTTGCGTCGCTTGCCATCCAGCCGCTCGGCACCGATGCGGATGCGCAGTCGTCGTCGACGCTTACGCTACGCCAGGCGCTCCACCAGGCGCTCGCGACCAACCCGCGGCTGACTGCATCGCAGCGCGACGTCGGCATCGCCGAAGGCCGGCGCATTCAGTCGCGTGCTATTCCTAATCCCGAACTGACCGTCGAGGTGGACAACGTCGCCGGCAGCGGCAGGTACAGTGGAACGCGCTCTGCCGAAACGCTGCTGCAGATCAGCCAGTTGATCGAATTGCCGGGCAAACGCGGCGCGCGCATGGATGCGGCGCTGGCCGAACGGGATGGCGCGTCTTGGCAACAGGAAGCGACGCGGCTGGAGCTCCTATCTGAAACCGCAATCGCCTTCTATTCGGTGCTGGGCGCGCAACGCCGCATCCAGATCTTCGACGATCACGTCGCAACGCTTGATCGGCTGACGCCACTGTTGCAGCGCCGCGTCGACGCCGGAGCCGCTTCGATCGCGGAGATCGCACGCGGCCAGGTGGCGGCCGACCTGACACGCGCCGAACGGGAGCGGGCACGTATGACGCTGTCGAACGCACGGCGTGACCTCGCGATCCTGATGGGCACGAGCACGCCGAAATTTGCGCGCGTTGCCGGTCGTTTCAGTGCCGCCGGTGCGCCGCCGCCGTTCAAATCGATCCTGACCGCCATCGACGCCAATCCGCAACTCGTGCGTTGGTCGGCGGTGCGTGTGCAGCGCCAGGCCGAGTTGATCTCGTCGCGCCTGCGCGTCTATCCGGATGCGCGGGTCGGTGTCGGCTGGAAGCATGAGCGTGAAACCGGCGACAACGCAGTGCGGCTCGGTCTGTCGATCGCATTGCCGGTGTGGGACCAGAACCGCGGCGACATCTTTGCGGCCGAGCAGAACCTTGAAAAAGCGACCGCCGAGCAGGCGATCAACAAGGCGCTGCTGATTTCCACCGCGGGACGCGCCTACGACGCGGTCACCGCCGCGCAGCGCGAATTGGCTCTCCTGAAAGAATCCGCCATTCCTAACGCGCGCCGCGCGGCGGAGGCGATCGAGAGCGGTTATGCGCAGGGCCGCTTCACCCTGCTCGAACTGCTGGATGCCGTCTCGTCGGAGGCGCAGGCGGCTTTGCGGGAGCAAGAGGCGCAGCAACAGTTTCTGGTCGGGATCGCAACGATTGAAGGCCTGATCGGCGATCCGTTCGTATTGGACGGCCGTAGCCGCAGGTAACTGGGCCTCGGTGTTCCGTCATCTCGTCCGCCCCGCGCGGACCTTGGATCGGTGCCTTTTGTATCTGAGCGAGGAGCGGGAGGCCCATTTGACGGCGGAGCATCTCCATGTAATGTTATATTATAACATTACATGACCCAGAGATCCTGATGCAGCCCAACAAGCTTACATGGTCGCCGCTATCCGGTGCCCTCGTGCTCGCGTGTTCTCATGCCGCGAGACTTGCGGTTCTGCTTTCAGCAGTCGTCACTTTCTGCAGTGACACTGCGGCCGTCGCGCACACCGTTGCGCGGGGCCGGCTGGTCTTTGCCTATGCCGATCGCCCTGTCGTCGGCGTCCTCGATCTCGACAGTGGCGAGATCACGCATCGCTTCGACGTGCCGCGTGCCAATCCGCGCATGGTCCTCAGCGACGAGGGCCGATACGTCTTCATCCTGACGGGTGATGACCATGGGACGGTCCGCATTCTCGATACCGGCGTAACCTTCACGTCGCACGGCGACCACGTCGATGCGGAAAAAGGACCGGTCAAGCTCCTGGAGTTTGCCACCACAGGGACGCGGCCGTCGCACATCACGGTGGCGAACGGTTGGGCGACCGTGTTCTACGACGGCCAGCGAAACGATAAGCCTCAGACGTCGGTGCCAAGCAAAGCTGGCGCGATCGAGATTGCAAGCCTGGCGCGCGCGAAGCCAATCTCAGTTCTCCTCGACACACCAGGGCCGCAGCATGGCCTTGCAGTCGCGCTCGGCGATCACAAGTTTGCGGTGACTTCGCCAAATCCTGCCTATGCCCGACTCGAACCTGGTGCGGGATCGCTGCCACTCGGCATCATCGCCCGCGAAGGAAATGGCAAGAAGCCTTTCGCAACTTTCGACGGCTCGTCCAAGAACCAGTCCTCGTGCCCGCAGCTTCATGGCCACGCGAGCGTCGGCAAAACGCATCTGTTCGGATGCGCCGGCAGCCCTGACACCGCCGCTCCTGGCGGCATGTTCGTGCTGCAGCGTCAGGGACGAAAGTGGATCGGGCGTTCGCGCGCCTATCCGGATGGGCGGCGGGTGAGCACGCTTCGTGCAAGCCAGGAGGCGCGCTTTGCCGTCGGCAACTACGGCGAAGCCGGAAAGTACGTCGCGCTCATTCGTATCGACGCGCAGTCGACGGCGCCGCTCGTACCTGCGGATGTCTTCGCGGTCCCCGACGACCAGCCGGTTTGCCAGTTCGCGGCAGTAGGTGACCGTGTGATCAACCTCAACCCTGACGGTAAGCTCAGGGTCTATCGCGCGGTCCCTGATTGGAAGGCGATCACATCTTTCGACATGATTGATGCGTTCGATTGCGCCTACGACGCGAAGAGCACCAGGCCGTCACTCGCGGTGCTGGGAGAGCACGCTTTCGTCAGTGATCCTCTCGGAAAGCGCATTCGCGAATTCAACCTCAGGACGCTTCAAGAGGGGCTCGACCTGCCGATCGATGGCGTGCCCGGCAATCTGGCGGTGGGTGACTAGCCTGCAAATCTCGGGTCGTCCCGCTGGGCGGGGCGACCACGTCTGCATATCACAGAGTAGCCTGCCAGCGCGATGTCATGGACGGCTGAAACTCCTGGTCCGCGCTACGCGTGACCGCAGGCACCTTGGTTGGATGCCTGCGCATCTCGCGGTCATTCAACTCCAGCTATGATGCGAACTCGTTCGGCAGGTTCGCCTTGGACAAAGCGGCATTGCGTGCGGCCATCCAGGCTTCGGTGAACTTTGCCGGATCGGACGGCGGGTTGTTCTTGTTGAAGGTTGCCCATGCGCTCGCGAGCGTTTCCTGCCGTTTCAGCAGAGCGTTGTTGTGTTTCTCCTGGTCGTCGGTCCAGGCGCCGGCCTCCTTGAGTGCCTTCACTGCGCCTTTGTGGATCGGCACCGCCCAGTTCTTGGTTTGCAGCTTCGCCGCCATGCCGGTCGCGCCGGGCGCTCCGTCCTTGTAGACATCATAGCCGTCGATCATCGCCTTGGTGAGGCTATAGATCTCGTCTTCAGGCTGCGTGCTGTAGACCGTGTAGATGGGGTAGGGGTAGTTGCCCATCTCGATCGGCTTGTCCTTCGAAATGCCGGCGCCGCATGTGACGACGTGCTTCTTGTAGAACGGGATGACCTTTTCGAGCCGGGCCCAGCCTTCCTTGTCATTGTGCGGCAGTGCCGGCCAAATGATGCCGCGTGGCGACGTTTCCAGTTCCTTCGCCGGACCGGTGATGGTCGTCGCGAACGCCGCATCGACGTCGTTGTTGACCATTCCCTTCCACATCGCGCCGTAGCTCGAGAATTCGACGATCTTCACGTCCTTGGCGGTCAGGCCGCCGAACGCCAGCATGCCAAGCGCGGTCTGGTTCAGCGCCGGCGCTCCGACCACGAATCCGATGCGCTTGCCCTTGAGGTCGGACATGCGCGTCACGCCGGTGTCCTTGGCGACTCCGAGATTGCCGCCGTTGCAATCGACGGTGGACAGCGTGACCTGCACCGGTTGCGGTCCCCACTCCTTGGTTGCGAATTCGAACACGCCTTCTTGCGCGAAGTAGACGCCGGAGCCCATGCCTGCGACAGCAGCGCGTCCGGTTCGCACCGGCTGCAGGCGCGCCACGTCGTTGCCGGCCGGCAGCACGCGCACGTCGCTGCCGAACTTGTCCTTCATCATCTTGCCGATGGCGACGGTGATGTTGAAACCCGCGGTGCCGGTGTCGTAGGCCGTCATCGTCAGCGTCGGCGGCAGCTTGACCTGTGCATTGGCTTCAGTCGCAATGACCGCAATTCCGGCCAAGGCAACGGACATGGCAAATCGACTGATCTGAGTGATCATCAAGTCCCTCCCGTTGTTGAGTGCCTGGCGCGAATTCTCGCTTGTTGTTGCGCGGGATCATGTCACCGGCCCAACGCGGCTGCAATGGCGCAAATCGCGGCGGCGCATCGCGCCGCAGACTGTACGCTAGCGTTCTACTGAATGAGCGGTTGGGCTGCTGCTATTTTTGCGGTGGCATGCCGAAGCCGGCAAAGCCCTCGAACATGTTGATCAGTGGTCCGCCGGTGTAGAGGCTTTGCAGCCGGTCCGGATGGATGAATTCGTCCCGGAACCAGGGGAAGCGCGCTGGTGCGAACGAGTCGACCAGCCAGTCGATTACACGGCGGATGCGCGGAATCTTGTTCGTGTCCGGATGAAACGCCAGCAGAATATCGAACGAATGCCGGTAACCGACATCGACTGGCACAATGCGGGCGCCGATCGCTGACGCATAGGTTGGCAGCCAGCCGATGCCGGCACCTTTGGCAACCGCCCAGTAGTTGGCGCTGCTGACGTTGTTCAGCATCGTCACGAATCCGGCCTGCGGTATGTGCGAAAACCATTTGACGTAGAGTTCGGATGTCGCCGTCTGGTCTGACGACTGCAGCACGATCTTGTGCTTGGCGAACTCGTCCTCTGTCGTCGGAAGGCCGTAGGTGTCGATGTACGGCAGGCCCGCAAATGGCATGATGTGCAGGCAGCCCAGCTTGACAACCTTCAAATCCGGCGACGTCGGCCTCGACAACTGAATGGAGACGTCGGCTTCGGCCCGCAACACGTCGGCGGATCGCATCATGCAGGAGAGATTCACCTGCAGGTGCGGATACGCGCGTTGGAATTCGATCAGTCGCGGCGTCAGCCAGAACGTGCCGAGCCCTTCGGTGATGTTGATGCGCACTTCACCGGCAAGCAGCGGCCCGGCCTGATCCCTCGCGCGCAGCAAGCCGAACGCGGCCTGCTCCATTTGCTCGGCAGTCGAGAAGATCTGTGCGGCTTCGCTCGTGACTCGTACGCCATCGACATGCCGGGTCAGAAGCTTGAGACCCAGCTCGCGTTCGAGTTCGTCGATCTTGCGACGAAGAACATTGATTGAAATGCCCAGCGATTCCGAAGCGGAACGGAAACTGCCGCGACGGACAATCTCCAGAAACAGCCGAATGCTCTCCCAGTCCGGCGCACGTCCTGCGCTCGTCTGTGAGTGTTCGTCTGGTGAAACACCCCTTTCTGCGACCCGATACAGACGCTTGTCGCTGCTCACACTAGTCTCCGTCGAGCGCTTTCATGGGCCGCGGCAAGCTTTGCAAAGTCCACCCCGGCAGACAACAGGAAAGAGGACAAATGACTGCGCATGATCCTGCAATGGGGCGCGTCGCTGCCCGTCTCAATGAACCGTTGAAACTTCCCGGACACTCGCTCGACGGCATCGACACGCAAAGACTCGCGAAACGCCTCGTTATTTTCACACCCGGCGGCCGTGAAATCGAAGAGCTCGTGGCTCGCGCACGGGTGGCATTGCCTGGGTTGGCGCAAGCATCAGTTGTTCATCGCGTCGTCTCCCACAATCCTGACGCATTGTGGGCGATCGCACGCAAGCGAAACTTCAATTCGGCCGCGCCGAAAGGCGAAGGTTTCCTTGCGTTCCTCCCCCTGAACCACCAGGGCATGCGCAAGCTGATTGCCGGAGAGCTCGACCCTTCCGATCCGGATCTATCACTCGTGACGTCGCAGCATGAGAAGCCCGCAGGTATTTACGTCTGGGCCGCCTTCGCCCCCGGCGTGCTCGTCGGCGGTGTTCCGCTGGCGTTCGAAAAGGTATGGACCCCGACCTATCGAGATGCCGATCTCTATTCCCGCGGCGTTACCGTCGACGGATATCGCTTTCTCGATGCGTTGGGATTCGAGCGCGGTGCAAGCTATGGCGGCGTCACGAACATGCACATGCACATGTTCCGTCGTTCGAGCGCGGCCGAGCGGGAAAAGCATCCGCTGTACGACGGCTACCGTGGCGCGGTTTCACCGACTGCGCTTTCGGTGACCGTCGCCCGCACGATCGAGGATATGATGCGCGTCGTCGCGATGCGTAGCGCCGTCTATATCGGCGAGCAGGAATGTCCGTACGAGGAAGAGTTCGACGGCAACGACTTTTCCGGGACGAACCTTTTGGGTTACGTCGGCGACGAGCCTGCGGGCTGCATCCGCATCCGCTACTTTGCCGATTTCGCCAAGATTGAACGGCTCGCCGTGCGCAAGGAATTTCGTAATACGCGCCTGTCGTTCCAGCTCGTACGCGCTGCAATCGAGCTGTGCCGGACCAAGGGTTATCAGCGGCTCTACGGGCATGCGCAGAGGCGACTGGTGAAATTCTGGAGCAGGTTCGGCTTCGAGGTTCTCGAAGGCGGACGCGAACTCGTGTTCTCGGACTTCGACTATGTCGAGATGGTGATGACCGCGCCGCGGAACGAGAACGCGATCGCCATCGGCCAGGACCCATACGTGGTCATCAGGCCGGAAGGACGCTGGCACCTTCCTGGCGTTCTCGAAGCCTCCAGCAAGCGGGCGGTCTCGCGTCCTTCGGTGGATTCGGTGCGTGAGAAAATCGCGTGAACAAGATCATTCCGCTGCGGGCGTTCACTGATCCGACCCAGATTCCGACGCTGGTGCTGATCGACATGCAGAAGGAATATGTCGCGAGCTCCCGCGCGCTGTCGCTCGAGGGACCCGAGCCCGCGATCGAGAACTGCCGTCGCGCACTGGCTCACGCGCGACTTCGAGGAATTCCGGTGGCGTTCGTGCGCTGGCGCGGCACGTCGCCGTTCTTCAATCCAGCGACGCCCTTCTCGGGGTGGATCGAGGGGTTCGTGCCGACGCGGGACGACGCCGTCTTCGAACGCAGTCGGCCGTCCTGTTATGCGAGTACGCCCTTCGCCGACATGATGGCGTATGCCGGCAACCATGTCGTTCTGGCGGGATTTGCCGGCGAGGCCGCATGTCTCGCTACGGCTATTGATGCATTTCATAAGGGGCAGCGATTGACCTTCCTCGAAGACGCTTCGGCCAGTCACGGCCTCGGGGAATTTGATGCTTCCGAAGTTCATGGGGTCATCTCGAGAATAGTGGAGCTCTACGGCGATGTCTGTTCGACGCAATCTTGGATCGCCTCGACGACAGCAACAGCCACGCGGCATGAATCGCGTGTCTAGCGATCCCCGGGCACTTCTGGATATCGTTTCGCGCCTCGACGAGGTGATCGATGAATTGAGAGATGGCGGGCAGGCGCTATCCGCTCAGTTGGTGGCGATGGCGCGTCTCGAGTTGATGCGGACGGCGCATCACATTTCCGAACACGAGATGGGCGTGCTGCGATCACTGGTCGAAGATAAAGCGCAGATCCCGTCTTGACGAGAGTCCCGGTTCTGGCGGCCGCATCACTTGCCGCAGGCTTGTCGGCGAGCGGACAACACGGCGACGAAGGTGTGGTTTGCCGCGCAGCGCAGATAATGATTAAACGGCCCTGGTAATTTTGCGGAAGCCGCTGCGCGTGACGACCATCGGGACATCGATTGCACGCCTTGACGAACGGAAGCTGCTGACGGGCAGCGGCCGGTTTACTGCGGACGTCTGGCCCGCCAATGCGGCGCACGCCGTGTTCGTGCGTTCGCCGCATGCGCATGCCCGCATCGTATCGATTGATATCGATGCCGCGCGTCGTGCGCCCGGCGTGCGCGCGGTTCTGACCGCCGCGGACGCCAAGGCCGATGGTCTCGGAGAGCTGATTTGTCCAACCAGCCTGCCGGGCCACGCTCTGGTCGACCCACACCGATCGATTCTCGCGGATAACAACGTACGTTTCACGGGCGAAGCAGTGGCGTGCATCGTCGCCGACACGCTGGCGCAGGCGGCGGATGCGGCGGAACTGATCGTCGTCGACTACCAGCCGCTCGCATCTGTGACGGACACCGGCCGCGCCGTCGGCGGAGCGCAAATCTGGCCGCAGGCACAGGACAACATCTCCTTCGAGTGGTCCACCGGCGATCTTGCTGCGACCGAGCAGGCATTCGCGGAGGCTGCGCGTGTCGTCAGCCTTGATATCGTCAACAACCGCGTTGCGGTGGCACCGATCGAGATGCGCTGCGCGTGGGGACGCTACGACGCAAGCGAAGACCGCTATCTCCTGCACACGCCGAGTCAGGGCGTGTTCTTCATTCGTGACTGCCTTGCCGAACAGGTTTTCCACGTCGCGCCCGAACGGATCGATGTTGTGACAGGTGATGTCGGTGGCGCGTTTGGCATGAAGATCGTGCCGTATCCAGAGCACGCCTGCGTGCTTTGGGCCGCGAAAGTTACAGGCCGGCCAGTGGTCTGGATCTCCGAGCGTGGCGAATCCTTTCTGACCGACACTCACGCGCGCGATCATGTGACGCGCGCTTCGCTGGCGCTGGACACCAAGGGCCGTATCCTGGCACTGAAGCACGACGTGATTGCCAATCTCGGCGCCTATCTGTCGGCGGTGTCGCCGACCGTGCCGACGCTCGGCTACGCCAAGATGGCGCCAAGCGTGTATGCCGTGCCGGTCATGCATGTTCGTGTGCGCGGCGTGTTCACCAATACCGCGCCGACGGACGCCTATCGCGGCGCTGGCAAGCCGGAGGCGCTGTTCGTGCTGGAACGCCTCATCGACACGGCCGCGCGCGATATGGGTATCGATCCGGCGCAGTTGCGGCGGCGCAACCTGATCGGCGCGAAGATGCTGCCTTACAAGACCGCGGCAGGACAAACCTATGACGCCGGCGACTTTGCGGCGGCGCTGAACGAGGCGCTCAAGCTCGGCGACAAGCTCGGCTTCGAGAAGCGCCGCAAGCGGTCGGCAAAAGCCGGTCGCCTGCGCGGCTTGGGTTGTTCGTTCTATATTCATGGGACCGGCGGCGATCCGGACGAAACCAGCAAGGTCGTGGCCGAATCATCCGGCGTGCTGGCCGCCTACACCAGCCGGCAGGATTCCGGTCAGGGCCATCGCACCGTCTATGCCCAGATTCTCGCGGACCGGTTCGGCATTCCGATCGACCGCATCGACGTTCGTCAGGGTGACAGTCGCACGGTGCTGCCCGGTGGCGGTACCGGCGGTTCGTCCTCGCTGATCATCGGCGGTGTTGCCATGATCGCGGCCGGCGCAGCGATGATCGAGAAGGCGAGGGAGCTTGCCGCACGCGAGCTGGAGGTCGCTGCACCCGACCTGGAATATCGCGACGGCGCCTTTGTGGTGAAGGGAACGGACGTGCGGCTCGACCTGTTCGAACTCGCCGCGCGCGCGCCGCAACCGCTGGAAGGGCTGGCGAAGTTCGCCGAGAACAATGCCAGTTATCCCTATGGCTGCCAGATCGCGGAGGTGGAAATCGATCCGGAGACCGGCGCGGTCGAGATCGTCAGCTACCTCTCGGTGGACGATCTCGGTCAGCTGATACATCCTGCCATGGCGACAGCCCAGCTTGTCGGCGGAATTGTGCAGGGGCTCGGACAGGCGCTCTATGAACATGTCCGGTATGACCCGGATAGCGGCCAGCTCACGACCGCGTCGTTCATGGATTACACGCTGCCGCATGCAGATGATGTGCCGTCGATCAACGTCGCTTTCATCGGGACCGCAACCAAGAACAACAGCCTGGGCGTAAAGGGGGCGGGTGAATGCGGAACGATGGGCGCGGCGCCGACCGTCATCAACGCTGTCGTCGATGCGCTGGCTGCGCACGGCGTGCGTCATCTCGACATGCCGGCGACGCCGGAAAAGATCTGGCAGGCCCTGCAGAAGCCGCCACCCGCGTTTGATGCGGACAAGGCATGAGCAGCAACGACAAGAAGCCTGTCGTCGTGATCGGCGGCGGCATCATGGGGCTCTCTGCCGCGATCTGGTTATTGCGCAGCGGACGGGCCGTCACCCTCATCGATCCGGGCATCGCCCGCAGGCCTGCAAGCTTCGGCAATGCCGGCGTGCTTGCCGCATGCTCGGTCGTCCCGGTGACGGCGCCCGGCTTGATCGCGAAGATACCGATGCTTCTGCTCGATCCCAACTCGCCGTTGTTCGTGCGCTGGAGCTACCTGCCGAAACTGGCACCGTGGCTGGTTCGCTATCTCAAACACGCCAATGCGGCCGACACCGCACGCATCTCGAAAGGCCTCGCGCAGCTCACGCGCGACACCTATGCCCAGCACAAGGCGCTGGCCGGCGGCACACCGGCCGAACGCTGGCTGCAGAGTTCGGGATACTTCTTTGCCTACCGGTCGCGCGCGGCCTTCGAGGCGGATGCATTCGCCTGGCAGCTGCGACGCGAGGCGGGTTTCATCTGGCAGGAATTCGAGGGCGCGGCGTTACGTGATGTCGATCCGGCGCTCGGTTCGAAGGTCGGTCTCGGCATCCTGGTGAAGGACCATGGTTTCGTGCTCAGTCCCGGCGGCTACGTCGCCGACCTTCGCGAGGTTGCCGCCTCGCTCGGCGCGAGCGCGCTCGCTGCCGAGGCGCGTGCGTTCCGGTTTGAGGCCGATGGAGCGCTGCAGGCCGTCGTCACCACCGACGGCGAGATCGAGACCGACGCAGCGGTGGTTGCCACGGGCGCATGGTCGAAGATGCTGACCGCACAGCTTGGTCTGAATGTGCCGCTCGAGTCAGAGCGCGGCTATCACGTGATGCTGTACGGCGCGTCGTTGAAGCCGCGGCAACCGACATCGGTGATCAGCGGCAAGTTTGTCGCAACGCCGATGGCCGACGGAGTGCGTTGTGCCGGCATCGTCGAGTTCGGCGGCCTCGATCTTCCACCGCACAAGCCGCCGATCGAGCTGATGCTGCGGCAGGTGAAAGACGCGTTTCCCGCACTGACCTTCACCCACTACGACGAATGGCTGGGGCATCGGCCGGCCCCGAGCGACAGCCTGCCGCTGATCGGCGAGGTTCCGCGCCATCGCGGCATATTCCTTGCCTTCGGTCATCATCATGTGGGGCTGACCACCGGGCCGAAAACCGGGCGGCTGCTCGCGGCTCTGGTCAATGGCGAGACGCCCGAACTTGATATGACGCCCTATACGCCGGCGCGGTTCGCTGCTTAGGATAGAGCAAGGGAGAGGGAGTTGATCGGTGCGAATGCTTGCTAGGCTGGTGCGCAGCCTGCTCGATGGGCTTTATCTGGGCGCCGGCTGGCTTGCCGGCCTGTTCCTGATCGTCATCTTCCTTCTGATGATGGCCTTGTCGGCAGGACGCAAGTTCGGTCTCAACGTTCCCGCCGGCGATGATTTCGCTGCCTGGTCGATGGCTGCGATGGCGTTTCTCGGGCTCGCGCACACGTTCAAATCCGGCGAGATGATCCGCGTCGGTTTGCTGATTGATCGCCTGCACGGTCGTACGCGTCAGGTCGTCGAGGTGGTGGCGCTGCTTATGGGCATCATCTTTGTCGGCTACTTCGCCTGGCATGCGCTGAACTTCACCTACTACTCCTGGTTGACAAACGAGGTTGCGACCGGCGTCGTTCCGCTGAAAATGTGGATTCCACAGCTTGGCTATTCGGGCGGACTCGCGATCCTGACCATCGCCATGGTGGACGAGCTTGTCCACGTGCTCGCCGGCCACCGGCCGCGCTACGAAAAGGAGCCGCCGAAGACGGCCGAAGAAGCCGTCGAACGCGCCGCCGCGAGCGCTGTGTGAGGGTCTGATGGCAGGCGCACAGCTTCTCGAGATCGCGGCGCTTCTGTTCGCCGTGCTTGCAGGTTTTCTGGCCGGCGGCGTCTGGATCGCCGTCAGCCTGCTCGCGGTCGGTTGGCTTGGCATGCTGTTCGTCGGCGGCATCCCGGCAGGCTCCGTGCTTGCGACGACGGTTTGGGGCAACAGCGCGTCGTGGGAGCTTGCCGCGCTGCCGCTGTTCATCTGGATGGGTGAGATCCTGTTCCGGACGAGACTGTCGGAGGAAATGTTTCGCGGGCTTGCGCCATGGCTCGGTTGGGTGCCGGGGCGGCTGATGCATGTCAACGTGATCGCATCGGGCCTGTTCGGCTCGGTGTCGGGATCGTCTGCGGCGACCTGCGCGACGGTCGCCAAGATCGCGCTGCCGGAGCTGAAGCGGCGCGGCTACGACGAAAAGCTCAGCCTCGGTTCGCTCGCTGGCGCCGGCACCCTCGGCATTCTGATTCCGCCCTCGATCACCATGGTGGTCTACGCAGTCGCGGCGAACGTCTCGATCATTCAGGTCTTTCTCGCCGGCTTCATCCCGGGTCTGCTGGTGATGACGCTGTATTCGGGATACATCGCCATCTGGTCGATCGCCAACAGCGCCAAGATGCCGCCGGCCGAGCCGCGCATGAGCTTCGGGGAGAAGCTGAAGGAGTCGACCAACCTCATCCCGCTGGCGCTCTTGATCCTGCTCGTCTTCGGCGTGCTGCTGACCGGTTGGGCGTCCGCGACCGAATGCGCAGCCTGGGGCGTCCTCGGCGCTCTTGCGATCGCGTGGTGGGGTGGCTCGCTGAATGGCTCGGCGTTCTGGCAGAGCGTGATGGGCGCGACGCGCACCACCTGCATGATCATGCTGATCCTCGCCGGCGCAGCTTTCATGAAGCAGTCGATGGGATATACGGGCATCCCGGTCGCGCTTGCAAACTGGGTCGATAATCTCGAGCTCAGCCCTTATGCGCTGATCGCTGCACTGACCGTCATGTACATTGTGCTCGGCACTGCGCTGGACGGCATCTCGATGATCGTTTTGACCACGGCGGTGGTGCTGCCGATGGTGCAAAAGGCCGGCTTCGATCTGGTCTGGTTCGGGATTTTCGTGGTGCTGATCGTCGAGATGGCGGAGGTGTCACCGCCGGTCGGCTTCAACCTCTTTGTGCTGCAGACCATGAGCGGCAAGGATTCCAATACGGTTGCGCTTGCCGCGCTGCCGTTCTTCTTCCTGCTCGTCGCAGCCGTCGCGATCATCACGATCTTCCCGCAACTCGTGATGTGGCTGCCAAAGTATGTCTTTCCCGGTTAGCCGGGCGAGCTAAGATCGGGCCAATCCAAAAGGGAGCATCCAATGATCAACCGCAGAATCGTTCTTGCTACCGCGGCCTGTCTTGCCGCCGGCATTGGCGCGGCAAGCGCGCAAACGACCTGGAATCTGCCCGCCGGCTATCCCGCCAACAATCCGCATTCGGAGAACCTGGTGGCGTTCGCCAAGGATGTGGAAACCGCGACCAACGGCAAGCTGAAGATCGTGGTGCATGCCAATGCATCATTGTTCAAGGCGCCGGAAATCAAGCGCGCGGTCGCGACCGGACAGGCGCAGATGGGCGAGGTGCTGCTGTCGATCCATGAGAACGAAGATCCGATCTTCGGCGTTGACGTGGTGCCGTTTCTTGCCACGAGCTATCCGGAGGCGATGAAGCTTTACAAGGCATCAAAGCCAGCGGTCGAAAAGAAGCTCGCCGCACAGGGTCTGATGCTGCTGTTCGCCGTGCCGTGGGCGCCGCAAGGCATCTACGCCAAGAAGGACCTGAACTCGATCGCCGACATGAAAGGCCTGAAGTGGCGCGCCTACAACGTCGGGACGACGCGCATCGGCGAACTGGTCGGGGCGCAGTCGGTGACGGTCCAGGCCGCCGAGCTGCCGCAGGCGCTCGCCACCGGCATCGTTGACTCCTTCATCTCGTCCGGCGGAACGGGCTACGACACCAAGGTCTGGGAGACGCTTACACACTTTTACGATGCGCAGGCGTGGTTGCCGAAGAACTTCATCTTCGTCAACAAGGCGGCGCTCGACGCGCTCGACAAGCCGACGCAGGAGGCCATTCTGAAGGCAGCGGCGACTGCCGAGACGCGCGGCTGGAAAGCCTGGGAGGACAAGTCCAACTGGTATCTTGGCGAGCTCAAGGCCAAGGGCATGAAGGTGCAGCCGCCCAGCACCGAATTGAAGGATGGCTTCAAGAAGATCGGCGAGCAGCTGACCGAAGACTGGCTGAAGAAGGCCGGCGCCGATGGCAAGGCGCTTGTGGATGCCTATAAGAAGATGTGAGCGACATCCGGGCGGCGGCGCATCACGCCGTCGCCCGTCGCCCGTCGTCCGGGCTGAACGCACGAGCGGCGTGTTCAATTGGCGCGCGTCCGCTGCTGGCCATCGCAAAACTTGACCATAGCTGGTTTTCGAACCGCTATGCTTGGTCCTGACGATTCATCGAGTCACCGTCCGCACAAGGCTTCGCCAGCCCGATCGCAGACCGGGTCAGCCGTCCTGATCCGCATCGTGCAGCGAAGCCTTCGCATGACGTGGCCGTGGCGTCTCCGCTGCATGATCCGCAGGGCGATCGGGGCGGGCATTCGATTCAAAGCTCTCTTCGTCGGGGCCGGACATGGCGGACGACACGGCGTCATCGATGGCGTCAGCTTGAAACGAGCTCGATTCAACAAACGCACGGCCGGGCGGTTCGGCTCGAACATCGTGCTCGGTGTGCTGCACTTTCAGTTCAGCCACCGCCTCGCGCGACATTCGCACAGCGCGCGGTGTTCGCTTCATGCGTGGAGCATCTGTCCGCTTCGGTGCCGCCTCGTTGCCGGCGGTCGTCTTCGGCGCCGTCTCAACGCGTCGCGGGGCTGCCTTCCTGGCGGCTTTCTTCTTTGGCGACTTGGACTGCGCCTGCGGCAGTTTGGATTTTGCGGCGACCTTCTTCGGAGTCTTGGCCCTCCGAGGCTTGTTCTTCAGAGTTTTGTTGTTCGAGGTTTTGCTCTTCGCCGGCCTGCTCGATGTCTTGCTTTTTGAGGTCTTGCTCGCCGCAGCTCGCTTCGCCTTTTCGCCTGCCTTCGTCTTGCTCGGGGCCGAGGTCTTTGCCTTTCGCCGTGCTTTGACGGGGCGCCGCGTCGTGCCGGTTCGCGCGCCTTTCTTCACCGCTCGCTTCTTGACGGACGGGCGCTTGGCGGTCTGCGCCACGGCGGCGATGACCTCGACGATGTCGTCGATCGTCGACTTGCCTGAAAGCCCGGCCTTATTGAAATGCCGTTGGCGCAAGCCAAGCCGTTTCAGCGCCGGCCAGGCGAGCAACGCGCGGATCAGCGCGCCACGCCGTTTGCCGCCTGCCGCGTAGCGTTTGATCTTGCGCTTGGCGCTGAAGTCGGCCTGCGGAAGATCCGTGTGCGCGGCAATGCACGCGATGACTTCGCTTGCGACCGTGCCTGTGGCAGCTTTGCTGCGAGAATGCTTTGCCATGTGCCTTCGCCTGAATCGAACGGTGCAAGCCTTCTATCCGAGCGAATCTACCCTCCGCGGGTGGCGACTGTCCAAAGCAGATTGTTGCCTGTCACCAGGAAAACGCGACCTCTTCGACAGGCGGTCGCTACGCTCTCTTGAGCATCGGCTGAACGGGAACCTGCTTGTCGCGCTGGGCGGTGGCGAGCAGCCACTCGCGGAACGCAGCGATTTTCGGCGTGTCAGCCGACGCTTCCGGGCACACGAGATAGAAGCCGACATCGATCGGCAGCGTCACGTCGAATGGCGCAACCAGCCGTCCTGCCGCAAGATCGCTCTCGACGAATGCGGTTCGTCCGACGGCGACGCCAAGCCCGTCGATCGCCGCCTGAACAGTCATGAAGATCATGTCGAAGGTCAGCGATGGCTGCTTGAGGATGTCCAACGGCTCGCCGGCGGCCGTCAGCCAGAGTCGCCAGTCGTCTTCCATGTCGTGGCTGGAATAGAGCAGCGTGTGTTTCTTGAGATCTTCCGGCGCCCTGATGGGGTGTTTGCCCGTCAGTAAAACGGGGCTGCAAACCGGAAACAGCTCTTCGGCCATCAGCCAGTCCGAGCGCAGGCCCGCCCATTTGCCATGGCCGTAGCGGATTCCAACATCCACGCCATCGCGCGAGAAATCGGCCAATTCGGTCGAGGTGGTCACCCGCACATCGATCGCCGGATGCAATTGCTGGAAGCGGGACAGGCGTGGCATCAGCCATTTGGCGGCGAATGAGGCGATCGTGGTGACGATCAGCGCGTTTTCGCTCTCCTTGCGCTTCAACCGTTCGGTGGCCAGCCGCAGGTCCTGAAACGCTGCGCGTATACCTGGCAGGTAATCGCGCGCTTCGGCCGTCAGCGTCAAAGTGCGATTCTGACGGATGAACAGGCGCAAGCCCAGTTCCTCCTCGAGCCGCTTGATCTGATGACTGATCGCCGTCTGCGTGACGTTCAGCTCCTCGGCAGCCTTCGTAAAACTCAGATGCCGCGCGGCGGCTTCGAATGCGCGCAAGCCGTTGAGGGACGGGAGACGTGACATCTCCATGACTCCGATGCATGAAATTATCTCATAGATTCGGGGACAAAGTGTCGTTTGTCAACTGACAGAATCTGGCAGAGGTTGCTGCTAACAGGTAGTCAAAGGAGATTTCTGCCATGACCACATATACCGTCCCTACCCTGATAAATAGTCATGAATCTGGTTTCTTCCGCGGTGCTCTCGCGATACTTCGGAGCTGGAGCGAGCGGGCGCGGGCCCGACGGGAACTTTCGCGCTGGAGCGAGCGGGATCTGCATGACATCGGCCTGTCCTGGTCGACCATCGCCGAGGAAGTGAACAAGCCATTCTGGCGCGCCTGACCGGCTGCAGAGAGCGGCACGATGATTCCTCTACACGACCTGCGCCAGTTCGCGGACGTTCTGCAGTTGTGGAGGGGCAGGGCGATGACCGTTCGCTTCGTCGAGCCGAGCGATATCGAGCCGCTGCGCCGCTATTTCGGCGGGCTCTCGTCCCAGTCGCATTACAACAGATTTCTCGGTGCGACGCGCGGCGTGCCGCCATCGGAGTTTGAACGGATGCTGCGCACCGGCGAGGCGCACCACTTCGCGGTGCTCGCCGAGTTCGGTGCGGCCGATGCAAGGACGATCATCGGCGAAGCGCGCTATGCCCTTGACCCTCAGGCGCAGGCCGTCGAGGTCGGTATTTCCGTTGCCGACGACTGGCACGGACATGGCGTGGGTTCGGCGCTGCTTGCCAATCTGGAATGCCGCGCCGTGGCGATCGGCGCCGCGGTGATTTTTGGCGACGCGCTGCCAACGAATCGTGAAATGCTTGGGCTTGCCCGCAGGCGCGGCTACCGTCTCACCCACCCACCGGGCGACTGGAAGCTCGTGCGGTTCACCAGGGATATTCGCATCGCGCAGGACGTGCCGTGTGCGCGGTCCAGCCGTGCGGTGCCGCTGCTTGCCGCCGCTGGCTAAAGCGAAAGCCTCTTCTTATAGTTCCGATCAAAGCCGGATAACGGAACAGAAGACGGGGAGGGGCGGATGCGGTTTGGCCTGTTCGACCACATGGACCGGTCCGGCGAGGACACAGCCGTCCAATACGAAAACCGCCTGCAGATTCTCGAAGCCTGCGACCGTGCCGGTTTCTATGGCTACCATCTTGCCGAGCACCACGGCACGCCGCTTGGGCTCGCGCCTTCGCCGAGCGTGTTTCTTGCTGCCGCCGCGCAGCGGACCAGGTCATTGCGCCTCGGTGCGCTGGTCTTCACGCTGAGCCTCTATCATCCTTTGCGCATCCTGGACGAAATCTGCATGCTCGATCACTTGAGCAAGGGACGGCTCGATGTCGGTATCGGTCGCGGCATCTCGCCGATCGAACTCGGCTTCTTCGACGTCGATCCAGCGGATGCGCCCGACATCTTCCAGGAAGTGACGGAAATCCTCTTCAGAGGCTTCACCTGCGACGTCCTTAGCCACCGTGGCAAGCACTACAGTTTCGAGAATGTGCCGATCCCATTGCACCCCCTTCAGCAGCCGATGCCGCCGCTCTGGTACGGTCTCGGTCGGCCGGAGAGTCTCGACTGGGTTGCCGAGCGTGGCATCAACATCATCGGCAACGGCCCGGCTGCCATGGCGCGGAAGGTCACGGACCGCTACCGGTCCATCTGGCAGGCGTCGGGAAGGAGCGACCACACACTGCCGATGATGGGGATGAGCCGGCACATGATCATCGCCGAAACCGATGCGGAGGCGCGCGCACTGGCACGCCCTGCCTACCAGCAATGGATCGACAACCTGCTGCTCCTTTGGCGCCAGCACAATGTCAAGCCCACCACAAACTTCCCCGAGGATTTCGAGGCTGCCGACGCAGCCGGTGTCTGCCTGGTCGGATCGCTCGCCACGGTCCGCGACAAGCTGCGCGCGCAGGTCAGCGAAGCCGGCGTCAACTATCTCCTGTGCCGTGTGGCGTTCGGCAACCTGCCGAAGGACGCCTCGCTGAGGACGATCGAGCTGGTGCGCCGGGAGATCATGCCGATGTATTACATCCCGACCGGATAGCCATCCTTGCGATGATCAGATGCGGCGAGATAGCCACCGTCGATCTTCAGTGCGAACTGGCCGCAGCCGAACTCGGTATCAAAGCGCGGCGCGACGACGATCTTGTGGCCGCGCGCCTTCAGGCCCTCGATCGTTTGCTTCGGAAAATTCCATTCCACGGCGACGGTCGAATTGTCGTCCTGCACGCGCCAGCGCGGCGCGTCGCTCGCGGCCTGCGGGTTCTGCCCGTGGTCGGCGATGCGCGACACGATCTGCAGATGGCCCTGCGCCTGCATCGATCCGCCCATCACGCCGAAGCTCATCAACGGCGCGCCGCCCTTCGTCACGAAACCGGGGATGATGGTGTGGAACGGCCGTTTGCCGGGGCCGACCTGATTGGGATGGCCCTGTTTCAGGTTGAACCCGAAGGCGCGGTTCTGCAGGGCGATGCCGGTGTTCGGCACGACGACGCCGGAGCCGAAGCCTTTGAAGTTCGACTGGATGAACGACACCATCATGCCGTCCTTGTCGGCGGCGGTCAGGTACACGGTGCCACCGTTGATCGGTGAACCGGCGCGTGCAGGCGACGCGCGGTCGATATCGATCAGCGTCGCACGCTTGTGCAGGTAGGCCGGATCGAGCAGGTGGCCGGCGGTCACGTTGCGCATCGCGTCGGGATCGCCGACATACTCGCTCATGTCGGCGATCGCCAGCTTGATCGCCTCGATCTTCAGATGCTGCGCGAGCGGTCCGTCGGCGTCTTGGGGATCGATGTTGAAGTTGTCGAGGATGCCGAGCGCAATCAGCGCGCCGATGCCCTGACCGTTCGGCCCGATCTCGTGCAACGTCACGTCGCGGTAGTTCATCGAGATCGGTTCGACCCAGTCAGGCCTGTGGGCGGCAAGATCGGCTTCCTCGATCAGGCCGCCAGTATTGCGCGCGTGGGCGGCGATCGCCGCAGCCAGTTCGCCGTGATAGAAGTCGTCGCCCTTGCTTTCGGCGATGCGCGTGAGCGTTCGCGCCTGGCCGGGACAAATGAACTTTTCGCCGGGCAGCGGTGCGCGGCCCTGTGGTGCGAAGGCCTCGCGATAGCCCGGCTGCGGCAGCAGGTCGGCGACCTGTGCCTGCCACTGCCGCTGTACCGTCGGCGAAACAAGATAGCCGTCTGTCGCATAGCGGATCGCCGGCTCGAACAGGTCGGCAAACGGCAGCTTGCCGAACTTCTCCGACACGGTGCGCCAGGCGGACACAGTGCCTGGAACTGTCACCGAGTCCCAACCCCGCATCGGCATGCTGTCGCGCCCTTTGAAGTGCTCAGCGGTCATCCGTTTCGGCGCGCGTCCCGACGCATTCAGCCCGTGCAGCTTGCCGTCCGCCCAGATCAGCGCGAAGGCGTCGCCGCCGATGCCATTTTGGCACGGCTCGACCACCGTCAGGGTGATCGCCGTGGCAAGCGCCGCATCGACAGCGTTGCCGCCGCGCAGATACATCGACAGGCCCGCGGCGGACGCCAGCGGTTGCGATGTGCTGACGACATTCTCCGCCAGGAGCGGCATGCGCTGCGAGACGTAGGGAAACGACCAGAACGAGGATTTCAGTGTCATAGGACTTCCTTTGCGGGCGCGGAGACTATCCGATTTCTCATCCGGAGTCCCGGGCTGGCCCGAAACTCAATCCCGCGCACGAGCGCTATCGACTCATGCTCGGTCCCTTCGTAATTTCCAGCTAACGAAACCGACACGGAAACGCCAAGACCGCCTCATGAGTGCGCCATACATTCCCCAGATCGCCCTTTACCGGCAATGGCTGAAGGACACGCGCGGCCTGTCATTTGCCTCTTATGACGAGATGTGGCGCTGGTCGGTCACCGATCTCGATGCCTATTGGCAGAGCATCTGGGACTATTTTGCGATCCAGTCGCCGACGCCGCACAGCGCGATTCTTGGCCGGCGCGACATGCCGAACGCCGCCTGGTTTCCGGGCGCGCAGGTCAACTATGCGCGGCAGATATTCCGGCATGTGAAGGCGGCGAATCAGGCGGGGTTGCCGGCTGTGATCAGCCGCAACGAAAAAGGCTTGCAGCGCGAATTGTCATGGCCGGAGCTGAAGCGGCAATCCGCTTCACTTGCCCTGCACTTGAAGGCGCAAGGCGTGATGCCAGGCGATCGCGTTGCGGCCTACTTGCCGAATATCATCGAGGCGATGGTCGCTTTCTTCGCAACAGCCAGCATCGGCGGCATCTGGAGCATCTGCGCGCCGGATATGGGCACCGCGGCTGTGCTTGATCGATTCAAGCAGATCGAGCCGAAGGTGCTGATCGCCTGCGACGGCGTCAGCTACGCCGGTAAGGACCATGACCGGACCGAGGTTGTGAAAGAGTTACGTGCGGCGCTGCCGAGCGTGCAGCATGTCATTCTGCACGACAATCTCGGCACGGCCGCCGTTTCCGACACCGTTCGTTTCGCGGAAACTGTCGCGCGCGACGATGCGCAGACGACGGCGTTTGAGCCCGAATGGGTGGCGTTCGATCATCCGCTGTGGATCGTCTATTCCAGCGGCACGACCGGTCTGCCGAAGCCGATTGTCCACGGTCACGGCGGAATTCTTGTGATGTCGCTGGCCCTGAACGTGCTTCACAACGATGTCGGCTGCAGCTACGCGACGAATTCCTATGGTGAGCGCTATCACTGGTACTCGTCGACCGGTTGGGTGATGTGGAACTGTCAGACGAACGGGCTGCTCAACGGCACGACGTGCTGCATTTACGATGGCAATCCCGGAGGAGCAAAGGACAAGCCGGACTGGGGAACGTTGTGGCGCTTCGGTGCGGAAACCGGCGTGACGTTCTTCGGTGCGGGTGCCGCGTTCTTTGCCAATTGCGCGAAGGCCGATCTCGATCTCGCTGCCTGTGGTGACCTGTCCGCAATTCGCGCGATCGGAACCACCGGTTCGCCGATGAGCGAGGAGGCGCAGCGCTGGGGCACCGAACAGTTTGCGAAGCTCGCAGCAGCCAATGGCAATGCCGCGCAAGAGGACATCTGGTGGTGCAACATGTCAGGCGGCACGGACTTCGCCGGTGCTTTCGTCGGCGGAAACCGCGAGCTGCCGGTGATTGCGGGCGAGATGCAGTGCCGGATGCTCGGCTGCGCAGTCGAAGCGCTCGATGAAAAGGGAAAGCCGATCGTCAACGACGTCGGCGAACTGGTGTGTCTCGAGCCGCTGCCATCGATGCCCCTCTATTTTTGGGGCGACCAGGACAAGAAACGTTACCTCGCGAGCTACTTCGATATGTATCCGTCGAACTTCGACGGCTCTGGGCGCGGGCCGGCGTGGCGTCACGGCGACTGGCTGAAGGTCACGCCGAACGGCGGCTGCATCATTTACGGCCGCAGCGATGCGACCATCAACCGGCATGGGCTGCGCATGGGCACCAGCGAGCTCTACAGTGCGGTGGAAGTGTTGCCGGAGGTGCTCGATTCAATGGTGGTCGATCTCGAATATCTTGGCCGCGAAAGCTACATGCCGCTGTTTGTGGTGCTGCGAGAAGGCCTGCAGCTCGATGAGGCGATCAAGGCAACGATCTCAGGCGCGATCCGCAACGCTCTGTCGCCGCGTTTCGTACCGAATGGCATCTTCCAGGTTGCCGAGATCCCACGCACCCTGTCGGGCAAGAAGCAGGAGCTGCCGATCAAGAAGCTGCTGCTCGGACAGCCGATCGACAAGGTCATCAACCGCGACGCGATGGCAAACCCCGGCTGTCTCGACTGGTATGTCGGATTCGCCAACGCGCGCCTGCGTGACGAGAAGAAGGCTTCGTAGGCACTTGCCGTTGCAGGATCCAGCCCGATGCTGACGACATCGGAGTGCCGGTTCGCGCGTCGTGCCGCTCTAGATTCGTTTGTTTGGTCGCATTTTCTGCGGAAAACCGGTGCCCACTTTTCCGGAAAATGCTCTAGGCGGCCTCGGTCGCCGGCCGCCTTCGCTCGGTCACGAGGGCGAGCAGGACCGTCAGTGCCATGAAACAGGCAGCGAGCCAGAACACGCCGCGCGGCATTGACTGATCCATGATCCAGCCGAACAGAAGCGGCGAGATGATGCCGCTCATGTTGAACCCGGTCGAGACGATGCCGAACGCGCGGCCGGCGGCACCGGGCGGTGCAGCTTTGCGCACCAGCATGTCGCGAGACGGCGCGATCACGCCGCCAAGAAATCCGGCCAGCGTCATCATCGCGATCAGCAGTGCCGGATGTGGCGTCAACAGCGCAATCAGCACGATGATCACGACGTTGGCGGCGAAACAGGCGGCAGCGACGTCACCATGCCGGTGCGTGCGGTCGGCGAGAAAGCCGCCGGCAAGCACGCCCACTGCGCTCGCGCCGAGATAGGCGGTGAGCGCGATGTTTGCCGTGGAGAACAGGAGTCCGTAGCCCGTCATCAAGGAAACGACGCCGAAAGTGCTGATGCCGCTATTCGACAGGCCAAGCAGCATGAAGAAGACCGCGAGCATCAGGATTGCCGGCGTCAGCACACCTGACGAACCGGCGTCGGCGTCGGCGCCGTTCGCGGAGGCGGTCGCAGCGCTCGCTTCAGGAATGGGAAAGGCGACGATCAACAGCGCGACCAGAAAGCCTATCGCGCCTGAAGCCATCAGCGCGCCTGCGCCGCCGACCATCGCAACGAGCAATGCGACGATCGCGGGCGCCACCGCACCACCCAGGAAACCGGAGAAAGTGTGGATCGAGAACGCCCGGCCGATCCGCTTGCCGTCGATGTTCGCGGCGAGCAGCGCGTAGTCCGACGGATGATAGACGCTGTTGGCAAGCCCCAGCAGCGCGGCGCTGGCGATCAACCAGGGGTAGCTCAGGTTCATCCCCAACAGGACGAAGGCGGCGCCGCCGAGGCAGACGCCCAGCGTCAACAGTCTGCGCGCGCCGAACCTGTCGACCACATAGCCGAGTGGCGCCTGGGTCAGACCTGACACGACGGCAAACACGGTCAGTGCGAAGCCAAGTTCGACGAACCCGACGCCCAGTCGCTCCTTCAGGAACGGGAACAGCATCGGCAGCACAAGGATGACGTAGTGGCTGTACCAGTGCGCAATCGAGATGACGGTCAGGCTGCGCAGTTCCGACTGCGCTTCTGTCCGGTCCGAGCCGGCAACGATGTCGGCCATGTCGTTTGTGCTCCGTCTTCTTCTTGCGGCCCTTGCGCGTCAGACAGCTACCTGCTTCCGCCCCGGATTGTCCATCTCTGCCTCTTTATGCGGCAGGTAAGCGCCGATCGCGCGCCTATCGAGTGACTAGCCAACGGAACGATCGCTGCGGCCACGCCTGGTGCCGCCGGTACATCTGTCGCGGAGCCGACGCATTGATTATTCGACCGAATTATCAATGACTTATGCATCACGAGCGGCAAATGCCGACTGTCATCGTTCCTTCACCATGCCGTCAACGCCGCGCACTACCTCATGCAAAAAGCGGACACGTTCATCATCAGGAGCTCGCCATGCGAATTTCGTTTCTCTGCTCTGTTTCATTGGCTCTGATGATGTCGTCCGCAGCGTTCGCGGAAGGCGATTTCCCGGCGACGCTCGTCGGCCATGCGGTGCTCCCGGCGCAGACGTTCATCGATGCTCCGACAGATGCGCCTGCCGAGCTGAAGACCTCCGGCAAATACACGACTGGCCGCCGTGTCGAAACGCCCGGCAGCGTGATGGGCAAATCCTACGAGCGCCCGACTGGCGTTTCCGTGCCGTTCAAGGGGCAGCCGCTGCAGGGCCACTCGGGGATCAAGACGATGCCCGACGGCACCTTTTGGGTGCTGACCGACAATGGCATGGGGTCGCGCTACAATTCGGCGGATTCGATGCTCTATCTCAATCGCCACAAGATCGACTGGGCGAGCGGCAAGATCGAGCGACAGGAAACGATCTTCCTGCACGATCCCGACAGGAAGGTGCCGTTCCGGATCGTCCACGAAGATACTGCGAAGCGCTACCTGACGGGGGCCGACTTCGACACCGAAGGCTTTCAGGTCGTCGGCGACAACATCTGGATCGGCGACGAGTTCGGACCCTACGTCCTGAAGACCGACAAGGCGGGTAAGGTGCTCGCCGTATTCGAGACGATTGCCGACGGCAAGCCGGTGCGCTCGCCCGATCATTGGTCGGTCCAGACGCCCGCAACGCCCGGCGCGTCGTACGGCGCCGCGGTCAACCTCCGCCGCTCCAAGGGCTACGAAGGTTTTGCCGCATCGAAGGATGGAACGTTCCTCTATGCGTTGCTGGAAGGTCCTTTGTGGGATGCCGAAAAGAAAGATGTCGAGAAACTTGATGGCAAGGAAGCCGCACGCATTCTCGAGTTCGACGTAGCCGCGGAAAAGTTTACCGGTCGCTTCTGGCACTATGTCTTCGAGGCGAACGGTCACGCCATCGGCGATTTCAACATGATCGACGGTACGACCGGTTTGATCATCGAACGCGACAACGGCGAGGGTACGGCCGACAAGGCATGCCCGCAGGGCAGCCGCGGCGAAAGTTGCTTTGCCGATCTCGCCAAGTTCAAGCGCGTCTACAAGATCGAGCTTGGGGATGCTGCCGCAGGCAAGCCGGTTCGCAAGATTGCTTATATCGATCTGATGAAGATCCAGGATCCCAACAAGAAGGCAAGGAAACCGTTGAACGATGGCGTCCTGACGTTCCCGTTCTTCACCATTGAGAACGTCGACGTGGTCGATGACCGGCACATCGTCGTCGGCAACGACAACAACCTGCCGTTCTCGACCAGCCGCGAGCCTAACAAGGCCGACGACAACGAATTCGTGCTGTTGGACGTAGCCGAGTTCTTGAAGGCGAAGTAGCGCAATCGTCATTGCGAGCGAAGCAATCCTGTCGGCAGTTGCGACCAATGCCGCGCTGGATTGCTTCGTCGCCCCATAGGCGAGCGAAGCGACGCCGTTCTTCGAACGGCTATGCCTCGCAATGACGCGGGAATTTAGCTCCTGGGTGGCCGGCCATCTTGCTGCGCCAGCCGTCGAACGCTAGAACGGCGCCGCACAGGATAGCGGAGAGGACGATGTCGATCATTGCATCTGTTGAAGAGCTGGAAGCGATCTACGGGCAGCCCAACGATGCGTCGACCGTCAAGGTCGCCGACCGCATTACGCCGAAATACCGCAAGCTGATCGATGCCTCGCCGTTTGCTGCGCTCGCAACCGGCGGTCCTGAGGGTCTGGATTGTTCTCCACGGGGTGACGCTGCGGGCTTCGTCCGCATTCACGACGAAAAGACGCTGATGATGCCCGACAGGCGCGGCAACAACCGCGTCGATTCGCTGCGCAATATCGTGCGGGACCCGCGTGTCGCACTGTTGTTCCTGATTCCTGGCGTCGGCAGCACGTTGCGGATCAACGGGCGCGCCCATGTCTCTGTCGATCCAGCGCTCTGCGAGTCGTTCCTGACCGAAGGCAAGGCGCCGCGCTCGGTCGTGGTCATGACCGTGGACGAGATCTACTTCCAGTGTGCCCGCGCAATCGTCAGGTCCGATCTTTGGAATCCGGCGAAGTATCTGCGGGCGCAGGACCTGCCGAGCCCGGGCGAGATTCTCGCCAGCATGAGCGACAATCGCGTCGGCGGCGAGGAGTACGACCGCGCTTGGCCCGAGCGCGCGCAGAAGTCCTTGTGGTGATTTAGCCAAGGAAGGACTGGCCCTCGGCGGTCATCGCCAGCGAGGCAAGGTCGGGCGTCTTTGCGCGGTACAGCCGTTCGAAGAAGCGACGCCGTTTGACCGCCGCGAACACTTGACGCAATCCAACGCGGCAGTGTGGTTGGCTCAAAGCTGAATTTGCTCCGTTTCGATCGCGATAGCGGATCCCCTTTCCCTCCACGTTGTCAGGCTGCGAGCAAACCCTTTGCGAATAGGGCGCGGCGTGTTAGTCATATTATGATTATAATATAATAGATGATTTGCGAGACGTGCCCATGACCTCCGTTACGCCCGCCGAGACGCCGTTCCAGAAAATCCATTACGGCTGGATCGTCGCCGGCGCCACGTTCCTGTCGGGTCTCATCATGGCCGGCGCGGTCGGTGCGCCCGGCATCTTCATCATCCCGCTACAGCAGGAGTTCGGCTGGTCGACGTCTGATATCTCGGCAGCGCTGGCGATCCGCTTCTTTCTGTTCGGCATCATGGCGCCGTTCGCGGCGGCGCTGATGAACAAGTATGGTGTCCGCCGGATCGTGCTGATCGCACAATCGATCGTGGCCATTTCGCTCGTGACGTCGCTCTGGATGACCAGTCTTTGGCAGCTTTTGTTGCTATGGGGCATCGGCGTCGGCGTCGGAACGGGAATGACGGCGCTCGTGCTCGGCGCGACCGTTGCCACGCGCTGGTTCGTCGCCCGGCGCGGCTTCGTCGTCGGCGTGCTGACGGCAAGCGTTGCGACCGGACAGTTGATCTTCCTGCCGTTGCTCACGACGCTTGCGGTCGACTATGGTTGGCGGGTGGCGTTGATCGCGGTCTGTGCCGCAGTCGGATGCGCGGCACTTGTCATGCTGCTTGTGATGCGCGACCGTCCGTCGGACGTCGGCCTGCTGCCCTACGGCCATCAAGGTCTGCCGCCGCCTGCGCCGCCGCGCGCATCCGGATCGGTCACAGCCGCAGCGTTCGGAGCCCTGCGTGACGCCGCGCGCACAAGAGCATTCTGGATTCTGTTCGGGACGTTCTTTATCTGCGGCGCCAGCACCAACGGGCTGATCCAGACCCACTTCATCCCGATGTGCGTAGACTTTGGCCTGTCGCAAACCAAGGCCGCAGGCCTGCTGGCGGCGATCGGCGTCTTCGATTTCGTCGGCACCATCGCGTCGGGCTGGCTGGCAGACCGTTATGACAATCGCTGGCTGTTGTTCTGGTACTACGGTCTGCGCGGGCTGTCGCTCCTCTTCCTGCCGTTTACGGACTTCACCTTCTTCGGCCTCTCGGTGTTCGCCGTCTTCTACGGGCTGGATTGGATCGCGACGGTGCCGCCGACAGTCAGGCTGACGGCGCAGAAATTTGGCGCCGAACGGGCCAACCTCGTGTTCGGCTGGATCTTCGCCGGCCATCAGATCGGCGCCGCGCTGGCAGCTTTCGCCGCGGGCTTTTCGCGAACGATGCTTGCCACCTATCTGCCGGCGTTCTTCGCGGCCGGTGCACTCTGCATCGTTGCTGCAGTCATCGTGCTGATGATCGACGGGCGGCAGCGGTCGTCGACCGGGCTCGCGCCGTCATCTGCGTCCTAAAAAAATCGCGGCGCTTTCGCGCCGCGATCAATTTCGTTCAATGGTTATTTCCGCTACTGCGCCAGCGCGGTAACATGCGGCAAAACCTCGAAGGTGCCGCGATAGATCATCTCGAGCGCCACATAGAGAATGACGGCAAGACCGACATAGGCGATCCAGCGGTGGTTCTGTAGCAGGCGGGCGATGAAGCTTGCCGCGATGCCCATCAAGGCGATCGAAAGCGCGAGGCCGAACACGAGAACCCCGGGATGCTCGCGTGCCGCGCCCGCAACGGCGAGAACGTTGTCGAGCGACATAGACACGTCGGCGATGATGATCTGCCAGGTGGCTTGCGCCAGCGTCTTGCGCGGCCCGCGGACAGACGCGGTGCCGTCCGGGTTGACGTCCACGTCGAACGCCTCTTCGGTCGCCGCTTCCTCGCCGTGCTGGGCCTGCAGCTCACGCCACATCTTCCAGCAAACCCACAGCAGCAACAATCCGCCGGCGAGGAGCAGACCGACGATCTGCAGTAGTTGCGTGGTTGCGCCGGCGAATGCGATGCGAAGCACTGTCGCTGCGATGATGCCGATCAGAATCGCCTTCGAGCGTTGCTCTTGCGGCAAGCCCGCAGCGGCAAGTCCGATGACGATCGCGTTGTCTCCGGCAAGCACCAGGTCGATCATGATGACCTGCAACAGTGCGCTCAGCGCCTGGGCAGTAAGAAGCTCGGCCATGGGTCGGTTCGGTCCCTGTTCAGATTCGTTGGTTTTCGTGAGGGCTCATCGCGAGGCATGTCACTCCGGCGTTGCCGGAACTATGGCGGCGATCGACTTCAGTGCTGCGGCGAGGTTTGATACATGCAGAACTTATGCTAAGTCCAAATTCGCGCAGACAACTTCAGTGATGGATAGTTTAGTACACTTGAAACAACAAACCGATCAAGGCCTTTTGAAGTCGGAGGAGCCGATGCACTTCGCGCGGGCGGAACCTGAGGCAAAGCTTAAGCGTAAGCAGGCAGGAGCGTGGCTGAAGGGATTGAGGAACCGGGCTGGTTTGTCGCAGGTCGAACTCGCTGACCGACTGGGCCTCAAGTACTACACTTTCATCTCGCAGGTGGAGAATGGGTTCGGTCGCGTACCGACCGAGGCGATGGAGGGATGGGCAAGGGCGCTTGGCGAATCCCCGTCGTTGTTCGCGCGCAAGCTGCTCGAGTTCTACGACCCGGAGCTTCATCGGCTGTTGTTCGAGGATCAACCATGACAGCGCAGAACGTCGTTGCATTCCATGTGCCGGAGCGCCCGCATTGCTGGCGCCAGAACGAACTGCAGCAATTGGTATCGCTCTATTCCGCGCACGGCTCGCAGCGCGGTCGGGCTTCCTGGAGCGTCGGCAAGACCGAAACCGGCGATCCCCAGTTCTACATCGTCGGCGAGGCTCCCGACCTGGACTGCACGATGTGCGTGACGCGTATCGGCCGGCTCTACGTGCTCGAAGACGGCTCCGGTTGCGTGATTGCTGAGGACACCCGTCTCGACCGCATCGCAGATGCGGCCGCAAGGATGCTGACAAAGCCCCATCGGTTTGCGTTTGTGGCCCGGTCGCTGATCGGTCTTTGCGCCTTCAGGGTCGTGCTCGATCAGAAACTCGAATTCATGCTCGCCGAATCGATGGAGCATGTCAGCCGCTTCGTGCCACAGCTGGCAGCGTTCGTCTGAACGACAGCAAACGTCGGCCGCAACGCAATCGCGCCCCGAACGGGGCGCGACAACGTTTCTTGATCTTTCGTGGAGCCGCCGCTCAGCTTCAGGTCTGGCTCTGATGAGAATCGGCCACCGCCGGCTGACGTCGGCCGTAGCGAAGCCAGACGCCGATCGCGAGGACGAGCAGGGCGCCTAAGATCGCAAACGGCTTCTCGTAGAAATGTGCGGCTTCCGCGCCGAGATAACCGGCTACTCCGACATCGGTGACGAACAGCTCGCCGGCGATCCAGCCGAGCAATGCTGCACCGGCCCAGACCAGTACCGGGAAGCGGTCGAGCATCGCCATGATGATTGCGCTGCCCGCGATGATCATCGGAATTGAGATCCCGAGACCGATCAGCAACAGCAGCCAGCTGCCCTTTGCAACCGCAGCGATGGCGACGACGTTGTCGAGGCTCATGACGAGGTCGGCCACCGCGATCGTCATCATCGCCTTGAGCAGCGTATCGGCCGCGTTGATCTGGCCTTCGTCATCATGCGCCTTCGGCTTGATGAGATCGACAGCGATATAGAGCAACGCGATCGCGCCGGCGGCTTTGAGGAACTGTATGTTCATCAAAGTCGTAACGATGCCTGTGAAGATGATGCGCAGGATGACCGCTACGCCAGCGCCGAGAATCATTCCCCACAGGCGCGCACGGTCCGACAGCGAGCGGCACGCCATCGCGATGACGACGGCGTTGTCCCCCGACAGCAAGATGTTGATCCAGATGATCTGGCCGATTGCGAGCCAGAACGCGGTTTGATGCATATCCAAGATCTGTCCTCCACTGCTGCGGCATTCATGCCGTCGGCTGGGTTGTTGTATAGGCGCGCCGGATTCAGCCTCTTGCGACTGCAAACAACGTGCATCGATGCAGAGCGGCTGATTGATCCAGGGTGCAGATCCGCGGGCCGCGTCGGCATCGTCCAGTCCGACATCACAGCTTGCTCTTGAAGCTGTCAGAGGGGCCCGCACTGGTCGTTTGGTGCGCGCAATCTATTTCACAGATCGAAATCGAGACAATAGAAATTTCGACATCGTCGCCTTGCGATGAAGGCAAATGTCAGTTCTCGTCAGGAACAGTGATGTTGTGTTTCAAGAGTGCTGTATATGAGGCTGAAGCGCAGCTCTTGCGACCGCCAGTCCCATCAACACGAACGCCGACGTCACCTCGGGGCCTCCGACAAGAATTCGCGTCGGGGTCTTCATCTTATTCCATTCGTAAGCCTTGAACGGCGCGCGGAAGTTGCCTTCGCCGAAGCTCTCGACAATGGTGCGAAGCGCCGGTGCGAAGCTCTGCCGATCTGCGCCGAGATGACCGAGCGCCAGTAACGCGAGCGCCGCATCGAACGCGTTCATCTCCTTGGTGATCAGCTCTTCCTCGACGTAGGCGAGGACTGCGCGTCGTATCATGGAGAACGTATCGTTAGGATCGATGATCCGCTGCGTTACCTCGGGCAATGCGCGGAACGCAGCGTAACAGCGGCCGAAATAGGCCGAATACAGTTCGGGCAGGTAGTAAATGTGCGAACGCGGGTCGGTAAACGCGCCGCTCTCGACGATGCTGCGCTGGAAGCCGACGATGCGTTGAATGGTCTCGAGGCGCGACGGCGTCTGAAGGATCTTCCAGCGCTCGCAATTGCGGAAGCTGACTTCGAGTACATCGAGGTTCAACGTCGGATCGAGGTCGTTGCCGTAGGGGCGTTCGCCGGCAAGATTGTCGATCCAAGTCGCGATCGCGCCGTCATAGGCGATGTTGTCGTTCAACGGCACCGTGATCAGCGGTTCGTTGCTGCCGGGCCGCACCTGATAGCCGGCATAGAAATCCAGCAGCGGCTGATTGAGGATCGGATCGTCGGAGCCAGCCTGGGTCGCCGCAGAGAACGAGCATGCGGTGGTGTCGCAATCGGGCACGTAGATGCCGAAGCCAAGTTCTTCTTTGATCTGCGCAAAGAAGCGAGAGAAGCGCGGATGCGGTGGCGGTGCCAAAGCCGTGACGACGCTGAACCTTGCACCATCCTGCGATTGAACGTCCTCGCGGCTGGCGCCAAGACAGAATTCGACCATCTCCGCAATGGCGCGGCGCGCGGTCGCGGATTCCTCGTCGGACGGCAAGCCCGTTTCGACAAAGCTGAGCAGCGCCTCGATGAAGAAGGCGTCGTAATAGGCCGATCGATGACGGATTTGTACCGGCTCCCACATCGGCTCGGCGATCCCCTTCCAGCGGGGATTGATGACGTTGCTAGCGGCCGAACGCGCAATGAACACGCGTGCGAGGTTGAACAGCAGCGTGGAATTCTTGTAGCCGCGCGCGTTCAGGCCGGTCAGGGCCTTGATCAGCTCACGTCCCCGAAAATCCGGGTCGCCGATCAGATTGAAGGCCGCATAGGTCGGAAGGAATCCATTGCGGGCAAACGATTTCAGAAGGTGCTTGCCGCAGCTGCGGATGATCCGGTCGATTTCCGACTGGCTGGGCAGCTGCCCTGACGTCGTCAGCGGCTTCGGTTTTGGATGGTTGAGCTCGATCGTATCGAGCAGCTCCGCAAACGGCCGGCCGATCTCGGCCCAATCGGGATTTTCCTCGTCGCGCGCCTGCGCCAGCGCGCTTCGCAACGTCGCAAGCCGCGTTTCGTCGCCGAGCTCCGGAATGCCCGCCCGCCGCAACAAGGCCATCAGCGCCGGGTTCCGAAGCGCCGTTCGATAGAATTTGCCGAGATGCTCGTCGCCTGTGTGCCCGTTCAATAGGACAGGGTCACACACGTCATAGATGGAAGGGCCGTCCTTCCGGGCTGTCAGCGCCCGAAACGCCGCGCCCGCCATGTCAGGAATTCTCATAAATGCGCCCGTCCCCTTCCGGATGTGACTATCGCATGTCTGACGCGTGTCGTCATTTGCTCGTGAAAATCGGAGCTTCGCAGATACCTGGTCGCTGATGACGCGGCCAAGCTGCTGACATTGCTGAAAATCTTCAAGAGGGTGACTGTGAGGAGGGTCACAGAATTTGCACCGGTCTCAAGGCAGCCTCGCTACCAGCTCGCCTGTGGCCTTTGAAAACGAGGTTCCATCCAGGCGGCGACCGGCGCAAAAGAACGCGGGAACCTGAACCGGGCCTGCGCGCCCATATACCAAACGTAAACTGCCCATCAGGGAAAGTTTGCCAAGAGTATTAAGGGTTTGCTAATGTTGCGACGCCGCAAAATGAGCACATTTTTCCGGCACCGGAAACGCAAAATTTTCCATCACGCCGCCTGTGGCAAGGGACAGCGAGTATTCGTCGCGTGCTTAGGTTTGAGAGGAAGAAGTCCATGGACCTGAGCAAGCTTGGCGTTTCCCGCCGCTCGCTTGTCATTGCGGCTGCCGCTATTGGCACCGTGATCTCGCTTGGCCTTGGAGCCAACGCTGCCCTCAACAAGATCAGCAACGACGCTCGCGCGGCGGTCGCCAACATCGGCGGCCAGGTCGCGGAGAAGGACGCTGCCCGGGCCTCCCGCCTCGCGCTGGTGATCGGCAATAGCCGCTATCCCGATGCCAACGCGCCGCTCGCCCAGCCGATCAACGACGTCCGGGCACTGACGGCAGCGCTGCGTCAGGACGGCTTCGAGGTCGATGTGGTCGAGGATGCCACCCGGGAGGATCTGCAGAGAGCGGTCGATCGCCTCACCTCAAAGGTCCAGCGCGACTCCGTCGTGATGCTGTTCTATGGGGGCTACGGCATCCAGGCCGGGCGCGAAAGCTACATGATCCCGGTCGATGCCGCGATCTGGAAGGAAGGCGACGTCCGCCGACAAGGCACCAGCATTGAGTCGATTCTGGATGCGCTGAAGGATAGGGGTGCACGCGCCAGTCTCGTCGTGCTCGACGCTTCGCGCCGCAATCCGTTCGAGCGCCGCTTCCGGACCTATTCGCGCGGTCTGGCTGCAATCGACGCGCCGCAGAATGCGCTGATCCTGTCATCGGCGACTCCCGGCAAGGTAGTCGACGAATCGCAGGGCGAGAACAGCGTGCTGGTTTCCGAACTGCTGAAGAACATGAACACGCAAGGCGTTAGCGCCGAGCAGGTCTTCGCGCGGACGCGCAACGCGGTGTCGCGCAGTTCCGATGGCCAGCAGGTCCCGACGATATCGTCCTCGCTGATCGAGGAAGTCCGCTTCGGCACGGCGGCAAAGAGCGGCAGCTGACAGCGTCAGGTCAGGTCAGGTCAGGTTCTGAACCGGATCGACCAGGCGATAGGCCTCCTCGACGAGGCGCAGCGTCTTGAGATTGTCCGTAACATCGGTCTCGAACGGCGCACCCGAGCGCAACGTTTCAACGAAATGAGCGATCGTTGCGTCGAAGCTCGCCTGATAGGATTCGGCAAAAGCAAACGATGCCGTCTCCGGCATCACGCCGCGGAGCTCAAGGCGGTTGGATGAGAACCGGGCGGTGCCGCGCTCGAACACGAGAACCACATCATCGCTACTGCCTGCTTGCGCGCCTGGGATCGTGAGATTGCCCTCGATCGTTATCGGCGCTCCATGCCCAGTTTCGAGAAGGAGCGTCGCGCAAGTCTCACCGACGACGAGATTGCTGGTGCGCAATGCACTTGCGGCAATGATGTGCAACGGACCGGCAAGCCAGCGCACCACGTCGAGATGGTGAATGAGCGTCTCCGCAATCAGGAGCCGTTTTTCTGTGCTGAAGAAGGGCTGGCGTTCCAATGCGGGGTAACGTCCCATCTCATCCTGGAGAAGGCCCGCACTCTGCACGGATATGCGCCCTTGCAAGAGCCGACCTGGCGCCGCCTCATCGAGCCAGCGGCGAATGCGTCGATAGGCGGGGCGAAAGCGCCAGTTCTCGTGAACCATCACCCGCACCCGTCCGGCAATATCGGCTTGAAGATGCTTCGCCTCGTCGAAGGTCGTGGCCAAAGGCTTTTGGCACAGGACGGCGACGTCATGGTCGGCAGCAAGGCGCACGAGGTCGGCATGCGTCGCGCGCGGGCTGGCGATATCGACGACGTCGACCTTCTCCACTGCGAGGAGCGTAGCGAGATCCGGATAAATTGCCGGGACGTTGAATTCGCGCGCTCGATCAGCCGCGCGTTCAACATCGACATCCGCGAGTGCGACGACCTCGACCCCCTCGACCTTGCGCCACGCGACCAGATGATGTCGGCTGATCATGCCGGCGCCAGCAAGCGCAACACGCCGGACCTGCAACGATGTCACGATGGTTCTCGCAGAAGACCATCGCTGACAACTTTTCCGAACGAAGCGGTGCTCAGCGGTCCGCCCAGGTCGGGCGTGCACGTCTCAACCCTTGCCAAAGCTTGATCGATCGCCACATTGATCGCTTGCGCGGCTCGCGCCGGCTCGGATGCGCCGCTTTTCTCCGCGAGCCAATCGAGCAGCATCGCTGCGGAAAGGATGAGCGATGTCGGGTTGGCCTTGCCTTGCCCCGCAATGTCAGGCGCTGATCCATGCTGAGCCTGTGCGACGCATCTGGTCTCATTGGCGTTGATCGATCCGGCAAGCCCCAGACCGCCTGACAGCTCCGAGGCGAGGTCGGAAAGAATGTCGCAGTAGAAGTTGGTCGAGACGATCACGTCGAAGCGCGAGGCGTCGCGCACGAGCCACGCCGCCATGGCGTCGACAATGTATTCGTCGAAACGGACATCGGGATAGCCGCTGGCGACTGCGCGGACCTCCTCGAGAAAAAGACCATCCGTGAGAATGAAGTTGTTCGCCTTATGGACGGCTGTGACATGCTTCTCGCGCCGTCTCGCGAGTTCGAACGCCGCGATGGCGATGCGCCGGCAGGCGGGGCGCGTGATCTTGCGCAGTGATAGCGCGATGTCCTCCGTCGGCATGAACTCGCCCGACCCTTTATGCATATTGCGGTCGGGATACATCCCCTCGGTGCATTCGCGCATGATCACGAGATTCATGTCCGTGCCACGGTGAGGGACGCCGGGTCGCGTGCGTGCCGGCCGGACATTGGCATAGAGGTCGAGTCTGGTTCGGAACGCCGCCGAGACATTGACCCCGCCTTCGTTCCTCGGCGGATAGTCGAGATGGGAGATGGGACCGAGCAAGACGCCGTCGACCGTTCGTGCGGCATCAAGAACTGCGTCCGGAAGCGTCGTGCCGGTTTGGTGATAGGCCGCCCAGCCGATGTCCATTGTCTCATACGTGAGCCCGAGTCCGAACCGCCGATCAGCGGCGGCGAGCACTGCCAGCGTCGCGTCGGTAATTTCAGGACCGATGCCGTCGCCGGGGAGAACGAGGAGTTTCATGAATCGTCCGATCAATCAGATGTCAGCCGGCGGCTTTGAAGCCAAGCAGACGCGGGAGAAAGAGTGTCAGGTCCGGGAACAGGATAAGCGCCACGACGAGCCCGATAAGCATCAGCGTGTAGGGCATCGCGATCTTGACCAACTGTTCGTAGCCGAGCCCCGTAACGCGGATCAGCGCGTAGAGCACCATGCCGGTGGGGGGAGTCAGCAGCCCAAGCGTCAGCGCCAACGCCATGATGACGCCGAAATGGATTTCGTTGATCTGGAACTGATGCACGATCGGCATGAGGATCGGTGTGAGGATCAGAATCGCGGGCGTCTGGTCCATTGCGAGTCCAACGACCAGCCACAGCACCAACAGAAGCAGGAGCAGCACGACAGGGCTCTCGGTCAGACTTGCAAGGAAGCGGGCCAAATCGGCTGGTACCCCGCTGCGGACGAGGACCACCCCAAGCACTGACGTGAACGCGATGATGATCATCATGACCGCGGTGTCGATGAACGTGCCGCGGATCTCGGTGAGAATGCGACCCCAACCCACTTCGCGATAGACGAAGCCGGTGATGAGCAAAGCGTAGAGTGCCGCCACTGCGGCCGCTTCGGTCGGGGTGAAGAGGCCGCTATAGATGCCCGTGAGGATGATGGCCGGCGTCAGGATCGCCAGTATCGCGCGTCGGAATGCAAACCATACCTCAGACAGCGTCGCGCGCGATCCGGCGGGGAAGCCGTATTTCTTTGCGCAATACGCGACCCATGCCATGAAGATGGCGGCCATCAAAAGGCCGGGTACGATCGCTGCGAAGAACAGGGCGCCAACCGAGACCTGCGCCTGCACCGCATAGGCGACAAGCACGATGCTTGGTGGAATGATCGGCGAGAGCAGCGCGGAAGCCGCGGTGATGCCGGCGGAGAAGCGATGGTCGTAGCCGGCTTTCGTCATCGCCTTGATCTCGATCTGGCCGAGCCCGACGGCGTCCGCCGTGGCGGATCCCGACATGCCCGCGAACAGCACGCTGGCCAGCACGTTCGCGTGGCCTAGTCCGCCGCGGATCGGTCTCACCAGAACCGCGACGAAATCGAACAACCGCTCTGTAATTCCGCCGACATTCATCAACCGGCCGGCCAGGAGAAAGAATGGAATCGAAAGCAGAAGAAAGTCGTTCATCTTGTCGAGCGCGGTGCGCGCGATCATGGTCGCGACGCGGGGATCGAAAAGGTCGCCGAAAAACCAGGCTGCGCCGCCGAGCGTTGCGAAGCCGGCAGCGAATCCGACGGGCATGCCGAGCGAGATCAATACGATGATGAGGAGAAGAGCGACCAGCGCAACCATCATGACGTGGCGCTCCGTCCCCGCACTACCTCGAAGCGTCTCACGAGATCGGCGAGCACGAAGAGGATCATCAGCGCCGCTCCGAAGGCTTCCACACCGTAGAGCAGTGAAACCGGAAGCCAGGGCACGGTGACGAACGTCGTTCCGGCGTTCAATTCGATCAGAATCCAGGCGCCGCGAAGCCAGACGATCAGCAACAGAAGCGTTGCGAGGTCGAAGCCCACCGAAAGCAAAGCCTGAATACGCGCAGATGCGGCCGCATAAATAAAGTCGACCGCGATATGTTGCCGGCGTCGGATCGCGAGCGCGATACCGATCATGATCGAGGCGAGGAACAAGATCCGCGCCAGTTCCTCCGTCCAGTCGATCGAGATTTCCATGTACCGGGCGATCACCTGCAGCAAAGTCGCCAGCATCATCGCCACAAAGCCTGTGACGCCGACCCCTTCGAGTATGCCGTCAGTCCATGCCAGCACGGGATTGGGTTTGGGCGTGTCAGCGATCTCTGGCGTCACAGCGTCAGTCATGGCCTTGCTTGGTTGTTCGAGGACGGCGCTTACTGTGCGGCCTTGCGGATATCGTCCAGAAGGCCCGCCCGGCAGTTTGCCTGGGCGAACTTTTCAACGACGGGCATGGCGATGTCGCGGAAAGCGGCTATGCTGGCCGGCACGGCTTCGGTGCCGACGTCTTTCTTCATGCGCGCAATAAGATCATCAGTCTCGCTTGCGACCGCCTGATTCAACCGGTCGATAGCTTCCTTCAGCGTCTCATCGAATATCTTGCGCTGATCAGGTTTCAAGCTTGCGAGGAATTTACTGTTTGCTGTGATGACGTTGTAGCTCCACACATGTCCGGTGAGGTTGATCGTTTTCTGAACCTCGTAGAGCCGGTCACCGAAGATCGTCGGGATCGGGTTTTCCTGGGCGTCGAAGACGCCCTGACGCAGGGCGCCGTAGAGCTCCGACACGGGCAGCGGTCCTGGCAGAGCGCCATAGGCCGAAAACACCTGACTGCGGAGCGGATTCGTCACTCGGATTTTGACCCCCTTCAGGTCCGCGGGCTCACGGATCGGCTTATTCGCAGTGATATGCCGTGCGCCGCGTGCGCCGATGCCGACGATCTCGATGCCGTAGCGCCCCTTGAGCTTGTCCGAGACCTCCTTGCCCAGCGCGCCGGTCCATACGCGGAATCCATGCTGCTCGTCCTTGAAGACGTACTCTGCCTCCAGGCACTGATATTCCTTGAGAAGGCGGTGGACGACGACGGGCCCGGCGATGTGCATCTGCACCTCGTTCGTCGCGAGTTGCTGCAGCAGTTCCTGATCGCCGCCAAGGGCGCCGCCCGACGAAAACTCCATCTTGATCTGGCCGTTCGAGCGCTTCTCCAGTTCGTCTTTCCAGCGCAGGATGGCCTGCGAGCTCAAGTCCTGCAGGCCATTGGTCGTAGCAAACGTGAAGCGCAGGTTTTGTGCGCAAACGGGAGACGACACGGCGCTCATGACGAGCGCGGCAAGGATGAGCGGACGTATCCTCATGGCGTTTCCCCGTGCTTGTGCATTTGTTATTATAATTTTCGTATACATTGATCGAACCATAGCGGCCATGGTAAGTCAACTCACGGCTCCAAAGCCGTGCGCGTGGCCTTCGTGCCAGACCACCAAGCAAAATCGAGGTCAGTGAAGACGATGTTGGAGTCCGGTTCCGAACGTCGCTCGATGACCGAGACGGCTTATGGCGAGCTGAAGCGCAAGATTTTGCGCAGTGAGCTCGCGCCCGGAGCGCATTTTCTGGAGGAAGAGCTCGCCGTCATGCTTGGCATGAGCCGCACTCCCGTGCGCGAAGCCGCAGTACGGCTTGAACAGGAGGGCTTTCTGGAGATCGTGCCGCGACGCGGCTTTCGGGTCACCCGGCTCTCCAAGCGCACAGTTCGAGAGATCAATGAGGTGCTCGAGTGTCTTGAGATACAAGCTGCCGAGCGCCTCGCCGCACGACGAATCGCGGCAGACGATCTGAAGCTGCTCGAGGATGCAGTCGCCCGAATGGATGTCGCGCTGGAGAGCGAGGACGCGCAGGCCTGGGCGCAGGCCGACTACGAATTCCATACGTTGCTGATCGTTTTGTGCGGCAACCAGCATCTTGCCGAAGTTGCGAAGAACTTTCTCGACAAAGCGCACCGGTTCCGCCTGATGACGTTGCAGCTGCGGGCGAAGCCGGTCTACTCGAATGTGAATCACGCTGCTGTCGTTGAAGCCGTTCGGCGCAACGACCCGCAAACCGCCCAGGACATTCATCGCGCCCACAAACGGCGTTGGGCGCGCGAGCTTTCCGACCTGCTCGAGCGCCTTGATCTGCCCGAATAGAACCAGCGCTGGAGGCTCAAGTGACACGCATTGCTCTCATCCATGCGGTGGCGGTCGCGATCGATCCGGTCAAGGAGGCTTTTGCCGAGCTCTGGCCGGATGCGGACCTCGTCAATGTCTTTGATGACTCGCTGAGCGTCGACCGGGCGCGCGACGAGGCGCTCACACCGACGATGCGACGGCGCATCGCCGACTTAGGACGCTATGCGCTCAGCACCGGTGCGCATGGCGTGCTCTACACCTGCTCCGCCTTTGGCTCGGCGATCGACGCCTTCGCCGCGTCGGCCGGCCGGCCGGTCCTGAAGCCAAACGAAGCCATGTTCGGCCGTGCGCTGGCAGCCGGGCGGCGGATCGGCATGCTCGCGACCTTCAAACCGTCGGTCGATTCGATGGAAGAGGAATTTCGCACCCTGGCGGCGGCCACGGGTTCCCAGGCCTCGATCGAGACGGTTCTCGTCGAGGAAGCCATGGTTGCGCTCAAGGAAGGCGACGCCGACACTCACAATCGCCTGCTCGCCGAGGCCGCGCCGCGGCTCGACGGCTGCGACGCGATCATGCTGGCGCACTTTTCGACGTCCAGAGCGTTTGCGGCAGTGTCCCGGACGAGCCAGTTGCCGGTGCTGACCAGCCCTCGCGCGGCAGTCGAAGAGCTTCGAGCGCGCTGCTGACAAATGTCCGGGCTCTAGCTCCCCGGAGCCGGAAACCCCTTTTACGCATGCTTTGTTTCAAACAGGCAATGCGTACTGAGGCGCACAGGAGATTCTCGCTCCGATGCGCACCCTATTTCGTCGGAGTGTCGTCGATGTTGACGGTGCGGACCGGATCGCCCTCGCGCAGCAGTGCGCCGGCACGCGCGACGACGACGTCGCCTTCGGCCAGGCCTTCCTTGATTTCAGCCTGCCTGGCGGACGTCAGTCCAACCTCGACTTGGCGAGTCTCCACTCGTTGCCGCCGCACGACCTGGATGACCGCGCCGCCGTTACCGTAAAGGATCGCCGTCAGGGGCACCGCGACGTTGCAGCTCTCGCCGGTTTTGATCGTGGCCCGGCCGGAGGCATTGACGAGCAGGCGGGGTTTCGGCGTGGTGACCTGAATGCGCACTTGGCCGACCTGCCTGACCGGGTCGATCGTCGACGAGACGCTGCGCACCTGGCCCTGCACCGACGGAGCGCCGACGACCCGAATGGTCGCGGCCTGACCTACCGCCAGCGCCGGCATGTCCTTGGCAGGCACATCGCCGACCATCTCGAATTCGCCGCGCGCAATGATGCGGAACAGCGGTTCGGCGCGCGCCGATGCCATCGTGCCGACGACAGCGCTGACGTTGCTGACCGTGCCGGCGGCCGGTGCAACAAGGGTGACTTCGGCGCCGTCCGGCGGCGCAAGTCGAACCAGAGCCTGCCCGGACGTGACCGTCGCGCCGGGATCTACGAGAACCTGCGAAATCCTCAGGCCTTCGCGGGGCGGGGTAACGGCAACTTCCTCGACCGGCAGAAGCACGCCGAAGACCTCGGCGGTCGCTGCGAAGCAGGCCTTCGCGGCCTTGACGACCGTCACCGTTACACCTTTCGGGCTGTCTTGCGCCAAGGCCATTTCCGGCAGCAACACGCAGGCGGCCGCGAGCACGGCGGCGCGCGCGCACTGGCCTCTGCTCATCCATTCACGACCGGTCATCAGCATCGGGTTTTTCCGTCAAGTGCAGTGGGGTGAGGGTTTGTTGCGAACAGACATCCAAGCGCGCCCGGCCCGTCAAGACGCTGCGCCTGCGACTGCGGGCGAGATCGTGTCCTTGCTCCCCTCCCGCCAGGCCAGAATTTCCACAGCGGGAACGGGCCGCGCAAAACCTTTCAGGTTCAGGTCGTCGATCGGCGCCGCATCGGCCCATTCTTCCACCATGCCGTAGGTCCGCTGGCTGACGATGATCTGCCCGGCTTTCGCTTCGTCGCACAGGCGCGACGCAAGATTTGTGACGCTGCCCACCGCAGCATATTCTAGGCGGCGGTCGAACCCGATCTGCCCCAGTGTTGCGTAGCCTACGGCAATGCCGATGCCGAAGCCGAGCGTGTGGCCGCGGCTGCGCCATTTCTGCGTCAGCTTGCCGACCGCATCGCGCATCTCGACCGCCATGCAGACCGCGCGCTTGGCGTGGTCGGGCAGAGGGATCGGCGCATTGAACAGCACCATGACGCCATCGCCGGCGTAGCGGTCGAGCGTGCCCTCGTAGCGGAAGATCAATTCGCCAAGGGCGACGTGATATTCGCGCAGCACGTTCATCACTTCTTCCGGCTCGGCGCTTTCAGTGAACGCGGTGAAGCCGCGCAGGTCGCAAAACACGACCGTCACCTCGCCGCGGTGGCTGGCGAGCAACGCCTCGTGTCCGTCCGACGAGGCGATCAGCTGCGCAACCTGCGGCGCAAGGAATCGCTCGAGCTTGCTGATGCGGCCGATCTCCGCGAGCTGGGCCGCGACGCGCTCTTCCAGCGACTTGTTCCAGTCCTTGAGCTGAACGGTCTGTTCCTGCAGTTTGGCCGCCTGCTTCTGCACCGTGTCGTGGGCGAGCGAGAGTTCGCGGCCCTTCTGATCGACTTCATGAAACAGCCGCGCATTGCGCATCGCCAGCACGGATTGGTGCGCGAAGGTCTGCATCAAGCCGATCGTGCTCGCCGCCCAGGCGCCGGTTGCCTTGCGCAGCACGATCAGCGATCCAAGCACGCCCTGCTGATCGGCGAGCGGAACGACCAGCACCGAATTGAAGCCAGCGTCGGCCGCAACCGCATTCAACGGATGTTCCGGCGCGTCGGCGATGTCGGAAATGTCGATGGGTTGTCCGCTTGCCGCGGCTTGCCCCAGCACGCTGCCTGCTTCGTCGATGACGAGATGTTCGGTGGGGCCGTGCGCTGTGAGACCGATCGACTCGGCGAGCTCGAATGTCCGCTTTTCCGCGTTATGACCGTAAATGACGACGGCATCGGCGCCGGTGATCTCGGCGGCGCGCGTGGCGACTGTCGACAGCACGGCCTTGAGATCGAGCGAGGAGGCGACGGCACGGCCGACCTCTTCCAGAACCTTCAACTCTCGCACGGACTGGGCAAGATCCGCGGTTCGTTCGGCGACTTTGTGCTCGAGCCTCGTGTAGGACTCCCGCATCTCGTCGGCCATGTGGTTGAACTGCTCGGCGAGCTCTTCCAGTTCATCCCGCGTCTTGATCTCGATGTGCTGGCCGAAATTGCCCGCCGCCAGCCGTCGCGCGCCCGCATGCAATGCGCGGATCGGCACCAGCATCCGCCGGGTGAGCACAGTGCCGGCGATCATCGCCAGGAGGAGACCGAGTGCGACAAGACCACCGGCGCGGATCAAGAGGTCCTTGATCGGTAGCAGCGCCTGTCTGAGCGGCTGTTCGTACAGCACGAACCATTTCAGATCGGGAATGGCCTTGGCGGCAACCAGCACCGCCGCTCCGTTTGCACCCGTTCCGGTCGAC
The DNA here is from genome assembly GCF_031157255.1 of Bradyrhizobium sp. LHD-71. Lineage (GTDB taxonomy): Bacteria > Pseudomonadota > Alphaproteobacteria > Rhizobiales > Xanthobacteraceae > P52-10. The sequence continues at coordinate 153,489 of NZ_JAVIFX010000004.1, read as the reverse complement.
CGGTTCTGCGGGGTCGTGCCGATCAGGGCCGCAACCTGCGGCAGGTACGATAAATCCGCGCCGCGCGTCTGGCTGGTGTCGGAGCTTGCGAGCAGCTCGCCCTTCGGGCTGACGATATAGGCGGTGCCGACCTTGCCGGCCTGACCGCTCGTCACGAAATCGGAAAGAAACCGCAGATTGATTTCCGCGACCGAAACTCCCGTTTCGCGGCGCGGATGCGCGACGCCGATGGTCATGAATGGCTGGTTGTCGCGAAAGAACGGCTCGCCGTACCAGAGCCCCTTGCTGACTGACTCGCTGAAGCCGGTCGCGCCGGAGAAGTCCTCGCCGCTTCCGACCGAGACGGTGGCCCGGTTCATGCGAAGCTGCTCGCGGCCGTTGCCGTCGATCTGGAAGACCTGGCTTACCGCCGGCACCTGTCGCAACAGCAAGAGGTAGTCGGCCCGGCGCTGCTCGAGCGTGGTCGAGCTCGCCCGCGTCACCCAGCTGATCTGCCGCTCCACCTCTTCCATGAATTGCTGGATGCGCGAGGCCGTCGTATCCGCCTTCTCGGCCATGGCGTTGACCAGCGACGCCTGCGTCTCGCGATAGATGAAATAGGTTTCGATTGCGCTGTTGATCGCAAGGACGAACAGCACCAGGCCGACCAGCGAAAAGACATACTTGGCAAACAGGCCGCGGCCGCGGAACGAGTTGTTGCCTGCGTCGTCCGTCATCCCTGATTCCTGAATGCCTTTGCGATCACGCTGCTTTCGCCCGTGTCCGCAGTCTTCAGTTCCTCCATTTCGTTTTTCATCGTCCGAACAACTGGCGAATGATGCTGTCGATCTGACTCTGGGTGTTTGGCGAGGGTTGACCCTGGCCCGGCGGTGTTGCCGGCGGCGCCTGGCCCGGCTGCGGCGCTGCGTTGCCCGATTTGCTCTGACCGTTGCCCGAACCGGTGAGACCCTGAATGATCGTGCCGAGGTTCTCGATCAGCTTGTTGCCTTCCTGGCCCGTCTGCCCGGGCTGATCCGGTTGAACGCTCGACGAGCCGCTGCCGAACAGGCCTTGGCCCAGTTCGCGCAGCTTCGCGAATGCGGCGTCGGGGTTATCGAGGATGCCCGCCATCTCCGGGTAGATTCGCGGGCTGGCCCACGGTCCGTCCATGATGACCGGCACGCCGAGGCCGATCGGATCAGCGACTTCGCTGCCCTGGCCTTTCGTCGTCATCACGAGCTTCGGCTCGAGGCGGAAGGAGAGCGACTTCGTATTGAGGTCGGCGGCGCCGGTGCCGGCGACTCGGACAAGCGGCCCTGCGAGACGCAGGTCGCGGGTCTCGGCCTTGCCGCTCGCGATGCGGAAACTTGCCTGTAGCTCGGTCAGGTCGGTGGTCAGGACTTCGTTTTCCTGCCAGCCCGACAACGTGCTCGATGTCAGGTTGCGGATCATCTGGGCGACGTTGATGCCGCGGATCTGGCCGTCCTGAAAATCGACATTGGTCGTTCCCGACAGATTGGCGATCATCTCGCGCTGGCTGCGGCCGGTCGTGCGGACATCGAGTTGCGCCTGCATCTTGCCGTCGAGCGAGGTGAAATCCGCCAGGTTTGTCAATAGCGGCAGTGCCCGCACGCCGCGCAGGTCGGCCCGGAGAGCGTAGATCGGATTTGCAATGGATGCATCGAGTGCGAGACCGGCCGCGGCCTTTCCTTCGTAAAGACCGAGTTCATTCAACGTCATTTTCAAGATGCCGCTGGCAAGCGAACCCTCGATCTTTGCCGGCGCGAGTCGCAGCGCACCGATGTTCAGCGTCGCGGTCGAAACCCGAAAGTCGGCGTCGACATAGTTCAGTCCGTCGAGGTTGAAGACCTCCTCGCTCCAGCTTTGCGGCTGCGTTGAATTGTTTGCGGAGGGGGCATCGATGTCGAGTTGCTTGAAATCGAGATTGACCTTGACCAGCGGTTTGGCCGTCGCCTCGACCGAGGCGTCGCCGCCGAAGCGCGCCGCACCGAACATGCCTGTCAGGTTGTTGACGCTGATGGTCGCGCCGCTGAACTTGACGTCAGCATTGCCGGACAGCGCCTGCGACAGCAGGCCCGGCGCCTCGAGCTTGAATCCGACTGGCGCGGTCATGCCGTCGACCGGACCTGTCGGGATCGGTGTTTGCGCTTCGAGCTTGAATGTCTGCGCGCCGGCTGCCGCGGCCGCCGTCAGCTCGAGCTTGCGCTCCGGAGTCGCGATCGCCTGAACGTTGACCTTCTCGATCTTGCTTTCGACGTGATGACGGGGGTCCTTGAGGACGAGCGTCGCATCGGAAATCACCACCCGATCGATCGTCAGCGGCGCCCGATCGAACGAAGCCGAACTCTTTGTGGTTGTCACCTGTCGCGTGCGCTCCCGCGCGATCTGCAGGTTTACGACCGGGCGAACGACGCTGATTTCGCGGACGTGCGGTTCGCCGGCCAGAAGGCTGCGCAGCGACAGGTCCGCGCGGATACTCTCGGCTTGGAGGCGCTGCGGGACGTCGCGATTCCTGGGGTCGGACAAGGTGACGTCGGAAAGCGTCACCGCTGTCAGCGGCCAGAGCTTGATTGTCGCGCCGCCATTGATGTCGAGCTGGTACCCCGTCTCCTTTTCGATCCGGTCCTCGATTGTTCCCGCAATGAAACCGCCCGGAATTCCGACCGCGAATGCCACGCCAATGGCGACGATCAAGAGGCCGAGGACGGCGCCTAGAAGTTTCAATAGTTTCATAACAAATCATACCCCTGGAAGGGGACCGTTGTCAGGCGGAGCGGAGGTTGTTGTCTGGCGCTGCGCGGCCCACCGAGGTTCAAAAGGACCGCCAGATTCAGGGATTCCGCACCTCCGGTCGACGAAAAAATTGCCCTTTCTGGTCGCGCAGTTGTGTGACTTATGGCACATTCCGCGCGGCAATGAGGCAAGGGGGTCCAGACGTGTCCATGACCAGTGTCGCCACCGGCAAGCAGTCCGAATTCGCGGTCATGCTCAGCCTCAACCCGCTGTTCGCCGACCTCGGATCCGAGGCGCTCAAACGCATTGCTGCCCTTTGCCACACCGTGCAACTCGATGAAGGCGAGGTGCTGTTCCAGAAGGGGGACGTGGGCGACGCCCTCTACGGCATTCGCCGCGGCCAAGTCCGGATCGAGACAGGCGCCAGCGACGGATCGCGCCTGACACTGAACTTCCAGGGCTCGGGCGACGTGTTCGGCGAGATCGCGGTGCTGGACGGCCAGACGCGCACCGCGGATGCGATCGCCGCCGAGCCGACCGAGCTGTTCGTGCTGAGGCGCGGAGACTTCATGGTCTATCTCGAGCGCGAGCCCAAGGTCGCGGTCAAGCTGATCGAACTGCTCTGCCAGCGCATCCGCCTTGCCAGCGAAAGGCTCGAAGAGTCGGTCCTGCAGCCGTTGCCGGTGCGCCTCGCGCGACGGCTCTGCACGCTGGCCGAAGATTTCGGCTCCGAGGTGCGCATTTCGCAAGAGCAACTCGGCGTCTATGTCGGCGCTGCGCGCGAGAGCGTCAATCGCCAGCTGCAGCAATGGCGGCGCGATGGCATCCTTGAACTCAAGCGCGGCCGCATCGAGCTGTTGAACATGACGCGGCTGATCGCCGAAGCCCGCAACGACTGACGCCCGACCTCGGTGTCCCTGGATCAAGTCCGTCCGTGCGATGCGATCTTGGTCACGTCCGCGGGCGGCGTCGCCTCTGTGTGATCCGACGGCGGCGGCGGATCGTCCGCATCCGCGCTCGAAACGATGATCTTCTTGCCGATGCGCCAGAAGATATTGCCGACGTCGTCCATCAAAAGGAACATGGCCGGCACGAAGATCAGCGACAGGAACGTCGAGAAAAGCAGGCCACCGATCACCGCCAGCGCCATCGGTGAACGGAATTCACCGCCCGCGCCGAATGCGAGCGCGCTCGGCAGCATGCCGGCGCACATGGCGATGGTGGTCATGACGATCGGCCGGGCGCGCTTCATGCCGGCATCGACGATGGCATCCTCGCGCTTCATGCCACTCTTGATCGATTCGATCGCGAAATCGACCAGCATGATCGCATTTTTGGTGACGATGCCCATCAGCATCAGGATGCCGATCCACACCGGCGTCGTCAGCTGCTTGCCGGTTACCAACAGCGCGAGGATGGCGCCGCCGATCGACAGCGGCAGCGAGAACAGGATGGTGATCGGCTGCAGGAAAGTGCCGAACAACAGCACCAGCACCGCATAGACCATCATCAACCCAGCGCTGATCGCGGTGGCGAAACCGTCCGAAAGCTCCTGCAGGCTTTCAGCGTCGCCGGATTGACCGACCTTCACGCCTTTCGGCAGGCTCTTCATCACCGGCAGCTGGTTGATCTGCGCCATGGCGTCGCCGAGCGCGGAGGTGCCGACGAGATCGGCGGCGACGGTCGCTTGTCGCTCGCGGTCGTAACGGTTGATGCTGGTCGGTCCCTGGTCGAGGCGGATGTCGGCGACCACCGACAACGGCACATTGCCGCGCCCGCCACCGAACGGCACCCTCAGTTGCTCGAGAATCTTCAGGTCGGAGCGTGCGCTTTCATCGAACTGGACGCGGATCGGAATCTGCCGGTCGCCGGCGTCGAACTTCGCCAGCGCCGGTCCGACGTCGCCGATCGTGGCGACGCGAATGGTTTCCGACAGGCTCTCGGTCGAAACTCCAAGGCGGGCGGCGAGATCGGCGCGCGGCTGGATGCGAAGCTCCGGCCGGTCGAGCGCCGTTTCCGAGGTGACGTTGGCGATCAGCGGAATTCGCCGCATCTGGACGGCGAGCTCGTTGGCGACCTGGTTGACCGTGCCGATCTCGGCCCCCGTGACAATCAGCGAAATCGCGCGCAGGCCGTTTTCGTCGAGGAACCAGTAGCGGATGTCGGGGACGTTCTCGAGGTCCTTGCCGATCTCGATTTCGAGTTCGCGCTGGGTGATGTCCCGATCGCTCTTCGGGGTGTAGTTGATGATCAACGCCGCGCGGCGAACCTCGGCCGTGCCGGGCGGCACGCGCCCGCCGTCGACGAAGACGCTTTTGACTTCTGGACGCTTGCGCAGGCGCGTCACGATTTCTTCGGTGGTCTTCTCGGTGAAGGCGAGTTGCGACCCCGGCGGCAGCTCGATGGCCAGCAGTGAACGCGCGGTGTCCTGCGCAGGCAGGAAGCCCTGGGGCAGCAGATTGATGCTGAGAACCGACAGCGCGAAAACCGCGAGTCCTAGAACAACTGTCAGGTAATAGTGCTGTACGGACCATTTCACGAGGTGGTTGTACGTGCGCAGGATGAAGCCCGGCGGCGGCTCGTCTTGATGGTGCGGCTTCAGGAAGTATGCCGCGAGCACCGGTGTGACAAACCTCGCCGCCAGCAGCGAGAAGAACACTTGCACCGACACAGTGATGCCGAACTGCTTGAAGAACTGCCCGGCGATGCCGGACATGAAGCTCGCCGGGGCGAAGATCGCGATGATGGTGAGGCTGATCGCGATCACTGCGAGCCCGATCTCATCGGCCGCCTCCAGCGCCGCCCGATAGGGCGATTTGCCCATGCGCATGTGGCGCACGATGTTTTCGATCTCGACGATCGCGTCATCGACGAGGATACCGGTGCTCAGCGTGATTGCGAGGAAGCTCACGAGGTTGAGCGAGAAGCCGAGCAGATCCATCACCCAGAATGCGGGGAAGATCGATAGCGGCAGCGACACCGCGGCGATGATCGTGGCGCGCAGATCGCGCAGGAAGATGAAGACGATGATGACCGCAAGTGCTGCGCCCTCGAACAGCGTGCTGATTGCGGCGTCGTAGTTGCCCTTGGTGAAGTCGACCGAGGTGTCGATCAGTTGCAGATCGACCTCCGGATTTGTCGTCTTCAGCTCGTCGATCCGCTGTTGCACGGCCTTGGCGACCACCACGTCGCTCGCGCCCTTGGATCGCTTGATGCCGAGCGCGACGACCGGCTCGCCATTGAACCGCGCGAAGGTCCGGCGGTCGGCGACGGTGTCGGTGACGGTCCCGAGATCGTCGAGGCGCACCTCGCCGCCGGCCGGAAGGCTGATCATTGTTCCGGCGAGATCGTTCAGCGTACGTGCACCGGCCAACGTGCGGATCGCCTGGTCGTTCCGGCCGATTTCTGCCCGCCCGCCGGCGAGGTCGACATTGGAGCCACGCAGGCGGCGGCTCACGTCGATCGCTGTGAGCCCGACAGCCTGCAGCCGGTCCGGATCAAGCGAAACGAGGATCTCGCGCTCGACGCCGCCGATGCGTTCGACCTGGGCGACGCCGCGAACGCCCTGCAGCGCGCGCTTCACCACGTCGTCAACGAACCACGACAGTTGCTCCGGCGTCTTGCCCGGGGCGATCGCGGCGTAAGTCACGATCGGCAGTCCGACCACGTCGACCCGCTGGATCAGCGGCTCGTTGACATTCTGTGGCAGGTTGCCGCGGACGCGCGTGACTGCATCCTTGATATCGTTCAGCGCGCGGTCGGTGTTGGTTTCGAGGCTGAACTGGATCGTCGTGACCGAGAAGCCGTCGGTGATCGAGGAGGTGATGTGTCGGACGCCTTCGACGCCGGACACGCCGTCTTCGATGGTCTTGGTGACCTGCGATTCGAGCTCGGCGGGCGCTGCGCCGAACTGCGACACGGCCACGGAGATCACGGGAATGTCCGCATTCGGCAGACGGGTGACGGCGAGCTTGGTGAAACTCATCCATCCAAGAATCAACAGGATGATGGAAAAAACGACGGACGGAAGAGGCTGACGGATCGACCAGGCCGAAATGTTCAAAGCCATCGAAGCACTCTATCCCTCGTTCCGCCTATCCATTGACCTTGGACATCGTCCAATCCGAAAACGGAGCATCCGCTTTCGGGCACCATGTCCCGGCTAACGCCGTATCCGATCGAACTCGTCCGGAAAGATCGTCTTGACCTTGTCGCCGTCGTGCAGCGACGTGCCGGCATTGGCGACGACGATCTCACCTTCCTTGATGCCTTCCCTGATCTCGATATCGGTGTCCGAAAACAGACCGATCTGCACTCTGCGCGTCTCGACGATGTTGTCCTTGACCACCTGAACGTTCAGATGATCGAGCGCCGATTTCGGGATCGAGACGCCGCAACTGCGGTTGGCGTCGATCGTGGCGCGGGCGAACATGCCGACTTTGATCGCCGGATTGCGTGGCACCGACAGCCTGACCTTGCCGAGCTGGGTGCGACGATCGATCTCAGGGGCCACGACGCGGACTCGTCCTGAGACTTCGGGGCCGCCGTCGATGGTGATGCGTGCGGTCGCGCTGGGCGTGAGCTTCAGCACGTGAACGTTTGGAACTTCGGCGTCGAGCTCGATCTCATCGTCGATCGCAATGCGAAACAGCGGCCCGAGTTGCGGTGACACGAATGCGCCTGCCCGGGCAGTCGATTGAATGATGCGGCCCGCGGCAGGTGCGCGCAGTGTCACCACGCCCGCGCGGCTTTGCTGTTGGGCGGCTTGCGCCGCGGCAGCCGGGCCGCCGAGGCGCACGAGCTCCTGGTTCTCTGTCACTTGGTCGCCATCGCGCACCAGGACGTCGTTGACGCGGAAGCCTTCCTGCTCCACCGCGACGACCGCTTCACGCCGCGGCACCAGGAATCCGGTCACCCGGATCATGTCCGAAAAACATGCATTGGTCGCCTTCACAACCATGACGATCGCGCCGCCGGATGCACTGCCGGACTTGCTCGTCTCGTCAGCCGCGCGTGCGGCCGGCACGGTCGCAAACAGCGTCGATGACAGCGCGATGAACGTGAAAGCCTTGAGCATGGGCGCGTTAAATCATGTCTGGATCGGCATTGCGAGACGCAATCAGCGCCCCCACGCGAGGGGGCGCCGACGCGATGTTGTGTCGGACCTCGAGGCCATAGTTCAGTGGCCAGCGACCTTGCTGCCCGCCATGTTGACGACCTGCACCCGGCGGTTTTCACCGGCAGTCGGATTGCTTGCATTCTTGAGTTTGGCCTCGCCGTAGCCGACCGTCACAAGGTCTGCGGCCGCGATGCCGTACTTCTCCATCAGGTATTTCTTCAGCGAGTCGGCCCGGCGCTCGGAAAGGTCCTGATTGAAAGCATCGCCTCCGACTGCGTCAGTGTGACCGGCGAGAACGAATGTCGTGCCCTTCAACTCCGGATTGGTCAGCGCCTTGCCGAGTGCGGTGACTGCCGGCAGGGCGTTCCGGCTGATGTTTGCGGAATTGTACTCGAACGTGATCTCGAGATCGATGCTCGGCTTCTCCTTGGCGATCGAGGCGATCTGCTCCCGCTCGCCGGCCGAAAGCGAACGCGTCGTCCGGTTTCTGATCTGATTGATGAACTTCGTTTCTTCGGCGGCCTTGGTCGTATCGGCCGGCGCTGCCGAAAGGCTGCGCGTGAGGCGCTTTGGCGTCAGCGCCCTGAGAATCTGGTCCTCCGTCGCATCGTCAGCGGCACCGGCCATTCCGACCGACAATGACAGGGCGATCCCGGTGGCGAACGCCGAGCGGATCGCGGTTCTTCCCCAATGCCCAAACACCATCGACATGGTCGTTCCTCCCTCAAACTCTGCTGGCCCCGCTCTCCGCATGCGGAAAACGGCTTTCACCCGGTCATTGGTCGAAGGCCGGCGTCGCGAAGTTCATTCCAAACTTCGATTTTTCCGCCAATATGCTCAAAGCCGGGCTTTGCCGCACAGGCGCAACTAGCGAATCCCGTAGCCTGCGAATTCGCTTGCGATATTCGGATCGATCGCGCGAGCAGCCGCGACGTCGCGCTCGCCGGCCGCAGCATCGCCGCTGCGCTGGCGCGCGAGGCCGCGGCCGTAAAGCGATGAGGCGAGCTTGGGACTGATCTTCAGCGCGGCGTCGAAGTCGGAGATGGCGTTGCTGTTCTGTCCGATTTTCAAGTTCGCGAGCCCGCGGCTGTCGAGCGCGTCCACGAAATTCGGGCGCAGCTTCAGCGCGTCGTTGCAATCCTTCAGCGCCGCCTGCAACTCGCCGAGGATGGTCTTGACCCAGCAGCGATTGTTGAGGGCTTCGACATCACGCGGATCTAGTCGAATCGCGTCGTCGAAATCCTTCATGGCCTGCAGATACGCGCCCTTCACCGCGTAAAGCTGGCCGCGCTTGTAGAACGCTGCCTGATCATTCGCATTGGCGGCGATCAGCTTGGTCAGCTCCTGCATGGCCGGATCGGCATTGATCGCGGCGAGGCGCTTTTCGGCTTCGCTCTGCTGCGGCGCAGGCGATGGCGTTGGAGGGGGCGCCGGCGCAGCGGCACCCTGCGGTGGCGCCGGAGCCGCGTTTGGAGCTGGAGCCGGAAGCGCGGTGACCCGCGGCTCGGGTGGCGTCAGCTTCGGTTCAGGTGCCTGCACGCGCGGTTCGGAAGGAATGAGCTTCGGTTCGGGCGACGGCGGCTTCGGATCAAGCGTCGCCTGGGTGCGCGGTCCGAACGAGAATTCCTCTGCGAGAGAAGACGAGAACCACGGAATCTGATCTTCCTTGGACACACGCGAAACACCGACGCGGGTGCGGTGAAAGGCTTCCTCGGCGGTCAGGTTCGGGACGCGGATTTCCTTCAACAGCTCGGTCACGAACGCGCTGCGATCGGTGGCGGAATCGCTGACCACCGTGCCCGGAGGCGCCGAATACATCACCAGCGTCCCCCGCGGCGCGGTGACGGGAGCAAGGCCGGTGGAGAACTGGCGGAAGCGGCGCTCGAATGGATTGCGGCGCGATGCGTCGAGGATCGCGATCTTGACGCTTGCGCCACGGCTGTTCATCTCGCTCAGCACCGAGTCGAGGCTGATGCCGTCGCGGCGGACATCCTTCTCGTCCCAGATCGCGCTGTCGACAGGGATCATGAAGCTCTGACGCCCGGATTGAATGCCGTAGCCGGAGAAAAAAATCATTGCCACTGCGCCGGGCTTGATCTTCTCGTAGAGGGCATTGATTGCGCGCCGCATCGCCTCGCCGGAAAGATTCTCGCCAACGGCGACCTCGAAGCCGGCGCGCTTCAGCTCGTCGGCCATCGCGCGCATGTCGTTGATCGGTTCTTTCAGCGGGCTTTCGCTGTCGGGATATTTTGCATTGCCAATGACGAGAGCGAATCTGGCGTCGGCCGCGGCACTGCGGTTGACCATGACAAGCGACAGAATCAGGCAAAAAAACATAACCAGGCGCATTCTCATGCTCACGCCTTCAAACATACTCGCAAACGGGGCTTATATTGCCCGAACTTTACCCCAGGCAATTTGCTTTATCAAACCGCGCCGATGTCACTGTGACACGAGCTAACGCCGCAAAGCAGCAGGACAATTCGATTGTTCGGGGAAGCGGGAACAGCGGCCTGAGGTCCGGTGTGCCGAGGCTGCACGCGGCGCCTGTCCCGTGCTGAGGCCTCTCAATAGCCGATGCCGAGGACCAGCCATTGGAACGGACGGCCGCTGCACCAAAATGGGAAGCACTGGGAGTGGTGTGGCGTCGGCGATGCCACCGCTGCAATGTCTCGCCTCGGTTGCGCGATCGGGCCGCGGCTGCGCCTGGGCTTTGGCGTTGCAAGCTCGGCGCGTGCGGTCGCACTGGACGACTGCGCGACAATTGCCGACTTCGCCTGTCCATTGTTTGCATGCGCTGCCGGTGGCAGCGCCAATGCTGACGCCAAAACCGACGCCGCAACGACTGCTGGTCGTCGGAGCAATTGCCTGCGCATGTGCGTCGCTACCTCTTCTGCGGCGAGACCTGTTGCTCTGCGCAAGGTGCCGCCTTTGTGTCAAAGATTATCATCCGTCTCATAAGCTCGCCAGCCGACGATCAGAAGCCGACGCCGATCATCGTCGCAGCGCGGCCGGCGCCGCCGCCGCTCGATGCCTGTTGACGCTGATGCTGTTGCGGCCTCGGCGCCTCGCGACGTCTGGTTTCGCGACGGGGCTCGTCACGCTTGGCGGCCTTGGTCGATGCAGGCTTCGCGGCGACGCAGCTCGTGCCTTGCGCCGTTTCGCCGCGCGGGCAAAGGGTCGGGCAGGTGAGAGCCGCCTGCTTGTTCAGTTCCGACACCAGCTCTGGCGTGACCTTAACATTGTTCGTCGGCCGTTTTTTCACCGCAAGGTAGCGGGAGAGACCAGTGCGGGTCGCATCGTTCATCGCACCCGTCGCAGCGCCGCCATAGCAATTGATGCGAGCGAGCTCGGTTTGCGCCGACTTGATCAACGTCGGCGTGTTGATGGTCCAGGACTCGAGCTTTGCGGTCACTTGCGGCTTCAACCGCTCGCAAGATACCTCTTTTGCGAAGCGCTTCAGGTCTTCGACACTGGCGTCTTCACCACTTTTTGCGGCGATCACATCGAAGCGTTCGCTTTCGCTCTTGCAGGCTGTTTCCTGTGCGGCCGCAGCTTCCGCCTTCTTGCGTTCGGCCTCCGCCTGCCGCGCGACGCGCTCGCTTTCGAGACGCAGCTTCTCGGCCTCTGCGGCAGCCTTGTTGCGCGCGGCTTCCTCGGCCTTGCGCCGGGCTTCCTCCGCGCGGCGTTCGGCTTCGGCGGCTTTCGCTTTCTGAGCGGCTTCGGCGGCGGCGGCGCGGCGTTCTTCGTCCTCGCGGCGCTTCGTGGCCTCAGCCTCTTTGCGCCGGCGCTCGGCTTCCTCGCGTTCGGCGCGACCTGCCGCTTCACGCTCTCGCGCGGCCTGCTCGAGAACGTCGAGCTTGGCTTGTGCGGTCACCGCCAGCGTGGAGTCCGGGTAGCGGTAGATGAAGCTCTTGATCGCGGTAATGTCGCCTGTGTCCTTCACCTTTTCCCAGTCGATGAGTTCACGCGTCGAGGGCCCTCGGCTCGGCCGCGGCGGGACAGCGGCGGGCCCGAGCGAAGCGACTTCTGGCAGCTTCTTGAGCTGCTCGCGCGCGAGCTCTGCGTAGAAGCCGGTCTTGTGCGTCGATAGAAAGACCTCCCACGCTTTTCGCGATCCGATCTTTTCGACCAGATCGTAGTCGGCCTTCACATCGGCCGCAGCCGGAGTGCTCACGCCCGTAGTTTCGGCGGGCGCGGCGACGAGCGAGTAATTGCCGCCGCCGAGCGAACCATACACGAACGGCTCCTGCCGACCGTTGGTCGTCTTCATCACCTCGTCCTTGACGCGGCCGAAAGCCAAGCGGAGGTCGAGGCCCGGAACGGTGAGGTGCTTCAGCAGCGCCGCGGTGAAGGGGCTATGGTTGCGCTCGCCATCCTCTGCGGTGGAGCCGGCCTTGGCGGCATAGGCGATCAACGTGTCGGTGCTTGATGGCTCGACCTTGCCGAGACCAGATGACACTGCACGCAACGCCGCGCGGCTCTCGCGCCGCATCTTGCCTGCGTAAGGATTGTCGCGGCAGGCGTCGAGGATGATGACCCGCAGCTTCTTCGCGCCGTCCGCCGACAGCACCAGCCGGTCCAACGGGATCGCCTCGTCGGGCGCGTCGCGATCGCTCGCAAGCCGCGCGTCCACCGGGATCAGATAGTTGGTGCCGCCGATCTCGATGCCATGCCCGGCGTAGAAGAGCACGGCGACGTCGGCGTCCATCGCAATATCTTCGAATTTCCGGATCGCGCGCTTGAAGTCCAGGTTGCCGACATCGAGATAGGTCTCGATCGTCTCGAAGCCGGCGGCCTTGAACATCTTGGCAACCGCATCGGCATCGCGGGACGGATTGGGCAATTGGGGAACGGCGGTGTAATTCGAGTTGCCGACCACGAGCGCCACGCGCCTTTCAGCCAACGCCTGGCTCGGAGCCATGGTCACCAGAACGGCGACCACCAGGGAGGCCCAACCGATCGCCGCCGCTATGGTGAGAAGGCGCTTCATCGCTGTCGATAAATCCATCGTGCGCGGCGGGTCCGGCGCGATCCCCTCAAACTCGATTGCGCCTTCGTCGCAGACTGGACCGCTGCGACCGTGGCTTAATGAATCTCCAGACGCTACAAAAAGTTAGCACCTTTCCACGCGCCCGATCAATCGCCATGCAGGGTGCGCGGAGCAGGCGGCCGAAGCAGCCGGACCGTTACTCCTACTGCTTCAGGTGCCCACGTCTATTTGCTTGCGGTTTCATCCTTGGCCATGTTCACGATCTGCACGCGGCGGTTCTCCGCTGCAGTCGGATCGCTCTTGTTCTTCAGATGGCTCTCGCCGTAGCCGGCCGACACAAGATTTTCCGCGGGAATCTTGTAATTTTCCGTCAGAAACTTCCTGACAGTCTCGGCCCGACGCTCGGACAGGTTCTGGTTGTAGCCGTCGGTGCCTTTGGCGTCGGTGTGGCCGCCGAGCATGAACACCGAGCCGGCGAGCTCGGCGCTCGTCAGGGCTTTGCCCAGACTGTGCAGCTGCGGCTCTGCCGTCGTGCTCACGGCAGCGGAGTTGTAGTCGAAGTTGATCTCGAGATCGACGGCCGGCCGGGTCTTGGCGATCGACGCGACCTGCTCGCGATCGGCGATCGACAGCGAACGCGTCTTGCGGATCCGGTTGATGAAGGCTGTGTCCCTGGCGCTGAGCGCAGGCGCCTCGGTGACGCCGCCGCTGAGGCCGCGGGTCAGCTTAGGTGCTTTCAGCTTGTCGATAATCTGTTGATCTGACAGGCCTTCGGCCGATGCAGGTGCAGCGATTGCGCCCAGCGCCAGCGCGGCGAGAGCTAACCTCTTTGCGAATCGTTTACGGCTGAACATTGACGTCTCCATCTGCTCTCAGGTGCCGGCGGGATTTCGATCCCGCGACGGGTCTCCGCAGGCATCCTGATCGAGTTTGAAGTCGCCAACTGTGACTCGCCTCACGTGGGACGGGGCCGAAGAAGGATGCCTCGCGCGTGCCGTTTGAGGTTATATAATACCTCCTTTGAGCTGCCGCTTCGCGGTCGCCAAGCGACCAGAGGTGTTGTTGCTGAAAAGGTACAAGCGCCCAAATACTGACCTTTCCGGTGGGGCTCCGGCCGCTAAGAACTTCCCGGTTTGCGGCCGCTGATTTAGAAAAATGAGGAACTGCCGAGTCTTGCTCGGAACGCCGTTTGGGGGCTGGAATGATCAATCGAAAACATATTCTTGGCGCTTTGGCCGCCGCGATGGCGATTTCCGCCTCCTCTTCGGCGATCGCCCAGTGCGTGGGCTCTGGCGATGCAGCATTACTCGGCGCCGCACCGTTCAACATCGCCGGCATCGCCCAAGGGGCCGCCGTCAGCAGCCTGGTCTCGAGCATCAACACGCTGAACACGGCGTTCTTGACCCAGTCGACCGCCTTCGTCGGAGCGCCCGGCAATCCGAGATCCATGCAGGAAGGTGGCGGCATCTGGGTGCGCGGCATCGGCGGCGAGATCGACAGCAAGAACACGACGACGTCGACCTACAACATCGGCGGCTCGCCGGTGTCCGGCAACATCAGCTGCGGTACCGAGACGAACCTGCGTTTCGCGGGTGTGCAGGTCGGCACCGATATGGCGACGCTGAACTGGAATGGCTGGAACATCCACATAGGTTCGATGGCGGGTTACGTCGGTGCGAAGGCGAAGGACACGTCTTCAGTCGGCGTGTTGAATCCCCTCGGCGGCACGTTCGAGAACCAGCTCGACGTTCCGTTCGCCGGCATCTACGCGGCGGCCACCTATGGCGGCTGGTTCATCGACGGCCAGGTGCGGTTCGACTACTACCAGAACCGGCTCAACGACCCGGTCGTCAATGGCCTGTTCAACCAGAACCTCGACGCCCGCGGCCTCTCGGGCACCTTGAACATCGGATACAACCACCAGCTCGGCAACGGCTGGTTCATCGAGCCATCGGCCGGCATCATCGTCTCGAACGTCGAGGTCGATCCGCTCAATGTCGCCGGCACATTGATCCTTGCCGGTAACAGCGGCTTCGCTCCTCCGGGCTCGCTCCAGATCCATGACATCAGGAGCACATTGGGTCGTTTGAGCGTTCGTACCGGTACGACCATCGTCAGCGACAGGGTGATCTGGCAGCCCTTCGCGACGGCGAGCGTCTATCATGAATTCGAAGACAGCACCCGTGCTGACTATTTCACAGACCCGACCACGTCGGCTTTCCTCGGCATTCCGACGATCGGCGGCGCCCTGACGACGGACCGCGTCGGCACCTATGGTCAGTTTGCCTTGGGTGTGGCGGGCCAGCTCGTCGGCACCGGGTGGCTTGGTTACGTGCGCGGCGATTACCGTACGGGCGACCGTATCGACGGCTACAGCCTGAACGGCGGCCTTCGTTATCAGTTCACTCCCGCTGGGCCGGCGCTTGCGCCAAAAGGTCTGATCACCAAGGCTCCCGCGTTGCCGGTTTCGACCGCCTATAACTGGACCGGCTGGTACATCGGCGCGAACTTCGGTGCGATCAACGGCAAGACCGACCTGGCGTTGCCGGGCGGTGCCGTCAGCACGAGCCCACGATACGCAGGTCCGGCCGTCGGTGGACAGATCGGCTACGACTATCAGTTCGGCAAGTGGGTGGTCGGTCTCGAAGGCATGGGCATGTGGACCGATTCGAACGGATCGCGTCCGTGCCCCAACGGCTTCTTCTTCAACTGCGAAGTCAGCATGAAGTGGCTGGCCACCGGGACCGCGCGCGTCGGTTATGCGCTCTGGGATCGCTCGCTGGTCTACCTGAAGGGTGGTGTGGCTGCAGCCGAAGTAGAAGTCAGGACTGTTTGCAACACCGACTCGCAGGCGCTGATCCCCGGTGCGTTCTTGGTCGGCTGCCCGGCCCAATCGGCCAGCGACACCCGCGTGGGCTACACCATCGGCTTCGGTAGCGAATTCGCGCTGTCGGAGAACTGGACGGTTAAGGGCGAGACGAATTTCTTCGACTTCGGCCGGGAGGAGGTCACCACGTCGGGCGGACAGACGATCGTGGGCGGCGTGTTCACCCCGACCGTCGGCGGCAGCACGTTGGACGTCAAGAACCACGGCTTTAATGCGATCGTGGCTCTGAACTACCGGTTCTCGACCGGCGGTTGGCGGTACTAGGCGACACGCCAAATGAATGCTTGACGGACGGGCGGCCGAGGGCCGCCCGTTTTGCTTGGCCCTGGACGGATCAAGGCGTCGAGTTTGCGGCAGTGCCGTTGCTGCATGCGACCGAGGCGAATGCGTGCTTCACTGCACAATCAGGGTCCGCGCTGCTTCAACGCAGCGATGCGGCAGCCGTGCCTTGAACTGAATAGAATGATGTTCTATTCGCTGAAACCATTCTCTCCCCGCTGCGAGGCCGGTTCGAACCGCGAACTGGCACCTGACAGCGATCAACAGCAAGAACGAGTGAGGGCTGCGTAATGAACGCGTACGATGTCGTGGTGGTAGGCGCCGGAAACGCGGCAATGTGCGCTGCGTTGGCGGCACGTGAGCATGGCGTGAAGGTTGCCGTGCTGGAATGGGCGGCATTCGGCGATCACGGCGGCAACTCGACCTTCACCGCGGGCGCGATCCGCACGGTCTACAACGGCGTCGACGATCTGCGCGCGATCATGCCGGATCTCACCGAGAGCGAGATCGCGAACACCGACTTCGGCGTCTACACCGAAGACATGTTCTTCGATGACATGGCGCGCGTCACGCAGAACCGCACCAATCCGGATATGGCCGAGTTGCTCGTCAAGGGCAGCCATCCGACGCTAAAATGGATGACGACCAAGGGCGTGCGGTTTGCGCCGATCTACGGCCGCCAGGCCTTTAAGATCGATGGCAAGTTCAAGTTCTGGGGCGGACTGACCGTGGAAGCGGTCGGCGGTGGTCCTGGCCTCATCGAGGCGTTGCACAAGGCGGCCGGGCGCGAAGGTATCGACATCATGTACGAGACCCGTGCGATCACGCTGCTCGCGGACGACAAGGGCGTGCACGGCGTACGTGTCGTCCAGAAGGGAGAGACCAAGGAGATTCGCGCCAAGGCCGTCGTGCTGGCTGCTGGCGGCTTTCAGGCCAATGTGGAATGGCGCACGCGCTACCTTGGCCCGTCATGGGATCTCGCCAAGGTTCGCGGTTCGCGCTTCAACATGGGCGACGGCATCCGCATGGCGATGGAGGTGGGCGCGCGCCCCGGCGGCAACTGGTCCGGCTGCCACGCGGTCGGCTGGGATCGCAACGCGCCGGAATACGGCGACCTTGCGGTCGGCGACGGCTTCCAGAAGCACTCCTATCCGTTCGGCATCATGGTCAACGCCGACGGCGAGCGCTTCGTCGATGAGGGCGCCGATTTCCGCAACTATACCTACGCCAAATATGGCCGCGTCATTCTCAACCAGCCAGGTCAGTTCGCCTGGCAGATCTTCGACCAGAAGGTGGCGCATCTGCTGCGCGACGAATACCGCATCCGCCAGGTCACCAAGGCGCAGGCCGATACGCTGGAAGAGCTTGCGACGAAGCTCGAAGACGTCAATCCGGAAGCCTTTCTGAAGACCGTGAAGGAGTGGAATGCGGCAGTGATGCAGGACGTGCCGTTCAATCCGAACGTGAAGGACGGTCGTTCGACGCGCGGATTGAAGGTGGTCAAGAGCAACTGGGCCAACACGCTCGACAAGCCGCCGTATCTCGCCTTTGCAGTGACCTGTGGCGTGACATTCACTTTCGGCGGCGTGCGCATCACGACCGACGGTGAGGTTATCTCGGTCGACGACGCGCCGATTCCGGGCCTCTACGCCG
The DNA here is from genome assembly GCF_031157255.1 of Bradyrhizobium sp. LHD-71. Taxonomy (GTDB): domain Bacteria; phylum Pseudomonadota; class Alphaproteobacteria; order Rhizobiales; family Xanthobacteraceae; genus P52-10. The sequence continues at coordinate 135,825 of NZ_JAVIFX010000004.1, read as the reverse complement.
CGGGCGAGATGGTCGGCGGGCTGTTCTACTTCAACTATCCCGGTGGCACCGGGCTCTGCGCCGGCGCAGTGTTCGGCAAGATCGCTGGAGCCTCGGCAGGCGGTTACGCGAAGGCGAAGTGAGCGACAGCATGGCGCAGGCGAACGCGATCGGTTTCATCGGGCTCGGCGTCATGGGCGAGCCGATCTGCCGCAATCTGCTGAAGAAGAGCGGCCGGCCGGTGGTGGCGTTCGACCTGTCGCCCGAGCCGCTCGCGCGCCTGCGCGGCGAGGGGGCCGCGGTCGCCGGGTCGATCGCCGAGCTGATGACGCAGAGCGAACTCGTGTTCTATTGTCTGCCGAGCGGCAAGCATGTGCGTGGCCTGTTCGAGAACAAAGGTGGCATCCTGGAGAACGCCTGCGCCGGCCAGGTCATCGTCGATCTCGGCACCTCGCCGGTCGGGCTGACGCGCGAGCTTGCCGAAAAGCTCGAAGCCCGCGGCGCGAGCTTTGCTGACGCGCCGATCGCCCGAACGCGGGAAGCAGCGATCAATGGCACGCTGAGCGTGATGGTCGGTGCATCGCCGGCGCTGTTTGCGAGGATCGAGCCGCTCATTCGTTGCTTCGCGACGGAGGTGACCAATTGCGGCGGCGTCGGCGCCGGACAGGTGACGAAAATCCTGAACAACATGGTGCTGTTTCAGACCGTCAACGCGCTCGCCGAGGCCGCGGCCATTGCCCGTCGCAGCGGCGTCGAGCCGAAGCTTCTGTTCGAGACGCTGGCCAAGGGCTCGGCGGACAGCTTTGCGCTGCGCAATCATGGCCTGAAGGCGGTGATCCCCGGCGAGTTTCCCGAACGCGCGTTCTCGACCGAATATGCGTTGAAGGACTTGTCCTACGCGCTCGATCTCGCGCGTGACGTCGCCCTCTCGGCGCCGGGCGCCGAGCTCGCCGGCAGCGTTCTGCAGGAGGCGATCGATAACGGCTTCGGTGCGGCCTACTGGCCGGTGATTGCGAAGGTCGTCGACAGGCGGTGAAAACCTGACGCAGGGGCAGGAGAGGGCAATGGTCAGTCAGGGGGTAGCGGCAGTCGATCGGGCGTTGACGATCCTTCGCGCCTTCGAGGGCGAGGGTGATCCCGAACCGCTGACGTTGGCGGCGCTCGCGCGTCGCACCGGCCTCTACAAGAGCACGATGCTGCGTTTGATGGTGTCGCTGCAGGCGTTCGGCTATATCGTGCAGTTGCCCGATGGCCGTTACCATCTCGGCCCGACGCCGTTCCGGCTCGGTTCCGTCTATCAACGTGGCAACCGGCTCTATGACCACGTGATGCCGGTGCTGCGAACGCTTGTCGCGCAAGGTACGGAAAGTCCGTCATTCCATATCCGGCACGATGCGAAGCTCAGGCTTTGTGTGCTGCGTATCGATTCGCAGCATTCAACTCTGGATCGCGTCAGTGCGGGTGCGCTGCTGCCGCTCGATCGCGGTGCCGCCGGGACGATCATTCTCGCCTTCGACGGGGCGCAGCTCGGCGAGAAATACGATCGGGCGCGCGAGGCCAATTGGGCGGTGTCCTACGGCGAGCGAGACCCGGACTGCGCGGGGATTGCGAGTCCGGTGTTCGGCGCCGATGATCGGCTGGTGGGCGCGTTGTCCGTTTCGGGGCCGAAATTGCGGTTCACCGACGACAACGTCCACAAGATGTCATCCCTGGTCATCGAGGCGGCGCGACGCATCACCCACTCGCTCGGCGGCAGGCCGCCCCTGTAGACAGGCGTGAATCGCACTGCAGACTAGGCCGCCCCGATTCATGCGGGTGAGAACCGGCACACCTGACCGGTATGCTGTCAGATCCTGTCATCAGTCGCGGGTAAGCTTCGATTTCCATCGAAGCGTTCGGTGGCGATGCTGCGTTAAGGTTCCGTGCCGCCACGACCCAAGTCGATGCGCAAAACGGGTGTCCCGAATCTGCTTGCCGGATCATAATAACAAGCCGTGAAAGGCATCTCCGTTGCTGAAGCCCTATTCCGAACCGGTCGCCGCGACTTCCGAACGTTCCCTCAGCTATGACGGCTGGCGCGTCGTCTTCGCATGCTTCATGGTTGCGATCTTCTCGTGGGGCCTCGGGTTTTATGGCCATGGCGTCTATCTCGCCGAACTGCAGCGCGCCAAGGGCTGGCCGACGTCGCTGATCTCGACGGCGACGACCGCCTATTACCTTTGCGGCGCGCTGCTGGTCGTTTACGTCTCCGACATCCTGCAGCGACTCGGCCCACGCACGATGCTGATTGCGGGGGCGACCTTCTTCAGCGTCGCCGTCGCCGGCATCGCCTACGTCTCTGAGCCGTGGCAACTGTTCGCCGCCTATGCCGTGATGGCGATCGGCTGGATGCTCGCAAGCGCCGGCGCGCTGACCAACGTCGCTGGCCTCTGGTTCTTCGAAAAGCGCGGGCTCGCGATCAGTCTTGCGCTGACCGGCGCGAGCTTCGGCGGGATCATCCTGACGCCGTTGATGGTGGCCGCAGTCTCGCAGTGGGGCTTTCGCAATGCGATGCTTGGCACTGCCGCGGCGACGTTCGCGCTGCTTATAACGATCATCCTGATATGTGTCGGCCGACCGCCGAAGCTCGCGGGCGCGGCGGCATCAGGCGCCCCATCGGCGCAGTCATCCGGTGAGACGTGGACGCGTCCGCGCGCTTTGCGCAGCCTGCAGTTCTGGACCATGACGCTGCCGTTTGCGCTTGGCATCGGCGCGCAGGTTGGATTCCTTGTTCATCAGATCGCCTTTCTCGAGCCGAAGATCGGCCTACAGACCGCGAGCTATGCGGTCGCTGTCACCACAGCGGTGGCGGTGCTCGGGCGACTGGTGGTCGGTGCCGTAATCGACCGGTTGAACCAGCGCGTCCTCAGTGCTGCGTCGTTCGTCAGCCAGGCGCTTGCGCTGCTTGTGCTGATCAACACTGACAGCCATGCGGCGATATTCCTGGCCTGCGCCTTGTTCGGTTTTTCGGTCGGGAATTTGATCACGCTGCCCTCCCTGATCATCTTCCGCGAGTTCGGCGCCAAGTCGTTCGGGCTTCTCGTTGGCTTGTCAGTCGCCATCAATCAGGTGATCTATGCGTTCGGGCCTGGCGTCGTCGGCTGGCTGCGCGATTTCTCCGGCACGTACACCGCCTCCTTTATCTTCTGCATGGCGCTGCAATGCTTGGCCGCTGTGATCATCCTGATCCCGTTTCGCAAGGCCGCCTGAACCTATTCCGTCTGGCGAAATCGATCGTCTCAGCATTCCGGCATTGAGCGGTCCGGCGGCCAGCACATATGCGGTAAGGCCATGCCGTCCCTCCGGTTGAATTTCCAATGCCCGCGGCTAAAGTCCCGGGTATTGTCCCGGTTCTAACGTTCGCATCACTTTGCGGCGACCTCGCATACGAACGTTAGAACCAAGAGGGACACTAGAAACTTTTAATTTGGCTAGTGCGCTTTTGGATTTGGCGTTCGTACGTCGGACTCGCGGCAATGCTGGTACGAACGTCAAATCCAGCGCACTAGCGAAGACGACATCCGGGCACGCCGTTAGATCGGCGATCCGTGATCAAGCAAATGGAAACGCGCCATGACCGATCTGGAAGGTTTTCGCCGGGAAACCCGCGACTGGCTCGAAAAAAATTGCCCACCGGAGATGCGCCGACCGATGGTGGTCGAGAGTGATACGTTCTGGGGCGGCCGCAATGCGACCTATCAATCGGATGCGCAGCGCGTCTGGTTCGAGCGAATGCGCGACAAGAAATGGATCGTACCGCACTGGCCGGCAGAGTATGGCGGCGGCGGGCTTGATCCGGAGCGTGCCAAGGTCGTGCGTGAGGAGATGGCGGCGATCAACGCGCGCCCACCGCTGCGCTCGTTCGGCATCATGATGCTCGGGCCGGCGCTGTTGAAGTTCGGCACCGAGGAGCAGAAGCGCGAGCACATCCCGAAGATCCTGTCCGGAGAGATCCGCTGGTGCCAAGGCTACTCCGAGCCGAATTCCGGCTCTGATCTCGCATCGCTGCAGACGCGTGCCGATCTTGACGGCGACCATTACGTCGTCAATGGCCAGAAGATCTGGACCTCATACGCCAACAAGGCCGACTGGATCTTCTGTCTCACGCGCACCGATTTCTCGGCAAAGAAGCATGAAGGCATCACCTTCCTGCTGTTCGACATGACGACGCCGGGCGTGACGACCAAGCCTATCCTGTTGATCTCGGGCTATTCGCCGTTCTGCGAAACGTTCTTCGACAATGTGCGTGTGCCGAAGAAGAACGCGCTTGGCACGGTGAACAAGGGTTGGGACGTCGCCAAGTACGTGTTGCAGTTCGAACGCGACTCGATCAGCGGCATCGGTGATCGTGGCGCCAAGCGCGCCATGAGCGAAATCGCACTGAACTCTGTCGGTGCGAACGAAAAGGGGCATCTCGCCGATCCGCTGCTGCGTTCACAGCTCGCAAATTTCGAGGTCGACGAGGTTGCCTTCCAGTTCGCCTCAGAGCGCGCGTCGGACCAGGTGAAGACCGGCCAGGCGCACCCTGCCTTCTCGTCGGCCATGAAGTACTACGGCTCGGAGCTGAACAAGCGCCGGCACGAACTGTTCATGTCGATGGGCGGCAGTGACGCGCTGGAATGGGAAAGCGAGCGTTCACAGAACGGGCAGACCGCGCGTACCTGGTTGCGCACCAAGGCGAACTCGATCGAGGGCGGCACCAGCGAAGTCATGCTCGGTATCGTCGCGAAGCGGATACTCAATCTTCCAGGCGCGTGACGGCCCCGCCGCACGCCCCTATATGATCGTCCTTTAGAAGAAAGCAGCCGGTTGACCCATGGCCCTCGTCCTGAATGAAGAACAAACGCTGTTGCGGGACAGCGCGCGAAGCCTGATCTCGGACAAGGCACCGGTCTCGCACTTCCGTGCCCTGCGCGACTCAAAGGACAAGGACGGGTTCTCCCGCGACCTCTGGAAGACATTCAGTGAGATGGGCTTTACGGGTCTGCTTGTACCGGAGGAGTTCGGCGGCTCGGGTCTGGGCTGCGTCGAGGCTGGAATTGTCGCCGAGGAGATCGGCCACACGCTGCTCCCGTCCCCATTCCTGGCGTCGTCGGTCCTGGCCGCATCGGCGCTGCAGCGAGCCGGCAGCAAGGCCCAGAAGGCGGAATATCTGCCGAAGATTGCCGACGGGTCCGCGATCGGTTCACTCGCCGTCGACGAGGGCGGCAAACACCGTCCGCACGCCATCACGCTAAAGGCTGTGCGCTCCGGTAACGGCTTCAAGCTGAACGGCGCCAAGGCCTTCGTCGTTGACGGCCACGTCGCCGACATACTGATCGTCGCGGCGCGGACCGCAGGCGCCGATGATGACCCGAAAGGCATCACGTTGTTCCTGGTCGACCCCAGGGCCAAAGGCGTGCAGATTGAGCGCACGATCATGGTCGATGCCCATAATGCGGCGCGGATCGCATTCAAGGATACGGAAGTGACGGCAGACAACGTCCTTGGCGAGCTCGATCAGGGCAGTGCCGTGCTCGACGGCGTCTTGAATATCGGCCGCGCTGTAGTCGCGTCGGAGATGCTCGGTGCCGGCGACGAAGCGTTTTCCCGGACTGTGCAGTATCTGAAAGAACGCAAGCAGTTCGGCAAGCTGATCGGCGAATTCCAGGCCCTGCAGCACCGTATCTCGCATCTCTACGTCGAGCTGGAAATCACGCGCGCCGCCGTGCTGAAGGCGCTGCAGATGCTGGACGAGGATTTCGACAATGCGGCGCCGATCGTTTCCGTGGCCAAGGCACGCGCCGGCACGACCGGAACGCTGGCTGTCCAGGAAGGCCTGCAGATGCATGGTGGCATCGGCATGACCGATCAGTTCGATATCGGTCTGTTCATGAAACGTATGCGTGTCTGCCAGGAGCTGTTCGGCGATTCCAATTTTCACGCCAACCGCGTGGCCGAGCTCCGGGCGTATTGATACGTCATTGCCAGCGCAGCGAAGCAATCCAGTCGGCGATAGCGACAGATGTCGTGCTGGATGCTTCGTCGCTTAGCCTCCTCGCGACGACGGCATGAGCGCCTCGTTAAGACCTAGCTCACCGCCGGCTCGCGCAGCAGATCATCGACGTCGAGTTTGCGGGTGAACATTTTTAGCTCGCCCTGCTCGTTGACCGGCCAGCGCTCGCGCGGCCGATCCCAGTAAAGCTCGACGCCGTTCTCGTCGGGATCGCGCAGGTACAGCGCCTCGCTGACCCCGTGATCGCTGGCGCCGTCGAGCGGGATGCCGGCGGCGAGCACCCGGCGTAGCGCGTCCGCGAGTTCGGCACGCGTTGGGTAGAGGATCGCGGTGTGGAACAGCCCGGTCGTCCCGCGCGGCGGCGGCGAGCCGCCACGGCTTTCCCAGGTGTTGAGGCCGATGTGATGATGGTAGCCGCCGGCAGAGACGAACGCGGCTTCGGATCCGTAGCGTTGCATCAGCGCGAAGCCGAGCACATCGCAATAGAAGCCGAGGGCGCGATCGAGATCGGCGACTTTGAGATGGATGTGGCCGATCCGCGCGCCGGCGGCGATCGGTCGGGTACTGCCTTCAGGCGATTCGATCGGTTTGAGCATGGCGTCCTCATCGGTTTCGGCTTCTGCTCAATCTGTTTGTTCGGAGCCGCCAGATCAACCATCTCCCAGCATCGTGACGTCAGCGGTAAAATTTGGCCGATAACTCCCGTCCCACGCGATGCGGATCCGAGACGGTCCGGCACACCCGATCGATCAGCATGGTCTCGCGCTGCGCCAGCGAATAGGCGGGCCAGTGCGGCAACCCGTTGCCGTTCGGATTGCCTTGCCTCGCAAAATTCACCCAGTAAGCCATGGCTTGCCGCGAGACCTCGTGCCGGTCGGGAGCGTCGCAGACGATCTCCGGCGTGAGATCGACGGTGCCGAACACGAACGGAATCTCCAGCGTATGCGTGGCACCGAGCATTCCGTTCAGTGCAGGCGATTTCCAGGTGAAAAGATATTTGTAAAGCGGTGCGGCGTTCTGCTTCACCTTCAACTCGGCGGCATGGATCGTGCCCATACGAAAGTGAAGGTCGCTGCGGATGTGGCAATACACTTCGACAGGCTGGGCCGTTGGGTTCGCGCGCGCGTAGGCTGCAAACAGCTGCTCTGCTTCCTGCGCTCCGACACCCGCGAAACGTCCGGCCTCGGCCACGAGCTCGTCGCGTGACAGCGAGAACAGGCGCATGTCAGTGGTCATGGAGAATGTCGCTTCGGCCTCGCACGTTCCCATCAGCAGCGGAATGTCGGCCGAGACCGTCGGAGCCGCATCATGGAACGGTCGCTCGAACAACGTGCGCCCGTCCGTCACAGGGCGGAAATAGTCGTTGCCGTTCTCGCTGCGCGTCACCGCGCTCATCCCCTCGAGCAGCCTGTCCCTCGGCACGTATGCAAGTTCGCCGAGGCTGCTTTTGTTGATGCCGAGTTGCTCAAGAACCTTGTCAGCCGCCCGCGCTGCGCCGTTCGGATCGATGGCCCGGAAACCGGCGCTCTGGATGATGGCCTTGTGAAACAATCCTCGTGCGGCGGGCATCGCCATCAGATAGGCGACCTTCGCGCCGCCGCCGGATTCCCCGAAGATCGTGACGTTGTCCGGATCGCCGCCAAAGCCTTCGATGTTGTCGCTCACCCATTCCAGCGCCGCGACGAGGTCGAGCATGCCGCAATTGCCGGCGTCGGCAAACCGCTCGTCATTGAACGCGCCAAGAAACAGATGGCCGAAGATGTTCAGCCGGTGATTGACGGTGACGACGACGACATCGCCGTCGCGCGCAAGGGATGTTCCATCAAAACCGGGCGCGGTGCCGGAGCCGTTGGCAAACGCGCCACCGTGCAGCCAGATCATCACCGGCCGCTTCGTGTTATCGTTTACTGATGACGTGAAGACATTCAGCGAAAGGCAATCCTCGCTGACGGGGAGGTCGGCTGCCCAATACCACTTGTACACGTCGTGGATCGGTGGCGGCCCTGCCGGAAAGTTGCCCGGCATCTGGTTGTGAAACTGCGGCGCAGAAGGTCCATAGCTCGTGGCGTCTTGAATTCCCGTCCACGCGCTTACAGGTTGCGGTGGCATGAAGCGCAAGAGGCCTTCGGTTGCTTCGCCGTAACGCACACCTTTGAATTGATGCACGCCGTTGGAAACGATGCCTCGCAGACGTCCCGCTGTGGTCTCGACGATTGCGCCCTCGGCGATTTCAGAGTGCGCCGTTGCCGAACTCATCTGGTCTCTCCGTCGTCTTCCTCCGCCGGTTCGCGGATCATGAAATCTATCAGGCGATCAAAAAGCGAACGTCATAAATCATGCGGGCGCCAATCGGAATTCGGCAAACGCTGTCAAGTGATGAACAGCCGTATCCCATAAGCCACAGCGGCGACCGTTGCGACTCCTGTAAGCCAGAGGCCGCCGAACCATAGCAGTCGCGAAATGAGGGAGCGATGGTTATCGGGCTGCGGCATTGTCGGAGCAGCTCCAGATTATGAGAGCGTCATGCGCGCGAGGACAGCCGTCCAGTAGTCGGGAGCGGTTCGATTCTATCTCAGAAGCAGGGAGCGGCGAATGGAGAATAGTAAAAGTAGCACGACAGGCCGCATGCAACGCCGTTCGTGCAGGTCTGTCGTGCAAACTGGCGCCCGCGACTGCCCGCGCGTTGGTTCAGAGATCGAGAATCAGCAGTGGGGTTTGTGAGCCCGAACAGCAGATCATGATCTGCTTGTTCGCGGCGCGCTCCTCGTCGGTCAGGTAGACGTCGCGGTGATCCGGTATGCCCTGGATGACCTGCGTCTCGCATGTGCCACAGGTTCCTTCGCCGCAGGCATACGGTACGTTCACGCCGGCGTCGAGCAGGGCATGAAGGATCGTCTGCCCGGGCAGGACCGTGACCGTCCGGCCGGACCTGCGGAGCTGCACGTCGAAGCCGCCCGTGGTCGCGGCTTCTTCCTTCGGTGAGAAGTATTCAAGGTGGACGGTATGAGGCTGCCTGTTGCTCGCAACCTGCTTGAAGGTGTCGAGCATCGGCAGCGGTCCGCAGCAATAGAGGTGCGCACCTTCGGTCGCGTTCGAGACAATCGCCTGGATATCCAGCGCACCACCGCCGGCTTCCTGATCAAAGACGATGTTGACCTTGCCATGTGACGACCGAACCAGAGTGTCGATCTCATCCAGAAAGGCAGCGTCGCGTCGCGTGCGAGAGGCATAGTGAATGAACCAGCGGCGTCCGAGGGTGACGGCTCTTCTGATCATCGACAGGATCGGCGTGATGCCGATCCCGCCCGCGATGAAGATGGAGGGATGGTCGCCCTCGTCGAAACAGAAATTGTTGCGGGGTCCGCAAAGTGTCAGCGCCTCGCCGGCCTTGAGATTGTCGTGTATGTGGGCCGATCCCCCGCGCCCTGCCTCCTCGCGCTTAACGGCGATCACATAGCGATGCCGTTCTGACGGGTCGTTGATCAGCGAATAGCTTCGGACCGATCCTTCGGCGAGATGAAGATCGATGTGTGCGCCTGCCGTGAAGGCGGGAAGATGATCGCCGTCTACGGCGTGCAGCGTGTACGAATTGATCCGATCGGTCTCGAACGTGATCTGCTTGACGAAGACCTGGACGGATGTTTCGGCCATGAGTCGAGGACGATCAAAGCTTGTAGCCAAAGTCAGCACCGAGCCGCGCGCGCATGTGCTCGCGTCCGGCGTCGACCCACGATGCGCTTTCCGGAAGGGTAAGAGAGACCGCGCGCACCATGAATAGGTCCGGATCGTCAACTCCGGCCGGCTTCACGCCGCGATCGCGAAAGGCCGCGGCGGCCTCCAGAAGCACGCGCCGGGACATGGCGATGCCGGCGTCGCTCGCGCTGAGATGCTCCTTGGTTCGATCGAAAATCGGACGGGTGCCGCTCTGACAGGCAGCGTCCTGCACCCACAGTCCGGGCAGGCCGGAAAACCAGGTCTCCACCTGACTTTGATAGTCGAACTGGAAGCCGTTCTCCGGAGTGAATTTCGTCCAGTAATCGGCGAACGGTACCACCGGGTCTTTCTTGGCAAATGCGTTCAAGCTGGCATGTCCCGTCTCACGTCCCTCATGCCCTTGCTCAAAGATTTGCCGCGTTCGCGGCGCCAAAGGTTGCGAAGGATGATAGGAGAACATCAGGCAGATCGTGTGAGTGTCATCCATTGGCACCCAGGCATGGCCGCTGAGATCTGGAAACTTCGATTGCGGCGGCACGAGGGTATAGAAGGGCATGATGAACTGGTTGACCCTCCAATAGAGATTGCTTTCACCGAGCCTGCGACGTGCGGCGATGCTCATGCCGAAGTCCTGCCGGACGCACTCGAATGTCGGTTTGAGATCGCGCTTCGCCAGCCAGGCATTGACTTGCCCTTTCTCGTCGAGCCTGCCGTGCAGGATCGGTGCGTGGGCCGAATCGATTTCGCCCTCCAGCGCCTGCAGCCAGTTGCATTCCTGAATGCGGATCGAGAGCTTGACGTTCTCCTCCGGAACGAGATTCCATTCCATATTCGGCAGCGGAGGCGGAGCTTCGGATTGCGGTCCCATGTAGGTCCAGATGACCCCGTTTCGCTCGCGGCATGGGTAAGCCGTGATCTTGACCTTGTCCTTGATCCGGCTCTTCGGCGGTTCGGCCGGCACATCAGTGATCGCGCCGGTCACGTCGTATTTCCAGCCGTGATAGACACAACGCAGTCCGCAATCCTCGTTGCGGCCAAACATCATCGGCGCGCCGCGATGCGCGCACGCATTGGCAACGAGACCGACGCGGCCCTGTGAATCGCGAAAGGCGACCAGGTCCTCGCCGAGCAGCATCACGCGCTTGGGTTGGCCGTCCGCCATGAGATCCTTCGACAGCATGAACGGGACCCAGTAAAGGCGGAAGAGGGCGCCCATGGGCGTCGCGGGCCCGGTGCGCACCAGCAGTTCATTGTCCTGATGGGACAGCATCTCGTCCTCCCTCGGCGAAAGATCAGGCCGGACTGATCGTCGCAGCCGTGTTGTTGCGAATGCATTGGATGATCTCGGTCGGCACATCGCTCTGTTCGGCGATCCAGAGCGGATCAGTCGAACCGAGCGGCGGCCGCGGCATTGGCGGAACTTTCCCTTCCGCGAGCAGGCGCGCGACGATGATGATGCGCTGCCTTTCAAGCTGACGCAGCGCCGCCTCCAGGAGCGGCGATTGCGCTGAGCAGTCCGGCAGTTCCGGATACGACACCTGGTTGATCCAGATGCCAGGCGACAGTTCGACCAGACGCGCCTCGAGCAGATAGGGGACGCTGAGATAGTCGCAGAGCTGCATCTGTCCGGCGTTCGCCATCGCGATATGAACCTTTGCTACGCCTTGCGGATGACACCCGCCGCCTCGAGGGCACCGATCTTCGCGCTGTCGTACTGGAGCGTGTCGGCGAGCACATCTCGGGTGTGCTGTCCCAGCGTCGGGGCGGCGCGCGGCGGCACCACAGGTGTGCTGCCAAACCGCAGCGGTGAAGCAATATTCGGAATCTCGCCTGCGGTCGGGTGGGGGATATGGCTGACCAGCTTTCGCAGTGCCATCTCCTCCGACTGGAACGCCTCCGCCACGGTGCGGACCGCGGCAACAGGAACGCCGGCCTCACGCAGTCTCGGCAGCCACGACGCGCGATCCTGCTTGCCGAGCTCGCCGTCGATGATCGCGGCAAGCTTCTGCCGATTGCGCGCACGATCCGCATTCGTGCTGAAATCAGCATGATCGGCCAGATCGGCGCGCTGCAGTGCGCTGACCAGTCGTTGATAGGTGCGGTCGTTCGCGCAAGCGATGTACAGCGGACCGTCGGCGGCATTGAACACTCCGGTTGGGGCGCTGTCGGCGCTGTTGTTGCCGAAACGGGTCGGGTTCTTGCCGCTCACAAGATAATTCATGGCGTGAAAGCCAAGCATCAGGGTCGCCACGTCGAACAGGCACACCTCGGCTCGTTGCCCGCGCCCGGTTCGCTCCCGCGCTGTGAGCGCACCGAGTGTCGCGATGGTGGCCATCATCCCGGTCGAAATATCCATGACGGCAGGCCCCGTGCGCATCTCGGGCCCGTCCGGAAATCCGTTGAGCGACATGAAGCCGGTTTCCGCCTGGATCATCGGATCGAAGCCGGCGCGTCCGGCCAACGCACCTTCGCGGCCGTAGGCGGATATGCTGCAGTAGATCAGGCGCGGATTGATCTCCGATAGAGCAGGGTAGCCGAGCCCGAACCGCTCCATGACTCCGGACGAGAAATTCTCCACCAGAACGTCCGCCGAGGCGATCAACTGCCGGGCGATCTCGATCCCCTCCTCCTGCTTCAGGTCAAGCGCCAGTCCGAGCTTGTTGCGATTGGTCCAGAGAAACGCGGAGGACTGGCCTTCCAGCTGCGGCGGGAAGCGGCGGAGGTCGTCGCCTGCGGCGACGTTCTCGATCTTGATGACCTCGGCTCCCATGTCTGCAAGCAGCATCGTGCAGATCGGCCCGGCGATGAAATGCGAGAAGTCCACGACCCGGATGCCGGCGAGGGGAGCTGCATCGAGACTTTGCTCATTCGTCATGTGATCGACCTCGTTATTCCGGCAATCCGGCAGCAGGGCGTGCGACAACTAAAAATTTTCGGTCGTCCAGGCCGATACCCGCGTTGTCGGCCTATAGGTTCAACCATTCTACATTTGAACGATTATTGGTCAATAACCCGCGCATGCTGTGGGCTTTGCATCGTGGCGATTTGCGGCGAGTCGGCAGCGGCTGCTATATCGGGATAGACCTTTGACTCTTTGGAGAATTTCTCGATGTCCGTTGGCGAACCGCCTCGCTCGGGGACGCCGCCGGCGGCGCCGGCCAAGTTCCGCCGGATCCGATCGTCGCGCGCATTCGATGAAATCGCCGGGCAGATCAGGGAGGAACTGGCCCAGGGGCGGCTGCGCGTGGGTCAACGCCTCCCGTCCGAGCGCGCGATGTCCGAACAGTTCGGCGTGTCACGTAATACGTTGCGAGAGGCGCTGCGTTCACTCGAGCACGCAGGCCTGATCCAGCTGCATAAGGGAGCGCATGGCGGAGCCTTCATCACCGAAGGTGGCGGCCGGGCGATCACGAGCGGCTTGATGGACATGTATCACCTCGGCTCGGTGCAGCCGGAGGAGTTGACCGAAGCGCGCATCTGGCTCGAATCGGTCATTGTCCGCCAGGCTTGCCGCCGCGCCACCAAAGCGGACATCGAGGCGCTCAACCGCAATATCGAGGAAACGCGAGCAGCCGCGTCTGCCGGAAACTTCGCGCTGCGCGCCGAAAAGAACATCGAGTTTCACCGCATCCTGGCCAGGATGACGCGAAATCCGATCATGGTGATCGTAATGAATGGTGTGCTGGACGTCTTGCGGCACTTCATCAGCAAGATCGGAAACTATGACAATGCGTTCGTGCTGCCGTCGCGCGTTCGTTTCGTGAAGCACTTGACCGCCGGCGACGCCGATGCGGCGGTCGCCGAGATGGAGCTTTGCCTGAAGAGGTTGCAGCGAAGCTATTTGTCCCGCATCGAGCAGGAGCCAAAAGCAAAAAAGAGAACTGTACGTGCCTGAATCCGTTTGATCGCTTCAAACGCTCCGGTCAGCGCCCCGCCTCTCCGCCTGACAGCTGCGCCAGGGTTCGCGCGCCGATTCTATCCTGATAGCCGTCTTCGCCCGCGGTGTCGCGTACGTGAGAGGCGATGTAGGCGTCGAACGTCGCCTGGTCGCGGCTGGCTGCGACATAGGCAGCAAGATGCGCCTCGTCCTGCTCGTAAAGACCGGAGCTTGCGCCCGGGTGCGCGCCGAACGGCGATACCACGACGGCATTGACGAAAGCGGATGGAATTTTTGTCAGCCGCGCAGACTGGCGCACAGCGCTCGACGGCACGATGCGGTCGACCAGGCAGATCACATGCTTCGCCGCCTGCGCCATCAGGAGATCGAAGTAGCTGGCGCCGAAATACTGGACATTCCCTTCCTGGTCGGCCTGCTGGCCGTGCAGGAACACGACGTCGGGCTTGATCGCCGGCACTTCCAGCAGCGGGCGGTCGCCGTCCTGCGTCCGCGCGCGCCGATATCCTTCGGGATTGACGCGGGGCAGATCGGTGCCGAGGTCCGGAATAAGCCCGTAGGGCAAGTCGCAGGCCCCGGCGCGCAAGCCTCCAGCAATGCCGGGCCCGTCCATTTCGAGGACCTTGATCGCGCCTGACTGCACCGCGCGCCGGAAATTCGGCGCCAGCCCGAGATGCTCGAAGCTGATGAACACGCAAGCGGTTGTCGTCACGCAGCCGGCGCCGATCAACATGTCCGGCGCAATGCTGCCGGGTGCCGGAACGAGTGTGAGGTCGCGCACGCCTTTGCGGATCAGGCCGCGCACCAGCGCCATCGGCTGGCCATGAAAGATCCAGCCGCCGATACCCAGAGTCATTCCGTTCTGCACAACCGACAGGGCGGCGTCGAGAGAGACGATCTTGCCTGATGACGTCATGATCAATGCCTGAGCATGTGACGCGCGATGATCAGGCGCTGGATCTGGTTGGTGCCTTCGAAGATCTGGTTGATCTTGGCGTCCCGCATGTAGCGTTCGATCGGAAAGTCGCGCATGTAGCCGGCGCCGCCGAAGATCTGTACCGCGTCGGTCGTGACTTTCATCGCGGTGTCGCTGGCAAAGCACTTGACCATCGAGGCCTTGGCCGAAAACCCGTCCCAGTCCTGGCGGTCCGCCATGCGCGTGCAGTCGTAGAGCATACAGCGCGCGGCCTCGGTTTGCATCTGCATGTCGGCGAGCATGAACTGGATGCCCTGAAATTCCGAGATCGAACGACCAAACTGCTTGCGTTCGCGGGCATAGCGCGCCGCGTGATCGATCGCGCCCTGGGCAAGGCCGACGGCCGTGGCGCCGACGGTCGGACGGTTGAGATCAAGGATACGCATGCAGGTCTTGAAGGCCTGGCCTTCGGGGCCGATCATGTTTTCCTCGGGAATGCGCACATTGTCGAAGAAGATCGGTGCATTCGGCACGCCGCGGATGCCCATCTTGCGATCCTCCTTTCCAACGGAGAATCCCTTGGTTGAGGTGTCGAGCAGAAAGGCGGAGATGCCGTCGGTACCCCTACCTTCGCTGGTGCGCGCGAACACAAGGATGAAATGGGCAACGGGGCCGAATGTGATATAGATCTTCGCCCCGTTCAGCACCCAGCTTGCGCCGTCCTTGACTGCGCGCGTCTTCATCGACGAGACATCCGAGCCGGTGTCGGCCTCGGTGATCGCGACTGCGGTCAGGGTGCGGCCTTTTGCGGCGAGGCCGAGATAGTGCCGCTTCTGCTCTTCGGTGCCGAAATTGAGGACTGGCAGGATCAAGCCGAAGGAATTGTTGGCGGCAAGCAATGCCGCCGACTCGGATATCTTCGCGATTTCTTCCTTCACGAGGCAGACCGAAGTCAGGTCGCCGCCGGGGCCGCCGTATTCCTGCGGGACCCACAGTTGCAAAAGGCCCATATCGCCGAAGACCTCGACGAGTTCCTCGGGAAAGCGGCAGGTCTCGTCGATTTCGGATGCGATCGGCGCCACGTGCTTTTCTGCCATGCGGCGTACCTGGTCGCGCAGCAGAAGATGATGTTCCTCAAAATGATAGGTGTTCATCGGACGCCCTTCGAGTTGGCAGCGTGTCTTGATGTCGGCCAGGGAAATTTGCGCGCGAGAACGCCCGTCGAGTCGACCAGCCGCCTCAGTGTGAACAGCTCCTCCGCCGTCGGTGGCACTGTATGCTGCAGCGTTTCAGGTACGAGGAGATCGAAGCCGGTATTGTCGCGGACTTCGTCCAGCGTGACTCCATCGTGCAATGATTTCACGCGCATCGCCTTGTTCGCCGGCTCGAAGTCGAACACCCCGAGCGGGGTCACTACGAGCTTCGGTCCGCCTTCCGGCAGGCCACGGTCGGTGCGGGACGTGCCGCCATCGAGAAAGCCGGCGCCGCAGACAAAATCGACCTTTGGCACGAATGCGCTTCGATCGTGCCGCGTCATCATGATGTAGAACCGGTGCGACAGTCCGCACAGTGCGCTGATGCCGACGGTGCCGGGACCGCGCAGCTTCGGCCGCGCGTGGTCCCCGATGCAAACAGTGTTGATGTTGCCGAAGCGGTCGGTCTGCAGAGCACCAAGGATCGCGAAATCGAAGAAATGGACCTGCCAATCGATGAAATCGATCATCTGCGGCAGATCCATCACCGCTTCTGCAACGGCGATATTCTCTGCATCCGCTGCCGGACGAATGATGCCCTCCGAGGCGTTCGTCATGCCGCCGGGGCCGGATACCCACCACAGATGCGGAGCGTGGCGCTGCCGGGCGAGATTGCATGCGGCGACCTGAATGTCGGAGTTCGTGCCAACGATCGCCCGTTCACCGTCGGCCATGTCGCGCGCCAGCAGCACCGCCAACATCTCGCCCATGGCAGCGTCCGAAGTGGCGATCGGCATGCTGTTTTCCTCCCGGGTTGGTCCGCCTTCTTATTGGTAGGACCAATGGCTGTCAACCGACGGGCATAGGTGTTCGGGAGCCGGGGTTGCTGCGTGAACCTAACAACGGACTTGTCGCGCGCTTGACTCGGGCGATTGCGAGCCATAGCGTCAATGGTTCAACAATTGGTCATATGCAAGAGATTGCCCGCGGGCCTGATCGGCCCGTTGCGCAAGCCGCGATCTCCGCGACCGCAAAGAACGAATGGGAGGGCGTTCATGAGAGGAATCTGGATTGCGCTCTGGTGTGTGGCTTTGACTCTTTGCGCCGCAGGTGAGGCGGATGCGCAGACCTTCCCGACGAAGCCGATCCGTCTTGTCGTTCCTTATCCGGCCGGCGGGTCGACCGATCTCATGGCCCGCATGCTGCAGGAGCCGCTCGCGAAGTTGCTCGGGCAGCCGGTGATTGTCGACAATCGCCCCGGCGCAGCCGGCGCCATTGGTTCGCGCGAGGTCGCCAACGCGCCGGCCGACGGCCACACGCTCGTCTTCTCGAACAACGGTCCGACCTCGATCGCGCCGGCGATGCAGAAGGATGCCGGCTACGACTCGAAAAGCTTTGCGCCGGTGTCTTTGGTTGCGGTCGCGCCGCTGGTGCTGATCGTTCACGCAAGCGTTCCAGTCGAGAACGTTGCCGAGTTCATCAGCTATGCGAAGGCCCAGCCGGGCGGACTGTTCTACAGTTCAGCCGGCCCCGGCTCGCTCGGCCATCTCAGCGCGGAATTGCTCACCGAGCGCGCGGGCATCAAGATGAATCACGTGCCGTACAAGGGGCAGGCGCCGGCCACCATGGCGGTGCTGACCGGCGACGTGAAGGTCTTTTTCAGCACGAGCAATCAGACGTTGAATGACTACGTTCAAGACAAGAAGCTCAAGGTGCTCGGCATTTCGTCGGCTGAGCCGTCTTCGGTGGTGCCCAATGTGCCGTCGATCGGTGAGACCGTAAAAGGCTACGCCGTCGATGTATGGTTCGGAATCCTGGCTCCGTCCAAGACACCGCCGCCGGTCATCGCCAGGCTCAACTCGGCGCTTGTCAGCGTACTTGCGCAGAGCGAGATCAAGGCCAAATTCGCAGCGATCGGGCACGAAGCGAAGAGCAGCACGCCGGAACGGTTTGCAGACATCATTGCAAGCGAAGTTCCCGAATGGGCGAAAATCATCTCGGAGAACAATGTTCGCGCGGAGTAGGGGCGGCCCTGGCAGACCTCTTGCCTGATAGCAGACGGGATATCGGCTACGCGATGAAAAGCCTTATTCCGTAGGCGACAGCCGTAACCGTACCGACACCTGCGAGCCAGAGACCGGCGAACCACATCAGCCGAAGAAGCAGGGAGGACTTGTCGGGCGAGGTCGTCATCAGTGGTAGCCAGTCTCCGCTTCGACCTTGCCGCGGAACACCCAGTAGGCAAACGCCGTGTAGGCCAGAATGATCGGTATCATCACGGCGACGCCGAAAAGCATGAATAACTGGCTCTTCTCGGGCGCGGCAGCCTGCCAGATCGTCACGCTCTGCGGGACGACGTAGGGCCACATGCTGATGCCGAGCCCGGCATAGGTGATGACGAACAGCACGAGCGACAAAAAGAACGGGCGATAATCCTGCCGCTCCGCCAAGCTGCGCAACAGCAGGATTGTGACAACGACAACGGCCAGCGGCACTACCGACGTGAAGGCGATGTTCGGCCACTCAAACCAGCGGCGCCAGTACTCAGCCTGCAAGAACGGCGTTGCGAGGCTGACGGCTCCGAGCCCACCCAGCATGGCGACCAGCAGCCACCAGCTGAAGGTGTAGGCGCGCTCGCGCAGGCTTCCGGTTGATTTCATCACCAGCCAGGTCGCGCCCAAAAGACCATAACCGATCACCAGGGACACGCCGGTCAGCAGCGAGAACGGCGTCAGCCAGTCCCACCAGCCGCCGGCGTATTGCCGCTCGGCAACAGCAACGCCCTGCAGGATCGCGCCAAGCGCGATGCCCTGCGCCAGCGCAGCGATCAGCGAGCCGGCGGCAAAGGCGATGTCCCAGAGATTGCGCTCAGCCGTCGTCCGCCAGCGGAATTCGAACGCCACGCCGCGCAACACCAGGCCGAGCAGCATGGCGATCATCGGTGTGTAGAGAGCCGGCATCAGGATGGAATATGCGAGCGGAAAGGCCGCAAACAGTCCGCCGCCACCGAGCACCAGCCAGGTCTCGTTGCCGTCCCACACCGGCGCGACGGAATTCATCATGACGTTGCGATCTTCGCGCCTGGGGAAAAACGGAAACAGCAGGCCGAGCCCAAGATCGAAACCATCCATGACGACATAGGCGAACACCGCGAAGGCGATGATGAAGGCCCAGATTACCGGCAGGTCGATGGCGAGGTTCATCGCTACGGTTCCCTCTTGGGCCCGGTCACTGTCGCCATTGCGGGGACAGGAGTAATGCCTGCGGCATGCGTCGGCTCATCCGCCGCAGGGCCTTCCTCGTCAGCATGCGGCGGCGCGGCCATCAGATGAAGGATGTAGTAGATGCCCATCGCGAAGACGAGCACGTACACCACGGCAAACGCAAGCAGCGACATGGTCACGGCGGGAGCAGCGAGCGGCGAGGCCGAGTCGATGGTACGCAGCAGGCCATAAACAGTGAACGGCTGGCGACCGGTCTCGGTGACGGTCCAGCCCGCGAGCACCGCAACGAAACCTGCCGGGCCCATCGCGAGCGCAAAGCGATGCAGCAATTTCGATTCATAGAACGTGCCGCGCCAGCGCAGGAACAGGCTGAACACGCCGAGCACCAGCATCAGAACCCCAAGTCCGACCATGATCCGGAAAGCCCAGAACACAAGGCCCACATGTGGCCAATTTTCGCGCGGCACGGTATCCAACCCGTTCAGCGGCGCATCGAGCGAATGCTTGAGGATCAGCGACGATGCTTTCGGGATTTCGATCGCATAGCGCATCTCACCACGTGTCTGATCCGGCAATCCGAACAGGACCAGGGGTGCGCCGTCAGGGTGGCTGGTGAAATGCCCCTCCATCGCCATGACTTTCACTGGCTGATGTTCGAGGGTGTTGAGCCCATGCTGATCGCCGGCGAGGATTTGTACCGGCGTGACCAGCGCCGCCATCCACATCGCCATGGAGAACATGACGCGCGCGCCTTCGTTGCGATTGTCGCGCAGCAGATGAAACGCACCGGCGGCGCCAACCACGAGAGCTGTGGTCAAATAGGCCGCCAGCACCATGTGCACGAGCCGGTAGGGGAACGAGGGATTGAACACGATCTCCCACCAGCTTGCGGGCAGGAACTGGCCCTCGGCACTGATCGTGTATCCGGCCGGCGTCTGCATCCACGAGTTTGCGGACAGGATCCAGAAGGCGGAGATCAGTGTGCCGACCGCGACCATCAACGTCGCAAAGAAGTGCAGGCCCTTGCCGACGCGGTTCATGCCGAACAGCATGACACCGAGAAAGCCGGCTTCCAGGAAGAACGCGGTGAGGACCTCATAGGCCATCAATGGACCTATGATCGGGCCGGTCCTGTCGGCGAACACCGACCAGTTTGTGCCGAACTGATAGGCCATCACGACGCCGGACACGACGCCCATGCCGAAGGCGATGGAGAAGATCTTCAGCCAGTATTTGAACAGGTCGAGGAATACGGACCGGCCGGTCCAGAGCCAGAGCGCCTCAAGAACCGCGAGGTAGCTCGCAAGGCCGATGGTGAAGGACGGAAACACGATGTGGAATGTCATCGTGAACGCGAACTGCACACGCGCAAGGACGACGGCGTCGAGGGCCTCGAACATGGCGAACATCCGTTACCGGCAAACGTGATGTCGTCTTTAGCATACGTGCGCTGAGAGAAAAAACGCATCGCCGTGCGACCACCTGCGATCGAGGCGTCGAGGTGGCGTTAACAACAGCTA
Organism: Bradyrhizobium sp. LHD-71; assembly: GCF_031157255.1. GTDB lineage: Bacteria > Pseudomonadota > Alphaproteobacteria > Rhizobiales > Xanthobacteraceae > P52-10. The sequence continues at coordinate 115,350 of NZ_JAVIFX010000004.1, read as the reverse complement.
ATTTTAACGATTGCGCGCGTCGGCGGAGTTTCATGCCTTGCGCGCCCTGGACGACGACGAAAACGCAGGCGGCTCCGCCTCTTACCCGTCGCAGGTGACGACGAACGGCGAGGCGAAGCCGGCCGCAGGCATCAAGAGCCGATCATTTCTTCATGCCGTCCTTGGACATCGTGTCTTTGGACATCGTGTCCTTGGACATTTTGTCCTTGTGCATCGTGTCCTTCTTCATGCCGTCCTTCTTCATGCTGTCTTTGGACATGGAATCCTTGGACATGCCTTCCTTGCTCATCTTGTCCTGGGCGGCGGCTGGCGTCAGCGCCAGACCGATCGAAAGGATGGACGCTGAAAGTGCGAGCGCTGTTCGTTTTGTCATCTGATGGTTTCTCCTTATCGCTGCGGGGTGAACTCAGCCACCCTTCCGAAGCTTCGGCGGAACCGTGCCGTTCGTTACGCGCGCATCCACCTGCCGTGGCAAAAAGACGATGGCCTGGACGGGGGCATCCGTCCGAGCCACGGGAGGTCTTTCAGAGTTGAGTTCGACGGGCCGCTTGTGACCCGTATTTGGTTCGGTCGATCAGGCGGCCTTGCGCTCGAAACCGGCTTCCTTGAGCAATTCGGCCAGGTGCTTGCGGGCGTAGAACATGCGGGTCTTCACGGTCGCCTGCGGGATGCCGATGATCTGGCCGACCTCTTCCACCGACTTCTCGTGATAGTAGACGAGGTCGATGATCTCGCGATGAGCCGGCGAAAGCTGGCTGATGGCCTTGCGCAAGGTCAGCGAGGTCTGGCGACGGGCCATCGCGATCTCCGGCGTATCGCCGGTGTCGGCGATCTGGAGTACTTCCTCCTGATCGAGATCTTCGTGGCGGCGGTTGCGGAGGGCCGTCAGGGCCTTGAAGCGGGCGATCGCCAGCATCCAGGTTGAAACCTGCGAGCGGCCTTCGAACTGGCCGGCGGTCCGCCACACGTCCAGGAACACCTGGCTGACCAGGTCCTCCGCCACGGTGGCATCGCCGACGATACGAAGAATGAAGCGATAGACGCGAACATTGTGGCGGGCGTAGAGCACGTGCATGGCCGCTTTTTCGCCAGAGGCAATGCTCTCCAGGAGCATCTCGTCAGACGTGGCCTGCGCGGCGATGATGCCCCGTGCGGCTGATCCGGTGCTGATTGCGAAAGAGGACTGCATAATCGGAACTCCCTGCCGGGCGCCTGTCCGGCGCGTCGTTCGGGAGTGATAGGCAGCCACGGTTTCAGGATTTCTGCGTCAAAAGCGGAAAATGGTTTCTTGCAACTGGCGAAATATGTCGTCGCAGGCCAGGGGACGAAACATTGGGCGAAAAAGACCAACGTTTTCAGATGATGGGGCGGGTCAGGGCTTCTCGCCAGCGGGGGAGAACACGTAGCCGCCGCCGCGGATCGTGCGGATCACCGTCGGACGGCTCGGATCAGGCTCGATCTTGCGCCGGATGCGCATGATCCGCAGGTCGATGGCGCGGTCAAATGCTTCCGCATCCCGCGCATTGGCGAGCTCCAGCAGCCGCTCGCGCGACAGCACTCGTTTCGGGTTGGCCGCGAATACCTTGAGCAGGCCGTATTCGGAAGCCGTGAGCGGATGCTCGTTGCCGTCGTCGTCGCGCAGGATCTGGGCCTCGTCGTCGAACCATTTGGTGCCGAAGCGAACCTGCGTCGGTTTGGCGGCGGCTGAAGCATGTGCGGCGGCGACGGCCTTTGCTGGTCCGCTCCGTCGCAGCACCGAACGAATGCGGGCCATCAATTCGCGCAGTTCGCAAGGTTTGGCGAGATAGTCATCGGCCCCGAGCTCCAGACCGACCACGCGATCGATCGGGCTCGCCGTCGCCGTCAGCATGATCACCGGCACGTTGCTGCGGCTCTTCAGGTCGCGGACGATCGACAGGCCGTCTTCCTCGGGCATGTTGAGGTCGAGCACGACCAGGTCCGGCATGCCGCCTTCGATCTCCTTGCGCAAGCTTTTGCCGCCGTCGCACAGGGTGACCGCGAAGCCGTGCATCTTCAGGTAGTCGCCGACCATCTCGCGGGCCGGTGCCTCGTCATCGACGACAATGATATGCTGGCTCTGACTCATGCGTTGCGCGTCTTCCTTGGGTGTTCACTCCGCGGATGCCGGCAGCGAAATGGTGAAGGTTGAGCCTTCGCCTGGTCCGGCACTACTGGCCGTGACCTTGCCGCCATGCATATCAACAATCCGTTTCACAATCGACAGACCAAGTCCCGTGGAGCTTTCGCCGCCGGTCGGCTTGGCGGACAGCCGCTGAAACCGGCCAAAAAGACGGCTCTGATCCTCCGGCGACAGCCCGGGCCCCTGGTCAGCGACGTGGATCAGTGCATTGTCGCCCTCATATGCGACAGTTAGTCCGATCTTGCCGCCGATCGGGCTGTATTTAATCGCATTGCTGAGGAGGTTGTCGATCGCCTCGCGCATCCTGTCGCCATCGCACATGGTCATGCGCTCCGGCGGCGCCGACACGTTGATGGTCTGCTGCTTGTTGGCCGCGGACGGCCGGTTCGCCTCGACGATCTCCAGCACCAGCGCGGCGATATCGACGGGCTCTCGGCGGATCGTGATGTCGAATGCATCCGCCATCGCATCTGAGATCAGATGGTCGACCATCAAGGTCAACCGCTTGGTGGCGTCGCGGATGTGGTCGACCTGGGAGATGCTGCTGTCCTTCGAGGCCATCGCACTGCTGATCAGTTCCTTCAGCATCTCGGTCCGGCCGAGGATGACGCCCAACGGGTTTTTCAGGTCGTGTGCAACCGTTCCGAGCACCTCGTTCTTGAAGGCGTTGGCGCGCTGCAACCGCAGCCACTGCGCGGACAGTCGCCGATTGGCCGACATCAGGGCGCGGGTCCGCTGCGCGACGCGGTCTTCCAGTTGGGTGTTCGCCTGCTGCAATTGCTCGTACAGAATGACGTTGTCGAATGCGACCGACAGGCGGCTGGAGAAGATCTCCACCAGCGCCCGATCGGTGTCGGACAGGTCTTTCGCCGCCTCCAGAAGCACGACGACTTCACGGCCGCTGCCCGTGCGAACATAAAGCACGGAACGATTCTCGACGAACTCGTGCATGCGCTTCTCGAAGGCCGATTTCACCAACTGCCGGACTTCCGGATCAAGCGGTTGGGCGCCGCTGTTCGCGGCAATGTAGCGGCGATAGCAACCCGAACCGGCGAGCACGGAGAACTCGTCGTCGACATCCTTGCCATCGCGCAGCACCAGGATTCCTGCACAATCGACGTTCAGCAGCGACGCGATCTGCGTCAGCACGCCCTCGGCCAGCCGCTGCATCGACTTGAAGTCGTAGAGCGTGGACGCCGCGTCGATGATGATCTCAAGCCCCCGTCGGGTCTGCACCATGCGCTCGAGCTGCTGGTAGCTCCGCAGTGCGGCCGTGAGCGACGTGAACAGCTTGTCGGCGGTGAGCTCGGTCTTCGCCTTGTAGTCGTTGATGTCGTAATCGACGATCACGCGACGTTCGGGCGCCTGGCCGGGCTGTCCGGTGCGCAGGATGATGCGAACGGTCTCGTTCTTCAGCTGATTGCGGATGTACTCGACAAGCTGCAGGCCCGCCGCATCGGTCTCCATGATCACGTCGAGCAGCACGGCGGCAACGTCGGGGTTGTCGCGCATCAGCTTCTCGCCTTCGGCACCCGAATAGGCAGAGAGGATTTCGAGCGTCTGGCCGTTCAGCACATAGTCGCTGAGCGCAAAGCGTGTGCCCTCATGCACTGCCGCGTCATCGTCGATCACCGCGACCTTCCACTTGCGGGTGCTTGGCGGAGGGTGTGGCCGGGCGTCATCTTCGATTAAGTGGAGGACATCGTCCTGATCGGCCATTGCTCGCTTCCGGGGGTTGACACTGCAGGGCGGTCCGCAACGCTGTGGCGCGCGGCCCGTGGGATGATAATGCGAAACGTCGTCCCTTGTCCCGGCCGGGAATCAAGCATCATGCGCCCGCCGAGCTGCTGGGTGACGAGATTGTAGACGATATGCAGGCCGAGGCCCGTGCCGCCCTCGCTGCGGCGCGTCGTAAAGAACGGATTGAACGCCTGCCGCTGCACCTCCGGCGTCATGCCCGCGCCGTCGTCGGCGAACACGACCTCGATATCGTCAGGTCCGCGCGCTTTCGCCTCTAACTTGATCGTGCCGGGGCGGCCGTCGGCAAACGCATGGTTGATCGCGTTCAGGAAGAGGTTGGTCAGGACCTGTCCATAGGAGCCCGGATAGCTGTTGACGATCAACCCTTCCGGAACGTTCAACTGCAACGTGACCGGCGACTTCTTCAGCACCGGCCGCAAGCTGGCGATGATCTGCTCGGTCGCCTCCAGCAGGTCGAACTCGCGGCGTTCCGCGTGCGAGCGATCGACGGCGACCTGTTTGAACGATTGGATCAGCTCGGCCGCGCGCTGCAGATTGGAGACCAGTTGCTGCGAGGCGTCCTTCGAGGATCGCACGAACTCCTCGAGTTGCGAGCGGCGCAGCGGCGCCTTCGCCAGCAGGTCGGCTTCGAACGCGGCGGCGCGGCGCTCGAAGCTCGAAGCCACGGTCAGGCTGATACCGACGGGATTGTTGACCTCGTGCGCGACGCCGGCGACCAGCCCGCCGAGCGCTGCGAGCCGCTCCGCGTCGATCAGGTTCTGCTGCGTCGCGCGCAGTTCGGCGAGGGCGTTCTCGGCCCGCTCCTTGGAGGCGCGCAGCTCGTTCTCGGCCGTCTGTTTGGCGATCGCGTTCTCGCGGAAGATCTCGACCGCCCGCGCCATGGCGCCGACCTCGTCCCTGGCGCCGGTGCCGAGCACGCGCCGGTCGAGGTTGCCCGTGGTGATCGCGCGCATGCCCGTCATGATCTGCTGCAGTGGCAGGCGGATCGAAAGCGCGATGATGACGCCGGCAACGATGATGATGAAGATGAAGATCAGCGACACGGTTCCGACGCGGGTTGAAATGCTGCGTAGCGTACGATCGAACCGCGTCTGTGCCGCCTGCTCGCGTTGCCGCATCTTCACCGACAGGCCGTCGATCGCTGCGATGGTCGCCGCCTGATTGGCGTCAATTTCCGTCTGCAGCAGGTTGGTCCGCGCAGCGAAGTGCTCCGCCAGTTCGCTCAGCCCTTCGCGCAGCGCCGCGGCGCGCTGGCCGAGCCGCTGCAGGGCGAGCCGCTGCAGGTCATTCTCCGCGAGATCGAGCATCACCGGGATGGTCTTTTCGATCGTATCGGTCGCGCGTTTGGCCTCCTCGGCGGATGCGGATGCCAGCGAGAGATAGTAGGCATTCGCTGCGACCAGCATCGAGGTGAAGGCTTCACGCGACTTGCCGAGCGGAGGCACGATCAGGGCGTCGCGCTTTCCCGTGGCGCCGTCGACGATGGCGTACAGGCCCGCCATCTCGCGTGCGGGCGTCAGCACCTGCTCTTCGTAGGTCTTGGCGATCGTCGCCTGGACGGCGCGCACTTCGCCGAAGCCGTCGAGGAATTTCTCGATCACCTGCTCGAGCTCCTTCACCGATCCGGACAGCATCGGGTCGGTGGCCGCGCGTGTGGTCAGGGTGCCGAGCACGGCCTCTCGCAACAGCAGGATCTCGGCGAAAAGCTCCGGGCTTGGCTGGTTGATGTAGCGATGGATCAGGTTCTGCAGCCTGGAGGTCTCGCTCTCCATCACCGCAAGGATCTTGTCGGATTCCCGAACCTGGCGAACCTCGTCCCAGGCGCTGTCGAGCCCCCTGGAACCGGTCCAGATCATTGCGGCGAGCACCAGGACCACGGCGGAGTTCAAGGCCGCAATCGACAGGATGCGCCAGCGAATCGGGATCGCGCGCACCAGATTGACCAGCCCGGACCGGCTCGTGAGGTTCACGCTGGCGTCCGGCGGTGTCGGTCCGTTTTGATCGACGACTGTCAATGCGTGCTCACTGGGTATCCGGAGAGCCAGCCGCTGCAAGCCACAGGGCAAAGATCGGTCTGGCCGGTGGCAAGGGTATCCTCTTTGTGACGATGTCGCGACCAGCGGGCCTGGGGTTCGAAAAAAAGGTGACGGGACACAGACTTGGGCGACACGCGCTTTAAGCCGCTGCTGCGGTGCAATTTTAGCCAAAGGCCGGGGTTTTTGCTATCGGGACGTCACCGCGGTTGGCGTTCGGCCGTGTTTGGCTGCGCTGGGTCGGACTGCGCTGCGGCATCGGGCTCAATACAATTTGATTGTGATTTCAAATAGTTGCTTCTTTTTTGGCCAGAAGGCTCGTGGGGTGGATAGATGTTGAAGGCCGGTTTTCGTGCTGCCATTGTTGCCGCGTCCCTGCTGTTGTCGCTGCAGCCGCTTCGCGCGGCGACTGACATTGTCTGGTGGCATGCCATGTCCGGCGAGCTCGGCCGGCAGGTCGACAGGCTTGCGGCCGACTTCAATGCCTCGCAGACGAACTATCGCATCGTACCGGTCCATAAGGGCAGCTACGCGGAAACCGTCGGCGCGGCGATCTTTGCGTTTCGCTCGCGCTCGCAGCCGGCAATCGTTCAGGTCAACGAGATTGCCACCGCGACGATGATGGCGGCGAAAGGGGCGATCTATCCGGTTTACGAGTTGATGCGCGACGAAGCGGAATCGTTTCGACCGACGACCTACCTGCCGGCGATCAGTGGCTACTACACCGATCTCGTCGGCAACATGCTGTCGTTTCCATTCAACGCATCGACGCCGATTCTCTACTACAACAAGGAGCTGTTTCGCAAAGCCGGCCTTGATCCCGACGCAGCGCCCAAGACCTGGCCGGAGCTTGGCGCAGCGGCGCAGCGGCTGCGCGCGTCGGGCGTGCCGTGCGGCTTCACCACGCATTGGCCGTCATGGGTCAATATCGAGAATCTCTCGGCGCTGCACGACGTGCCCATCGCGACCAAGTTCAACGGTTTCGGCGGGCTCGATGCGGCGTTGACGATCAACAATCCGCTGGTGGTGCGGCATATCACCCAGCTCGCGGAATGGCAGAAGACCAAAGTGTACGATTACGGCGGCCGCGCGACTTCGGCGGAGCCTCGCTTTCAAAAGGGCGAGTGCGGAATCTTCCTCGGCTCGTCGGCAACGCGGGCGGACATTTTGAAGAATGCGAAGTTCGCGGTCGGGTTTGGCGCGTTGCCATACTGGCCAGACGTGCAGGGCGCGCCGCGCAACACGATTATCGGTGGCGCGACCTTGTGGGTTTTGCGCGATCGGCCAAAGCTGGAATACAAAGGTGTCGCGCAGTTCTTCGCCTTCCTGTCGAAAGCCGAGGTACAGTCGGCCTGGCATGAGGCGACCGGCTATCTGCCGATCACCAAGGATGCCTACGAGCTGAGCCGTGACCGCGGCTTCTATGATCGCAACCCGGGCGCCGCAATTTCCGTCCAGCAGATGATTCTGACGATGCCGACCGAGAATTCCAGAGGTCTGCGGCTGGGCTCCTTCGTGCTTATTCGCGATGCGATCGAGGAAGAGATGGAGCACGCCTTCGCTGGCCGGAAGTCCGCACAGCAGGCGATGGACGCCGCGGTCGAACGCGGCAATCGCCTGCTGCGCCAGTTCGAGCGGGCGAACCGCTGAACGGCCTTCATCCTCGTGCGGCCCCGGTCAGGGCGCCTTTCGCGACGCATGCGCGCGCCGCCACTCCGCCGGTGGTGATCCGATCAGCTTCTTGAAAGCGCGGCTGAAGGCGGCTTCGGATTCGTAACCGACCTGGGCGGCGATCTGCGCGATGCTGTCCTTGGTGTTGGTAAGCAACCCGGTGGCAAGCTGCATCCGCCATTCGGCGAGGTATTGGATCGGCGGTTGGCCCAGCACATGCGTGAAGCGCTCGGCGAAGGCGGAGCGCGAGAGCCCGGCGAGTTTGGCCAGCTCTTCCAGCGTCCATCCCTGCGACGGCTTGCCGTGCATCGCGTTCAGTGCCGCGGCGACGTGCTTGTCGGCGAGGCCGGCCAGCCAGCCGGTTTCGCTGGTCGACAGCGTCTGGATGTAACTGCGCACGACCTCGATAAACATCAGTTCGCTTAAGCGTCCGAGTACGCTCTCGCCGCCGGAGCGCTTGTTGACCGATTCCTCGATTGCCGCCTGGACGATGTGATTGAGCCAGCTGGAACGATGCGGCGACGCCGCAGGCAGATGCAGGAAGCGTGGCAGCGCGGTCAGAAGCGGATTGAACGGTCGCGCATCGCAGCCGAGAAAGCCGCAGACGACGCCGACTTCGTCGGGGCCGTCGCCGCCGAACTGGAGCAGGAACGGCAGCTGGGTCCTGTCCGCACCCTCGAAATTGGCCATGTCGGGTTTGAAGCGCATGCCCGGCTTGCTGGAGAGCACGTGCGCATCGCCCTGCGGGAAGACGATGATGTCGCCGGTTTCGAGCCGAACTGGCGTGTCGTCGGTCAATCCGGCCCAGCAGCTGCCACGCGTAATGACGTGGTATTCGATCAGAAAGCCCGCGTCGGGCATTACGTACGGCACGCACTCCGCGGCCGTGGGCGTTTCGGCGACCCATGGCGCCTTCACGTCGAGATTGAAGAATACTGCTCCGGTCAACCGGACCGCGCGCAACACGTCCGACAGTGCGTCCGCACCCATAACGTCAAATCTCCCGAGTGAGATGCCACAGACGCGCGAGCAGTCCATCCGGACGATTGAGCAAGAGATAAGGCGAAATCGGACGACCGGTCAAACTTCGCGGCGGTTCTGTCAATCGATGTGCTGAACTTTTCGGCGCCTGCTGAGCCCTATTCTTGCGAGTAGACGATCGCTGCCCTGCACGCCTGTGAGGTAGCGCACAGTCCGATCGCTGAGACGGGAAAAAGATATGGCAAGCGCGCTCACGGCATCATCCATTCGGATGGTGAAAGGTATCCGGCACCTGTCGCAGCATACGCAGCCGGAGACGCGGCCCGTAGCGAAGCGCCGCATCCTTCACCTGGTCGGTGTGCTGCAGGCGCTCGACGATCGGACGCTGTCGCAGATCGGCATCGCACGCTGCGAGATCGAACGGTTTGCGCAGGCGGAGATCGTTCACGGCCTCTGGCGCCACCCATCCTAGACAGAAGGGGGAATGCCCATGAATTATTCGGCCAGTTTCCATACGTCGACCAGAGACGAGCCGAGCTGCATCGTCGCCTTGCATGGTTCGCTGGGTTCAGGGCGGCAGTGGGCGCCCCTGATTGCCGCACTCGGTCACCGGCACCGGGTCCTTGCGCCGGATATCTCCGGCTACGGCGCCGGAACATTGGCCGTGCACGCTCCGGCAACGCTGGCCAGCGAAGTCGAATTCCTCGGCAGCCAGCTCGCCTCGCTGCCGGGAGCCGTTCATCTCGTTGGTCATTCCTATGGCGGCGCGATCGCCTTCAGGATCGCCACGGCATCGCGGTTCGCCACGCGCGTTCGCAGTCTCACGCTGATAGAGCCGATCCTGCCCGACATCCTGATCGAAGAGGCCCAGGATCGGCATCTCTACGAGCAGTTCGCGACGCTTGCGAACCGCATTTGCAAAACGCTCTGGGGCGGAGACACGACGGCTGCGCTCGACCATTTTCTGACCTTCTGGAACGGAAGGCAGGCAAGCGCGGGCCTGTCGCCACAGGCCCGGCTGCGGTTGGAGCGCTGCGCTGACAAGCTTGCCTTCGATTTCACCGCAGCGTTCGCCGAGGCCGGCGTCCGGGAGGCCGCCCGTCGGTTCATCGCTCCGGCTCTCCTGTTCTCAGGAGGTCGGTCACCCCTCGTGACGCAGCGCATGGCAGCGCGTCTGGCGTCGACGATCGCCAACGCGCGGGAGATCCACGTGCCGTCTGCCGGCCACATGCTGGCGGTGACCCATGCTGCCGAACTCATCCCCGACATCGCCGACCATATCGCCGATGCGGACGAGCGCGCCGCACGTGCGGCGAAGGCGCCCGCCTGCGCGCCGCAGTTCGCGCTGTCTTCGTAAGGAGCAACTTCACCACAGGAGGATTGCTGTCATGACCACTACAAGTCGCATGCAGTCGGACACCCGTTCCGCCACCGGCCTGGCTTCAAGGACCCTCGGGCTTGTCTATGGCACGGTCGTCTACGCGATCTTCTTCGGCACGTTCCTCTATGCGATCGGCTTCATCACGGGGCTCATCGTGCCGAAGACCGTGAATTCGGGAGAGGCCGTGCCGCCGCTTTACGCGCTGGTGGTCAATCTTGCGCTCATGAGCCTGTTTGCCGTTCAGCACAGCGGCATGGCGCGCCGAGGGTTCAAGCGTGTGCTTACCCAGCTCGTATCGCCGGTGATCGAGCGCAGCACTTATGTGCTTTGCTCCAGCCTCGTGCTGATTGCGCTCTTCACCTTCTGGCAACCGATACCGACGGTGGTATGGCAGATCGAAAACCCTGCGGTCGCGCTTGCAGTGCGATGTCTGTCCGCGCTTGGCTGGCTCATCGTGCTCTACAGCACCTTCCTGATCAGCCACTTCGAGCTGTTCGGCCTGAAGCAGGTCGTGCTGAATTTCATCGGCCGCGCGGTACCGGAGGCGCATTTCAAGACCCCCGGCCTCTACCGGGTCATCCGCCACCCGATCTATCTCGGCTTCATCATCGCTTTCTGGGCGACGCCGATGATGACGGCAGGGCATCTTTTGTTCGCTGCGGTGACGACCGCCTACATCTTTGTCGGCATTGCACTCGAGGAACGCGACCTGGTCGCGACCTTTGGCGAGCAATACCGGCAGTACAAGGCGCGCGTGGCCATGCTGGTGCCGGGAATTTTCTGAGGTCGCGGAAACGATCAGGCGGTTGCCGTTCAGCGCATCGTGAAGCTGAACGGCACCGTAAACGTCACTGACGCTTCGCGCATGTCCGAGGGGAACGCCGGCAGCGGCTGCGCGCGCCGGATCAGCGCCAGTGTTTCCTGATCGAGTGAGGCGTGGCCGGACGATCGCGCCAGCCGGCTGCTGGTGACCCGCCCGTTGCGGGTGACGGTGAAGGTCAGCGCGCTCGTCCCCTGTTCATTATTGGCGCGGGCGCCGCTCGGATACTGCTTGTAGCGCTGCAGATGCGACGCGAGGATCGAGCGGTAGGACGCCGCCGCTGCCGCGGCGCTCGCTCCCGATGCCGGCGCCGGCGAGTCCGGCGCAACCCTGTCAGCCTTCGGGGCCGCTGTGGTGCGAGGCGCGGGCGGCTTCTTGGTCGGCTTCTTGACCTCCTTGCGCACCGGTTGCGGCTTGACCGGCTCCGGCTCAGGCTTTGGCTCGACCTTCGGCGGCGCGGCCACCACGGGTTCTGGTTGCTCTGGCGTCGGCGGCAGCTGTTCCTCGATCTTTTCCTCTTTCGGCGGCTCGGGCGGCGGCGCCTCGGCCTCCTGCATTTCCGGCCCCGGAGCGATGTCCTGTGTCTGGATCTGCTGCGCAGCCGGCGCCGGCGCAAGGTCGACAAGGATCGCGGGGATGCTGACCCCTTCCGGCTCGGTGCGCTCGTACCAGAACAGTGCCGCCGCGATCAGCGCCGCGGCCGCCAGCACGACGGCGACGGCTGCCGCGCCATAGCGGCGAAACTCCCGCTCATCGGGATGATGATGGAGCGCCAGTGCACTCATGGGGCGGCGGGAGGTGTTTCCAGGCCGACCAGCGCGATCTTCAAGTAACCAGAGTCGCGCAGCGCGTTCATGATCTCCATCAGGTCGCCGTAGCTCACGGCCTTGTCGGCGCGCAGGAAGATTCGCTCGTCCTTGTGATTGTTGGTCGCAGCATCGAGCGCGCTTGCAAGGCCGTCTTTCGATGTCGTGTTTTCACCCACGGCAACGCTGAGATCGGTCTTTACCGTCACGAACACCGGCTTGTCGGGGCGGGGCTGCATCTGCGCGGAGCTCGCCGGAAGGTCGACACCGATATCGACGGTCGCAAGCGGTGCCGCCACCATGAAGATGATCAGAAGCACCAGCATGACGTCGATGAACGGCGTCACGTTGATCTCGTGCTGCTCGACGAGGTCGTCCTCGGCGAGGTTCGATCCGAGCTTCGCGCCCATCGGCTTACTCCGCCGCGCGGGAGAGCCGCATCGTGCGTCGGTCCTGGTCGCGGCTGATCATCAGCATGACCTGCGCCGCGGCATCACCGAGCAGTGCGCGATAGCCGGAGGTCGAGCGTGCGAGGTGGTTGTAGATCACCACCGCGGGAATTGCAGCGACGAGGCCGAGCGCAGTCGCGAGCAGCGCCTCTGCAATGCCAGGTGCAACCACCGCAAGGCTGGTGGTCTTGGATTCGGAGATGCCGATGAAGGAATTCATGATGCCCCATACCGTGCCGAACAGGCCGACGAACGGTGCCGTCGAGCCGATGGTGGCGAGGATGCCCGTGCCGCGGGCGATCCGCCGCGTCATCGCATGCTGTACGCGCTCGATCCGCAACTCGGTGCGCTCGCGAAAGCCGTCGCTAAAGTCGTCGCCGGAGAGGCTCGCCTCGCGTTCGGCCGAGCAGATGATCTGCGCCACCGCGTCCTTGTCGCTGCCGCAGGCGCGTGCCGCCGCCATCAGGCCGGGCCCGTTCTCCAGCATCCGGATACGCTTCTTCGCCTTCGCGGTCACGCGCGCGAGCTCGATGGTCTTTGCCAGCCAGACCGTCCACGTCACCAGCGAGGCGAAGGCCAGCCCGATCATCACCGCTTTCACGACAATGTCGGCGTTCATGAACATGCCCCAGGGGGAGAGGTCCTGTGGCAGCAGCGCGTTGGGAACGTTGGCCATTGCGGTCTCTGAAGCTGTCGCGGCAATGAGGGTGGACAACGTTATAATGTTACATTTGCTCTGCCGCATGCAAGCCGCTTCCTTGATAAATGGCTGGCCGGAAACGGCACCCGGAAAGGGGTGCCGTCGCATCAGTACACCCATTTCCGGCAACTGGTTTTTGAAGATATCTAAGTTTCGGGAACGCGCGCCGGGTCGGCCGGAAAACGTTTAGAATGTGTCTAAACTAGCTGAATGCGCGAGCGCGACGGCCTCAATATGGCAGGCCGACGTAGTTCTCGGCGAGCGCGGTCACAGCCGCGCGCGAACTGATGAGATAGTCGAGCTCCGCATCCTGGATCCTCTGCGAGAATGCATCCGTGCCGGGGAATCGGTGCAGCACGGAGGTCATCCACCAGGAAAAGCGCTCGGCTCTCCAAATCCGCGACAGCGCGCGCTGCGAATAGCTCTCGAGCGCGGCTGCGGACTTGTCGGCATAGAACTCACGCAAAGCCTCATTGAGGTAATGCACGTCGCTGGCCGCGAGATTGAGGCCCTTCGCGCCGGTCGGCGGCACGATATGCGCGGCGTCGCCGGCGAGGAACAGCCGGCCAAACCGCATCGGCTCGGCGACGAACGAGCGCAATGGCGCGATGCTCTTCTCGATTGATGGTCCGGTGACGAGTCGCGCGGCTGCTTCGTCCTCGAGCCTTCGTTTCAGCTCCTCCCAGAATCTCTCGTCTGGCCAGTTCTCGACATGATCGTCGAGCGTGCACTGCAGGTAGTAGCGGCTGCGTGTCGGCGATCGCATCGAGCACAGCGCGAAGCCGCGCGGATGGTTGGTGTAGATCAGCTCATCCGAAACCGGCGGCGTGTCGGCGAGGATACCCAGCCAGCCGAACGGATATTCGCGTTCGAAGATGCTGATCGCTGTGGCCGGCACGCTGGCGCGGCTGACGCCATGAAAGCCGTCGCAGCCGGCGATGAAGTCGCAGTCGATCTCCTGGCCGACGCCGTGCCGCTTGAATCGGACTTTTGGCCTGTCGGTCTGGAGGTCGTGCAGGCTGACGTCCTCCGCCTCGAAGATCGACGCGAGGCCGAGCGCGTCGCGCGCGTCCACCAGGTCGCGGGTCACCTCCGTCTGGCCGTAGACCGTGACAGTCTTGCCGGTGGCAGCCTTCAGATCGATCCTGTGCCGCACGCCGCCGAAGGCGATCTCGAGTCCGTCATGAATCAGGCTTTCACGATGCAGGCGCGCGGCAACCCCCACCGAATCGAGGAGGTCAACGGTGCCCTGCTCAAGCACGCCGGCGCGGATGCGCGCCAGCACATAGGCGCGGTCCTTGCGCTCGACGATGATCGAATCGATGCCGCTTGCATGCAGCAGCTGCCCGAGCAACAGGCCCGCCGGGCCGGCGCCGATAATGGCGACTTGCGTGCGCAGAACGTGTCCTCCGCTTGATGCGCCGTTCTCCGCGGCGTTGGCCTACTGCTAAACCAAATCGCGGCGACGGAGAAGGCGGCACAACGAGCCTGAACAACTCCAATGCCGTCCTGCCCGCGAAAGCGGGATCCGGACGACGCGCTACTTCGGATCCACCAATAGCACCCGGATGTCGTTGACATTGGTGAGCGTCGGTCCCGTGGTCACAAGGTCGTCCGTCCGCTCGAAGAATGTCGTGGCATCGTTCTCCGCAAGATACGCGTCCGGATCGAGGTCAGCGCTCTGCATCTTCTGCAGCGTTGTCGCATCGAAGAATGCGCCGGCCGGATCGCCGGGCGACCCGCCGCCGCCATCGGCGCCGTCGGTATCGGCAGCAAGCGCCGCGATCCCATCCAGATCACGCAATGCCGAGGTGAGCGCCAGCACGTATTCCTGGTTGGGACCGCCGCGGCCTCGGCCGCGCACCGTCACGGTCAACTCGCCTCCGGACAGAATCGCGAGCTTTCGGCCGGCGTCGTGCGCCTTGCGCGCCAATTGTGCATGGGCGGCCGCGACCTCGCGTGCCTCACCCTCGAGCTCGCCTAGATCCATGACCTCGAAACCCGAAGCAGTCGCGGCTGCGATGGCGGCATCGAGGGAGTCGCGCGGGCGCGCGATCATCGTGAACCGCGCATTCGCGAACACGGGATCATCGGCCTTGCAGCTTTCGTTTGCCGGATCCATGAGCGCGCGCTGGATGGCGGCGTCGGGAACGATCGCAAAACGCTCCAGCACGGCGCGGGCGTCCAGCAGCGTGGTCGGATCGGCCACAGTCGGGCCGGAGGCGATCACGGCCGGATCGTCGTCCGGGACGTCGGAGATCGCGAGTGTCACCACCGGCGCGGGCTGCGCTGCTCGCGCCAGCCGGCCGCCCTTGATGCGCGACAGGTGCTTGCGGACCGTGTTGATCGCGCCGATCGAGGCGCCCGACCGCAGCAGCGCGCGGTTCAGCTCCTGCTTCTGCGCCAGCGTGACGCCGTTGGCCGGGGCGATCCAATTGGCCGAGCCGCCTCCGGAGAGCAGCACGAGCACGAGGTCGTCTGCCGCAGCGGTTCCCGCCAGTTGCAGCGTGCGTTCGGCGGCCTGTTGGCTCGCCTGATCGGGCACCGGATGTCCCGCCTCGATCACTTCGATCCGCCGCGTCGGGCGGCCATGGCCGTGTCGGGTCGTCGCCAGGCCGAGGAGACGCTCCGGCGACAGCCCGAGTGTGTCGAGGTAGTGGTGCTCCGCCGCCGCCGCCATCGCCGCCGCGCCCTTGCCGGCGGCGAGGCAGAGAATGCGGCCCTCCGGAGGTTGCGGCAGATGCTGTGCCAGCACGCGGTCGGGGTGCGCGCGCGCCACGGCGGCGTCGAAGATCGTGCGAAGGAGGGGGCGGCGGTCGATCATCTTTAAGGTCACATCAACGTTTGTCCGATCGACCATAGAGCGGAATGAAGACACCCCCGCAAGGGGCCTTGCGGGGGTGTCGATTTCACGGCTCGAAACCGAGCCTGTGCTCGATCAGTTGGTCATTTGCGCGCCGAGGATCGGGCCGAACCGCTCCCACGTCTCGCCTTTCAGGCGCACGAGCTGCACCTGGCTGATGGGCGCGAAGTTGGTCGGGCTGGTGTTCAGGCGGATGCCTGGCAGCAGGCCGTCGAGCTCGACGTTCTTCAGGTTGGCGGCCTCCTTCATGATGTTCGCGCGCGTCAGGTTGTCGCCCACCTGATGCAGCACCCGCTCCATGGTTTGCGACACGTTGTAGCCGTACATCACGAAGGCATCGATGCGGTTTCCTTCCGGATAGTATTTGGTGAGGAACTCGTCGAATTTCTTGATGCCCGGGTCATTCTTCCACTCCGGATCGGTCACGTCCTTGGCGTAGATCGCAGAGATGATCCCTTGCGCGTTGTCGAAGCCGGCTGGCTTGATCACGCTCCCGATCGAGGCGGACACGTTGTTCAGAATGTGCAGCGGCCGCCAGTCGATCTCGGCCATCTTCTTGATCGCCTGTGCCGCGAACTTCGGTGTGGCGATGTTGAAGAAGACATCGGCGCCCGAGGACCTGAGCTTGACGATGTGCGAATCGACTGTCGGCTCGGACACCTCGTAGCTGCTTTCGGCGACGATCATGCTGGCGGCCTTGGCGCCGAGGCCGTCCTTCAGGCCCTTCAGGTAGTCCTTGCCGTAATCGTCGTTCTGATAGAGCACCGCGATCTTGGCAGTCGGCTTCTCCTTCATGACGTACTGCGCATAGATCTGTCCCTCGGTCTGGTAGTTGGGCTGCCAGCCCATGGTCCAGGGAAAGTTCTGAGAATCGTTCCACTTGGTCGCACCGGTGGCGACGAACAGCTGCGGCACCTTCTTCTGATTCATGTAGCGGTGGATGGCGGTGTTGCCGGGCGTTCCAAGCGGCTGGAAGACGAACAGCACCTCGTCGCTTTCGACGAGCTTGCGCACCTGCTCCACCGTCTTCGGTGGGCTGTAGCCGTCGTCATAGCTGATGAACGTGATCTTGCGGCCATTGATGCCGCCTTCCGCGTTGATCTTCCTGAAGTAGGCGTCGATCGTCTTGCCGATCACGCCGTAGGACGATGCCGGTCCGCTGTAGGGATTGACGTTGCCGATTCTGATCTCGGTGTCGCTCGCACCGGTGTCGTATTGTTTTTGGGCTAGGGCGGTGCCTCCCGTCGCGGTGACGGCAAGGGCAGTCGCCGCCAACGCTGCAAGATGGAAGCGAAGGTTGAGTGTCATCACGTTGCTCCTCTGTTGGTTCAGGCGATTGGCTTCTCCAGTTTCTTGTTGTTCGAGCGCGACAAGGAAAAAGCAGGCTGCCGCGCGCTCAACGGCAACGGACCATTGCAAGGACGAGGCGCCACACACACGGCGCCGAAAGGTCTTGGAAAACGAGAGGTCTTGTAAAATCGCCTCTGCGATATCGTGCGCCGGCAAGATGAATGCAGTCTCGGCGGGCTGGTCAGGCAGCCGGCCGGTGCCGTCGGTCGCCCGGCAAGCTTAGCGCAATCGGCGGACCCAAGGTATAGCCGTGCGCTTGCAAACAGGACCGTGATGCCACCTGGAAACGAAAGCACCCCCGCAGGCGGCCTGCGGGGGTGTCCACTTCAACAGCTCGAAAGTCGAGTGGCGGTCAGTTGGTCGCGTCGGCGCTCAGGACGTCGCCGAAGCGCTCCCAGGTATCGCCCTTGAACCGCATCAACTGCACCGACGAGATCGGGGCGAAGTCGGTCGGGCCGGTGTTGATCTTGATGCCCGGCAGCAGCAGGTCCAGCTCCAGGTCCTTCAGGCTCGCCGCTTCCTTCATCACGTTGGCGCGGGTCAGGTTGTCTCCGGCCTGCTTGAGCACCTGTACCATCGTCTGGCTGACGCTGTAACCGAAGATGACATTCAGGTCGATGCGATTTCCCTCGGGAAAGTACTTCGCCAGAAATTCGTCGAAGCGCTTCATGCCTGCATCGTTCTTCCACTGCTGATCGGTCGCGTCCTTCAGGTAGGCTGCGGAGATGA
The DNA here is from genome assembly GCF_031157255.1 of Bradyrhizobium sp. LHD-71. GTDB lineage: Bacteria > Pseudomonadota > Alphaproteobacteria > Rhizobiales > Xanthobacteraceae > P52-10. Next base: position 97,645 of record NZ_JAVIFX010000004.1, on the reverse strand, counting down.
TGCCTTGCGCATTCTCGAAGCCTGCGGGCTTGATCACGCTGCCGATCGAGGCCGAGACGTTGTTCAGGAACTGCATCGGCTTCCAGTCGATCTCGGCCGCCTTCTTGATCGCCTGCGCCGCGAATTTCGGCGTGGCGATGTTGAAGAACACGTCGGCGCCCGACGACTTCAGCTTGACGATATGGGAGTCGATGGTCGGTTCGGAGACTTCGTAGCTGCTTTCGGCGACGATCATGCTGGCGGCCTTGGCGCCGAGACCGTCCTTGAAACCCTTCAGATAGTCCTTGCCGTAGTCGTCGTTCTGATAGAGCACCGCGATCTTGGCGTTCGGCTTCTCCTTCAGGACGTACTTGGCGTAGATCTGACCTTCGGTCTGGTAGTTGGGCTGCCAGCCCATCGTCCACGGGAAACTCTTCGGGTCGTTCCACTTGGTCGCGCCGGTGGCGACGAACAGCTGCGGCACCTTCTTCTGGTTCAGGTACTTCTGGATCGCGGTGTTGCTCGGCGTTCCGAGCGGGTCGAACACGAGCAGGACCTCGTCGCTTTCCACCAGCTTGCGCACCTGCTCGACCGCCTTCGGCGGACTGTAGCCATCGTCATAGGAAATGAAACTGATCTTGCGACCGTTGATGCCGCCCTCGGCGTTGATCTTCTTGAAGTACGCATCGATCGTCTTGCCGATCACGCCGTAGGCCGACGCGGGCCCACTGTAGGGCATGATGTTGCCGATCTTGATCTCGGTGTCGGTCGCCCCGGTGTCGTACTTCTTCTGCGCAAAGGCTGCGCCGCTCATCATCGTTACGGCGAGCGTCGCTGCCGACAGGGCCGCAAGACGCGAACGAACCTTGATACTCATTCAGTTCCTCTCCTTAAGCTGCTTCGGATTGGCGTTACTTGGATAGTGCGCTGGATTTGACGTTCGTACCAGCATTTGCCGCGAGTCCTCAGTACGAACGTCAAATCCATAAAGCGCACTAGCTTAATAAAATTGCTAGTGTCCCTGTTGGTTCTAACGTTCGCAGACGAGGTTGCCGCAAGTGATGCGAACGTTAGAACCGGGACACTAGCTTCTTGATTTGAGCATACAGATAGTAAGCGAGTTGCCGCGCGCCATTCGGCAACAGGAAGATTACAGCAAAGATAAATACGCCGAACACGGCATAGGACAGCCCTTTCGAAATGCCCTCGGCAATGTTCGGCACGAACACGATAAACGCCGCACCGGCGAGCGATCCTGGCAGCCAGCCTACGCCGCCGATCACCATGCCGAGAAACAGGGCGATGGCGAAGTTGAAGGTGTAGGCGTCCGGCGCCACGTAGGCGACGGTGATGGCACCGAGCGCGCCTGCAATCCCGGTGAAGCCGGCGCTGATCCCGAACGCCAGCGTCTTGTAGAGGGCAAGATCGACGCCCATCGACGAGGCGGCGATTTCGTTGTCCCGGATCGCCATCAGCGCCCGGCCGGAGCGGGAATTCAGGAGATTGACCGACAGCAGGTAGATGATCAGCGCGATGGTGAGCGACAGATAATAGACGTACCGGTCCTGGCTGATGTCCAGGCCGAACGGCGGTTCGGGCTTGGTGACGAGCAGGCCCTGAACGCCGCCGGTCCAATGCTCGAACGTCCCGAGCTTGAACAGCGGCGGTGCCGCGACCGCCAGCGCGAAGGTGGCAAGCGCCAGATAGACGCCCTTCAGGCGCAGTGCCGGGAAGCCGAACAGGAAGCCGATGACGAAGCAGATCACCCCGGCGATCGGGATTGCCAGCAGATACGGGACGTTGGCGTGCTCCATCATGATGCCGGTGGCGTAGGCGCCGACAGCAAAGAACGCGCTGTGCCCGAGCGAGACCTGGCCGCTCGCCCCGGTGAGGATGTTCAGCGACAGGATCGCGATCGCGTAGATGACGATCATGGTGAGCTGGAACACCACGAAATTCTTCAGGAACAGCGGAACGACGATCAGCAGTCCCAGCGTGGCGAGGCTGGCGACGAGCGGCACCGTCAGAATCGACTTTCCGGCGGCAGGGCGCGTTCCGGCGATGTCGGCAGAGGTATCCTGTGCGGTGCTCATGTCAAACTCGCTGAACCTGGACGCGGCCGAACAGGCCGTTGGGTTTGAAGACGAGGACGGCAATGATCATCGCCAGCGCGATCGGCAGCTTCAGCTCGTTGCCGACGCCGGGGATATAGGTGCCGGCCAGGTTCTCCAGCACGCCGACGATGAAGCCGCCGGCCACTGCGCCCGCCGGGCTGCTCAAGCCGCCGAGAACGGCGCCGACAAAGCCGTACAGCAGCACGCCGCCCATCATGTTCGGCTCGAGGAAGATCACGGGCGCGATCATGATGCCGGCGATGGCGCCGATCGCCGCCGCAAGGCCCCAGCCGAGCGCGATCATCCAGCCGACATTGACGCCGACGAGCTTGGCCGATTCGGGCATCGTCGCCGCTGCCCGCATCGCAAGGCCGACGCGGGTGAAGCTGAAGAAGACATAGAGAAATCCGAGCAGCAATATCGTGACCGCGATCATTCCGGCCTGATGCGACGAGATCACCCCGCCGAGCAGCGGCGTCGAGCCGAATGGCGTCGGGAACGGCTTAATGGTGAAGTCCCAGATCAGTCCGGCAACGCTGTTGATGATCGCGAACAAGGCGATGAAGCCCGCGATCTGCACGAGGACCGAGGCGTGCCCGAGCGGGCGGAACAGCGCGCGCTCGATGGCAATGCCGGCGGCGAACGACAGGACGACCGAAAGCACGAACGCGCCCCAGTAGGGAATGCCCCACTGCATGAACTGCCACGCGGCGAACGTGGAGAACATCGCCATTTCGCCTTGCGCGAAGTTCAGGTGATCGATCGCCTCGTAGATCATGACCACGGCGAGCGCCATGCAGGCGTAGATCGCGCCCGTGGCTATGCCTGACAGGACCTGGTTGGTGAAAAGCTCCATGGTCTTTGGCCCTCAGTAGCCGAGATAGGATTTGCGGATGTCTTCGTTGCTGGCGATCTCCGCCGCCGGACCGGACTGCACGATCTCGCCGGTCTCGATGACGTAGGCCTGGTCCGCAAGCTCGAGTGCGAGCTGGGCGTTCTGTTCGACGACGAGGATCGTCACCTTGTCGTCGCGGTTGATCTGCTCCAGCACCTTGAACACGTCCCGCACCACGAGCGGGGCAAGGCCGAAGGACGGTTCGTCGAGCAGCAAGACGCGCGGCCGCAGCATCAGTGCGCGCGCCACCGCCAGCATCTGTTGCTCGCCGCCGGAAAGCAGGCCCGCCTGTTGGGTGCGCCGCTGCTTCAGAACCGGGAACAGGGCGTACATCCGCTCGATGTCGGAGGCGATGCCGGCCTTGTCGCCGCGGGTGATGGCGCCGAGCTGCAGGTTCTCTTCCACATTCATGCGCGTGAAGGTGCCGCGGCCCTGCGGAACCTGGGCGATGCCGAGCTTGACGATGTGCTCGGTCGACATGTGGGTGATCGGCTTGCCGTCGAACTCGATGGTGCCGGTGGTCCGGACCATGTTGCAGATCGCCCGCAGGGTTGTCGTCTTTCCTGCGCCGTTGGCGCCGAGCAGCGTCGTGACGCTGCCTTCCTCGAGCGAGAAGTTGAGGCCGTGCAGGGCCTGAACCTGCCCGTAATAGGCGCGAAGGTCGCGGACATTGAGCGATGCGGTCATTGGTCCTTGCTCCCGAGATAGGCTTTGATGACGTCGGGATTGGACTGCACCTGTGCCGGGGTGCCTTCGGCCAGCTTGCTGCCGAAGTTCAGCGCAACCACATGGTCGGCGATCGACATCACGAGGCCCATGTGGTGCTCGACCAGGAGCACGGTGATCTTGCGATCGTCGCGGATCCGCCGGATCAGGTCGCCGAGTACATGAACCTCTTCGTGGTTGAGCCCGCCGGCCGGTTCGTCCAGCAGCAGGATCTTCGGCTCCGCCGCGAGCGCCCGGGCGAGTTCGACGCGCTTCTGCGTGCCGAATGGCAGGCCCGAGACGAGTTGATCCTGCACAGCCTGCAGGTCGAGATAGGCGATGATCTCGTCCACGCGCTCGTTCAGCGTATGCTCCTGCCTGCGCGTCCATGGCAGATGCAGTGCATCGCTGACGATGTCGCTTTTGGTGTGCGAATGGGCGCCGACGCGGATGTTGTCGGCGACAGACAGGTTCGGAAACAGCGCCACGTTCTGGAAGGTGCGGCCGATTCCGACATCGCAGATCTTGTGGGCAGGCCGGCTGAGGATGCTCGCGCCGTCAACCAGGATGTCGCCCTTGCTCGGTTGGTAAAGCCGGCTGAGGCAATTGAAAAGCGTCGTCTTGCCGGCGCCGTTCGGTCCGATCAGACCGAGAATGTTGCCCTGGCGCAGATCGAATGAAACATTATTCAAGGCGACGATGCCACCGAAGACGACGCTGACGTCGCGAACGGCGAGCAGGGGCTGGCCCTGCACGGAAGCAGCCCTCATGCGCGGTGAATTCCGTCAAGCTGCGAGACACCCCGCCTGATTTTCCGCGCTCGTGTGCTAGCGGAGTCCCTCTGTTTCACGTGTCGCTCTCCCTCGCATGCTCAGCCTTTTGTTTTCATTGTTCTTGGAAGGCGTGATTGCACCGTTTAGTACGGCTTCTATGTCCCTTACCATCGCCACGAGGCGCGGTCCAACCTCATTGATCAACTTCTCTTCGTTGAAGCGGAACGATGGAGCGCCGCAATTGAAGGCATAAGGGCCGGTTCCGTCGTTCATGCGAAGGGCAACGCCGACGCCGTGCACATCATCGAGCCATTCGCCGGCGGAAATCGTGAAGCCGTACCTGGCCATTGTTTCGCCGGCGCGCTGAATGCCTGCATAAATAGTAGGCCACTTCTCCGCGGCGCGGCTCTTGATCCTGTCCAGCAGTTCCGCGCGCTCGTTTTCCGGCAGTGTATAGAGATAGGCGCGCCCCATGGCGGTCGTCGAAATGGGAATGCGCGAGCCGGTGTCGAGGCCTGCGCTCCACGACGAGGCGCCACGGCATTGCGCGAAGTACATCATGCTGAGACGGTCGCGCGCACCGACGGCGACGTCGCCGCCGGTCGCCTCGGCGAGCTTGCGCATGTGACCTTCGGCAATGCCGCGAATGCCGAGGTTAGCAAGTGCAGCATAGCCGATCGCCATGGCGGGCGGTGCAAGCTGATATTTGTCGAACCGGGAGACCTGGGCGAGGTAACCCATTTTCGTGAGTGTATAAGTCAGCCGCGACACGGTAGGCTTCGGAAGCTTGGTGCGGGCTGCAATCTCCTGATTGCCCAGGAGGCCATCACGAGGATGGAATGCGCGAAGCACGTCGAGACCTCTGGAGAGTGCGACGACGAATTTGCGATCCGTCGCGGCCTTCTTCTTTACGCGCTTCATCCCGCTACCGAACTTGTGGTCGTTACTTGAGATCGTTGACAATCGACGCTCGTCAACTTACCCCACGATGTCAAGATGTGAAATTCAATTTCGCGATGCGAAACAGTCCGGGAGAGGCGCCGTGAGTGCAACCGTAAAAGCCGAAAATCGTGACGGGGTTCTCGTTCTCACCATCGACAATCCGCCGGTGAACGCCTTGAGCCACTCGGTCCGGGTGGGCCTCAATGAGGAGCTCGCGAAGGCTGCGGGTGACGCAGGCGTGAAGGCGGTGGTTCTTGCCTGTGCGGGTCGCAGTTTCATCTCTGGCGCCGACATCCGCGAGTTCGGCAAGCCGCCGCAGCCGCCGGGCCTGCACGAAATTCTTGACCAGCTCGAGAACTTCCCCCGTCCGATCGTCGCCGCGATCCATGGCAACGCGCTCGGCGGCGGACTTGAGACCGCGCTGTGCTGCCATTTCCGCATCGCCACCAAGGACACCAAGCTCGGCCTTCCCGAGGTGAAGCTCGGTCTGCTGCCCGGCGCGGGCGGCACCCAGCGTCTGCCGCGCGTGGTCGGTCCGGCCAAGGCCGTACAGATGATCGTGTCCGGCGATCCGATCAACGGCGACGAAGGCTTGAAGGTCGGATTGGTCGATGAACTGTTCGAGGGCGACCCGGCGAAGGCCGGAGAAGCGTTCGCCCGCAAGGTGATCGCCGAGAAGCGGGCGCTGAAGCGTGTGCGCGACGATGATTCGAAGCTTGCCGCGGCGAAGGCCGATCGGTCCATCTTCACCGACGCGGCAGCCGCCGCCAACAAGCGCAATCGCGGCCTGATCGCGCCGCTCGCCTGCGCGGAATGCGTGGGCCAGACGCTTGAGGGCACGTTCGATGAGGGGCTCGCATTCGAGCGCAAGAAGTTCCTCGAGCTGATGAACGGCGAGCAGTCGAAGGCGCAGCGCTACGCCTTCTTCGCCGAGCGCGAGGCCGCGAAGGTCGCGGGCGTCTCCGCCGAGACCAAGCCGCGCAAGATCGAGCGCGTCGCCGTCGTCGGCGCGGGCACCATGGGCGGCGGTATCTCCATGTCGTTCGCCAACGCCGGCATCCCGGTCACCATCATCGAGATGGGCGAGGAGCAGCTCAATCGCGGGCTCGGCGTGATGAAGAAGAATTACGATGCCACCGCCGCGCGCGGCGGGCTGAAGCCGGAAGACGTCACCCGGCGGATGGGCATGATCACAGGCAAGGTCGGCCTTGAACACGCCAAGGATGCCGACCTCATCATCGAGGCGGTGTTCGAGACCATGGCGATCAAGAAAGAGGTTTTCGCCAAGCTCGACGCGATCGCCAAGCCCGGCGCGGTGCTCGCGTCGAACACGTCCTATCTCAATATCGACGAGATCGCCTCCAGCACCAAGCGGCCGCAGGACGTGCTTGGCATGCACTTCTTCAGCCCGGCCAATGTCATGAAGCTGTGCGAGATCGTGCGTGGCGCCAAGACCGCGCCGGACGTGCTGGCGACAGCTGTTGCGATCGCAAAGCGCATCGCCAAGGTTCCGGCCGTGGTCGGCAACTGCGACGGCTTCGTCGGCAACCGCATGCTGGCGGCGCGCGGCAAGCAGTCCGACAAGCTGTTGTATGAAGGCGCGCTGCCGCAGCAGATCGATGCGGTGGTCACCAGGTTCGGCATCCCGATGGGACCGTTCACCATGAGCGACATGGCCGGTCTCGACATCGGCTGGCGTTCGCGCAAGGACCGCGGCGTCAAGGCGGAAATTCCGGATGCGCTTTGCGAAGCCGGTCGCTTCGGCCTGAAGACCGGCAAGGGCTATTACAAGTATGAAGGCGGTCGCGCGCCGATCCCCGATCCGGAGGTGGAGGATTTGATCGCCAAGACGCTGGCGAAGATGGGCAAGAAGCCGCGCGCGGTCAGCGACGAGGAGATCCTCGAGCGCATGGTCTACCCGATGGTGAACGAGGGCGCGCGAATCCTCGAAGAGAAGATCGCGGCGCGCCCGAGCGACATCGACGTGGTCTGGCTCTACGGCTACGGCTGGCCGATCTATCGCGGCGGCCCGATGTTCTACGCCGACAGCGTCGGCCTGAAGAAGGTGGCCGAACGGCTTTCTTACTATGCAAAGGAAACCGGCGATCCGTCGCTGGAGCCCGCGCCGCTTCTGAAGAAGCTCGCCGATGAGGGCAAGACCTTCGCGTCGCTTGCCGCGGCGTGAGCCTGCTCGTCGCTATCCAAAGCTTTAAGGAGAACGATCATGGATCTGAGCTACAGCAAGGAAGAAGTGGCGTTTCGCCAGGAAGTGCGGGACTTCTTCAAGACGGCTGTCCCGGCCGAGACCAGGAAGAAGCTTCAGGAAGGCCGCCACCTCAGCAAGGAGGACATGGTCACCTGGCAGCGTATCCTCAACAAAAAGGGCTGGGCCGTTCCGCACTGGCCGAAGGAGTGGGGTGGCACCGGCTGGGACGCGGTGAAGCTCTATATCTTCAATGAGGAGCTGCAGCTTGCGCCGGCACCGCAGCCGCTCGCCTTCGGCGTCAACATGCTGGGGCCGGTGCTGTTCAACGTGGCGAACGAGGAGCAGAAGAAATACTACCTGCCGCGCATCGCCAATCTCGACGACTGGTGGTGTCAGGGCTTCTCCGAGCCCGGCGCGGGCTCCGACCTTGCGTCGCTGAAGACCAAGGCCGAGCGCAAGGGCGACGTCTATGTCGTCAACGGCCAGAAGACCTGGACGACGCTTGCTCAGCACGCCGACTGGATCTTCTGCCTGGTCCGCACCGATCCCAATGCGAAGAACCGCCAGTCGGGCATCTCCTTCCTGCTGGTGGACATGAAGTCCCGCGGCATCACTGTTCGCCCGATCATCACCATCGACGGTGGGCATGAGGTCAACGAGGTGTTCTTCGACAATGTCGAGGTCCCCGTCGCCAACCTCGTCGGCGAGGAGAACAAGGGCTGGGATTACGGCAAATTCCTGCTCGGCAACGAACGTACCGGCATCGCCCGCATCGGCGCCTCGAAGGAGCGGTTGCGCCGCATCCGTCAGCTCGCCGCGCAGGTGCAGAGCGGCGGCAAGCCGATCATCGAGGATCAGCGCTTCCTCGAAAAGCTGACTGCCGTCGAGATCGAGCTGAAGGCGCTCGAGATGAACCAGATGCGGGTCGTCGCCGGCGAGAAGCATCGTGAAAAGGGCAAGCCGGATCCTGCGTCGTCCATTCTGAAGATCAAGGGCTCCGAGCTGCAGCAGGCGACCACCGAGTTGATGATGGACGTGATCGGCCCGTTTGCAGCACCTGCCAACACCGGCGAAAGCGACGGCTCGAACGAGCTGGACGACTGGACCACGATGATCGCGCCCGGGTATTTCAACTACCGCAAGGTGTCGATCTACGGCGGCTCGAACGAGATCCAGCGCAACATCATCGCCAAGGCGGTGCTGGGGCTGTGAGTCCAAGGCGGCTCGCATGCTGCCACTACCACCGCTGTCATGGCCGGGCCTGACCCGGCCATCCCGCTCAGGGAGGCACCGCCCGCCTAAGCAGGATCACCATGGGCGATCGAAGCGACGCCGTTCTTCGAACGGCTATCGGTCAAGCCCGGTGATGACAAGACATAGAACGCATCATCCGGGTCGATGACCTTGTCTGAGAGTCCAAGGAGTCAAAATGGATTTCGATTTGTCCGAGGAGCAGCGGCTTCTCAAGGATAGCGTGGAAGGCCTGCTGAACGACGGTTACGACTTCGAGCAGCGCAAGAAGAACATCGCTGCAAAAAAGGGCTGGAGCGACGACGCCTGGAAGAAGTTCGCCGAGCAGGGCCTGCTCGGCCTGCCGTTCGCGGAGGCCGATGGCGGTTTCGGCGCCGGCGCAATCGAGACCATGATCGTCATGGAAGCGATGGGCAAGGCGCTGGTCGTCGAGCCGTATCTCGCAACGGTCGTGATCGGCGGCGGCTTCCTGCGGCATGGCGGCTCGGATGCGCAGCGCCAGGCGCATATTCCCTCGATCATCGACGGATCGAAGACGCTTGCCTTTGCCCAGCTCGAGAAGAACTCGCGGTACGATCTCGGCGACGTGGCGACCGCCGCCAAGAAGAAGGGTTCGGGCTACGTCATCAGCGGCGAGAAGTTCGTGGTTGCGAACGGCGAGACCGCGGACACATTCGTCGTCACTGCGCGTACCAAGGGCGGTCAGCGTGATCGCGCGGGCGTCGGCGTGTTTCTTGTGCCCGCAGACGCCAAGGGCGTGCGCGCGAAAGGTTATCCGACCCAGGATGGTCTGCGCGCCGCCAATGTCACCTTCGAACAGGTCGAGGTCGGCGCTGACGCGGCTCTCGGCGATCCGGAGAACGGCTTGCCGCTGGTTGAACGCGTGGTCGACGAGGCGCGGATCGCGCTGTGCTCGGAAGCGGTCGGCGCGATGGACGAGTCGCTGAAGACGACGATCGAGTATCTGAAGACGCGCCAGCAGTTCGGCCAGAACATCGGCAAGTTCCAGGCGCTGCAGCATCGTGGCTCGGACATGTTCGTCGCGCTCGAGCAGGCGCGCGGCATCACCATGTACGGCACCATGGCGGTGTCCTACGACAACGCCGAAGAGCGCGCGACCGCGATCGCCGCCACCAAGGTGCAGGTCGGCCGTTCGCTGAAGTATATCGGCCAGCAGTCGATCCAGCTGCACGGCGGCGTCGGCATGACCATGGAGTATAAGATCGGACACTACTTCAAGCGGCTGACCATGATCGAGTCGACCTTCGGCGACGCCGACTACCACCTGAGACGGATCGCAGCCCAAGGCGGGTTGTTCAAGAACTGAAGTTCGACGAGTCTGTAGCCCGGATGAAGCGCAGCGAGATCCGGGACAGCCTCGCAATTGGTCTGCTGCTGACCCCGGATTCGCTTCGCTTCATCCGGGCTACGGTCTTTCGCGCCGCCCGTGCCCGGTGAGCGCTCAAGAGGAAGAAGAAAAACAAAATGAAATCGCCGTTCGATCTGACGGGAAAGGTCGCTGTCGTCACCGGTTCGAGCCGCGGCATCGGCCGTGCCTCGGCTGAGCTGCTTGCCCAGCTCGGTGCGAAGGTGGTTGTCTCGAGCCGCAAGGCCGAGGCCTGCGAGGCGGTGGTCAAGGGCATTCGCGAGCAGGGCGGCGACGCCCATGTGATCCCCTGCAACATCGGTCGCAAGGAGGAAGTCGAGCGACTGGTGAAGGACGCCAACGCGCATTACGGCAAGATCGACATCCTCGTCTGCAATGCGGCCGTGAACCCGCATTACGGCCCGATGACGACGCTGACCGACGAGGCCTTTGACAAGATCATGGGCTCGAACGTCAAGAGCAACATCTGGCTCTGCAATCTGGTGATGCCGGACATGGCGACGCGCGGCGGCGGATCGGTGATCATCATTTCGTCGATCGGCGGCATGCGCGGCTCGACCACTATTGGTATGTACGGGGTGTCGAAGGCGGCGGATTTTGCCCTCGCGCGCACGCTTGCTGGCGAGTGGGGACCGAAGAACGTGCGCATCAATTGCATCGCGCCCGGCCTGGTAAAGACCGATTTCGCCCGCGCGCTGTGGGAGGACAAGGAACTGCTCGACCGTCGCAACGCCACCTCGCCGCTACGGCGGATCGGCGAGCCGCACGAGATCGCCGGTGCCGTGGCATTTCTTGGCTCCGATGCATCGACTTTCATGACGGGCCAGACGGTCGTCATCGATGGCGGCGTGACCACCGCGGCTGTGTGAGCGGGCGGCGCTTCGTGGTACCCTTCACTTGAAGGGCCCCTCATGTTTCCTCAAAGGAGGGTGGAGCGCGCGGGAGGCAGAAGCAATGAGCACCGACATTTCGCCTGAAGATGTGCTTTCGTTCTGGCGCAATGCCGGCGAGAAACGCTGGTGGGAGAAGGACGAGGCGTTCGACGCCGAGATCCGCGCAAAGTTCCTTGATCTCTGGACCGAGGCCGCCGCCGGCAAGTTCGCGCATTGGCAGGAGAGCGATGAAGGTGCGCTGGCACTTGCGATCGTGCTCGACCAGTTTCCGCGCAACATGTTCCGTGACGATCCGCGCACTTATGCGACCGACCTGCTTGCGCAGGACGTCGCTCGGCGTGCAGTCGAGCGCGGCGTAGATACGCGCCTGCCGGCCGATCTGCGCAATTTCCTCTATATGCCGTTCATGCATTCGGAGGAACTGGCCGACCACGAGCGTTGCGTCGCCCTGTTCGAAGCGCTGGGTCAGACCGAAAACGCGAAATGGGCGGTGCACCACGCGGACATTGTCCGCCGGTTCGGCCGCTTCCCTCATCGCAACCGCCTGCTGGGGCGGACGACGACGGCAGAAGAGCAGGCGTTTCTGGACTCGGGCGGCTTTTCCGGTTAGCGACATTCCGTCGCGGGCGGCCTAAAGATCCTGTCCTGCGCTGCAGTGGGAGGACAGACATGACAATCCGCAACGCTTTTCTTGGTGTGACCGGACTTGCGCTTCTGGGGGCGCTGGTGGCTACACCCGCGCTGTCGCAACAGCCGCTTGAATTGAAGATCATGGCGCCGGCCAACCCTGGCGGCGGCTGGGACCAGACCGCACGCGCGATGCAGCAGGCGCTGGTCACCGCAGGTATCGCCAAGAGCGCACAGGTCACGAATGTCGGCGGCGCTGGAGGCGCGGTCGGCATCGCCCAGTTCGTCAACACGGCGAAGGGCGACGGCAACCAGTTGATGGTGAACGGCTTCGTCATGGTCGGTGCGCTGGCGATGAACAAGTCACCGGTCACCCTCGAGCAGGTGACGCCGATCGCCCGCCTGACCGAAGAAATTCAGGTCGTCGTCGTGCCGGCCAGCTCGCCGATCAAGAATGCGAAGGATCTGGCCGCCGCGCTGAAGGCCGACATCGCCAAGGCGACCTTTGCAGGCGGCTCGGCCGGCGGCATTGACCACATCATGGCCGCGTTGCTCGCGGACGCCGCCGGCGCGGACCCGAAGAAGGTGAATTACGTGCCGTTCTCCGGCGGCGGCGAGTCGCTCGCCGCGATCCTCGGCGGCAAGGTGACGGCCGGCATCTCCGGCTACAGCGAATACGAGGGCCAGATTAAGGCCGGCAAGCTTCGCGCGATCGGCATCAGCGCGCCGGAGCGCCGGCCGGGCATCGACGTTCCAACCTTCAAGGAGCAGGGCGTCGACCTGGTGCTGACCAACTGGCGTTCGGTCGTCGCTGCGCCAGGTATCACGGCTGAACAGAAGAAGGTGCTGGGCGACGCCGTCGAGCGCATGGTCAAGTCGCCGGCGTGGCAGGACATCCTGAAGCAAAAGGGATGGGATGATGCCTATCTGGGCGGCGACGCCTTCGCCGATTTCCTGAAGAAGGAAACCGTTCGCGTCACCGACGTGCTGAAATCCATCGGCCTCGTGAAGTCGTGACCGCGACGGATCGCTCGGGCGAGGGTAAGCGCGGCATCGACCGCGCCGGCGTCGTCATCGCGCTGGCACTGGCAGCTGTTGCCGCGGTGCTGGTCGTCGATGCGCTGCGCATTCAGGCGAACGTCGTCTATGGCCTCGGTCCGGAGGCGATGCCCATCGTCGTCGCCATCGGTCTCGGCCTCCTCGCAGTCGGCAATTTCGTCAATGCGCTGCGCGGCGGCGACGCTGTACCGGAGGCGATGGATTTCCGCCCGGTGATGCTGATACTCGCCGGTCTTGCGATGATGATCGCTATCATCGGCCTTGGCGGCGGCTTCATTCCGGCGATGACGGTACTGTTCGCCGCCACGGCGACCGCGTTCGGCCGCCGTTCGGTCATAACCGATCTCGTCATCGGCTTTGTCATCGGTACCGTGATCTATCTCGCCTTCAGCAAGCTTCTGACGCTGAGCCTGCCGGCGGGCCCGCTCGAGCAATTGTTCTAACGATGAGTTTCGGTTCGAAAGCCGACACCACGACACTCGGCGTCATCCATAGCCGTTCGAAGAACGGCGTCGCTTCGCTCGCCTATGCCAACGCAGGGATCCATATTCCAGAGCGACAGCGATTGAGCTTCGGACGCTCTGGAATATGGGTCCTCGCTTTCGCGAGGACTACACTAGAGTTTATCACTCACTAGCGTCTGCCGGAGGCATCGCGATGGATACGTTTGCCGCGTTGGCCAATGGCATGGCCGTGGCCTTGCAGCCGATGAACCTGCTGTTCGCGCTGATCGGCGTGTTCCTCGGCACTGCGGTCGGCGTGCTGCCCGGGATCGGGCCGGCGCTGACCGTCGCGCTGCTGTTGCCTGTCACCTACAAGCTCGATCCCGGCGGCTCGCTGATCATGTTCGCGGGCATCTACTATGGCGGCATGTATGGCGGATCGACCACCGCGATCCTGATCAACGCGCCGGGCGAAAGCGCGTCGATGGCTACGGCGCTCGAGGGCAACAAGATGGCCAAGGCCGGGCGTGGCGGGCCGGCGCTCGCCACCGCCGCGATCGGTTCGTTCGTGGCCGGCACGCTGGCGACCATAGGTCTTGCCTTCGTCGCGCCGTGGCTGGTCGACCTCGCAGTCATGTTCGGGCCGGAGGATTATTTCGCGCTGATGTGCGTGGCGTTCGTGACCGTTTCGGCGACGTTCGGCAATTCTCCCGTGCGGGGACTGACCAGTCTCTTCATCGGCCTCACGCTCGGCCTCGTCGGTATCGACAAGCTGACCGGGCAGCCGCGCCTTGCGTTCGGCGTGCCCGAGCTGCTCGATGGCGTCGAGGTGACGACGCTTGCGGTGGGCCTGTTTGCGATCGGCGAGGCGTTGTACGTCGCCTCGCGCAGGCACCAGGTCGAGGAGAAGATCGAGGCGGTGCGCGGTTCGCTCTGGATGACGAAAGAGGACTGGAAGCGCTCGTGGAAGGCGTGGCTGCGCGGCTTCGGCTTCGGCTTTCCGATCGGCGCGCTACCGGCGGGTGGTGCGGAGATTCCGACCTTCCTGTCCTATTCCACCGAGAAACGTCTGACGAAACATCCGGAAGACTTCGGTAAAGGGGCGATCGAAGGCGTGGCAGGCCCCGAAGCCGCCAACAATGCGTCCGCCGCCGGCACGCTGGTGCCGCTGTTGACGCTCGGGCTGCCGACATCGGCGACCGCAGCGATGATGCTCGCGGGTTTCCAGCAGTACGGCTTGAATCCGGGGCCGCTGTTGTTCGCCGAGAAGCCCGATCTGGTGTGGGGCCTGATCGCGAGCCTCTTCATCGCCAACCTGATGCTGCTCGTTCTCAATCTGCCGCTGGTCGGACTGTGGGTGAGACTTCTGACCATCCCGCAGGCGTGGCTCTACGCAGGCATTCTGGTGTTCGCGACCATGGGGACGATTGCAGTCAAGCCGTCCGTCGTCGAGTTGACGATGCTCGCCTGCTTCGGCGTGCTCGGCTTCCTGATGCGGCGCTATGATTTTCCCATCGCACCTGTCGTCGTCGGGTTGATCCTCGGGCCGATGGCGGAAAGCCAGTTGCGGCGCGCGCTCTCGATTAGCCTCGGCGATCCGATGATCCTGCTGCAAAGCCCGATTTCGGCGACCCTGCTCGCCATCGCCCTCATCGCGCTTGTGGCCCCCTTCATCTTGAAAAACATGAGCCGCTTCGGCGCGAAGGAAGATTGACGCCGTCAACGGCCATTCCTCGGCGTCGTCCCGGCTCTGCGCTTTGCTTGGCCGGGACGACAGAGGACTGATTTCGGGCCTCGCTCACCCAACCAAGCGTTAACAGATCGTTGCTAGCCTTCTCTTCGGGCCGGATGCGCGGGGAATTTGTGGTGGCAATGGACGGTCAAGAGGCAGGGCCGGTCGGCTTGCGTGCGCGGTTGCGTGCAGCGCTCGGCGATTCCAGCGACGCGTCCCTGACCAAACGTCTTGCGGGAATGATCTTCGTCATCCGTGTGGCCAGCGCGGGCCTCGCCTATGTCTCGCACGTCCTGCTCGCGCGCTGGATGGGAAGCGCAGATTACGGCGTCTACGTCTATGCCTGGACCTGGGTGCTCCTACTCGGCAGCATGATGGATTTCGGCATCTCTGTCTCCGCGCAGAAAGTCATTCCTGAATATCGCGGCAAGAACCAGCTCAACCTGCTGCGCGGTTTTCTGTATGGCAGCCGCAACCTGACTTTCGCCGTTTCGCTGGCCACTTCCTGCGTGCTGGCTGGACTGGTGTATCTGCTGTCACCGTGGATCGAGCCGAACACGGTCGTTCCGCTCTATATCGGCTGCACGATCCTCCCCGCCCTGGTGCTCGCCAACGTGCAGGACGGCATCGCCCGTTCCCACGACTGGATGCGCCTCGCGCTGACGCCGCAATCCATTTTCCGCCAGGCGCTGATCATCGGTTTCGTCGTCGGCGCGTTCGCACTCGGCGCAAACGTCGGCGCCGGCGAGGCGATGGCGTTCAGCGCCATCGCCGTCTGGGTCGCCACGCTCGGCCAGATGATCTTTCTCGACCGGTCGCTGAAGGGCGTCGTCGCACCCGGGCCGCGCCACTACGACTATCGCGGCTGGCTGGCGATTTCGCTGCCGATTCTGATGGTCGAGGGTTTCTACCTGCTGCTGAGTCACGTCGACATCCTGGTGCTGCAGGCCTTTCGGTCGTCGGACGAGGTCGGCATCTACCATGCGGTCGTGAAGACGCTGGCACTGGTGTCGTTCATCCACTACGCGATGTCGGCGACCACCGCGCATCGCTTCGCCGAATATCATGCAGCCGGTGACCGCGCGCGGCTGTCGGCCTATCTGCAGCACTCCATCAGATGGACGTTCTGGCCATCGGTCGCAGCGACCTGCCTGCTGCTTGCGTTCGGCAAGCCGCTGCTGTGGCTCTTCGGCCCGCAGTTCACGTCGGGATATGCGCCGATGTTCGTCGCCGCCGTCGGCCTGATTGCGCGCTCCGCCGTCGGACCGGTCGAGCGGCTTTTGAACATGCTGGGACACCAGAAGGCCTGCGCGCTCGCCTATGCGCTTGCGTTCGTCTTGAACCTGATCCTGTGCGTGGCCCTGGTGCCGAGCTACGGCATCTACGGCGCGGCCGCTGCGACCTCGATCTCACTGGTGGTCGAATCGGCGCTGCTGTTCTGGATCACCCGCGCGCGCTTGGGCCTCCACGTGCTGCCGTTTGGAAGCGGCCTGTAGCCCGGGCGAGCGAAGCGACCCGGGGGCTAGACTCCGGGCAGACTAAACGCCTCCGCTATTGCGGCTCATTACGCGGCCGTCCAGCCGCCATCCATCGACAGGTTGGCGCCGGTGATCTGGCTCGCATCGTCGCTGCACAGATACAGGGCCAGCGCCGCGACCTGATCGGAGGTCACAAATTCCTTGGTCGGCTGCGCCTGCAGCAGCACGTCGTTGATCACCTCCTCCTTGGTCATGTTGCGAGCCTTCATGGTGTCCGGAATCTGTTTTTCCACCAGCGGCGTCCAGACGTAGCCTGGCGAAATGCAGTTGCAGGTGATCTTGTAGGTCGCGACTTCCAGCGCCACCGTTTTTGTCAGGCCAGCGATGCCGTGCTTGGCCGCGACATAGGCTGCCTTGAAGGGGGAAGCGACCAGCGAGTGCGCTGACGCGGTATTGATGATGCGGCCCCACTTGCGCTTCTTCATGCCCGGGATCGCGGCGCGGATGCCGTGAAACGCCGACGACAGGTTGATGGCGATAATCGCATCCCACTTCTCGATCGGGAAATCCTCGACCGGCGAAACGAACTGGATGCCGGCGTTGTTGACGAGGACGTCGACCGAGCCGAACGTCTTCTCCCCGAGCGCGATCATCTCGGCGATCTCGGCAGGCTTGGTCATATCGGCCGGTGAATAGACGGCCTTGACCTTGAACTCGCTTTCGATTGCAGCGCGCTCCTTTTCGATCGCAGCTGCGTCGCCGAAGCCGTTGATGACGACGTTGGCGCCGGCGCCGGCCATCTTGCGCGCGATGGCAAGCCCGATGCCGCTGGTCGATCCGGTGACAACCGCGGTCCTGCCCTTGAGATCAGCCACTTGATGCTCCTTCTACGGTCTGTTTCGGATGTCGTTGACGGCCGTCGCCGGTCAGGTCGTAGGCGACCATGGTCTCGCCGGCCTGGGGTTGGGCGAAGCACTCGGGGTGCTGCATGGTCACGCGCACGTCCTCTTCACCGGCGCGCCAGTGTTCCAGCATGCCGATGCGGGAAAAGTCGTAGTCCTTCGAACCGGACTCGAAGATCTTGCTCTTGTAGATCAGGTGGACCACCGTGACGCTGTTCTCCTTCGCAGCCTCCGACAAGGTTGCGACCAGCGGATCGCTCTTCAGCTCCTCGGGCAGGCGGGTGATCAGCTCGCGCAACGCCTTGCGCGTGTTGTGCAGCTTTTTGTTGGCGTCGGTAATCAGCCGGGTGCGGCTGGAATAACGGATGTCCTTCTCGCGCTCGCTCGCTTCCAGGATCGAATCCGGCAACGGCCCGCGCGCTGAGAAGAGATCGACCTGGAAGATCAACAGGTCCTCGTTCTTCTCCTGATCCAGCACGTAATCGAGCGGCGTATTCGACACCAGCCCGCCGTCCCAGTAATGCTCGCCGTCAATTTCGACGGGTGGAAATCCCGGCGGTAGCGCGCCGGACGCCATGATGTGCTCGGGTCCTATCTTCTGCGTGGCGTTGTCGAAGTACGCGAAGTTGCCGGTGCGCACGTTCACGGCGCCGACGCTGAGGCGCACCTGCTTGGAGTTGATGAGATCAAAATCGACCAGGCGCTCCAGCGTCTCGCGCAACGGGGCGGTGTCGTAGTAGCTGATCGCCTGCGGCGTTCCGCGCGGCCACAGCGGTGCCGGTGGCACGCGCGGTGTGAAGAAGCCGGGGACGCCGAAGGTCGCAATGAAGGCCGCGCTGGCTTCGTTGAAGAGCGAGCGCGACTGCTCGCCGTTCAGGATCGGCCGCCACATCACCGGCGACGACACCAGCTCCCAGAATTCCTTCAGGCGCGCAACGCGTCGTTCTTTCGGATTGCCGGCTATGATCGCTGCGTTGATCGCGCCGATCGAGATTCCGGCGACCCATGCCGGATCGAAACCATGGGTGCAAAGCGCGTCATAGGCGCCGGCTTGATACGATCCCAGCGCGCCGCCGCCCTGCAGGACCAGCACGCGCCTGGCGTCGGCCGGACATGGCGCGGACAGCGAAGGCGCAACTGCATCGGTCATCGCATGCATACTCACGCGGCGTCACGCCGATGTCTACCGTACTGCGAGGCCACGCGGATCACGATCGCATGTGGATCCTATCCAGTGCGCCATTTCAGTAAATGCCTCAGCTCGGCCGGTCCGGCTCGGCGAGGATCAGCGCCCAGAACACTTTATATTTGCTCTCCGGCGAGTAGACGGCGGCGATTCCCATTCGGGTCACGCCGCTTTTCAGCATGTTGGCACGATGCGAGGGCGAGTCGCGCCAACCTGAGAAAGCTTCGGCCAGCGTGTGGTATCCGGCCGAGATGTTCTCGACCGCGATCGCTGCATCGAAGCCTGACGATTTCACTCGCTTGCCGAGTCCGCCGATCACGTCGTGGTCGAGTTTGTTTCGCCGCGCCATCGCCTCGGCCTGCGCGCGGGCCGCTTGCGTCAGCTGTGGGTCGATGGCGACGGCCGACAGGCCGTTATTCTGGCGATAGCCGGAAATCATCGATGCGGCGACATTGCTGTCGAGCTGCGCATTCGGATTGGCCATGCTGATGTAGAAGGCCGGCTGGCCGGCGGGCGGTTCACGGTCGCCCGCGCACCCCGCAAGCAGCAACAGGGCACACAGCCCGAATCCCGATCGCTTCATCGAACCCCCAAACCTTCGCGGCGCTTGTTGCATAGCGACCGTGGCCGAATGGTGAACAATGGCCGGCTCGGGGCGATTTTTGGCCATTTTAAATCAAAATTGACTTCTCGCGGCGATCATGAGAATGAACGATCATTCTCATTTAGCGCAGTGCACCATTTTATGCGAACGGCCAACCTCAAACACCAGATCGACCGGCGGTCGACGATTCTGGATGCGGCCGAGCAGTGCTTTTCCCGCGCCGGCTTCCACCAGACGTCGATGAACGACATCTGCCAGGCCGCCGGCATGAGTCCGGGCAATCTCTATCGTTACTTCCCGTCCAAGGAGGCGATCATCGCCGGCATCACCGAGCGTTTTCGCCTGCAGACTGCAGCGGATTTCGACGCGGTGGAGAACGCGCCCTCCTTCTACGAAGGGCTCGCCGCCATGGCACAGGTCTGCATGGTGGAGCGGGGTGGCTCGGAGCTCGATCTCTGCATGGAGATCATGGCGGAGTGCCGGCGTAACCCGGCGATCGCGAAGCTGTTTCGTGACCTTGAAGACGACGTGAAGGCGCGGCTGGTGAAGCTGCTGCGGAGTGCCGCCGAGCGCGGCGAAATTAATCCGAAGGCAGATTACGAGAGCGCCGCCACCATGCTGATGGTGATGGCCGATGGGCTATCGATGCGCCAGGTCGCGGATCCCGACTTCAAGGTGGAGCGCCTGCTGCCACTGGTTTTCAAGATGGTCGAAGACTTGCTCGGAAAGCCAGCCCTGCAGAATGAATTGAGCCGGAGGGTGAAGTCATGAAGGGGAGCCGGTACGCGGCGGTTGGCCTGGTGGCGGTCGCTGCGGCGTGGATTTTCTCAGGCCATCTCGGGCCGCACGGTCAAGGTGAAAGCGCGGCGGCCAATCGTCCGGCGGCGCAGCCGGCCGCACCGCTGTTTCGCGTTAGCGTGATCACCGCGGACGTCGCGCCACATGTGCGCCAGCTCTATCTCTCCGGCCGCACCGAGGCCGAGCACAAGGTGATGATCACTTCGCGCACCAGCGGACTTCTCGACAAGCTGAACGTCAAGCGCGGCCAGGCGGTGCAGGAAGGCGAAATCGTCGCGGTGCTTTCGGACGAGGCGCGCGAGGCACAGGTCGAGCAGGCGGCCGCCTTGATGAACCAGCGCAAAGCCGAGCTCGAGGCGCGCCGCAAGCTGATCGAGCAGGGCACCCTGCCGCGGCTCGATGGCGTCAATCTGGAATCGCAGTACCGCACGGCGGCTGCCGCATTGGCGGCGGCGGAGGCCGAGCGCGACCGCGGCGTCATTCGTGCGCCCTGGGCCGGGATCGTCACCGACGTGCCCGCAGTCGCCGGTCAGCCGATGTCACCGGGCAAGGAAATTGCCCAGCTCGTGTCGCTCGATCCGATGCTGGCGATTGTCGAGGTCTCCGAACGCAAGCTCGGCGGCGTCAAGGTTGGCGGCGACGCCAAGATCAAGCTGGTGGACGGACAGGTCGCGAAGGGCCGCGTGCGCCATGTCTCGAAATCCGCCAGCGCGATGACGCGGACCTATCGCGTGGAAGTGGCGATCAACAATGCGGACGGCGCGATCCCGGACGGCATCACCTGCGAGGTCAAGCTGTCGCTGGCGCCGGTCCAGGCCGTGCGTGTACCGCGTTCGTCGCTGACGTTCTCGGCCGCAGGTGAGCTCGGCGTGCGGATCGTCAACGCGCAGGACCTCGTTGAGTTCGTGCCGGTGCATGTGATGGCTGACGGCCAGACGCAGATGTGGGTGGACGGCGTCGCATCCGGCTCGCGGGTGATCGTGCAGGGGCAGGATTTCGTGCGCGAAGGTCAGCACGTCGCGCCGGTGCCGTACCAGGCGGCGTCCGCTTCGGCGGGTTAGGGGCACTCTGCCATGTCCGGAATGATCGACTACGCGATCTCGCATGCGCGGCTGACCATTGCTGCGCTCGTGTTCCTGCTGTTGGCCGGGTACGTATCGTATCAGACCATCGCCAAGGAAGCCGAGCCGGACGTCAAGATCCCGATCATCTACACCCAGCTTACCCAGCGTGGCATCAGTCCGGAAGACTCCGAACGGCTGCTGCTGCGGCCGATCGAGACCAAGCTGAAGTCGGTGCCGAACGTCAAGGAGATGCGTTCGACGGCTTACGAGGGCGGCGGCTACGTGCTGCTCGAGTTCGAGGCGGGCTTCAATTCCAACGCCGCGCTGGCCGACGTTCGCGCCAAGGTCGACGACGCCAAGCGCGACCTGCCGCGCGACGCCGACGAGCCGACGGTGTCGGAAGTCAACCTGTCGCTCTATCCGGTGCTTGTCGTTGCGCTCTCCGGCAACGTGCCCGAGCGGACGATGTTGCAGATCGCGCGCAATGCCAAGAACGCCATCGAACAGTCTCCGGGCGTCATCTCCGCCGAGCTGCGTGGTGCGCGCGACGAGGCGGTGGAGATCATCGCCGAGCCGTCGCTGTTGAAAAGCTACAACGTTTCGCTCGATCAGCTGATTACCGCTACCACCGCCTCCAACAGCCTGGTTGCCGCCGGAGCGCTCGAGGGCGCGACCGGCCGTTTCGCGGTCAAGGTTCCGGCGCTGATCGAGAAGCCCGAGGATGTGCTGAAGATCCCGGTGGTCGCTTCATCGGGCGCTTCGGTCACGCTCGGCGATGTTGCCGAGGTGCGGCCGACCTTCAAGGACGCGATCTCGATCACCCGCGTCAACGGCGTGCCTGCGATGACCATCGAGGTGTCCAAGCGATCGGGCGCAAACCTGATCGAGACCGTCGACGGCGTGAAGAAGGTGGTCGAGCGGTTGCAACAGACCTGGCCGAACGAGCTGAAGGTTTCGTTCACCCAGGACAAGTCGAAGCTGATCCGCCAGATGCTCGCAGACCTGCAGAACTCGGTCGCGACCGGCGTGCTGCTGGTCGTCGTCATCATCCTGTTTTCGCTCGGCTTCCGCTCGTCGCTGTTCATCGGCATCGCCATTCCCGCCTCGTTCCTCGCCGGTATCCTCGGGCTGCAGCTTGCGGGGCTGACGATCAACATCGTCGTTCTGTTCTCGCTGATCCTTGCCGTCGGCATGCTGGTGGACGACGCGATCATCGTCTCCGAGTTCGCCGAGCGGCGCATGGCCGAAGGCATGCCGCCGCGCGACGCCTATTCGCTCGCGGCGAAGCGCATGTCGGGACCGGTGATCGCAGCGACCGCCACACGCGTCGCCGCCTTCTCGCCGCTGTTGTTCTGGCCGGGCACGGTCGGCGAGTTCATGAAGTACCTGCCGATCACGTTGATTGCGACGCTTTCGGCTTCACTGGTCGTCGCCCTGTTCTTCACCCCGACGCTCGGCGCGCTGCTCGGTCGTGCCGCGCCGGTCCCGCACGACGAACGGGTGAAGGACACGGGCCCGTATATGCGACTGGTGCATCTGGCCGTCGCACATCCTGGCAAGACGCTGATGGCAGCGGCGGCGATGCTGGTCGTCGTGCAGACGGCCTACGGAAGGTTCGGCAACGGCGTCGAGTTTTTTCCGACCGTCGAGCCCGATTTCGGGCAGGCGTTGATCCACGCCCGTGGCAACATTTCGCTGGAGGAGAAGGATCAGATCGCGCGCCAGGTGGAGAAGCGGATCCTCGGCAACCCCGGGCTTGAGACGGTCTATACGCGGGTCGGCGAGCAGCCGCGCGGCTCCGGCGAGATCACCGAGGACACGATCGGCGTGATCCAGTTCGAGTTTGCCGACTGGCAGAATCGCGCGCCTGCGCATGCGATCATGGACGAAATCCGCAAGCTCACGTCGGACATTCCCGGCGTGCTTGTCGAGGTGACTGCGCCGCGCGCCGGCCCTCCGACCGGCAAGCCGATCCAGGTGCAGTTGTCGTCAGTCGATCCCGATAGACTGCCTGAGGCCGCGAAGAAAGTGACGGCCATCCTCGCAAAGATGCCGGCGGTCCAGGATCTCGACGACGGCCAGCCGCTGCCGGGCATCGACTGGAAGCTGCAGGTCGACAAGGCGGAAGCGGCCAAGTACGGCGCCAGCATCACCATCGTCGGCAATGCGGTGCAACTCGTGACCAACGGTACCAAGATTACCGAATACCGTCCCTCGGAGACCGACAAGGAGGTCGATATCCTGGTCCGCTTCCCGAGCGATCGTCGCAGCCTCGACCACATGGACGATCTGCGGGTGCAGACGACCGCGGGCAACGTGCCGATCGGCAATTTCGTCGAGCGCGTCCCGGCCGCCCGCATCGGCTATATCAACCGTGTCGGCGCCGCGCGCGTGATGGTGGTCTCCTCGAACGTCGCCGAAGGCGTGCAGTCGGCGATCGTGCAGCAGGAGATCACCGACGTCCTGAACAAGACCGACCTTGGCCCCGGCGTGACCTTCAAGCTGAAGGGTGAGGACGAAGAGCGCGCAAAGGCGTCATCGTTCCTTGTGAAGGCGTTTGGTACGGCGATGTTCCTGATCTTCGCGATTCTTTTGGCGCAGTTCAACAAGCTGACGTCGGTGGCGCTGGTCCTGAGCGCGGTCCTGCTCTCGACCATCGGCGTCCTGCTCGGCATGATGATCATGGGGCAGGCGTTCGGCGTGGTAATGGGTGGCATCGGCGTGATCGCCAACGCCGGTGTGATCGTCAACAACAACATCGTGCTGATCGACACCTACGACCGGCTGCGGAGCGAGGGTGTTGCGGCGCGCGAGGCGATCCTCGAGACCTGCCGCGAGCGAGCGCGCCCGGTCGTGCTGACCGCGGTCACGGCCATTCTCGGCGTTCTGCCGATCGCCTTCGGCGTGAACATCGACTTCCTGACCCGTGAGGTCCTGTTCGGTGCGCCGGCGACGCAGTGGTGGGTGAATCTCTCCACCGCGATCGTGTTCGGTCTCGGCTTTGCAACCGTGCTGACGCTGGTTGTGACGCCTGCGGCGCTGATGGCGATCGAGAACCTGGCGGTGCGGCGCCGCATGCTCGGCGCGCGCTTTCGCCAATGGCGGCAAGCGCGGACGGCCTAAGCGCCGCTGGCGAAAATCCGGTAGCGCTTCGGCTTCAGGCCGATCACCTCGCCGACCTTCAGCTCGCGGTCGCGCGGCGCGTCGATCTCGATCATCGTCTCGTTGCCATTGGTGCGCAGCGCGATGTCGGCGCGCTGGACCGGGCCGAACGCGCGCACGCGGCGCACGGCGCCTTCGAGGTCGCCATTGCCGGGTGGCTGCAGAATTACGTCGTGCCTGCGGATGAAAAGCTGCGAGGGGCCCGGGGTCGCGCCGTTCGGCGCAATGTCCAGCACCTTGTCGCCGAGCTGGACTCGGCCGGCCTCGATATTCACCGGCAGCACGATCGACTCGCCGATGAACGAGTGCACGAACGCCGTCTGCGGCCGGTCATAGACCTCTTCCGGCGTGCCGATCTGCTCGATCCTGCCCTTGTCCATCACCACGACGCGGTTGGCGACTTCGAGCGCCTCTTCCTGGTCGTGCGTGACGAAGATCGAGGTGACGTGAATTTCCTCGTGCAACGAGCGGAGCCATTGGCGCAGCTCCTTGCGAACCTTGGCGTCAAGTGCGCCGAACGGCTCGTCCAGCAGGAGAATGCGCGGCTCGATTGCGAGCGCGCGGGCGAGCGCGATGCGCTGACGCTGACCACCGGAGAGCTGGCTCGGATAGCGATTGGCGAGCCAGCCAAGCTGGACGAGGTCGAGCAGCTCCGTCACCCGCTTTTTGATGCCGGCTTCGTTCATCCGCACGGACCGCGGCTGCACGCGCAGGCCGAAGGCGACGTTTTCGAACACGTTCATATGGCGGAACAGCGCATAGTGCTGGAACACGAACCCCACATTGCGCTCGCCGGCGCCGCGGGCCAGCGCGTCCTCGCCGTCGAAGCTGATGGTGCCGGCGTCCGGCCACTCCAGCCCTGCGATGATACGCAACAGCGTCGTCTTGCCGGAACCGGACGGCCCCAGCAAAGCCAGCAATTCGCCGCTCTCCACCTTGAGGTCGACGTTGTCCAGCGCCGTAAAGTCGCCGAAGCGCTTGACGATATTCCTGACTTCAATGGTCACTGTGGTGCCTTTCCAGACGGCCTTCGAGGATGATCTTGATCACCAGCGTGATCAGCGCGAGCATTGCCAGAAGCGATGCGATCGCAAAAGCCGCCACGAACTGGTACTCATTATATAGGATTTCCACCAGCAACGGCATGGTGTTGGTTTCGCCGCGGATGTGCCCGGAGACCACCGAGACCGCGCCGAATTCGCCCATCGCCCGGGCGTTGCAGAGCAGGACGCCATACAAGAGACCCCACTTAACATTCGGCAGTGTCACCCGCCAGAACGTCTTGAGGCCAGAGGCGCCGAGCGACAGGGCAGCTTCTTCTTCCGACGTTCCCTGGTCCTGCATCAGCGGGATCATTTCCCGGGCAACGAACGGAAACGTGACGAATGTCGTCGCCAGGACGATGCCGGGAACGGCAAAGATGATCTGGATATCGTTGGCCAGCAGCCACGGGCCGAGCAACCCCTGCGCACCGAACAGGAGCACGAACACGAGACCGGAGATCACCGGGCTGACAGAGAAGGGCAGATCGATCAGCGTGTTCAGAAATGTCTTGCCGGGAAACTCGAACTTCGAGATCGCCCAGGCGGCGGCAATGCCGAACACCAGGTTGAGCAGCACGGAGATCGCCGCGACGATCAGCGTCAACCGGATCGCGGCCAGAGCCTCCTCACCGGCGAGCGCGGCGAGGTAGGCGCCGATGCCGCGTGAGAAGGCCGTTGTGAACACGACGATCAGCGGCAGCACGACGAATATCGTCAGGAAAGTCACCGCCAGCGCGATGATGATGTACCGGACGAGCGCCGGTTCGCTGCGCGAGCTTTCTTTCGCTTTCGTCAGATCGCGCAATGGCAGGGTCTCGCTCATCGTCATCTCAATGGGCGATGCCGCGGGTTTGCGACCAGCGCTGCAGACGATTGATGAGGAAGATGATCGCGAACGAGACCAGCAGCATGACGACGGCGATGGCGGTCGCGTCGGCATAGCGGAATTCCGACAGGCGGATGACGATCAGCAGCGGGGCGATTTCGGAAACGTTCGGCAGGTTGCCGGCGATGAAGATGACCGAACCGAATTCGCCGACCGCGCGAGCGAAGGCAAGCGCAAAACCTGTCAGCATGGCCGGGAGCAGTCCTGGCAGGATGACCTTCGAAACCGTGTGCCAGCGGCTGGCGCCGAGACTGGCGGCGGCTTCTTCGATCTCGGGATCGAGGTCGATCAGCACCGGCTGGACGGTGCGGATCACGAACGGAATGCCGATGAATACCATCGCCACGAAAATACCAAGCGGGGTGAATGCGACCTTGATGCCTGCGCCGGCGAGCGGCGCACCAAGCCAGCCGTTCTGCGCGAACAATGCCGTCAACGCCACGCCGGCGACCGCCGTAGGGAGCGCGAACGGAATGTCGACGATCGCGTCGAAGATGCGCCGACCCGGAAAGCGGTAACGAACCAGCGCCCAGACGATCACCATGCCCATGAAGAGGTTGACCACCGCGGCGGCGAGCGCCAGCCCGAACGAGAGTTTCAGCGCATTCAAGGTGCGGGTACTCGAGATGATCGACCAGAACTGGTTCGGCGACAGCTCCAGAGTCTTGATGAACAGTCCCGCCAACGGAATGATGACGATGATCGACAGCAGCGTCAGGGTCACGCCCATCGTCAGGCCGAAGCCCGGTAACGTCCTTCGCTGTGCCGCGGCGCTCACTTCGGCTCCTCTTGTAACAAGGAACATGCCCCGATCCTGGCGGATCGGAGCATGCTCCGGAATTCGTCGATCGCGCCCGTTAAATCTCGCGCGCTTTTTCGTAGATGTCTCAGTTCTTGTAGATCTGGTCGAACACACCGCCTTCGGCAAAATGGTCCTTCTGGGCCTTGGCCCAGCCGCCGAACAACTCGTCGATCGTGAACAGGTTCACCTTGGCGAAGGATGTCTCATATTTCTGGGCCACCGCGGCGTCGCGCGGTCGATAGGAGTTCCTTGCCGCGATTTCCTGGCCTTCGGGTGTGTACCAGTAACGCAAATACGCGTCAGCGATCTCGCGGGTGCCCTTCTTGTCCACGACCTTGTCGACGATGGTCACGGGCGGCTCGGCGAGGATGGACAGGGGCGGCACGACGATCTCGAACTTGTCTGCGCCGAATTCCTTCAGCGCCAGGAAAGCCTCATTCTCCCACGCCAGCAGCACGTCGCCGACGCCCCGCTCGACGAATGTCACGGTGGAGCCACGCGCGCCGGTGTCGAGCACCGGAACGTTCTTGTAGATGCTGGCGACGAATGCCTTCGCCTGATCCTGTGTCTGGCCCTTCTTCAGGGCATAACCCCAGGCGGCGAGATAATTCCAGCGTGCTCCGCCGGAGGTCTTCGGATTGGGCGTGATCACGCTCACGCCGGGCTTCGCAAGATCGTCCCAGTCCTTGATGGCTTTCGGATTACCCTTGCGCACCAGAAAGATGATCGTCGACGTGTAGGGCGATGAGTTCTGCGGCAACCGCGCCTGCCAATTCTTGTCGATCAGTCCTCGCGCGGCAATCGCGTCGATGTCATAGGCAAGCGCCAACGTCACGACGTCGGCCTGCAGGCCGTCCATCACCGCGCGCGCCTGCGCACCCGCGCCGCCATGCGACTGCTTGATCTCGACCTTCTTGCCCGTTTCCTTCTGGTAGGCGGTGGCGAATGCCTTGTTGAACTCGGCGTAGAGTTCGCGGGTTGGGTCGTACGACACGTTCAGCAGCGACGTAGTCTGGGCGCCGGCGGCGTTGAGGCCGAAAGCAAGCGCGGCAACTGTGAGCGCGATCGTCAAGCGCATCTCGATCTCCATTCATGCCGGCGAACAGGGTATCGCCGAAAGGCGCGCTAAAGTCGGGACCAGAAGCTCAACTGTCAATGAAATGCGTTTTTGTATTTCGGTGGCGGGCTGGTTCAGCCTGCTATGAAACCTTGTCGACATGGATGCCGCATTCCGTCTTGCCGCGATCGCGCCAGCGGCCCGCGCGCGGGTCCTCGCCGGGTTTCGTTCGCGTCGTGCACGGCATGCAGCCGATCGACGTGAACCCTTGGCCCAGCAAGGGATGCGGTGGCAGCTTCGCCGCGGCGTATAACGCCTTCAGGTCGTCGGCGGTTGCATTGGCGAGGGGATTGAATTTCAGTCGCGCGCCGTCCGCCTCGACCACGGCGAGCATGGCGCGATCGCCGCCCTGGAACCGCTTGCGGCCGTTCAGCCAGGCCGAAAAGGGCTCGAGCGCACGCGCCAGCGGCTCCACCTTCCGGATCCGGCAGCAGGCGTCGGCGTCGGAGAACCAGAGATCGTTGTCCGGATCGTTGCGGCGAAGCGTCGCGTCAAGCGGCTTGACCGTGCGCACGTCGCGCAGGCCCAGCAGCTCCGTGAGCTGGTCGCGATAGTCGAGCGTTTCCTGAAAGAGCCAGCCGGTATCCAGAAAGACGACAGGGATCGCCGGGTCGACGTCGGCCACGACCTTCAACAGCGCAGCGGACTCGGTGCCGAAGGACGACACCACCGCAAGCTTGTCGCAGCCGACAGTGCGCAGCGCGCTGCGCACGATCTCGGTCGGCGTGGCGTCGCTAAGCTCGTGATCCAGCGCAGCCGCGGTTGCTTCCACGGCGGGAAGAGCGGACCGCTGCGCCGAATCCAGGAACGTCATCGGCCCGCGCCCCTCAATGCAGGCGCGCGCGTGGCAAAGCCTTGCAGCCGCTGGCGAAACGCCGGCGAGCGGCCGTCGCCCGTCGGCTGATAGAAGACGCTGTAGCGCTGCGCCACCTCGCCGAAGACCTTGGCGTCGGCCTCTTTCTTCACTTCGAAGGTGTCGAAGCCGGCGCGCAGCATGAAGACGAACTGGTCGCGCAGGACCTGTCCTGTCGCCCGCAATTCGCCGCGATAGCCGAGCCGTTCGCGCAGGATACGAGCCTGGCTGTAAGCACGGCCGTCCTGAAACTTCGGGAAGACCAGCGCGACCAGCGCCAGCCGGTCGAGATACGGACCGAGTTCGTCAATATCGCGGTTGTTCGGCCAGATGACGCCGGTCTCGGCTTGCCGCGCGATGAGCTCGGATGCGTCGGCGAGAAAGCGTTCTGCAGGAACGAGCATCGCGCCGTTCGCAGGGATCGGCGCATCGTCGAGGATACGGACGTAGCGGTCGGCGACGATCTGGCCGCCCTTAACCAGTGGCATAGGCACGCTCCTTGAAGGGTTCGACGCCCAGGCGCTTGACGGTATCGATGAACAGTTCGTCGGGCCTGAGCCGCAGGTCGAGATAGGCTTCGACGATATCCTCGACGACATTTGCGACCTGAGCATAAGGGACAGCAGGGCCGATCAGCGTGCCGACCACCGCGCCTTCGTCAGCGCGGCCGCCGATCGTCACCTGGTAGAACTCCTCGCCGTTCTTTTCGACGCCGAGGATGCCGATATGGCCGACGTGATGGTGACCGCAGGCATTGATGCAGCCCGAGATGTTGATGTGCAGCCTGCCGATCAGGTTGGCGGTGTCATGATCGGCAAAGCGGCGGGTGATCTCCTGCGCCACCGGGATAGCGCGGGCGTTCGCCAGCGAGCAGTAGTCGAGGCCGGGGCAGGCGATGATGTCGGAGACCAGATTGACGTTGGGCGTGGCGACACCGATGGCATCGAGCCCGCGCCACAGCGCGGGCAGATCGCGTTTGGCGACGCTCGGAAAGCAGAGGTTCTGTTCGTGGCCGACGCGGATTTCGCCGAATGCATAGCGATCTGCCAGATCGGCGATCGCATCCATCTGCTCGGCGGTGGCGTCGCCGGGCGGACCGCCGACTGGCTTCAGCGACAGCGTAACGATGCCATAGCCGGGCACGCGATGGTGGCTGACTGAATTGCGGTACCAGGCCTTGAACGTCGGATCGGCAAGCGCCTGCTTCAGTTCGTCAGGGTTGTCGGTGAGCTTCTCGTAAGCTGGATATTTGAACCGAGAGCGGATGTCGGCGATCACCGCCTCGTCCAGCGCCAGCGCGCCGTCCTTGATCGAGAGCCATTCGTCTTCGACCTCGCGCGCGAACTTGTCGATGCCGAGCTCGTGCACCAAAATCTTGATGCGCGCCTTATAGATATTGTCGCGGCGGCCATACTGGTTGTACACGCGCAGGATTGCCTCGATGTAGGTGAGGATGTCCCGCCGTGCGACGAATGGTTTGATAGTCTTGCCGATGAATGGCGTGCGGCCGAGCCCGCCGCCGACCAGGACCTCGAAGCCCATTTCGCCCGCGCCATTGCGATGCAGGCGCAGCCCGATGTCGTGGATCTTCACGGCCGCCCGATCGTGATCGGACGCAGTGACCGCGATCTTGAACTTGCGTGGCAGGAACGAGAACTCCGGATGCAGCGTCGAGTATTGGCGCAGCAGCTCCGCCCAGATGCGCGGGTCGTCGACCTCGCCTGGCGCTACGCCCGCCCACTGGTCCGTGGTGACGTTGCGAATGCAGTTGCCGCTGGTCTGGATGCCGTGCACGCCCACAGAGGCGAGATCCGCCGTCGCATCGGGAAGATCGGACAGCTTGATCCAGTTGAACTGGATGTTCTGGCGCGTCGTGAAGTGCCCGTAGCCGCGATCGTATTTGCGTGCGACATGCGCCAGCATGCGCATCTGCGTCGACGACAGCGTGCCGTAGGGGATGGCGATCCGCAGCATGTAGGCGTGCAGCTGCAGATAGACGCCGTTCATCAGGCGCAGCGACTTGAATTCGTCCTCGGTCAGTTCACCGGATAGACGGCGTCGGACCTGATCGCGGAATTCATCGACCCGCTCCTTGAGGAGGGTGCTGTCGAATTCGTCATGAATATACATGGGAAATTGACCTGTCAGGCGCTCGCCGGAAGTGCGAAAGTTGTGCCGCGCAAGCGGATCGCTTCGCGGATATTGCCGGGCTCGATCGAGCCGTCCGAGCCAACCTCCACCGGCGCAATGTAGGAGCCGATCGCGCCGAGATCGTCAGCCATGGCTTCGGCCCACAGCGCCTTGGCGTCATCGGCGGTACGCACGACGGCCGCGTCCGACAGCTCGGTGGACCAGCCGTTGGACGATGTCCGGTAGATCACAGCGCCGTCGCCCGTGCGATTGGCGGTGACGATCGAAGGTCCGGTGATTTTCAGCTTTTGTTGGAGAGGAGATGTCATTCGGCCGCCATTTCAAGTGTCGAAAGGAGATGTTTCAGCCCGGCGTCGCGCCAGGGTGCGGAGTGCGCCACCACGTCGCCGATGATCAGGATTGCCGGACCCCGATCGACCTGCGCGGCAAGCGCCGGCAATTCGTCGAGCGTTCCGACGACGGATTTCGCATCCGGGCGCGTAGCCCGTGCAAACACGCCGACTGGGGTCTGAGGAGGGCGCCCCGCCGCCAGCAAGCCGGCGCGGATCGCGGGGGCCGCCGTCATGCCCATGTAGACCACGACGGTCATCTTCGTGTCGGTCAGCGCCGACCAGTCGACGACCTCGGCGTCTTTTGCCTTGTGCGCCGTCAGCAAGGTGATGCGCAGCGCTTCATGGCGGAACGTCAGCGGTACCTCGGAGGCGGCAGCGGCGCCGATGCCGGCTGTGATGCCCGGCACCACCGCGTAGGCGACGCCGGCCTTGCGCAACACTTCGATTTCCTCGCCGCCGCGGCCGAAGATAAAGGGGTCACCGCCCTTCAGACGGACTGCACGCTTGCCGGATTGCGCCGCTTCGATGAGGAAGTGATTGATGGCGTCCTGCCCGATTCCCGGGTTGCCGATGCGGCGGCCGACCAGGACACGTGATGCATCGCGGCGGACGCGATCAAGAATTTCGGGCGAAACAAGCTCGTCGTAGAATACGACATCGGCATCCTGCAACGCGCGTAGCGCTTTGATCGTGAGGAGGTCGGGATCGCCAGGACCGGCGCCGACCAGGGTGACGAAACCTTTGGCCGGACCTTCGGCGAATGCGGACGGGTTGTCGATCGCCTCCAGCGCTGCCTCCGCCTCGCGGGTCTTGCCGGCAAGCACCAGTTCGCCGATCGGTCCGTCGATCACCCGCTCCCAGAAGCGTCGTCGCAGCGGGAAATCGGCAATGCGTGCATGAAATTCCTTCCGCCGTTGGCCGATGAAGCCGGCAAGGTCGCCAATGCGCGCGGGCAACATTGCTTCGATTCGTTCGCGCAGCCGACGCGCGACGACGGGCGACGTGCCGTTGGTGCCGACAGCAACGATCACGTCGCCGCGGTCGACGATTGCAGGCGAGATGAAGGTCGAATGCGCAAGGTCGTCCATCACGTTGACGGGAATGCCGTGCGCGCGTGCCCACGCGGAGACAGCCGGGCCAATCTCGCCTGCGCCGGCGCTCAGCACGGCAATCGCGCCATGCAGGTCGGCGGCGAGCGGATCGTCGAGAAGAATTTCGACTTGCCGCGCCGCGTCTGCGCCAAGCGCGGCAAGGCGATCGGAGGGCGAAATCGACTTGTCGGTCGCGTACCAGCGGATATGCGCGCCAGCTGCCGTGAGCACGCGCAGCTTGGCCAGCGCCAGCTCACCGTCGCCCACCAAAATGATGGGGCCCGCCCTCAGGTCGAGAAAGACCGGCAAGAATCGCATTCAACGCTCCGCGCCCCGTGTCGGGGTTGACTAGAATTATTTTCTATATATGTCTGGCGCAGGCGACGTAAAGAGAAAATTATTTCTTCTACGCCGCCATCCAAATATAGAATTTTTCTCCACGAAATCAAAGCGCCAGAGATGCATCTTCCCAGCCACGATTTCGGGCCGAACTGGCGCTCCTTTGCAGCAGCAACGGCTCAACGTTCGCGAAGCAAATTCCGAGCCGCCGGCTCAACGCTTTTCGTCCGATCGGCGGGGAGGGCATAGCTCGTGGATCACCTCGATCAGCTTGAAGCGCAGAGCATCTACATTCTCCGGGAGGCGTTCGCGCGGCTGAAGAAGCTCGCGCTGCTGTGGTCCCTCGGCAAGGATTCGAACGTGATGATCTGGCTCGCGCGCAAGGCCTTCTTCGGGCGCGTGCCGTTTCCGGCGATGCACGTCGACACCGGCAAGAAGTTCCCGGAAATGTACGCGTTCCGCGATCAGTATGTGAAGGAGTGGGGTCTGGATGTGAGGATCGAGCCGTGCCCGCCGATCGATGCAGTCGATCCGACCCTGCCGCCGGCGGCCCGCTCCGCCGCGCGCAAGACCGAAGGGTTGAAGCTCGCGCTGGCCAAGCACGGCTTCGATGGTCTGATCGCCGGCATCCGCCGCGACGAAGAGGCGACACGCGCGAAGGAGCGGGTGTTCTCGCCGCGCGGGACTGAAGGTGGCTGGGACGTGCGCGATCAGCCGCCGGAGTTCTGGGATCAGTTCAACGCCTCACCGCCGCCTGGCGCGCACTTGCGCGTTCACCCGATCCTGCATTGGACCGAGGCCGACATCTGGGCCTACACCCAGCGCGAAAATATTCCGATCATCCCGCTGTACCTGTCGAAGAACGGCAAGCGCTATCGTTCGCTTGGCGATGCCGACATTACGTTCCCGGTCGCTTCAGCTGCCTCGACGATCGCCGAGATCCTGCACGAGCTCGAGCAAACGAAGGTGCCGGAACGGGCGGGGCGCGCGCTTGATCACGAGACCGAGGACGCCTTCGAACGCCTGCGTGTCTCCGGCTACCTGTAAATTCGAGTCATCGCGATGAATATCCAGCTCGCAAGCTCCGCAAGCGCACACGATCTTCGCGCCGTACCGCCTGAATTGGTTCAAGGTCAGGCCCGGCCGCAGGTACGTATCGTCATTGTCGGCCATGTCGATCACGGCAAGTCGACGCTGGTCGGGCGGCTGCTGCATGAGACGGGCAGCCTGCCGGACGGCAAGCTGGAGATGCTGAAGGCCGTCAGCGCACGCCGCGGTATGCCGTTCGAGTGGTCGTTCCTGCTCGACGCGCTGCAGACCGAGCGCGATCAGGGCATCACCATCGACACCACGCAGATCCGTTTTCGCACCAATGCGCGCGAAGTCGTGCTGATCGACGCGCCCGGCCACGCTGAATTCCTGCGCAATATGATCACCGGCGCCTCGCAGGCCGACGCCGCGGTGCTGATCATCGACGCCGCCGAGGGCGTGCGTGACCAGACGCGTCGTCACGGCTATTTGCTGCACCTCTTGGGCATTCGCCAGGTGGCGGTGGTCATCAACAAGATGGACCGCGTTGGCTTCAGTCATGCGCGCTATCGCGAGATCAGCGACGAGATCTGCGCCCATCTCGATGGCCTCGGCGTCAGTCCGACAGCGGTGATTCCGATTTCCGCGCGTGACGGCGACGGTGTCGCGGCACGCACGCCCCAGATCGGCTGGTACGTGGGGCCGACCGTGGTGGAGGCGCTCGATCAACTGGCGCCCGCGCGGCAGATGGACGAGTTGCCGCTGCGGCTTCCGGTCCAGGCCGTCTACAAGTTCGACGATCGCCGGATTGTCGCCGGACGTGTCGAATCGGGCGCGCTCAAGGTCGGCGACGAGATCGTCATCATGCCTGCAGGCAAGATCGCGCGGGTCAAGACGGTCGAGGGCTGGCCTGTCACGCCGGTGTCAGCGCCCCAAGGCGCCGGCCGTTCGGTCGGCATTACGCTCGACCGCGAGCTGTTTCTCGAACGCGGCGATGTGATAGCGCATTCATCGGCATTGGTGCGTGACACGCGGCGTCTGAAGGCGCGGATCTTCTGGCTGCACGATACGCCGGTGACGGCAGGCGCGACCATGCTGGTCCGTCTTGGCACAATGGAAAGCCGCGCGACTGTGGTCGCAATTGAAAATGCTGTCGATCCGGGCGAACTCTCCAGCGTGGGCACGCGATCGATCGGTCGCAACCATGTCGGCGAGATTGATCTTTCGCTGGCTCAACCGATAGCGGCGGACACTTACTCGGACAATCCGCGTACCGGCCGGCTCGTGATCGAGGTCAACGGCCGCATCGCCGGCGGCGGCCTGGTGTTGAGCGTCGATGCCGGGGCGCGCGGGGTGCCGGTCGATATCGTGCCGGTGGAATCCGCCCTTCGTCCCGACGAACGCTCCGCGCGCTTCCGGCATAAGGGCGCGGTGATCTGGCTGACGGGGCTTCCGGCGTCCGGCAAGTCCACGCTGGCGCGGGCGCTGGAACGGCGCTTGTTCAGCCGCGGCGGCTCGCCGATCATGCTCGATGGCGACACCTTGCGTGCCGGTCTGAATGGTGACCTCGGCTTCTCCGCCGAAGATCGCAGCGAAAACATCCGTCGCCTCGCCGAAGTCGCCTCGCATCTTGCCCGCAACGGCCATGTCGCGATCGTTGCCGCGGTTTCACCGGGGTTCGCCGACCGGGCGCAGGCGCGCCGTATCGCCGACGAGTTATTCCATGAGGTCCATGTTGCGACCTCTGCCGAGGTTTGCGAGGCGCGCGATCCGAAGGGCCACTACCGGAAGGCCCGAGCGGGGCAGATCCACGGTTTCACCGGAACCGACGGCGGCTATCAGCCGCCGACGAACGCTGAGTTGGTGCTCGATACCGGAACAAAATCCGTCGCCGAGGCCACCGATGAAATCGAACGCATGCTGGCGCAGCGCGGCGTGCTGTTCGAGGAACTTGCCGACCTTGCAGCGAATATCTGATCAACAGGACAGGTTACGCCCATGAACATCCGCACTCGCCTGACGACCATCGCCGTTGCGGCCGCCTTCGCGGTTGGTTCCGCGACCCCGATCTACGCGCAAAATCCCAACACGTTGCTGAACGTATCCTACGACATTGCGCGCGAACTCTACGTCGAGATCAACGCCGCCTTCGCCAAGTCCTACAAGGCCAAGACCGGGCAGGACGTTACGATCAACCAGTCGCACAACGGCTCATCGCGGCAAGCGCGTTCTATCCTGGAGGGGCTGGAGGCCGACGTCGTGACCTTCAACCAGGTTACCGACGTGCAGGTGCTCCACGACCGCGGTAAACTGATTCCGAAAGACTGGCAGAAGCGGCTGCCGAACAACTCTTCGCCCTATTATTCGCTGCCGGCCTTCCTGGTGCGCGCCGGCAATCCGAAGAACATCAAGGACTGGGACGATCTGGTTCGGTCCGACGTCAAGGTGATCTTCCCCAACCCGAAGACCTCGGGCAACGCCCGCTACACCTATCTTGCCGCGTATGCCTATGCGAAAGCGAAATACGGCGAGGGCGCAAAGACTGACGAGTTCATCAAGCAGCTGTTCAACAATGTGCCGGTGTTCGATACCGGCGGCCGCGCCGCGACGACCACGTTCGTGGAGAGGCAGACTGGTGACGTGCTGATCACATTCGAGGCGGAAACCAACGCCATCCGCGATCTCGTGGGCAAGGACAAGGTCGAGGTGGTGGTGCCGTCGATCAGCGTGCTGGCCGAGTTTCCGGTGTCGGTGGTCGACAAGTTCGTCGACAAGCATGGCACCCGCCCGCTCGCGACCGCCTACCTCGAGTATCTCTATTCCGAGGAGGGGCAGACCATTCTCGCAAGGCAATACAACCGCGTGAACAATGAGAAGGTCGCCGCCCAGTTCAAGGACCGATTCCCGCCGGTGAAGCTGGTGAAGGTCGAGGAAGAGTTCGGTGGCTGGGACAAGGTCAACAAGGAGCACCTCGATCCCGACGCCAAGCTCGATCAATTGTTCGGGGCGCGGTAGATACTGATTCGACCGCGCCGAGCCGGCGCTCATTGAACGATTATTCCAGGTGCGCCAGCGAAGCGTCATACCCGGTTTCGGCCTGGCTCTCGGCACGACCGTGCTCTATCTCGGCGCGATCGTGCTGCTGCCACTCTGCGCGCTGATCCTCCGAGCGTCGGACGTCGGCGTTGAACAGTTCTGGACCATCCTGTCAGCCCCCCGAACGCTTTCGGCGATCCGTGTAACCGTGACCATGGCGCTCGCCGCGACGCTGTTCAACGCAGTCTACGGTTTGCTGCTGGCATGGGTCCTTGCGCGCTATGAATTTCCGGGCAAGCGTGTGCTCGACGCGCTGGTCGACGTTCCCTTCGCATTGCCGACTGCGGTCGCGGGCCTCGCGCTGACGGCACTGTTCGCCAAAAACGGCTGGTTCGGCGCGCCGTTGGACTCGATCGGAGTCTCTGTCTCGTATACGCCGCTTGGTATCGCAATCGCCATGGCGTTCACCAGCGTGCCGTTTGTCGTGCGCACGGTGCAGCCGGTGATCGAGGATCTCGGCACCGATGTCGAGGAGGCTAGTCGTTCGCTCGGAGCCAGCGACTGGCAGATTCTACGGAAAGTGATTTTTCCGTCGATATTTCCCGCCTTTCTCGCCGGTTGCTCGCTGGCCTTCGCCCGGTGTCTCGGCGAGTTTGGCGCGGTGATTTTCATCGCCGGCAACCAGCCGATGAAAACCGAAATCGTGGCGCTGCTGGCCTTCATTCGCCTCGAAGAATACAACTACGGCGCCGCTGCGGCGATTGCCACGGTGATGCTGGCGATGGCCTTCGTCATGCTGATCGTCACCAACATCATCCAGGCATGGCATCTGCGGTATCTCGGGCGAGGGGACTGACATGCGCGCGCCTCCGAGCCAGAGCAAAAAGATGCTGACGCCCGTGGGGGCGGGGCGTGCCACGCGACGAATCCTGCTTGGCGTCGTCCTTGTCCTGACCGGCTTCTTTCTCGCCGCGCCGTTGATCCTGATCTTCACGTCGGCGTTCTCGCAAGGGATTGGCGTGTTCTTCAAGAACCTGACCGACCCAGCGATTGCCTATGCGATCTGGCTGACACTCCTGACGGCGCTGGTCGTGGTGCCTGTCAATATCCTGTTCGGTCTCGCGGCGGCATGGACCGTGACGAAATTCGAGTTCCCCGGCCGCACCCTGCTGATCGCGCTGATCGAGCTGCCGTATTCGATCTCGCCGATCGTCGCCGGCGTCGCCTACCTGTTCGTTTACGGCACACAGGGTCTGTTCGGGCCGCTGCTCGAGCAGTTCGACATCAAGATCATGTTCGCGCTTCCGGCGATCTTTCTCGCCAGCATGTTCGTGACTGCGCCGTTCGTCGCCCGCGAACTGATCCCGCTGATGCAAGTGCAGGGTACCGACGAGGAAGAAGCCGCCGTGACGCTCGGCGCTTCCGGCTTTGCAACATTTGTGCGGGTCACATTGCCAAACGTGAAATGGGCGGTTGTTTATGGCGCCATCCTGTGTAACGCGCGGGTCATGGGAGAATTCGGCGCGGTCTCCGTCGTGTCCGGAAACATTCGCGGTGTCACCACAACCCTGCCGTTGCAGATCGAGTTGCTGTTCCACGACTACAACATCGTCGGCGCATTCACGGCCTCGATGGTGCTGGCCGCCGTGGCGCTCCTGACCATCGTGCTGAAGGTCGTTCTGGAACGCTTCGGCGAGGCTGATCTGGCCTCGGTCAATCGCCTGCATTGAGCTGAAAAATCTGGTCAAACGGCCCTTCGGGGACAGGGGCTTCTCTTCAAGGCGCGTTTGGCGCTAAAAGGCTTCCTGTCGTGTCCTTTTGCCACGCGCGGAGGGATGCCCCACCCAAAGATCCTCAATCAGCGGACAGTCTTTCCGTTGTCGACGTGAGATGCAAATTATGAGCCGAGTTGAAGCCAGCGGACTGAAGGTCGCAGCGCCCCTTTACGAGTTTGTCGCGAACGAAGCTGCCCCAGGCACCGGCGTTTCTGCAGATAAGTTCTGGGCGGGGCTCGCCGGAATCATCAAGGACCTGGCGCCGAAGAACCGCGAGCTTTTGCAGGCACGCGATGCCATGCAGGCGAAGATCGACGGCTGGCATATCGCCAACAAGGGCAAGGCTTTTGATCCGGCCGCGTACGCCAAGCTGCTTCAGGACGTCGGCTATCTCCTGCCTGAACCCGCCGCACGCGGCGTGCAGACCGCCAAGGTCGACGATGAGATCGGCACGATCTGCGGCCCGCAGCTCGTCGTTCCACTCACCAATGCACGTTATGCACTGAATGCGGCGAACGCCCGCTGGGGCAGCCTGTACGATGCGCTCTACGGCACCGACGCCATTTCCCACGAACCGGGCGATGCTGCGGTGAAAGGCTATAACAAGGCGCGCGGCGATAAGGTCATCGCCAGCGCGAAATCCATTCTCGACGGGGCGGTGCCGTTGGCGAGCGGGAGTCATGCCGATGTGACGGCCTACACGATCGAGAATGGCGCCCTGTTCGCGACGACGGCGAAGGGGCGCACCGCTCTGAAGCGCGCGCAGCAGTTCGCAGGTTTTCAGGGAGATCCCAAGTCGCCGAGCGCCGTGCTGCTGGTCAATAACGGGCTGCACATCGATATCCGTATCGACCGCAATCACCCGGTCGGCAAGGACGATGCTGCCGGCGTCGCCGACGTGATGTTGGAGTCAGCCGTCAGTACCATCCTGGACATGGAAGACAGCGTCGCCGCGGTGGATGCCGAAGACAAGGTGCTGGTCTATCGCAACGCGCTCGGGCTGATGAAGGGCACGCTTTCCGCCGACTTTGAGAAGGGCGGCAAGACGCTGCAGCGCTCGCTGAACGAGGACCGCGTCTACAAGGCGCCGGACGGGAAGGAGCTGAGGCTGCACGGACGTGCGCTGCTGCTGATGCGCAATGTCGGTCACCACATGTATACTGATGCGGTCCTCGACAGCGCCGGGCAGGAAATCCCGGAAGGCATCCTGGATGCCGCGATCA
This sequence comes from Bradyrhizobium sp. LHD-71, assembly GCF_031157255.1. Lineage (GTDB taxonomy): Bacteria > Pseudomonadota > Alphaproteobacteria > Rhizobiales > Xanthobacteraceae > P52-10. The sequence continues at coordinate 57,768 of NZ_JAVIFX010000004.1, read as the reverse complement.
GCGGCCTGATCGCCATCCACGATCTGAAGGCCGACTCCGATCTGCGCAACAGCCGCACCGGCTCCGTCTATATCGTCAAGCCGAAGATGCATGGCCCGGCCGAGGTCGCGCACACCTGCGAGATCTTCTCGCGTGTCGAGGCGATGCTGTCGCTGGCAAAGAGCCAGCTGAAGGTCGGCATCATGGACGAGGAGCGGCGGACGACCATCAACCTGCAGGCCTGCATCCAGGCTGCAAGCGATCGCATTGTCTTCATCAACACCGGCTTCCTGGACCGGACCGGCGACGAAATCCACACGTCGATGGAAGCCGGCGCGATGACGCGCAAGAACGACATGAAGTCGACCGCCTGGATCAAGGCCTACGAAGACTGGAACGTCGACAAGGGCCTCGCCAACAGCCTTCCGGGCCATGCGCAGATCGGCAAGGGAATGTGGGCCGCGCCGGACAAAATGGCCGACATGCTCGCACAGAAGATCGGGCATCCGCAGGCGGGCGCGTCAACCGCCTGGGTGCCGTCGCCGACGGCGGCGACCCTGCATGCGCTGCATTATCATCAGGTGAACGTGCTGGAGCGCCAGCGTGAGTTGAATGGCCATCCGCGCGCGAAGCTTGCCGACATTCTCACCATTCCGGTCTCTCAATCGAACTGGGCGCCGGAGGACGTGAAGCAGGAGATCGACAACAACTGCCAGGGCATTCTCGGTTACGTGGTGCGCTGGATCGATCAGGGCGTCGGCTGCTCCAAAGTACCCGATATTCACGATGTCGGCCTGATGGAAGATCGCGCGACGCTGCGCATCTCGAGCCAGCATATCGCCAACTGGCTGCATCACGGGATTGTCACCCAGGATCAGGTGATGGAAGCGCTGAAGCGGATGGCCGTGGTGGTCGATCGGCAGAATGCGGATGATCCGCTGTACAGGCCGATGGCACCGTCGTTCGACGGCATCGCCTTCAAGGCTGCCTGCGATCTGATCTTCAAAGGGCGCGAGCAACCGAACGGCTATACCGAGTGGATCCTGCACGCACGCCGCAGGGAGGCGAAGGCCGCGCTCAGGAACGTTTGATCCCTCCGTCCGTTGGCCAGGCATCCAACTCTTTGGAGGTCAAACAATGGACTGGAACCGCGTCGAAGGTAACTGGAAGCAATTCAAGGGTAACGTGAAGGAGCAGTGGGGCAAGCTCACCGACGATGATCTCGACGTCATCGACGGTAGGCGCGATCAGCTCGAGGGCAAGATCCAGCAGCGTTACGGCTATGCCAAGGATCAGGCACGCAAGGACGTTGATGCGTGGTTCGCCTCACTGAAATGACGTTGCAGAACGCATGCAAAAGCCCCGGCTCTCACCGGGGCTTTTCTTTTGGATCCCCGCCTTCCATAGGCGAGCGACGTGACGCCGTTCTTCGAACGGCCATATAGGCGAACGAAGCGATGCCGTTCTTCGAACGGCTATGGGTATGACGCTGAACGTGTTTGGTCGACTACAAACCTGATTTCATTATGCTTTAGAAGACCGCGAGATACTTCAGAAGCGATACGATACCAAGGATGATGACGATGGCGCGAGCGATCTGCTTGGCGCGCCCATCGAGCGGCAGCATGTTGATCAGATACAGAACCAGGATGACGACGAGAAAAGTAATAAGGATGCCAATGAGAACAGACATGCAGGGAGCCCCTCCGGTTGACAATCGAGACGTCAACGTCCTGGCATGGCCTGGGTTCCACCTTTCGGAACCTATCAGAAATGCGAAAAGCTATTAACGCGACGGCACTTGTGGTCGGCTGTATCTTTCGCGGATCTGAGGCGGCGCCGGACTGAACTCGGCGACCGCGCCGCGCCTTTGCTCTGCTGCGCGGCTTGCGACGATCAGACCGCTCTCGCCCGCGACGATGTCGCCCCGGCGAAGCGTCTTGTCTTCATCGACGCCGATCGACGCCAGACCGGTCGAATCCTTGCCGTTACAGGTGCAGCCGCTGACGAGCTGCTCGCGATATTTGAAGGCGTTTGGCAGCGAGGAATAGGGTTTTCCGTCCTCGCTCGTCGCCCGCGCAATCGAGCCGCCGTAGAAGACTCTCGTGTCGCCGGCGGGACACAGGCTGCTGCAAGCGGCCGCATGGCTCTGCTCGCTGCTCGCCGAAACCGGGAAATAGCGGCCATCGCAACTCCGGACGCAGTAGGCGGTGCCTCGTCCGCCACCGCCCGATGACGGGGCTTGTCGAGGCATCCGTGGATCGCTGTCGCCGAATGCCGGCAACGATTGCGATCGTCCCGACAGAAAGTCGAAAAACGAGGAGAGCAGATCGCGAGCCTGCGCGTTCCCTGCGTCGCCGCTCACAACAGCAGCAATGACGACGGCAATTGCCGGGCGGATGACGGCGGAGGGAACGGGCATGATGTTTTCAGATGCTGATCTGAAACCTCAACGTTCAGACGAGCCCGGAGTTCCGTTGTCCGGGCTTTCCGAATCGTCCTGGTCGGCTCGCCCCCGTTCGCGCGAGGCCTTCTTCTTGAGCGCCAATGCTGAACGTGCCATCGCGTGTGACTGTTCGAACTTCGCGCGAATGCTTTGCGGTGCAGGACTGAAGCCCGCTACCTTGCCGCGTTTCTTGTCGCCGAGGCGGGTTGCGACGATCAGGCCGTTCTCGCCGGCGACGATGTCGCCTTTCTGGAGGGTCTTGTCGTCGTCGATGCTGACCGATGCAAGGCCGACCGGGTCCTTGCCGTTACAGGTGCAGCCGCTGACGAATTTCTCCCGATACTTGAAGGCGTTCGGCAGCGAAGAATAGGACTTTCCAGCACTGTTCGTCGCGTCGTCAATGGTGCTGCCGGAAAAGATCGCGGTCTCGCTCGCCGGACAAAGGCTACTGCAGATTGCGGCACGGCTCTGCTCGCTGTTACCGGATACCGGAAAATAGCGACCATCGCAGGTGCGAACGCAATAGGACCCGCTGCCGCCATCTTCCGAGTATTCGGCCGCTGGCCGTTCGTATGTCGCAACCCGTGACGTCGAGCGCGATCTTGCGCGGTTCCTTGACCGTGGCCTCTCTTCCGGCGCCGCCTGCTGGACAGGCTGCGCAAACCAGTTGCCGAAGTTCAGTGAGGCCTGCGGAGATTGGGCCGGCTGCGCAGGCTGTGAGGACCGCGACGAGCGTGAAGGTCGCTGGCGCGGCTGATATGATTGCGACGCCGACGGAGCGCCTGAATCAACACCAAAGAACGAGGAATCTTGCGCGCGTGCCTTCGTCGGCCCGGTGCTGACAACCGCGACTGCGGTCATGATGAGCAGGGCCGCGAGCGCAGCGAAGATGCGGATGGTAGCAGACGACAACCTGGGCATGCGGAGCAACCGATCTTAGCGAAGGCCCGCGCCGCCGCTTCGAGGCGAGAGTTGGCGGCTCCCTGTCACGGTCATAGCACGTGCCGGCATCGCGGCGTACGCATCGAGATTTCGTCTTTTCATCTTTGGCAGCACCACCACCTTGGTGCCGATGTTCACCCTTCTGAACAGGTCGATGACATCTTCGTTCGTCATGCGGATGCAGCCGCTGGACACGAATTGGCCGATCGTCGACGGATCGTTCGTACCGTGGATGCGATAGATGCTGCCGCCGAGATACATGGCGCGGGCGCCGAGCGGGTTGCCGGGTCCACCGCCAATCCAGCGCGGCAGGTAGGGCTGGCGGGCGATCATTTCCGCAGGCGGAATCCAGTCCGGCCATTCCGCCTTGCGTGACACGGTTTGCACGCCGGACCATGTGAACCCTTCGCGACCAACGCCGACGCCGTAGCGGATCGCGCGGCCTTGGCCGAGAACGTAATAAAGGTAGGTGTTTCCGGTATCGATGACGATCGTCCCCGGTGCTTCCCGTGTGTCATAGGCGACGATGGTTCGCTGCAGGTCTTCAGCAACGAGAGCGTCCCGCCCATAGACCGACTCTCGTGTGGAAAAGTTCGATGACGGCGCGGAGATCGTCTGCAGTGAGGCGTACCCCAGCGACTGGGCGTCGAGTGGGCCGCTGGATGCGAACGTCATCACGCCCACGACTGCTGTCCTTAGAATGAAGCGACGGCTCGTAGCGAACGCTGCCGAGCGATGGAATGCGATCCCGGTCATGGCGAAGCCCCCTTACTGCGGCACGAGCGAGACTGTCGCGCCGATGGCCGGAAAACGTTGGCTTGCGCTTTTCGGTTCCGGCTGTGTCAGATGCGCCACTTTTCTGAAATCGTGCCCCACACTCGCCGTTTCCTGACGCGAATCTCAAGAGTGAGAAGGCGCAGGCAAATCCATGATTCCGATGCTGCTTTTTCAATCTCGAACGCGTGCTCAGGCGCATGCTGCGTCGGCGGGAATCAGTCGTTGCGGGTCACGAACAGGGCGACTTTGGAGGGGCGGCGATCGAATAAATGGAACGGTTGCGTGACCAGCGACTTGTGAAAATGAAAGGCTTTTTATCCTTTCGCTGACTTCGCGAGGATTGCGCCATGACGCTTGGCACTATTTTGGTCATCATTCTGATTCTGTTGCTCCTCGGCGTTATTCCTAATTGGGGTTACAGCTCCGGCTGGGGCTACGGGCCATCTGGAATCGTCGGCACGGTTCTGATCGTCGTCTTGATCCTGCTGCTGCTGGGCAGGATCTGAAGCCGCGGAGCAGTTGCGGGACAGCAGGAAGGAATTTCAAGATCACGCGGTGCGCCGCTTACGGGTCGAGGATTCGGCCACAGGCACGGCGGCTGAGGATGCGGTTCGCATCTCGGCCGTGCTGGCGCGGGTTTCCGGTTTGGCGAGCTGACAGCCGTTGGGTCGTTGGCCGGCAGGTGAGCCAGACCCGAGCGCCGGACTTTTACCAGGTTCTGAAATTGCCGGCCGCTGTCGTCGACCGCCTTCGCCGGCGATCAGCGATGATGCACTTGGGCGACCGGCCATCGTTGCGGCCGAAGCGACCGCACGAGGGAGGGACTGCCCGGCGTTGGACGAACCGATCAGGTCAGGCAGCGGCCGGCGTCGAGCTGCTTCGCAACTTCGGTGAGCGCGCTGACGACGCTTTCACAGGCGACCGCCTGCTTGGGCTTAACGGCAGGCGCCTTCTTGTCCTTCAGGGCGGGGCTGTCTTTCGGGGACGGACGGCTCCTGACGGCGCCTACTGTCTCCCACAAACGGACGGCTACGGTGGTGGACGGCAGATCGGGGTGCTGGAAGACGATCGTGCGCCCCTCGACCGTGTTCAAGGCGACGTCGGCGCGATCGCCTTTTGACAGTTCATTGACGGGATTTACTGCGATCGTCGTGCCGGTCTGCAGACGTGCGTCGTTTGGCGGCTCGTGACCGAAAGCCTGGCCGGACGCAATCTCGAGATGAAGTCCGCCAAACACGGCAAACGCCGCTGCGGTGGCGAGAAAACCCAAAGAACGTATCATGTGACGCCTCGGCAATTCTTGCTTCGCTGCTGCGATGTTCTGGTTGCCGGGAAAAACGCTCCGCCTCCGCTCCAGGTTCCTGACGGACGGAGGTCACGGGCTATGGGCGGTAAAAATATTTTTGAGAATCGGCGGGATATCGATGGAACGAATTCCCGTTATGGGAGTCTTCATCGCAAGCCGGCTATTCCCCCTGCCCCTAGTTAGCCGGCGATATGGGGCGCAGCCGTGGTGATGCCGGCTGCGCCCTTATTTTTTGTTTTTTGCCGACCCATTAACGCCAGCACAAAGCAAAACGCCGGTCCGAAGGACCGGCGTTTAATGCTTCGGAGATCCATCAAATGACAGGTCGGGCCTAAAGGGCCGCCGCGCGCGGAGTCCGGTTGCGGGAATTGCGCTGGAAGAACAGCGCTTGGCTTGCGACTGCCGAGACCATAGCCGGCTGGAACGGCTTGGAGATCAGGAATGCGGGTTCCGGCCGTTCGCCGGTCAGGAAGCGCTCCGGATAAGCGGTGATGAACACCACCGGCACCTCGAAGGTCTTCAGCATCTCATTCACTGCATCAAGGCCCGAGCTGCCATCGGCAAGCTGGATGTCGGCCAGGATCAGGCCAGGCGTTTTCCGGCGCGCGATCTCCACCGCATCCTTGTGGGTGCGGGCGACGCCGATCACGTTGTGTCCGAGGTTCTTGACGAGGCTCTCCAGGTCCATGGCAATGAATGTCTCATCTTCGATGATGAGAACGTCGGTTGCGATCTCGGCGGCGAGTTCGCGTCCGGCCATCTCGGAATACTGGCGCACGTCCTTGATGTCGCAGTCCAGAATGAAGGCGACTTCGCCCTCGGAAAAGCCCTCGAGCGAAAGCAGGAGAAAGACCTGGCGCGGAAGCGGCGTGATGTTCGAGAGCCGCTGTTCGGGCCGCACATGCAGCGGCACCACATCGACATTCTCGTTAATTGCCACTGAGTTCCAGATCTTGGTGAAAAGGCGGAACAGGCCGGCACGCGCTCCCTTGCTCTCGTCGAGCAGACTTGGGTCCTGCAGCAGAGCCTCCAGCATCGCCGCCACATAGGCGTCGCCAGAGGCCTGGTTACCGGTCAGCGCCCGCGAGTAGCGCCGCAGCAGCGGCAGATGTTCGGCAACAAGCTGGGATCGAGACATCGCCCCTCCATCGATAATGCAGTTCGTGGCCATGCCTTTAGCGACCGGGCCCACGAAAGACTATGACTACGTCGAAACTCGTGAAAAGTTCCCTTAAAGTTCGGAACCTTTCTCCTATGGCTGAGTTAGGCCCACTATGGAACGGCGGCAAGGGCTTCAAAAGTCTATAAAAAATGCCCCGCAACGCAGTCTGACATTTCTCGAGATCATTTACGGATCGGGGTCATGAAAGAATTGAAGTCCCAAGGAAGTCTCCCCAACTCACCTGGTACGCCTGGTGGCAATTCGCCGCGGGACAAGCGGCCCGGCGGCCTGAACACGGAGATTCAGGCTCGGATCGGCCATCAACTGCGCGCGATGTACGACGACGTCGTGCGGCAGGGCGTGCCGGAGCGGTTCGCCGAACTGGTCCGACGACTGGACGATCCGAATGCCGCGAAACCTACGGAGGGGTCCGACTAATGCCTCTCACAGACAGCCTGCGTGACGACATCCTTGCGGCGGTGCCGAATTTGCGCGCCTTCGCAATATCCTTGAGCGGAAACGCCGATCGAGCGGACGATCTGGTGCAGGAGACGCTGTTGCGCGCCATCGCCAACATCGATTCCTTCCAGCCAGGATCGAACCTGCCCGCTTGGCTCTTCACGATTTTGCGCAACCTGTTCCGGTCGGACTACCGGAAGCGGCGGCGCGAGGTCGAGGACAGCGATGGCAGCTATGCCAAGACCTTGAAGTCGCAGCCGAGCCAGAACGTGCACATCGAATTCGAGGAATTTCGTGCTGCGCTCGACAAGCTTCCACAGGATCAGCGTGAGGCGCTGATCCTGGTCGGCGCATCCGGATTCTCTTACGAGGATGCAGCGGCGATCTGCGGCTGCGCGGTCGGTACGATCAAGAGCCGGGTCAATCGCGCACGTTCGAAGCTGAGCAACCTGCTCTATGTCGAAGGCGCCGACGACTTCGGTCCCGATAACACCATCCGCGCGGTGATCGGCGGTAACGGTTAACGGCGGTAACGGTTAACTCCGGAAAACGTGGCGGCCGGCGCGCGACGCGCGCCGGCCGACGGTTCGAACCCTCTCCCGGTGCTGAACACCGGCGTGAAGAGGGTACATGTTTGATCCCCTTCGATGTTTGAGGGACGCGGCAGGGTCCCGCTGGCATGCTGCTACTTGGGCGGCAGCAGGCCGGAAAGGCGGCCCGTGCGGTCCATCTCGGTCTTGTCCAGAACCGTACGCATCGGGGCGGAAATCTCGAAAACGTAGCTTGCGTCAGTGAAATAGCGCTTGGACGTGCCGCCAAGCGCTTCCGGCGCCACCCGATCGAGAAGGATGGTTCCGAAGTCGGTGTCTTCGCGCCGCGTCGCTGCGCTGACGTTGAATTCTTCCCATTTCAGCTGAAAGAGTTCGTTCTGGCCCTTGCCGGTCACTTGCCAGTGCACGGTGATGCGCAGGGTGGCGCCGTCGGTCCCGGCATTTGCCTGGGTCGCCAGTTCGAAGAACAGAAGGCAGAGGCTTTGCGCTGCCCGCGCGCTGACGATGATGTCCGGGCCTGTCGCAACGATCCGGTCCGCGTGGGGGATCGCCCGTGAAACCAACAGGCTCTTCAAACGGGCGCCTTGCCAATGCGAGTCACTCAGCAGCGAGATGACATGCGACATGGCGTGGATGCGGCCGATCAGCATGTCGCGTGCCTGCTCGACATCGGCGCCCGGCCGCATGGTCCGCGTGACGATCGACTGGATCACGGCCAGGACGTTTTTGACGCGGTGATTGAGCTCAGCGATCACAGAACTCAATCGCGCCTCGAAGCTGATGCGCGCTTCGATCTCGCGGCTGAGCCGCAGATTGTTGTAGGCGACATATCCAAACAGGCCGCAAAGAATGCTCGTCAGCGCCACGCCGACGATCATTACGATCGCTGCGAGCGATTGCGCGCGCGCGGTTGGGTCGACCCTCGCATAGTAACTCAGCGCAAAATCCCGGCCGCCGAACGTCACACCCTGCAGCAGCGGCACGCTTCCGCGCGTGGGGACGGCGGTCGCGGCACCGACGTGGCCGTTTCGGTCGGCCGAGAACTCCAGAGATTCGTTGCGCGGATCCCGCAAGGTCACGTTGAACAGCGACGGTTCATCGTTGACCAGCATCAGCGGACCGATCCGGTACGAGAATGAGATGAACCCGGTCAGCGGACCTCCGTTCTCGGCAAACACAGGTGCGGCGAGCAGGATGCCGGCATCGCCGTCGGATTGCGGCAGCAGCACGGGGTCGGATGCGGCCGGCGCGCGCCGCGCCAAGGCCGCGGCGATCGCCGGACCGAACGGCGGCGCGCGGTCAAGAATGCGTCCGGCCAGACCGAGGGTTTCTGCGGTCCGGGGTTCGACGTCCATCAGAACGTTGAACGAGGCCGGCAGGTTGCCGCGTATGGGCGAGTCGTCCGCATTGCGGATGGTCGGGCGGGGATAGCCGGTCTCGGCGAGAATCTGTTCCGCCCTGCCGATATCGGCAGGTGTCAGATTGGCGATCCACGTCGCCAGCACGAAATCGGTCTTGAATGCGTAGATCGATGTGCGCAGCGGCTGCAAGGCATTCGGGTGCAGCGGTTGCGCCGAGCGGATCAGTCCGACTGCGACGCGCGTCAGCAACTCGCGTTCCGACAATCGTTCCTGTACGCGCCGGCCGTGCGTTTCGATCGCACGCGACAGCGCGGCCTCCTCGATCACGATCTCCTGCTCATAGACTCGAAGCGCGACGAGTCCTGAAACAAGCAGACCGATCAGGGCAACCAGAACAACGATGAATCCCAGCCGAACCAAGCGACTACTCTAGGTACAACGATATTGGGAAGCGATTCTCGAAACGCTGCGATGGAGCTGCTGCACGACAATCAGGCTTGAGCCGAATAATGGCAACGCGCTCATTGCTGCACAAGTCTCGCTCGTGGTGCAGACCCTTGCCGCCGGTGGCTGAAGTCTAAGTAGGTTAACGGCAGGCCTCTGAATTCGTTCCACCCGCGGGTTGCTGGCGGGCGCGGCGCGTTAACTTTTAGCACCCGTTTCGGTCCGCTACCGGATCGACAACGGTTCACGCGCGCTGTCGCCGGAGCGCGTCAGGTAGGTCGGGGCGCGATCGACTACTTGCTTGAAGGCAGTCGCGAGGCGGGAATCCGTCAAACGGGCAGGAGACAACATCAATCCGAGCCCGACGACCATCATCAGGATCCCGGCAAAGATCAGCCCCAGAAACAGGCGTTCGTAGTTGTTCATCGTCGGCCCGGATGGTCACACATGCCTGACGTTAACTGCTCCGCGGTGCATGCGTTCCGGCCAGGGGCTCGGAAACACAGCGGCTTGGCTCGCGGTCGTCCGGCGCTCAGGCCGCGCGCAAGCCGCCCTTTTTTTCAATGAACGCAACGATCTGATCGAGACCTTGGCTTTTCTTCAGGTTCGTCATCACGAATGGCCGGTCACCGCGCATCCGGGTCGCGTCCGTGCGCATCTTGTCGAGCGACGCTCCGACATAGGGCGCAAGGTCGATTTTGTTGATGATCAGAAGGTCGGAGCGAGTGATGCCGGGACCGCCCTTCGAGGGAATCTTGTCGCCCGCGGCAACGTCGATCACATAGATGGTCAAGTCCGCGAGTTCTGGGGAAAAGGTCGCGGCCAGGTTGTCGCCACCGGATTCGATGAGCACCAGATCCAGCCCTGGAAACTTCGTGCGCATATCGGCAACGGCGGCAAGGTTCATGGATGCATCCTCGCGGATCGCCGTATGCGGACACCCGCCGGTCTCGACGCCTGCGATGCGCTCGGGCGTGAGCGAACCGGCCCGCACGAGGTATTCGGCGTCCCACTTGGTGTAGATGTCGTTGGTGATGGCGGCGATGTCGTAGGTTTCGCGCATGCTCTTGCAGAGCAGGTCCATCAGCGCCGTCTTGCCGGAGCCGACCGGCCCGCCGATGCCGACCCTTAACGGCCCGTTAGGACTTGTGGTGCGTTGCTTCGCAGTCTGCGTCGTCGCCATAGGGGTTCTCGTGCTCATGAGCGGAACAGCCTTGTATACTGCGTTTCGTGATGCATGCTCGCAAGGTCGGCGCGAAACGTCGCGCTGCCGAGCTGGTCGAGGGACGCATCCAGCGCCCGCTGTGCTGTGGATGTCACGACAGGCTCCAGCGCGGCCATGACGCGCTGGCTGTCGGTCTGGCCGAGCGGGACCAGCCGCACGCCTGCGGAAATCCAGTTGGCTGCTTGCGCGTGCAGGAAGGCGTGCAGGCTCAGATCGAGCGGTACGCTGTGGCCCGCGGCCACCGTGCCGACCGCGACGGGATAGGCGATCGGACCGGTCCAGATGCGCTTGAGCTGCTCGAGCGTATCACAATTCCATGTCGTGCCGGCGATGTCGGCAAATGCGCGGCCCTGGGCCGTCGTCTCCAGATGCCGCTCGCGGGTCGGCGTGAATGCCGCAGCAAGTTCTGCGACTTCGATCAAGGCGGCATCGTCGGCCGCAGCGCCGGCGCGCCAAGCATGACAGAGGAATATGCCGTCGCAAAAGCCCGGCCCCTCCGCAAGCATCGCGGTGAGCCAACTCTCGAGCATCTTTGCATCGCTGACGTCACCTGCTTCGACCGCCCATTCGATGCCGCTCGACCAGGAGAACGCGCCCACAGGAAACGACGGAGAGAGCCACGTCATCAGGCGATAAAGCGCGGCGTGGTGGATCGAACTCGCCGCGTCTGAACCGGTGTCCGACTGCGAGCCGGGCAGGGGCAGGGGCAGGGACGGGCCCTTGCTACGACCCATGACGATGCTTGTGGGCGTGACCGTGATCATGGGCGTGGTCATGATCGCACGCCTCGCCGTGCTCATGGTGATGATGCGCATGTCCGTGATGAGCCTGGCCATGGCCGTGCGCATGGTCGTGGCCGTGGCGGTCGTGGGTGTGCCCGCCGTCCGGCGACGCACTGGCGTATGCGCCGCCCTCGGGATCGAACGGAGCCTCGATCTCGATCACCCGCGCGCCGAGCCCGCGCACCATCTCCTCGATCACATGGTCGCGGCGGATGCGCAGCGCCTTGGCCATGATCTGGGTCGGCAGATGCCGGTTGCCGAGATGCCAGGCGATGCGAACGAGATGCATCGTGTCCCTGGCACGGATCTCGACCAGCGGCTCTGCCGCTGCAACGACTTCGATCAGCCGTCCGTCCTCGAGCACGAGCGCGTCGCCGCCCCGCAGCGCAATCACATCCGGCAGATCGAGCAGGAATTCCAGCCCCCGGGTGCCCGTCATCGCCAGCCGCCGCCGATGCCGGTCGTCGAATTCGAGCACGACCGTATCGGCAGGCGTCTCGCGCCACGTCTGTGCGGCTTTGACGGATGTGGCGCGCAGCATTCTTCGTATCCTCAGCGCTTGATCACGTCGGCAGGGGTGATGATCTCGATCACGGTCGGCGAGGCCTTGTACGGCGCCGAAAGCTCGCGCCAGGTCTTCATGTGCGGGGCGCGGCCGTGCGCGTCCAGCGCCTCGCGCGATTCCCAACGCTCGACGATGACGAACAGGTTCGGATTGTTCACGCTGACATGGCTGTCGTAATAGATGCAGCCGTCTTCCTTTTGGGTGGTCGCGATGCAATCCTTGACGCCCTTGATGAAGGCGTCGCGATGCTCAGGCTTCACCTCGGTGGTGGCGACGACATAGATCATTCAACTCTCCCGGCTTCTTTGTTGTTGGGAGCATCTTTTAGAACAGGAAATACCGCTGCGCCATGGGCAGCACCTCCGCCGGCGCGCAGGTCAGGAGCTCTCCGTCCGCACGAACCTCATACGTCTCCGGGTCGACCTCGATCGTCGGCGTGGCGTCGTTGTGGATCATGCTCTTCTTGGAAATGCCGCGGCGGGTGTTCTTGACCGCGTAAAGTTCCTTTTCGATGCCCAGCTTCCGTTTGAGGCCGGAGGCGATCGCGGCTTTCGAGGTGAAGACCACGGACGAGGCCGTTCGCGCGCGTCCAAGCGCGCCGAACATTGGCCGGTAGTGCACGGGCTGCGGTGTCGGTATCGAGGCGTTCGGATCGCCCATGGGAGCGGCGACAATGCTGCCGCCCTTGATGATGCAATCGGGCTTGACGCCGAAAAATGCCGGCGACCACAGCACGAGATCGGCGAGCTTGCCCTTCTCGATCGAACCGATCAGCTTCGACACGCCCTGGGCGATCGCCGGATTGATGGTGTATTTGGCGATGTAGCGCTTCACTCGGAAATTGTCGTTGCCCGCCTTGTCCTGCGGCAGCGACCCGCGCTGCTTTTTCATCTTGTCGGCAGTCTGCCAGGTGCGGATGATGACCTCGCCGAGCCGCCCCATCGCCTGGCTGTCCGACGACATCATCGACAGTGCGCCGATGTCGTGCAGGATGTCCTCGGCGGCGATCGTCTCCTTTCGGATGCGGCTTTCGGCGAAGGCGAGGTCTTCGGCGATCGACGGATCGAGGTGATGGCACACCATCAGCATGTCGAGATGCTCGTCGATGGTATTGCGCGTGAAGGGCCGGGTCGGGTTGGTGGACGAGGGCAGCACGTTCTTCAGCCCTGCAACCTTGATGATGTCCGGCGCATGTCCGCCGCCCGCGCCTTCGGTATGGAATGCGTGAATGGTGCGGCCTTTGAACGCCTTAACGGTGTCCTCGACGAACCCGGACTCGTTCAGCGTGTCCGTGTGGATCATCACCTGGATGTCGTGGTCGTCGGCGACGCTCAGGCAGTTGTCGATCGCCGCCGGCGTCGTGCCCCAGTCCTCATGCAGTTTCAGCGCGCAGGCGCCGGCCTTGATCATCTCGACCAGCGCAGCCGGCCGTGCGGCATTGCCCTTGCCGGAAATGCCGAGATTGACCGGCAGCGCGTCGAATGCTTGGATCATCCTGCCGATATGCCACGGCCCCGGCGTGCAGGTGGTGGCGAACGTGCCATGCGAGGGGCCGGTGCCGCCGCCGAGCAGCGAGGTGACGCCGCTCATCAATGCGTCCTCGATCTGCTGCGGGCAGATGAAGTGGATGTGGCTGTCAAAGCCGCCGGCCGTGAGGATCTTTCCTTCGCCCGCGATCACGTCGGTGCCGGGACCGATCACGATCGTCACCTTCGGCTGGATATCGGGATTGCCGGCCTTGCCGATCGCATGAATCTTGCCGTCCTTGAGGCCGACATCGGCCTTGACGATGCCCCAGGTGTCGACGATCAGCGCGTTGGTGATGACGGTATCGACCGCGCCTTGTCTGTTGGTGACCTGGCTCTGGCCCATGCCGTCGCGGATCACCTTGCCGCCGCCGAACTTCACCTCTTCGCCGTAGACGGTGAAGTCTTTCTCAACCTCGATGATCAGATCGGTGTCGGCGAGCCGCACGCGGTCGCCGACAGTGGGGCCGAACATGTCGGCGTAAACGGAACGATTGATTCTGGCCGACATGGCATGCCCCCTCTAGAGCAAATTGCGATCAAACAAAGAATCTAGAGCGCTTTCCGATTTAAACGCATCGGATAGCGCTCTAGAGTTTTCCCATGACCTCGCCGCGAAAGCCGTAGACGGTGCGGTTGCCCGCAAGCGCCGTCAGCGTCACCTCCCGCGTCTGGCCCGGTTCGAAGCGCACGGCCGTGCCGGCGGCGATGTCGAGCCGCATGCCGCGTGCGCGCTTGCGGTCGAACTTCAATGCCGGGTTGGTTTCGAAGAAATGATAGTGCGAGCCGACCTGGATCGGCCGGTCGCCGGCGTTCGCAACGGTCAGCGTCACCGTCTTGCGCCCCTCGTTCAGGACGATCTCGCCGTCCTGCACGAACATCTCTCCGGGGATCATGCGCGCCTCCGTTTTCTTTGTTGTAAGACCGGCTTCAGCGGATCGGCTCGTGCACCGTGACGAGCTTCGTGCCGTCCGGAAACGTCGCTTCCACCTGAATGTCGTGGATCATCTCGGCAATCCCGTCCATCACCTGTGCGCGCGTCAGCACCTGCGCGCCTGCCTGCATCAAGTCGGCGACAGTCCGTCCGTCGCGCGCGCCTTCGAGGATGAAATCAGAAATCAGCGCCACCGCTTCCGGATGGTTGAGCTTGACGCCGCGCTCGAGCCTTCGGCGGGCGACGATGGCGGCCATCGAGATGAAGAGCTTGTCCTTTTCGCGCGGGGTGAGGTTCATCGAGCAGCCTTGGGGTGAGGAAGTCTTGAGTGAGGAAGCGTTGAGCGAGAAGCCTTGATTAAGGAAGCCTTGCGTCAAGTGAGCCACAGTCTCGGCAGTGCGCTTGCATTGACCTGCGCCAGCAGGCGCATCACGTCACCACGCAAATCCGCGGCATCCTTAGCGCAGAAGCGGGCGAGCGCAAAACCGTTCCAGGCCGAGATGCCAACTTCGCCGGCGAATGTGGCAGCAAGCTCATGCACACGGTCGGCAACGCTCTGGTCGGCAGGAGCGATCAGCACGGTTGCGACGGCGACGGTACCGCCTCCGATTGCCGGATGCGCCAACTTGACGCCGATGTCGCCTTCGAGCTGCACGGTTTCGGCAAAAATCAGCCTGCCGTCGCGACGTAACCGCCAGCGGTCGCGATAAACGCCGTCACGCATCGTCTCGGCCATGGCGGCGCGCCCGAACACGACGATCTCGGCGAGCAGCAGCGACGCGTCGTCATGAAGATCGATGTCGATGCGGCGCGAAAGCCGGGCGCGATCGAACAGGATCGTCTCCTGCGGCAGCCAGGCAAGACGCGCCCCCGTCTGCACGCTCAAGCTGACGCCGACCTCGGCAGCGGGACCATGCGAACGATAGACCTTTTCGGCCGCGGCTGTCGTCAGCGTCACCGCTGTGGCGGCGTTTGCGTCGATCGTGACTGTGAACCGGTCGCCGCCCGCGATGCCGCCTGCGGTGTTGACCAGCACGGCGGAAAGGCCGTCGGTTTCAGGCGACGGAAAGCGGACACGCAGCGAGCCTGCCTCATGCACGCGCCCGCGGCGTGTCGTGCCGCCCGACAGGATGGTCTCGAACGTCACCGCGCCGACCGCGCGATTGGCCGCGAAGAGCTCCGACGCTTGCGTTGTGTCCTGCGAAGCCAATGGCATCGCCTCTCCCGGAATGACGATGTTGCGAACCGTGGTTACAAGGCCATAGCCCGGCTGATCGCGCTGGAATCAAGGTTGGCGCGGTCGCACGTGAATGTCACGGCACCGCGGTCCATCACCGCGAAATGGTCGCCAAGCTCGCACGCGAAATCGAGGTATTGCTCGACCAGAACGATCGCAATGCTGCCAAGGTTGCGCAGGTATGAGATCGCGCGACCGATGTCCTTGATGATCGACGGCTGGATGCCTTCGGTCGGCTCGTCGAGCAGCAACAGCTTCGGCCGCATCACCAGCGCGCGGCCGATCGCCAGCTGCTGCTGCTGGCCGCCGGAAAGGTCGCCGCCGCGCCGTCCAAGCATCGACTGCAGCACCGGAAACAGGGAGAACACGTCGTCGGGAATGTGCCGCTCGTCGCGTTTGAGCGGCGCGAAGCCCGTGCGCAGGTTTTCCTCCACCGTCAACAACGGGAAGATCTCGCGGCCCTGCGGCACGAAGCCGATGCCGCGCCGTGCACGCTCAAAAGGCTTCAGCGCGTTGATGTCCTGACCCTCGAACAGGATTTCGCCGGTTGTGATCGGCTGCTGCCCGACCATGGCGCGCAGGAGGCTGGTCTTGCCGACGCCGTTGCGGCCGAGCACGCAGGTGACCTTGCCGGGCAGGGCTGCGAGCGAGACGCCGCGCAGCGCCTGCGCCGCGCCGTAATAAAGGCTGATGTCCTTGACGTCGAGCATTGCTACCGTCCCAGATACACTTCGATCACGCGCTCGTTCGCCGACACCTGGTCGATGGTGCCTTCGGCCAGCACCGAGCCTTCATGCAGGCATGTGACCTTGACGCCGAGCTCGCGCACGAAGGTCATGTCGTGTTCGACGACGATGACCGACTTTTCCTTGTTGATCTCTTTCAGGAGTTCCGCGGTCTGGTGCGTCTCCGCATCGGTCATGCCGGCGACCGGCTCGTCCACCAGCAACAGCTTCGGATCCTGTGCCAGCAGCATGCCGATTTCGAGCCACTGCTTCTGACCGTGCGACAGGCCGCCAGCCAGCCGGTGGCGTGCCTCCTTGAGGCGGATCGTCTCCAGCACCCGTTCGATCCGCTCGACCTCGCCTGGCGTCTTGCGCCAAAAGAGGGTGCCGCGCACGCTGTGGTCGACATTGAGCGCCAGCGTGAGGTTGTCCTCGACGCTCTGGCTTTCGAACACGGTCGGCTTCTGGAATTTGCGGCCGATGCCGAGCTCGGCGATTTCGGTTTCGTCAAGCCGTGTCAGGTCGACGTTGCCGTCGAAATAGACTTCGCCTTCGTCGGGGCGTGTCTTGCCGGTGATGATGTCCATCATCGTCGTCTTGCCGGCGCCGTTCGGGCCGATGATGGCGCGCATCTCTCCGGGCTCGATCGCCAGCGACAGGTTGTTGATGGCGCGGAAACCGTCGAAGGCGACGTAGACACCGTCGAGATAGAGAAGGGCGTTGGTGGTGCGAGGGGTCATGATCGGTCACTCCGCCGGTGCTTGTGCGGCCGGCGTCGCCGGTGCTGACCTGGCTTCGGCACGCTGGGCGCGCCAAGGCTCCCACCACTGCTGCAGCGTGCCGATGATGCCGCGCGGCATCAGCAGCGTGACAAGCACGAACAGCGCGCCGAGCATGAACAGCCAGTAAGGCGCCAGCACGCCGGAGGTGAACACGGTCTTGGCGTAGTTGACCAGCACCGCGCCGAGCACGGCGCCCGTCAGCGTGCCACGCCCGCCGACGGCGACCCAGATCACGGCCTCGATCGAATTGGCCGGCGCGAACTCGCTCGGATTGATGATCCCCACTTGCGGCACGTACAGCGCGCCGGCGACGCCGGCCATGCAGGCCGACAGCGTGAACACGAACAGCTTGTAGGATTCCACGCGATAGCCAAGGAAGCGCGTGCGCGATTCCGCGTCGCGGATGGCGAGCAGCACCTTGCCGAGTTTCGAGGTGACGATGGCGCGGCAGATCAGGAAGCCGATCACCAGCGCGATACAGCTCAGGACGAACAGCGCCGCCCGTGTGCCCTGCGCCTGGACGTTGAAGCCGAGGATGTCCTTGAAGTCGGTGAGGCCGTTGTTGCCGCCGAAGCCGAAGTCGTTGCGGAAGAAGGCGAGCAGCAGCGCATAGGTCATCGCCTGGGTGATGATCGACAGGTAGACGCCGGTGACGCGCGAGCGGAACGCCAGCCAGCCGAAGCCGAAGGCGAGCAGGCCTGGCACCAGCAGCACCATCAAGGCGGCGAACCAGAACATGTCGAAGCCGTGCCAGTACCAAGGCAGCGACTGATAGTTCAGGAACACCATGAAGTCCGGCAGCAGCGGGTTGCCGTACACGCCGCGACCTCCGATCTGCCGCATCAGGTACATACCCATCGCATAGCCGCCGAGCGCGAAGAACGCTCCGTGGCCGAGCGAAAGGATGCCGCAATAGCCCCAGATCAGGTCGATCGACAGTGCGAGCAGCGCGTAGCAGACATATTTGCCGAACAGCGCCACCAGATAGGTCGGCACATGGAAGAACGAGGTCGGTGGCACCAGGAGATTGAGCAGCGGCACGACGATGCCAACGGCAGCGATGATCACGAGGAAGACCATCGCGCTGCGGTCGAGCGAGCGGATCAGCAGGTGACTCATGCTTCCACCGCCCGTCCCTTGAGGGCGAACAACCCGCGCGGCCGCTTCTGGATGAACAGGATGATCAGCACCAGGATGGCGATCTTGCCCAGCACGGCGCCGGCGACAGGTTCGAGGAATTTGTTGGCGATGCCGAGCGTAAAGGCGCCGACCAGCGTGCCCCACAGATTGCCGACGCCGCCGAACACCACCACCATGAAGCTGTCGATGATATAGCTCTGGCCGAGGTTCGGGCTGACATTGTCGATTTGCGACAGGGCAACGCCGGCGATGCCGGCGATGCCGGAGCCGAGACCGAAGGTGAGTGCGTCCACCCGTGAGGTGGCGATGCCCATGGATGCCGCCATCCGCCGGTTCTGCGTGACAGCGCGCATTTCGAGCCCGAGGCTTGTGTAGCGAAGCATCAACAGCAGCAGAGCGAACACCGCCAGCGTGAACACGACGATCCAGAGGCGGTTATAGGTGATGGTGATCTGGCCGAGCTCGAACGCGCCGCTCATCCAGGACGGGTTGCCGACCTCGCGATTGGTCGGGCCGAAGGCGGTGCGGACAGCCTGCTGCAGGATCAGCGAGATTCCCCAGGTCGCGAGCAGCGTTTCAAGCGGCCGGCCGTACAGAAAACGGATGATGCCGCGCTCGATGGCGACGCCGATCAGGCCTGCCACCAGGAACGCCAGCGGCAGCGCGATCAGCAGCGAATAGTCGAACAGCCCGGGATAGCTCGAGCGGATTACCTCCTGCACGACAAACGTGGTGTAGGCACCGAGCATGACCATCTCGCCATGCGCCATGTTGATGACGCCCATCACACCGAAGGTGATGGCGAGACCGATGGCCGCAAGCAGCAGCACCGAGCCGAGCGAGATGCCGTACCAGGCGTTCTGCGCCGCTGACCACATCGCGAGCCGGCTCTGCACCGACGAGATTGCCGCCTGTGCGGTCTGCGCCACCCGCGGCGACGGATCGGCTGCGACGCCTGTCAGCAGCGCCAGCGCATCCTGGTCGCCGCGGTCACGGATCGCGGCGATGGCTTCGATGCGACTTGCCTCCGGCGCATCAGGCGCAGCCAGCAGGATCGCCGCGCGAGCCTGCGTGAAGGCACGCCTGACGGACGCATCGGTTTCTTTCTCCAGCGCGCCTTCGATGGTAGCCAACGCGGCAGCATCGCGCGATCTGAAAACGGATTGCGCCGCCTGCAGCCGCCGCGCCGGATCGGCAGACAACAGCGTCAATCCGCCGATGGCGGCTTCGACCGATCGCCGCAACCGATTGTTGAGGCGCACGTTGCCGAGATTGGCGAACGACGGTGCGACGGCTTGCCCGGTGACAGCGTCGCTGACCTTGCCGTCGTTTTCCTTGATGTAGACCTTTTTGGTGGCCGGATCGGCGACCAGACGGCCATCCTGCAGCGCCTGGACGATCGGCAGCGCGCGGGCGTTGCCGCTTGCCGCCACGGCGCTGATGGCAGCTTCCGTGTCCGAAAAGGAATCGTTTGCGAACTGCGCCACCGCGTCCTCGAAAGGACCGGCAGCGGCAGGCGCGGTGAATGCGATGGCGAGCAGGCAGAAAATAACTGCCGCGCAAGCGCGTCTGATCAGTGAAGAGAACACGAAACCACCCCGGCAGAGGTTGTGAGGGAAGGCGGCGATGCCGCCGCCTTCCCGTTGTTCGTCGTGGAGAGCTTGTGAGAGGTCAGGCGATTTAAGAGCCGCTTTTAAGAGCCTTGGCCACCGCACTTGTTGGTCTTGGTATTCCAGTTGCCGCACTTCTTGCCGACCCAGTCGCCGATCAGGTCCTTCGAGCCCTCGAGCTCCTTCGACCAGGCGTCGCCAGGGACGAGGCCGGGTGTCTTCCACACCACGTCGAACTGGCCGTCGGCCTTGATTTCACCGATCAGCACCGGCTTGGTGATGTGGTGGTTCGCCAGCATCTCGGATTCGCCACCGGTCAGGTTCTTGGCCTTGATGCCCGGCAGTGCGTCGATCACCTTGTCCGGATCGGTCGACTTCGCCTTCTCGACCGCCTTGACCCACATGTCGAAGCCGATGACATGCGCTTCCATCGGGTCGTTGGTGACGCGCTTGGGATTCTTGGTGTAGGCCTGCCAGGCTTTGATGAACTTCTCGTTCTCAGGATCCTTGACCGACTGGAAGTAGTTCCAGGCGGCGAGGTGACCGATCAGCGGCTTGGTGTCGATGCCGGCGAGCTCTTCCTCACCGACCGAGAACGCCACGACCGGGATGTCGGTCGCCTTGATGCCCTGGTTGCCGAGCTCCTTGTAGAACGGCACGTTGGCGTCGCCGTTGATGGTCGAGACCACCGCCGTCTTCTTGCCGGCCGAGCCGAACTTCTTGATGTCGGCGACGATCGTCTGCCAGTCGGAGTGACCGAATGGCGTGTAGTTGATCATGATGTCTTCCTGCTTGACGCCCTTCGACTTCAAGTAGGCCTCGAGGATCTTGTTGGTCGTGCGCGGATAGACGTAGTCGGTGCCGGCGAGCACCCAGCGCTGCACCTTCTCTTCCTTGGCGAGATAGTCGACCGCTGGGATCGCCTGCTGGTTCGGCGCTGCACCCGTGTAGAACACGTTACGCTCGGACTCTTCGCCCTCATACTGGACGGGATAGAACAGGATCGAGTTCAGCTCCTTGAATACCGGCAGCACGGACTTGCGCGACACCGAGGTCCAGCAGCCGAACACGACCGCGACCTTTTCCTTGGTGATCAATTCGCGCGCCTTCTCGGCAAACAGCGGCCAGTTCGAGGCTGGATCGACCACGACGGCTTCGAGCTTCTTGCCCATCACGCCGCCCTTCTTGTTCTGCTCTTCGATCAGAAAGAGGATCGTGTCCTTCAGCGTCGTCTCGCTGATGGCCATGGTGCCCGAAAGCGAGTGCAGGACGCCGACCTTGATGGTGTCCTGGGCCTGGGCGGTTCCGAAAAAGGACAGGCCGAGGGCGAGGCCGGCCGCGGTCGCCAGCGCCTTGCGGCGGCTGAGCGGCCGGGCAATGGCCGAGGTCAATTGAGTAAGCATGCGATGTCATCTCCCTGACGCAGACGTAAAGAACCTGCGAAACGGCCCTTCCGGCCGCCTGCGTTAAGGGAATCGCAAGAACTGTGCCATGGCTTGTATGTGGCATAAGTCATTGATAATGCGTAGAATATTTGGATAAACGCGCTTGCCGGCAGGGCCGTGGGCCTAATTTTTCGGCAGCGTCATTGGCCTCAACTTGGGCATTTTGCCGCTTTGTTGTTCATTTTTTCGCGATTGTATAAAATATCAGCAGGGCTCACCGGTCACGCGAGGCCGGTTCATGATGGGAAATGCCTTGAAAGCACCGCAGCGATGGCGCATATGAACACCGACCGCGACTTGATCCGGTTACTGCGGGCTGCGTGTTCTGATCCGTCGACGCCTTTCGGCTCCTCCGGCTTCTGGCCTGCCTCTCTAGCTCACAAGCAGATGCTCCAAACGCGCGGGCATCAACAAGGCTTCGCTTGCGACCGACGCTTCTCGCGCCGGCGCCCGTGTTGACTCATAGAAAGAAACCTTTTGACCTCTTTTCAGGATTTCGGCCTCGCCGATCCCATCTCTCTCGCACTGACCGAAGAGAACTACGTCACTCCCACTCCCATCCAGGCCCAGACCGTCCCGCTTGCCATGACCGGCCGCGACGTGGTCGGCATTGCACAGACCGGCACCGGCAAGACCGCTGCTTTCGCACTGCCGATTCTGCACCGGTTGATCCATCCTCGGAAACAAACTGCGCCGAAGAGCTGCCGCGTGCTGGTGCTCAGCCCAACACGTGAGCTGTCCGGACAGATCCTCGACAGTTTTCAGGCCTATGGCCGTCATCTCCGCCTCAGCGCCACGCTTGCGATCGGCGGCGTGCCGATGGGCCGGCAGGTGCGCGCCGTCATGCCGGGCGTCGACATCATGGTTGCGACGCCGGGTCGCCTGCTCGACCTCGTGCGCGGCAATGCACTGAAGCTCAATCAGGTCGAGTTTCTGGTGCTCGACGAAGCCGATCGAATGCTCGACATGGGCTTCATCAACGACATCAGGAAGATCGTCGCCCGCCTGCCGACCGAGCGGCAGACGCTGTTCTTCTCGGCGACCATGCCGAAGGCGATCGCCGAGCTTGCCGAAGACATGCTGCGCGATCCCGTGCGCGTTGCCGTCACGCCGGTCGCCTCGACCGCAGAGCGGGTGTCCCAGCGCATCATCCAGGTGGATCGCGGCTCCAAGCCCGGCCTGCTCGCCAAGATTCTCAAGGGCGAACCGGTCGACCGCGCGCTGGTCTTCACGCGCACCAAGCACGGCGCGGACAAGGTGGTGAAAGGCCTGGCCAAGGCCAACATCGCCGCCCAGGCGATCCACGGCAACAAGTCGCAGAACCATCGCGAGCGCACGCTCGCCGCGTTCCGGTCCGGCGAAATCCGCACCCTTGTCGCTACCGATATCGCCGCGCGCGGCATCGACGTGGACGGCGTCAGCCACGTGGTGAACTTCGACCTGCCGAATGTGCCGGAGACCTATGTGCATCGCATCGGCCGTACGGCCCGCGCCGGGACCGACGGTATTGCGATCTCGCTGGTCGACGCCGACGAGGTCGCCTATCTGCGCGACATCGAGAAGCTGATCCGTCAGGTCCTTCCCCGCGAGGACATGCGGACGGGGGACACGCGCTCGCATGCCGAGCGGACCGGCGACACGCGCAACCATCGTCGCCAAGATCCTGACCAAGCTTCCGGCCGGGGTCCGAAGCCGAACGGCCATGCGCACAATTCGCATGCGCCGCGCGGGACAGACAACGCAGGTGCAGGCTTCAAGAACCGGCGCCGCCGCAAGGGCGGGTCCGGTCACCGACCGATGACGGCTCCGGGGACGGTTGAAGGCCAGGCCCAGAACGGCCAGAACGGAATGCGCGGTGTTGCATTCATGGCGCGGGAAAGCCGCCCGGCGCGCCCGACGGAGCCGCACAAAGGAAAGTCCCATTCACATTCGCACGGTCGTCCCCGCGACGCCCGGCAGCCACAGCGCTAAAATAGGATAACGATTCGGAGAGACCGATGGCCAAGGAAGAACTGATCCAATTCGAGGGGCTCGTGACCGAGATCCTCCCCGATGCGCGATATCGCGTCCAGCTCGATGCCGGACACGAAATCGTCGCCTACACTGCCGGCAAGATGAAGAAGAACCGCATCAAGACGCTCGCGGGCGACCGCGTGACCGTGGAGATGTCGCCGTATGATCTTGAGAAGGGGCGTCTGATCTTCCGGCACAAGGACGAGCGCGCGAGCGCGCCGCGTCCGCCCGGAGCACAACGTGGCGGTCAGCAGTTCCGCCGGCGCTAATAAGATGTGAGCCCGGCGGTTATTCGCCGGGCGCCGTTGCTACGAGCAGGTGGTGACCGCCGGTGGCCGGCAGACCGTGCTGGATTGGCGCGGGCGGGCAAAAAACTGGTCGGTCTCTTCCACCGTTCCGACGACGAAGTAGCTTGCGGGCGACGTGTAGTCGTAGGAAATCTCGCTCCAGATCAACTGGGTGTTGGGAAGCCGCAGCCCGGGTGGGATTGTTGCGCTGGATCCTGTCGCGCGTGCGGCGATATCTCCATATGTGCTGCTCCAGCCGATCGTCGCCTCGCCGCTTGCATTGACATTGACGGCCGAGACCCTGGCCGTCAGCGGTCCTTCCGGGAGCGGTGTCATGATCGACTTCGCCGCAGTGAAGATGTTGGTCATGTCGGCATTGCTGATCGAGACCGACTGCGCGACGAGGTCGGACAAGGACCTCGCCGTGAGTGTTACCTTGCGCTGGACTTCGAGCCGCTGCGTGATCTCGACGGCGCCGAAATACAGCGCAAGCATCAACGGGGCGACCAGGGCGAACTCCACCGCGGAGACGCCGCGGTTGTCGCGAAGCACCCTCGCGGCCGCAAGCTGTTGGGCCCGCCGCAACAGTCCGAGCCGCGACATCTAGAATGGCCCCGGTTCGTTGCGGAACGTGGCGACTCCAACGAGCAGGCGCTTGTTGTTGTTGAGATTGCCTGCGTTGAAACCCAGGCCGGGCACAAATACCGGCCACTGGTAGAAGGTGCGGACGACGACGATGTCGCCTGCGCGACCCGGGTTGAATTCGGGTGTGACGGTGTAATTCCCGTTATCATCGATCGGCTTCTGCAGTTTGATGTCGGAGACCGACTGAGAGCTCTGCACATCCACGTCGACGCCGTTCTCACAATCCATCATCCCGGTGAGGCGCGTGCAAAGGCTGGTCTTGAATTGCGCGGCGCTCATTTCGCTCATCTGCGCCTGACCGGTCATGATCAGCCGCGCCGTGTCCTGGGTCGCGGTCTCCAGCGCCGTGCTGGCCAGCAGCGCCAGCGCGGTTTCGATGATGGCGAACATCAGCGTCAGGAACGGCGCGGCGATGAAGGCGAACTCGATGGCGGCCACGCCGTTGCGATCACGTCGAAAGCGGTGCAGCGCGCAGGCGGCGATGCTGATGCTGGGATGGGCGGGCATCGTTTTGCGAAATTCTTACGGGCGGGAACGCCATGATGAAGAATACACGAGACAAATTGTTGATTTCTTGCGGCCGATTGCGACAATCGGTAGGAGCGCGCCAACCTTCCGTTAATCAACGAGCCTGTCCGGACGTTTGTGCGGATGCATCGGCGGAGGCCGCTCCGGTTGCCTGAGTTGCCAGTGAACCGCTCTGGTTGAGCGTTGCGCTGAAATAGGTTGGCGTGTCGCCCAGTGTGATCCGGCGCTGGCAGATTGGCGTGCAACTATAAGATTCGCGGTCGAGCCCGCGATAGACGGTGACGAGCTTGTCGGTGGGGCCCTCCACCTGCACCGTCCGATCGATCAGCACGTTGCCCTGACGATCCAGCGCCATCACGTTCGTGGTGCCGTAACCCTTGCCGGTCACCACTACTGTGCCTCCGGACTGGAGCGACACGTCGGCGATCAGTGGATTGCCGACGACGATAGTGGCGATGTTCTCCGGAAGCTTGATGAGTTTGGCCTGATCGACGACGACGGAGATCTGTTCGGCGGCTGGGGATGACACGGCCAAAGGGACGAGGAGGAGTCCAAGCGAGATCGTTTTCGCGGACAAGGGACTGCGCAGCATAGCACGCAACGACAATGGCATGACTTGAACTCCGGGGACGCGAGACTGGCCGGCAATGGCGATGCAGTTAAAGCGCCGGCGCCCGTGACGCTGAATCTGCCGTTAAGAGATGAAAGAACTACAAACGATCGCCTTCTGCGAGCATCTTGCGTCAACAGAGATCGTCACGCCTTGCTTTGCGGCCTTCAGAGAAGCTTCCTGCAAGCCAACCCAAAAAGCAGGATCGATCGTTTAGCGATTCTTTCACTGTGATTAAGAACGGTGCGGTAAAGCCGACTTTCTGCAATCGAATTAACTGCGCTGCAATTCCGCCTCACTAGGGTGCCGCCATGGCCAAGTCGCCGGACAACGCTCCGCGTGAGGCCAAATGAAAGCTTCAAACAGCAAGTGTTGCAAACGGAGTCATCTATGAAGAACCTTGTTGCTCGTTTCGTGAAGGACGAGTCCGGCGCCACCGCGATCGAATACGGCCTCATCGCCGCGGGCATCAGCATTGCGATCATCACCATCGTGCAAACGCTCGGTGGTACGCTCTTCGGTATTTTCACCGACCTCAATACCAGGCTTAACGCGCAAAACTAAGCTCGCGGACGTCAGTGCATGACAAAAGGCTTCGGGTCACCGAAGCCTTTTTTGTTTCTGCTTGCGCCGTCCGTCCGTCGCTGATTCTGCGTCCAGCCTGCCGATCGCAATTCTATGATTATTCACCAAATGCGCCTATCGATAGTCGAACGGCGCCAATCATGCCCTCGCTCCTCGGTGAACAGAAATGACCCTTGATATCGCGCGTCTGTTGATCTTTCCGGCGCTGATGGCATTCGCAGCGGTGAGCGACTTCCTCACCATGACGATATCGAACAGGATTTCACTGTTGTTGATCGTGGGCTTTATCGTGCTGGCCGCTCTGGGTGGCATGAGCTTGCAGGCGATCACGATGCACGTTGTCGCCGCGTTAGTCGTGCTGACGTTCGGCTTTACCTTTTTCGCGATGGGCTGGATCGGTGGAGGCGACGCCAAGCTCGCGGCTGCGGCGGCACTCTGGTTCGGCTTCGAGCACGTGACCATGTACCTTATCTATTCCGCCCTGGTCGGCGGGCTTCTGACGCTGCTGCTCCTGCAATTCCGACAATGGCCCTTACCTGCATCGCTCATCTCGCAGGAATGGGCGCAGCGATTACACGATAGGAAGAGCGGCGTCCCCTACGGCATTGCGCTCGCGATTGGCGCGCTGCTGATCTATCCTGAGACCGAATGGATGAAGGCGATCGATCTCAGCCGCTTTGCCGGTTAAACTTTTCGAAGAAGCTTTCGTTAACCCGATCTAGATACGCCTCATTAACCATGCTTTGACCTTTAAATGGTCAAATCCCGCGACGGCAGCGACTGCGCGCCGGGCGTCCTCGTGGGAAGTGAAGCGTAATGAATACCGCGCGCATCATCGTTCTTGCCATCGCGATCGGTGCGGGCGGCATCGCCGCCTATCTTGCCAGCGGCTCCGGCGCGAAACCCGTCGTCCAGGCGCCCGCGCCGAAGCTGGATACGGTCGACGTGCTGATCGCCAAGGCCGACATTCCGCTTGGCCAGACGGTCAAGCCCGAGGATCTGCAATGGCAGTCTTGGCCGGCGGCGACGGTGAGTCCGAGCTTCATTCGCCGCGACCAGCGCGGCAACGCCGTCGCTGACCTCACCGGCTCCATCGTCCGTTCGCCCTTCTTCGCCGGCGAGCCGGTGCGCGAGGTCAAGCTGGTCAAGGGCAACGGGTCGGGGTTCATGGCGGCCGTCCTGCCATCGGGCATGCGCGCGATCTCGACGGAAATCTCGCCGGAGACCGGCGCCGGCGGCTTTATCCTCCCCAATGATCGGGTCGACGTCATTCTGTCCCGCCGCCAGCGCGGCGCCGGCAATGCCGAAGTCGGCATTTCCGAGATCATCCTGGGCAACGTCCGGGTGCTGGCGATCGACCAGACGATCGAGGAGAAGAACGGCCAGAAGGTCGTCGTCGGTAAGACCGCGACGCTCGAGCTCAAGCCCGAGCAATCGGAAACGCTGGCGCGGGCGCGTCAGAGTGGAACGCTGTCGCTCGCACTGCGCAGCCTCGTCGATGCCAACGAACCCGGAACGCCCGCACGCAGCAACAACACCGTGAACGTGGTCCGCTTTGGTGTTTCGGCCGCCGCGGCAACACAGAAGTGACCAAAAGGGGATGGAAGGCATGATCCGCCGGCTGAATAAGCGATCGCTGTGGACCCAGGTGGTCTGCGCAATGTCGTTCGCGATCGCTGCGGTGCTGACGCTGGTGCCGTCGGGAACGTCGGCGATTGCCAGCGACTACCACGCCGGCGGGGTCGCCGCAGTCCGGGACGGCGCCCGCTTCCTGCCGCTTGGCATCGGCAAGTCGGTGGTGATCGACCTGCCGCGCGAGATCAAGGATGTGCTCGTGGCTGATCCCAAGATCGCCAACGCGGTGGTCCGCTCGGCTCAGCGGGCCTACATCATCGGCGCCGCCGTCGGCCAGACCAATATCTTCTTCTTCGACAGCGACGGCCAACAGATCGCCGCCTATGACATTGCGGTGACCCGCGATCTCAATGGCATTCGCGCTGCACTCAAGCACACCTTGCCGAATGCCGACATCAACATCGAGGGTCTCGGCGACGGCGTCGTGCTGACGGGTGTGGTGACGAGCCCGGTCGATGCGCAGCAGGCCGGCGAGCTGGCGACCCGCCTGGTCGGCGGCGCCGACAAGGTGGTGAACAGCATTGTTGTCCGCGGCCGCGATCAGGTCATGCTGAAGGTGACGGTCGCCGAGGTACAGCGCGACGTCATCAAGCAGCTCGGCATCGATCTCAACGGCGCCATGAATTTTGGCACGTCGGTGGTGAACTTCAACAACGTAAATCCCTTTTCGGTCGTCGGGCAGGCGCTGGTTGCCAACAACCAGATCGCCGGCACCTTCGCCAAGGGCGCCAACGGGACGGGTGTCACCGCAACCTTGCGGGCAATGGAGCGAGCCGGCGTGGTGCGGACGCTGGCCGAGCCGAACCTGACCGCGATTTCCGGCGAGTCGGCATCCTTCGTTGCTGGTGGCGAGTTTCCGTTGCCGAAAGGATTGCTGTGCTCCAACGACACCATCTTCGGCCGGACCTGCCAGATCCAGGTCGACTTCAAGAAGTTCGGCATCACGCTGAACTTTACGCCGGTGGTGTTGACCGAGGGGCGGATCAGCCTGCGCGTCATGACCGAAGTATCGGAGCTGTCCTCGGACAACTCGCTGACTCTCGACCAGGGTGGGGGCCACATCTTGACCGTTCCGTCGATCAAGGCCCGCCGTGCAGAGACGACGCTGGAAATCCCCTCCGGCGGCTCGCTGGCGATGGCCGGCATGATCCACGAGCAGACCAAGCAGGCGCTCAATGGCTTGCCAGGGCTGATGCAGCTTCCGGTGCTTGGTGCGCTGTTCAAGAGCAGGGATTATGTCAACCGCCAGACCGAGCTGATGGTGCTGGTCACGCCTTATGTCGTGCGCGCGGTGGCGCAGAAGGATCTGTCGCGGCCGGATGACGGATTTGTCGATGCCTCCGATCCTTCGACGGTCATCACCGGCGCGCTCAATCGAATCTACGGCGTGCCGGCGCGGGTCGAGGCGGCGAGGCCGCGCAACGTGTTTGGCTTCATTACGGATTAGGCGTGGCAGATGATGAACATCGATCCAGTTCGTTCAGCATTGCCTCGCGTTGCAGGGCTATCACGCACGCATGCTCCGCCCTCCCCCTCAAGGGGAGGGTGGAGCGCCACGCGCGTGGCTGTCTCTTGCTTAGATGCGTTAGGCTTGCGCCGCCTCGGGGCGATTGCGCCGCTGCTGTTGCTGGCCGCAACGCTCGGTGCCTGCAAGCACGCTGAGGAAGACATCACCGCGAGTGTGCCGTCCGACTATCGGCAGCGCCATCCGATCGTCGTGCAGGAGGCGGATCGCACCGTGGAGGTTTTCGTCGGCACCGGCCGCGGGGGGCTGATGGCGTCGCAACGGACCGACGTCGCCGCATTCGCGCAAACCTGGCTGCAGGAAGGAACCGGGCCGATCACCATCGATCTGCCGGTTTCGACGACCAATGCGCGTGCGGCGACGCAGTCGTTGCACGATATTCAGGAGATTTTCTCCTCCGTCGGTGTGCCGGCGCGCGGTGTCACCATCCGCCGATATACGCCGCCGGACTATGGGCAGTTCGCGACAATCAAGCTGAATTATCCGAAGGTGATCGCGGACGCCGGACCGTGCGGTCTCTGGCGGGAAGATCTTGGCCCTTCGTTCAAGAGTCCTATCTATCAGTCGAACCGGCCCTACTCGAATCTCGGCTGTGCGTACCAGCGCAACATGGCCGCGATGGTCGCAAATCCCGCCGATCTCGTGCAACCGCGGCCCGAGTCGCCGAGTTACACACCGCGGCGGTCGACCGTGCTGGGCAGATACGCAAACGGCGAGCCAACCGCCACCAAGCAGCCTGATGCCGATAAGGGCAAAATCAGCGACGTCGGAAAATGATTACTTACGGCCAGAAAAACACGGGCGCGCAAGGCCCACGGACGCCATCGGCGCAGGAGGAGCATATCGCCCCTTCGCCGCGCGTGTCCGTGCAGGCGTTCTGCGAGACGGTCGAAACGGCCGCGGCTGTGCAATCGGCCGGCGAAGACCGAAGGCTCGCCAAGGCCCATCTCAAGATTCAGATGGGCGGTATGGCCGCGGCGATCGAGGCCTATCGCAATGCGCCGACGCCCAACGTCATCGTGCTTGAGGCGGAAGGGGGAGGGGACATCCTCTCCGGCCTCGATCAGCTCGCCGCGGTGTGCGACGCCGGAACCCGTGTGATCGTCATCGGCCGGATGAACGACGTCCTGCTCTATCGGGAGCTGATTCGTCGTGGAGTCAGCGACTATGTGATCGCGCCGGTGGCGCCCATCGATGTGGTGCGGTCCATCTGCGGCCTCTTCTCGACGCCGGAAGCTAAACCGGTTGGCCGCGTGATCGCGGTAACAGGCGCCAAGGGCGGCGTCGGCGCCTCGACAATTGCGCACAACATCGCCTGGTCGATCGCCCGCGACCTTGCGCTGGATTCAGTGGTCGCCGATCTCGACCTCGCGTTCGGAACGGCGGGTCTCGACTATAATCAGGATCCCGCGCAGGGAATCGCTGATGCGGTGTTCTCGCCGGATCGCATCGACACGGCGTTCATCGACCGTCTGCTGTCAAAGTGTACGGATCACCTCAGCCTGCTCGCAGCGCCTGCGACGCTCGACCGCGTTTATGATTTCGGCACGGAGGCGTTCGACGCGGTGTTTGACACGTTGCGTTCGACGGTGCCGTGCATCGTGCTGGACGTACCACATCAATGGTCGGGCTGGACCAAGCGCGCCCTGATCTCCGCCGACGACATCCTGATCGTCGCCTCTCCGGACCTTGCCAGCCTGCGCAACACCAAGAATTTGTTCGACCTTCTGAAGGCGTCGCGGCCGAACGACCGGGCGCCGCTTTATTGCCTCAACCAGGTCGGCGTTCCAAAGCGTCCCGAGATCAAGACCTCGGAATTCGCCAAGGCAATCGAGAGCGACCCGGTTACGATCATCTCGTTCGAGCCGCAACTGTTCGGACTTGCGGCGAACAACGGCCAGATGATCGAGGAGATCGCCGCAAAGCACAAGGTGACGGACCAGTTCCTGCAAATGGCCCAGCGCCTGACCGGTCGTGCCGAAGCCAAGAAGCCACGCAGCTCGCTGCTGTCGCCGCTGCTCGGAAAGTTGCTCGCCAAATAGTTGTTGGGTTGGGGGATCGTCGTGTTCGGTAAGCGTAGCGGATCGGAAGCCGAGGCCAGGGTTATCAAGCCCATGGCCAGCACGCCCGCGCCCGCGATGCGGCCCGGCGAGCCGCCCGTTGTCGCGTCGCCGCCAACGGCGCCTTCGCGCCCGGCGCCGGAACCGGAACCGCCAAGAGAAAGCCGACGCTCGGACAACTACTATCAGGTCAAGGCGACGATCTTCGGGGCGCTGATCGAGGCGATCGATCTCGCCCAACTCGGCAAGCTCGACGGCGAATCGGCGCGCGAGGAAATCCGCGACATCGTCAACGAGATTATCGCGATCAAGAACATCGTGATGTCGATCGCCGAGCAGGAGGAGCTGCTCGACGACATCTGCAATGACGTGCTCGGCTATGGTCCGCTCGAGCCTCTGCTGTCGCGCGACGACATCGCCGATATCATGGTCAACGGCGCCAACACGGTCTACATCGAGGTCGGCGGCAAGATCCAGAAGACGGGCATCCGTTTCCGCGACAACCAGCAGCTTCTGAACATCTGCCAGCGCATCGTCAGCCAGGTTGGCCGGCGCGTCGATGAGGCGTCGCCGATCTGTGATGCGCGTCTCGCCGATGGCTCCCGCGTCAACGCCATCGTGCCGCCGCTCGCGATCGATGGCCCGGTGCTGACGATCCGCAAGTTCAAGCGCGACAAGCTGACGCTCGATCAGCTGGTGAAGTTCGGGGCGATCAGTCCGGAAGGCGCGGAGATACTGAAGATCATCGGTCGTGTTCGTTGCAACGTGCTGATTTCCGGCGGTACCGGCTCGGGCAAGACGACGCTTCTGAACTGCCTGACGAACTTCATCGACCACGACGAGCGCGTCATCACCTGCGAAGACGCGGCCGAGTTGCAACTGCAGCAGCCGCACACCGTCAGGCTGGAAACGCGGCCTCCGAACCTTGAGGGCGAGGGGCAGATCACCATGCGTGATCTGGTGCGAAACTGCCTGCGCATGCGGCCGGAGCGCATCATCGTCGGCGAAGTGCGCGGACCCGAGGCGTTTGACCTGCTGCAGGCCATGAACACGGGCCACGACGGATCCATGGGTACGCTGCACGCCAACAGTCCGCGTGAGGGGTTGTCGCGTTGCGAATCCATGATCACCATGGGGGGCTACTCGCTGCCGTCGCGTACTATCCGTGAGATGATATGTTCGTCGATCGATGTCGTCATTCAAGCGGCGCGCCTGCGCGACGGTTCGCGCCGCATCACCCACATCACTGAGGTGATGGGAATGGAAGGCGATACGATCATCACCCAGGATCTTTTCCTCTTCGACATCGTCGGCGAGGATGCGAACGGCCGGATTATCGGTCGGCACCGTTCGAACGGCATCGGCCGGCCGCGCTTCTGGGAGCGGGCGCGCTATTACGGCGAGGAAAACCGGCTTGCGGCGGCGCTTGATGCTGGCGAGCTTGCAAACGTCGACAGACTGGATGCGCAGCGATGAACCTGCAGACGCTGGCGCTGGCATTCATGGCCGCCACCGCGATCGGCGGGCTCGCCTGGGTGTTCCTGTATCCGATGTTGTCCGGCGAGCGCCAGGCGGAACAGCGGCGTGCGAGCTTCGCCCGGAGCGAGCCGATCGCCCGGCGCTCCGACCGGGTGCAACGCACGCGCAGGCAGCAGGTCGAAGCGTCGCTGAAGGACGTCGAAAATCGCCACAAGCAGTCGAAGAAGATTCCTTTAACGAACAGGATCTCACAAGCCGGCTTGTCGTGGACCATGCGGCAGTTTGTCATCATTTCGGTGGCGATGGGCGTCTCGTGCTTTTTGGTGGTGCTCCTCATGGGTGGGGGGCTGTTGCCTTCCGCGGCGTTCGGCTTCGCGGCCGGTTTCGGCGCGCCGCGATGGTTTCTCGGATACATGAAGAAGCGTCGAGAGCTCAAGTTTCTGGAAGGGCTTCCCGATGCCGTGGACATTATTGTCCGCGGCATCAAGGCCGGCCTGCCGCTGTTCGACTCGATCAAGCTGGTCGCCGCGGACTCGCAGGAGCCAGTCAGGGGTGAATTCGCCGCCATTGTCGAAACCCAGGCGATTGGCATGCCACTCGGTGACGCCTGCGCACGCCTGTACGAGCGGATGCCGGTAGCGGAGGCAAACTTCTTCGGCATCGTCATTTCGATCCAGCAGACGGCCGGCGGCAATCTGTCCGAAGCTCTCGGCAACCTTTCAAAGGTGTTGCGCGATCGCAAGAAGATGAAAGCCAAGATCAAAGCGATGTCGATGGAGGCCAAGGCGTCCGCCGCCATCATCGGCTCGCTGCCGCCTGTGATCATGCTGGCCCTCTACGCGTTGAACCCGGGCTACATCTCGCTCTTGTGGACGACGCCTATGGGACGCTTGATGCTGCTGGCGAGCGCCGTCTGGATGACGATCGGCGTGCTGGTGATGAGGAAGATGATCAATTTCGACTTCTGATTTGATTGGCGCGCATGATCGATTTCCTGATTGAGAAAATGCACGATGGTCGGCTGATGACCATGATCTTCGCGGCGATCGCCGCGGGGGCGACTGCTTTCACGCTGATTTCTCCGCTGTTCGCGACCAACGGGTTGAACAAGCGCATGCGCGCGGTCGCAGACGAGCGGGAGCGCATCCGCCAGCGTGAACGCGAGCGGCTGGCGAAGGCCGAAAAGATTTCGTTGCGGCAATCGCCCAAGCAGGTCGTGCAGAAGGTGGTTTCCGATTTCAATCTCGGCAAATGGCTGGCGCAGGAAGAGGCGCGCGAGAAGTTGGTGATGGCCGGCTACCGAGGTGAAGCTCCCTACATCACTTTCCTGTTCTTTCGCATGGTGGCGCCGATCGTGCTGTTCGTTGCCACCACGATCTATGTCTTCCTCGTCGCCACCCTGCAGCAGCCCGTCACGATCAAGGTCGGCTTTTGCATTCTTGCCGCCTATATCGGTATGCAGGCGCCGATGATCTACCTGAAGAACGCGATTGCGAAGCGGCAGCTTTCGATCAAGCGTGCATTTCCGGATGCGCTCGACCTGCTGCTGATCTGCGTTGAATCCGGTATGTCAGTCGAGCTGGCTTTCCGGAAGGTCGCGTCAGAGATCAGCTCTCAGTCGGTTGCGCTCGCTGAGGAGTTCACGCTCACCACAGCGGAACTGTCCTACCTCTCCGACCGGAAGGTCGCTTACGAGAATCTGCAGAAGCGCACAGGACTCGACGGCGTGAAATCGGTGTGCCTGGCGCTGTCGCAATCGGAACGCTACGGAACGCCGCTCGGCGCGACACTGCGCGTGATGGCGCAGGAAAACCGCGATGCGCGCATGACGGAGGCCGAGAAGAAGGCCGCCGCCCTGCCGCCGATGCTGACGGTGCCGATGGTGCTGTTTTTCCTGCCGGTGCTGTTTGTCGTGATCCTCGGACCGACCGCCATCAAGCTTTTCGCACTTAAGTGAAGGCTCGATCATTCCCGACCGCGGCGCTTCTCGCTGCGGAATGACACATCAGGTTCGCGAGGCGTGCTGTGTCTCGGCGCGTGCGATGGCCGGCTTCCGGCCGTCGCCCTGAAGCATCTGCTTCAGATATTTGACGCTTTCGGCCGCTTCGTCGGGCGGCAGCCCGGCCGTGATGATGCTCTCGGCCTCGGGAAAGCGACCTTGCAGGCCGATGGCGAGGGCGAGGTTCTGCCTGATCCGCGCGTCCGAGGGGGCACCTGCATGAGCGCGCCGAAGGGCGTCTTCGGCCTTGGGAAGTTCTTTGGAAAGCACGTAGGACATGCCGAGGTTGGATAGCACCGACGGCTCGTTCGGTTGGATCTTCAGCGCGTTTTCGTAGTAGCGCCGTGCGTCCTCATGCCGGCCAAGCCGGTCGAGGGCGGTTCCCTGGATGGAAAGGATGTGCCAGTCGGGATTGTCGGGGGTGTGCGCCCGGCTCAGCGTGTCGAAACCCTGCTGGTAACTGCCGTTGTCGACCAGTGCCCGTCCGTAGGCTGCCAGCAGTGTCCGGTCTCCTGGATTGGCCATCGCCGCCTGTTCCAGCACTGCGCTCGACTGGGCGTGCTGGCCGGTGGCGCGCAACGCCGTGCCGTAGCGAAGCGCGGCTTGCGCGTCCTTGGGATTGGTCCGATACCGCTCGCCGTACGTATCGATCGCTTTGCGCCAGTCGGCTTCGGACTGTGGCGCGGCCTTCGTGGCGACCGAGCTGGTGACGTCGCGGATGATGCTTGAACAGCCCCCGGTGCTGATCGCCGCCATCGTTATGATACTTGCCGTGAGAACGAATCTGGTAGGGGCAAAGCTGGTAAGCAAACGGCTCCGCATGGAAATCCACTCGTCCGGCCCGCACGAGGGGCGGGAACGCATCAGCAATAGACTGTTAACCCTAATGTCTGGTTAATTGGGTTCCGAACCGATAGCCCGGCGACTGTGAGTTTTTGGGCGCAGACGCTCTCATCGAGTATAGAAAACCGCATGCATCCAGCCTTCGACGTAGCCGCCGGCACAACGGCGACGCCCATCACTTTCGTCAGCAAGTCGTCATTAAGCAGCGCGATGGACGTGCTCGGCTCATCGTCGCGGCAGTTTGCCGAGGCCGCCGGGTTTAAGGCCAGGCCGGGGCAGTGCCTTCTATTGCCCTCAGCCAAGGGCGGACTCGAGAATGTGCTGTTCGGCGTCGAGGATGAATCGGCGCGATGGCGCGATCCGTTCCGGCCGGGCCAACTCCCCGGCTTGCTGCCGCCCGGGACTTACCGCTTCGCCAATGCGCCGCATGATGCGCGCCTTGCCACGCTCGCCTTTGCGCTTGGTAGCTACCGTTTCTCCCGCTACCGCAAGGCGGAGCCGTTGGATGTCAAATTGCTCCTGGCCAATGAGCTTGATGCTGAAGATCTGAGCCGGATGGCGGAAGCAGCATCCCTGGCGCGCGATCTGATCAATGTTCCGGCGAACGACATGGGGCCGGAGCAACTGGCGGATGCCGCGCGTGCGCTGGCCGATCGCTTCGGCGCCAAATTTTCGTGCATCGTCGGCGAAGAGCTGCTCGCGAAGAACTTTCCGTTGATCCACGCGGTCGGCAAGGCGTCGAGCCGCGCACCGCGGCTGATTGATTTCACCTGGGGCGAGGCCTCGCATCCGAAGGTGACCCTGGTCGGCAAAGGCGTTTGCTTCGACACCGGCGGCGTCGATCTGAAGCCGGCAAGCGGCATGCTGATCATGAAGAAGGATATGGGCGGGGCCGCCAACGTGCTGGCGCTGGCGCAGATGATCATGGATGCGAAGCTGAAGGTCCGGCTGCGCGTGCTGATCCCGGCGGTCGAAAATGCAGTCGCCGGCAATGCGTTTCGTCCGCTCGATATCTACCCGTCTAGGAAGGGGCCGACCGTGGAGATCGGCAATACCGACGCGGAGGGACGGCTCGTGCTGGCCGATGCGCTCGCGCTCGCGGACGAGGAGAAGCCGGATCTGCTGATCGATCTCGGCACGCTCACGGGCGCAGCGCGCGTCGCGCTCGGCCCCGAGCTGCCTCCTTTTTATACGCGCGACGAAGCGCTCGCGGATGACGTCGCGCGCCACGCACGTGCCGAGCACGATCCGCTTTGGCGCCTGCCGCTGTGGCCGCCCTACGATTCGTGGCTCGATTCGAAGACCGCGGACATCAACAACGCGCCGTCGGGCGGGTTCGCCGGATCGATAACCTGCGCGCTGTTTCTTGGCCGCTTTGTCGAACCGGCGACAAGATGGCTGCATGTCGACATCTACGGCTGGACGCCGTCGTCGAAACCCGCCCGACCGGAGGGCGGTGAATGCCAGGCGGCGCGTGCCATCTACAAGCTTGTGGCGGAACGCTATGGCTGATCCACGTCTGACGCCGGCACGCGGCGACATCGCCGCAAAACATCTCGAGGGCCAGGTCAAGGCCGATCGCTTCGTCGAGGGCGAGGCGTTCGAGGTCTTCGATGCGGTTGCGCCGCTAAGGCAGGCGCCGTCGCATGATGCGGCGCTCGATACCGAGGCGCTCAAGGGCGAGCGCGTGACGATCTACGACCGCAACGACGAGGGTTGGTCGTGGGGCCAGCTCAACGGCGACGGCTATGTGGGCTGGCTGCCCGACGCTGCGCTGGTCAGGCCGCGCACGACGCCGACGCACCGGGTTGCAGCGCTGCGCACCTTTGCCTTTCCAGGTCCCTCGATCAAATTGCCGCCGGCGGAAGCGCTGCCGCTTGGCGCCGTCATCGAGATCGTCAGCGACGACGGCACCTTCGCGATCACGCCGCGGCGGCATTACCTGCCGTTGCAGCATGTCTGCAGCCTTGACGTTTTCGAGAACGATTTCGTCAGCATTGCCGAGCGCTTCATCGGTACGCCTTATCTCTGGGGCGGCAAGACCGGGCTTGGCATTGACTGCTCGGGCCTCGTGCAGATCGCGCTCGGTGCCTGCGGCATGGCCGTGCCGCGCGACAGCGATCTGCAGGAGCGCGAACTGGGCGAGGTGCTGGATGGCGCGGAGATCGGCGACCTGCGTCGCGGTGATCTGATTTTCTGGAAGGGGCATGTGGCGATCGTGCGCGATCCGAAGACGCTCGTGCACGCCAACGCGTTCCACATGGCCGTTGCGATCGAGCCGATCGTCGCAGCACATCAGCGCATCCTGGCGTCCGGCGCCGATATCATCAGCGTGCGTCGGCTGTTCGAGTCGCCGATCAACCCGGCTTTTATTATTTGACGTCATTGCGAGGCATAGCCGTTCGAAGAACGGCGTCGCTTCGCTCGCCTATGGCGACGAAGCAATCCAGCACAGCATTCGCGGTAAGCTCAGACTGGATTGCTTCGCTACGCTCGCAATGACGAATGTACCGCGCTCGCGCGTACCTACTGCGCCACGGTCTCCACTGGCGCCGCTTCCATCCTGAAGGCGGCGGCGAACAGTGCGCGCGTGTAGTCGCTTTTCGGATTTTTGAAGATCTCTGACGCCGGCCCTTCTTCCACCACTTTGCCCTGGCGCATCACGATCAGATGGCTCGCGAGCGAGGCGACCACGCGCAGATCGTGTGAGATGAAGATGTAAGTCAGGTCGCTCTTGCGCTGCAAATCGCGCAGCAGATCAACCATCTGCGCCTGGAACAGCATATCGAGCGCGCTGGTGGGTTCGTCGAGCACGATGAAGCTCGGCTCGAGCACGACGGCTCGCGCGATGCTGATGCGCTGCCGCTGCCCGCCGGAGAACTCGTGCGGATAACGAAAGCGGGTCGCCGGATCGAGGCCGACCGACTGCAAGGCCTCGATGACCTTCTCTTCGCGCGCCTGCGCCGACAGCTTCGGCTGATGCACGCTCAACCCCTCGGCGACGATATCACCGACCGACATGCGCGGGCTCAGCGAGCCGAACGGATCCTGAAACACGATCTGCATATCGCGGCGGATCGGCAGCATGTCCTTGAAGCGGAAACCCTGGATGTCCTTGCCGAGAAAGACGATCGGGCCCTGCGACGAAATCAGCCGCAACAGCGCAAGTCCGAGCGTGGTCTTTCCCGATCCGGACTCGCCGACGACACCAAGCGTCTCTCCCTTGCGAACCGCAACGCTCACGCCATCGACAGCCTTGATGTGCCCGACCGTGCGGCGGAGGAAGCCGCGTTTGATCGGAAACCAGACCCGCAGGTCATTTGAGGAGATGACGACCTGTTCCTCCGGCCGCGGCGGTGCCGGATCAGGCTTCGGTTCGGCCGCGAGCAGCGCCTTGGTGTAAGGGTGTTGCGGGGACGTGAACACCTGCTCGACCGGACCTTGCTCGACGATCTTGCCCTTGTTCATCACGCAGACGACGTCGGCGATACGCCGGACGATGCCAAGGTCGTGAGTGATGAACAGGAGGCTCATGCCGAGCCGCTTGCGGATATCCGCGAGCAGTTCAAGGATCTGCGCCTGCACCGTGACGTCGAGCGCAGTGGTCGGCTCGTCGGCGATCAAAAGGTCGGGCTCGTTCGCGAGCGCCATCGCGATCATGACGCGCTGTCGTTGGCCGCCGGACAGCTGATGCGGATAGGCGCCAAGCCTCGTTTCGGGATCGGGAATGCCGACCTGGGTCAGCAACTCGATGATGCGTGCCATGGCCGCCTGGCCGCGCAGGCCTCCGTGCAGGCTGAGAATTTCGCCGATCTGCTGCTCGATCGTGTGCAGCGGATTGAGCGAGGTCATCGGCTCCTGGAAGATGATCGAGATGTCGTTGCCGCGGATCCCGCGCAGCTCGCGCTCGCTCAGCTCGAGCAGGTCGCGGCCCTTGAAGAGGATCTGGCCCGACGGATGGTGCGCGGCCGGATACGGCAGCAGCTTCAGCACCGACAGCGCGCTGACCGATTTGCCGGAGCCGGACTCGCCGACCAGCGCCACGCACTGGCCCTTGTCGATCTTGAACGAGACGTGGTCGACAGCGGTCTGTTCATCTCCGCCCTGGCGGAAGGCGACGGACAGGTCGCGGACGTCGAGGAGAGGCTGGAGGCTTGCGTCCATGATCTACCTGAACGTCTTGCGCGGGTCGAAGGCGTCGCGCACCGCTTCGCCGATGAAGATCAACAGCGACAGCATGATCGCAACCGCAAAGAAGCCGGTGAAGCCGAGCCACGGCGCCTGCACGTTGGCCTTGCCCTGCGACAGCATCTCGCCGAGCGACGGCGAGCCTGGCGGCAGGCCGAAGCCGAGGAAATCCAGCGCCGTCAGCGTCATCACCGACGACGAGACGATGAACGGCAGGAACGTCATCGTCGCCACCATGGCGTTCGGCAACAGGTGGCGGAACATGATGATGCTGTTGGAGACGCCGAGCGCGCGTGCAGCCTGGATGTATTCGAGGTTGCGGCCCCGCAGGAACTCTGCGCGCACCAGCCCCACCAGGGCGACCCACGAGAACAGGAGCAGAATGCCGAGCAGCACGAAGAAGCTCGGCACGAGGATCGATGACAGGATCAGCAGCAGGTAGAGCGAAGGGATCGCCGTCCAGATCTCGATGAAGCGCTGGAACGTCAGGTCGATCCAGCCGCCGAAATAGCCTTGGATGCCACCCGCGGCGACGCCGACGACCGACGAGATCGCTGTGAGGATCAGCCCGAACAGAACAGAGATGCGGAAGCCGTAGATCAGCCGCGCCAGCACGTCGCGGCCCTGATCATCGGTGCCGAGCCAGTTGTATTCAAGATCGCTACAGCTCTTCAGGCCCTTGCGTTCGACCACCGGCTTGCACTCCGCCTCGGTCAGCAGCCAGGTGGGTTTGGAGGGAGCCGGCGTCGGCAGGTCGAGGTTGTGGGTGTTGTAGGAGTAGCGGATCGGCGGCCAGACCATGAAGCCGCCCTTGTCCGCAATCAGCTTCTGCAAATAGGGATCGCGATAGTCGGCTGCCGTTTCGAAGTCGCCTCCGAAGGTGGTTTCCGAATAGCTGACGAACGCCGGCCAGTACAGGCGGCCGTCGAACTTCACCATCAGCGGCTTGTCGTTGGCGATCAGCTCGGCGAACAGCGAGACCACGAACAGGACCATGAAGATCCAGAACGACCAGTAGCCGCGGCGGTTGGCCTTGAAGTTCTGCCAGCGTCGCTGGTTCAACGGCGAGATCGACACGCCGTGTCCGGACGGCGGGACCGCTTCACCCAGCGGCGAAACCGCGGTCGTCTCGATCCGCTTCGCCTGCTGCGTGCGCGTCGGCTGCTCGGTGACCGCCATCAGACCTCCCGCGCCTCGAAGTCGATCCGCGGATCGACCCACATATAGGCCAGGTCGGAGATCAGGTTCACGACGAGACCGACCAGCGAAAAGATGAACAGCGTACCGAACACCACCGGATAGTCGCGATTCAGCACGCTCTCGAAGCCGAGCAGGCCGAGGCCGTCCAGCGAGAAGATGGTCTCGATCAGAAGCGAGCCCGAAAAGAAGGCGCTGATGAAGGCACTGGGGAATCCGGCAATCACGATCAGCATCGCGTTGCGGAAAATATGGCCGTAGAGAACCTGGTTTTCGCTGCAGCCCTTGGCGCGCGCAGTCATCACATATTGCTTGCGGATCTCGTCGAGAAACGAGTTCTTGGTCAACAGCGTCATTGTCGCGAACGCGCCGAGCGCCAGCGATATCAGTGGCAGCGTCAGATGCCAGAAATAGTCGGCGATCTGCGCGTACCACGGCAACTGGGCGAAGTTGTCCGAGGTCAGTCCGCGCAAGGGGAAGATGTTGAAGAACGAGCCACCGGCAAACAGGATGATCAGCAGGATCGCAAACAGGAAGCCTGGAATCGCAAAGCCGATGATGATGACGCCGGAGGTCCAGATGTCGAACTTGGAGCCGTCGCGCACCGCCTTGCGGATGCCGAGCGGGATCGAGATGAGATAGGAGAGCAGCGTCATCCAGATGCCGAGCGACATCGAGACCGGCAGCTTCTCCTTGATCAATTGCACCACGCTGACGTCGCGGAAATAGCTTTTGCCGAAATCGAAGCGGGCGTAGTTGTACAGCATCAGCAGAAAGCGCTCGTATGCCGGCTTGTCGAAGCCGAACTGCCGCTCGAGGCTTTTGATGAATTCAGGATCGAGGCCCTGCGCGCCGCGATACTTCGAGTTCACTTCAGAACCGGCAGCGCCCGGATTCTTGCCGGCGAAGTCGCCGCCCGGCGAGCCGGAGATGCGCGAGCTTGCGCCGGTGTCGGATCCCGTGAGCTGCGCGATTACACGCTCGACCGGCCCGCCCGGCGCGAACTGCACGACGATGAACGACACCAGCATGATCCCGAGCAGCGTCGGGATCATCAACAGCAGTCGTCGTCCAATGTAAGCGGTCATCCTGCGCCGGTCCTAAATCATGTTCCTGAGCCGCGGGAACCGGCTTTTGGGGCCGGCCAAGCTGAAACAAACACATCTTGTTAAACAAACACTTGGGCGAGGCAGCGGTTGCACTTGTCCGTCAGCCCGAACGATTTGCCCGGGCGGCCTTGCCGGGATCGGACCACCAGGTCTCCAATACGCCGCGGGCGTAGCGCGGCTTTTGCTGCGGCCGGTCGTACATATCCCAGTAGGCGATCCAGTGCGTGCCCTTGTACCACTGTGGGACCCAGTAGCGGCCGGCGCGGATCAGTCGGTCCAGCGCCCGGCAGGCGGTCGTCAGCGTCTTGCGGTCCTTGGCGGCGATCACCTGTTCGATCAGCGAATCGATGGCGGGATCGGCGATGCCGGCGAGGTTCTGCGATCCCTTGATCGCAGCCGCTTGCGAGGAGAAGAAGGTGCGCAGCGAATCTCCCGGCGTCGAGGACGAACTGAAGCGTTGAATCGTCAGGTCGAAATCGAAGTCGTTGCGCCGGTTCTGCATCTGCGCCGCATCGATCAGCCGCAAGCTCGCATCGATGCCGAGCGTCCCGAGGTTCTTGATGTAGGGCATGTGGTGCGGCTGAAAGCTCGGCTCGTCGAGCAGGAATTCGAGCGTCAGCCGCTCGCCGTTCGGTCCGACCCGTTTGCCATCCTTGATCGGATAGCCAGCCTCGTTGAGCAGTTGCCCCGCGCGCCGCAGCTGCGCGCGATCCTGCCCGGAGCCGTCCGACACCGGCGGAACGTAGGGCTCGCCGAACACCTCGGCCGGCACCTTGTCGCGGAACGGCTCGAGCAGGGCGACCTCGTCCGCGGAAGGCGGGCCATTCGCCATCAGGTCGGAATTCTGGAACACCGAATGGGTCCGCTCGTACGAGCCATACATGATGGTCTTGTTGGTCCACTCGAAGTCGAAGGCGCAGATCAGCGCCTCGCGGACCTTCGGACTCTTGAACTTCTCGCGCCGCGTGTTGATGAACCAGCCTTGCGCGCCGGATGGCGTATCGTCAGGCAGCACCTCGCGCTTGACGCGGCCGTCCTTGATCGCCGGAAAATCGTAGCGCGTCGCCCAGATGCGCGAGGTGAATTCCTCGCGGAACAGGTAGCTCTTACCGGTGAAGCCTTCGAAGGCGACGTCGCGGTCGCGATAATATTCGAACCGGACGGTGTCGAAGTTGTACTGGCCGCGCGTCACCGGCAGGCCGGCGGCCCACGAGTCCTTCACCCGCTCGTATTCGATATAGCGGCCCGGTTCGAAGCGTCCGACCTTGTAGATGCCGGAGCCGAGCGGAATGTCGAGGGTCGATTCCTCGAACGGCTTCTTGCCGTAATAGGCGCGCGAGAAAATCGGCAACGCGGCCGCGAACAGTGGTACGTCGCGCGCGCGCTTCTCGGCGAAGCGCAGCGTGACGCTGCGGTCGTCGTCGGCGTCGGCACTGGTCAGATCGCGCAGCAACTGGGTGATGTTCGGATGACCATGCTGTTTCAAGAGGTTCAGCGAGAAGGCGACGTCATGCGCCGTCAGGCGGCTGCCATCATGGAATGTCGCATCGCTTCGGATCAGGAAGCGATAGATCAGCCCGTCGTCCGAGATCGTCACCGCACGGGCGGCAAATCCGTACATCGCATCCGGCTCGTCGCTCGCGCGCGCCATCAGCGTCGCGAAGGTCAGCTCCATGCCCAGCGCCGCATCGCCCTTCAGGATGTAGGAGTTGAGCGAGTTGAACGTCAGAAAGCTCTGATTGAACTGGCGCGTCGGGCCGATCTGCGAGAACAGGCCGCCCTTCGGCGCGGACGGATTCACATAGTCGAAATACTTGAAATCCGGCGGATACTTGAGGTCGCCGAAGGCGGAAATCCCGTGTCGTTCGGCTTCCGCCTTTTCCTGCGCCCGCGCGATCTGCGGAACGCCGGTCAGTGCCGCGCCTGCGGCGATGACCAGCACGTCCCGCCGCGAGGGCGATTGCATGCTCTTTCGTTCGATCAACTGCGGCCGCCTGTTTTCGCTGCCTTCTCCGCGTCCCACCACCATAGCGAGGGCAGGCCGGAGACGCCATATTTCGGCAGCGGTTCGGCGTGGCTGAAGCGGTCCCAGCGGGCGTAGCGGGCCTTGTCGTAGGTGAACTGCGGGACGACGTAGAAATTCCACAGCAGTACGCGGTCCAAAGCCTTGGTAGCGGCGACCAGCGTCGCGCGGTCCTTGGCGAAGATGATCTTCTGGATCAGTTCGTCGACCGCGGGATTCTTGATCCCGACGAGGTTCTGGGATCCCGGCTGGTCGGCGGCGCGCGAGCCCCAATATTCGAGCTGCTCGTTGCCTGGCGACAGCGACTGGGCCCAGAGCCCGGTGACGACATCGAAGTCGAAATTCCGCAGGCGGTTCTGGTACTGCACGTCGTCCACGGTGCGGACCGACACGTTGATGCCGAGCCGCTCCAGCGAGGGCTTGTAGAACAGGATCAGTCGCTCGCTGCTCGGATCCGAGCTGAGGAATTCTACCGAGACCTGCTTGCCGCTGGGGTCGACCAGCTTCTGATCTTTGATGTCGAAGCCGGCTTCCTTCAGAAGGCGCAACGCTTCGCGGCGGTTGTTGCGCACTGCTTCCGGGCTGCCGTTGACCGGATTGGTATAGGCGGTGGTGAACACTTCCT
This sequence comes from Bradyrhizobium sp. LHD-71, assembly GCF_031157255.1. Lineage (GTDB taxonomy): Bacteria > Pseudomonadota > Alphaproteobacteria > Rhizobiales > Xanthobacteraceae > P52-10. The sequence continues at coordinate 13,019 of NZ_JAVIFX010000004.1, read as the reverse complement.
CCGGCACCTTGCCCCGCACGGTCTGCAGAATCTCGAGCTCGAGGCCTTCCGGCAGGCCGCTGGATGCGAGCTCGGTGCCCTCGAAGTAGCTGTTGATGCGCTTATACTGGCCGTAGAACAGCTGCTTGTTCATCTCCTCGAAGTCGTAGGCGTAGTTGAACGCGCGGCGCAGACGCGGATCCTTGAACACGTCGCGGCGCAGGTTGAAGGCATAGCCCTGCATCCGCCCGCTCGAGCGCATCGGAAATTCCTCGAGCACGACGCGCTTGTCGCGCACGGCGGGAAAGTCGTAGGCCGTCGCCCACTGCTTGGCGCTGTTCTCGATGATCCAGTCGGCCTGGTCGGCCTTGAAGGCCTCGAGCGCGACGACGTTGTCGCGGAAGAACTCGTAGCGAAGCTCGTCGAAATTGTCCTGGCCGACGCTGACCGGCAGCTTCGCGCCCCAGTGATCCTTGACGCGTTCGAGCGTCAGCGAACGGCCCGGCGAGAAGTCCTTGACGCGGTAGGGACCCGAGCCGAGCGGCGGCTCCAGCGTGGTCTGGGAGATGTCGCGCTTCCGGCCTTCCTTGTCGGTGCCTTCCCACCAGTGCTTCGGCAGCACCATGAGCTGTCCGACGATCACCGGCAGCTCGCGGTTGCCGGGTTGGTCGAAGGTGAACTTCACGTCGCGATCGCCGACCTTCTCGGCCTTCACCACGTGATTGTAATAGGACGCGTAGCGCGGGCTCAGCTTCTTCAGCTGCTCCAGCGAAAAGATCACGTCCTCGGCCGTGACCGGCTTGCCGTCGTGCCAGCGGGCTTCCTGGCGCAGGCGATAGGTTGCCCAGGCAAAATCGTCCGGATGCGAAACCTGCTCCGCCAATAGTCCGTATTCGGTGGAGATTTCGTCGAACGATGACACCATCAGCGTCTCGTAGATGCTGCCGATGCCCGGGGCGATGGAGCCCTTCACGCCGGCGACCGCGACGTTAAAGTTGTCGAACGTGCCGAGCGAGATCTGCCGTGCGGTGCCGCCTTTCGGCGCATTGGGATTGACGTAGTCGAAATGCTTGAACCCGGCCGGGTACTTCACGTCGCCGAACAGCGAGAGGGCGTGCCGCCAGGGCGCGCTCTCGGATTGCGCCTGCGCCGTGCCGCCAAATTTTGCGAGCGGCATCGCGGCGAGTGCGGCGCTGCCTTGCAAGAGATGTCGCCGGGAGATGCTCAAGATGATGATCCTCAGCAGTGGGATTTGAGGGAAACTTGAAAGGTGCGGAAATGTTCGGCCGAGTATGTCGGTTTTCGCACCCCGGGGCACCAGCCGCGCCGGTTAATTCTTGCGGCCAAACGCCACTTTTCACGCGGAGTTGACGCTTAAACGACAACGGCCGGGAAGTCCCGGCCGCTATTCTTAAATCCCGTTAATGCGTTAATGCCGCAAGCGCTTACTTTTCTACTTCTTCTGCGCGGTGGGCAGCGGCACCGGATTGTCGGCGAGGGACTGCAGGTAAGTGATCACGTCGGCGCGCTCGGTATCGCGCGGCAGACCGGCGAAGCTCATGCTGGTTCCGGTGACGAAGCCTTTCGGGCTCTGCAGGAAGTGGTTCAGATCGTCGAACGTCCACTTGCCGCCCTTCGCCTTCATCGCCGAGGAGTAGTTGAAGCCGGCGTGCGAACCCTTGTCGCGCTCGACGACGCCGAAGAGATTCGGGCCGACCTTGTTGGGGCCGCCCTTCTCGAAGGTGTGGCAGGAGATGCACTTCTTGGCGGCAGCGGCGCCCTTGTCGACGGAGGCGCTGGCGAGCAATTCCTCGATCGGCTTCGCCGGCTCCGCCGGGCCCTTTGACGCATCGCCCGCAGGCTGATCCGGGACGGCGATATCGAAGCCGGGTTTTTCAGGCTTGTGCGCCGTGAAGATCGCGCCGGCGGTGATGTTCATCACGAGGAGAAAAAGACACGTTCCGAGAAGCGCGCCGAGAATCTTGTTCAGTTCGAAGGAGTCCATTTTCTCAGCAGGGTCCCCAGGCAGAAGAGAGTGTGTTTCGCTGTCCGCCCGCCCCCGGCGAACGGACGTTCCGCCCCGTCTGAAACGGCTCGGTGCGAGGGAGATAACGGTTTGCCCCGGCTCTGGCAACCCGTATAAAAGCCGCCGGATGGGGCAGAAATCCCTTGCTCGCAAACCCCTTACGCTCCTTGTCCTTTTGCGCATGTGACCTGCGCGTTTCACGCCGATGACGACAGCCTCGACCCTTGTCCTGATTCCCTCGCGCATGGCCTCCACCCGGCTGCCCGGCAAGCCCCTGGCGGACATTTGCGGCCTGCCGATGATCGTCCATGTGTTGCGCCGGGCGGAGGCTGCCGCGATCGGCCGCGCCGTGGTGGCGACGGACGCGCCCGAGATCGCGCGTGTGGTCGAGGCGCATGGCGGCGAGGCGGTGATGACGCGCGCCGACCATCCCTCCGGCTCGGACCGCATCTTCGAGGCGCTGAAAACGCTCGACCCGGACGGGCAGGTGGCGACGATCGTCAACCTGCAGGGCGACCTGCCGACTATCCCGGCGGAAGATATCCGAGCGGTTGCGACTTCGCTTGACGACCAGGCCGTCGACATCGCGACGCTTGCCGCCGAAATCCGCGAGGCGGAGGAGCATACCAACCCGAACGTGGTGAAGGCGATCGGCAGCCAGCTTGCGAAGGACCGCCTGCGCGCGCTGTATTTCACGCGCGCGACCGCGCCCTCTGGCGAGGGGCCGCGCTACCATCACATCGGCATCTACGCCTATCGGCGCGCGGCGCTGGCAAGGTTCGTCGGCCTGCCGCCGTCGCCGCTGGAGATGCGCGAGAAGCTCGAGCAGTTGCGGGCGATCGAGGCCGGCATGAGGATCGACGTGACTATCGTCAATACCGTGCCGCTCGGCGTCGACACCGAGGCCGATCTTCAGACCGCCCGGCGGATGCTCGCCGGCAAGCCTTGAAGCCGGCAAGCCTTGAACAATGAGCAGAAGCAGCTAAGACCACGCCCATGAAGATCGCATTCCAGGGTGAATTGGGCGCCAATTCGCACATCGCCATCGACGAGGCCTATCCCGGCGCTGAGACGCTGCCGTGCGCGACGTTCGAGGACGCGCTCGCCGCGATCTCGTCCGGCGAGGCCGATCTCGGCATGATTCCGATCGAGAACTCGGTCGCCGGCCGCGTCGCCGACATCCACCATCTCCTGCCGCATTCCGGGCTGTTCATCATCGGCGAATGGTTTCTCCCCGTTCGCCATCAGTTGGTCGCGGTGCCTGGCGCCAAGCTGGCCGACATCAAGACCGTCGAAAGCCACGTGCATGCGCTCGGCCAGTGCCGCCGCATCATCCGCAAGCTCGGCATCCGCCCGATCGTCGCCGCCGACACCGCAGGCTCGGCCCGCGACATCGCCCAGCGCGGCGACAAGTCGTGCGCGGCGATCGCCTCCGCGCTGGCCGCTAGGATCTACGGTCTCGATATTCTGGCCGAAGACGTCGAGGACGAGGCGCACAACACCACCCGCTTCGTCGTGCTGGCGCGCGAGCCGAAATGGGCGCAGCAGCATTCGGGTCATCTGATCACGACGTTCGTCTTCAACGTGCGCAACGTGCCGGCCGCGCTCTATAAGGCGCTCGGCGGCTTCGCCACCAACGGCGTCAACATGACCAAGCTGGAAAGCTACATGGTCGACGGCAATTTCTTCGCGACGCAGTTTTATGCGGACGTGGACGGGCATCCGGACGACCGCGGTCTCACCTTCGCGTTGGAGGAGCTGAAGTTCTTCTCCAAGGAATTCCGCATTATCGGCGTCTATCCCGCGCATCCGTTCCGCGAGACGTTCGCGGCCGAATAGTCGGTCGTCCCTGCGAAAGCAGGGACCCATGCCCACCGACGCCGATTGTTGCTCGTCGTCATCGCCGCTGGCAGCCATCAAGGCTTTCAGCCTCACCGAGGTTGCAGTTTATGGGTCCCTGCTTTCGCAGGGACGACAAAATTACGCCGCGGCGCTGCGCTTGAGGCCGAACGCTTCCGCCAGCAGCGTGTAGGACGCCTTGCGCTTCTCGTGGTCGAAGATGCTGGCGGTGATCATCACCTCGTCGGCCTGGCAGGCCGCAATCATCGGCTGCAGCTTGCTCAGCACCGTTGCCGGGCTGCCGACGAACAGGCGTTTGCGCGCGCGCGACAGCTTGATGCGGTCCTGTTCGGTGTAGGGATAGGCCATCGCTTCTTCCGGCGACGGCAGCGGAAAATACTGGCCGCGGTCGCGGCGCAGCCGGTTCAGGTCCATCGACTGGGCGAGATACTCGGCTTCCTCGTCGGTCGCAGCGCACACCACGGCGACAGCGAGAATCGACCACGGCGTCGTGCGCGCCGGCGACGGCTTGAAGCGCGCGCGATAGTGCGTCATCGCCTCGACCGCGTCATAGGAGGCGAAGTGGTGCGCGAACGCGAAGCCCATACCGATCTGCGCCGCGAGATCCGAACTGTAGTCGGACGAGCCGAGCAGCCAGATCGGCGGCAGCGGCGCGTCGGACGGCATCGCGTGCACGTTGTTGAACGGATGCCCCTCGGGGAAATTGCGCGTCTCCCACAGCATCAGCTCCATCAGCCGCTCGAGGAATTCGTCGCCGTTGCGGCCGTCGAGCTTGGCCCGCAGCGCGTAGGCTGTCGCAGGATCGGTGCCCGGCGCGCGGCCGACCCCGAGGTCGATGCGGCCGGGAAACAGCGCCTCCAGCATCTTGAAGCGCTCGGCGACCACCAGCGGTGCATGGTTCGGCAGCATCACCCCGCCGGAGCCGACGCGGATGTGCCTGGTCGCGGCGGCGACCTGGCCGATCATCAGGTCCGGCGCCGGGCTCGCCACCGAGGCGAGGTTGTGGTGTTCCGCCGTCCAGTAGCGGGAATAGCCGAGCTGATCGACATGCTGCGCCAGGTCGATCGAGTTGCGCAGCGCCTTCGAGGGCGGCGCACCGGTGGTCACGAGGGAGAGGTCGAGCACGGAGAGGTCGGTCATGACGTCAGGCTAGCTGCGTCGCGGCGGTCGACCAAGACGCGGCCGGGCATTGCAGGGCTTCGATCCTATCACCCGTGGGAAGATTGACCGTAGAGTGAGATAGTATTGTCACAATTCCCACTTTAGTTGCTAGGACGCCGCTTCATTATCATATTGTTATATATGATATTTTTTGATATCTCATTGCCATCTGCCGGCGACGCGTGCGTCCCACTGGCGTCATAATTTCTTGAGAAGTTCGTATTTCGGCCGATTTGGGGAAACTTCCCACGCAGGTGTTGCCATTTTCCGCTATTTCCGGTGGGCACGCTCGCTTAATCTCGGTGAAATTGAACTGACGGACGCGAAGCGGTCACCGAGGGCGGTGACCAGGTTACGGGGCGATAGGCATGAGCGACGATCAAGGCAACGCACAAGGTGGTGCAACTGGGAACAGCGGTTCCCGCAGGCTGCCGCGCATCTCCTTCGAGTTTTTCCCGCCGAAGACCGAGGAGATGGAGCGCACGCTCTGGGCGACGATCAAGCGGCTTGCGCCGCTGGAGCCGTCGTTCGTCTCGGTCACCTACGGCGCCGGCGGTTCCACCCGCGAGCGGACGCATGCGACCATCGTGCGGATCCTGAAGGAGACCCGCCTGACGCCGGCCGCGCACCTCACCTGCGTCGACGCCTCGCGTGCCGATATCGACGAGGTGGTGGCGCGGTATCACGACGCCGGAGTGCGCCACATCGTGGCGCTGCGCGGCGATCCGGCGAGCGGCATGGGCGGCGCCTACACCGCGCATCCGGACGGCTACCAGACCTCGGCCGAGCTCGTCGCCAGCATCAAGAAGCGATACCCCGACATCGAGGTCTCGGTCTCCGCGTATCCTGAGAAGCATCCGCAGAGCGCCGACTTCGATGCCGACGTTGACACGTTGAAGGCGAAGGTCGACGCCGGCGCGACGCGCGCGATCACCCAGTTCTTCTTCGACAACGACCTCTACAACCGCTACGTCGACCGGGTCCGCGCGCGCGGCGTCGACGTGCCGATCGTGCCCGGCATCCTGCCCGTGCAGAACTTCAAGCAGATGAGCAATGTCGCGTCGCGCTGCGGCGCCAGCGTGCCGTCATGGCTGGCGGAAAAGTTCGAAGGCCTCGACGACGATCCGGAGACGCGCAAATTGATCGCGGCGGCGGTCGCCGCCGGCCAGGTGCAGAAGCTCAACAAGCATGGCGTCGACAACTTCCATTTCTACACGATGAACCGCGCCGATCTCGTCTTCGCCATCTCCCATCTGCTCGGCTTCCGCGCCAACGCCGCGCGGGAGGCGGCGTAATCGTCATTGCGAGCGAAGCGAAGCAATCCAGCGCTGAGTCTGCCGCAACCGCCGCACTGGATTGCTTCGTCGCTTCGCTCCTCGCAATGACGGACCAAAACAACGGAAGTGCCTGTGACCCAGAACGTCAGTAAAGTCAGCAAAGTCGAAACCGCTCTCCGCAGCCTGGCGCGCGAGCGCATCCTTGTGCTCGACGGCGCCATGGGCACGATGATCCAGGGCCTGCAGTACGACGAGGCCGCATTCCGTGGCGAACGCTTCAAGGACTTCCACCGCGACCTGCGCGGCAACAACGACCTTCTGATCCTCACCCAGCCGGAGGCGATCGAGGAGATCCACGCGCAGTACCTGCGCGCCGGCGCCGACATCGTCGCCACCAACACTTTCTCGTCCACCTCGATCGCCCAGGCCGACTACGACCTGTCGAGCATCGCCTACGAGTTGAATCTCGAAGGCGCGAAGCTCGCCAAGGCCGCCGCCGTCCGCGTCACCAAGGAAGACGGCAAGCCGCGCTTCGTCGCCGGCGCGCTGGGTCCGACCAACCGCACGGCGTCGATTTCGCCGGACGTCTCCAATCCGGGTTTCCGCGCGGTGACGTTCGACGAACTGCGCGAGGCGTATGGCGAGCAGGTGCGCGGGCTGCTCGATGGCGGCGCCGACGTTCTTTTGGTCGAGACCATTTTCGACACGCTGAACGCCAAGGCCGCGCTCTACGCCATCTCCGAGATCTGCGAGGAGCGGGGAGTTCAGGTGCCGCTGATGATCTCCGGCACCATCACCGACAAGTCCGGCCGCCTGTTGTCAGGCCAGACGCCTGAAGCGTTCTGGAATTCGGTGCGGCACGCCCATCCGTTCTCGATCGGCTTCAATTGCGCGCTCGGCGCGGAAGACCTGCGCGCTCACGTCGCCGATATCGGCCGCGTCGCCGACACGCTGGTGTGCGCCTATCCGAACGCCGGCCTGCCCAATGAATTCGGCGGCTACGACGAGAGTCCGGAGTACATGGCCGGGCTGATCGGCGAGTTCGCCGCCTCCGGCCTCGTCAACATCGTCGGCGGCTGCTGCGGCACCACGCCGGACCACATCCGCGCGATTGCCGACGCTGTCGCTCTGCACAAGCCGCGCGTGGTGGCCGAGGTGCCGCGCCGCTTCCGTCTTTCCGGGCTGGAGCCGTTCGAGCTGACCGCCGACATTCCGTTCGTCAACATCGGCGAGCGCACCAACGTCACCGGCTCCGCGCGCTTCCGCAAGCTGATCACCAACGGCGACTACACCGCGGCGCTCGCGGTCGCGCGCGATCAGGTGGAGAACGGCGCGCAGGTGATCGACGTCAACATGGACGAAGGCCTGCTCGATTCCGAAGCCGCGATGGTCACGTTCCTGAACCTCGTCGCCTCGGAGCCGGACATCGCCCGCGTGCCGGTCATGGTCGACTCTTCGAAGTTCCACGTGATCGAGGCCGGGCTGAAGTGCATCCAGGGCAAGCCGATCGTCAACTCGATCTCGATGAAGGAAGGCGAGGAGAAGTTCATCCACGAGGCGACGATCGCCCGCCGCCATGGCGCCGCCGTCGTGGTGATGGCGTTCGACGAGGTCGGCCAAGCCGACACGTTCGCGCGCAAGACCGAGATCTGCAAGCGCGCCTACGACATCCTGACGACAAGAGTGAACTTCCCGCCGGAAGACATCATCTTCGATCCGAACATCTTTGCGGTCGCGACCGGCATCGAGGAGCACAACAACTACGGCGTCGACTTCATCGAGGCGACGCGCTGGATCAGGGAGAACCTGCCGCACTGTCATATCTCCGGCGGCGTCTCCAACCTGTCGTTCTCGTTCCGCGGCAACGAGCCGGTGCGCGAGGCGATGCACTCGGTGTTCCTGTATCACGCCATCAAGGCCGGCATGGACATGGGCATCGTCAATGCCGGGCAGATGGCCGTCTATGACGACCTCGATCCGAAGCTGCGCGAAGCCTGCGAGGACGTGATCCTCAACCGCGATCCGGGCGCTTCCGAGCGCCTGCTGGCGCTCGCCGAAGGCTTCCGCGGCAAGGAGAAGCAGACCAAGGAAGCCGACCTCGCCTGGCGCTCCTGGGAGGTGAACAAGCGCCTGTCGCATGCGCTGGTGCACGGCATCACCGGGTTCATCGAGGAAGACACCGAGGCCGCGCGGCTTGCCGCCGACCGGCCGCTGTCGGTGATCGAGGGACCGCTGATGGACGGCATGAACGTGGTCGGCGATCTCTTCGGCGCCGGCAAGATGTTCCTGCCGCAGGTGGTGAAGTCGGCGCGGGTGATGAAGCAGGCGGTCGCCTATCTGCTGCCGTTCATGGAAGAGGAGAAGCGGCGCAACCTCGAGGCCGGCATTGCCGGCGACGGCCGCAACTCCGCCGGCAAGATCGTGCTGGCGACGGTGAAGGGCGACGTGCACGACATCGGCAAGAACATCGTCGGCGTCGTGCTCCAGTGCAACAATTTCGAGGTGATCGACCTCGGCGTCATGGTGCCGGCGGCGAAGATCATCGAGACCGCCAAGGCCGAAGGCGCCGACATCATCGGCCTGTCCGGCCTGATCACGCCCTCGCTCGACGAGATGTGCCATCTGGCGGCCGAGCTCGAGCGGCAGCAGTTCGACGTGCCGCTGCTGATCGGCGGCGCCACGACCAGCCGCGTGCACACGGCGGTGAAGATCGATCCGAACTACCGGCGCGGGCCGGTGGTGCACGTGAATGACGCCAGCCGCGCGGTCGGCGTCGCCTCCTCGCTGTTGTCGCCGGAGCGCCGCGTTGCCTACGCCGCCGAGGTGCGCAACGAATATCTGAAAATCGCCGATACGCATGCGAAGGCGCAGGCCGACAAGAAGCGGCTGACGCTGAAGGCCGCGCGCGAGAACGCCTTGAAGATCGACTGGGCGAAGGCGCAGCCGGCCAGGCCGTCGTTCCTGGGCTTGCGCGGCTTCGACGATTATTCGCTGGAGGAGCTCGCCCGCTATATCGACTGGACGCCGTTCTTCCAGACCTGGGAGCTCAGTGGCAGATATCCTGCGGTCCTCGACGATCCGAAGCAGGGTGAGGCCGCGCGCCAGCTGTTCGACGACGCGCAGGCGATGCTGAAGCAGATCATCGACGAGAAGTGGTTCCGCGCCCGTGCCGTCGTCGGCTTCTGGCCGGCCAATGCCGTCGGCGACGACATCTTCGTCTATGCGGATGAAAAGCGTACGGAAGCGATCGCCACCCTGCACACGCTGCGCCAGCAGCTGGAGAAGCGCGAGGGCCGGCACAATGTCGCGCTCTCGGACTTCATCGCCCCGAAGGACACCTTCGTGAAGGATTACATCGGCGGCTTCGTTGTCACCGCCGGCATCGGCGAGGACGTCATCGCCGACCGCTTCAAGCATGCGAACGACGATTACTCGTCGATCCTCGTCAAGGCGCTGGCCGACCGTCTCGCCGAAGCCTTTGCCGAGCGCCTGCACCAGCGCGTGCGGAAAGAGCTCTGGGGCTACGCGCCGGACGAGACGCTGACCGACAAGGAACTGATTCTCGAGCAGTACCAGGGCATCCGTCCCGCGCCGGGCTATCCGGCGCAGCCTGATCACACCGAGAAGGGCACCCTGTTCCGCCTGCTCGATGCGGAGGCGACCGCCGGCGTGAAGCTCACCGAGAGCTTTGCCATGTGGCCGGGCTCGTCGGTGTCGGGTCTCTACTTCAGCCATGAGCAGGCCGAGTATTTCGGTGTCGGCAAGATCGAGCGCGACCAGGTCGAGGACTATGCCGGCCGCAAGGGCTGGAGCGTCGCCGAGACCGAGCGCTGGCTGGCGCCGATCCTGAACTACATCCCCGCGGCCAACGCCAACAACCCGCGGCAGAAGGCGCAAGAGAAAGTGCAGCCGGCGGCGACCGACGCCGCGCGCTCCACCGGCGTCGACGACAACCTCCTCAGCCACCCGCCCGGCTGCGACTGCCTCGCCCACCTCCGCCTGCGCAAGCGGGCACGGGCAGGGTAGGCGTCGTCGTGAGGATAACCGTCATTGCGAGCGAAGCGAAGCAATCCAGTCTGAGTCTACGATAACCGCTGGCTGGATTGCCGGGCCGCCATAGGCGAGCAAAGCGACGCCGTTCTTCGAACGGCTATGGTTCGCAATGACGCGTGCCCCGCACTGACCCTCCATTAACCACCACGCGCTACCTTCCCCGCCGATGTGGAAACGGATTCTCTTCGCCTACCTCGCGGTCGCTCTCGTCGCTTTCGTCGTCGGCATGGTCCCTGTGACAAAGCAGTTCGGCAAGCGCGCCTTCTGGCCGCAGACCTGGAAGGTCACGACCCAAAGCGCCACGTGGCCCTACCTCGCATTCCGCCACGTGGTGAAGTTTTAGCCTGGCTCGTCATTGCGAGCCGCGAAGCGGCGCGGCAATCCAGTCTGAACCTGCCGCAACCGCCGCGCTGGATTGCTTCGGGCTGCGCCCTCGCAATGACGATGCCGCCAACTGCGTCAACTTGTCTGCATCTGGCCGCGCCTTCGTCGACCGCGCCTGCAAGCCCCTACCACTTCGATGCAATTTGCCGGCTGCCGTGAACTTGGTTTCCTGCCGTTAACCAACCGGCCAAGAGCAGCGGCCGCGCAAAGGACTTATCAGCGATCGGTACGCTAGGAAAAATCCAGAGCGCTACGAGATCCTTTAAAGCTACGAGATCCTTAAAAAGAAGGCCGGACGCCTTCGACAACCGGCCAGAAAAGTCGAGCGATGACCGACGCGGTGCTGCAATCCAGCCTTTCGGACCCAGCCTGGAATAGAGACGATGTCGACAGGCGCGCGCCTGATCGCGCCGGGCTGCGGCCGGTCTTTTCACATGCGATCGCGCCGGAGCAGTGGGACGCGCTCGCCGCGAGCTTCGACGGTATCTGCCAGGAGCAGACATGTGCCTTCAGCGCCGGGCGCTGGCCGAGTTTGCGGCTCGAGCCGCGTCTGTTCAGGATCGGCGACGAGGTGGTCGGCGGCGCGCTGGTGATGACGCGGTCGCTGCCGTTCGGTCTCGGCACGCTTGCGATCTGCAAGTGGGCGCCGATGCTGAAGAACGCCGAGCGGCCCGACCGCCTGCCGCTCTACCGCGGCATGGTCGAGGCGCTGATCGAGGAGTTCGCCAACCGCCGCGGCGCCATCCTGTCGGTGCTGCCGCGCGCGCTCGCCGTCGATGACGACAAGCACGCCGAGATTCTCAGCGAGCGCGGCTTTCGCGCCGGCAGCAACGTTCCTTTCCCCGACCGCTATCTGGTCAATTTGCAGATCGGCGACGCCGAGCAGCGCGCGAGCCTCGACCAGAAATGGCGCTACCACCTCAAGCGCGCGTTCAAATCCGGGCTCACCTTCGAGCGTGCCGATGCCTCGGCCTTCGGCGAATTCGACCGGCTTTATCGCGCCATGAGCGAGCGCAAGAAGTTTCCGGACTATTCCGCCTACCGCTCGCTGAAGTCCATGTTCGAGATGCCGGAGCAGCTTCGTCCCGAGCTGTTCTTCGTGCGCAAGGACGCGGCGATCGTTGCCGGTGCCGTCATCTTCAAGGCCGGCGACACCACCTCCTATATGTATGGCGCGACCACCGATGAGGCGTTGCCGCTGCGCGCCGGCTATTTCCTGCAGTGGCAGATCATCGCCTGGCTGCGCGAGAACACGAAGGCGCGCTGGTACGACCTCGGCGGCACCGATGGCTTTACCGGCCTGCATCAGTTCAAGAAGGGCCTCGTCGGCGATGCCGGGCGGATCGTCACGCTGGCGCCGATCGCTCACTACGCGGCGAGCCGGCACATGCTCGCGCTCGGCTGCTTCGCCTTCGATGTCCGCGACCTGCTGCTCGAGGCCCGCCACCGCGTGCGCCTTCTGTGGTCGGATCAGGCGCGTCCCGATCAGCGCCGGCCTTCTTCCGGCTAAAGATGACGATCGTCGCGCGTCTCGTCTCGCAGCCGGCGATCATCTTCGCCATGCGCCTTGCGGGCGCCGCGCTGATGTTCCTGCTGCAGGCCGGCATCGCCCGGCTGTGGAGCGTCGACCTGCTCGGCAAGTATCTCTTGGCGCTGGCGGCGATCAACATCACCGCCTGCGCCATGCCGCTCGGCTTCCAGACCGTCGGCAGCTACTTCGCCGCCGAGTACTGGTCGGCGGACAACCGCCGCAATCTCAGTGCCTTCGCCCGTCGCTCGTTTCTGCACATCGCCATCGTCTTCGCGCTCGCGCTGCCGCTGGTGCTGCTGTACGCCGCGCCGATCGGCGGCCTGCTGCGGCTGCCGGCGGAAATCCTGGCTCCCGGCCTGATCATGGCGGCGGCCACCGCCATCACCTTCGTCAACGGCTCAATCCTGGTCGGCACGCGCCGCCCGCTCACAGCCTTCGCCGCCGACACGCTCGCCAAGCCGCTGGTGATGGCGGCAGGCTTCATCGCCGCAAGCGCGCTATTCGCGCTCGACCACCGCCTCGTCGCGCTGATCTGGACCGGCGCGCTGCTCTATCTCGCCGTTGCACTAGCCCACACAGCCATCGTCCGCGCCACCATCAAACGCATCCCGGATGATCGAGAGGTTACACAAGAAGCCGCCACACATGCGGCCTCGTCCCCTCTCCCCGGCGGGGAGAGGGCTAGGGTGAGGGGGTACGGCGTTCAAGATGCGAAGGACCAAGCGCCGAGCGACACGACGCGCGCCGG
>NZ_JAVIFX010000003.1 GCF_031157255.1 Bradyrhizobium sp. LHD-71 | reverse complement strand
TCTCGTGTCGTTTATGGATCAGAAATTCGCACGATGGACTCGCGGCAACGATGGTGCGAATTTCTGATCCACGACACTAGACGTTACAGCATGCACGGTCCTTTCAGAGCTTCCCTCAAGCCGCTGTTCTGCGCTGCCCTGCTCGCGCTCACCTGTGGTGAGCCTGCAGTTGCCCAGCAGTCAGCTCAAGAACTCATTGTCAATCTCTCGGTGACGGCCGATCCCGTGAAGGCGAACGGCAGCCCCTGGGATGGCTATCCTGCCGTCGGCAGGCGCGTCGTCGTGCCCGAGACCAGCAATGCACCGGACATCACCGTTTGCGTCGTGCGGATGGCTGCCGCACCGGAATGCGTTTGGCGAACGGAGCGCCGAAAGAGGCTTTCGCACTGCCCGGATGCGGAGACGTGCACGATTCCAGGGATGCGTTTGCCGGTCCTGCCAGTCGGCCTGATCTTCCTGGATGTCGATCTGATCCGCCATGATCTGATCGATTTCGTCATCCTCACCGGAGACAAGATCGAGCCGGGCGATGTCGAGAAGATCGAAGCGAGCCTTCGGGTCGCGATGATGAGCCTGACACCGGGCGGGACACCACGAGACCGGCAGCGACGGCAGCGCAAGGCGCGTGTGCTGCCCATCAGCCTGTGCATGGGCGAGAATGCGAAGTGCGACCTCAGTCAGTCGCGGTTCTGGCTGGAGAAGCGATAGGCGCTCTTTCCGTCATTGCTGCGCGAGGATCCCGGCGAGGAACGCGTCTTATGTGACATCATCGGGCTGGCCGAGCCGCTCAAACTTGATCTAGAACGACAAGAGCCGAGAAACGGCCGTAAGTCTGGGAAGGAAACAACAGAATGATCATCCGCGTTACCCGCCGCCAACTCATTGCCGCCGGCGCCGCCACCGCAAGCCTGCCATTGTTCGGCAGGCGCGCATCGGCTCAGGGCGCCTGGCCGAACAAGCCCGTTCGCATCGTGGTCGGGTATCCGGCGGGCGGACAGACGGATGGAATAGCGCGCGCCTATGGTGAGTTTCTCTCGAGGCACTTCGGCCAGACATTCGTCGTCGAGAACAAGGGCGGCGGGTCCGGATCGGTCGGCGCCATCGATGTAAAGCAATCGCCGCCGGACGGCTACACGCTGATGTGCACCATCTCGACGACGATGATCCAGAACCGCGCCACGATCAAGAATCTGGCCTACGATCCGGAGAAGGATTTCGCGATCTTCTCGGTCGTCAAGGGAAGCGGCCTGTTGATGGTGGTCCAGTCATCCTCCGGCGTCACCAACCTGAAGGAATTCGTCGAGTTCGCGAAAAAGGCCGAGAAGATCAGCATGGGTACTTATGCGGTCGGTTCGACGCCGCATATCGTCGCCTTCGAGCTCAACAAGCAATACGGTCTGAAGATCGAGCCGATTCACTATCGCGGCGAAGCGCCGATGTGGGCGGACTTCATGACCGGCTCGACGGACACCGCTATCGGCAGCTACGCCATCACCTCGCCGGTGCTGCAATCAGGCCGCGGCCGGCTCATCGGCACCACCGGAGCGCGGCTGAAGCCGCATCCGGAAATCCCGACACTGGCCGAGCAGGGGGCGTCTTCGAAATTGTTCGGCGTGCGCGGCTTCACCGGCTGGTGGGCTCCGGCCGGCACTCCGCCAGAGATTCTGAAGAAGCTGTCGGATGCCATGGTTCTGGCCGGCAAGGACGACAAGGTGCAGCAGGCGCTGGCGACCTACTACCTGGAGCCGGCTTCCGACATGACCGAAGCACAACGGCAGTTCTCGGAGGAATCGCCAGTGCTGCTGGCCGTGCTGAAGGATCTCGGCATCAGCGGGGAGTGATGCCCGCCGTCATTTGCCAAGCATTCGGGTCGTCCCTGCGAAGGCAGGGACCCATGACCACCGACCGATGGTGCTAGTCCCGGCTTAGCGCGCAAAGGCACGTCGCCTCATGACGACAGGTGGCTATGGGTCCCGGCTCTGCGCTTCGCTTGGCCGGGACGACTCACGCGATTCAATTGTCAAAGAGCACGTTAGGCGAGAGGCTCTGACCACGGCGGCAAGCTCAGTGAGTTAAGCGCACATCTGTCGCAATAACCCTGAAGACGAGGTCGGAGCGTCAAAATGTCCGGGTCGCCCGCAAGGCTGCATGCATTTTTGGCTCTACCCGCCCTCCTCGCCTCGTCTAAGTTCATCGACAAGAGAAGGCTGGCCGAAGCCCGGACCGGAATCATGGGAGGACTGAATGACGAAACTCACGCGCCGCAGCTTCATGGCTGCGGGTGCCACCACGCTGGCGCTGCCTGCCCTCAGCGGCACCGCGTCCGGGCAAGGCGCGTGGCCGTCGAAACCGATCCGCGTCGTCGTGCCCTATCCGGCCGGCGGACAGACCGACGGGATCGGGCGTGTCTTCAGCGATTTCCTGACACGACAGCTGGGCCAGCCGGTGGTCGTGGAGAACAAGGCCGGCGGTGGCGGCGTGCTCGGCGTCACCGAAGTGAAACGCGCGGCACCTGATGGCTACAACATCCTGTGCACGATCTCTTCCTCGCTCATCCAGAACCGCCTGACGGTCAAGGATCTTCCCTACGATCCGGAGAAGGACTTCATCTATCTGACGATGGTCTCAGGCCTCGGCGGCCCGGTCGTCGCAGCCGAGAAGACCGGCGCGACCAACCTCAAGCAGTTCGTCGACTACGCCAAGAAGGTCGACAAGCTGAACTGGGGATCCTACGGCGTCGGTTCGACCCCGCACGTGCTCATCGAGACGATGCAAAAGCAATACGGCTTCAAGGTCGAAGTGATCCAGTATCGCGGTGAAGCGCCGATGTGGGCGGACGTGGCGGCACAGACGCTCGACGGCGCGTCGGGCAGCTATGCGGCGGCCTTGCCGGTGATCCAGTCCGGCCGCGGCAAGCTGATCGCCGTGACAGGCGACCGGTTGCCGCCATTTCCTGACACGCCGACGATGACCGAACAGGGCGCCGTCGGCGGGTTCTACGAGACCCGCGCCTTTACGACCTTCGCCGTGCCCGCCGGCACCCCGCAGGACATCGTCAAGAAACTCTCGGATCTGCTCGTGCAAGCCGGCGACGATCCGAAGGTGAAACAGTTGCTCACGAACTACCTGCTCGGACCGCCATCGAACTTCGAGAAGACGAATGCCCGCTTCAAGCGCGACTCGGAAGTGATGCTCGGGCTGCTGAAAGAACTCGGCATCAAACCGGAGTAAGGGGCTGTCAGTCGCCTCGCATCGCTCGGCGAGCGAGGCGCACCCCGGACGACGCTTCGTGCGGCCCCCTGATTGCGAGTCTGCCTTTCAGCGGCGCTTTCCGACAGCGGGCGGGAAACGCAACATCGCAACTGAAGCGGATATCCTGTCGATGCGCTCCGCAGCGCAGGAGCGAGCGCGTCAAAATGTCTGACCGGCCGCAAGGCTGCACGGCGTTTTCGGCATCTACCCATCTCGCCCTCCTTCTCTAAGCTCGTCACACGAGAACCCGAGCGAACATCGGGTCTGTGGGAGGATCGAATGCGGAAGCTCACGCGCCGCAGCGTCATCGCTGCGGGTGTCACCACGTTTGCATTACCAGTTCTTCACAGGTCGGCGTCGGCGCAAGTCTGGCCATCGAAGCCGATCCGGGTTGTCGTCCCCTACCCGGCCGGCGGACAGACCGACGGCATTGGGCGCGTGTTCAGCGATTTCCTGACCCGCCAGCTTGGCCAGCCGGTCGTGGTCGAGAACAAGGGCGGAGGCGGCGGTGTCATCGGCGTGACGGAAGTCAAGCGCGCTCCGCCAGACGGCTACACGATACTCTGCAGCATCTCGTCCTCGTTGATTCAGAACCGCCTGACAGTGAAGGACCTGCCTTACGATCCGGAAAAGGATTTCATCTATCTGACGATGGTTCGCGGCATCGGCGCCCCGGTAGTGGCGGCCGAGAAGACCGGTGCAAGCAATCTGAAGGAGTTCGTCGCGTACGCGAAGAAGGCCGACAAGCTGAACTGGGGCTCCTTCGGCGTCGGTTCTACACCGCACATGCTGATCGAGACGATAGCCAAGCAATACGGATTGAAGGTCGAGGTGATCCAATATCGCGGCGAGGCGCCGATGTGGGCAGACGTGGCGGCGCAGACAATCGATGGCGCGTCAGGCAGCTATGCGGTGGCGTTGCCAGTCATCCAGTCCGGGCGCGGCAAGATGATCGCCGTCACCGGCAACCGCCTGCCGCCGTATCCGGACATCCCGACAATGGTGGAGCAAGGCGCGGTCAGCCCATTCTACGATGCACGCGGCTTTACGACGTTCGCCGTGCCCTCCGGCACGCCGCAGGAGATCGTCAAGAAGCTCTCCGATCTGCTCGTCCAGGCCGGCGACGACCCGAAGGTGAAACAGCTGCTCACAAACTACCTGCTCGACCCTCCGACCGACTTCGAGGCGACCAACACGAGCTTCAAACGCGACTCCGGGGTCATCCTGGTCCTGCTGAAAGATCTCGGTATCAAGCCGGAGTGACGCGCGTTTCTCGTCATTGCGAGGGCATAGCCGTTCGAAGAACGGCGTCGCTTCGCTCGCCTGTGGCGACGAAGCAATCCAGCGCGGCGGTTGCGGCAGCTCAGACTGGATTGCTTCGCTTCGCTCGCAATGACGGCGGTGCGCAACGACCGCGTCACTACTTTCCCGTGAGGATGCCGTCCTTGAGCGGCTCGTGGCGGTGGGGCTCGAGATTCACCTTGGGCAACAGAAATAGCCAGGTGATGAAGATAAACGCGGCGGTGAAGGTCGGGATGCCCGCCGGAGCAACCGCCGCATCAAGCGCGCCTTGCGCGATGACCGTGAAGACGGTCGCAAGCAGCGCGAACAAGGCCACGCGCCAGGATGGTTTGAAGAAGACGCTTCCCAGCGCGATGGCCGTAAGCACCGGACTGAAGCTGTAAAGCCCGGCATCAATGTCCGCCGCGCTCGCCCCGAGCATCAGCGCGACGACGACGCTGACGATGGAGCCCGCAACGGCAAATGCGGCAGCCCAGATCGAACTGACCAGCAGCGCCGCGATGAAGATAACGCCGGTGACGAGATTGTTGAGCAGGAACACCTGGGCGATGCCCTTGATCCAGGCGGTCAGGAGAAAGACGGCCGAAGGCTCCAGGTGGCTCACAGCCGCTGCGGCCGGCACCGGAAGCGCCGGCGGACCGAGACCGCGCACCGGCAGGTGGCCGAACGAATAGGCCGCGAGCATCAGAAACCACGTCGTCAGCACGAACGGGAACGTCAGGGCCGGCACGCCCCAAAGCTTCGTGACCTGGCTGACGGCAAGCATGGCCACCGTCGACACGGCCGCGCCGACAACAAGCAGAAACCACGTCGCCGGGTTCATGACGAGAAATGTCGGAACGGCCACACCGACCAGAACGCCATTGAAGCCAAACAGACCCTGGCGGAGCGACACTTCGTCCGACTGAAGGAGAATTGCCGTCACCGTTGCAACGACCAGTCCGACGACGGCACCGACGGCAATGGCGGGGTTGCCGGACGCGATTGCTCCCCAAAAAATTCCTAACAGGAAGAGGAGCCCGGTGAGCGGGTTGTTCTGAAACATCACCTGCCCGGCTCCGCGCAGATGCAGGTCGATCAATCGCAGCAGCGAACTCTGCTCGACCAATTCATCCCATGCTTGCAGAAGGCGCGTCATGCGATCCTCCTCAACCCCAAAGAAATTCATCGGGGACACGATTGCCTTTCACCTCGTGCCGCACGAGCGACCAGAACGCGCGTACTTTCGCGCGCACGACCTGCGACTCCATGCCGAGCACCCTGTAAAGAAGCCCCGCATTGTTTGGCAGCCGGCTCGCACCACAGGCCCATCCATGCTCCATGTCGAGGACAGGCTGGACCTGCTCGAAGATCCGCTCTGCATGAACGGGAGGCGTCAGCAAGAGCACATTGGCAAGAACATGGAACGGCCCCATGACGGCGATGTTGGCGACATCGGACGCTTGTGGCTCGATAATGAACTTTTCGGCGAACAGTGCCGCACCATCGGGCCGCGCCGCATGGAGCAACGACGAAAACAGGTCGTAGGCGAACACCTCGCCGCCACCATAGTACTTGCGTCCCGGCAGCAGGATCTCGGAGTAAAGGGCCGTCGCGCTCGGATCGATGACGATGTGTGTGTGGGTGACGAAGCGTGCATGCCTGTGCGGAATGACCGGATGCGGCAGATATTCGAGATAGGCCCCCGCCGCCAGGACGATCCTCTGGGTTTGTGCGGCGAAATTCGCATCCATCTCATGGATCTTGGTTGCCGCCTGGGTCGTGATGTGAGCCTCTGCGCCATCGTCCAGGTCGATCTCGATGGCATAGCGGTCGCCCTGCAGGATACCGCCTGAATTGCTGATGATCGGTACGCAGGGCAGCAGTGGCATCTCCTCGTCCCAATAAAGCGCCTGCTGCACGAGCAGCGGTGCGCGGCGATTGAGCTCGGCGAGGATCGTCCGTCTCCCGCTCCGCCGAAAGCCCAACCGCAGAAAGGCATTCTTGCCCAGTCCGCCACTCGGCAGCTGCTTTGGCTCGTCGCGATACCGCGCCAGTTCGGGGGCGAGAAGCAGGGACACTCGTTACTCTGCTGGTATCGCCAGATCGAACAGCACGTTCTCGCGGATCAGATGAACCAGCTCCGGGATACCTTCGCCGGTCTTGCAGTTGGTGAAGATGAAAGGTTTCTTACCGCGCATGAACCGGGAGTCCTGATCCATCACGGCAAGACTGGCGCCGACATATGGAGCCAGGTCCGTCTTGTTGATCACCAGAATGTCCGACTGGCTGATACCTGGCCCGTTCTTGCGCGGAATCTTGTCGCCCGCCCCCACGTCTATGACGTAGATGAAGAAATCGATCAGCGCCGGACTGAAAGTCAGCGTGAGATTGTCGCCGCCACTCTCGATCAAGACGAGATCCGTGTCAGGAAAGCGAGCTTCCATCTCCTCGACCGCAGCCAGATTCATGCTCGGATCCTCGCGCACGGCCGTATGCGGACAACCGCCAGTCTCCACGCCGATGATGCGCTCCTCGAGCAGAATCCCCTTAAGCGTCCGCTGCACGTGCTTGGCGTCCTCGGTCGTCACCACGTCGTTGGTGACGACAAGGATCTTCAAGCCCATGCGCACCAGAAGCGGTGCAATGGCCTCGACAATGGCAGTCTTGCCGGAGCCGACCGGTCCACCAATTCCTATGCGCGTGATCTTCTTCATTGCTGTTTCCATCAGTTCATGAACATGCGAACGTGCGCCCTGACGTGCGTCGCCGCCAGAATGTCCAACAGGGGTGCGAAGGCTCTTATGTCGTCGATCGTATCGGCGCGAACGCGCTGATACAGGTCCTCGGCGGTCGCGTTCACCTCCAGCAGGATCGCCTGGGTGTCGAAATACGAGACCCGCATCAGGCGGAGTGCCGCATTGAGCATCATCGATGCAACGCCATATTGATGCGCCGCGAATGCATCCCGTGCCTCGACGCCGAGCGCGCCGGTGACAAGCGCGAGCCCGACGGGAAACGTGCCGGGCGACGCCCCGCTCTTGATCGCGCGAACCCAATCGGCCAGCAGCGGCGTATCAAGGACGTGCGCACCGAGCTCGCCGAGCTTGCGTCCCATACGAACCGTCATCGTTCGCATTTCCTCGTTGAGCTTGCGCAGGTACACCGCACGATCGACGGCGACGAGACCCTGCATGTCCGCAGCCAGCACCGCCCGATGCGCCACCAGCAATGCACCGCCGTCAAGGGTGGCCGCCTGCTCCGTTGCAGCGAGCACCATCTGCTTGAGAGACGCCGGATCCCGAACCACACCTTGCTGAATGGCCGATTCCAGCCCGTTGGAAAAAGAGAATGCGCCAACCGGCAACGCTGAATCGGCGAACTGAAGCACATACAGCAACCCGGTCACGCTGCGCATGGGTGTGATACCTCGTCCGGGCTATCGCATATGCGCAACAGACACCCAGGCGCTCGGCCGCGTCCCCTCTCCCCGTTGGGGAGAGGGTTAGGGTGAGGGGCCGTGGCACGCGCGGTCACGGTGCGGCGAAAACCGAGCTTCGACAGAAGCAGCGAAGTCTGCTCGGCAATCAACTGTACGTCACCATCGGTGTTACTGCCCCTCACCCCGACCCTCTCCCCAACGGGGAGAGGGAGCGCACCGAGTTCGCGGCAATCTCCGAGAGACCGATATGCAAGAGTACTGGACACCTTAGCCATGACCATGCGCGTGATGGCTGTGGGCATGGCCGGAGGAATCGGCGCCTCCAAACAACCGGCGCGCCTCGTGGGGAGCAAGGTAGGGAATGACCTCTGCTCCCGGCACGAAATCGTAAGTGATGCCGGGAAACGCGTAGGTCCGCATGACCGAGCTCATGACTTTCTGATCGAGTGTCAACGGCACGAAGACCTTGTTGCCCTTGACGATGGCCGGCCAATGCTGATTGCCGATCGCATGCCCGAGCTCGACGCACGTTCGCATGGATAGTTCGGGCGGCTGTGCCATAGCCTGGGTGAGGTCGATCACCATCACCGCCTTCAACTCCACCTTGACGACCACGGCGCACGGAACGTTCTCGTCCCACACCAGAATGTCGCCATCGTGCAAATGCGTGTTGCGGTCGGTTGCGACGGCAATCTCCACGTTGTCGGCCGTGTGCTTGCGGAAGCGGTTCTTCTGCGCTTCCCACTGGTCGAGCACTAGCCAGTCGATACGGGCCGCATGCAGCCGGTCCTTCCAGACCGCATCCCGCGCGTTGCCAAGGACGGACTCAATCAGGATCATGTTGGTCACCGGTCAGCTGAAGAAATAGAGTTGATTGAGCGCGATGTTTTTCGGCGGCTGAACGGTTGCATGAACGCCGTCTACCGTCACCGCGAAGGTCTGCGGATTGACGTCGATCTTCGGCAGGTACGCGTTGCGTACCATGTGCTCCTTGCCGAGAACCCGAGTCTGCTTCACCGGCATGACCATACGATTGAGCTCGTATTTTTCCTTGACGCCCGCATCGTGCGCGGCAGCCGAAACGAAGCTTATGCAGGTCTTCGGCAGCGCTGTCCCGTAGGCGCCGAACATTGGCCGGTAGTACATCGGTTGCGGTGTTGGCAGCGACGCATTGGGATCGCCCATATTGGCCCAGACGATCATGCCGCCCTTGATGACCATCTTCGGCTTGGCAGCGAAGAACGCCGGCGACCAGAGCACCAGATCGGCGACCTTACCTGGCTCGATCGAGCCGATGGCGTAAGACAGTCCGGCGGCGATGCAGGGATTGATCGTGACCTTGGCGAGGTAACGCAGGACGCGGAAATTGTCGTTTCCTGAAGCATCCTCAGGCAGTTTGCCGCGCGCCTGCTTCATCGCATCCGCGGTCTGAAAGGCCCGAAGGAAATTTTCGCCGATTCGACCCATCGCCTGCGAGTCGCTGCCGATGATCGAGATCGCGCCCATGTCGTGCAGGACGCTTTCGGCGACGATCGTTTCGCCGCGCACGCGGCTTTCGGCAAATGCCACGTCGGACGGAATCTTCGCATTGAGGTTGTGACAGACCATGATCATGTCGAACAGCTCAGCGACCGAGTTGACGCCGGCCGGCAGGGTCGGATTGGTCGAACTCGGCAGGATGTTTCGCTGGCCGACCACCTTGAGCAGATCCGGTGCATGGCCGCCGCCGGCGCCTTCGCTGTGAAAGGTATGCATGGTGCGCCCGTCGAAGGCGGCGATAGTGTCTTCGACGTACCCGGCTTCGTTCAGGGTATCGGTGTGAATGGCCACCGAAACATCGTAGTCATCGGCCACCGTGAGACAGGAGCGGATGGACGCCGGTGTCGTACCGTAATCCTCGTGAACCTTGAAACCCGCCGCACCTGCCTTCAGTTGCTCGACCAGCGGGCCAATGCCTGTCGAATTGCCCTTGCCGCAGAAGCCGACATTGATCGGGATCCCCTCGATCGCCCGGAGCATCATTTCCATATTCCACGGCCCGTTGACGGACGTCACGCCATTCGTGCCATCGGCCGGGCCAATGCCGCCGCCCCACAGCGTCGTTATTCCATTGCTCAAGGCCGCATATGTCTGCTGCGGCGAGATGAAATGCACGTGGGTGTCCATGCCGCCGGCGGTGAGGATCAGATGCTCGCCGGAGATCGCATCGGTCGATCCGCCTGTCGTCAGGCCAGGTGTGACGCCATCCATGGTGCTGGGATTGCCGGCCTTGCCGATACCAACAATGAGTCCGTTCCTGATGCCGACATCGGCTTTGACCACGCCGAGCATGGGATCGAGAATGGTCACGTTGGTGATGACGAGATCGAGGCATCCGGCTTCCTGCGTCAACAGGTTGTCGGACCCCATGCCGTCGCGCAGGGTCTTGCCGCCACCGTACTGCAGCTCGTCACCGTAGACTGCACGCAAATCCTTCTCGATCTCGACGTAGAGGTCGGTGTCGCCGAGACGAATCTTGTCGCCGAGCGTCGGACCGTAGAGATCGGCGTACTGCCGGCGAGATATCTGCGTCACTGCATTACTCCTGACATATCCTGACAACGCGCCGGGCGACCGCCGTTCTGTTAGCTGGTCGTCTTGAAGCCGCGTTCCTTTGCCCGTCGTACGGCGGCTTCGAAATTCGGCCGATAACCCGGCGTCGGTCCTTCGCCGGTCCAGCCGTCGACGAGATTGTTGAAGCCGTTGGCGAACCGCTTGCCGCCGAACGGCACCAGCGTCACCTGCTTCTCATCGCCCGGTTCGAAGCGAATGGCGGTGTTGGCGGGAATATCAAGCCGCATGCCGAACGCCGCGGCGCGATCGAAGGCGAGGTAGCGATTGGTCTCGAAGAAGTGGAAGTGAGAGCCGACCTGGATCGGTCGGTCCCCTGTGTTCCTGACATTCAGCGTGACCCGCGGCCGACCCGCGTTCAGCTCGATCGGTGCGTCGGCGAGTGCATAGCCGCCGACCGGAACCGTGTCCTTGGAGCTGGCGGCAACCGCAGGCGCTGCTGCTGATTCCTGTGCCGCCTTCGACTGTCCAGCGGGCGCGCTGGTCGGACGACTGCTCGGAGGATTGCTCGGAGTCTTGGCCATTCGCCCGATCTCCTTATTGGATAGGCTTGTGCAGGGTGACCAGACGGCTTCCGTCGGTGAAGACCGCTTCGATCTGGATCATTGGAATGAGATCCGGCACTCCGGGCATCACATCGTCGCTCGACAGCACGCTGCGGGCACCGCTCATGACGTCCTCGACCGAACGTCCCTCGCGTGCGCCGTCCAGCACATAGGCCGACAGGACCGCCACCGTTTCGGGATGATTGAGCTTGATGCCTTTGGCCTTTCGCTTCAGTGCGATCTCGGCCAGCGAATAGGTGAGGAGCTTGTCGAGCTCTCTCGGTGTCAGATGCATGGATGTCCCCCGGACTCAAAGAATCTCCGCGCTGCGCGCTTCATGTAGAAACGGCAGCTCTGCTGCCGCCATCGGGTCAAACCCTGAGTCAACGAGGAAGAAAGTTGGCTTGCTTCCGGTCGCCCGAATGGACGGCCTCTGTCCGAAAACGTTAGCGCTTCGACAACCAACAGATCAGGTCACCCCTGGCGCCGGGCGCGACAGCATCCAGATTTCGCAAGCTGCGGGCGCGTGGAGCCCTGCATGGTGCCGAGCATCTGATCTATGTCGCCGTTCTTCGCATTACGGCCCAGGGCCCGCCTAGCCGCAATGCGAAAGGAGCCCGCGACAAGCCACGCAAGACATGCGAGAAGCGCTTCACATCGGCATGACCATCTGGAATAGGTTGATGTGGGCAGCTCAGCACGCGCAACGGTGGCGGACATTGCGGCAGAGGTTTCGGCGACAGAGGTTTCGGCGCCGGAACTTGCGCGCGCGTAGCGCGGCTGTCTTCATCGTCGTTGCAGCAGCAACGCTCGGCCTGCCGGCCGCAGGCAAGGCCGATCCCGCGCTTAACTTCTCATGGTTTCAGAACGCCGGCCCGCTCAACCCTCACCTCTATACGCCGAACCAGATGTTCGCGCAGGGCATGGTCTACGAGCCGCTCGTCAAGTACCAGGCTGACGGAAGCGTCAGCCCCTGGCTGGCGCAATCCTGGGAAGCATCACCGGATGGAAAGACCTATACGTTCAAGCTGCGACAGGATGTGAGCTTTTCGAACGGCGAGAAGTTCGATGCGGCCGCCGTCGTCGCCAATGTCGAGGCCATCCTGGCCAATCGGGAGCGCCACACCTGGCTGGAACTGATGAACCAGATCGTCGGCGCCGAGGCGCTCGACGCATATACCGTACGGCTGACGCTGAAGGACGCCTATTACCCTTTTCTGCAGGAGCTCGCGCTGCCGCGTCCCATGCGGTTCATTGCGCCATCTCAATTCAAGGACGGCGGCACCAAGAGTGGGATCAAGGCTCCGATCGGCACGGGACCATGGAAGCTGACGGAGACCCGGCTCGGCGAGTACGACGTCTTCACGCGCAATGACAGTTATTGGGGCGCAAAGCCAGCCTATGAGAAGATCACCGTCAAGGTGATTTCGGACCCCAACATGCGTGCCGTCGCGTTCGAGACCGGCCAGATCGACCTGATCTACGGTGCCGACGGTCCTATCTCGCCGGACATGTTCGCCCGTTTTGCGAAAATGCGCCGCTATGCTACCGCGCTCTCCGATCCTATTCAGACGCGTGCGCTCGCCATCAACTCGGCTCGCGAGCCCACCAGCGATCTGGCGGTGCGCAAGGCTCTCAACCACGCCGTCGATAAGGACATGATGATCGCGACGGTCTTCCACGGCACGCAGAAGAAGGCGGACGCTCTGTTTGCGTCCAACGTTCCCTATGCCGACATCGGTCTTGAGCCCTACAACTATGATCCTGCGCTTGCGGCAAAGCTGCTCGATGAGGACGGGTGGCGGCTGACGGGCGATGGCCCGATCCGCAGCAAGAACGGCAAGCCGCTGACGATCGAGTTCTCCTTCGCCGGCACCGACGCAATCAGCAAATCCATTGCCGAGATCGTCCAGGCGGACCTGCGCAAGGTCGGCATCGATACCGTCCTGGTCGGTGAGGAGGAGAGCAGCGTCTATGCGCGGCAGAAAGACGGCCGCTTCGGCATGATCTTCAATCGGACATGGGGAGCGCCCTATGATCCGCACGCCTTCGTCAGCTCGATGCGCGTACCGTCCCATGCCGATTACCGGGCGCAGCTTGGATTGGCCCGGAAGGCCGAGATCGACGCGGAGATCGGCAAGGTGCTGACAACAACCGATGAAGCGACGCGCAAAGCGCTCTACAAGAACATTTTCACGTATCTGCATGAGCAGGCAGTTTATCTGCCGCTCACCTACGCCACCATCTTTGCCGTCGCCAAACCCGAAGTCGGCCCATTACAATTTGGCGCCATGGCGACGGAGATCCCTTTCGAAAAGCTGAAGCCCGGCGCGAAGTGACCGATGCAAGCTTTTGTCCTCAAGCGGCTGCTTTTTCTGGTACCGACGCTGCTGGCCGCATCGTTCGTCATCTTTCTGATGCTGCGAATTGGTCCGGGTGATCCGGCCATGGACTACCTGCGGCTCTCAAATGTGCCGCCGACGCCGCAGGCCCTCGCCGATGCACGGACCATGCTCGGCCTCGATCGACCGATCCTGGTGCAATATGTCGACTGGTTGAAGCAGGCGCTTCAACTCGACTTCGGTACATCCTATGCGAGCCAGCGTCCGGTGCTGCCCGACCTGCTCCATTATCTTCCGGCAACCCTGCAGCTCGCCAGCGTAGCCCTCATTCTGACGCTCGGAATATCGATCCCATTGGGCATGTGGGCGGCGCGACATCCCGATCGCCTCCCCGATCAGATCGTTCGGCTTGTCGCCTTCGTCGGCGTGTCCATGCCGAATTTCTGGCTGGCGTTTCTTCTCGTTCTCCTGTTCTCGGTTCAGCTTGGCTGGTTGCCTGCCATGGGACGCGGAGCATGGACGCAACTCATCATGCCCGCGCTTGCCATCTCCTTCATGTCGCTATCGATCAACGCCCGCTTGTTGCGGGCCAGTATGCTGGAAGTCGCCGGCCAGCGGCACGTCTATTATGCGCGCCTGCGCGGACTTTCAGAGCGCAACATCGAGCACACGCATATCCTGCGCAATGCGCTGCTGCCGATCATCACGGCCACAGGAATGCATATCGGCGAGCTGATCGGCGGCACGCTTGTCATCGAGAGCATATTCGGCTGGCCGGGCGTTGGACGCTATGCGGTATCGGCGATCTTCAATCGGGATTACCCCGTCATCCAGTGCTTTACGCTGATGATGGTGATCGTCTTCGTGCTCTGCAATCTTGTCGTGGACATCCTCTATGCGTGGGTCGATCCGCGCATAAGACTGGCCGCCGGAGAGGCAAAGTGACTGGGCTCGACCAGGTCGTGGCGGCGGACGAGGCGCCCGCCGCGCGCGCAAGCGTCACCTGGCCGGTGCGCATCTCCATCATGATCGTCTGCGCCTTGATTGCCGCGGCCGTGCTCGGTCCGTACCTGACGCCCTTCGATCCGAACCAGGTGGAGCTCAAGAGCAGACTCTTGCCGCCGAGCAGCCTTCACTGGCTGGGCACCGATCACCTGGGCCGTGACATGCTCGCCCGACTGATCGTCGGGGCACGCATCTCGCTCGGCTCGGTCTGCCTGACGCTCTCCCTCATTCTGGTGCTCGGCGTCGCCATCGGAGGCACAGCCGGGCTCATCGGCGGCCGCACCGATCAGCTGATGATGCGGTTCACCGACCTGTTCCTGACAGTTCCCACCGTCGTCCTGTCGCTTTTCATGATCGGCGTCCTCGGAACCGGGCTGATCAACGTCATCATCGCCATCGCTCTGTCCCACTGGGCCTGGTACGCACGGATTGTTCGCGGCACCGTCCTTTCGTTGAAGACGCGCGAGTTCGTTCTGGCCTCCCGCCTCTCAGGCGCAGGCAGGATACGGACGTTCGTCGAGCATCTCCTGCCGTCCACCGCCTCGCAGTTGCTGGTTCTCGCAACCCTCGACATCGGGCACATCATGCTGCACGTCGCCGGCTTGTCCTTTCTCGGCCTCGGCGTGACGCCGCCAACCCCGGAATGGGGCGTGATGATCAATGACGCGCGGCAGTATGCCTGGACCGAGCCGCTGTTGATGCTGTGGCCCGGGCTGGCGCTGTTTATCAGCGTCATGGCTTTCAACCTGATCGGCGATGCCGTGCGCGACCGTCTCGATCCTCACCAGCGGCGGGAGCATGCATGCTGACGACCGGGCAGCTGAGCATCGAGAATCTGTGCGTCGTGACCAACCAGAACGGCAGGTTCCGGACCCTGGTCGACGGCGTGTCGCTCGATATCACCCGCGGCCGCGTCGTTGCGCTCGTCGGCGCAAGCGGCTCCGGAAAATCGCTCACCTGCGCCGCCAGTCTCGACGTGCTGCCGCCCGGAGTCTTGCGCAACACCGGCAAAGTCCTTGTCGATGGAACGGCGCAACCGTTTGCCGATTTGCGAGGACGCCAGGTCGCCTCGATCATGCAGAACCCGCGCACCGCCTTCAACCCCGTGCGCACAATGCGAAGCCACGCGATCGAAACCCTGAAGGCAAACGGCCGATATGGAAAAGACGCGCATGAACGCGTTCGTTCCGCAATGGACGACGTCGGCCTCTCGAATGTGGAGCGTGTGCTCGACCTGCATGCGTTCGAGATGAGCGGCGGGATGCTTCAGCGCGTGATGATCGCCGTTGCCCTGCTCAGCGACGCGCCGTTCCTGTTCGCGGACGAGCCGACCACCGACCTCGACCTCGTGCTGCAGGCACGCATGCTGGATCTGATCGAGCAGGTCGTCCGCCGCCGCCGCCTCGGGGTCCTGCTGGTGACGCATGACATGAGCGTCGTCGCGCGCCTTGCCGATGAGGTCGCGGTGATAGACGCCGGAAAAATCGTCGAGCGCGGGTCTGTGTCCCAGATCTTCCTCAAGCCGCGCCACGCGGTCACGCGGCGGCTTGTTACTGCGCACCTGTCTCTTTATGGGCTGCAGCTTGCATCATGAGTTTGCTGTCCACAACAAACGTCTCGCGCGTATACCGAAGCTTCTCGCTGACGGGGACGAAGACGCACGTCGCCTTGCAGAACGTCTCGCTTCAGATCGCCGAGGGCGAGACTGTCGCGCTGGTCGGACAAAGCGGTTGCGGCAAGAGCACGCTGGCACGCCTGCTCGCAGGACTTGAGCATCCGAACGAGGGCGACGTGCTTTTCGAAGGTCGGTCGCTGCGGGCATTTTCGCGGGCGGACTGGTTCGCCTATCGGCGCGTGGTGCAGATGGTCTTCCAGGATCCGATCAGCGCCGTCAATCCGCGACACAGCATCGAGGCGATCATCGCCGAGCCGCTGCGCCACCTGACGGCATTGGGAGAGAAGGAACGCTCGGCGAAAGTGGCCGAGCTGCTCGCGAGCGTCGGATTGCGACCGCAGGATACGACCAAGCGGCCAGCGCAGATGAGCGGAGGTCAGCTTCAACGCGTCTGCATCGCACGCGCACTTGCGCCCGAGCCGAAGCTGATCGTGCTCGACGAAGCGGTTTCGAATCTCGACCTGCTCCTGCAGATGCAGATGCTTGACCTCCTTCGCGAGCTGCAGACGCGGGCAAGGGTCTCTTTCTTGTTCATCACGCACGATCTGCGGCTCGTAGAACGCTTCTGCTCGCGCGTGATCGTTCTGGACGAAGGCAGAATCGTCGAACAGCGGGCCGTCAAGCAGGGCTTCGAGTTCGAACATCCCGCGGCGCGACGTCTCAAGGCTGCGATCCTGCCCGCTTTCCCAAAACCGCGGCCGGTTGCCGAGGACACGAACCTGGTGAAGGTCGGCTGACAGCCTTCTGCTTGCGGCGGACGCATGTTAGCCTCGCAGACGAAAATGACGGCCGAACAACTTCAACACGAAGCGGGACAACGCCCGCCTGAGCGGTCCAGCGAGCGGCAGCCCTTCCCGCACCGCCGGGGCTTGATCATCGTCGCCACATTGGCGACGGCCTATGTCGCGAGCCACTTCTTCCGCGCCGCCAACGTCACCATCGGCCTCGAGCTGATGCACGACTTGAGCATCGGGCCCGAGGCACTCGGCACGCTCACCGGCGCGTTCTTCTTCGGCTTTGCTGCAATGCAGATCCCTTGCGGCTTCTTCTTCGACCGGTTCGGCCCGCGCCGCACGGTCGTCGGGATGCTCGTTCTCGCCACCACCGGCGGCGTCATCTTCACGCTGGCGCAGAGCTGGCCGATGCTGCTGACCGGTCGCGTGCTGATGGGCGCGGGCTTCGGCGTCATGCTCATCGGCAGCATGGTGGTGATCTCCCGCTGGTTTCCGCCGGATCGCTTCTCCACCCTCGTGGCCATGGTCATGTCGATCGGACTGCTCGGCAATCTCGCCGCCACCACGCCGCTGGCCTGGGCGGCGGAAACCGTCGGCTGGCGCACGGCATTCGCGGGCGTTGTCGTCTTCACTGCGCTTGCAACTGTAGCCGTCTGGCTGGTGGTGCGCGATGCACCAGCCGGCCATCCCTTCCTGGCCCGCAGCCCAGAACCGCCACGCGAAATGCTGCAAGGCCTGTTGGAGGTGCTGCGCAACCGCCGCCTGTGGCCGATCCTCGCTCTGAACTTCTGCAATTACGCCTGCACGTTCACGGTGCAAGGCCTGTGGGGCGGGCCGTACTTGCGCGAGGTGCATGGCCTGAGCCCGATCGAGGCAGGCAACGTGCTGTTCGCCGCCGTCATCGCCTATCAGTTCGGCATGCTCGCGTTCGGCCCGCTCGACCGCCTCCTCGACACGCGCAAATGGATCGCCGTCGGCGGCAGCATGGTGACGGTCTCCATGCTCGCCACGCTGGCGCTTGTGTCGCATCCGCCGATCTGGGTGCCGGTCGGCGCCATTCTCGTCATCGGCTTCTTCTCTGCCGCCAGCACCATGGTGATGACACACGGTCGCGGCATCTTTCCCGACCGCTTGATCGGGCGCGGCATGGCAACGATCAACACCGCGGTGATGTTCGGCGTCGCCTGCATGCA
Source organism: Bradyrhizobium sp. LHD-71 (assembly GCF_031157255.1). Taxonomy (GTDB): domain Bacteria; phylum Pseudomonadota; class Alphaproteobacteria; order Rhizobiales; family Xanthobacteraceae; genus P52-10. The sequence goes on along the minus strand of NZ_JAVIFX010000003.1, from coordinate 392,283 downwards.
GACGCTCTCCGGCCTGATCGTCGGCGCCTTCGAGCCATTGGCCGACGGCGCCCGCTCGGAGAGCGCCTACCGTGCATTGTTCGCCACCCTCACCGTGGTGTTGATCACAGCGGTCACGATCTACAGCAGGTCAAAGGATATCAAGCCCAGCGACGAGATGCGGGCGAGACGACAGGGCCAAGGGGCCTAGAGGTCGCATTTTCTTGCGGAAAGCCGGTATCCACCTTTCCGGAAAATGCTTTAGGGCTTGTGCACAGGTGCGCGCAATTCGACCCGTGACGAAAAAGTGATCTTGCCGGACGAACGCGGGCACCACGATGCGCTCTGCGCGCGCGTTTAAATCAGCGGCAGACCAGACAGCGAGACAGGCCATGGTGAAACCGTTTCCGTCGAAGACCCAAATCGGCAATCACACGCTTCATCCCGAAACGCTGATGCTGAACTACGGCTACGATCCGCAACTGTCGGAAGGGGCCGTCAAGCCGCCAGTGTTTTTGACCTCGACCTTCGTCTTCAAGACCGCCGAGGACGGACAGGACTTCTTCGACTTCGTCGCGGGACGGCGCGAACCTCCCGAGGGGATGGGCGCGGGGCTGGTCTATTCGCGCTTCAATCACCCCAACAGCGAGATCGTCGAGGACCGGCTCGCGATCTACGAGCGCACCGAGAATTGCGCGCTGTTCTCATCCGGCATGGCGGCGATCGCCACCACGATCCTCGCCTTCGCCCGTCCCGGCGATGTCATTCTGCACTCGCAACCTCTCTATGGCGGGACTGAAACCCTGCTTGCAAAGACGCTCGCAGGCCTCGCCATCGGCGCCGTCGGATTCGCCGACGGCATCGACGAAGACGCGGTCAGGATGGCTGCAGAGGACGCGATGCGCGCGGGTCGCGTGGCCATGATCTTCATCGAAACCCCGGCCAATCCGACCAATGGCCTGGTCGATATCGCTCTTGTCCGCCGCACGGCCGAGATGATCGGCAAGGCGCAGGGACATACGCCGATCGTCGTGTGCGACAACACGTTGCTCGGTCCGGTGTTTCAGCGCCCGATCGAGCACGGTGCGGATCTGTCGCTGTATTCGCTGACAAAATATGTCGGCGGTCACTCCGACCTGATCGCAGGCGCAGCACTCGGCTCGAAGGCCATCATGAAGGACATCAAGGCGCTGCGCGGCGCCATCGGCACCCAGCTGGACCCTCACTCCTGCTGGATGATCAGCCGGTCGCTCGAGACGCTGAGCCTCCGCATGGAAAAGGCCGACCAGAACGCGCGCCTCGTGGCGGATTATCTGCACGATCACCCGAAGGTGGCGAAGGTCCACTACCTGGCGCACTACGACGAATCCTCGCCCACCGGCCGCGTATTCGCCCGCCAATGCACCGGGGCAGGCTCCACGTTCTCGTTCGACATTGTCGGCGGTCAGGCCGCCGCCTTCAAATTCCTGAACGCGCTGCAGATCATCAAGCTGGCGGTCAGCCTCGGCGGCACCGAGTCGCTCGCGAGCCTGCCCGCAAGCATGACCCACTCGGGCGTTCCGGCCGACATCCGCCAGAAGATCGGCGTTCTCGATTCGACGATCCGCCTGTCAATCGGCATCGAGAATCCGTCCGACCTGATCGCCGACATCGCGCAGGCGCTGAATGCGGCGTAGATGCAGGACGCTTCAGGCCGGGGCGCCGGTCGGATTCGGCACAGGCATGGCGGCCTTTGGGGCGCCCATGCCCATCAGCAGGCGCACGGAGCGCCAGGGCCTGATCAGCCAGTGAAAGGCCGCCAGCGAGATCACGCTCGTTCCTGAAGCGATCAGTGCGATCTTGATCCATGCCGGAATGGCGAGTGGCAGCACGGCCGCGCCGAGCAGCAGCAATGGCACGTGGTGCACGATGTAGACCGGAAGCGTCGCCTCGCTCAGATAGGCCAATGTCGGGCTCGCAGCCGGCCTGACGCGCGCGGCAAACCCGAGCCCGGCGCCAATGGCCCCCCATGCGGTGAAGCCAACGAACACGCGGCCGGCCGCGGATTCACCGCACAAAACGACGCCGGCAAAGGCCAGCAGCATGAGCGCCAACAGACATGGCGCCTCGATGCGCAGACGCATCTCGAAGCCCGGCCAGGCGGCTAGTCCAGCTCCCACGGCAAAACACAGCGTGAAATAGCCAAGATTGCTTTTGTCGGTGACGAGGTTCGGCAGGAATGGCCAGTAGCCGTCGAACGCCACCAACAGCGCCGCCATGACAAATGCGGGGAGATAGACCACGGGCGCTGCGGGCAAGGCCGCGACCGGCACACGCCGCGCAAGCCGCACCAAAAGAGGCAGCAGCAACAACGAGATCAGGAACAGGTAAGCGAGGAACCAGAGGTGCGACCAGCTCACCAGCTTCACCTTCGTCAGGCTGCCGGGAAGGAAATCAAGGAAAGCGATATGCAGCGCATCGACCAGCCGGAAGCCGTGCAGGCCCATGTCACGGCCGTGGCTCAGTTCGATGTATTTGATGACCGGTCCGAACAGCAGTGTCCCGGCGACAAGCGGCGGCAGCAAGCGCGTCACCCTCTCCCGCACGAAACGGCCGGCACCACGTCCGCGCAACGACGTCAGCGCCGACCAGCCAGCCAGCACGAAGAACACCGGCAGAGTCGTGATGCGCATGAACTCGTAGAGGACGGACGCCAGCACCAGTGGCTGCTCGCTCTTCAGGTGATACCGCGGCTCGGCCGCAAAGATCAGCAGCGCATGGGCCAGGATGATGGCGGCACAGATCAGAATACGCACCCCGTCGAGATCGGTGCGTCGCGCGCCGCTCCCGGCGGACTGAACCGACTTCAACGTACCTGTCATTCCTGCAACGTCTCACCTGATGCAACCGGCGCTGCCGGTCGAAGCCGAGCGCCACTGCCGCCGCCCGATAGGTATGGATCAGGGCTTTTGCAGGACGTCCCGGCGTCCATTGATGGGCAGCGCTTGCGGACCGCGCTATCAGTTTGGCCAAAACAAAACGGCGGGCTCCCGCCCGCCGTTCTGGTCAGCACAGACTGACCGTCTGCGCTCAGTTGTCCAGGAAGCTGCGCAGCTTGCGCGACCTCGACGGATGCTTCAGCTTGCGCAGCGCCTTCGCCTCGATCTGGCGGATGCGTTCGCGGGTGACCGAGAACTGCTGGCCGACCTCTTCCAGCGTGTGGTCGGTGTTCATGCCGATGCCGAAGCGCATGCGCAGCACGCGCTCTTCGCGCGGCGTGAGCGAGGCGAGCACGCGCGTGGTGGTCTCGCGCAGGTTCGACTGGATCGCAGCATCGATGGGCAGGATCGCGTTCTTGTCCTCGATGAAGTCGCCGAGGTGCGAGTCTTCCTCATCGCCTACCGGCGTTTCCAGCGACAACGGCTCCTTGGCGATCTTCAGAACCTTGCGCACCTTCTCCAGCGGCATGCCGAGCTTCTCGGCGAGCTCTTCCGGGGTCGGCTCGCGGCCGATCTCGTTGAGCATCTGGCGCGAGGTGCGGACGATCTTGTTGATCGTCTCGATCATGTGCACCGGAATGCGGATAGTGCGCGCCTGGTCGGCGATGCTTCGCGTGATCGCCTGCCGGATCCACCACGTGGCGTAGGTCGAGAACTTGTAGCCGCGGCGGTATTCGAACTTGTCGACCGCCTTCATCAAGCCGATGTTGCCTTCCTGGATCAAGTCGAGGAACTGCAGGCCGCGGTTGGTGTATTTCTTGGCGATGGAGATGACGAGACGCAGGTTCGCCTCGACCATTTCCTTCTTCGCCTGCCGCGCCTCGCGCTCGCCCTTCTGCACGCCGAGCACGATCTTGCGGAACTCACCGATCTCGAGACCGGTCAGTTCGGCGAGCGCATGGATCTCGCCGCGCAGATCCTTGATGCGATCCTTCTCGTGCGCGACGAAATTCTTCCAGCCCTTGCTGGAGAGCTTCGAGACGCGGTTGAGCCAGCGCGGATCAAGCTCCGAGCCGGTGTAGTTGCGCAGGAAGTCTTCGCGCGAGACGCCGTGGCCGTCGCCCAGCCGGAACAGCCGGCCTTCATAGGAGACGAGCTTCTTGTTGATGTCGTAGAGCTGCTCGACAAGCGAGTCGATGCGCAGCTGGTTCAGCCGCAGCGACTTCACCTCGAGGATGATCTCGTCCTTCAGCTTCTTGTACTTGCGTTCCTGCGACGGCGACAGCGTCTCGTTCTGCAGCCGGTTCTGGATGTCCTGCTCCTGCAGGCGCCGCAGCTTCTTGTACTCGTTGGCGATCTTGTCGAAGGTCTCGACCACGCGCGGCTTCAGTTCGGCCTCGATGGCGGCAAGCGACATCGCGTTCTCGAACTCGTCGTCGTCCATGTCCGCTTCCGCTGCGGACTCGCCCGGGTCCTTCTCCTCGGCGTCGGCCGGAGCAGCGCGGAACGGCGTCGCCGACGGCGGAGCTGCAGGCGGCGCGACCGTCGCAACCGCGGCTGACGACAGCGCCTGCGGCGCAGACGCGCCGTTGCCGGAATTGGCTGCGAGCGGCTGGCCGTCCTCACCGGTCATGGGGGCAGCGCCGCCCTTGGCCTCGGGACCGGCGTAGGTCGCCTCGAGATCGATGATGTCGCGGAGGAAGATCTTTCCTTCGTTCAGTTCGTCGCGCCAGATGATGATGGCCTGGAACGTCAGCGGGCTTTCGCAGAGCCCGGCGATCATCGCCTCGCGACCAGCCTCGATGCGCTTGGCGATGGCGATTTCGCCCTCGCGCGAGAGCAGCTCGACCGAACCCATCTCGCGCAGATACATGCGCACGGGATCGTCGGTGCGTTCGCCCGGCTCGGACTTCTTGGTTTCGGTGACGGCCTTCTGCGTGACCTCGACGAGCTCGGTATCGGGCTCGTCGTCGTCTTCCTTGTCCTCGTCCTCGTTCTCGTCGTCGTTCTCGGAGACGTTGATGCCCATGTCCGAGAGCATCGCCATCACGTCCTCGATCTGCTCGGGCGAGGTCGATTCCGACGGAAGCACTTCATTGAGCTGATCGAAAGTGACGAAGCCGCGCTTCTTCGCCTGCTTGATCATTTTCTTGACGGCGGCGTCAGACAGATCGAGCAAAGGACCGGAAGGAGCGTCGGCCGCTTCCTTTTCGGGCGCCTCGGCCGGCCTCTCCGCCTTGGCGACTTCCTTCACTTGTACCGCTGCTTTCGCCTTCGTGGCCATTCATCCGCTCCTGCAACGCGCCTTGCCGCTTGCGCGCTCAACTCGTCTCAATCGCTTGGAGGCAATAACCCCGCCTCCGATTTGTTCATCCCCGCCTTGCGGCTGACCGCATGCGCCCTACGCAGAAAAGGGGCGGTGCCTTGAGGGCGCCACCCGATTCGTTGCCCTCTACTAATAGGGCGGAGTCTCGTTAAACCTCGATTAACCCTGTATCTGCGGCCAAACATCCGTTTTGGCGAGTCTTTTTCTGGTTCCCGACGGGACAAACGGGTTTCGCTACATGCCCTTCTGGGCCCGTCCGGACAATTCCCCAAAGCCCTCGATCAGGGCTTCGGTGCCTTCCATGGCAGCGAGTCTCGTCTTCACGTCCCGCAACCAGCCATAATTGGATTCGGTCGCGTCCTGACCCAGGGCCAGTTCGGCGTCCCTCAATTCCCTAAGTAGGGAATGCCATTGATGATGCAAGGCAACGAGTTGCTTCCAAGTCGCCAAAACATCATCGATCGCTGCTCCCGCTTGCGCACCCCACACCGCTGCGGTTGTAATCGATCGTTCAACCCTTTGAAGTAGCTCCGAAAATCCGGCCTTGACCAGGTCCGCACGCAGCTTCTCGCTTTGCTCATCCGGCTCGCCGGAATGATGATGGTCGCCGGCCCATGCGGCGATGATCGCAGCTCGCAGGCGATGCGCTTGCGGATGCGCGAGCTCGAGCGCAGCGACTTCTTCGAGATGATCGTGCAACAACCAAGGGTGGTTGATCAGCATGAGCAGGATCAACGCCTCGCGCCGGGACAGCACCGAACGCTGACCGCGCACCAGCGGGCTCGCTGCGAGCTGCGCGCTCGCCGGCTGATACGGCCCCTGCCGAAACGCGGCAGCGCCTGCCTGTGCAAAACCTCGTCCGTTACCACCCCGGCCGCCGAAACCTGTGCCGGGGCGCGGAAAACGCGATGCCGATTCGTTCCGCTGCCGCGGGAACCCGCCCTGTCCCGGCCCGGCGCGGTGGCTGCGGTAGCCGCCATCGGCGCCTGCCGGCTGAAACAGTCGTTGCAACCGCTCCTGCAGATCCTGCCGATAATATTTGCGGACCACCTCGTCGCGGACGCTCTGCGCCAGCTCGTTGATCCGCGCCTCCAGCGCCGCCCGCTGTTCGGGCGTCGCATACGTTCCGCCCTCGACCTCCCGCTGCCAGATGATTTCGGCGAGCGGACGCGTGGCAGCGACGACCTCCTCGATCGCAGCACGCCCGCCGGAGCGCGCGAGGTCGTCGGGATCCTGTCCTTCAGGCAGAAGCGCGAAGCGCAGGCTCTTGCCGGGCTTCAGATGCGGAAGCGCGAGATCGGCGGCGCGGAACGCCGCTTTCTGCCCGGCCCGGTCGCCGTCGAAGCAGAGGATCGGCTCATCCGCCATGCGCCAGAGCAGCGCGAGCTGATTCTCGGTGAGCGCGGTGCCGAGCGGCGCCACCGCCGCCGGAAAGCCTGACGTCACCATGGCGATCACGTCGACATAGCCTTCGACGACGATCGGAGTGGCGCCTTCGTGCGCGGCCTGGCGGGCCGCAGCGATGTTGTAGAGATTGTCGCCCTTGTGAAACAGCGGCGTCTCCGGCGAATTCAGGTATTTCGCCGGCGCGTCCTTATCCAGCGCGCGACCGCCGAAGGCGATGACGCGGCCGCGCATGTCGGTAATCGGAAACATCACACGGTCGCGGAACCGGTCGTAAGGCACGGGAATGTCGTCGCCGCCGATCAGGAGCCCGGCCTCGACCATGTCCTCGACCGGAACGCCGGCCTTGCCGAGATGCTCCTTCAGCGCGAAGCGCTCCGGCGGGGCGTAGCCCATGCGGAACTTGAGCTGGGTTGTCGGATCGATGCCACGGTCGGCGAGATAGCCGCGCGCCTTGGCGCCGTTTTTCGACGCCAGCGTTTCAGCAAAGAACGTCGTCGCGAGTTCCATCACGTCGTGCAGCGTTTTTCGCCGCTGCTCCTTGCGATCCGCATCAGGAGAGCTTTGCGGAATCGCGAGGCCGGCCATCGCCGCGAGCCGTTCGACCGCCTCCGGGAACGAGCAGCCTTCGGTATGCATGACGAAGTCGAAGATGTTGCCGTTCCGGCCCGAGGAAAAATCGAACCACGCCTGCTTCTGGTCGTTGACGAAGAACGAGGGCGTCTTCTCCTGCTGGAACGGCGACAGGCCCTTGAACTCGCGCCCCGCCTTCTTCAGCTTCACGCGCCGGCCCACGACTTCCGACACCGGAAGCCGCGCACGCAGCTCATCGAGAAACTGGGGCGTGAAACGCATGGGGACCTAAGTCAGGACTGACTGATCATTATAGGGTTTCGTTGGGACCGGGCCTAGGCTTGTCCCCGGCATTCACATGCGACCGAGCCCTAATGCTGCAGGAACCGCCCCGACGCGATGCGCGGAAGATGCGCCACGGGACGGTTGTAGAGATAGGTCCAGGCCTGCAACGTGCGATCGCGCATCGCGACGGCGACATGCTGCCGGACGAACTCGTGCGGCCTGACGTCGTTCTCGCCGCAGCCTTCATAATCGTCCAGCGTGCGCAGCAGCTCGCGCGGCTGCCGCAGACGGTAGAGCTCGCCGAACACCTGTTCGGCCTGGTCGGCGGAAATCACCATGCCGGGATAATGCTTGACGAGATAGAGACGTCCCCGGCAGCTCGCTTCGCCGATCAAATCCGCCTCGCGCGACAACAGCCGCGCCATCGGATGATCGTAGCCGCTCAGCAATGTGCCGAAGACAAAGAGATGGTCGGTGCTCAACTTGCAGCCTCTTTCCTTCGCCGTTGCGGATGCTAAGACTGCATTCTCGCGGCTCGCAAGGACGCACACAATCGAACGGAGACAACGACGTCAATGCTGCTTGCTGCCGACGAACCTTTTCCCGTCCTCGAAAACAACGTTTCCGGCCCATCCCCCTTTCTTTTCACCTGCGATCACTACGGACGGCTGGTCCCACGCGCACTCGGCGATCTGGGTGTGCCGCCAGCGGAATGGGAGCGGCACATCGCCTGGGATATCGGCATCGCCGGTGTGACGGCGCTGCTTTCAAAAGCGCTCGACGCGCACATGATCGCGCAGCGCTATTCGCGCCTCGTGATCGACTGCAACCGGCCGCCGGGCGTGTCGTCGTCGATCCCGGTGTTGAGCGAAGCGACGCCGATTCCGGGCAACGAAAACATCTCCGATGAGAGCGCCGCGGCACGGCGCAAGGAGATCTTCCAGCCGTATCACGATCGCATCGCCGACATCCTCGACGAACGCGCACGCGACAACCGCACCACGGTTTTCGTCGCAATGCATTCCTTCACGCCGGTCTATGCGGGCGTCGAACGGCCGTGGCATATCGGCATGCTCTACAATCGCGACGCGCGGCTGGCGAAGATCCTGATGGCGCTGCTGCATGCCGAGGGCGATCTGGTCGTCGGCGACAATCAACCCTATGCGGCGAGCGACGCAACGGATTATGCGATCCCGGTGCATGCAGAGCCGCGCGGGCTCGTCCACACCGGCATCGAGATCCGCCAGGATCTGATCGGCGACGAAGCAGGCCAGCGCGCGTGGGCGGAACGGCTGACACGCATCTTTCACCAAGCGGAGCGGCAGCTCGGCGTGATCACGGGATAAGCCTATCTCGCCCGCGTAAAGGCCAGCCAGACGCCGCCGCCGATCATGAACACGCCGGAAAGGCGCGACAGCAGGCGCGCCCGATGCGCCGACAGGAATGCTCGCGCGCGTCCGGCCAGCACCGCATAGACCGCATCGGTGATGGCGGCGACGGCCATGAACGTGACGCCGAGCAGCGCCACCTGCGCGAAGTGGTCGCCCTTCATGTCGACGAACTGCGGAATGAACGCGCCGAAGAACACCAGCACTTTCGGATTGCTCAACAGCACAAGGAAACCTTGCAGGAAGAAACCGCCGCGCGGCGGCGCCGAGGCGCTATCGAGCGACAGCCCGCCTTTGGCGCGCAGCATGCCGATGCCGATCCAGATCAGGTAGGCAGCACCTGCGAGCCGCACCCAGTCGAACCAGTAGCCCATGGTGGCCATCAGCGTCGTCAGCCCGGCGCCGACGATGGCGATGACGATCGCGAGACCGACCTGGGTGCCCAGAAGGCAGATCAGCGCCGCTCGCGTGCCGTGCTTCAAGCCGTTGGCGATCAGCACCGTGACGTTCGGCCCGGGCACCATCGCCAGCACGATGCAGGCAACGACATAGGCGAGATAGAGTTCGAGGGACATGTTTGATTTCCTTCCGTGATGCCGGGCGAGTTTACAGCCTGCACGACACTCGTGGCCAATATTGGCCACTTGACATGCAACCATTTGGTTGCCTATTATCCATCCATGGACGATGTCTTCAGGGCGCTCGCGGATGCTTCCCGGAGGCAGTTGCTTGACCGGCTGCACGCGCGGAACGGGCAGACGCTGAACGAGCTTTGTGAAGGGCTTGCGATGACGCGGCAGGCGGTCACCAAGCACTTGAAGCTCCTGGAGGACGCCAACCTCGTCGTCACGCTCAAGCACGGGCGGGAGAAGCTGCACTATCTCAATCCGGTGCCGATTCATCAGATCGGCGATCGCTGGATCAGGAAATTCGAGCGCACACGGCTCGATGCGCTGAGCGAATTGAAACGGCAACTGGAGAAGCGTGATGAGTAGGCCGGAATTCGTCTATGTCACCTACATCGAGACCACGCGAGAGAAGCTCTGGCAGGCGCTGACCGGAAGCGAATTCACCAAACGCTACTGGTTCAATACGGAGCTCAGGAGCGACTGGTCCGTCGGATCGCCCCTCGCCCTGGTGATGGACGGCCAAGTCACCGATACGGGCACCGTGCTCGAATGCGATCCACCGAAGCGGTTGTCCTATACGTTCCACCACGAGCTCAACGAGAAAGCCCGGAAGGAAAGACCGTCGCGCGTGACGTTCGTGCTGGAGGCTTACGGGAAGCTCGTGAAGCTGACCCTGACGCATGACGACTTCGCCCCCGACAGCGTCGTGATCGATGGCATTTCGAAGGGATGGCCGGCCATCCTTGCGAGCCTGAAGAGCTTGCTGGAGCGGAATGAACCGCTCGTCATCCCGTTCGAGGCCATGGAAATCGCCGCGGTGCGCTGACGCGCAAGTTGCCAACTTCAAATCATCACGGGACTTCGAAATGGACATCAGCAAGTACAAACCCGGCATCGTCTACTCGATCTACATCGCGTCCACGCCTGAAAAGGTCTGGGAGGCGCTGACCTCTGCGGAGTTCAGCCGACAATACTTCCACGGCCTCGCTGTCGAGGTGGACGAACGGATCGGCGGCGCCTTCGTGCTGCGTGCGCCGGACGGCTCGGTGCACATCTCGGGCGAAGTCGTCGAGTGCGAACGGCCGCGAAAGCTGACCGTCACCTTCAACGTCAACTGGCCGGGCCTGGTCGAGGCGCTCGGCGTCGAACTCGTGCGCTACGACCTCGAGGTCGCAGGCGACACGGTGCGGCTGACGATGTCGCAGCTGCACGACCGGCCGATCAGCGACGAAATTCTCTCGGGCGGCCGGCAGGGCTGGCCGGCGATCCTGTCCAGCCTGAAGAGTCTGCTGGAGACGGGAAAGGCGCCGAGCATTGCGATGCAGCCGCCGCGTGAGATGCTCGAAGCGCTGAAGAAGCTCGGCATCAAGCTGCCGGGGGAGTGACCTTTATCCCCTCGCCCGCAATTCGCGCCGGATCACCTTGCTGGTTGCGGTCATCGGCAGCGAGTCGGTGAAGGCGACGTGGCGCGGATATTCGTGCGCCGAGAGCCGCACCTTGACGAACTCCTGGATTTCCTGCGCGAGCTCGTTGCTCGGCGGGAAGCCCGGGCGCAGCACGATCCAGGCCTTGATCGCTTCGGTGCGGATCGGATCGGGAATGCCGACGACAGCAGCGATCGCCACTGCGGCATGCTTGATCAGCGTGTTCTCGATCTCCGCAGGACCGATGCGGTAACCGGCCGAGGTGATCACGTCGTCCTCGCGGCTGATGTACCAGAAGTAGCCGTCGTCATCTCTGCGACCGAGGTCGCCGGTCATCAGGAAGTCCTTGGTGAACTTGTTCGCCGTCGCCTCGGGGTTCTTCCAGTATTCGAGCATGGTCGAGGCTGTTCCGCGATGAATGCCAATGCCACCGGTCGTGCCGTTCGGCACCTCTTCGCCGGCCTCGTCGAGCACGCGCACATCAAAGCCCGGAACGGCGCGGCCCATGGAGCCGGGCCGGATCGGAAACAGCTTTGCGTTATTGCCGACGCAAAGGTTGCACTCGGTCTGGCCGAAAATTTCGTGCACGTCGATGCCGAACGTTAAGCGGACCCAGTCGAGCAATTCCGCGCCGAGCGACTCGCCGCCGGAAATGATGCTGCGCAGGTTGACGCCGTCGGCCCTCACGCCTGCCTGACGCATCAGCTTCAGCGCGGTCGGCGGGAAGAACACGTTGCGGATCTTGTGATCCGCCATCAGCTTGATGGCCGCCTGCGGCTCGAACTTTCGCGCCCGGCTGGCGACGATCGGCACGCCGAAGTACCAGGCCGGAAACAGCGCATTGAACAGGCCGCCGATCCAGGCCCAGTCGGCCGGCGTCCAGTAGACGTCGTTCGGTTTCGGAAAGAAGTCGTGGCACATCTGGATGTTCGGCAGATGGCCGAGCAGCACGCGATGCGCGTGCAGCGCGCCTTTTGGATTTCCGGTGGTGCCCGAGGTGTAGATGATGATCGCCGGATCATCGGCGCGGGTGATGGCCGGCGTGAAGGCATCGGACGCGCCATCCATCGCCTTGCGAAACGAGATGGTGCCCGCGGGCGCATGCTCGCCGACCACATAGATGCGCTTCAAAGCCGGCAGCCGGTCGCTGATGCGCGCGAGCTTTTCGAGCCCGCTCTCGTCGGTGACGATGGCCTTCGCTTCCGAGTTCGCCAGACGAAACTCGAGCGCGTCCTCACCGAACAAGGTGAACAGCGGCACAGAGATCAGGGCGGAGCGGAACGCGGCGAGATGCGCCACCGGCAGCTCGACCGACTGGGACAGGAACACGGCGACGCGGTCGCCGCGCGTCAACCCGTCCGCCTGCAGCACATTGGCGAAGCGGTTCGAAGCTCTCAGCATGTCGTCGAACGAATAATGGACCGTACGGCCATCCGCGCCGACGTCGATCAGCGCGAGCCTGCCTGAGCCGTCCGCATGCTTGTCGACGGTTGCAGTGCCGATATTGACATGCTCCGGTACGTTCCAGCGGAAGTCGCGGCGGAGCTTCTCGTAGTCAGAGGTTTCGGTGAGCATGGCGGGCAGAGTAGCGCCCGCCATCGCCTGAAGAAACCCTCTACGAGGGGGACCTCGGCCGGCCTCAGCCGGAGAGCGCGGCCTTCACCAGGCCGGAGGCCTTGCCGAAGTCCATCTGCCCGGCGTACTTCGCCTTGAGCGAGGCGACCACCTTGCCCATGTCCTTCATGCTGGCTGCGCCCGTCTCCTTGATGGCGGCGGCGATCGCGGCCTTCACGTCGTCCTCGGAAAGCTGCTTCGGCAAGTAGGTAGAGATCACCGCGATCTCCTCGCGCTCCTGCGCGGCAAGCTCGGCGCGGCCGCCTTTGTCGTAAAGCTCGACCGACTCCTGGCGCTGCTTGATCATTTTCTGGAACAGGCTGAGCAGTTCCTCGTCGGGCAGCTGCGGCTTGCCCTGGCCGCGCGCCTCGATATCGGCATTCTTGATGGTCGAGTTCATCATGCGCAGCGTGGAGAGCTTGCGCTCCTCCTTGGCCTTCATGGCCTCCTTGACGGCGGTATTGATCGCGTCGCGCAGCATGGCAGTCTCCTTACGTTGCGCGATGATTTAGGACCTTCAGGACCGATTCACAACGGTTCAGGCCCGCCGGCCCGGTGTCCCCGTCCAATCCGGCACGCCAGCCTGCTTGCCGTTGACAGTCCGTCATAGGCGTTGACTGTCCAACGGACCAAGACTATTTCGTGCGCTCATGACCCAAATGGACGCTGCAGCCGCCTGGCCGGAACCGAAACCGACCGCGCTCCTCGTGCTCGCGGATGGCACTGTGCTGGAGGGCTTCGGCCTCGGCGCCGAAGGCAAGGCCGTCGGCGAAGTCTGCTTCAACACGGCGATGACCGGCTATGAGGAGATCCTCACCGACCCGTCTTACGCCGGACAGATCATCACCTTCACCTTTCCGCATGTCGGTAACGTCGGCACCAACGAGGAAGACATCGAGGCGCTGAACATGGCGGCACGGCCGGGCGCCTGCGGTGTGATCCTGCGCGCCGACATCACCGATCCCTCAAACTACCGCGCGACGCGCCACCTCGACCAGTGGCTGAAGGCGCGCGGCATCATCGGCCTGGCCGGCATCGACACGCGCGCGCTGACCGCGCTGATCCGCACCAAGGGCATGCCGAACGCGGTGATTGCCCACGCTGCGACAGCCAAATTCGACCTGGACGCGCTGAAGAAGGAAGCGGCGGACTGGCCTGGCCTGGAAGGCATGGACCTTGTGCCGATGGTGACGAGCGCACAGCGCTTCGTCTGGGACGAAACGCCGTGGGTCTGGGGCGAGGGCTTTGGCAGGCAGGACCAGCACGAGTTCAACGTCGTTGCCATCGATTACGGCATCAAGCGCAACATCCTGCGACTGCTCGCGGGCGAAGGCTGCAAGGTGACGGTCGTGCCGGCAACGACGACGGCTGAAGATATTCTGGCGATGAAACCGGACGGCGTGTTCTTGTCGAACGGCCCGGGCGATCCGGCCGAGACCGGCAAGTATGCGGTGCCGGTGATCAAGGAGATTGTCGAGAAGGGCGTGCCGACCTTCGGCATCTGCCTTGGCCACCAGATGCTCGGCCTCGCGCTCGGCGGCAAGACCGTGAAGATGCATCAGGGTCACCACGGCGCGAACCATCCGGTGAAGGACATGACCACCGGCAAGGTCGAAATCACCTCAATGAATCACGGCTTCGCCGTCGACAAGACCACGCTGCCGAAGAATGTCGAGCAGACCCATGTTTCGCTGTTCGACGACTCCAACTGCGGCATCGCGCTGTCCGACAAGCCGGTATTCTCGGTGCAGTATCACCCCGAAGCCTCGCCCGGGCCGCGCGATTCCCACTATCTCTTCAAGCGCTTTGCCGAGCTGATGCGCAAGCGCAAGCCGGCCCGCGTTTCTTGACGTAACCTCTGACGAACGCCGACCAGGCTACGGCGTGCGACGGCTTATCGGTCGTCCAAGGCTTTGTCGTCCAAGGCTTTGTCGTCCAAGGCTTTGTCGTCCAAGGCTTCGAGGTTCACGACGGCATCCCGGTCCGGACGCCCTTCCAGAAAGTCGATAACGTTGCCGGCCGCGTCCCAGGCCATCCGTCGTAGTCCCTCGGCGGTGCTGGCAGCGACGTGAGGCGTGACCACGACATTCTCCAACGACAGAAAGCCGGGCGGCTCACGCATCGGCTCCACGCGCAGCACATCCAGCCCGGCCCCGCCGAGATGGCCTGAGCGCAAAGCGGCCTCCAGAGCCGCCTCGTCCACCAGCGTGCCGCGGGCGGTGTTGATCAGCACGGCGCCGGGCTTCATCGCGGCGAGGAAGCCGACTTCGACCATTCCGCGCGTGGCCTCGCTGGCCGGCAGGTGCAGCGTGACCACGTCGGCGACGGCCAGGCCGGCATCTCGATCCTTCACCACCTCATAACCTGCGCCGCGAATGGTGCCGGCGGGAATGAATGGATCATGCACCAGGACCTGCATTCCGAAGGTTGCACAGAGCCGTGCGACGCGCGTGCCGATCCGACCGAATCCCACCACCAGCACCCGGCGCCCACCGAGTTCGAAGGTGTGCGATTGGCCCTGCACCCGCCATTGCCCAGCGCGCACCCCCGCAGCGACCGGCAGCACGCGACGCGACACCGCCAGCATCAGCATCAGCGCGTGCTCAGCCACCGAAGCCGCATTGGCTTCAGGCGTGATCATCACCGCGACACCTGCGCGTGTCGCCGCGGGGACGTCCACCAAGTCGTAGCCGACGCCGTGGCGGCAGACCATGCGCAACCGCGGCGCCATGGCCAGGAAGGCGGAGTCCACCCTCGTGCCGCGCACGATGACCGCCTCCGCTGTCCGGAGTTGCTCCGCAAGCGCGGGGCATCCGGCTTGCCCGGCGTAGTTCAAGGTCAGCCCTGAGGCATCGATCAGGCGCTGGACGCCATCAGGGTGAATCGGGTCGGCGATGACCACGTGGGGCATGGACTGGCGATCTGCTTGAAAGGTTTTCGGATCAGGGCTGGGTGGACCAGGGCGCACGTTCATAGAGCCGCTTCACGGCGACCTCTTCCGCCAGAACCGCGGCTCGATAGGCATCGCCCACAAGCGGCCGCAGCGGCAGGTTCGCCCGCTCCGCATCGGCCAGGAACGTGGGATCGGCGAGAGTCGCATGGAATGCTGTCAGGAGCCGGTCGGTGATTTCAGCCGGCAGGCCGGGCGGGCCGACGAAGCCACGCGCGGATCCGCCGAGCACATCCAGGCCCTCCTCGCGGAAGGTCGGAACGTCGGCCAGCGGAGACCAGCGTGCCGAGCCCGCCTGACCGAGGCAACGCGTGCGGCCCTCCCGTGCCAGAGCCAGTCCCTCACTGACATTGTAGGAGGCAACGTCGACTTGCCCGCCCATCAGATCACGGACTGCGACGGCGGTCCCGTTGTAGGGCACGTGCAGCGCCTTCGCCCCGGCAGCGGCCTCGAAGGCCAGCAGCAGCAGATGATCATCCGAGGAGGTGCCGGCGGCGGTGCCGACCGACACGGTCTCGTGCCCCTTCGACATGGCGGTACGCAGATCGCTCAGGGTACGAAGCGGAGAATCCTGCCTGACCCAGAACGCGCCAGGATCGTCCACCACATTCGCGAGGAAGGTGTACTCGGCGGTCTTGTAGCGGACGGGCTTATCCAGCGCCTTGGTGATGAAGCCCTGGGTTGCGACAGCCCCCAGCGTGAAGCCGTCAGGACGGGCGGCGAAGATCGCTTCGTTGCCGATCTGCCCCCCTGCGCCGGCGCGGTTGGTTACGATGAAGTTCGCGCCGGTCAGCTGGCTCGGCAGGTGTTTCGTCAACAGACGAGCCATGATGTCGATGCCGCCCGCGGGTGGATACGGCACGATGACCTCGATCGACCGCGATGCTGGCCAGGCCGACTGCGCCGATGCGAAACGGGGAAGTGCCGCACAGGCAAGTAAGGCACCGGTTAGAGCACGTCGCGTATACATGTGATTTCCTCCCGAGAGGGCTCGTAGAGGAAATATGCACCGTGTCAATATTCCGGCGACGGCGCGAACAACTCCCTGCGCTATGCTGCTCTGCCGCCAGCATTGAGCTCGGCGAAGTCGAGTTCTTCCTCCAGACGATGGAAAGCATCATCGCCGATGTCGTCGGCATCCCTCAGCGCAAGGATCGCCTGGCGCGCCGCTGCGAGACCTCGCCGTCGCAGCGGATCAGCCGGCAGCTCGCTTTCGGCGAATTCCCCTTGATCAGCACCGCTGCGACTGAGCACCGCCTGATATTCCTTTCGCACGAGGCGCGCGGCCTCGCTGTCGTCCCCATCGATGGCGGCGAGCGCGGCGCGATACGCAACGCCGCGGGCAAAGCCGACCTCGCGCGCGACCGGATCGGCCGTGTCCATCTTCAAGAGCCTTACCAATGGACCGAGCGTCAGCCCCTGGATCAGCAACGATCCGAGCACGACGACGAACGCGGTCAGAAGGATGAGGTCGCGATAAGGAAACATTGTGCTGCCCGCGGACCCGTCAGGCAGCGCGAACGCGGCCGCGAGCGTAACGATTCCGCGCATGCCGCACCATGCAACGAGGAAGCCGCCCTGCGCACTCGGTCGCATCACCGGCCGACGCGGATGAAACCCGTAGCGCGCAATGTACATGCGCAAACCGGTATTGAACGCCATCACCCACACGAGCCGGACGGCGATCACCGTGAGCAGCACGGCACCTGCGACGGCGAGATAGTCCATCCGCAATTCTTGCGGGAGGTTGCCGAGAATGGGGCGAAGCTGCATGCCGATCAGCACGAACGCCAGCACATTGAGGACAAACACCGCGGTTTCCCACACCGCATACGATGGAACGCGAATCCGCGCGGGCGTGCTACCCGGCGCCGTGCGCGCAATCGTCACCGCATAGACGACGATGGTAAGAATGGCGGAGAGGCCGAGGTTCTCGGCAACGATCCAGACAAGAAACGTGTTGGCGAACTGCATGATGACCGCGCTCGGCGGATCCTCGATGCGCGCACTGATCCGCGCCGTCAGCTTTGCGAACAGGTAGCCGGCGACAGGGCTTCCGACCAGCGCGATCAGCACCGACGGCGCGATCTCGCTCACCTCCAGCGATTGCACCGCGACCGCTCCCACGGCGACGCGATAGATCAGCAGCGCGCTGGCGTCGTTCAGAAGGCTCTCGCCTTCCAGAATTTTCAGGAGGCGATGAGGAATCCTGACCTGCCGCAGGATTGCGGTCGCAGCCGCCGCATCGGGCGGCGCCACGATCGCTCCGAGCGCAACCGCTGCAGCCCAGGGCATTGCTGGCACCAGCCAGTGAACGACGACGGCCACGCTCGCGGTCGTCACGCCGACGGCGATCACGACGAGGGTGGAGACGGCAAGCCAATTGTCCCGGAGATCGCGCAGCGACGTATCATACGCGGCATCAAGCAGCACGGGCGCAACGAACAGCGCAAGCGCGAGCTCCGGTTCAAGCGTCCATTCCGGAGCCACCGGCAGAAACGCCAGCCCCGCGCCACCGAGTGCGAGGAACGTCGGATACGGCACGTTCAGCCTGCGCGCTATGGCCGAAAGCAGAATGGCCCCCAACAGGAGACCGATGATCCATTCGAAGGTCGTCACGGAAAGCTCCCCTGCGCCTCGATGAAGAGACGTTGCCCGAACAATCAGGCTCGTGCGGTATTTCTGACGTCCCGATCAGCCTGGCTGCAAGCCTATTCACCGGAACGTCGGCACCAACCCGCACTAAAGTTACAACTTGCCAGTGTCCTTTGTTTCTCGCACGCAGGCTTGCGGCGAGTTGGTGCAAGCGCCGGAAACAGGAGACCAGGAAGGCACCAAAGAGACCGGTGTGAGCGCTCAACTCACCCCGCCAACGGGCCGCCCACGCCAACGTCGATCAACCGGCGACGGACCACCGCGAGGATCTCGTCCGACAGAGCCTTGTCGGCCGCGGCGGCGCGCGACATCACAAGCGCACCGACCATCGCCGCCGCGCGTAGGATGGCTGTGCGGCGCCTGTCTACCTCGGTGGCATCAGGGGATACAGCCGCCAGCACCTCGATGAACTGGGTCACCCCGTCGCGAAAGACCTCGCGTAGATCGTCATCGCCGCGGTTCGCATCGGCACCGATTGCGGCGACCGAGCAGCCGGCTTCGGGATGATCGCGATGGGAGCGCGATACGTAGGTCTTCAGCAGCTTCTCGAAAGCATCCGTTGCCGATGGGCCCTCCGTCAGCGAAAGCCATTCGCGCATGGATTGATGCAGTGCTTGACGGACGGCCTGGGCAGCAAGCGCATTCTTGGATTTGAAATGGCTGTAGACCGCGCCGTGGGTCAGGCCAGCCGCCTCCGCCACCGCGTCGACGCCGACACCGTCGAGGCCGCGGGCGCGAAACAATCGTGCCGCGGCGACGACGACCTCATCACGGTTCGCAGCCGCCTTTTCCTTCGAGATCCGCATCATCGATCTCCCCAAGCGCGGCGACGAACTCCGGGCATGGCAGCCTTCCCATCGCCGTTCTGGACAGGCATTGAATTAATAATTACGATCGTAATCATAAAGTGCATGCTGGAGATTTTCAAGTGATGAACGCCGCCGCCCCCAAGGACATTGCCGCGCTGCTGAAGGAAGAGCGCACCTACGACGTCGTCCCGCCGCAAGTGATGGCGTCGATGACCGGGCTCGAATTCATGCAAGCCGTCGTCGATGGGAAGATGCCGGCTCCGCCGATCACACGCGCCATGGAATTTCTGGTGACGAAGGTCGAGAAGGGCTACGCCCTGGCCGAGGCCATTCCCTCGTTCGACTACTACAATCCGATCGGCACGGTGCACGGCGGCTATGCCGCGACCTTGATGGATACGGTGCTTGGCGTGTCTGTGCACACCATGATGGACAAGGGCCAGGGTTACACGACACTGGAATTCAAGATCAGCTTCATCAAGGCGATCACCAAGGACACCGGTCCGGTCCGCGCCGAGGGACGCGTCCTGAGTGCGGGCCGCCGCGCAGCAACCGCCGAGGCACATCTAAGGGACGCGAGCGGGAAGCTCCTGGCGCACGCGACGACGACGTGCCTGGTGTTCGAGATTCCGTTGCCGAAGGCCGCGTGAGGCTTGCCCCCACTTAGCGCGGACTTTGTGGTCCCTGCCCGCTCCCCTTCTCGGACTTGAGGCGTTTCAGTTCGTCTCGAATGGGCGCGAATGGACCGTACTTGTGCTGTTGTTGGCTGAAGCTGTCGGCATAGGGGCCATAGGACGCATCGACCGGCTTCGTCAGCAGGTCCGGATAATCGCGGTCAAGGCCATCCTTGTGCTGCCGCGGCTGTGAAACGACATAGGCTGCGACATCCCACGCATCTTCCGCCGAGAGCTGCGGGTCCAGATAATCGGCGCCATGCGGCATGTTGAAGTGAACGAAGTTCGCGATGGTGATGAGCCGATTCATGCCGGCGCCGTCGTTAAACGTGTCCGGCCCCCACAACGGCGGCACCATGTAGCCGAGTTTGGTCATGGGATGGGTTATGGGCACGCCCTCGCCGTTGATGTTGTGGCACGCGACGCAGGCCTTGGCGTAGATCGATTTGCCGCGCACTGGATCAGCGGCCCGCTGGAGCTCCGGCATCCGGCCCACACCGAGGCCCGGCACTTTCCGGCCCGGCGGCACGCCAGTCGACAGGAATTTGATATAGGCAACGATGGCCTTCATTTCCGGCGAGTTCAGCGGCAGAGGACGCCCGTTCATGCTGCGCGTCATGCAACCATTGATGCGATCCTCGATGCTGATCTCGGCGCCGGTCCGCGCGCTATATTGCGGAAATTCCTCGAACAGCCCGAAAATTGGCACCGCAAACTTCTTCGTGCCGGCCTCGAGATGACAGTTGCTGCAAGCCAGATTATTGCCCGCATAACGCTTCGCCGGCGCAGCGAACGGTCCGATATGCGCGTAAGTGGCAGTGATCAAATCCCGACCTCGCCGCACCAGCCGACCATGCTTGTCGTTCGGCAACGCGCCAACTTCAGGAACGGTCCAGATCGGATCATCTTTCGAAGCCGACTCTTGCGCAACAACGGCTCCCGTGAGGACTCCGGCCACCAGCGCGGCAAGGGCTGTCTTGCGTCCCGCTCCCATCCTCATCCTTCGATGCTCGTCTTGCCCAGCTTCATTGCGATCGCGCTGATCAAACCGAGGATTCATGTACCTTCACTGCTGCAAGTTCATCAGACTTTCCTAAATTTGATCGGCCGCAGCGTTCGGTCGAAGGAATCCGCGGCAGGCGGACGGAATGAGCTCCATCCATCGCGCGCGACTATGCAGCTGTGACACTCGCCGGCGCGGCGGAACGGCCTTCACGCTGATAGCGGTATTGAAGACAGAGGAATACAAAACCGAACACCGGCACGAGGATGCAGATCATGCCGGCGTTACCGGGGCGAAGTTTTGAGCCGTGACCATCTGGTAGATGTGGCCGCCGGCAGCCCTCCAAAAGAAACAGCGCCGGCGCAAGGATAAAAGCTCAGCGTGAAATTGCCGAGCACAAAGCGATGACCCAGCCATGCTCCAGGCCCGCGACAATCCCGCAACCATTCACGATGGTCACGTCGGGATTCTCCGGATGGCCCCTTCGAAAGCAAGGTGAAACCGCGAATGGAGCCGCCGCCGGCCGCTCCATTCGGTCGCTGCCGATAAAATCGATCCTGGCTGAAACCCGTCGGCCGTGGATCCGTACAATTCAGCGGGCGTTGTCACCCGCGTCGCGGCTCGCTTCGAACAGGAACCAGGTCCGCTTCTCCGCCTCGTCAATGAAGTTCTCGAGCAAACTTGCGGTGGCGCTGTCATTGTATTTGTCGGCGATCTCGTGCGCTTCGCGCATGGTCTTCACCACCGCCTTATTGTCATTCATGAGTTCGCGCAGCATGTCGCGCGCCGGCACGAACGGCTCGTCATTGTCGTCGATGGTCTGCAGCTTGCTGATGTGACCGATCGAACGCAGCGTCGCACCGCCTATCTTGCGGACGCGCTCGGCAATCTCATCGGTCGTCGCAAGGATCGCGGCCGACTGTTCGTCGAGCAGCAAGTGATAGTCGCGAAAATGCGGTCCGGAGACGTGCCAGTGGAAGTTCTTGGTCTTCAAGTAAAGCGCGAATGAATCGGCGAGGATCACGTTCATCGCCGCCGAGATCTTGTCGACGCCCTCCTGTGACAAATCAGTCGGCGTATCGAGAGCAGGCGCAACTTTCTGTTTGGGATCGAACTTGACGGGCTTGTTCACGGCTAAATCCTTTGTGACAAGCGGCGGCGGCCCGCCGCAATGGACAGGGGCTTTCAGACCCACTAACGTCCCCATCCGAATATAGGTTCCACCCGCCGAACGACAACTCCTTCAGTTCAATCAAACCGGCCCTTGCCAGATTTCCCTCATCCTTGCCGCGCATAATGAGAGGGCAACGAGCCGGCGATGATGACGATACGCGCAAGCGAGCACATCCTGCATACAAGTAAGATCACGCTGGTGTGGCAGTTTATTCACAGCACGATGCAGTCGGAGATATCGCCGGTCTGGTTCGTGCCGCCAAACGGCAACGCGCGGTAGCTTCGTCATGTCGCAAGACAACTGGATCAGTTTCTGGAATTCCGAACATTCGATCTATGTGAATGCACGGCATCTCGACCAGCATTATCGTGAAGTCGCTGACCGTATTCTGCAGTTGGGGCCGGCGCCCGGTGCGCAGGTCCTCGATTTCGGTTGCGGCGAGGCCACGCATGCGGACCGGGTCGCGGCAAGCGTCGGACAGCTCTGGCTATGCGAGGCCGCGGCGCGCGTTCGCGATCATCTGCGGACCCGTTTCGGAGGGCAGCCGAACATCAAGGTGATCGGCCCGGACGAGCTTCAGGCCATTCCGGCCGGAACGCTGGATCTGGTCGTTGCCAATTCGGTCGCCCAGTATCTGACGCGCGACGAGCTCGACGCACTGCTGCGCACCTGGCGCAGATTGCTGACGCCAGACGGCCGGCTGGTGCTGGCCGATGTGGTGCCGCCCGGCGTGAGCCCCGTCTCCGACGCGCTGGCGCTGTTAAGGTACGCTTGGCGAAACGACTTTCTCGGTGCCGCGATCGCAGGGCTCGTGCGTACCGTGCTTTCCCCCTATCGGCGCATCCGCGCGAGCCTTGGCATCACGACCTATACCGAACGGGAAATCACCGAACGCATCGACGCGGCGGGATTCAAAGCAGCGCGGCTGCCGTTCAATTTCGAACACCAGCCGGCCCGGCTTTCGTTTGTGGCGACGCCGCGCTGACTCGGGCCCGTCCGCCTTCGAACGGCCGATTAACCACGACAACTGACTGCTAGGGACTTCCCCAGCGTAGTGCGGCTAAATAGCCGTACAGACGGCCCGGAGGCGGAAGTGACGCGGGAGCTGTGCAAAGCTCCTTATCCTGGTTCAAGCCCAGGCCGGGCCTCCAGTCCGTGGCCCGAATCACCATCCCTTTGAGAATAAAGGCAATTCGGCTGGTGGATTGGCCGCTTTATTCACTTCCCCGGCCCCGAAATCTGGTCTAGACACGGCGCGCGCGGGAAACATGACCCGCACGGGCTCAAGGGACGCGCGGCGAGCGCGCCCTTTTTTTGTGTGCTTTTGCCGCCTCGCAGACGGGACGCGATGCCGAAACGAACTGACATATCCACCATCCTGATCATCGGCGCCGGCCCGATCGTCATCGGCCAGGCCTGCGAATTCGACTATTCCGGCACGCAGGCGGTGAAAACGCTGAAGGCCGAAGGCTATCGCGTCGTCCTGGTCAACTCCAATCCCGCGACCATCATGACCGATCCGGAACTGGCGGACGCGACCTATATCGAGCCCATCACGCCGGAAATCGTCGCAAAGATCATCGAGAAGGAACGCAACGTCATCACCGGCGGCTTCGCCTTGTTGCCGACCATGGGCGGCCAGACGGCGCTGAACTGCGCGCTGTCGCTGCGCAAGCAGGGGACTCTCGACAAGTTCGATGTTGAGATGATTGGCGCGACGGCCGACGCGATCGACAAGGCCGAGGACCGCCAGCGCTTCCGCGATGCGATGACCAAGATCGGTCTCGAAACGCCACGCTCGCGGCAGATCAAGACCTTGCCGGACGCACTGCGCACGCTCGACGAAATCGGCTTGCCGGCGATCATCCGGCCGTCCTTCACCATGGGCGGCACGGGCGGCGGCATTGCCTATACCAAGGCGGAGTTCATCGAGATCGTCGAGCGCGGCATCGACGCTTCACCGACCAACGAAGTCCTGATCGAGGAGAGCGTACTCGGCTGGAAAGAGTACGAGATGGAGGTCGTCCGCGACAAGAAGGACAATTGCATCATCGTCTGCTCGATCGAAAACGTCGATCCGATGGGCGTGCACACCGGCGATTCGATCACAGTGGCGCCGGCATTGACGCTGACCGACAAGGAATACCAGATCATGCGCGACGCCTCGCTGGCGGTGTTGCGCGAGATCGGTGTCGAGACCGGCGGCTCGAACGTACAGTTCGGCGTCAATCCGGTCGACGGGCGGCTCGTCGTTATCGAGATGAATCCGCGCGTGTCACGCTCCTCGGCACTGGCCTCGAAGGCCACCGGCTTTCCGATCGCCAAGGTCGCGGCCAAGCTCGCGGTTGGCTATACGCTGGACGAAATCGCCAACGACATCACCGGCGGCGCGACGCCGGCGTCCTTCGAGCCGACCATCGACTACGTCGTTACGAAGATTCCGCGGTTCGCCTTCGAGAAATTCCCGGGCGCAAGTCCGACGCTGACCACATCGATGAAGTCGGTCGGCGAAGTGATGGCGATCGGCCGTACGTTCCAGGAGAGCCTGCAGAAGGCGCTGCGCGGCCTCGAAACCGGGCTCACCGGCCTCGACAACATCGAGATCGAAGGTCTCGGCCACTCGGACGACAAGAACGCGGTGCGCGCGGCGCTCGGCACGCCGACACCCAACCGCCTGCTGCAGGTGGCGCAGGCGATGCGGCTCGGCTTCAGCGACGACGAGATCTTCGCATCCTGCAAGATCGATCCGTGGTTCCTGGCGCAGATCCGCGACCTGATCGACACCGAAGCAAAGGTCGCAGCGCACGGCCTGCCGCCGCACGCGCATGGCATGCGTGCATTGAAGGCAATGGGCTTTTCCGACGCGCGCCTTGCGGTGCTGGCGAAGAAGACCGAGGCCGAAGTCAAGGCGCAGCGGCGCGCGCTCGGCGTCCGCCCTGTATTCAAGCGCATCGATACCTGCGCAGCCGAGTTCGCCTCTCCGACCGCTTACATGTACTCGACCTACGAGATGCCGTTCGCGGGTCACGCAGCGGACGAAAGCGCGCCGTCTGCACGCAAGAAGGTCGTCATTCTCGGTGGCGGGCCGAACCGCATCGGCCAGGGCATCGAGTTCGACTACTGCTGCTGCCATGCCTGCTTCGCGTTGGACGAGGTCGGCTATGAAACGATCATGATCAACTGCAACCCGGAGACGGTCTCGACCGACTATGATACGGCCGATCGGCTCTATTTCGAGCCGCTGACCGCCGAAGACGTGCTCGAAATCATCGACACCGAGCGCTCCAGCGGTACGCTGCACGGCGTGATCGTGCAGTTTGGCGGCCAGACGCCGCTCAAGCTTGCGCATGCGCTGGAGGAGGCGAAGGTGCCGATTCTCGGTACCTCGCCGGAAGCGATCGACCTTGCCGAAGACCGCGACCGCTTCAAACGCGTGCTCGACAAACTGGAATTGAAACAGCCGAAGAACGGCATCGCCTATTCTGTTGAGCAGGCGCGACTGATCGCAAGCGAACTCGGTTACCCGCTGGTGGTGCGTCCGTCCTACGTGCTCGGCGGCCGCGCGATGCAGATCATCCGCGAGGAAGGCCAGCTCGGCGACTATCTGCTCGGCACGCTGCCGGAGCTCGTCCCTGCCGACGTGAAGGCGCGCTATCCAAACGACAAGACCGGACAGATCAACACGGTGCTCGGCAAGAATCCGCTGCTGTTCGATCGCTACCTGTCGGACGCGGTGGAAGTCGACGTCGACTGCCTGGCCGACGGCAAGGATACGTTTGTCGTCGGTATCATGGAGCACATCGAGGAAGCCGGCATCCATTCAGGCGACTCGGCCTGCGCATTGCCGCCGCATTCGCTCGACGCTTCGACCGTCGCCGAACTCGAACGCCAGACCTACGCGCTTGCTCTCGGCCTGAACGTCGTCGGATTGATGAACGTGCAATACGCGATCAAGGACAGCGAGATCTATGTTCTCGAAGTCAACCCGCGCGCATCGCGCACCGTGCCGTTCGTCGCCAAGGTGATCGGCAAGCCGGTCGCCAAGATTGCCGCGCGGATCATGGCGGGCGAGAGTCTCGCGTCGTTCAACCTGACGCCGCATAAGCTCACACACATCGGCGTGAAAGAATCGGTATTTCCGTTTGCGCGCTTTCCGGGCGTCGACACCGTGCTGGGACCGGAAATGAAATCCACCGGCGAAGTCATGGGCCTCGACAAGTCGTTCGCCATTGCGTTTGCCAAGAGCCAGCTCGGCGGTGGGACGCGCGTACCGCGCAAGGGCACGGTGTTCGTGTCGGTCCGCGACGAAGACAAGATCCGCATACTCGACGCCGTGCGGCTGCTCGTTTCCGTCGGCTTCAAGGTCATCGCCACCTCCGGCACGCAGCGGTTTCTCATCGACCACGGCGTTCCGACCGAGAAGGTCAATAAGGTACTCGAAGGCCGTCCGCACATCGTCGATGCGATCACCAACGGCGAAATACAACTGGTATTCAATACCACGGAGGGACCGCAGGCGCTGGCCGACAGCCGTTCGCTTCGGCGCGCCGCCCTCTTGCATAAAGTGCCTTATTACACCACTCTCTCGGGTGCTGTTGCTGCTGCGCAGGGGATTAAGGGCTACCTCGGAGGCGATCTCGAGGTGAGGACCCTGCAAAGCTACTTCCCGGCCGCGTGAAATTTCGGAACTTCCGGTGTATAATGGGGAACCGTGGCGCGGCTGCGCTGTTTTGTTCCGGCATCGATGAATCGAAATCGGGGCCCTTCGGCGCAAGGGCCCGAACCGTACAATGGGTGAACCGTATAATGGGTTTTGCACCGCCGGGCTGGAAGCCCCGCGCGCGGGATCGAAGGACGATAGAGAATGGTTGACAAAATTCCGATGACGCATGGGGGCTATGTCGCGCTCGAGGGCGAGCTGAAGCATCGCCAGCAGGTTGAGCGGCCGCGGATCATTCAGCAGATCGCTGAAGCGCGTTCGCATGGCGACCTGTCGGAGAACGCGGAATACCATGCGGCAAAGGAACAGCAGTCGCACAACGAGGGCGTGATCGCCGAGCTGGAAGACAAGCTCGCGCGCGCCGACGTTATCGACGTATCGAAATTGTCCGGCGACACGATCATGTTCGGCGCAACCGTCACGCTGGTTGACGAAGACACCGACCAGAAGAAGGTCTGGCAGATCGTCGGCGAGCCCGAGGCCGACGCCAAGAAAGGACGGATCTCCGTCACTTCGCCCTTGGCGCGCGCGCTGATCGGCAAGAAGAAAGGCGCATCGGTGGAGGTCGTCGCACCCGGTGGCGCGAAAGCCTACGAGGTCACCAAGATCGAGTGGAAGTAGCGCGCTCGTCTGCCACTTCCACGAACGAGGACAATGCGCGGGGCCTGATCGGATCAGGCCCCCTTTTAATGAGAGCACCTCAAGTGATGCCCGCCGACATCAGCATCCGCCGCGTCGCGCCGAGCGATGCCCCGGTCTACCGAAGCATTCGGCTCGAAGGTTTGCAGAACCATCCGGAAGCTTTCGGGAGCTCGTTTGAAACCGAGAACGCTCAGACCGACACGTGGTTCGCGGAACGTCTCGCCGGTTCGGAAGTGCTCGGCGCGTTTCAGGGCACCGATCTCGTCGGCGTGGTCGGGCTGCGTATCCAGCCCGGCCTGAAGGAGGCGCACAAGGGCCTGCTCTGGGGAATGTATGTGCGGCCGCATGTTCGCCGGGCCGGTGTCGGCAAGCTGTTGGTTGGATCGATTATCGAAGCGGCGAAGCCGCGGGTCGAGCTCCTTCAGCTCGTGGTCTGGCAAGATAACCACGCCGCCCGTCGTCTGTACGAAAATTTCGGCTTTGTCGCATATGGACTCGAAGTGAATGCGCTGAAGCACAATGGCATCTATTACAACGAGATTCTCATGACCAAGGTGCTCGCACCGACGTCATAGCGACGATAGATCGGGCGTAAGCTGACGCGTTTGTTATCGTCCGCGGAATTTACTTCTCGTTCGATTCTCGCGATATGCCTCCGGCCTCATTTCGTCCAAAACCGGAGCAACTTGACTCATGCACCTCGACAGTCTTCGCGCCGCGTGGTCGCCGCGCCTTCTGAGCATCTTGCGAATCATGACTGCGCTGCTGCTGCTTCAGTACGGCATGGCGAAGCTCGTCGGGTTTCCGGTATTCGAATATCTGAACAACGTTCCGCGGTTTTCGCTTCCCTGGGTCGCTGGCCTGCTGGAGCTGTTCGGCGGAGCGCTGTTGCTGATCGGCTTGTTCACGAGCCCCGTCGCCTTCATCCTGTCCGGCTTGATGGCATTCGCTTATTTCCTTGGCCATGCGCCAAAAGGCTTCTATCCGCTGACCAACGGCGGCACCCTCGCCGTGCTGTTCTGCTTCGTATTTCTGTATTTCGCCTGCGCCGGCGGCGGCGCGTGGAGTGCGGATGCAATGTTACGACGGAAATAATCCCAGCCAGTAGCCGGATGAGCGCAGCGACATCCAGGATATCTGTCACGGAGTTAGCCCCGGATTTCGCTGCGCTCATCCGGGCTACGGTCCTCCGACCGTGACGCTCAGCGCAGAAAGAACACCAGTGTCAGCATTGCACCGACGGTCACGACGAC
Source organism: Bradyrhizobium sp. LHD-71 (assembly GCF_031157255.1). Lineage (GTDB taxonomy): Bacteria > Pseudomonadota > Alphaproteobacteria > Rhizobiales > Xanthobacteraceae > P52-10. The sequence goes on along the minus strand of NZ_JAVIFX010000003.1, from coordinate 363,863 downwards.
AGCGCGGATAATTCTTTCCGGCACGCGACGCGCGACGCTGACGCCGAGATACCCCCCGGCGATGGACGCGGCCGTGGTGATCAGCGCATGCGGCCAGTGAACCAGGCCGCCGGCGATCAGAAGCGCAGATGAGACGACCTGGACCAGGAGCGCGACGACGTTCTTGATCGCGTTCGACTTGTGGAAGTTGCCGCTTTCAATGATTGTCAGTGCGGCCAGCATCATGATGCCCATGCCGGCGCCGAAGAACCCGCCATAGACGGTGACGATGCCGATCAGCAGGAAGGCAAGCCATCTTGTTGCCTTCGTACTCGATGCTGCAAATGGCGCGATCAGACGATTGATTTGTGACGACGCGGCAAACAACACCGTCGCGGCGAGCAGCAGCCATGGCACCGTCGGCCGAAAACCCGCGTCGCCGATGGCGATCAAGAGCCACGCCCCGACCGCGGCGCCGATCATCCCCAGCACCATGAACGGCAGCATCTCGGCAAAGTGTTTGCGGACCTCCGCGCGATAACCGACCACGCTCGCGAAATTCGCCGGCGTCAACGCGGCCGCGCTGGTCGCGTTCGCGTCGAGTGTCGGCAGCCCGCTGAATACCAGCGCGGCGAAGGTGAAGAACGAGCCGCCGCCGGCGACTGCATTCACCATGCCGGCGCCGAAGCCTGCCAGAACGAGAAGGACGAGTTGGAGGGAGGTCATAGTTTCAATTGCTTGAGCAGGAAATTTCCAACGTCATGCCCGTTGTCCATAGGCGAGCGAAGCGACGCCGTTCTTCGAACAGCTATGGGCGAGCGAAGCGACGCCGTTCTTCGAACGGCTATGGGCGAGCGAAGCGACGCCGTTCTTCGAACGGCTATGAGAACGACCATCAGAGGTTGGCGAAATTCACATGGCTAGCGACGGGCGGCCATTTCCATCGGAACGGCTGCGGCGTCCTTGGAATTGTGCAGCACCAGCGAGGTCCGCACGTTGCGAACGTGGGGGGCTGCGGTGAGGCGCGTGACGAACTCCTGGAAGGTGTTCATGTCGGGCGCGACGCACTTCAGGATGAAGTCCACATCGCCTGACAGCATCCAGCATTCGCGCACCAGCGGTTCGGCGCGCACGAAGGCCTCGAATGCCCGCAGGTCGGCGTCCGCCTGGCTCGACAGGTGAACTGACGCAAACACGGTCACGTCGAAACCGAGCTTTCGCGGGTCGAGCAGACCGCGATACCCGGAGATGTAGCCAGCCTCTTCCAAGGCTCGGACACGGCGCAGGCAGGGTGGCGGCGAGATGCCGACCCGTCGCGCCAGTTCCACGTTGGTGATTCGGCCGTCTGCCTGGATTTCCGCCAGGATCTTCAGGTCGATGTCGTCGAGGTCCCTGCTCATTGCCGTCGCTTTAGGCTTAGTTGCGCGCCGATTCCGGCGGGTGCGTTGCAATATTTGCAACGAAGTCCCGCCCCTCATACCCCAAAATCGCAGGGATGAAGCAATTTTATTACCGAAACCAAATACGAAATTCTATTCCCAAGAATGTGAGTTGCGAAACTTGCATGGCTCGCCAGATCACTTAGAATAATTCAGATACCCCTCCATGCGCCGTAAGCGGCTGGGCCTGTACGGGCCGCATAACCCGCGCAATTCGCATCGAGGCCAGCTCAGGGAATTGTCCGGAAATGGCCCAATCAATTCATGCCAAGGTCGTTATCATCGGATCCGGGCCCGCCGGATATACGGCGGCGATCTATGCAGCACGCGCGATGCTCGAGCCCGTACTGATCCAGGGTATTCAGCCTGGCGGCCAGCTCACCATCACCACGGATGTGGAGAACTACCCAGGATTCGCCGATGTGATCCAGGGGCCGTGGCTGATGGAGCAGATGGAGAAGCAGGCGGCTCATGTCGGCACCAAGATCGTCACCGATCTGGTGACGAAACTCGAACTCGGCAGCCGTCCCTTCCGCCTGACCTGCGACAGCGGCGACGTCTATCTCGCCGACACCGTGATCCTCGCAACCGGCGCGCAGGCGCGCTGGCTCGGCCTTCCTTCCGAAGAAGCATTCAAAGGCTTCGGCGTCTCCGCCTGTGCAACCTGCGACGGCTTCTTCTATCGCGGCAAGCAGGTCGTGGTGGTCGGCGGCGGCAACACGGCGGTCGAAGAGGCTTTGTTCCTGACGAACTTCGCCACCAAGGTCACGCTGATCCACCGCCGCGAGAGCTTCCGCGCCGAGCGCATCCTGCAGGATCGGTTGTTCAAGAATCCGAAGATCAACGTGATCTGGAACAGCGCGATCGAAGAGATCCGTGGCGACGAGAATCCGCGCAAAGTAACCAACGTCCGCGTCCGCAATGTCAAAACCGGCGCGATCACTACGCTTCCATCCGATGGCGTGTTCATTGCGATCGGTCACGCGCCGTCGACCGAACTGGTGGTCGGCCAGGTCAAGATGAAGTCGTCCGGGTATGTCGAGATCGCTCCGCACTCGACGGCGACATCGGTCGCAGGATTGTTCGCAGCCGGCGACGTGGCCGACGAGACCTATCGCCAAGCGGTGACGGCTGCGGGATTGGGTTGCATGGCGGCGCTGGAGGCAGAGCGGTTTCTCGCACTCCATGCCACGGAACGGGCGGCGGCGGAGTGATCATGATCAGGGCACGAAACGGATTTTCGGATATGGATTGGGACAAGCTAAAAGTCTTTCACGCAGCCGCGGAGGCCGGCAGCTTTACGCATGCCGGCGAGCAGCTCGGCCTGTCGCAATCGGCGGTGTCGCGTCAGGTCAGTGCGCTCGAGCAGGAACTCTCGGTTTCGCTGTTTCATCGGCACGCGCGTGGACTGATCCTCACCGAACAGGGTGACCTGCTGTTCCGCACCGCCCACGATGTCTTTATGCAGCTGCAAGCTGCGCGCGCGAAGCTGACCGACAGCCGTGAACGGCCAAGCGGAGAACTGAAGGTAACGACAACTCCTGGCGTCGGCATTCACTGGCTGATCCCGCGGCTCGGTGAATTCACTCAGCTTTATCCGGACATTCGCATCCAGCTGATGGTGACGGACCAGGAACTGGATCTGTCGATGCGCGAGGCCGACGTGGCGATCCGCGTGCGCAAGCCGACGCAACCGGATCTGATCCAGCGCAAACTGTTCTCGATCGGTTATCACGCCTATTGCTCGCCGGAATACATCAAGCGGATGGGAACGCCGCGCACGCTTGAGGATCTCGACAATCATCGGCTGATCGTGCTGAGCGACCTTCACGCACCCGCGCACATGCAGAATCGCTATTGGCTGATCGAGGCCGGCCGCAACGGCAAGGGGCCTCGCGAAGCTTACTTCAAGGTCAATCACATGCTGGGACTTGCACGTGCGTGCCAGCAAGGCCTCGGTGTCGCCGCGCTACCGGACTACCTCGTTGAAGAGCGCCACGGGCTGGTTCAACTGTTCGAGGAAAAGGACTCGATCCAGATCGATACCTATTTCGTCTATCCGGAAGAGTTGAAATCAGTCGCGCGCGTTCAGGTCTTCCGCGACTTCATCGTGAGCAAGGCGCAACGCTGGCCCCCTAAAGAGTAATAGCTTGCATTTTACGGGCCTCTGACATGCGGCGGCCCTGCTTGCTGCACATGGCTCGCTTCAGCCATAGTGCTCAGAAGCTGAGCGGTTGAAGCTGCGCATTGTCCCCCTCCTCCTGCAGCTTCAACAATTCAGTTATCCCTCTTGGAAGGTGATTGTGTCGGCCTCTCGTGGCCACAACTGCAAAAGCCGGGCCTTTGCCCGGCTTTTTTTTAATTGTTCCAATATCCGGCCCGATCCTAAAGTCGTACGCGCGCCAGCCGCAACGCATTCGCGATTACGCTGACGGACGACAGCGCCATCGCCGCTGCACCAATCATTGGCGACAGCAGAATGCCAAGCAGCGGATAGAGAACGCCAGCGGCAACCGGAACTCCGGCCGCGTTGTAGGCGAAGGCGAAAGCAAGGTTCTGGCGGATGTTGCGCATGGTCGCGCGCGACAGATTGCGCGCCGCGACGATCGCTCTCAGGTCCCCGCGCAAAAGTGTCACACCGGCACTTTCGATCGCAGCGTCAGTGCCGCCGCCCATGGCGATGCCCACATCGGCCGCCGCCAGCGCCGGCGCGTCGTTGACGCCGTCCCCTGCCATCGCGACCTTGCGGCCGGACGCACGCAATCGTTCGACGATCAGGCTCTTCTGTTCCGGTAAAGCGTCGGCCTCAACTTCGTCGATACCGAGCCGTCGCGCCACCGCCTGCGCCGTCACCGCATTGTCGCCTGTCAGCATGACGAGACGGATACCGTCCGCGGACAGGGCCTTCAGCGCGTCCGCCGTGGTCGGTTTGATGGGATCAGCAATCGCGATCAGCCCGACCAGTTGCCGATCGACAGCAACGAAGACGACGGTCGCGCCGGTCGCGCGCTGCGTCTGGGTCGCATCGCGCAGGCTGTCCACCTCAACACCATTCTCGCCGAGATACGACGCATTGCCGACGATCACGTCATGGCCGTCGACGAAACCACGCGCTCCCCTGCCCGTGGGCGAATCAAAGTCGCGAACGTCGGTCAGCACAAGACCTCGCTCCTTGGCTGCCGCGACAATCGCCGCCGCCAGCGGATGCTCGCTCGCGCGCTCGACGCTTGCGGCCCACGCGAGCAAGCGCGCCTCGTCAAACTCACCGATCGCATCGATCGCGACAACTTTCGGCTTGCCTTCGGTCAGGGTGCCGGTCTTGTCGATAACGAGCGTATCGACCGTCTCGAGACGCTGCAGCGCGTCGGCATCGCGAATCAAGATTCCGAGGCGCGCACCACGCCCGACTCCGACCATGATCGACATTGGCGTCGCCAGACCAAGCGCGCAGGGGCAAGCAATGATCAGAACGGTGACGGCGGCAACGAGCGCGTAGGTGAAGCGAGGCTCCGGCCCGAAAATCGCCCACGCGGCGAACGCAGCAAGGGCGACGGCGATCACCGCCGGCACGAACCAGCCAGCGACCTGGTCGGCCAGGCGCTGGATCGGTGCGCGCGACCGTTGCGCGCGGGCGACCATACCGACGATGCGCGCCAATAAGGTATCCGAGCCCACTTTCTCGGCGCGCATGACGAAACCGCCACTGAGATTGAGGGTGCCGCCGATCACCTTGTCGCCCGCCGCCTTGGTCAGCGGCATGGATTCGCCAGTGACCAGCGACTCGTCGATCGACGAACGGCCTTCAGTGATGACGCCGTCGACCGCGACCTTCTCGCCGGGGCGCACGCGCAGACGATCGCCGACGTTGACGCTCTTGAGCGGGATATCCTCATCGCCGTGATCGGTCACGCGTCGCGCGATCACCGGCGCAAGGCCGAGCAGCGCCTTGATCGCGCCCGACGTCTTCGCCCGCGCGCGCAACTCGAGCACCTGGCCGAGCAGTACCAGGGTGGTGATCACGGCCGCCGCCTCGAAGTAAACCGCGACTGCGCCGTGCGCGTCGCGGAAAGCGGGCGGAAACAACTGCGGAGCAGCGACCGCAACCACGCTGTAAACCCAGGCGACGCCGGTGCCGAGCGCGATCAGCGTGAACATGTTGAGATTGCGCGAAACAAGGGATTGCCAACCACGCACGAAGAACGGCCAGCCAGCCCAAATGACGACCGGAGTCGCGAGCGCCAGCTGGATCAGATTGGACAGTTGCGGGTCGAGCCAGTGGCTCCCGCTGAGATGCTGTCCCATTTCCAGTACGAACAGCGGCAGCGTCAGCACCAGCGAAACCCAGAAGCGCCGCGTCATATCGATGAGTTCGGGATCCGGCCTGTCGTCGAGGGTGACGGTCTCAGGCTCGAGCGCCATGCCGCAAATCGGACAATTGCCGGGGCCGACCTGCCGCACCTCGGGATGCATCGGACAGGTATAGATGGCGTCCGCTTGCTCCGGGGACGGATGTGTCTTCGGCGCGCTCCCTGCCTTATTCCGCGCGAGATACCTCTCGGGATCTGCCTCGAACTTCGTCCGGCAGCCGGCGCTGCAGAAGACATGGTCCTCGCCGCGATAGGCGAAGCGGTGCTTCGCACTCACCGGATCGACAGTCATACCGCAGACGGGATCGATCGCCTTCGGAGGCGCCGAATGTCCGCAGTGGGGATGATCATGCGCAGAGTGCGCACAGTGACCTGGTGTCGTTTGATCCTTCATCCCTGTCTCTCGCACTTGCATATGATACCCTGTGGGGGTATATAGGCGGCATGCGCAAAGACATCAAGGCGTCATGCCTGAAACGGCTGAAGCGGATCGAAGGCCAGGTGCGCGGACTGACGCGCATGGTCGATGAGGATCGCTATTGCATCGACATTGTCACGCAGATTGCGGCCGCGCGAACGGCGCTTCGCCGCGTCGAGGAGGAAATCCTGCGGGATCACGTCGCGCACTGCGTGGACCACGCGATCGCATCAGGTGACGCTGAAGAGCAGCGCAGGAAGATCGCCGAGCTGATGGCGGTCGTCAGCCGTGCGGATCGGTAAAGCGCGCGTCCGGCCGCAACATGCAGCCGGACGGCCATTCAAGCTGGCTGGCAGCAGACGGGACGGCGAAGCGACGGACCGGGCAGTCCGTCAGTAAACCTGACGCCGCACCTTCTTCCTTGCGATTGGCGCTATGGTCTGGCCGTAGCCGCCCTGGAAACCCTGCACCACCGCGAACGGATTCTGCACGCACCACACACGCCGGGTCGACGCCGACATGTCGCACTGGGCTTTGTTGAAATAGTTGCAGTCGAAGATTTCCAGGCCCTGCTGCAGGCACCAAGCATAGCCCCGGAAGCCGCCATGCTGGTCATAGAATCTGGCGGGGCCACGGGGCGCGGCTTCAGCGGAGACACTTGCGAGGCCCAGGACGGCTCCGAGCAGGCTCAGGGTGACGATCGACTTGCGCATGATTCATTCCTTTTCAGCCTCGATCCAACCGAGGCAGATACGAACCGTCCCATCGCTTAGTCGGCGGATTCGACGAGAATTTCAACCCGCGGCAATCACTTTGGCGTCAGGCGCGCGCAACCGCGGACGAAGGGCAGACGAAGAGGAAAGGAGTGGTACAGTTGGGTGGGCTCGAACCACCGACCTCCTGTTCCACAGACAGGCGCTCTAACCAACTGAGCTACAACTGCACAATTGAGCCGATCAAAGGCTGCAAGCGGCCGGAAACTATGAGCAACGCCCCGCTTTGGCAAGACGCCAAATCGAGGCTGTTTGTTCGGAGCCCGACACCAAAAGGCCCGGCGACAGCCGGGCCTGGTCGAGAATTTCTGGGCCGGTGCGGCGGATCAGGCGACCTTGTTGAACACCTTCGAGGACGCCGTCTTGATCGGCTCCACGGTCTCGTTCGCAACCCGCTGGCTGAGTTCGGTCAACTCCCTGGCCTGCGACGTCATCGCCTCGTACTGGCTGCGCGCGTAATCCGTCCAGATCGAGAACACGTCGGACGGCGATTTCACCGCAACGAGCTTTTCGGTAAGGTCGAAGGCGGCGTTGGTATTCGCACGCGCGATATCGATCAACTTGCTGGAATAGTCCGAAGCGCCCTTGGCTGCGGATGCATAAACGGCTTCGATGGTTTCGTTGCTCGACTGGGCGACGTCCTTGAATTTTTCATAGGTCTCGCGGGCCTGCGAGACGCCTTTCTCAGCGAATTCGCGGATGGAGCCGGGCACTTCGAACGGGACGACAGTGGAAAACGGGTCTTGCGACTGGGCCATAGCGGATCACTTTTCACATCTGGAGTGGAACGGGGACTGCGTAAGACGTTCAACCAAGCCGACGGCGGCGACGGCCCAGAGTTACTTCAATTCCGCTTGAATTATACCCGAATTCTTGTGCGACGCAATATTAATATTGCGCCGCAGAACCCTGCGCTCGACCCCCCACTCGCGTTGCAAGGGACCGGAGGGGTCCGTTAGCCCAAGGTCCGCGCGCCCGGGCCGGTGTCCAGCCTATCTCGGCTTCGTCGCGTCCATGGCGGCCCGGGCCACCGTCTGTCCCATATCGCTTGCCTGGTCAGCGAGTGCCCGCATCTGGTTCTGCACGTGCTCAGCATGCAGCTTGAGCACTTCCGGCATATCCTTCGCCTTGAGCAGTCGCTCGGCATAGTCGAGCGAGGCCTTGATGTTGGCTTCGGCGTAAGCGACCGCCTTGCCGCTGATCTCTTTCGCGTTCGCCTGCGCGGCCGCACCCTGATCCTCGAACGTGCTGGCGGTCTTTTGCGCCGCGCTCATGAAGTTCTCGAACGCCTTGCGGGCCTGGTCGAAACCCGCTTCGGCGAATTCCTTCATGTTCTGAGGAATGTCGAAGTTCTTTGGACTCTCGAAACGATCGCGCCCATCATGCTGGTTCATGAGCCAAGCTCCTCTGCTGGCGTTTCACTGTCCCTGGCCATCGTCCGGCCCTTCACGGCCGCTGTCGATGCCCTACCCCGAAAACCTACGTGCGTCTCTTGATCGCATCGTGACGCCGACATGCGATTCGCGATCGATTCACGGACCGAATGCATAATGCGAAAGGAACGCTGCCTTGCACAATCCATGCCGCTCGCCGCCGTCGGCAACCACAACAAGGCGACTACTAACAACTTACGGGCTCTGGCCTGTTTGCACCGGCCAGACAGGCATTTATGAAGATCGGGATGCTTCAATCATTCCTCAATGCCGATGGATGACCGCAAGTTCCAGCCGATGCCACTTCGCGACCCGCGGCTGGCGCCGTACGTCGCGAGTCCGCAACCGGCCTGGCTATGGTCCAGCGACGGCGGTCGCATCCTGTGGTGCAACGCCAGCGCCGCGGCGGCGCTCGGCATTGCAGACCCGCGCCTGCTCGAAAAGGAGCGCAGCCCCGCCGATTTGCATCGCCGTCAGGTCGCTCAGCTCGTAAAGCGGCTTGCCCCCAACGGCGCGCCGCGACTCGAGCGGTTACGCGGCTTCGGTGCACGGCTGGGCCAGTTGATGACGTGCGCCTGCTCGCGGTTCGAGATGCCGGATGGCGAGACCGCGCTTCTTCTCATCGCCATGGAGTCGTCCACCCGGATGGCCGTGACCGCCGCGCCGCCGCCGATCATGGCAAACCCGATCGAGACCAGCGACCGCATGCCGAACGAGCCTTCGACTGACGAGCCCCTCGCGCAGACGTCTTCGCCCGCGCCACAAACAGCCGGCGCGGACAGAGTTAGCAAAAGTCCCGACACGGATTTGCCGGCGGAGACGTCTGCTCCTTCGGCAGGCGAGATTGACCGAGACAAAGCCGCCGAACTGATCGCGTCGGCGCCGAGCGGACACGCCGACGGGAACGACGAAGGACCCGCATCGGCGAGTGATCCGGCAGACGCGCCCGATCCGCTCCGGTTCGTCTGGCAGATCGATGCCGCGGGCCGATTTTCGCTGATCTCCGACGAATTCCTTCGCATTGCCGGCGAGCGCTCGGCGCTGGCCCAGGGGCTGGCCTGGAACGACATGGCGCAAATGCTTGCGCTCGATCCGAACGGGCGCATCGCCCAAGCGATCGCCAAACGAGAGACCTTCAGTGGCGTGGCGGTGCAATGGCCGCTCGCAGGGCTGGGCAGGCACGGCCCGATCGAGCTTTCCGGCATGCCTGTCTTCGACGGCGCGCGCAACTTTGCGGGCTTTCGCGGCTTCGGCATCTACCGCCCGGCCGCCCTGCCGGCCGACAACGTCGATGCACCCGCTGCGAATGATCCGGTCGCGCAGCCGGTCTCCACACCATCCGAGAATTCGACATCCACCGCCGCGACGCCTGTTGCGCCGGAAAGCCCTTCCCAAGGAGAGGCCAAGATCGTGGAACCTCCACAGAATGTCGTGCTGTTTCCGCTGGCGAACGATACGCGGGGACCGTCGCTGAGCGCGGTTGAGAACCACGCTTTCGATGAGATCGCCCGCCGCCTGACGCAAGGACTGGAAGACAGCAAGAAGCTGCCGGAGACACCTGAGCCGGCCAAGCCGGAGGCCGCGGACAAGCGTGACTCGCTTGACGGGGACAAGGCAAACTCAGCCAAGCCGGAGCAGCCGGCTTGGCTCAAGGCAGAGCCGGTACTGCCGCGCGCAGACAGCGCCAGGGACCGCGTGCTGCTCGACCTCGTACCAGCCGGTGTGCTGGTCTATCGGCTCGACCGCCTGCTCTACGCCAACCGCGCTTTTCTCGATCGCATCGGATTCGAGAGCCTCGCTGCCTTGCAGGAGGCCGGTGGTCTCGACGCCCTCTATGTGGAGCCACCACCTGCCGCCTCCCGCGGCGCTGCCGACGAAGGCGTTCCGTTGAAGATCGCGCCGTCTGCAGAGGATCGCTCGCCCGCCGATGCCAAGCTGTTTTCGATTTCCTGGAGCGGTGAGACCGCGCACGCGCTGATTCTGCAAACGGCGCCGGTCACGGCACAGGCTCTGCCGGCTGCAGCACCCGAGCCTGCCCCGCAACCCTTCGCAGCAGCGCCGGCGCAGGCCGACGATGCCTTTGAAGCGATGGTTGAGACCGCCACCGACGGCATCGTGCTGTTCGACCGCTCGGGCGCCATCATTTCCTGCAACCGCAGCGCGGAGACGCTGTTCCGAACGCCTGCCGCTGATCTCCGCGCCCTCAACTTCGCCGATCTGTTTGCGGCCGAAAGCCAAGCGGTCGTGCTCGAATATTTCGAGAGCCTCGAGCGGCCGAGCAGCGCAAGTCCGCTCGATCACGGGCGGGAGGTGCTTGGCCGCGAGCGCGCCGGCGGCTTCATCCCTCTGTCCATGACGATGGGGCGAATCGGCGCCGACAGCGAACGTTACTTCGCCGTGTTCCGCGACCTGTCGCAGCTGAAGAAGAACGAACAGGACCTGCTGAACGCCCGGCGTAAGGCGGAGCGCGCGACCGCATCCAAGTCCGACGCCCTTACGAGCATCAGCCACGAAATTCGCGGCCCTTTGAACACCGTCCTCGGCTTTGCGAACGTGATGATCGAGGAACGCTTTGGACCGGTGGGCAACGAACGCTACATCGAGTACCTGAAAGACATTCGCGCGTCTGCCGAGCGCGCGATCGCGATCCTCGACGATATCGTGAATATTTCGAGCATCGAGACCGGCAATGTCGACCTCAAGCTCGTCAGCCAGAACCTGAACGAGATGGTGGAGCAATGTGTCGGCGTGCTGCAGCCGCAGGCCAACCGCGAGCGCGTCATCATCCGCACCTCGCTCGCGCATGGGTTGCCGCCGGTGACCGCCGATACGCAGGCGCTGCGCCAGATCACGATGAACATCGTCACCAGTTCGATCCGCTGCTCAAAAGCCGGTGGACAAGTGATCGTGTCGACGGCACCTGCCGATAATGGCGGCGCGATCCTGCGCGTGCGGGACACCGGACGCGGATTGAGCGAGACCGAGCTGGCGTCAGCGATGGGTTCGCACCGCGCAGGCGCGACCGATCGGAGCGCCATTGATCTGTCGCTGGCGCGCGCACTCGCTGAGGCCAACCGGGCGCAGTTTCAGATCAAGTCGACGGAGAATTCCGGCACGCTGATCGAGGTCGTGTTCGCCAACGTTCGCGCCCTTGCCGGCTAGGTCTGGGCCGGCGCGGCTGGATCAGACTCCAGCGCTCGACGATCCGCGGGCACGATTCCGGGAAAGGGATCGCCTCCGACCCAATTTGGAATCATCCTAAACTGGAATCGATCTAAAAGAGCTCGCGTCGCGACCTTCCAACGCAGCCTTTCACGCCCTTTCTGGGCTACAGAACGCAAACAATGACTTGCTTCCGATCGGCCTGGAAGCAAGCCCCGAGACTTTCACATTCCGGAGCATCTGCATGTCCCGCATTCGCGATATTTCCGTCGCCGCCGCTGGCGTCGCCAGCATCATCGCCCTCAGTTCCGCTTCGGCGCTCGCACAATCCGGCGAAGTCAACGTCTACACATATCGCGAAACCAAACTGATCCAGCCGTTGTTCGACGCCTTCACCAAGGACACTGGCATCAAGGTGAACGTGATCTCTGCGAGTTCGGGCCTCGAGCAGCGCATCAAGTCCGAAGGCGCCAACAGCCCCGCCGACGTGCTGCTGACGGTCGATATCGGCCGGCTGGATGACGCCGTGAAGGCGGAGGTCTCGCAGCCCATCAAGTCGGACAAGCTCGATGAGATCGTCCCCGCGCACTTTCGCGACCCGAACGGGCACTGGTATGGCGTCTCGATGCGCGCACGCGTCGTCTACGCGTCGAAGGATCGCGTGAAGCAGAACACGATCTCTTACGAAGAGCTCGCCGACCCGAAATGGAAGGGCAAGATCTGCATCCGTTCGGGACAGCACATCTACAACAACGCGCTCTTTGCAGCCTTTGTCGCCAAGTACGGCGAGGCGAAAGCCGAAGAATGGCTCAAGGGCGTGAAGGCGAACCTTGCGCAGAAGCCCTCCGGCGGCGACCGCGAGACCGCGCGCGATGTCGCGGCCGGCAAGTGCGATATCGGCATCGGCAACACCTACTATTGGGCGCTGATGAACAACGTCGAGGCCGACAAGAAGCCTTGGGCGGAAGCGACCAAGGTCATGCTGCCGACCTTCGCCGGCGGCGGCACTCATGTGAACCTTTCCGGCGTGGTGCTCGCCAAGCATGCGCCCAACAAGGCCAACGCGATGAAGCTGATCGAGTGGCTCGCGGAAGGCAAGGCACAGCAGATCTACGCCGACATGAACTACGAGTATCCGGTGCGCGCGGGTGTGGCGGTCAATCCGACGATCGCGGGCTACGGCACCCTCAATCCGGATCCGATGCCGATCGCCAAGATCGCCGAGCACCGCAAGGCCGCTTCGACGCTGGTCGACAAGGTCGGCTTCGATAATTGATTGCTGTCGCGCGGCGGGCACCATGCGCCGCGTCATTCTTCGCTAACGAGGTGCGGTCGCTTGAGCCGGACCGCACCGGCTGCCGGAACGTCTTGTGAGTTATCAAACCCGTCCGATCGCGTCGCGCGCTGCCGAGCAGTTCGCCTCTTTGCTTGCGGTCCTGACGGGAATTGCCGTCATCGTTCCGGTCATCAGCATCGCGCTCACGGCGATGCAGCCTGCGGCGGACCTCTGGCCGCACCTGCTCGCCTATGTGCTGCCGCGCGCCGCGCTCGACACCATGCTGCTGCTGCTTGGCGTCGGTGCTATCGCCGCAGCACTTGGCGTCGGAGCCGCGTGGATCATTTCGTCGTTCGACTTTCCGGGCCGATCATATCTCATCTGGCTGCTACCGTTGCCGCTGGCCATACCGACGTATATCGGCGCGTACGTCTACGTCGACATCTTCGAACCGCTTGGCGTCGCCCACAACGTATTGTCGGCGTGGCTGCCGCCGCAGCAGGCGCTGACGCTGCTCCCGTCCATGCGGTCGCTCCCCGGCGCCATCGTCATCATCGGCCTCGTGCTCTACCCTTACGTCTACCTGTCTGCGCGCGCCATGTTTCAGACCCAGAGCGCCGAATTCGCCGAGGCGGCGCGGCTGCTCGGCGCGCGACGGTGGCAGGAGTTCTGCCGCGTTTCCCTGCCGATGGCCCGCCCCGCGCTCGCCGTCGGGCTCGCACTGGTTCTGCTCGAAACGCTGAATGACATCGGCGCGTCCGAGTATCTCGGCGTGCGTACCATGACGGTGTCGATCTTCACCACATGGCTCAACCAGGGGAGCCTTGCGGGCGCCGCGCAGATATCCTGCCTGATGCTGTTCGTGGTCGCGGCGCTGGTGCTGCTGGAGCGTTACGGTCGCAGGCAGCGGGCATTCACGGCCGCCGCCGAAAGCCCGCGCATTGCCGAGCGGAAGCGGCTGTCAGGCGCCGCCGGATGGCTCGCCTGCGCCTCGTGTGTCATCCCCCCGCTGTTCGGATTCATCCTTCCGTTCGCCTATCTGCTGCGCGAAAGCATCGAGCGCAGCCTGATCGGCGGCATTGACGCCGGCCTTGCGGAGGCGATGGGCAATTCGGTCGTGCTTGCCCTGACGGCGACAGTAATCGTGTTGCTGCTTGGCCTGACAGCAAACGTCGCCAACCGCTGGCGGGACAGCACGGCAACGCTGGCGAGCATCGGCGCTTCGCAAGCAGGATATGCCGTGCCCGGCCTGATCCTGGCGCTTGGATTGCTGGCGCCGCTTGTAGCGTTCGACAATGCGATCAACGCTGCCGCTCGCGGACTGGGCGCCGCGGCGCCGGGCCTGCTGCTTGCCGGATCGAGCGCCGCGGTCGTCATCGCCTATGCCATCCGCTTCATGGCCGTCGCCACCGGACTGACCCAGGCCGGATTTGAACGCATTCCCCGCGACTACGATGACAGTGCCAAGGTCGCAGGCGCATCCGAATGGACGTGTGTGCGGGCGATCTATCTGCCGCTGCTGCGGCCGGCGCTGTGGGGGGCGGCTATTCTGGTGTTCGTCGATTGCCTGAAAGAGCTGCCGGCGACACTGCTGTTGCGCCCTTTGAACGTGGAAACGCTCTCGACCTCGATCTATCAGTTCGCAAGCCGCGGCAGCTTCGAGCAGGGATCGCTTGCCGCGCTCATGATCGTGGCGGCCAGCATCGTGCCGGTGATCTGGCTCACGCGCTTTGCCGACGTGCCGAACGGGCCCGCCTAGAGAAAGGCGGTCAGCACCCGCTGAAGCGGCTCGAAGCTCGCAGCTCCTACGGGAGCAGGCATCGACACCTCAGGTATTCGACAATGCGACGCGGAACGACGCCTCGGTGTTCGATTTCACCTGGTCGAGCGTCACGCCATCGGCAAGCTCGATCAGTGCCATGCCACCGTCGCCGTGCTTGTCGATGGTGAACACGCCGAGGTCGGTCACCACCATGTCCACCACATTCGCACCGGTCAGCGGCAGCGTGCAGCGATGCAGCAGCTTCGGTCCGTCCTTGGCGACGTGCTCCATGACCACCAGCACGCGCTTGACGCCGGCGACGAGATCCATCGCGCCGCCCATGCCCTTGACCATCTTGCCGGGCACCATCCAGTTGGCGAGATCGCCGTTTTCGGCAACCTGCATACCGCCGAGGATCGACAGGTCGATGTGGCCGCCGCGGATCATCGCGAACGAATCGGCGCTGGAGAAGTAGCTGGTCGACGGCAGTTCGCTGACCGTCTGCTTGCCGGCGTTGATCAGGTCCGCGTCTTCTTCGCCCTCATAGGGGAACGGGCCCATGCCGAGCATACCGTTCTCGCTCTGAAGCTGAACATCGATACCGTTCGGGATGTAGTTCGACACCAGCGTCGGAATGCCGATGCCGAGGTTGACATAGTAGCCGTCGCGCAATTCCTTGGCCGCGCGGGCCGCCATCTGTTCGCGAGTCCAGGCCATCATGACCTCCTTAAAGATCGTTCGTTATGCCGCAGGCCGCGGGCGCGTGTTGCGGAACTCGATGCGCTTGTTGGCGGTGCCGACCTCGATCATGCGCTTCACGAACACGCCGGGCGTGTGGATATGATCGGGATTGATCTCGCCGGCCGGCACGAGGTGCTCGACCTCAGCGACGGTGACCTTGGCGGCCGTCGCCATCATCGGATTGAAGTTTCGCGCGGTCTTGCGGAAGACGAGATTTCCGGCCGTATCCCCCTTCCATGCGTGGACGATCGCGAGATCGGCGAACAGCCCGCGCTCCATCACGTACTTTTCGCCGTCGAACTCACGCACCTCCTTGCCCTCGGCGATCAGCGTGCCGACGCCCGTCTTGGTGAAGAAGGCCGGAATTCCCGCGCCACCGGCACGGATGCGTTCAGCGAGCGTGCCTTGCGGGTTGAACTCCAATTCCAGCTCTCCGGACAGATACTGCTGGGCGAACAGCTTGTTCTCGCCGACATATGACGCGATCATTTTCTTGATCTGCCGCGTCTCCAGGAGCCGGCTGAGGCCTATCCCGTCCACGCCCGCGTTGTTGGAGACCACGGTCAAATTCTTAACGCCGGATTCGCGAATCGCGTCGGAAAGCGCTTCCGCGATCCCGCAAAGTCCGAACCCGCCGGACATGATCATCATGCCGTCCTTCAGCAAGCCTGCGAGCGCCGATTTGGCGTCCGGATAAACCTTGTTCATGGCTGGAAACCCAAGACTGTAAGCAAGACGGAAAAACCCAACTGCCGTCGGGCGATGGCGATGCCCTGATCCGCTCTATTAGGCGGTTTTCCAAATGGGCGTCAATGATCGCTAGGGCTTGCGGCTGCCGGCCTTGAAAGCGTCAAGAAAAGCGACCAAGTTGCTGGAAAATCGACGCGCTTCTGGAATCTCGCGCCGCTCATTTCTCAGTGATCTTTCAGGATACCCTTTGCCAATACCCCATGGACTGAAACGTCTGGGAGTGTCGATCACAGCCTTCGTCGCCGTGGCACTGCTCGCCGCAGGATCGGTCACGCTGCTGCTCGATCGCGACGCCGTGCGGGCTGCGGTGGAAGCGCAGGTGCGCGCCGCCACGGGCATGGAGTTGACTGCCGGCCAGACCTCCGTCTCGCTTTTTCCCACGCCAACCGTCACATATCGCGACGTCAGGCTCGGCGGCCCAGGCGAGGCGGTGCTGAGCATCCAAGAGCTGACCGCGAACCTGCGAATGCTGGCGCTGGTGCTGCGCCGATTCGAAATCGCCGACCTCGTTCTGACCGACCCGCGCATCACTGTCCGACGTGGAGCGGACGGCTTGTCGAATTGGGAGCCGTTGATCGAGCGGCTGGAGGGGCAATCGAAGGCTGGCGTAAGTGCGGTCTCGTTTTCGGAAGTCCGCATCAAGAACGGAATCCTGACCTATCAGGACGATGTGCGCGGCCTGAGCGAGGTCATCGCCGACATCGACGTGTCGCTCGCGTGGCCGTCGATTTCGCGCTCGTTCGCAGCGACGGGCGACTTCAATTGGCGCGGCGAACGGATCGATGGCAGCATGAGCATCGCCAACTTCGCCTCGGCGCTGTCCGGCGAGCGTTCTGGCTTGCGCGCCCGTTTCTCAAGCGCGCCCGTCAAGATCGCATTCGATGGCACTATCACCAATCGCACGAACCTTGCGCTGGACGGCAACCTGACGGTCGATTCGGCGTCGCTGCGCGACGCACTGCGATGGGCCGGACACGATCTGCCTGCCGGCGCAGGATTTGGCCGCTTCTCGCTGAAGGCACGCGCCAACGCAACTGAGACGTCGATCGCGCTCGCCAACGTCAATGTCGAACTCGACGGCAATGTCGCCGAAGGGGTGATGAGCTATGGTAGCAACGGGCGGCAGACGCTGCACGGGACGCTCGCGGCCGATACGCTCGATATCACGCCTTACATTTCGACGATCCGCATGGTGACCGGCGGCTCACGCGACTGGAACAGGCAGCCGTTCGATTTGAGCGGCCTGTCCGGCAACGATCTCGACTTGCGGCTCTCGGCCGCGCGGATGACGGTCGGCAAGACCAGGATCGGCCGTACCGCGCTCGGCCTCAACGTTCGCGATGGCGCCTTGATGCTGAGCGTCGGCGAGGCGCAGGTGTTCGGCGGCGTCGCCAAAGGTTCGTTCAACGTCACCCGCGCCGACGCCAATGCCGGCGTCAGGGCCCAGTTTCAACTGCTCGACGTCGACCTCGAAACCTGCCTTGGCGAACTGTTCGGCATGCGCCGCATTGCGGGCAAAGGAACGCTCGGTGTTACGCTGGAGGCCGTGGGCGCCAATCCGTTCGGGCTCGCCCAGTCGCTCGACGGGCGGGCAACCCTGACCGGCAGGGACGGCGCCCTCACCGGCTTCAACGTCGAACAGCTGCTCAAGCGGCTCGAACGGCGACCGCTGTCCGGTGCCGGCGATTTCCGCTCCGGCCGAACACCGTTTGACACGCTCAACGTTGCCTTGCGGCTCAACGACGGCATAGCGACCACCGAAGACGTGCGCCTCGACGGCCCGACCGTGCAGTTGGCACTGACCGGCGCGGCATCGATCCCCTCGCGTGAGTTCGATCTGAAGGGGGTCGCAACCCTGGTCTCCGCCGCTGGCGCTGCGCGCCCGTTCGAACTGCCGTTTGTCATCCAGGGGCCGTGGGACGATCCGCTGATCCTGCCCGACTCCGAAAGCCTGCTGCGGCGCTCGCCCGCCTCTGCTCCGCTGCTGGATGCGGTGCGCGACCGGCGCGCGCGGGACGCCGTCAAATCGGCGATCGAGCGGCTCACAGGCGGCCAGCGTTCCGGCACAGCGCCGGCTGAGAAGAGCACGGAATAGCTCGTCGAACGGCGCGCAGTCACCGCCATCGTCTGGTCTACAGTGGCGCGGCGCTGCCGCTCTTCGCCTCCGACAGTTTCGACACAAGCGAGGCAACGACGATCACGAGCGCGACGAACGCGACCATGAGCGTGCAGATGGCGTTGATCTGCGGCTTCACGCCGAGCCGCACTTCCGAATAGATCCGGATCGGCAACGTCGAAGCACCAGGACCGGTGGTGAAGCTCGCGATCACCAGGTCATCGAGCGACAGGGTAAACGCCAGCATCCACGCTGCCGCGATCGCTGGCATGATCATCGGCAATGTGACGGCGAAAAACGCGCGCAGGGGCGAGCAGCCAAGGTCCATCGCAGCTTCTTCGAGACTGCGGTCAAGGCCATTGAGCCGGGACTGCACGATGACTGCGACGAAGCACATCGTCAGCGTGGTGTGTGCAGCCGTGACCGTCCAGAAGCCGCGCTCGGCCCCGGCGGCAATGAACAGCAGCAGCAAGGACAGGCCGGTAATGACCTCGGGCATCACCAGCGGTGCATGCAGCATGCCTGAGAACAGCGTTCGTCCGCGAAAATCGCTGCCGCGCGACAGGGCGACGGCCGCCATCGTGCCGAGAACGGTGGCGAGCGTCGCCGAGCTGACGCCGACACGCAGGCTCATCCACGCCGCCTCGAGCATCGCCTGGTCGTTCAGGAGTTCCGCATACCAGCGGAGCGACCATCCTCCCCAAACGCTCACCAGCCGCGACGCGTTGAACGAAAAGACGACGAGAATGACGAGCGGCAGGTAGAGAAAGGCGAAGCCGAGCGCCAGCGACACCATGTTGAACGGCGACAGTCGCGTGAGCGGACGCCCGCTCATGACTGCACCTCGAGCTGCCTGCGCTGCAGCCGGTCGTAAACGATGAGCGGTGCCAGCAGCACAAGCAGCAGCACAACCGCGATGGCCGACGCCACCGGCCAGTCACGGTTGGTGAAGAACTCCGCCCACAGGGTCTGTCCAATCATCATCTGGCCGGAACCGCCGAGCAGATCGGGGATCACGAATTCGCCGATGATCGGGATGAAGCACAACAATGCGCCTGCACCGATGCCGGGTAGCGACAACGGAAAGGTCACGAGCCAGAACGCACGTGAGCGCGAGCAGCCGAGGTCGGCGGCGGCTTCCAGCAACGACGTGTCCATCTTCGACAGCGTCGCATAGAGCGGCAGTACCATGAACGGCAGGTACGAATAGACGATGCCGATGTACATTGCGGTGTCGGTCGACAGCCACGCGACCGGCGCGCTGACGATCTTCAGCGCGACCAGCACGTCATTCAGCAAGCCGTCGCGCTGCAGGACGTTGATCCAGGCGTAGATGCGGATCAGGAACGAAGTCCAGAACGGCACGATCACCGCCAGGATCGCCACTCGCTGCCAGCCGCGCGGCAGCCGCGACATGCCATAAGCGAGCGGATAGCCGAGCACCACGAGAATGAGCGCGGAGACCGCCGCCACGGCGACGCTGCGCAGATACGACAGCACATAGAGATTGTCGGACGCAAGCAGGCGGAAGTTCTCGATCGAGAGTTGGCCGACGGCGGCCTTCAGGCCCTGCCAGCCGTGTGCAAGCTCGAACACGGGCTCGTAGGGCGGCTGCGAGATCGCGGTCTGCGACAGGCTGATCTTCAGGATGAACGCAAACGGCACCAGAAAGAAGACCACCATCCAGAGATAGGGGGCGATCGCGGCGATGCGCGCCGGGCGGGCGAAATTGCGGCTCGCGCTCATGGCTCACTTGTCCAGCACGATGCAGGCGTCAGGAGAAAACGACAGCGACACGCGCTGCCCCGGCGCGAAAAAGCCGGTCTCCGAACGAACCAGATTGGCTGCTGTCACCCGCATCAGCGAGCCAGACGACAGCCGCACCGAATAGACCGAGACGCCGCCGAGATAGTTGACCTCGACGATCTCGCCGCGCAACGCGTTGGCGATTTCGCCCGACGCGGTCTCGGACGAGATCCGGATCTTCTCCGGCCGGATCGCGATCTGCACCGTCATGCCGGCGACCGGCCGGATCGTGCTGGTCACGATGACGGTGCCGGCCTCCTCGGTCCGCAGCGTGAGAAGACTGCCCTTCTGCGATACTACGAGACCGTCGATAAAATTGACGTCGCCGACGAAGCTTGCGACCCAGGACGAATTCGGCGTCTCATAGAGCTCGCGCGGGCTCGCAACCTGGATGAGGCGGCCACCGTTCATCACGCCAATGCGGTCGGCCACGGTCATCGCCTCGTCCTGATCGTGCGTGACGATGATGAAGGTGGTGCCGAGCCTGCGCTGCACCTCCTGCAGCTCTGCCTGCGTGCTTGCGCGAAGCTTGCGGTCGAGGGCAGCGAGCGGCTCGTCGAGCAGCAGCATGCGCGGGCGAAGCGCCAACGAGCGTGCGAGCGCCACGCGCTGGCGCTGGCCGCCGGACAACTGGTCCGGCCGCCGTCGCTCAAGCCCTTGCAGCTGCGTCAACGCCAGCATTTCGGCGACACGGGTCCCGATGTCGGCACGCCGCATGCCCGCCCTCTTCAGACCGAAGGCGATGTTGCCCGCAACGTCGAGATGCGGGAACAGCGCGTAGTTCTGAAACATCATGTTGATCGGCCGCTGATGCGGCGGGACGGCTACGATGTCGGCGCCATCAAGAAGGATGCGGCCTGCGTCGGGCGTTTCGAAACCGGCGAGCATCCGCAACAGGGTGCTCTTGCCGCACCCCGACGGCCCCAGCAGCGCGAAGAATTCGCCGGAGCGGATATCGAGGGACAGGTCGTCGACGGCGCGCACGCCGCCGAACCGCTTGCTCACCGACGCAATGCGCAACAGCGGCTTGTCTTCACCGCCGGATTTGTCTGCAGCCGGCGCCTCCGCCGAGGGCAAATCCTGAACCATTCTTGTCTGTCCCGCACGGCAACGACAGCTGCTGCCGCGGCCAATTGGTAGCGGCGAATAAACGGCCACTCAACCGCATCGACCGGCGCGGCCACAGGATTTGCCCGGCAAACTTGTCGGCTGCTCGATGCTTTCCGCCGGCTGCGCAACGCAACGGTCCGGCATGCGCTGTAGACAGGCACAGGAGTGGCGCCGGGGCGGCACCGGTGTCAGCTGATCCGGCGTATGCCGCCTGTACCACGGCTGTGCCCGACGAGCTCGGCATACTGCTGGATCGGCGCCGGCTTGCCGATGAAATATCCCTGAACCTGGTCGCAGGATTCGCTTGCGAGGAAGGCGAGCTGCTCCTGGGTCTCGACGCCCTCGGCGACGATCGGCACGTCGAGACCGTGACCGAGGCCAATGACCGCGCGAATGATTGCCGCCGACTGCGCATTGCGGCCGAGATTCATGACGAACTCGCGGTCGATCTTGATCTTGTCGAATGGAAACGACTGCAGATAGGACAGCGAGGAATAGCCCGAGCCGAAATCGTCCATCGCGATACGCACGCCAAGCGCCTTCAGCCGACGCAGCAGCGCCAGGCTGCGATCGAAATCGCCGATCAGGACACCTTCGGTGATCTCGAGCTCGAGACGCCCCGGCGACAGGCCGGTCTCGAGCAGGATCGAGTGAACCAGCGAAACCAGGTCGCCGTGCAGGAACTGCACCGGCGAGAGATTCACCGCGATCTGCAGCGGCCGCGGCCAAGATGCAGCTTCCCTGCAGGCCGCCTGCAAAATCCACTGCCCCATCTCGACGATCAGGCCGCTCTCCTCGGCCAGCGGAATGAACACACCCGGAGATACCATGCCTCGGGTCGGATGATTCCATCGCACCAGCGCCTCGAATCCGACCACGTCCTTGCCGATCTTGGCCAGCGGCTGATAGTTCAACGTCAGTTCGCCGTTCTTGATGGCCTGCGACAGTTCGTGATGCATCGCACGCCGGTCGCGGATCTGCTGGTCCATCTCCGCCTCGAACACGCAAACCGAACCGCGGGCTTGCGCCTTCGCACGGAACAAGGCGACGTCGGCATTCGCCAACAGCGCTGCGGGGACGCTCCCGTTATGCGGAAACAGCGC
This sequence comes from Bradyrhizobium sp. LHD-71, assembly GCF_031157255.1. GTDB lineage: Bacteria > Pseudomonadota > Alphaproteobacteria > Rhizobiales > Xanthobacteraceae > P52-10. Next base: position 341,628 of record NZ_JAVIFX010000003.1, on the reverse strand, counting down.
AACACCGGCCGTAACGCCGATGTGGATGATCTTCTGGTCGATGACAAATTCCGTCTGCATCGTCTCGATCAGCCGCTCGGCGAGGGCCTTGCCCGCCGCCGGCTGCACGCCGTCGATGATCAGACCAAACTCGTCGCCGCCAAGCCGCGCAACCACCGCTCCTTGCGCGGCAAGCTGGATTCTGCGCGAGACCTCGACCAGCAGCTTGTCGCCGACCTCGTGACCGAAGACGTCGTTGACCTCCTTGAACCGGTCAAGATCGATCGACAGCACGGCGAACTCGTCCGATCCGGCGCAGGCATCGATCATCTGCGACAGTGCCTGCACGAACGCGACCCGGTTGGGCAAATCGGTCAGGCCGTCATGATATGCCATATGCGCCATCCGCGACTCGGTCTGGCGGCGGTCGGTGACGTCTTCGTTGGTCTGAATCAGGTATTGCGGCTCGCCCTTGTCATCGAGAATGGCGACGCGGCGGGACATGTAGAGACGCAACCCGGCTTCCGACGGCACCGGATATTCCTCGCTGATGACCTCGCCCTTCATGCGGATCGCCGTACTGTCGCGGTGATTGATGAACGTCGCACGGTCCTTCGAATCGAAATTCTCGATCCTTTGCCCGATCATCTGCTGGCGCGACCGCCCCATGAACTTCTCGGCGTGGCGGTTGACAAGCACATACTTGCGATCGTCGACGCGTTTGACCGCCACCGAGGTCGGGATATGGTCGAGCACGAGCTCGAGAAACTTCTTGGTCTCTTCAACCTCCTTCGACAGCCCGCGCTGCTCGGTCACATCCTCGAACAGCGTGATCAGAAACTTCGGGTCGCCGGTTTCGTCGCGGGCGACCACACGACGCGCACCGAGCACGCGCCTCTGCGATCCACGCTCGACGACGACTTCCATGCTGAGATCGCCGCTCGGCGAAGCGATCGCTTCTTCATCCGCCTGCACGACTGCTTTGGCCGATTGCGGTGTGAAAATCTCTTCGGCGCGATGGCCGACGATCTTCCGACGCGCAAAGCGGCTGAACTGTTCGAAAGCCCGGTTGGCAAGGACGTATCTGCCGTCGTCGATGTTCTTCACGGCAACACAGACCGGGATGTTGTCGATCACCGATTCCAGGAAGCTCTTGGTCGTGGCAAGCTGGCGCGACAATGTCCGCTGCTCGCTGAAGTCCTCGTGGACGGTGATGAAGCCGCCGCCCGGCAGCCACCGCCGTGACACCTTGATCGCGCGGCCGTCGTCGATGTCGCGGATGTAGTTGTCGGGGGCCTCTCCGGGGCGCGCCTCAACATACGGATCGCCGTCAAAAGTGCCGCGCGCCTTGCGGAGCGCCAGGACCTCGGAGAACGGCATGCGATTGCGAAGTTCCGACCGCGACAAGCGGTAGATCTCCAGGTATCGATCGTTGCAGAAGACCATGCGTCGGCGCGCATCGACCATGACGATGCCGTGCGGCATGTTGTTGAGCGCGGACGAGGCGAATTTCGCCCGGCGACGCTGACGCAATTTCAGACGGCGATGGGCGGAATAGATCCAGATCAGAACAGAAACGAAGAATGCTGCCAGAATTCCGGCCGCAGCGATCAATTCCCAGATCGTCAGGGTGTAGGAGCGCGCGAGGTCGAACGCGTGCGCGGCCGAGCTGAACCACACCGACGCGCCGATGCATGTTACAAGCCCCGCGAGACTCCGCTCGTACCTGACAATCCAATCCTGCATGACCGCTATGACAATGTTGCCGAGTTGGCATATTCATTGTCGGCGTCCGTACCTTTTAATCGGGTAAATTTGCCCGCGAACGGTCGCAGAAGTTGAATAAATTGATCCCTATCAGATTACGATGGCTAACAGGGCGTAAACGACTGGCCTATGCAGGGTCGAGCCGAACCCGTAGCAAACCCTGAGCATTGCGGAATATGCATTGATGGATCACGTCGAGTGTGTCGTTGCCGGAGCTGGTGTGATCGGCCTCGCCATTGCCCGGCGGCTCGCCGGCGAGGGACGCGAGGTCGTCGTTCTCGAAACTGAAGGCGAGATCGGCACAGTGACATCTTCGCGAAACAGCGAGGTGATCCACGCCGGAATCTACTATCCACGCGACAGCCTGATGGCGCGCTTCTGCGTCAGCGGCCGCGCCGCACTGTACCATTACTGCGAAGAGCACGGCGTACCGCACCGCAAGTGCGGCAAGCTGATCGTCGCGACGACAGGCGAGGAGCGCGAACGGCTAGCCTCGATCGCCGAGCGGGCACGCCTGAATGGCGTCGCTGACCTGAAGGTCATCAGCGATGCCGAGGCGTGCGCGCTTGAACCCGCACTGAACTGCGTTGGCGCACTGCTGTCGCCGTCCACAGGGATCATCGATAGCCACGCCTACATGCTGGCATTGCGCGGCGACGCGGAGGCCGCCGGCGCGCTGTTCGCATTTCATGCGCCGCTGCAGCGCGCGGCACGCAGAAGCGGCGGCATCACGCTGGCCGTCGGCGGCGAGACGCCCATGACGATCGGTTGTCGGCTGCTGATCAATGCGGCAGGGCACAGCGCGCCACAGATCGCAGGGGCGATCGACGGCATGCCGGGAGAGCACATTCCAAAACCGTACCTTGCCAAAGGCAACTATTTCGGCTGCACGGCGCGTTCGCCGTTCTCGCGACTGATTTATCCCGTGCCGGTTGCGGGCGGCCTGGGCGTCCATCTCACGCTGGACATGGCGGGCCTCGCCCGCTTCGGACCGGACGTCGAGTGGATCGACCACATAGACTATTCGGTAGATCCGAAGCGTTCGGAGTTGTTTTATCCGGCGATCCGCAAGTACTGGCCGGGCTTGCCGGACGGATCTCTGGTGCCGGCCTATGCCGGCATTCGCCCGAAGATCGTGCCACCAGCAGTGGCCGCGCAAGACTTCGTGATCCAGGGACCGCGGGACCATGGCGTCCCAGGCTTGATCAACCTGTTCGGCATCGAATCGCCCGGGCTGACCTCCTCGCTTGCGATTGCCGATTACGTCGCCGAGCTTGCAGCGGCAGCATAAATCGGCCCGCGCAAGATTATGCCTCGGTCGCCGTGACCGAAGTGATCCCGCAATGCAAAATGTCTGATCGGAGAACTAAATCAGTGGACGGTGTCACTCGCCGCGATGCGCAGACGCTCGATTTCGTCCTTGACCTGCAGTTTTCGGCGCTTGATTTCGATGATCGTGATGTCATCCGTGGAAGGATGATTGAGCGCTTCATGTAGCTGATTTTCGAGCGCTTCGTGCTTACGTTCCAGTTCCGCAAGATGAGCCTGGATCGCCATCGGCACCTCCATCTGACTTCGCTCTGGACAATTGATTGTACATGACTGGCAGGTTCTGTCGATGCTGCGTTCTGCATGAAGGCACAGGCTGCCAAAGGCATTCCTCGTCACGACCGCTTGCCACAATCCCCGGAACCGCAGATAATTCCTGAAGAAACTCCCGGCCGCGGACCCTGCAAAGGCCCGCCCGTGCGGCTCTGTGCCGCTCCACCCGGGTGTTTCCGACAGCGACGCGCTCACGAATCGAATCCAGACGATGACCGACGACGACGACCGTGAGTTCAAGGCAGAGCTTATGCGGCTGCAGCAGGAACATCGCGATCTGGACGCGGCGATCGCCGCCCTGCAGTTGTCACCTGCGCCCGACGTTCTGCAACTGCAGCGCTTGAAGAAGCGCAAGCTGCAACTGCGCGACCGCATCGCCTTCATCGAAGATCAGATCACGCCTGACATTATCGCCTGACAGTGGCGGTCCGCTTCTGTCGCCGCGATTGCTTGCGCGCGTACATCGCCCGGTCGGCGCGCTCCAGCGCGGTCGCCGCCTTGTCATCCGCATCGAGCACCGTCACGCCGATCGATATGCCATGCGGAATGCGCCGTCCCCGATATTCACAGGCCGTTGCGTCAACCACCCGCTCCAGTGCTGCGGCCTTGGCCAGCGCCTCCTCCTCGCCGAGGTTCCACAACAGGATGCCGAACTCGTCCCCACCAAGCCGCCCCAGCATGTCGGATTCGCGAATATTCCGGGACAGGACGCCGACAACCGCTTTGAGGACGTGGTCTCCGGCCGCATGACCAAAGCGGTCGTTAACCGGTTTCAGCCCGTCGACATCGACGATCAACAGTGCAGCCGACGCCCGATATCGCTTCGCATAGGCGATCGAGCGGGCCAGTTCGCGCTCGAAGCCGCGCCGATTCGGAACATCGAGGAGGTAATCCGTATCGGCCCGTGCTTCCAGCTTGGCGATGCGACGCTTCGCTTGTGCCAGCCGCTTCGTCAGCGCGGCGACCATCGAAGCCGCCGGTGCTCCTTTGACCGCCGCAGCAGGGGGATCTTTTCCCAGCCGAGCAGCCGATCCTCGCTTTGCGGCTGCAGATTTGCTGGGGAATGGTGCGTCGACCAGACGCGTCCGGCGGGGCGCCTGAGCACCGTTGTCGGCGCTGCGCCCCCTCACCTTCGCCATGTCGCGTCACCACAAGACACACGCGCGCCGCGTTGACCAAGATCGAAGAAAAGACGATCCAATGCGCTTGCTTCCAGGGGGTCGATCCCTATAATCCGCGCTCTTTTTTTTGCAGACTGAAACATGACGCGCGCGGCGGATTTGATATTCGTACAAGCGTTTTCGCCAGTCCTGCGTACGAGCGTTGATCCATAGTCGCAATGGAATCCTGGAGCCGCCCGCGTCTCTTTGGTTCCAGCGTTCGTAGCATGGTTTACTGCAGAATGTACGAAGGTAGAACCGAGACACCAGCATGAGCGCCCTCATCGCCATCATTATGGGCAGCCAGTCCGATTGGGACACCATGCGTCACGCGGCGGAAACGCTGAAGGCGCTCGGCGTTTCGCATGAGCAGCGAATCGTTTCCGCTCACCGTACGCCGGAGCGGCTGGTCACGTTCGCCAAAGGGGCGAAGGCCGCCGGCTTCAAGGTGATCATCGCCGGGGCCGGCGGCGCGGCGCATCTTCCAGGTATGACTGCGTCGTTAACCGAATTGCCGGTATTTGGCGTGCCCGTCGAATCCAAGTCGCTTTCCGGCGTCGATTCGCTCTATTCCATCGTACAAATGCCGGCCGGAATACCCGTCGGAACATTGGCAATCGGCAAGGCAGGCGCTATCAACGCGGCCCTGCTTGCGGCGAGTGTGCTTGCGCTGAGCGATGCGGCGCTGGCGGGCAGGCTTTCAGCCTGGCGACAGCAACAAACCGCCGCCGTCGCAGAGCGGCCAGAGGATCCTGCGTGACATCATTGAATCCGGTAAAGCTCAGGCCCGGCGATACGATCGGTATCCTGGGCGGTGGACAATTGGGGCGCATGCTCGCGCTCGCTGCCGCGCGCCTCGGCCTGCGCTGCAACGTCTATTCGCCCGATCCGGATTCACCCGCCTTCGACGTGGTGCAGCGCGCGACCTGCGCTGAATACGCCGACGTCGCAGCGCTCGAGTTGTTTGCTTCGGAAGTCGACGTCATAACATACGAATTTGAAAACGTTCCGTCGGGCACCGCGATGATCCTCGCTGCGCGGCGTCCGGTCCTGCCCGATCCCGCCGTGCTCCAGACCACGCAGGACCGTCTTGCGGAAAAGGATTTCGTGCGGCGGCTTGGCATCGCTACGGCCGACTATGCCGACGTTTCTTCCTTGGAGACGCTGCAACAGGCCGTCGCCAGGCTTGGCTTGCCCGCGGTGCTGAAGACGCGCCGCTTCGGCTATGACGGCAAGGGACAATCGATCATCCGCGATGCGGACAGTCTCGAGGCGTTGTGGAGCGAGCTCGGGACCAATTCAGCCATCCTCGAGAAATTCATTCCGTTCGAGCGGGAGATTTCGGTGGTCGCCGCGCGCGGCGCCGACGGCCGCGTGGAATGTTTTGACGTGACGGAGAACGAACACCGCGATCACATTCTTAAGACCTCGCGTGCCCCGGCGCGGATCTCGGACGAACTCGCCGCGCAGGCACGCACAATCGCAACAACCATCGCCGATGCATTCGACTATGTCGGCGTACTCGCAGTGGAGATGTTCGTCGTGCCGGGCCCGAGTGGCCCATCGCTCATGGTGAACGAGATCGCACCGCGTGTGCACAATTCCGGGCACTGGACGCTCGACGGCGCGTCGGTGTCGCAATTCGAACAGCACATCCGCGCGATCGCCGGCTGGCCGCTGGCCCCCGTGCATCGGCACGGAGAGGTGGCCATGACCAACCTGATCGGCAACGAGATCGACGATTACGGTGCGTGGCTGGCAAAGCCCGGGGTGACCGTGCATCTCTATGGCAAGGGCATCGCTCGCGAAGGCCGGAAAATGGGCCATATAACCGAGGTCAAAACCCGCTCCAGGTCGCAAAAGCGTTAGATTTTAGGCTCCGGCGGCCGGTTAACTGACGGTGGACAATTGCTGTTTTGTCTGCTACATCCGCCGGCCTGATCAGAAGTTTTCGGCCGTTTTTGGCCCCTTCCTGGTCACCCGAATTCCAAACCGATCAACTGTTCGGCCAAAGCAAAGGATGCTGCGTGCAGGTTCTCGTTCGCGATAACAATGTTGACCAGGCCCTCAAGGCGCTCAAGAAGAAGATGCAGCGCGAGGGGATTTTCCGCGAGATGAAGCTCCGCGGCCACTACGAAAAGCCCTCTGAAAAGAAAGCCCGCGAGAAGGCGGAAGCTGTTCGCCGCGCGCGCAAGCTGGCGCGCAAGAAGTTGCAGCGCGAAGGTCTGCTGCCGATGAAGCCGAAGACCGACGCTCGCGCGGGCGGTCCGGGTGCCGGCCGTGGCGGCCCGGGTGCAGGTCCGCGCCCGCCGCGCCCTTGATAAAATCGACGATCGTTTGAATGCGAACGCGGGCCGGCTGGCCCGCGTTTTTGTTTGCGATAGCTTTATTCGCGCTTCTGCCCGATCTCCTCCAGGAACGCCCGAGCGACCCCGATCGCGCCCTGGCTGTCGAGATCGAGATGCGTACCGTTCTCGAACACCACGAAGCGTTTTTTCCCCGGTGCGAGTTCGTACAGGCGCCGGCCGAATGCGATCGAAACGACACTGTCCTTTTCACCGTGCATGACCAGCAACGGCGCCTGCAACGCGCCAATACGGGCGTCGGATTGGAAGCGGTCGCGCATCAGCCAGCGCACCGGCAGGAACGGGTAAGCGCTGGCCGCAACATCGACAATCGAAGTGTAGGCAGCCTCCAGGATGACCCCGCCGACCGGCTGCGTCGTCGCGACGGCGATTGCGACGCCTGATCCCAGCGAATAGCCCCAGGGCACGATACGGTCGGGCGAATAGCGGCCTGCCGCGAACGCGTAGGCGGCGGCGCCGTCATCGAGCAGGCCTTGCTCGGTCGGCTTGCCCGTCGAGCCGGCGTAGCCACGGAACGACAGGGCGACGAGACCGGTGCCGTCGGCGGTCAGCGCACGAAACCGTGGGACGCGCCAGGCCAGAACCTCTCCATTGCCATGGAAGAAGATGACGACAGGCCGGCCCGCCTTGGGCGGGACGTGCCACAGGATGACCTGTTCGCCGTCCCGGGTGTGGGCGACGACCTCTTCCGCCTCGCCAAAGCCCGCTGCAGCGGGCGTCGTCCGCGTGGTTTGTGGAATGGGGTAGAGCAGCATGCGCTGAGCCGCGTACATCACCGCGACCACGGCGACATAGAGCAGGACGAGACAGGCGGCCCATCGCAACAGTATCATGTCGGCCCGGAACTGCGGCTCCGCCCGAGGCGCAAAGACCCCGGCAGACGGTCACGAACGGCCGGCGGTCTACTTGCCGTCGACGCTCAGGACCTGCGGCGGCGTGATCGCGCGGAAAAGCGACTTCGTCGCAGACAGGACATCATCGGCGAACGATGGGCTCCCTGCAACCCGGTGGCGCGCCTCCAGGCTGAGCGGATTACGCGCGGTGGGAATTTCACCCGGGGGAGCCATGCGGTCCCATTGATCGGCCGCAACCTGCTCGTCGCCGCCTTGCGCATATCGCGGCGCGTCGATCGTGACCGGCGGCGGCAGCGGTGGAGCGGACGTGACGATCGCAGCCGGTGCAAGTTGCACGGGCTCGGCAGCTGTACGCGCCTGACGGACGGAGGACACGGCCGGCTTCGCCGCTTCATCCGCCGGGCGCGCCGCCTCTGCACTGGCGCGCAACCGTTGAATCGCCGCACGTGCGAGTTCGTTCACATCCTTCTTCTCTTCGACCGCCGCAGCGGTCTCGGGAGCGGGCGTAGCCGCAGCAGTCGGCGTCTCGGGAGCCGGCGCCTTTTCCTTCACGATCGGGATGATCCGGACGTTGTCGGGTGGGCTGGCGGCGTCGGCCTCCTTCGCCGTCTCGACCGCCGCAGCGGCCTTCGTCGCAGCCGCCCGGGCTTCCGGGCTTTCAGCACCTGGCACTTTGGTGGCAGCCTTGTCCGCGGATGCCGCCTTGGCAGCGTCCTGGCTTTGGGCGCGGGCCGCCGCCTTGGCCGGCTCCGGCGGGGTCTTCGGGTTGATCCAGGTCGCAACGATGTAGGCGCCGATCACGGTCGCCGAGATCGTCGGCAGCATCTGCAATATGAATTTCGAGAGATAACTAAGCATCGACGTCCCCACTGCCACCCCGGGAACTTTCTGCGCGAAATTTTGGGCCGATTGAGGGATCAACTACGACGGATCGATGGCAAAGTGCAGCCCGAAGCACGTCGGAGCACCCAGCGGTCCCACCGGAGTCGCTGGCACGGCATCCAGCCGGATCGCGTGCGGCAGTCACATCGCCTTGACGACGGCTTCGCAGACCTTCTTGGCGTCGCCGAGCAGCATCATCGTGTTCTCGCGATAGAACAGCGTGTTGTCGATGCCGGCATAGCCTGAGGCAAGCGAGCGCTTGACGAACATCACGGTGCCCGCCTTCCACACCTGCAACACCGGCATACCGTAGATCGGCGAACTCTTGTCTTCCTCGGCAGCCGGATTGGTCACGTCGTTGGCGCCGATCACGAACGCGACGTCCGCTTGCGCGAATTCCGAGTTGATGTCCTCGAGCTCGAACACCTCGTCATAGGGCACATTGGCCTCGGCCAGCAGTACGTTCATGTGGCCGGGCATACGGCCGGCGACCGGATGAATGGCGTACTTCACCTCGACACCATCGGCCTTCAGGTGATCGGCCATTTCCCGCAGCGCATGCTGCGCCTGCGCCACGGCCATGCCGTAACCCGGCACGATAATGACCTTCTGCGCATTCTTCATGATGAAGGCCGCATCGTCCGCAGATCCGAGCTTCACCGGCTTCTGCTCGGCGCCAGCGCCGGCTGCGACCGAGGACTCGCCGCCGAAGCCGCCGAGAATGACCGAGACGAACGAGCGGTTCATCGCATGGCACATGATGTACGACAGGATCGCACCTGACGAGCCGACCAGTGCGCCGGTAATGATCAGCGCCGAGTTGCCGAGCGTGAAGCCGATGCCGGCCGCGGCCCAGCCCGAATACGAGTTCAGCATCGAGATCACCACCGGCATGTCGGCGCCGCCGATGGGGATGATCAACAGCGCGCCAAGCACGAGCGCGATGAGCGTAATGAGCCAGAAGTCGATCGCGCTCTGCGACACCACCAGGCCGTAGATGAAGAACACCAGCGCCAGTCCCAGCACAATGTTGATGATGTGGCGGGCGGGCAGAATGATCGGCGCGCCGCTCATCCGGCCTGACAGCTTGAGAAATGCGATCACCGAACCAGTGAAGGTCAGCGCGCCGATGGCGACGCCGAGCGACATTTCCACCAGGCTCGCCTTGTTGATGTTGCCACGGCTGCCAATGTCGAACGCGCCGGGCGCGTAGAACGCGGCAGCGGCGACCAGAACTGCCGCCATACCGACCAACGAGTGGAAAGCCGCAACCAGTTCCGGCATCGACGTCATCGGCACCCGGCGCGCGATCAGCGCACCGATGCTGCCGCCGATGGCGATGCCGCCGACGACCAGCAGCCAGCCGATCGAATCCGACGGCGGGTGAGCGGCGAGCGTCGTGGCGATGGCGATCGCCATACCGACCATGCCGAGATAGTTGCCGCGGCGGCTCGAGGCCGGGCTCGACAGCCCGCGCAACGAGACGATGAAGAGCACTCCGGCGACAAGGTACAGCAGCGCCGCGACATTGGCGTTCATCGTCAGCCCCTACTTCTTCTTCTGGTACATCGCGAGCATGCGCTGCGTGACGAGAAACCCGCCGAAGATATTCACCGATGCGAAGATCAGCGCGATGAAGCCAAAGATGCGCGACCACAATGGCCCATCGTCGTTACCGGCAAGGGCCACGCCGACGGCGAGCAGCGCACCGACCACGATCACGGAAGAAATCGCGTTGGTCACCGACATCAGCGGCGTGTGCAGCGCCGGCGTTACCGACCAGACGACATAGTAGCCGACGAACACCGCCAGCACGAAGATCGACAGGCGGAACACGAACGGATCGACGGCTTGCATGACATGATCCATGGCGGCGCTCCTTTACGCGGTCTTCGGCTGGAAGTTCGGATGAATGACCGCGCCTTCCTTTGTCAGCGCGGTAGCCTTCACGAGCTCGTCGTCCCATTTCACCGCCACGGCCTTGGTCTCCTTGTCGACCAATGTCTCGACGAAGGCGAGCAGGTTCTTTGCATAGAGGCTGGAAGCGGACGCCGCCACACGGCCCGGAACGTTGGTGTAGCCGACGATCTTGATGCCGCCGATCTCGGCAACCTCGCCCGGCCTCACTCCTTCGACGTTGCCGCCGCGCTCGACGGCGAGGTCGACCAGTACGGAACCGGGCTTCATTGATTTCACCATGTCGGCCGACACAAGCCGCGGCGCCGGGCGCCCCGGGATCAGCGCCGTCGTGATGACGATGTCCTGCTTCTTGATATGGTCGGCGGTCAGCGCGGCCTGCTTCGCCTGATACTCTTTGGACATTTCCTTGGCATAGCCGCCAGCCGTCTCCGCCTGCTTGAACTCTTCGTCCTCGACCGCAATGAATTTGGCGCCGAGGCTCACAACCTGCTCTTTCACGGCAGGACGCACGTCAGTCGCGGTGACGATTGCGCCGAGCCGGCGCGCGGTAGCAATGGCTTGAAGGCCGGCCACGCCGACGCCCATGACGAACACCTTCGCCGCCGGCACCGTGCCCGCCGCCGTCATCATCATCGGGAACGCGCGGCCGAACGCCTCGGCAGCATCGATCACCGCGCGATAGCCCGCGAGGTTGGCCTGCGATGACAGCACGTCCATTACCTGCGCGCGGGTGATGCGCGGCATCAGTTCCATCGCGAAGGCTGAAACGCCCGCGTCGGCCATCGCCTTCAGGGCGGCATCGTTGCCGTAAGGATCCATGATCGCGATGACGAGCCCACCGCGCTTGTATTTCGCGAGCTCACCTGCCTCGGGGCGGCGCACCTTCAGGACGATATCCGCGTCCTTGACAGCGTCGGCGCTGATCGAGGCGCCGGCCGCTTCATAGTCGGCATCGGGTACGCCGGACTGCACGCCGGCGCCGGGCTCGATCGCAACCTCTGCGCCGAGCGCCTTGAGCTTCTTGACGGTATCGGGAACTGCCGCAACGCGCGGCTCGCCTGCCGCGATTTCGCGGGCGATTGCAATTTTCATGGCGCCTCCCGCGGCAGAATTGCCGCGCCCACACGAACCCCGAGCGAAGCGCGATCCTATCCGAAAATCGATCCCGATCGTCCGGAGATCATGCGCCGGCAAGCGCGCAGTCGCGCCAGCCTGAAAACAGCGAAGAGAAAGCCGATCAGGTGAGGAAGATACCCATCAGCGCGAGGATCACGATGACGGCAATGGTGCCCCACTTCACCAGCGCGAGAAACCCGAGATAGGTTTGCTCATGGGCAACGTAGTCGTTGCCATCCGCGGTTGTGTACGCCACTTCATTGTGATCCGCCATCAGTCCCTCCAGCCGGACAGTCCATCCATTGCCGCCGCAATTAGCGCAATCGCATGGCGAGAGCAACGGCCGGGCCGTTTCCGACATCAGCGGATCGTAGGCCGAATTTGCGCGTTTTCAACCCTTAGCTTGCATCCCGGGCCGGCTGTCGTGGCTCCAGCGCGTCAGGTTTGTCCTCGCTCAGCTAACCCATATCCTCCAGCTCCGCGATCAGACCTTCGATCACCGACAGGCCGCCGTCCCAGAACGCGGGCTCACGGGCATCGAGGCCGAACGGCATGAGCAGTTCAGAATAATGCTTCGTACCCCCTGCCGACAGCATCGCCAGATACCGTTCGGCAAAGCCGTCCGCCGCACGTTCATAGACCGCATAGAGCGAGTTCACGAGGCAGTCGCCGAAGGCATAGGCGTAGACGTAGAACGGTGAGTGGATGAAGTGCGGGATATACATCCAGAAGGTCTCATAGCCCGGCTTCAGTTCGATTGCCGGCCCGAGACTCTCGCTCTGCACGCTCATCCAGATTTCGCCGAGCCGCTCGGCGGTGAGCTCGCCATTGCGACGCTCGGTGTGGACCGCGCGCTCGAAGGAATAAAACGCGATCTGCCGCACCACGGTGTTGATCATGTCCTCGACCTTGCCCGCGAGCAGGGCCTGCCGCTGCTTCTTGTCTTTCGCAGACGCAAGCAGACGCTTGAACGTGAGCATTTCGCCGAACACGCTGGCGGTCTCAGCCAGCGTCAGCGGCGTCGGCGCCATCAGCGCGCCATTTGGCGCGGCCAGCACCTGGTGCACACCGTGACCGAGCTCGTGTGCCAACGTCATGACGTCACGCGGCTTACCTTGATAGTTGAGCAGCACATAAGGATGGGCCGAAGGCGTGGTCGGATGCGAGAACGCACCCGGCGCCTTGCCCGGACGCACGGGTGCGTCGATCCAGCGGTCGGTGAAGAAGCGCCTGGCGATCGCCGCCATATCCGGCGAGAACGCGTCATAGGCCGCCAGCACGAGCTTCTCGGCGTCCGACCAGGCGATATTGCCGGCCGCCGCAAACGGCAGCGGCGCGTTGCGGTCCCAATACGGCAGCTTCTTCTTTTTGAACCAGCGGGCCTTCAACGCGTAATAGCGGTGCGACAGCCGCGGGTACGCCGCGCGCACGGCGGCGACCAGCGCATCGACCACCTCGCGCTCGACACGGTTGGCCAGGTGGCGTGAATCGGCGACATCCTGAAAGCTGCGCCAGCGATCGGAAATTTCCTTGTCCTTGGCGAGCGTATTCGTGACCAGCGCAAAGGTGCGCTCGTTGGCCTTGAAGGTCTTCGCCAGGGCCTGTGCGGCCTGCTTGCGCTTCGGCCCGGCCCGGTCTGCCAGAAGGTTCAGCGTCGGCTCGATGGCGAGTTCCTTCGTGCCGACCTTGAAGCGCAGCGAGGCGATCGTCTGGTCGAAAAGCCTGTTCCACGCGCCGCGCCCGGTCAGCGACTTTTCCTGAAAAAGCTGCTCGATGCGATCTTCCAGTTCGTGCGGCTTGTCCTTGCGAATGTCTTCCAGCCAGGGGCGGTAGTGGCCGAGCGACGGCGTCTCCATTGCCTTCTGCAGCAGTGCATCGTCGAGCCGATTGAGCTCCAGCGTAAAAAACAACAGGTGCACAGAAGCAGCCGTCAGCCGCTCCGAAACGTCGCCATAGAATTTCGAGATCGTCGGATCAACCGTATCCGAGGCGTGGATCAAGCCCGCATAGGAGCCGAGCCGGCCCATCAGGTCATCAATGGCTTCATAGCGCTTGACGACCGCGGCGAGCCATTCACCGCCACCTTCCCTCGCAACCTCTTCGGCGAGCTTGCCCTTGTAGGCAGTCTCGAACGCAACGCATTCCTCGTCGAGCCGCTCAAGGTCGCGCTTCACCTCCGGCGCATCGATCGATGCGTACAGATCGCTCAGATTCCATTCCGGAAGCTTCGGTTTCGATGCTGCTTTCTGTTTCGCTGTGGACTTTGGCTTGGAGGCGGGCTTGCGGAGAGCGGACGTGGAACGCGAGGCCATGAATGTCTCGATGCTGTTGTCGGCGTAGTGAACAAAATAAGCGCGAAACGTTGACGCCGCAACGACACATGAAGGTGCAGATTGCGCCGTGGCTTGCGCTCAGTGGGGATATGCGGCCTCTCGAGTCCATCAGATAGAACGAGAGCGGCAATATCGAAGCCATGGTCGGCATCGCGGCGAAAATCCATCCGACACTTGCCGAGACCGCGCCCGCACCACGATTTCGCCACCACGCCTCCATCCCGACGGCGCATCATGCAACCGAGGCAACGGCGTGCAGGGCCGTTGCCCACGACGCCCGAACATTTTCGAAGATGACGTGATCGTGCGCGCTCAGTCGCCAGCACAACCACGAAGAACAACGTCATTTTCCTTAATCGTTGCTGAAACCGGTTGGTGCCCGATTAATGGCTCATTAATGCGCTCCCTTCACAGTGCCTCGATTCGGGACACTGACCGGGACTTGCCGCAGATGGCTGCCACTATACTGATTGCTGACGACGATCCGGTGCAACGGCGGCTTCTGGAAAACATGGTGCAGCGGTCCGGCTATCAGGCCGTGACCGTGGACTCCGGCGATGCGGCTATTGCACATCTCACGAGCGAGAACGAGCCGCGTATCGACGCCATCGTGCTCGACCTCGTCATGCCCGGTCTCGACGGTCTGGGCGTGCTGACAAAATTGCGCGACGCCGGCATTACCTTGCCCGTCATCGTGCAGACCGCGCACGGGGGCATCGACAATGTGGTTTCGGCGATGCGCGCGGGTGCGCAAGATTTCGTCGTCAAGCCGGTGGGTCTCGAACGGCTTCAGGTGTCGCTGCGCAACGCTCTGAACGCGAGTGCATTGAAGGGCGAATTGCTCAGGATCAGGCATAGCCGTGAGGGCCGGCTCACCTTTGCCGACATCGTCACCCGCAGCGCGGCGATGACGTCCGTACTCCGCACGGCCGAAAAAGCCGCGGGCTCGTCGATTCCGGTGCTGATCGAAGGCGAATCCGGCGTCGGCAAAGAATTGATCGCGCGTGCCATCCACGGATCGAGCGAGAGGGCAGCGAAACCGTTCGTTGCAGTGAACTGCGGTGCAATCCCTGACAACCTCGTTGAGTCGATCCTGTTCGGCCACGAGAAGGGTGCGTTCACCGGCGCAACTGAGCGTCACGTCGGAAAGTTCGTCGAAGCATCCGGAGGAACGTTGTTTCTCGACGAGGTCAGCGAACTGCCGCTCGCGGCCCAGGTGAAGCTCCTGCGCGCGCTGCAACAAGGCGAGGTCGAGGCGGTCGGCGGACGCCGGCCGGTCAAGGTCGACGTCCGCATCATCTCGGCCACCAACCGCAACCTGCTCGAGCGCGTGAAGTCCGGCCAGTTTCGCGAAGATCTGTTCTACCGGCTGCATGTGCTGCCGCTGACCGTGCCGCCCCTGCGCGCACGCAGCGAGGATGTCCCTCATTTGCTGCGCCATTTTCTCGCGCGCTTCTGCGCTGAGGAAAGCCGCAGCATCACCGCCGTATCTGCCGACACGCTGGCTGCGCTGACGGCCTTTCCGTGGCCCGGCAACGTGCGCCAACTCGAGAACGCCGTGTATCGTGCTGTCGTCATCAGCGACGGTGGAACGCTCGGCCTGCGGGACTTCCCGCTTCTTGCAACGAGCGCCGATACCGCACTCGTCGCCGCATCGATCGCTCCGACAGACGTGCCGCTTGAGCCGCTGGTGAGGCAGCAACCACAGATGATCGGTACCGACATTCCGATTGCGCCCGCCCCTCCCGCCGCCGCCCTCAACCTGCTGCTGGCGGACGGCGAGGTGCGGCCCCTCGACGATATCGAGACCGACGTGATCCGCTTCGCCATCGCGCATTACCGAGGCCAGATGTCCGAAGTAGCGCGCAGGCTCAAGATCGGACGCTCGACCCTCTATCGCAAACTCGAGAGCATGGACGGCAAGGCAACGCAGCCCGCTGACGAGTGAGCGGGCTGCAGGTTGGCCTGTGAAGTTGCCGCCTGTCGCGGCCACGCATGTTCTTGCCACAATTTTACCGTGGCCGAGCAGTGACAGCTCGCCGAAAAGCACGCGGCAAAACCGTGCAAATCATTGCAAAGCAGGCGAAACTGCAGTCAGTTTCTCGTGAATCAACTCTGCGGTGCTGGTCGTCCGACAGTGCTGTGTTATCTTTGAGCCGAGAGTCGCGGCGCTGCCGTGCGTGCGGCACTGAAGACGGAACCGACAAACGCGGACCGTGTTCTGCATATAGAGCTGTCCAGCCGAGGATCAGCTTCGCTCAAGGGGGTTTTGAGAAATGCGAAACGTTCGAAATGACCGCGGCGGGTATGATCGGATCATCGCCGCGGCCGTAGTCGCCATTGTCGCAATGGCAGCGAGCAACGCTTCCGCCCAGTCAAATCCCGCAACGACGCCCGCAGAACTCGCCATCGACGCCGCCGTGCCGATGCCGGAGCCGGCAAACGCACCTCCGCCGTCGCGGGCAGATGTCAATGCGCTCGCCAGCGGACACGTAACCGGCGAATCGGCCAAATCGGGCACCGAAGCCACGGCGGAAACGACGCCCGCCGCGACCGCACCGACGGCTACCGCAACCGCGCCGACGCAGGACGATCGGAAGCCGGAGGAAGCAAAGAAGGACGACACTGCGGCAAAGCCGTCGGTCGCCACCGCGCCGGAAACCGCCGCCCCCGCCGCCGAGCCTGCCAAGGACGAGCCTGCCAGGGACACGGCGGCGGCGCCGGCAAACACCAATATCGCCGTCGCTGATCAGCCGATCGCCGAACGGATCAGCGACCTGCTGGCGTCCCGCGCTGCGCGCGTCTTCGATCGCAAGGACGACCGCACCGCTGCCGAAGCCTTTTATAAGGCGCGCGACTATGCACCGCTCTGGATCGAGAACGGCACCGTGTCGGTGCGCGCCAAGGCGGCCATCGTCCGCCTGAAGGTTGCCGATGCCGACGGCCTGATGGCGTCCGATTATCCGGTGCCCGATTTCGCTGCGGACTCCACTCCTGACGCACTCGCCGACGCCGATCTGAGGCTCACGGCAAGCGTTCTCGACTATGCGCGGCATGCCCAAGGCGGACGCTTGCACTACACGCGGGTGAGCGCCGACATCGCCTATCCGGAACACAATCCCGAGCCGGCCGACATTCTGTCGAACATGGCGACGACGCAGGACGCGGCCGCCGCGCTCGACAGCTACAATCCGCAGCACAAAGGCTACAAGGCTCTGAAGGCCAAGCTCGCCGAACTGCGCGGGACGTCCGAGACGACCCTGCCCAAGATCGAGGAAGGCCCAGCGCTGCGGTTCGTCAAGAACGCAAAGAACGCCCGGAAGCCGGTGGCGGTGATGGAGGACGCCCGCGTGCCGCAGTTGCGCGCGCGACTCGGCATCGGCGAAAGCGCCGACGACGTGAAGTACGACGAGACTGTTGCCGCCGCGGTGCGCAGGTTCCAGGCAGACAGCGGCCTGAAGGTCACCGGCGTGCTGGACGGTCAAACCGTTCGGGCCATGAACAGCCCGAAGCGCGGGCGGACGATCGATCTGATCGTTGCCAACATGGAACGCTGGCGCTGGCTGCCGCGCGAACTCGGCGAGCCCAAGCTCGGCAACGCCTATGTGATGCTCAACATCCCCGATTTCACGCTGAAGGTGATGCATAACGGCACGCAGGCCTGGACCACCCGGGTCGTGGTCGGCAAGCCCGGCAAGCAGGCCACGCCAGAGCTGACCGAAACGATGAAGTACATCACGGTCAATCCGACCTGGAATGTGCCGCCGTCAATCGTTTACGGCGAATATCTGCCGGCCCTGCAACAGGACCCAACCGTGCTGGAGCGCATGGGCCTGCGGCTGACGCAGAGAAGCGACGGTAGCGTGCATATCTCGCAGCCTCCTGGCGCCGGCAACGCGCTCGGCCGGATTCGTTTCAACTTCCCGAACCGGTTCCTGGTCTATCAGCACGACACGCCGGACAAGCACCTGTTCGCCCATGAGACGCGCGCCTACAGCCACGGCTGTATGCGCGTCCAGAACCCGGAAAATTACGCTGAGACGCTCCTGAGCATCGTGATGCCCAAGGAGAACTACACGGCGGCACGGATCCGCAGCATGTTCGGTTCGAGCGAAGTCGACATCCGCTTCCCGACCCCAATCCCCGTGCATCTCGTCTATCATACGGCGTTCATCGACGACACGGGCCACCTGCAGACGCGCCGGGACATCTATGGCCGTGATGCCCGCCTGATCGATGTGCTGCGTGGCGGCGACCGGCAGAGCATGGAGATCGCCGTCAACCACGCCAAGCCGAGCTACAGCCGGCCGCCGACGACCCTTCCACCGGGCGTCGCTGGAGCGAACAGCTATTCAAGCGGCGGTCCCCGGAATTTCTTCGAGGCCTTGTTCGGAATTCCGAGCCAGCCGGCACCGCCGCCGCAGCGGCCGCAACGGCGCGTTCCACAACGCCAGGCCGCGGGCTGGTAGCGCCCACCTGAAATCTCTAAGGAAATCAAAGGCCTCGCCCTACGGCGAGGCCTTTTTATTAACCACCGTCCACTGCGCCGTGATCGAAACGTTACCGCGCGTTACTCGGCGGCGCTTTTTTGCCATACTCAACTTCTACTCAAAAAGGGTCACTTGGGTGGGTACGTGGGGACGTAAATCTCGATTAACCATCCTGATCTAGGACTACGTTCATCTCTTCCGCCGTGACGGGCGACGGGTGGGGTCTTCCGACTTCTCTTTCACGGGAATGCACGTGGCTGTTCGCGGTACGCGAAGAATTGATGTGGGGGCAATTTCGCGGATCGGACTGGGGCTCAGTCTGACCACCCTGCTGGTTGTTGCGGCCGGCTCCTCGGTGAAGGATGCCACGGCGCTCAACGAAACACGTACTCTTTCCTTTCACCATACCCATTCGGGCGAAGACCTGACCGTCACCTTCAAGCGCAACGGCCGCTATGACGAAGACGCGTTGAAGAAGCTTAACCATCATCTCCGTGACTGGCGCAGCCAGGATTCGACGACGATGGATCGGCGTCTGTTCGACATCCTCTGGGAGGTCTATCGCGACGTCGGCGGCAAGCAGCCGATCAACATCATCTCCGCCTACCGTTCACCGCAGACCAACGCGATGCTGCGCCGTCGCTCGAGCGGCGTCGCCCGCTTCAGCCAGCACATGCGCGGCCACGCGATCGACTTCTTCATCCCGGGCGTCGCGCTATCCGACATTCGAACCGCAGGTCTCCGCCTGCAGCGGGGCGGAGTCGGCTTCTACCCTTCATCAGGCTCGCCGTTCGTGCACCTCGATACGGGTAGCGTTCGGCACTGGCCGCGCATGACCCACGATCAGCTCGCCGCAGTTTTCCCGAACGGTCGCACCGTGCACATCCCTTCCAACGGCAACCCGCTGAAGGGGTATGATCTCGCGGCCGCTGATATCGAACGCCGCGAAAAGAGCGGCGATTTCACATCCGCACGCGGGACCAAAGGGTTCCTCGCCTCGCTGTTCAGCTCCAAATCGGACGAGGATGACGAGGCGCCGGCCAACGAGCCTGCGCCGAAGGATCAAAAGGTCGCGCAGGCATCGCGGCCAGCGAAAAATGAAGCCGTTCCGCTTCCTCGCATGCGCCCGCAGGCGTCCTATCAGGTCGCGTCTGCGTCCGGGCAGCCGACAAACGGCCCGACGGGAGATACAAAGCCCCAGACCATTGCCGACCTCATCAACGCGCGCGGCTTCTGGGACGAGGTGGCCGCGCCGAAGCAGGCGACGCCCGCCCAGGTCGCAGCGCTCGCGGCGCGCGCAGCCGTCGCAGATGCGCGGGCGAGCGCAAACGTCACGCCCGCGACCGCACAAGCGCTCGCCTATGCCCCGCCGTCGGCGATGTTCGATCGCAGCAACATCGTAGCGGCCAGCGCGCCGCTTCCGCGAAGCGCCAGGCCGGTGAATGCGGGCGCAAACCCGATGGCGGCCGATACGATCGTCGCCAAGGGGATGCAGTCCGTGCCGACACTGATCACCCGCACCGCCAGATCGAAGCCGGAAAGCGAGGTCTGGGTGCGTGCCATGGTGCTGGCGCCGAACAGCTACCGTTTCATGCTGCCCACCGTGCTCGGCGAACCCGACA
The DNA here is from genome assembly GCF_031157255.1 of Bradyrhizobium sp. LHD-71. Lineage (GTDB taxonomy): Bacteria > Pseudomonadota > Alphaproteobacteria > Rhizobiales > Xanthobacteraceae > P52-10. The sequence continues at coordinate 321,537 of NZ_JAVIFX010000003.1, read as the reverse complement.
TGACCGCGTTGCGCGCGCACTTCGTAAAGCCGCTGATGGCGATCGCTGTGACTTTCGCTGAGGACGCCACACCTGGGCTTCGTTGCGACAGCTTTACCGGCTCGGCCTTCGGAACCCTGCCGAAAGTGTCGTTCAGGATGCAAACGGCAGAATTGCACTAGGCCTCACCGCTCATTAAGCCTCACAGCTCAGAGCATTCCCAAGGCGTGCATGTAGGTCTCCAAGATCGTCTCATGCTCCCTGCGCTCGTCGGCGTCCTGCTTGCGCATACGTACGATGGCGCGAAGCGCCTTGACCTCGTAGCCGTTGCCCTTGGCCTCGGCATAGACGTCACGGATGTCATCGGAGATCGTCTTCTTTTCCTCCTCCAGCCGCTCGATGCGTTCAATGATGGCCTTGAGCTGATCTTTGGCGAAGCTCGTCGAGGGCTCCTCCGTGATAGCGGCGGCAGCGGCAGGACTGGCCATCGAATACTCCGGAAACAAGAAGAGGGATTGCTGGCAAGCGCCGCGCTCATCGAGCGCGCCCGTTTGCAGGATCACCCTCATTCAACGGAGCATGTTGCGTCAAGCTGCGCGCGCGCTCATCCACAGCGACCCACAGACGAATTCAATGCCTCGTCACGCGGATGCTGAATTCTCTTGCGCCTACACGGTTCCCTGCGCGCTGGATTCGCTGGCTAACCCTTCCGCCACTCCATCACCAGATGCCATGGTGCTCGACGATAGCGCCGCGCTCGCTCGGCGTCGCCACCATGCGGCGCAGGTTCGTCGAAATATACCAGTTGCAGATGCTGCTCGAGCAAAAGTTTCATGTAGACGCTCAGCGGCCGATGCCAGTTCTCGATCTGGATGCCTCGCCAGCTTACGTTTGCGGAACGCTCATCGAGATAGTCGTCCACTGGATAATGCAGATGCACGCCGTCGGCGTCGCGCACCCAGCCGAGATGCGCACACGAAGAAATGAAACTGTTGACGTTGGCGATCAGCAGCGAGCCTCCCGGTTTCAGGATGCGCACCATCTGCGGAATAGCTCGCCGGATATCCGGCATATCAATGAGCGTCAGGTAAGAGACAACAAGGTCAAAACTCTGATCGGCAAATTCGAGCGTTTCGGCTCGCCCCTCGCGATAGTCTCCTTCCGGATCGAGTTCGCGCGCCTTCTGCAACAAAGCGCACGTGGGGTCGACGCCCGTGACGGCAATCCCCCTGGCCCGTAGCATCCGGCAGAAGCGACCCTCGCCGCAGCCGACATCGAGCGCCGTCTTGAAATCGCGGCCCTCAATGCGTTTCAGCATCACCGTGTCGAGGACGAACTCACGGCTGAAGTCGCCACGCTCGCCCTGATCCGCGATCCAGGCCGCTGCGGACTCGTCCCATCCGTTCGACATCGAAGTCCCATCCGATGGCAGGCGTCGCTGCTGCCTCGCGACCGAGTTGCAGGCCGGCGATGTGGCGTGGAATCAGGGGTCAGTGCTTATGGTTGACGGATGCCATTTTTGCAAGCTGGTCGGCGGTCGCTTCCTTCTGGTGCTTCGCCTTCCAGTCCTCATAGGGCATGCCGTAAATCGCCTCGCGGCTCTCGTCCTTGCTGAGCGCAACCCCTCGGGCGTCCGCGGCATCCTTCAGCCAGCTCGAGAGGCAATTGCGGCAGAATCCTGCGAGGTTCATCAGGTCGATGTTCTGCACATCGGTGCGCGTGCGCAAGTGCTGCACCAAGGTACGGAACGCGGCGGCTTCCAGTTCGGTGCGGGTGGCGTCGTCGAGCGGCATGGTGTTGCCTCAATCTGCAGCGGTGATCAGCTTGAAGTAGTTAACATTCTGGATTTTGCCATACCGGCCGGGCAATTGCGAAGACTTGAAGGCAAATCCGTAACTGTGGCGGCTCATGTCACACGGAATTAACGCGAGAATCGTTGACAGCCGAGGGACGGTTACGCGAAATCAGGTGGATTCGCCTCGGGTTCTTGCCGGGGTGTGCAATTTCGGACTGCATGAGCGTGTTGGGCGACATCCGATCGAACGAAGGCCGGCGCGGCTGCCTGCTGGCGCAGCTTGCAGCGGTCGCGACGCTTGCCATCGTTTTCCTGTGGGCGCCGCCGGCGAAGGCTGATTTCCGCCTTTGCAACAATACCGCAAGCCGCGTCGGCATCGCGCTCGGCTACAAGGACGCTGAAGGCTGGACCACCGAAGGGTGGTGGAACGTGTCGGCGAAGAGCTGCGAAACGTTGCTGCGCGGAACGCTGGTCGCACGATATTATTATATCTATGCCATCGACTACGATCGTGGCGGAGAGTGGTCGGGACAAGCCTTCATGTGCTCACGTGACAAGGAATTCACCATCCGCGGCACGGAGGATTGCCTCGCACGCGGTTTTGATCGTACCGGCTTCTTTGAGGTCGATACGGGCGAGCAGCGCGCCTGGACCGTGCAGCTCACCGAAACAGGCGAGCAGAACAACGCCCAGCGATCGCTGCCGGGTCTGCCAGGCGGCGCCTCGCCCTCGGGCGGAATTCCTGGCGGATCGCCAGTGTCGCCGTCGCTGCCCCCTCCCGGGGCACCGAAAAAATGAGACGGCTGCGTCGCATCAAGATTCTCGCAACATTGGGCCCAGCCTCTTCCGACAGCGCCACGATCCGGAAGCTGTTCGAGGCGGGCGCGGATCTCTTTCGCATCAACATGTCGCACACGTCGCATGACAAGATGCGCGAGTTCGTGACGACGATCCGCAACATCGAAAGCAACTACGGGCGGCCGATCGGCGTGCTGGTCGATCTGCAAGGCCCAAAGCTCCGGCTCGGCTCATTCGCTGACGGCGCGATCCAGCTCAACAATGGTGAGACCTTCACCCTGGACGGCAATCCCGAACCCGGAGACCGCAACCGCGTACAACTTCCGCATCCGGAAATCCTGCAGGCACTGAAGGCCGGTCACGCGCTGCTGCTCGACGACGGCAAGGTGCGGCTGATCGTCGAAGATGCGACCGGCGACCGCGCGATCACGCGCGTCGCCGTTGGTGGCCGCCTTTCGGATCGCAAGGGCGTCAGTCTCCCCGATACGGACTTGCCGGTCTCGGCGATGACATCGAAGGATCGGGCCGATCTTGAAGCCGCCCTCGAGGCAGGCGCCGACTGGATCGCGCTCTCGTTCGTGCAGCGTCCCGACGACGTGATCGAAACGAAGAAACTCGTGCGCGGTCGCGCCGCGGTGATGGCAAAGATCGAAAAACCGCAGGCGATCGAGCGCTTGGCGGAGATCATCGACGTCTCCGATGCTTTGATGGTGGCGCGCGGCGATCTCGGCGTCGAGATGCCCTTGGAACGAGTGCCTGGCCTGCAGAAGCAGATGACGCGGATGGCCAAGCGTGCCGGCAAGCCGGTCGTCGTCGCGACGCAGATGCTCGAATCAATGATCATGAGCCCGGTGCCGACGCGCGCGGAGGTTTCTGACGTTTCTACCGCGGTGTTCGAAGGCGCCGACGCCGTGATGCTGTCGGCCGAATCGGCGGCGGGCAAGTACCCGGTGGAAGCCGTCGCGACGATGAACCGCATCGGTGAGGAGGTCGAGCGCGATCCAACCTACCGCTCGGTCATCAACTCCCAGCGCGCCGAACCGGAGGCGACCGCCGGTGACGCTATCGCCGACGCGGCGCGTCAGATCGCCGAAACCCTCGACCTGTCAGCCATCATCTGCTGGACCGATTCGGGATCAACGGCGCTGCGTGTGGCGCGTGAGCGGCCGAAGCCGCCGGTCGTTGCCATCACGCCGAGGATTCAGACGGGGCGGAAGATCTCGCTGGTCTGGGGCGTTCACTGTGTGGTCGCCGAGGACGCAAGAGACCTGGATGACATGGTCAATCGTGCCTGCCGCATCGCTTTCCGCGACGGCTTCGCGCGTTCGGGCCAGCGGGTGATCATCGTCGCCGGCGTACCGCTCGGCACGCCCGGTGCGACCAATATGGTGCGCATCGCGTATGTGGGCAGCGACGACAGCGACCTATAGCCAACTGGCGTGGCGGCACCGCCACCAGGCGGCGCAACGTCTACCCTGCACGTCTTGCGATCAGCGAGATTCGTAGCGGCTCGGCGCGTGTGATCGCGTCCGACGGGGCAACCGGATCAGATCGGTCGGCCCTCGACCTTCTCGGTCAGGCTCTTCACCATCTCAGGCAGCTTCTCGATATGGGGGTTGATCTCAAGCGCCTTACGGAAGGCGTCCAGCGCGCGCTTGTCGTCGCCCACTTCCTGCATGATCATGCCGAGCCCGGCGAGCGCTCCGAAGTGACGCGGCTCACGCTTCAGAACCTCACGGATATCAGCGAGCGACTTCGCATAATCATTCTGCAGATAGTAGATTGTGGCACGTCGATTCCAGCCTTCGACATAGTCCGGCTTGAGACGGACCACCTTGTCGAGCAGCTTCAACGCCACCTCCGGCTGTTTCCGCTCGATTGCCGTCTTCGCGCGCGTCATCAGCAGCATCGTGGTGTCGCTCGGCGTCTGCGTCCACAGCGCCCAGATACGTCCTTCGACATGCTTGGCGCTGGCCTCGTCGGGCGCCGCCTTCAACGCACCGAACAGGAAATCGAGACCGCGGGAGCGGTCAGCGCCGATGTTCGGCAGCTTCTCCGGCGCCTGGGGGATTTTCTTCTGCTCAGTCGGCGGAGTTGTGTTCTGCGCCATCGCCGGGGCCGCAACGACGAGCGCCGCAGTCAACGCGGACGCGAGGACGGCCGACAGTCGACGCGAATTCTGGGAGACCGATGCCATGCACAAAGTCTAGATGCGCTTCCGCGCGCTGGAAAGCGCGGAAACGCTCAAGCCTGTGTGAGATGGGTAACCGCGGGTGAATCAGGGCCCGGAAGTCGGGCTGCAATCAGCCCTGACGCGCCTTGAAACGGCGCTGGACCTTGTTGATCACATAGACCCGGCCCTTGCGACGGACCAGGCGGTTGGCACGATGGCGCCCACGCAGCGATTTCAACGAGTTACGGACCTTCATGGGTCGAATCCTAACACTTTCGAAGGCCGTATGCGGCCAAACCGGGTCCTGGACCCGGGTATCCTGGAAAAGGAAGCGGGCGGCCAAGCCGCCCGAATTGGCCGGATGTTTAAGGCAAGCGTGGCCGGACTGTCAATCCGGCCCCGCCATGCTGGGGTGTCGAAACGACACGAAACCGGCCGATTTTCACCCGTCAGACGCCCAGCGCCTGGCGGGAACTCGACTATACCCCGCTCCGGGCCGCCACGACCGCCTCGCTCCGGTTCTCCGCGGCCACGTTGGTCAGACCTCACCGCTCTCTCCGGAGTGGCCTGCTCTGGCCTTGATGGTCCGGACCGCTGGATGGTGCTGCCCACATAATGATCCAGCCAAAACCGGGCTCGCCGAAGTTGCCCTTCATGTAATCGTCGTCAAGATGCAGCGGGGCTCAAGTCTTTGACTATCGCTGCGCACGTCTGCCGGAGGAAGTATGATGACGATCAAAGCCGTTGTCTTCGATGCCTACGGCACGCTCTACGACATACAGTCGGTCGCATCCGTCACGGAACAGGCCTTTCCCGCATATGGTGAAGTCATCACCCAGATTTGGCGGATGAAACAACTCGAATACACCTGGTTGCGTTCATTGATGCAGCGCTACGCGGACTTCTCGACCGTGACACGCGAATCGCTCGCTTACACGCTCGAGGCGCTCGGCCTTTCGCACGATGCCTCGACCTTCGAAAAGATCATGGACAAGTATCTGCATCTTGATCCCTATCCGGATGCGAAGGCGACGCTCGCGGCCTTGAAGGAAAGCAAGCGCGCGATCCTGTCGAACGGCAGCCGCAACATGCTTGCGGCTCTGGTGCAGAACAGCGGTATGGTGCCGCTGCTCGATGCCGTGCTGAGCGTCGACGACGCGCAGGTCTTCAAGCCCAGCCCCAAAACCTACGCGCTGGTCGAACAAGCGCTTGGCGCCGGGCCGGACGAGGTCGTGTTCGTGTCGTCCAATCCCTTTGACGCCAGCGGGGCAAAAGCGTTCGGCTTCAAGGTCGCCTGGATCGAGCGCGTGACCGGCGCAGCGCTCGCTGACGAGACACGCGATCCGCGCGCTATCTCTCCGCTCGCCATGTTCAAGGCCACGCGGCTCAGGCCCGATCCATTCGGGTTCGATCCGGACTGGACGATCGGCACGTTGTCAGAGTTGCCGTCGCTCCTGGCAGGCCTGCGAATGCAATAAGACGGCGTTCAACCATCAACAACAAGGAGCCGAAACCAACTCGGCCCAGACCGATAATCAGGGAGCGAATGTTCGATGTATCCAGGCATCCACGCGAAGGCGCGCGCCGATCAACCGGCCATTATCATGGCGCAGACCGGCGAAACGGTCAGCTACGCCGAGCTTGAAGCACGCACCAACCGGCTTGCGCATCTGCTCCGCAATCGCGGCCTTCGCCGGCTCGATCACTTCGCCATCTTCATGGAGAACAACGCCCGCTACGTCGAATGCTGCGGGGCAGGCGAACGCGCGGGCCTCTACTTCACCTGCATCAACTCCTACCTGACCGCGGCCGAAGTCGCCTACATCGTCAACAACAGCGAATCCAGGATCCTGATGGTCTCGCAGGACAGCCGGGCGACCGCGCTCGAGGCGATTGAGCTGTGCCCGAAGGTCGAGGCCGTGCTGGTCGTCAACGGACCGGGCGACGGCAAACGCATTCTCAACCTCGACGAGGCCACCTCCGACCTTCCCGCGACGCCGATTGCCGATGAAAGCCTGGGCACAGCGATGCTGTATTCGTCCGGCACGACCGGCCGGCCGAAGGGCATCCTGCGACCACTGCCGGAACAACCGCCGTCGCAGCAGCTGCCGCTGTTCGATTTCTTGCAGAAACTCTGGCGCTATAGCGAAGGGCTCGTCTACCTCTCGCCCGCCCCGCTCTATCACTCCGCGCCCCAGGCCGCGGTCAATCTGGTGATCCGCTGCGGCGGCACCGCCATCATCATGGAGCGTTTCGATCCGGAGCAGTATCTGCGGCTGGTCGAGAAATACCGGCCAACGCACAGCCAGCTTGTGCCGACAATGTTCTCGCGCATGCTCAAGCTGCCTGAGGAGGCACGCAAACGTTACGACGTTTCCTCACTGGAGGTGGCAATCCACGCCGCGGCGCCCTGCCCGGTCCAGGTGAAGGAGCAGATGATCGACTGGTGGGGGCCGATCATTCATGAGTATTACGGCGCCACCGAGGGGCTGGGGTTCGCGACCTGCGATACGGGTGAGTGGCTGACGCACAGAGGCACCGTCGGCAAGGTTCTGCTCGGCGAGTTGCATGTGCTGGACGAGGAGATGCAGGCATGCGCCAAAGGAACGCCGGGCACGCTGTGGTTCAAGACCGCTACGGCTTTTCAGTATTTCAACGATCCGGCGAAGACCGCCGAGGCCCGCTCGCCGGACGGCTCCTTGAGCACCGTCGGCGACGTCGGCTACGTCGACGATGATGGCTTTCTCTATCTGACCGATCGCGCGACCTTCATGATCATTTCCGGCGGCGTGAACATCTACCCGCAGGAATGTGAAAACCTCCTGATCACCCATCCGAAGGTTGCGGACGCGGCCGTCTTCGGCGTCCCGAACGAGGATCTGGGCGAAGAGGTCAAGGGCGTCGTGCAAGTCATGCCCGGCATCGCCGCCGACGCCGACCTCGCCGACGAGCTGATCGCTTTTTGCAGAGCCAATCTGTCACACATCAAGTGTCCCCGGTCGATCGACTTCGAGGCCGAACTGCCGCGCCTGCCGACCGGCAAGCTTTACAAGCGCCTGCTCCGCGACCGCTATTGGGGTGACCGGAAAACCAAAATCGTCTGACGGAGCGTCCGGCAGTCCCAGCGAGGACGATCAGCCCAGAATAGCCTCACCGAAGAGAGCTCGTGCATAGTCGCGAAGCGCTGTCATGCTTCGCGGGTTGGCGTCCTCCATTCGCCCCGGGTACCAGCTTCCGGGTATGGCTCGATATTCACCTCGGAAACGGTTGTCCTGTGGATCATAAAGATAGCTTCCGCCGAGCTGAGGATCTTTACCCGGCGGCCCCCAAACGTTGCGATCGTTAAGCGCCGTGAGCGGGAAGCGCCCAGTATTGTCCTGATCGACCGATTGCGCCTGGTCAACAAGATTGCGCACTTTCTCGGGATCCATGCGATTGAGCCGCTGCATCAGCTGTTCCGGCGTGACGCCAAACTGTCTGGCGGTCGCCGCAAGTGCGGGCCCGGCGCTGCCACCATCAATCTTGCTGTAGTCGGAGAGCGCCTCGGCGATTTCGGGCCGATAACCGGCCGCTTCAAGAAACTCGCGGCTCGGCTCTTCGAACCGTTCCTTGTCTTTCACATCGTTATAGAGATAGAGGCCAACGGCGGATGCAAGGACCAAACCTGCGCCCACCGGACCGCCCCATTTCGCGAGCCATCCACCGCTCGAGGCAACTGAACCGGCGGCCATCATAAAGCCGCCACCGGCACTTGCGGTATAGATGCCTGCCGCACCCCAGTCGCCGCGGGCGGCCGCGTCGATGGCGAATGCGCCATCGACCAATCCGCCGCCGATCTTGAAGTACGTGCTGAACTTGACCCAACCCGGCTCGAGCGCAAGTCCGGTGCGGTTTGCCCTCGCGAGGATGGACATCGAGAGGCGCTCAGTGCCCGGGATCGCACCCGGTCCGAGCCAGCCGCGCTGGGCGCTGACAGCAAGGAGTTCGGCCGCTTCCTTGCCCGTGCCGATCGAATAATAGACCGCCTTGGTCAGATCGAGCAGACGACCGGGATCTTGCGCGAACTTGTCCCAGGCCAGGGCCGCCTGGTAGCCGTTGAAGGCAGCCCCGAGTCCGTTCATGCTTCCAAGGAACACGGATGCCTTCTTCGGATCGAGCTTGACCTCCTGGCCCGTTCCGAAAATATCGCGGACGGTGTTCGATGCTGTCGCTCCTGCCGACGGAATGCCCGCGCTCGTACCGGCACCAAGATCAACCATGGCGGCCGACGACGACGGCTGCGAGGTCATCAATGCGTTGCCAAGCTCCTTGACGAAACCTCTGGTGCTACCGACCGACGAATTTGGCGAGGCCAACGGCAACAGCGTCCCCGCCTCCTGGCCAAGCACGATGCGCAGCACCTCGTTGCTGCCCCTGTCGCTCAGCCCCATCGCAAACTGGGTTTCCTTGCTGGCGACGAACCCGTCACGGGTCTGCGTCAGCCGTTCTGTCGTGGGCAACCCCTGCAGCCGCGGCAACGCGGAGTTCAGCGCCATGCTCGTGCGCACCGCTGCATAACCCAGCGCATCGATTGCACTGTAGGTCCGATCGAAGTTGGGCAGAAGGTCCGGCCTGTTGGCCACGTATTCGACCGTCGCGCGATCCAGTTGTTCTGGAGACATTATGCCCGACCAATCAGCACGCAGGCGGCTCACGTCCGCGGTCGCATCGCCGAAGGCCCTGACGCCGTCCTCAATCCTGCCCTGCAGGACTTCAACGCCGACCCGTGTGGCGCTGAGCAGACTGTCGGCCTCGCTCGTCCGATCGGCGTCCTTGAGCTGCGTCGCCATCTCCAGCGCAAGTGTCGCGCCGGCACCGCCGCTCACCGACTGCATCACGGCTTCCTGATAGGCAGGCAACGGATAGGCCGGGCTGTCCTGGACGTGCGGTTGGAATTTCTCACTTGGAAGATGCCGCAGCATCGTTGCGGCCACCTGGCCTGCCACCTGGACGCCATCGTTTCCGCGAGCGGCGTAGTCCGTTGCCGTAGCGATATTGCCGTAAACGCCCGCGACGTCCTGATACTCAATCGGGCCGCCTTCCGTGAGGCTCTGCTTCATGTCGCCGGCGATTCTGTCGATCGTCGGCAGAGTTGCCGCGACAATCCGTTCCGCTGTCTCCGGCGAGACGTTTTCGGTCTGCTGGCGCAGCGTCTCGGCCGCCGCCTGTGCACCATCTGTCTGGTAAGCATTGCGCACAGCGTCGACGCCGGGCTGCACGGTCTTATTATAGGTCGCCTGGTCAACGATCTCCTTGAATGCCGCGTCGTCCGGACCGTGCTCTTGGATCAGGGTAGCACGCGCGCCGATCGCCATTTCACGCTGCTGCGCCGGTACCTGGCCGGCAACACCATCAAGTTGTCGCTCGATCTCCTCGCGCAGGGCGGTTCGTTGCGCTTCCAGATGCGATTCGAGGCCCGCTAGACGGGCTTGCGCTTGCGGACCAGCGACGCGCGCCGCATCGACGTCGCGCTGCGCCTGTTCAACCGAACCATATTTTTCGACGACACTGCCAAGCGTATCGCGCGTCCATCCCTGCTTGCGCCAATCGCCGGTCACGTTGCGGTAGGCCGCGTCGATCGTATCCCTGACCTTGGGATCATCGGGAAAAGTCCGCCTCAGTTCGTCGAGCTGTGGACGGACAGCTTCCTCGGGATATGGCTGGCCGGTGCCGAGCAGGCGGAGATGCCCTTCGACTTCCCTGCGGACGTTAGTCCACGCAGCGCTGGAGGCGCTTTGCGCTTCCGCAAGCGCGCGCTGGCCGGACGTCGCATCAGTGTCATGCGCGGTAGCTTCCAGGGATGCGAGCGAGCGATCGGCCGTCCGCGCATCACCGACCAGGCCGCTCAGTTCGGCCTGCGTCGTCCCCCCTTGCCGCCATTCGGCGTCGACCGCGGCGCGCGCTCTCTCGACCGTTTCCTGATACTTCGGATCGTCAGGAACGCGGCCGCGTATTTCGTCGAGCGCAGGACGAGCGGCGAGGTCGGGAAGCGCCGCATTGCGCCCGGCCTCCCGCAATTCGTTCTCCACGGAACGCTGAATGTCGCCCCAGCGCTGCGCGACCTCGCCGCGGGCGCCATCCAGTTCGATGCTCGCAAGCTCGCGCGCGGCTGGCGTGGAGTTGGAGGCGCGCGCCATCTGTTCCAGCGAAACGACGTTTTCTTCTGCGCGATGCGCACCGGCAACCTGCTCGCGCGCGCTTACGACGCGCGGATCGGCATTCGGTACGAACGCCACATCGCCGGGCCTGATGCGATCGGGATCGCGAAACTGCCCGTTAGCGTTCAGAACATCGGAAAACGGCGCGCGATATTCTTGCGCTATGCCGTGAAGAGTGTCGCCGGGTCTAACCTCGTGCGGAACCTCATTGCCGCGAACCGGCTGCGGATTTCCATCTGCTCGGCTCCGCGCGTGCTGCGCTTTCTGCAGGGCGGCATCGAATTCTGGATCCGCCTGGGCTGCGGGCGACGGGTGGTTATCCTGAGCCCCGCCCGCTTGCATCTGGTTGTTATTGGCCGCTGCTGTCCTGCCCTCGTCAGCAGCTCGCTCGGCAGACGCTGGACGCTTTTCGGTGGCGCCCTTCACGGCCGCACTTGTGCCAGACATCGCCTTTTGCTCCGCACTCCACTCTAATGAAGTCTTGAATGCCACAGCCTCGCTGCAGACCCGTCCCGGGCCGTGCGCGCGATTCGCGCCGAGCTCGCAATCACGGCGAGGCACGATGTCGCGCGATCGAGCTGATTTCTAACCAATAAAGCTGATGACAAGCTGACGCTGAGAGCGTCGTCAATGCGGCGCCGAGACCGAGCGCGCGATCAGTTCGAACTCCGCTCGCCTGGCGTCGAATGTCTGCTTCTCGCCCACGCAGATGGTGGTCGTTCGCCCCTTTGGCGTCTCGAGCAGCATGAAGAGCGTCCGAACCTCTTGCGCCCGCGCCGGCAGGCCGGGGCGCGGCTTCAAGTCTCCGACCATTGCCACGCCGCCGATTCCGTTGACGTTGAAACGATCGGTCGCGGACACGTCATAGTTGATGGAGACCGTCGCCCGGGCGAGGTCGAGCCAACGCGGTCCTTCGACGATGTCGTTGATCTCGTTCTGCTTGAGTTCGGTGTTCTGCGGAAGCGGCGTGAATGCGACCTGGCACCCCGTATCGCGATCGGACGGCTTCTTGACCTCGAACCGCACGACAAAGGTCGGCGTCGGTCCGAGCGTGCGGGCGACATAACCTTCGGGAGGATCGACCGCGAGCCCCGTGATCTGGTCGCGCAACGGTTGAGCCGTGGCCGGCGCGATCAACGTCAGCGCAAGGCACGCATGGATCGAATGCTTGAACACCGTCATGTTTTCCCCGCGGCCGACGCATCCTGAAACGGCCTTGGCCCTGACGGTATCGACCGTCAGGGCCAACCACTCTACATTCACTCTGGCGGAATTAAGCCATCTGCGGCATTTCCTGCTGTCCACCCGCACCGCCGAGCAGGCGGCCGAGCATCGATACCACTGTCGTCAGCGCGTCCTTTTCGTTCTGCGGCAGGTTGAGCCGCTCGATCAGCGACGAAAGCGTGCTCATGATCTGCTGGAACGGATCGCTACCGTCCTGCTGTTCAGCGGAGGTGGCCTCGGCGGGGCCGGCCTCTCCTCCTCCGTTGGCGCCATGGGCTCCTTCCTCATGGGCCGCCGCCGTGGGCAGCGGCTGCGGCGATTGGCCACCGGCGCCGCCGGCACCGTTCATCACACGGCCGAGCAGCGACACGACCGTCTTCAGCGCGTCTTTCTCCTGCGGAGACAGGTTCAACCCATCGATCACGCCGTTGAGGTTCTGCAGAACCTGCTCGTCGGTGCTACCCCCGTTGGGGCCGCCGGTCCCGGCGTACTTGTCGATGTTCTTGATCTTCTTGCCGGTGATTTCGGTGCCGTCCGGCAGGACGAGGTCATCGATCTCGCCGTTCTTCGTCTTCATCACCGTGCCGTCTTCGTACTGCTGATCCAGCGCCTGGCCCTGCCCGGACTTCAGCTCCGTCTTCAGGTCGCCGCGGAAGCCGGTCATTTCAGCAGCCTGGTCACCGCGGGTAATGGCAACCTTTTCGATCCAGGTCTTCTTTTCACCATTCGTCGGATCGACCGTGATCTTGGTGCCGTCGGGCAGTTCGAACGTCGCCGGCTTGCTGTAGAAATCGGTCTTGTCACCGTCGCCGGTGTGGATGTGGGGATCACCCCAGACCTTGAACTTCTTGCCGGTCTCCTTGTCGGTGACTTCGATCCGGCCTCCCTGCGCATTGCTGGCGGTGATGCAGTAGCGGCCGGTGTCGACCGTGTTGCCATTGACCTTGAAGTCTTCACCCGACGCGCTGGCCGACGATCCACCCGACGATGGTCCACCGGAGCTTGAAGTCCCGGTCGGCTCAGCCCCGCCGTTGCAGCCGCAGTCGCCGCCTGTCTGAGGTTTGCCGCCACCCAGGGCATCGTCGCTGGCGAGGTTGCGGACGAGACCGGAGAAGGTCTCGAGCGCCGAACCCTGCGCATTCGGATCCTGGCCGGCCGACACGAAGTTGAGGGCTCCCGTGATCAACCGAACGCGCTCGCCGTCGCTCCATTGGTCACCGGACTGGCCTGCACTCTGCAGGATCGTCGAGAAGATCGACTCCAGGTTCTGCTGTTCATTCTGCTGAACGCCACCTGCCGCAATTTCGTTGAGGCGATCGGCATTGCCCATCATACGCTGCGCGACGTCTGAGATCATTTGCTTGCTCCTTCGCATCCCATGATTGCCGGTCGCAACACGACCGAACTCGGTTCACGTCCCGATCCCGCCGCGATGCCCGTGAGCTCGGTGCAGATTCGAGTCAATTGATCGATGAGCCTGTAGCATGCGGCACATTCCACTCAGCACGCCGGCTCATGGTTCTACGATAGGGATGCAAGCTTTCGAGAAACTGACGGCGACGCAGACTTTCCGGCCGTGGCATCGCAACGATTAAGGACATCATGCGCGCTTTTGCAGCGGCGACCTTCCACTCTCGAGATCGAGTGGTCGTCACGTGCCGATCATGACCGAGACAAGTCCGCCTTCAGCATGGATACGCGGGGAATCCGGCGCATCTCAACGCGCACGGGCGCGCGCAGCCGACGCCTCCAGGCGTGCGGCAAGATCAGCGTCATAAGCGAAAGCGACGGAGAACTCGCCGTCCGGCGTCAATCGAAACGTCGCCCGATTCCATGGCTCGTGCGAATCCGACTTCATGATCGTCTGCAGCTTCTTGATGGCCTTTGCGACCGCGTAGTCGAGACGATCGACATCCAGCTCGGCAACGCCTCGCTCGGCGGGATCCCGCGTGATGTCGCCTGTAAATCCCGTCGACGTCTTCCAGACCTCGGCCTGTAACCGTATTTCCGTCCACGGCTCATCGACCGCAGCCGCGAGCGCATTCGCAACGAGATCGTAGATCTCCTCGACGGTGTTCAACTCAGCCATCGCACCTGCTCCCGTCGACGTTGTGCAACCTACTCGTTCTCGAAGAAGCGCACATGCTTCTTGCCATCGATCCAGAATGTCACCCGGAAGGCCACCGGCCGCCTTGAGTCACCGTCGAATTCGGCCCGGATCTGCGCATCTACCCTCTTGTCCTGCTGGAGCGCGGACCTCCACTCCTGCTCCATATTATACCAGTCGCCGCCACTCCCGTTCAAATCATCCGCCATTGGATGATAATTGATCTGTTCGCCGGGACCGTCGAACATCGCGGCAAAAAGATGCCCGCCCTCGTCGCCCTCGATGGCATCCTTGATGCCGCCGACCTTGGCCGCCTTCCCCTGCTGATAAGTGTTGCGGTCGTGGGTTTGCAGGTGGACGCGGCCTCGCGCCTCCACCACCCGGCCGGCGTCGTCGGTGCCATATGTATAGCGTCCGACGACATACTCGGTGTTAGGCTGCAACTCGCCGTTCAACGCCTGGTTCCAGCCACCGGCCTTGTCACCCGGTTCGAGCACGATGCGATCGCGCTCAGCTCCCTGGCGCGTGTTGCGCGCTTCGATCACCGCGCGACTCGGGTCGCGCACCATCGAACTCACATCGTTTGCCAGCTGATCCAGGTGCTGCTGGTCGAGTGCGTTCGCACGGCCGATGTCGGCCCGACGCTCAGCGGTGATGCCGGGGTCGGTCAATTCGCGCGAACGTACTTCCATTCGCTCACGGATCTTGCTGATGTCGATCCGCGCCGCCCAGCCGACCGTCCCGGCCGGGGGCTCACCGTGCTCGGTAAAGAAGGCGCGGAGCTGTCCCTCGAGCGTGAGACTTCGCTGGATGTTCTGGGCTGTCGCGACATGCAGATCGATGTCGGTTGCCGTCGCTTGCGGACCATGACGGATGCCGCGAACCGCGCCCGTCGTCGGATCGTAGTCGATCTGAACCGCATTCCCGCGGAGCGAACTGTCAGGCGTAACCTGCGGCGCGAAGTTGCGCAGCAGCCCGTCGCGCACGGCGATGGGATTGAACATGTCACCCGGACGCAGCCCGCCGGTGCGCATGGCAGCACCGGTGCCGGCAGCCCAGAAACCCATGGACAAGAGCGATTGTGCGCGCTGCTCGCCGGACATTTCATTCCAGTGGCGCGACAGGCCTATGCTCTCGTTGGCGATGGCCGCGGTGTCGACAATTGCGGCCCCGGCCTGCACGTAGCCGTGAACCGATGCTTCGATCGGCGCGATGGCTCGACCGGCACGTCCCAGCTGGGCCAGCCGGGCAGCACTGCCGAATGCACCGATCGACAGCGCGTTCGCCCCAACGTTCAACCAGAGTCCGCGCGCCGTCTCATCGCTGAAAGGATCGATCGATTGACCGTGATCAGCGCGGTCAGCAAGCTCGCTGCCGCTGCGATATGCGCCCCATGCACCTGCACCAACCGCCACCGCCCCGGCGCCGACCACAATCGGTGTTGCGAGACCTCCCGTGCCGATGATCAGCACCCCGCCGGCGACGATGCCGCCGACCAGCGCAGCCTTGTCGACAACCTGGCTGAACTGCTCGCCGAACGTATCGACAGTTTTCGGCGTATTGCCGTGCTCGAGCGCGATGCTCCCCTCTGGACGGGTGCTCAGATGTCCAGCCGATGGATAGGTCATCGATCCCGGCGGAAGCTGGTTGTTCTTCCGCCAGTCGCCGAAGTCGTCGTAGGCGCGCCCGATATTGTCGACAAAGCGCTCACGTCCGTCCGCGCCCGTCACGCGAAAGAGTGGCAACTGAACCGGTCCTGTCTCAGCGCTCGAATAGGTGACCGGCAGTACCGTCACCCGTGCGGCGCCACCGCCGGCAACTGTGCGAATCTGATCGACGACGGCGCGAACCGGCGCCGCATGTTCGCCCTGCGCATACAGCGAAAGCTCGCCACGCGAGATGCCCGCCTGCGCTTGCTCAAAACTGGCGCCGGGCGGGAGTACCGGCGGCAGGCCCATGGCGTAGCCGATGGTGTTATCGAGATCGGTTCCCTGCAAGAGTTGCGGCGCGTCGCCACGCCCGGAAAAAAGACGCTGTGCGGATGCCTGCGCTTGCGGTTCGACGATCGCACGGTTGGTCCAGGGGTCTTCCGTCTGCCGCAGCGTATCGGCGGTGATCGCCGAATTCATGCGGATGGTCGCAAGTGCATTCACACGCGCCGCGATCGGCGCCTTGTCGGCGGCCTGCGAGCCCAACAGTTCTCGTCCTTGTCTGGTTTCGAGAATGCCGGTCAGCCGCTCAGCCTCGGCATGCTGCTGTGCCGAGTCTTCGGGATGCCATTCGCGTGCAAGCGCATGCGCCATCGCGCCGCGCAGTGCCGGGACACTGCCGTAGTCGATCGCCGATGTTGTCGCGAACGCATTCTGCACGAAAGCGCTCGCGGCTTCCGAATGGGCTCCCTGATTGATCGCCGACAACGCGCGCTC
Source organism: Bradyrhizobium sp. LHD-71 (assembly GCF_031157255.1). Classification (GTDB taxonomy): domain Bacteria; phylum Pseudomonadota; class Alphaproteobacteria; order Rhizobiales; family Xanthobacteraceae; genus P52-10. The sequence goes on along the minus strand of NZ_JAVIFX010000003.1, from coordinate 304,838 downwards.
GCGCATCGACGCGGTCATCCGCCCAGCGATTCCTACCGACGCATCGGTCGAGAGCGCGCGCGCGAATGCGGCCGTATCCTCAGGCCTCAGCCCTGTCAGCATCTTCCGCAGCGGCTCCAAGTTCGCGGCTGCGCTCCCCACCGGGCCCGAGACGGCGGTGACGGCGGCAACGGCGTAGGACGTAGCCGTCATCCGGCGCTGCCGCTGATCGCTGGATGCCGTCGCCTCGATCGCAGGCGCGCGTGCAAGCTCCGCCGCTTCCAGCGCGGTGCGCTCGGCGACGAAGGCGCGCAACTCGGGCGCATCGTCCAGCGACCGGACGAGACGCGCGGCACCGCCCGGTCCCTCACCCTCGCCCGCCGTCCAGCGATCGAGCACGCCATCCATCAGCAACTGCTGCTGTGGCCGATCGAGCGCTCCAAGCTCGGACTGGCCGCGCAACGCCCCGATGGCCTTCTCCGCGGTCGACGTCTGGCCGATGCCGAGAAAACCTCCGCTCGGGTCGGACTGCCGCTCGACCCACTCGGCAATCTGTTGTCGGCGCTGCGGCGCGACGTCCTGCGCTGCCGGCGTGAGGTGTTCGGCATTATCGTTGGCGCGTCGGAGCGAGACCTCACGCGACGTGGTCGGTTTCGACTCGTTCGAGGCAAGTCGCGCCGCATCAAGAGCGCCCTGGAATGCTGCGCCTCGCGCTTCCGCTCGATCGACGTTACCTGGTGTGTCACGCCGATCGGCTGAGACGGCGCTGGCTCGCGGCGACATGTGGCCTCCGTTCGTATGCGGAGTGTCGGTAGCTCGCCGCGGCCGGCTCGGTGATCGTCACGCAATGATCAGCGACCGCGGCAGTCGCCTGGAGGCTAGCGCGCAAATCTGATGTGAAGCTGACGTTGCGGTTCGGGCGAACTATCGAACGTTCGTGCTGCCCAACGTCTTCGAAAGCGCGAGATTGTTGCGTGCGGCGCGGTTGTCCGGTGCAACCGCAAGCGCGCGACCATAATACTCCTGCGCCTCCTGATGCCGGCCGATTGCATCCGACGCGATTCCGGCACCGTTAAGCGCTTTAACGTTCTGCGGATGCTGTTCGAGAATGGCGCCGAACGCGGCAAGGGCCTCTGTATGCTGCTGTCGTGCGAGCATGATCTGCGCGAGGCCGACTTGGGCGTCGGTGTTGCCGGGAGCGACCGCAAGCGCCTCGCGAAACGCAGCATCCGCTCCGTCGAGGTTGCCGTCGCGGATCAACGCCCGCCCGAGATCGATCTTGGGTTGCGTTGCAGACGGCTGGCGTTCCGCAATCCGACGATAGATATTTGCCGCGTTCAACGCGTTGCCGTTGCTTTCGGCGGCTTGCGCCAACCGCGTAAGCGCCGCAGTGTCGAGATCGGCGCTTGTGGTCGGAGGATCGGATGATCCAACCACGGTATCGAGTTGCACTCCTGCGCAGGCGCTGACGCCAAGGGCAAGAAGCGGTGCTGTGAGCGCACGCAGCCACTTCAACGCCGCGTACGATCCCGACGGCTGCGGACTCTGACTCAACACACACCTCACGGCTATCCAGCCGTGCGGTCAGCCGACGGCTGGTACGACACTTTGCGGAAACGATCCGGTCCTCGGAGCTGAATCGGAGCCGAAGCTGCCGGCAAGCCCGATCGTACCGACCGGCTGAATGGTAAAGTCGCTTGCCAACTCTTGATACGAAAGAACCGGAATGTCCAGACCGTTGCGGACCAGAAATCCGCGCACGAAGCGACGAACATCCATCGACGTCAAGATCACCGGCCGATCACGATCGGAAACCGTCGTCTTGTCGATGCGGCGAACCCTTTCCAATAGCCCTTCCGATACCTTGTCCTCCAGAACCAGATAGGGACCCACCGCGGTATCGCGGACCGCGCTGCGGATGATGTCCTCTGCGGCCCGCTCGATCATGTAGGCTGGCACAATCCTGTGAGCATTTGCGTATTTGTGACAGATTTGTCGCTTCAGCGCGGCGCGCACATACTCGGTCAAGAGTACGACATTCGGCTCCTTTTCACCCCATTCGGCGAGCGCTTCGAGAACGAGACGCGGATTGCGGACGGAAACTCCCTCATCGACCAGACGCCGCAGCACATCAGCCACCTTCTGCACCGGCGTGGTACGCGCCACTTCCTTCACAAGATCGCCATATCGGCTCTCCAGTCGCGAGAGCAGCGCTCGCGTTTCCTGAATGCCGATAAACCGGGCCGCATTGCGCGCCAAAACATCTCGCGCGCAGGTGGCAATGATATCCGCAGAGTCGTGATAGCCGATGCCGGCTGCAAGCAACGCCTTCTCGTGTGCAGCATCGATCCAGATCTTTTCGGAAGGCTTGGCGGCATCTGCCTGCGCCGGGATTCCGGCGAGTTCCAAATTCACAGGATCGTCACACAACAGCAGCCGTTGCGGATCGACGTGATCTTCCTCAACCGGGACGCCCTCCACCTCGATGCGAAATCGCGAAACGCCGACAGCGGAATCGAACGCGAGGCCAACGTCCGGAATAAGAATCCCAAGTGCATCGGCCAACTTGGCCCGCGCCTCGTCGAGCTTCACGCGCATCTGCTCAACCGAATGCAGATCGTCTGACAGCAACACGCTGACAAGCGGCACCTCTGCGGGCACCGCCTGACGTACGTCGCGGGCACGCGTCGGCGCGACGCCCGCTTCGGCCTGTTCGTCCCTGTTGTCGTTGCCGACAGCGGCACCGTCCTCGTCAGATCTCGCCCGCGCAACCAAACTCGCAGCGGCGAACGCCAGTGCGAGCACCACGAACACCGCCGTTGGAAAGCCGGGAATCAGCCCCATCGCGAGCAGAACAATTGCAGCAAGTCGCAGCGCGCGCCGATCCGCGGAAAGCTGGCCGGCGATGTCGCGGCCGAGATCCAGTTGCCTGTCGCCAGTGACTCGCGTAACGACGGTGGCCGCTGTGATCGACAGCATCAGGGCGGGAATCTGCGAAATCAGCGCATCGCCGATCGTCAGCAATGTGTATTCGTGAGCGGCTTGCAGGAGCGGCATGCCGCGACTCAAGGTGCCGACGGCGATACCGCCGATCAGGTTCACGGCAATGACGACCAGCCCGGCGATGGCGTCGCCTTTGACGAACTTCATTGCGCCGTCCATCGCGCCGTAGAGCTGGCTTTCCTGCTCGAGACGGCCGCGCCGGCGCCTCGCCTCGACCTGATCGATATCGCCATTTCGCAATTCGGCATCGATCGCCATCTGCTTTCCCGGCAACGCATCGAGAATGAAGCGCGCGCCCACCTCGGCAACTCGCTCCGCACCCTTGGCGATCACGATAAACTGCACCACCGTGATGATGAGAAAGACCACCAGCCCGACCAGGACACTGCCGGCTATGACGAATTCGCCGAATGTCCGGACGATATCGCCTGCATCCGCCTGGACGAGAATCAGGCGGGTTGTGGTGATGGTCAACGCAAGGCGGAAGACCGTCGAGAGCAGGATAATGCCTGGCAGCGTCGAGAACTCGATCGGGCTCCGCACATAAAGCGAGACCATCAAGAGCAGGACCGCAAATCCGAGATTGAAGCCGATCAGCAGATCGACCAGCAGCAGCGGCATCGGAAGGATCATCATCGCGATGGTGAGCACCAGCACCAGCGCGATCATGAGATCCGGGCTGCCGGGAGCCCGTACGACCAGCGACTTCAGTCTCTCCATCATTCGTGCCCTCCATGCGTCCGGACAGCCACAAACCGATCGAACTGCCGGCGTGCGTCGACCATCTGCCCTTGCAGGCGCAACGCCTGGCTGCGCAGTAGCAGCCGCGGCGCTTGCGAGGCCTCGTCGGTATCGAGTACATCCAGACGATCGACAGCTGCGAGCGCAGCTGCACCGTCGTTGTTGGCGAGATGCGCGTAGGCCATCAACCTGACCGCCTCGACATCATCCGGGCGCGCGCGCACGACAAGACGCAGCAACGGCAGCGCGCGGCGGCATTGTCCGCACGCCACGTAGACATAGGCCAGCGCACAGAGCAGATCACGCTGATCCATGCCGATCGCATCCGCTCCATGGGATGACGGATCACCGGCAGGCTCGGGCTTGCGCATCACGTCGCGCATGGCGGGCTAGCCCTCGACCAGGCTGTTGCAGTTCTGGCGCAACTGCGCGAGCCGCTTGAGCTCGCGCCGGACGATCAACACGCCTTCGCGAACAAGTGGATCGTCGCCGCCGCCGGTGAGATCCGACTGCAACTGTTCGAGCAATGTGCGATGACGCTCGGCCTGCAGGACATGCGGATTTTGCAGAGTCGGCATCACGAAAGTCATCAATGCATCGACGAGATTGCGGCCGGCAAAGCCGGAAGCGGTGTCCCGCCGATCGATACGGGCAATGACGGTCTGCGCTTCGTCGAGATGCCTTCTGGTGATGCCGTCAAGGTTCGGCGCAGCGAGCGTGCGTTCGATCGCCGCATCGAGCCGTACGCCAGGTGGCAGACTGGTCAGCTTGGGCATCTTCGCCCTGCTCCGGTCAACGTGAATTGATCAGTAACGGACGGCGACAAGCTTCCCCTCGCGCCGCAGCAGCACCTTTTCCGCCTCGATGCGCTCGATAGCCCAGCCGCCATCAAGCATCGCGCCCTCAAGATACTTCTGACCTCTGATCAAAAGATGAGGATGGTCGCCCCGCCACACGCCTTCGATCGACAGCGATCCCGGCAGCTTCTCTTCCTTGACGCTGACGCCGTTCACAAGGGTAATGTCGCCTTCAAAGCGTTCATCGAACCACCGCTGGACGTTCTGCCACTGCGGCGCAACCTTCGGATCGATGGTCCCGGTCGCCGCGACGATTCCGGCGCCGGGTTCGATCTGGACATTCAGGATGCCCAGGCGCTCGATTTCTGCTTGCATCGCATCGGCTGCAGCTTTGACTGTATCAAACGCAAGATCGGGAACCATGATGCCGCCTTCGCGCTCACGCGGTGCGGCTTCCCTGGCAATGCCGGGCAGCTGGATATCAGCCGGATTCGCCGCCGATGCGAGCAGCGTCTGCCGCAGATCGCCACGAAATACGCTCGCCGTCTGCGAGAGCGGCGTGTCCGCCAGCGAATGCATCATCAGGGCAATCGAAACAATACTGACCAGACTGACCAGCCCGGCGCCCATGAGCAGGCGCGATCGCGTCAGCGAGACGCCGAACGGGCCGCCTCGTGTCGGCATGCTGGCATCGTCAGAGCGGCTGAGATGCACCTCGACTGCGCCGATCTTCATGTGACAAGGCGTGGTGACCGTCTGCCGGACGCCCGCTGCGAGATATTTCTGCGGCTCCACGGAAATTCGGCCCGCCAGAGCCTCGATCTGAAGGTTCGGTCCCGAGAGGTCGATCACGGCGTGAAGCGGCTCGACATCGGCTTCCATCAGCACAATGTCGGCATCCACCGAGCTGCCGATCGTATAGCGCCCCGCCGCGAACGCGTGCGACGAACCGGCATACAGCCCCGACTCGATCGACATCGTCAGGCATGGGGATGGCATTGACATGGCGCGCTCCGAATTCTTCGAGACTGGAAACCCGGCGTTCTGCAAGGCCGTGCCAAGGCGGGACGAACGAGACAGACGCGAACGCTTGCGGTGCGCGGGATGCGCGCACCGCAAGCAATAAGTCGACGATTACTGAACGCGCTCGTCAGCCACCTTCTTCTGGGTATTCTGGTCGACCTGAACGCGACGCAGCTCCATGCTCTTCTGCATGGACTCCTGATAGGTCTTCTTGAGCTCGTCCATCATGCCCTGGAAGTCACCGCCCGCTGCACCACCGCCGCCGCCAGCGACTGCGTTTGCTGCGTTGCCGACCGCACCAATTCCGTTCATCTTCATCTCCTGTCGTTGATGTCTTCGATGTTTTCGCGATCTCCGCCGCGCACGATCTCGACTGCTGCCGACGACCGACGCGACGTCCATCAGGCTGCCGCGCGCAAGCTGCAGCCTGAAGCCGTGCACTCCGACAGGCGCTGGCGCCGAGGCATTCGGCCTGTCCGAGCTACGCTCGCTCGTTTACGAGCGACGCCCTGAAATTCTAGGAATCCTCTTCTTCTTCGAGCGCTTCCCGGCCCATATCCATGATGTCCATGAGCGGCTGCATCGACATCATGCCGATCGCCTTCTGCAGCTCCGCCTCGAAGGCCTGCGACGCCTGACCGCCGCCACCATTGCCGTCGATCGCGCCACCGACGGCTCCCCCCACCATGCTGCCGACCGGACCACCGAGAGCACCTCCCGCGATTTGTCCCACCGCTCCGAGTATACCCATGATGAATTCTCCTTCGCTCATCTCGCGGTGCGACCGACCGATCTGGCCGAGCGCTGCGCGGATTTGAATGCGATCGTGCTGTCGCGGATCGCCGCGACTGACCGATGATCCGTCCGCGCGGGCTGTCGCCTCAACGGACCTCATGGTGAACAGGCTATGAGCCTCAGCTTTCAGGAAGCTGACGAGAGACCGGCTTTTTGAGGAAGCAACAGGAAGACATGACTCGGATCAGGCACGGTCAGCGTGGATCCTGCCGTCCATTGGGTGAACTAGGATCGCCGTCGCGCTGAGCCGGCCCGTCGGACGACTCGTTCGTGCCGAAGGTCGATTCCAGTCGTCCGTTGCGGAGAATCGTCGTTTGCGAGCCGCGAAAGACCGTCAGAACCGCATCGCGCAGCAGCGGCGGCTCGGCCCGCGCCTCGGCCGGTTTCGGACGCGCTTGTTCTTCGGCGATCAATCCGTTGAGCGTCTGCTCGACCAATGCCACGAATCGCGGTGGTCCGGTGACCAGCACCAATTGTGTATCGGGCGCCGGCCGCACCTCATATCGCTCATCCGCGACATTGAACGCTGCAAGCGTCGATGCCAATCGCTCGAACGGGACCGGGCCCGGAACAAGCAGCCGACTTTGCGCCTCGCGAGCGGACGTGACGTGCAACACCTGTCCGTCGAAATACCACTCAAGATTATAAAGTGAGGCAAGCCTGTTCAGGAAGGCCAGCGGTGGCAGATCGGGAAGGCGCCCTTGAATCCGACCACGCACCTCCTGGCTCACGTTCACCTTGATGTTGAGGTTGCTGCCGAACTCAAGAAGGGCCGCCGACAAATCCTGGTTGATGACAGTGTAGGTATAGGTGGTATTCGGCAGATCGAGCTGCGCGCCGATGGCTGCCGCCGATGGCAGCAGAACCGTAGCCGCCGCCCCGACGGCTGCCGAAAAGCACCTGGCAAGAACCGACTTCGTAAAAGAGCGGCATGTCGTGCCACGCGAGGCGCTGAAACTCTGCTCGAGAACTGATGTCATTGTAAACCTGTCGCTTGCGCAAGCTCATCGTTTGATCGTTATCCGACACATATTTATCGAATCGATGACACGGCTTGAACCGGCATGTTCGTCACCTTCCGGTCAGCTACGCTCCATAGCCTCCCCGCATCGCGCGTGACGCGACGCGACTCCTCGAACGTCAAGCCTTGAGTCAAACCATGTCCTTTGATCCGCTGGCGGCCATCAACGGCGCGGTTTCCAGCACCGTGCCGACGCACGCAAGCACGGTGCCGACCGACCAAGCCAACGGCACGTTTTCCCGCGTGGTCGCAAACACCTCGTCAGAGGCGGCCAATATCACCACGCAGGTGCCAGCGCGCGCGCAAGAAAGCAGGCCTGAGCTCACGCGGGTGGCCTCCGTGAGAGAATACTCGCTGACATCCCTGCCGCGAAATCAGCAAGACGGAATGGGGCACCACGTTCTGGACCGGTTAGAAACGCTCTACCGCGGCGATCAGCGGCTTCGACAGGCAAATGCGCATGGCGCGACCGACACACCGCCAGTGGCTCTGGCCGGCGCCGGACTCCCGCGCGGGCCCGCCGCGGCGCCGCTGGACCGGGCAGCAAGATCCGCTGACAGCTTCGACATCATGCTGCGCAATTTCGAGCAGGTTTATCAGCAGTCCATTCAGGTCGGCCTGATGACCAAGAGCACGGGCGCTTTCACCACTTCGATGAACAAACTGATGTCTTCGGCGTGACGCGCGGCACGACATCCTTGGCCCCAAAACGGAGACGTTCATGACCGCCATCCGTGCATTGGTGAAAGTGGCAATTCTTGCACTCGTCTTCTCTACGTTGGCAGGATGCCAGGCGGAACTTTATTCCAAGCTCGGCGAGCGCGAAGCGAACGATATGATTGCGCTTCTGCACAAGAACGGTATCAGCGTCGAGCGTTCGTTCGCCAAGGACGGAACCAGCCAGATCAGCGTCGACGAAAGCCAACTCGCCCAGGCCATCGAGCTCCTCAAGGCGAACGGCCTGCCGCGCCAGACGTTCACCAACATGGGAGAGGTCTTCAAAAGCAGCGGACTGATTTCGTCACCGACAGAGGAACGCGCGCGCTTCATCTATGCACTGAGTGAAGAGCTGTCGCGAACGATCTCCGATATCGACGGCGTTCTTTCGGCGCGGATTCACGTGGTCCTTCCGAAGAACGATCTGCTGCGTCAGGATGCGACGCCGTCATCCGCATCCGTTTTCATTCGTCATGATGCTCGCGCACCGCTGAAATCGCTGCTTCCACATGTCAAGATGCTGGTGGCGAACAGTATCGAAGGCCTGTCCTACGAAAAGGTCTCGGTCGTGTTGGTACCAGTCGAGCGGCCGCTTACCGAGTCGGCGGCATCGAGGATGGCCAGCGCAACAAATCAGAGCGGCTTCATACCGTCTCGGGCGCTCGGTGGTCCATCGCAAACGCTCTATCTCTCACTTGCGGGCTTTGCCGCGTTGCTCCTGACCGGCATGTCGGCCTTCTGGTTCGGTCGCCGTCAAGGCAGAAACGCGCCCAAGAACTCGCCGCCAGCAGCCAGTGTCCGTAACGATCCGGCCAGGATCGAACGCCCACCGTCGCACGATCGAAGCGCCGACCGGCCAGTCGCGCAGCGCGCTGCCTGAGGGTGACGCTTCCGGCAGAGGATTTTCATGCCAGCCACATCCACTCCAGGATCTGCAGGGAAGGAAGCGCTTACGCGTGACGCAAGCCGGCTCGCCCTTGCCGCCCACCCGCAAAGACTGGCGGACGCATTCGACCGTCGGCTTTCCGTTGCCGTTGTCAGCCGGCTGCAAGGCTGCCCTCGCCTTCACGAGCGCATCGCAACGTTGCTCCTCCATCAGCGGGGCGCAGATTCGAGCGGCTCGATTGCAGACAACGCGCCGGCAGAGCGACGAGAGACGTTCGAACGCCTTTTTCAAGTCGACCTGAAGGAAGCATCGCACCTGGCCGGCGCGGCGTGGCACGCGCACTCGCTTCGCCAGATCATTCACGGTCGCGACGTCGCCGATCTGATCGCCCGGATCGGACGACGCGCTCATGCCTTCGGCCTGCGACGCGGCGGCGTGGCGCCCGCGATGCGCTCCCCTGCGTCCGACGCTCTGGCGGAACAGATCGAACGCGACGGGCACGCGTGTCTTGGCGTCTGGTTTTCTTCCTTTCCTTCCTCCATGCGGCAACAACTTTACCTCCGGTTGCCACCCGACACCGCCGCCGAGACCCCCGATCTGAGCGATGCGCAACAGAAATTGGCACTCGGCTTGATCGATCCGGTGCTGTCAGAACTCGATGAGTCGATGAATGCCTTCGAATGAGCCGCCGGTGCGCCCCAAGCTCAAACCATGCGGCCCCGTTGTCCGAGCCGAAGAATTCAATCATTGGCGCGAGGCATCGCGCGCGGTCGATGCGGCACACCAGTATCTGAAATCAATGCAGGAGCTGGCCCAGGCTGCCTACGAGCAGGAAAGGCAGCGAGGGTTTGCCGACGGCCGTGAGGCCGGCGCAAAGGAAGCAGCACAGGTCGCAACGAATTTGGCCGGCGAAGCCGCGCGCTATCTCAACGAGATCGAGCGCGCCGTTCCATCCATGATCATGATGATCGTCGAGCGCATTCTCGGCGCATTCGACGAGACGGAATTCGTCACGCGAGCCGTCCGGCAGGCCGTAACAACACTCGCCGGGTCCGACATTTGCCTCCGCGTCGCGCCGGAGATGGTCGAACCGTTGCGACGATCGTTGGACAGAGACAGCAACGCTCTCCAACTGCGCATAGAGGCCGACACCGGCATCGAGCCTGGCGACTGCCAGATCGTGACGCAGGCCGGCAACATCGATGTCGGTCTCGCCGCCCAGAGCAGAGCGCTGCGAAACGACCTGCAGCAGCGACTGGGCGCGCTCGAAATGGCCGGCACCAATTGGCAGCGTGCCTCATGACGGAGGAGCGGCTCTCCATTCGTTTCTCGTCGCAGCTTCCGCGGCTACGTGACGCGGTTCAACAGATCGACACACGCCCCGTCAGAGGTCGTGTCACGAAAGCGGTCGGCACGCTTATCCACGCGGTGGTGCCGAACGTCCGGATAGGTGAACTCTGTACCATCGCGGACGCGCAGGCCGGCCATGCGATCAGTGCCGAGGTCGTCGGCTTCACCAGCAAAGCCGTGCTGCTGACGCCGATCGGTGAACTTCACGGACTGTCGATGCGCAGCGAGGTGATACCGACTGGTCGGACCATGACGACACCCGTCGGCGATAATCTGCTCGGGCGCATCATCGACAGCCTCGGACGGGCGCTCGATGGCGGTCCACCGATCAATCGCCGAGAGAGCGTGCGCCCCCTGCACGGCCCCGCGCCCAACCCGCTATCGCGGCAACTGATCGATCGCCCGTTCAACGTCGGATTGCGCGCCGTCGACGGCCTGCTGAGCTGTGGCGAAGGCCAGCGGCTCGGCATCTACGGCGAACCAGGAAGCGGCAAATCTTGGCTGGTCGCACACATCGTCAAGAATGCGGATGCCGATGTCGCGGTCGTCGGCATGATCGGCGAACGCGGCCGCGAGGTCCGGGAGTTCATCGCTCGACAACTCGGCGAGGAGGGCTTGAAACGCTCCGTCCTTGTCGTTGCAACCTCCGACAAGTCTCCGATCGAACGGCTCAAGGCGGCGTATGTCGCAACCGCGATTGCCGAACATTTCCGTGACAGCGGCCGACGCGTGCTGCTTCTGATCGACAGCATCACCCGCTTTGCGCGTGCGGCGCGCGAAATCGGCCTGGCTGCCGGCGAACCACCCACCCGCCGCGGCTTCCCGCCGTCGATCTTCGCAACCCTGCCACAGTTGATAGAACGCGCCGGCATGGGTGAGCGCGGCTCGGTGACGGCTTTTTATACCGTCCTCGTCGAGGGAGATGGCACCGGCGATCCAATCGCGGAAGAGACGCGGGGCATCCTCGACGGCCACATCGTTCTCTCTCGCACGCTCGCGAGCTCCGGGCATTTTCCGGCCATCGACGTGCTCGCAAGCCGCAGCCGGCTGATGGAGGCAGTGGTCTCCCGCGAACATGCCATCGATGCCGGCAGGTTGCGCTCCCTGCTCGCCCGCTATGCAGAGATCGAATTTCTGATTCAGGTCGGCGAATACAAGCAGGGCGCAGACAAATTGGCGGACGAAGCCGTCGCCAAGATCGGCGAACTTCGATCGTTCCTGAGGCAATCGCCCGATGAACGGACCACCTTCGAGGAAACCAGACGATGGATGGCGCGCCTCGCCTCACAATGACCAACCTGCGCGCGCTGTCGCGCTATCGTTCGCAACGCGAGCAACAGGCCTGCCGCATCATGCAGGCCGATGCTGCAGCGCGCGACCGGGCGCGTGACGCGCGCGATGCGGCCGCGGCCGCACTCGCTTCTGCGGAGAGAGCGCGGTTGGTCGGCGAACAGCGCTACTACGGCGAGCTTGCCCATGGTGCGAGACTGACAATCGACATGCTGTATCGGGCGCACGAGGAGTTGGCCCGGCTGACGGAGACCGTGCAAGGCGCGGAGCGTCTCGCCAAAACCGCAGGTACGACACTCGCACACCGTGAGGAGGAACTGCTTCGATCCTCGGCGACGTATCGCGCCAGGCATCGTGAGGTCAGAAAATCGCATCTGCTGCTGGCAAAGCTTGAGGATGCCATCCGTTCGCGGATGGAGCTGGTCGACGAACTGGAGACAGAAGATCAGAGCGGCATCCGGCACACGAACAAGACCACCGCTCAGGGAGATTGGTTGTGACCAGCGCCCGACGCGCGCTTGGGCTCCATCGCGAGCCGCGGCAGGACGCCGACGTAACGCCGTGGCACCCGCAAACGATCTACGATCAGCCAGATCTTGCCGTCCTCAATGCCTGCTCCGTCCGACGTGGGTCATTCAAGGGGCTGGTCGAAGGCTTGCCGATCGAATTCGACTTGTCCCCAATTCATGCAACGAGATCTCCCGCGGCCAATCTCGATTTCGAAGCGATCGTCAGCTGGGGCGAGGCCAGTGCGAGGGTCAGGCTGGCCTGCGCGAACGTCCTCCGTCTTCTGGACCTGATTGAGCCCGGTCTTTCCGAGGATCTTCCCGGTGAGCCGACCCTGTCCCTGCTCATCGAGCTCGCCCTCGCCCCCCTGTTCGCGAAGATCGAGAGGTCCAGCGGAACGTCGCTGGCAGTTCGGTCGCCGTCCCGCCGTGCGTCGAATGATCCCGCGGCCTCTGATCCGCGCTCGCACTGGCTTGTGTTCCACGGCAAGCTGGACGGCACTCCTTTCGAGCTTGTGTTTGAGTTCGACGGCCGTGCATTCGAAAGTTTCGCGGCGCTTCTGCAGCATGCGGCATCGGCGAGGCGCCCCCTCGCGGAAACATCCGCACCGATCATAGCGCTGTTCAGCGCGGGAACTGTGCGGCTACCGGTACGCGTGCTGCAAGACCTGCACCATGGCGACGTGCTGATACCGGATGAATTTCCGTTTGAGCGCGGCGAGGTGGTTCTCACCTTTGGGCATCGATATCAGGCTATTGCGCACCTGAAAGAAGACGGCGCGCAGGTTCGATCCGCGCTTCAGCGCATCAAGTTCGTTCAGGAGATCAATACTATGGAGGCCAAAAGCGCGCCCCGCGCCGTCGAGACAGAACTTGGCGACCTTGAAATTCAGCTGACGTTCGAGCTCGGACGGCAGATCGTCGAGCTCGACCAGCTGCGGACGATAGCGCCTGGCTATGTGTTTCCGCTCGGGCGATCGCCCGACGATCCGGTCGACATCGTGGCCAACGGACGCCGCATCGGCCGTGGCGAGATCGTCCGCGTCGGCGACGGCCTGGGGGTCCGTCTGATTCGCTTGTTCGACCATGGCTGACATACAGCCCGGCATTCTTGCACTTATCGCGATCACCTTCGGCCTGGGCCTGCTGGTCTTTGTCGTCGTGACGACGACCTCCTTCCTGAAGATCTCGGTGGTGCTGTTCCTCGTTCGCAACGCCCTCGGCGCCCAGCAGGTGCCTCCGAATATCGTTCTGTACGGTGCCGCGTTGATTCTCACGGTGTATATCAGCTCGCCGATCATCGAGCAGGTCTACGGGCAACTGAACGATCCGACTTTGCAGTACAGGACCTTCGACGACTGGGGCGTTGCGGTGAAACGCGCCCAGGAACCGGTTCGCGACTACCTGAAGCGCTTTACCAAGCCGGAAGAGCGGCAGTTCTTTCTATCGGCCACCGAACGCGTCTGGCCGGCCGATATGCGCAATCGCGCCACCGAGGACGATCTCTCCATCCTCGCACCATCGTTCCTGCTCGCCGAACTCAAGCGCGCCTTCGAAATCGGCTTCCTGCTCTATCTTCCATTCATCACCATCGACCTTGTGGTGACGACAATCTTGATGGCGATGGGCATGTCGCTGGTCTCACCGACGGTGATCTCGGTCCCGTTCAAGCTGTTCCTGTTCATCGCGATCGACGGCTGGTCGCGACTGATGCACGGGCTCGTTCTGAGCTACGCCCAGTAATTGAGGGAAGACCGATATGGACGAGGCCAGCATTCTGACACACATGAGCACGTCGCTCAGCCTGTTTCTGGTGCTAACGCTGCCGCCCCTGCTCGCAGCGCTGGCCGCGGGATTGATCGTCGGGATCCTGCAGGCTGCCACGCAGATCCAGGACCAGACGCTGCCGCAAACCGTCAAGCTGCTTGTCGTTGTCGCCGTTCTCGGCCTGCTCTCTCCACTGCTTGCCGGCCCGCTGATCGATCACGCCCGACGGGTGTTCACGGAATTTCCTGCGCTCACGACGCGTTGATGGACGGTCGCCTGCGATGATGATGCTGTTCTCATCGACGGATTTTCAGCAGTTCATCGACAACGCACTGACGGCATTGCTGGGCTTGGGCATCGCCGCCATGCGCACCCTGGGCGTCACGCTGGTGTTCCCGGTATTCACCAAGGCGGAGCTTGGCGGCATCCTCCGGTCGGGCTTTGCGCTCGCCCTGGGTCTTCCTGTGATGTGGCACGCGATCGAGAGCACTGCCGCATTGGGGCCCAATCAGGGCGCCCAGCTCGTGCTGATCGCGATGAAGGAACTGCTCGTCGGCACGCTGATCGGCTTCATGTTCGGCGTTCCGTTCTGGGCCATTCAGGCAGTGGGTGAGCTGATCGACGAGCAGCGCGGCGTAACCAACGAGGAAGCCACCGATCAGGCAACGCGGTCGCAGGCATCATCGCTCAGCCTCTTTCTCGGCATCAGTGCGATTGCCGTTTTCGTCGCCGCCGACGGCATGCGCATCCTGGCGGGGACCTTATATGACAGCTACGCGATCTGGCCTGTGACAAGCTTTACGCCAAGGCTCACGCTCGACAGCGCGCTTTCGGTCGCCAAGACGCTCGATCACATCCTTGGTTATGCGCTCCTGGTCGGCGGTCCTGTCATCGCACTGTTCCTGCTGCTGGATCTGTCGGTCATGTTGATCGGCCGCTCGGCTCCACAGCTGAACGCATATGATCTGCCGCCAACGCTGAAGAATGTCGTGTTCGTGCTCTTCATCGGCATTTACGTCACATACCTGATGGACTACATGCGGGACGAGCTCGCAGGAACGCATGGCATCAAGACCCATCTTGAGCGGTTTCTGCAGTGAGCGACACCAGCGAACAGAAATCCCTGCCGGCTTCTGCCAAGAAGCTTCGGGACGCCCGCGAGAAGGGGCAGATCGCCCATAGCCACGACTTCGTCAGCGCAGTCGGCGCGGTGGCGGCGATCACGTATCTATGGTCGTTTGCGCCAAATATCATCGGCCTCTGGCGAGAAGCGCTGCTGCTTGCCGCAGACCTGCAGAACGAACCGTTTCAGGTGGCGCTGCCGCAGCTCGGCGCAGCTCTCATCGCACTGTGCTGGCGCACGGTTCTCCCGCTGCTGGCGATTGCCGTCGCCGCCGGGACGCTTGCCAACCTCGTCATGAATCGCGGCTTTCTGTTCTCGCTTGAACCGATGATCCCCAGTCTGGAGCACATCAATCCGTTCACCGGGTTCAAGCGCATCTTCGGTCTCAAGAACTGGGTCGAACTTGCAAAGACCATCATCAAGGGCCTGCTCCTCGGGTCCACGCTGGTCATCGTAGTCGCAGGCACGCTGAGCACGCTGGTTCGGCTGCCGATCTGCGGCGAAAGCTGTATCGGCTTCGTGTTCGGCAGCATGGCGAAGCTGTTGCTCGCCATCGGCATTGGCTTCTTTCTTGCAACCGGGCTGATCGACATTCTGCTTCAACGCTGGCTGTTTCTGCGCGAGATGCGCATGACAGTGACGGAAAGCAAGCGAGAAGTGCAGGATCAGGAAGGCAATCCGCAAGTGCGCGGCAGCCGTCGACGCCAGCGGGAAGAGCAGGCCAGAGAGCCTCCCATCGGTGCACGCAACGCGACGCTGTTCATCCGCGGCGAAGATGTCGTCATCGGACTTCGATATGTTCGCGGCGAAACGTCCGTGCCGATCGTCGTTCACCGTGTGCGAGGCACGGCTGTTCAATCACTTCTGGACATTGCCGCATCGGCTCAGATCCCGGTGGTGGCGGAAGCGGCGCTTGCCCGCAGCCTGCGGCGGAAGCCTCGGCTTGGAAGCGCGATTGCCAGCCAGCAGTTCGAACGCGTTGCGCGTGCGATGCTGGCTGCAGGCCTTGTGTAGCCTACTGCCCGGCGGCCGCGGCCGGTGCCGCAGGAGCAAGCGGTGGCACGATAACGGGGACCGCCGCACCGCTTCCGTACGTCTGCGGCGCCGTCGTCGTCGGGCTGCGGAAGGCCCGATAGCGCGCCACCGGAATGGCTGCCCGCTCGCCATCAGACGGAGGCACGGCAGAATTCACCAACAGATCCTTCGGATCGTTGACCATGGTGGCAAGGTTCGCCAGGTTCGAGCAACCGAGCGTCGGCTCGAAGTCGTTGTCGTTTGGTGATGACGTGATCTTCAGCGAGGGACATCCTGGTGGAATTGCTGTATAGCGCACGGCAACGACACGCGTTGTAAAGCGGTAACGCTCATCGGCCGGCTCGTTGATCTCTTTCACCTTGAAGGGCGCGACACCCATGCGGATCGCGCTTCGCGCCACGGCGTAGCGAGCACGCGGATTGATCCCAACGACGTGAACGTGAATGGCGTCGAGCCGGCCATAGCTGGCCGTATACAGGAAATCCTCCAGCCGGCGCCGGTCGGCGGACGCCAGGGTCCCACCTGAACCGCTGGAAAGCAAAAGAATATGCGGCGCAGGTTCGACCAGCGCAACCGGCGGCGTCTCGATATAGGTATTGCAAGCAGAGAGAAGCGGCGCGGTCAGACCGACAGCCAGCAGTGCGACGGACGCGCGCATCCGGTTTGTCCTTGTCATTCGAGGATGAATCCATCTTGGAGCGGTCGCGGAACTTTCACCTTCGGAGCCTGACGGCCCGGTGGGGGTGATCCAACCCTGTTCAGAAACACACGATCGACATCGGCGGGCGGTGCGACGCGATCGGTCGGCGCCTGCATCTGCGACGCGCTGATGGCCGGCCGTACGATATAAGGCGTGACGATGATGACGAGCTCGGTTTCGTCCTTCTGGAAGTTGCTCGAGCGAAACAGCGCACCGAGGACCGGAATGTCCCCCAACCAGGGGAACATCGAGATGTTGGTGCTGAAGCCTTTGCGGATCAGGCCGCCGATGGCGAAACTCTGTCCGCTTGCAAGTTCAACCACCGTGTCGGCACGCCGCGTCGCAAGCGCCGGGATCATGAAGCCGTTGATCTGCACCTGGCCACGACTGGAAATGTCGCTGACTTCCGGCTTCACCCGAACGCTGATCATTTCACCTGCAAGAACCGTCGGTATGAATTCAAGGCTAACGCCGAACCGCTTGAACTCGACACCGACGCGATCAAGGCCCTGCGCGACCGGAATTGGAAACTCGCCACCCGCCAGAAAGCTCGCCGGCTCGCCGGAGACCGCCGTGAGGTTCGGTTCCGCTAGGATCGACACAAGGCCTTCGGCTGCGAGCGCGTCGATCACGGCGGAGATGTTGGTGCCGCCCGCGCCGAATCCGACGAACGCAGAACCAGCTCCTGTCGGCGATCGGATGATCTGCCCCAGCGCACCAACGGCCGGACGGCCGTTCACGAAGCCGAAGCGGAAATTTCCGGTCTCGGCAGTCGCATTAAGATTGAAGCCGAACTCCTTGGCAACGTTTCTGGCAACCTCCGCCACCCGCACCTTGAGGTTCACCTGCAACGCACCGGCGACACGCAACTTGTTGGTGATGATGGCACCCTGCCCCAAAAACTGCGCCGTAATCGATTTCGCGCTTTCCGCCAAGGCGGCATTGGGCACCGTGCCACTCAACACTGCGCCGTTCGGCGTGTAGGACACCTGGATCGCATAATCGCCGACCTCGCTGCGGAGCATTTCGCGCAAATCCTCGATTGGCTGGGTCACGATCACCTGGTATTCGGCGATCGCCTGCTGATCCTCACCGAGCGCAAAGAAGCTCGTTCGGCCCGCCTTCTTTCCAAAGACGAACGCTGCGTCGTTGGACGGCGTCTGGATATCGGCGATGGAGGGATCGGCGATGAACATCGTCTTCGCCGGCTGCGAAAGCCGTATGGTCTGTCCGCGCGAGACATTCAGACGAATTTGGCCGCGATCTGCGACAACTGCCGCGGTGTCTTGTGCCGCCGGCTTGCGCAACGGCACCACACGCACGGACGGCTGTTCGGCTGCCAGCGTCTCGGTTGCGCCAGCTCCGAGAAGAACGCAGAACAACAACGTCCAGACTCTTGATGGTCGAAGCTTCACTTATCGTCGGCCTTTTCAGAATTACGCTTCACGAAGCGTCGTGAGGTCGACTGCGGCTGCTGATGCTCGGTTGAATTCTCGACTTCATGCCTTCCAAGTATTCTGACCGAGTGAGAGCGCGAGAAGCGTCGGATTGCGTCGCCTATGTTTATCACCTGTCGACCTGCGGTCAGCACGTGACGTGCTTCAGATGATCTAAACAGAACGAGATGTGGTCGAGACGACACACATTCATCAAACCTACTCAACACTGTCACATTCGAGTCATCTCACAGTATTATTTCTGTTGCACGAGGCTCGGAGAAACCTCCGAGTTCTTGCCGCTCGCATGCTTCGCTTCCGAAACTTCTGGTCGTGTAAGCACGAGGATGTAGCCGATACCGCGATCGGTTCTGATCGAAACGGACGCTCCCGCCTTTGAAAGGTGCGCTCGCAAGCGGTAGATGCCGACCTCCAGCGCATTGGAAGAGACTTCGTTGTCATAACTGAACAGACTCTCTTCCAGCGCAGCCTTCGGGACCACGCGCCCAAATCGGCGCATCAGTACTTCAAGCAGACAGACCTCTCGACGTGGGACCTTGACCGAAACGCCGTCGATCCACACCTGCCGTCCGGCGGGATCGAACTCGACATTGCCGGCGCGCATCACCGGTCCCAAAGCGGTAGTCGGCCGCCGCAAGACGGCGCGTAAACGCGCAATCAGCTCATCCATATTGACAGGTTTCAATATGTAGTCGTCGGCACCCGCGTTCAGGCCTTCGACGCGATCGTCAACGCTATCCATTTCGGCCGTCAGGATCAGCGCAGGGACGAACCAGCTGGACCGCCGCCGATGACGGAGCCAATGAAGCCCATCTCCGTCCGGCAGCTTACGATCGAGAAGGACCGCATCGTAGGTCACTACTGCAACGGATTCGGATGCGTCCTCCAACGTGCTTACCGCATCTGCGGTAAAACCGTTGAATCGCAGGATATCGGAAATTACGGCGGCGACCTTCGGCTCGTCCTCGACCAGAAGCACCCGCATCTTTTGCCCTCCCCAGACAAACTGCCGTGCCGCATCAAACCCGTTCTACGATCAACCTTCGGCACCGACTGAATGCACGTCTCAGGAAAGACGATACATGCGATCGCGTGTGAGGCTTCGCTCAGAACGTGCGCACCCGACATTCAGGTGCGTTGAACCTCTTTTCAGTGACGTTCTGACGAAGGCATCGGGACGAAGTCAGCCGACCTGCTTGAGGCGAGGAGCTGTCATGCGGATACGTCAAACAAAGGCTGCTCCACTTCGTACGGGGGCTCCAATCGGGCTCGAGGAAGCTCAATACTGATTCGAGTTCCGACGTTAGGAACGCTGCGAACGCTGACATTGCCGTTCGATTGCCTGGCGAAATGCCTGACCATGCTGAGACCGAGGCCATTTCCCTTGCCGTTGTCTTTCGTCGTGAAGAAGGGTTCAAAGATTCGCTCCACCGTCGCAGCCGGCATGCCTACGCCTGTATCGCTTACGGTGATGCGTACATACTCGGGCGCCTGTTCGTCCTGTCGATCTCGGTGATCCGCCGCAAGGCAAACGTTCTCCACACGAATGCTCAACTCGCCGCCGTCGGGCATGGCATCGCGCGCATTGATCGCCAGATTGACGATGGCGGCCTCAAGCTGCGGCCGGTCGGCACAAACAGGCCAGCATTCCTTGTCATAGTTCGTATGGAGCTTGATGTTGGCACCAAGCGCGCAGTCCAGCAGATCCATGATCGACTCGACGGTTTCGACGACATCGACAACATCGGTTTCGATGGAGCGATGGCGGACGAAAGCGAGCAAGCGACTGGTCAGCTCAGCGCATGTCTGCGCGCCTTCAAGCGCTGAGCGGAGGCGGCGGGAGGCACCGCTATTGTCGCGAATAAGCAGTTGAAGCAAATCGAGATTTCCGATCACCACACTCAGCATATTTCTGAAGTCGTGAACGATGCCCCCGGTCAGTCGACCGACAGCCTCCAGCTTGCTGGCATGAAGCAGCCCCGTCTCGAGTGATCTGCGGTCGCTGACATCGAGCCAGAATCCAAAGAGCTCGCGGCTGCCATCTTCCCGGAGTTCGCTCAGGACCGCATGATCAAAGACATATTTTTCGCTGCCGTCGGCGCAACGCCAGCGATACTCGATGCTGACGGAGCCTGCTTTGTCGATGTCCGCGAACGCCCGAGTCACCCGTCCGTGTTCTTCAGGGTTGAGCCGGGCCTCCCACAGATTTGGTTGTCTCAGGAAATCTGCGCTGGAAAAACCCGACAGGCGACGGATGCTGTCGTTGGTAAAGCGCAGACGCCGCAAACCAGAGCCGCACGTTGCGGTGTAAAGGGCGATCGGCAACGATTGCAACACGAGCGACTGATGCTCCTCGCGCTCCCGAAGCCGCTGCTCGGCGGCGGTCTTCTCCTTCTGAATGCGCAGATTTTCCAGGAGCAACCGCTTTTCCTGCTGCGCGAGCCACCGCACCTCCTCGGTCTTTCGATAAAGATCGAGGAGGATGTCGACCTTTGAGCGGAGGAATTTTGGATTGATCGGCTTGAAAACATAGTCGATTGCACCGGCAGCATAGCCGCTTGCGATCTGCGGTTCATCGCGATCGTAAGCCGTTACAAAAATAACGGGGATTCGCGATGTGCGCTGATCCGTCTTCATACGGGCAGCCACCTGAAATCCATCAAGGTCGGGCATCCGCACGTCAAGAATGACGACTGCAAAGTCGTTCTGTCGAACCTGGCTCAGAACGTCCCATCCAGATCGGGCCTGAACGACTTCACGATCAGGAGCCGTCAGAATGGTATCGAGCACCATCAAGTTTCGGGAATCATCGTCGGCAATCAGGATCTTGGGTCTCGCAACCGCATCATTCGCTTGATGCGAAATCCGGGGCGCCAGAGTTTCGATCAGCATTCGTCGCAACTCCCACCGGAAACAATCAAGGATCGCTTGCGCGATACCCAGATTGCGAGGGCCGAATGAAATAGCGGTACGGCGTTGCGAATGATCACGATGACAGCCGATTTCAGGACGCGACATCGTCGCTCGACAACTCTGTCCATCAATCGTGGAGAGACTAAGATCATTCGTCAGCAAGCAACAGATTATTTGGAATAGCTCGAGCACCGCAGCCCGGACCTAAAATAATCGCAACCCGCGAATTAAGTTCCCTGGTCGCCGAGCCGCAGGCAAGAAAGTGCGCTTGCAAATTTGTGACAGACATATTTTTTCAGAAACGCGTGCACGTCGTCACGCAACTTCGTCAGCTTCACGTCAGGAATAGTCTTCAGTGCATGAGCGATCCGCGATCGTGTTGTTCACAACCAAGAAAGAGAAAGTCGCCGCGGCATCGCACGCCCGTCATGTAAATATCGTTCGTGAAACGCCGTCCCCAGTTCAGTGCGGCAGCAGCCATTCATGCACAAGCCTGCGGCCATCCGGTTCATTGAGAATTCAGGCCGACCCGGCAGCTTCATTGGCACGGCATTGCGTGGCAAAGGGTGCGCGCGACCAATGATCAGGGCAGATTCTCCTGCAGAATGATCTCCGTTCGCGAACGCGTCGTGCCTTCCAGAGGTGCACGTCCCGCTCGGAGGTTCGCGAAGATCGCCACGCAGTCCATGAGCGACGTCTGCGGATTTTGCGTAATGACGGCATCCATCGTTCCGTCGATCAGCATTGTTCGGGTGTCGGGCGAAAGACCGTGCCCGACGAAAACCACGTCTCGCTGACGTCCCGCTTCCTTCAGCGCACGGCCGATGCCATCCGCACCGCCGCCGATGTTGTAGATTCCCGCAAGGCCCGGATGCTGAGCAAGCAGTGTCTTGGTCTGCCGATAATTCTTCGCCTCGTCGTCGTGACCTTCGCGCAGGCCCACCACTTCGATCTGCGGAAACATCTCTTCGAAGAAATGCAGGAAGCCCATCTCCCGCTCTTCGTGCGCGCGATAGCTCAGACTTCCGGCAATCATCGCGACCTTCGCGGGGCGCGCGCCGATGAAACGTGCGATGAGGTAGGCGGCGGTGCGACCGGCAGAACGATTATCGAGGCCCACATACGCCACTCGACGTGTGTTCATGATGTCGGAAATGAGCGTGACTGTCGGCACGCCGCGGTCGGCCAGGGCATCCACGGCCTCGCGCACCGCCGGGTGTTCGATCGCCATGCAGGCGACGCCGTCGACGTCGCGTCCAACGCGACGCAGCGCCTGCGCAAGCAGTTCAGGCCTGAAGCTTTCGACGCGGTCGACGCGCGCGCGCATGTTGAATGAGGCGAGTTGATCCTGTGATGAGCCGATCAATCGACCGAGCAATGCCAGAAATCGGTTCGTGCCCGCGGGAAGCAGAAAGCCGAGGCGCCAGGGCTTGAGCGCCTGCGCAGGCAGTGCTCCATCCATCAGGTAACCGAGCTCGCCCGCCGCCTTCAGCACGCGCTGGACCGTAATTGCGCGAACGCCGGGACGCTGGTTGAGCACGCGATCTACGGTTGCGGTCGATACGCCCGAGAGATGCGCCACGTCTTCGATGCGCGCCAAGCGACGGCGCCTTGGAGGTTCGGTCATCGACTTTCCGGACACGGCACTCTCCAACGGTCAATACCATCAAAATCCATCAATAAATGAGTTTGACGGCCATCAATCTGGATTTCTATCGTCGGCCCACGAAAACGGCAACCGCCGATCAAAATCGCGATCCGGGAGGTGATGATGACCAAGGTGACCCGCCGTGCCCTGCTCGGCACACTCGCAAGCGCGCCCGCCTTGTCCGTCATCGGCATGCCGTTGATCGCCCGCGCTGCCGAGATCGAGCTGAAATACGGCAACAACCTGCCGCTCGGCCATCCGCTCAACGTCCGCGCTCAGGAAGCGGCCGATCGCGTGAAGACGCAAACCAACGGCCGGGTTGAGATCAAGATCTTTCCGAACAATCAGCTTGGCGGCGATACCGATATGCTCAGCCAGGTGCGC
This sequence comes from Bradyrhizobium sp. LHD-71, assembly GCF_031157255.1. Taxonomy (GTDB): domain Bacteria; phylum Pseudomonadota; class Alphaproteobacteria; order Rhizobiales; family Xanthobacteraceae; genus P52-10. The sequence continues at coordinate 281,703 of NZ_JAVIFX010000003.1, read as the reverse complement.
AACGGCGGCATCACGTTTTTTACGCCGTCGGCACTCGTGATCGCGACGCTGGTGCCTGTTGCGGCGATCAACGCGGTCGGCTTCGCGTTCGCTGACTATGACCAGGTCTGGAAAGCGATGGACGGCGCGCTTGGCGCGCATGTTCGCGCCGCCATTTCGAAGGTGAACCTCTTTGCATTCGAGAAAGTCTGGGACAACGGCTTCCGTCAGATGACGACGAGCGGCAGACCGATCGAGAGCGCGAAGGAAATGGCGGGTCTCAAGATCCGCGTGCCGGTGAGTCCGCTCAGCCTGTCCATGTTCAAGGCGCTCGATTCCGCTCCCGTCAGCCTGCAGTTCAGCGAAGTTTACACCTCGCTGCAGACGAAGGTCGTCGACGCGCAGGAGAACCCGCTACCAATCATCCAGGTCGCGAAGCTCTACGAGATGCAGAAACACTGTGCCGTCTCTAATCACATCTGGGATGGATTCTGGTTCATCGCAAACGGCCGTACCTGGAACGGCCTGCCTGCCGACGTGAAGAAGATCGTCAACGAAGCGATCAACGACGCCGGAATGCAGCAACGCGAGGACATCAAAAAACTGAACGCCACGGTCCGGACCGACCTTGAATCCAAAGGATTGTCCTTCAACAAGACAAACCCTGACAGCTTCCGCGCCAAGTTGCGCGAAGCCGGCTTCTACAAGGACTGGAAGGACCGCTTCGGCGCCGAGGCGTGGGGCCTGCTCGAGGGCGCGGTTGGCGCGCTCGCCTGAGCGGCCACGATTGGAAAGACGCTCCGATGGATGGACATGCCGTCGCCATACCCGCGTCGAGCGGGCAGGTCAGCAGGGCCGCCCGCGTTGCAGAGGCCGTGGACGGCGCCGTCGGCCGGACGGTCGAGCTGACGGCGGCGCTGATCCTGCTTGCTGAAGTCATCATCCTAGCTGCGGGCGTGACCGCACGCTATGTCCTGCACACTCCGCTCGTCTGGTCGGATGAGCTCGCTTCGATCCTGTTTCTCTGGCTGTCGATGCTCGGTTCGGTCGTGGCGCTCAGGCGCGGCGAGCACATGCGCATGACCGGCATCGCGGCGCGCGTGCCGCCGCAGGCAAGGGCCTTGCTCGAAGCGCTCGCGGTGACGGCCTCGATCGCGTTCTTGTTGTTGATCCTCCCGCATGCATGGGAATATGCCGAGGAAGAGCGCTTCATCGTCACGCCGGCGTTGGAGATCACCAACGCCTGGCGCGCAGCGGCAATTCCGGTCGGCGTCACACTGATGCTGGTTGCCGCCGTGTTCCGCCTGTTGCGTCTGAACGCCATCAAGGCCGTGTTGCTGGCGGTTGCGATCACGGCCATCCTCGTGACGCTGTTCTGGTTTGCCGGCCCGGCGCTAAAGCCGCTCGGCAAGCTCAATCTCATCATCTTCTTCGTCGGTGTCGTCAGCTTGAATGTCTTCGCCGGCGTGCCCATCGCATTCTCGTTCGCTCTTGCCACCTTCGGCTATCTCGCGCTCACCACGTCGACCCCGTTGCTCGTGATGGTCGGCCGCCTCGATGAAGGCATGAGCCATCTCGTGCTTCTCGCGGTGCCGCTATTCATCTTCCTTGGCGCGCTGATCGAGATGACGGGTATGGCGAAAGCCATGATCCAGTTCCTTGCTTCGCTGCTCGGCCACGTGCGCGGCGGCCTCTCCTACGTCTTGATCGGAGCGATGTATCTCGTCTCGGGCATTTCCGGCTCGAAGATCGCCGACATGGCGGCGATCGCGCCGGTGCTGTTTCCGGAAATGAAAGCGCGCGGCGCGAAGCCCGGCGATCTGGTGGCACTACTCTCGGCGACCGGCGCCCAGACCGAGACGATACCGCCGTCGATCGTGCTGATCACGATCGGCTCCGTCACCGGCGTGTCGATCGCGGCATTGTTTACCGGCGGCCTGCTTCCGGCGCTGGTGCTCGGGCTTGCGCTGTGCGTCGTCGTCTGGTGGCGTCATCGCGGCGAAGATCTCGGTCGGGGCGCGCGCTACTCGTGGCGGGAGATCGGACGGCTGGCGCTGATCGCTCTTCCTGCCGTGGCATTGCCGTTCGTCATTCGCGCCGCGGTCGTCGAGGGCGTGGCAACGGCAACGGAAGTCTCGACCATCGGCATCGCCTATTCCGTGGTGATGGGGCTTCTGGTCTATCGGCAATTCGACTGGCGCCGCCTGCCCGGCATATTGGTCGATACCGCAGCACTGACCGGCGCGATCATCTTTATCGTCGGATGCGCAACCGCAATGGCGTGGGGCCTGACGCAATCAGGGTTCTCGCAGGATCTGGCCCGGCTGATGGCGGGCATCCCCGGCGGCACCTGGGGCTTTCTCGCGATCTCGATCGTCGCCTTCGTCATTCTCGGAAGCGTGCTCGAAGGCATCCCGGCGATCGTGCTGTTCGGCCCGCTGCTGTTCCCGATCGCCAAGCAGATCGGCGTGCACGAGGTGCACTACGCGATGGTGGTGATCTTCGCGATGGGCATCGGCCTGTTCGCGCCACCGTTCGGCGTCGGCTACTACGGCGCCTGCGCAATCAGCAAGGTGAACCCGGACGACGGAATGAAATACATTTGGGGCTACATGCTCGCCCTGCTGATCGGTCTCGTCGTCGTTGCCGCAGTCCCGTGGATCTCCATCGGCTTCCTGAAATTCTGAACTGCATGAAAGGCATCTTCCATGAGCCGTTTCTTCGGCGAGATCCGCCAGGCTGGCTATGTCGTACCCGACATCGAGGCGGCAATGGATTACTGGACGCACGTCCTCGGCGTCGGTCCGTTCTTCTACAATGAGCGCGTACCGATCAGGAATTATCAGTACCACGGCGAGAGCTACGAGCCGCACAACTCGGTAGCGCTTGCGAACTCAGGGCCGCTGCAGATTGAACTGATCCAATGCCGCAATGACGTGCCTTCCATGTATCGCGACTTCACGCGCGCAGGCCATATCGGACTTCAGCACGTCGCCTATTGGACCGACAGCTACGATACCGATCTCGAACGTCTCCTCGCCCAAGGCTTCGAGCCTGTAATGGGCGGCGAAGTCGGCGAGCGCGGGCGCTTCATCTATTTCGACACGCACTACCATCCCGGCACGGTCATCGAGCTGTCGGAGGTCGCAGGACCGAAGGGCGAGATGTTCAGGATCATTCGTGAGGCCGGCGCGAACTGGGACGGCAAGGATCCGGTGCGTCCCTTCCCCGATCTCAACAAGCTCTGACATGCATTTCAGCCCGCCGCCCGACCGGTTCAACGCGACCTACCTGATCGAGACGCCGCTCGATCTCGTCAAGGTCGCCGACATCATGGCCGGCGAACAGTCGTGCGGCACCTTCGCGCGCGTCGAAGGCGAGACTGACCTGCTGCGCGAACGCGCGAGGGCTACTGTCACCGCGATCGAGGAACTGGTGCCGTCGCCTGCGCCAAGCCTGCCGAACGCGTGGCTGGCGCGCAGACGCACGTCCGGTCCCTACCGGCGTGCGCGCGTCACCATCTCGTTTCCGATCGAGAATGTCGGCGTCAACCTGGCGACGCTCGCCGCCGTTGTCGCCGGCAACCTCTACGATCTCGGCGAAGTGACCGGGCTTCGATTAGATACCATCACGCTTCCTTTTGAGTTTCGCCGTCGGTTTGCGCGGCCTGCACACGGCATCGTCGGCACGCGCAAGCTGACTGGCGTCGCCCAAGGTCCGCTCGTCGGCTCCATTATCAAGCCGAATGTCGGATTGAGCTCCAACGATACGGCCGCGCTGGTTGCGCGGCTATGCGCTGCCGGGCTCGATTTCATCAAGGACGACGAAGTGTGCGCCGATCCGGCACATGCGCCGCTGGCGGAGCGCATACCGGCCGTGATGGCGGCGGTGCGCCGACATCAGGACGCGACCGGCAAGGCGGTAATGGTCGCCTTCAACATCACCGACGAGACAGATGCCATGCGGCGCCACGCAGACGCCATCGCACGCGAGCACGGCACGTGCGCAATGGTGAGCCTGAACTGGTGCGGCTTCTCTGCCGTCGAGACATTGCGACGCTCGACCGATCTGGTGCTGCATGGCCATCGCAACGGCTTTGGCGCCTTCTCGCGCCATCCGCTGCTCGGCATTTCGTTTCAGGCCTACCAGACACTCTGGCGTCTCGCCGGCGTCGACCATATGCATGTGCACGGCGTCCAGGGAAAATTCGCGCAGGACGACGAAGAGGTCGCCTCGTCGGCGCGCGATTGCGTTACGCCACTGACCGGCGGCTTTGACGACCGCGTGCTGCCGGCTTTCTCATCAGGTCAGTGGGCCGGCACGGCACACGCGACGTTCGATGCGGTCGGCCATACGGACGTGCTGTTCCTCTCTGGCGGCGGCATCATGGCGCATCCCGGAGGACCGGCGGCGGGCGTCACCAGCATCCGCCAGGCCTGGGACGCGGTGACCGCGGACATCCCGTTGAATATCGCTGCGCAGTCGCAGGCAGAGTTGCGGCAGGCTCTCGACTTCTTCGGGACCTCCAAATGATCATCGCCACGGAGTGCAGCCGGCCACGCTACGGCTGGTACGGTGACGATTTCACCGGGGCAACCGATACCCTCGCCACCTGGGCCGAGCGCGGCTATCGGGCGCTGCTGTTCCTGCGCGAACCGACGCCCAGACAGCTTGCCGCTGCCGGCCCGCTCGACGCCATCGGCATCGCCGGCGCGACGCGATCAATGCCGCCGGCCGCGGCAACGCCCCACCTCGACGCGGCAGGCCGCTTCTTCGCCGGGCAACAGCTGGAGCTCCTGCACTACAAGTGCTGCTCGACTTTCGACAGCGCAGCCCATGTCGGAAGCATCGGCGCCGCCGTCAAAACGCTCGCACCCTACTTCCCGAACGCCTTCGTCCCGATCGTTGGTGGACAACCCAATCTTGGCCGCTACTGCCTGTTCGGAACGCTGTTCGCCGCAGCGGGAACGGGCGGCGACGTTTACCGCATCGATCGCCATCCGACCATGAGCGTCCACCCGGTGACCCCGATGGGGGAAGCCGACCTGCGCAAGCATCTGGCCGCGCAGGGACTCGCCCGCCTCGCCCTGGTGGATTATCGCGCTTACGCCACGAGCCAGGCGAACGCGCTGCTGGACGCATGTCTCGCCAGCAGACCGGACGCCGTGCTGCTCGATGTCGCGGACGCGGAAGACCTTCCGATCATCGGCCGCCTCATTGCGGGTCGTCTGAGAGCGGGACCGATGCTGGCGGTCGGCCCGAGTTCTGTTGCGCACGCCCTGGCCGCACTGTCGCTGCACGAACGGCATCTCGCTCCCACCGCAACGCCAGCGCGGCACGAGGGACCGACCCTCGCGCTCGTGGGCAGTCTTTCGCCCATCACGCGGGCCCAGGTGGATGCGGCGTCAGACTATGCACGCGTCGAAGTCGATCCCGCCCGGTTGCTGAATGACGCCGCCTACGCGGACGCGACGTGTCGGCAGTCGCTCCGCCTGCTCTCAGGCCGGAATGTCATGCTGCTGACCGAGCCTGCGCGGCACCAGCCGAAGCAGGCCGAACACCTTGCGCTTGCCACCGGCAAGCTGCTCCGCGCGATTCTGTCCGACGCCACGGTGTCGCGCATCATCGTCGCAGGCGGCGACACCTCCAGCCACGCCATCGCAGCCCTCGACGTCTGGGGATTGTCCTACCGCGCACCGATGGTGCCGGGCGCACCACTCTGCCGCATCCACAGCGACGAACCGCGCCTCGACGGTCTCGATATCGTGCTGAAAGGCGGACAGATCGGTCCGCCGAACTTTTTCGGATTGTGACGAACCCTGGCGACAAGCTCGCGTGAAACCTGCGGTCTCCTAGTGTCGTGGATCAGAAATTCGCGCCATCGTTGCCGCGAGTCCAACGTGCGAATTTCTGATCCATAAACGACACTAGAATCACAAACTTGCTAGTGTCCTGATCGAATCGGAAGTTCGCTCCGAGCTCGCTGCAAAGTACGGCGAACTTCGGATTCGGGACACTAGTTGAACATCGCCGGCAGCGGAACGATCTCGATGCCTGCTTTCGCCAGTCCTGCGCGGACAGCACGCATGACCGGGACAGCGGTCGGTTCATCGCCATGGATGCAAAGCGTATGGACGTTCGCCGGGATCTTCCGTCCCGTGACACTCGTGATCGCGCCCTGTTCGACGATGCCGATCACCTGCTTCGCCGCCATCTCGGGATCGACGATCATGGCATTGCCTCTTTCGCGCGAGAGCATCTTGCCGGTGTCGTCGTAGCGGCGATCGACATAGGCCTCGTTGGCGACGCGAAGGTCGAGCTGGGCGCCGGCCTCGGTCATGCGGGAGCCGGCATTGGCGACATAGATGAGGTCCGGATCGGCGGCCTTGATGCCGCGCCCGATCGCAAGCGCGTAGTCGATGTCGTCATGCGCCATATTATTGAGCGCACCGTGCGGCTTGACGTGCGTGACTTTCGCCCCCTGCGACCCTGCGAGCGCCTGCAGCGCCCCGATCTGATAGGTGACGAGATATTCGAGATCGAGCGGGCGCATGCGGATCTGCCGCCTGCCGAAGCCCCAGAGATCGTTGAACCCCGGATGAGCGCCGATCGAGACCTGATTATCAAGAGCTAGCCGCACCGTCCGGACCATGATCGTCGGGTCACCCGCATGCATGCCGCAGGCGATGTTTGCCGAACCGATCATCGTCATCAGCTCGTCGTCATTGCCCATGACGAACTTGCCGTAGCTCTCGCCGATGTCGGCGTTGATATTGACCTTCATGCATTGTCTCCTTCGAAACGGGGAACACTTCGCGCGCGTATGACCAGGACGCTCACTACGAGCGCGACGGCCAGAATTGCGATGGCGAAAGGATGAGCGAGAAGCGCTGCAGGATCCCGATCGGTCAGGATCAGCGACTGTCGCAGCGAGAGCTCGAATTGCGGACCGATGACAAAGCCGATGAGAAACGTCACGCGCGAATAGTCGAACCGATGCATCAGATAACCGAGCGCGGCAAAGCCAATCATCAGGACCACGGCGAAGACCGAACGGGTTTCGAGGTAGGACCCGACGATGCAGAGCATGACGACAACCGGAATGATGACGGTCGCCGGCACGCGGGTCAGCTTCGCGAAAGCTACGAGCCCGATGCGCCCGACAATCAGCATGAGGATCGCCGCGACGATCATCGTGCCGAAAATGCCGTAAATGAGACGCGGGTGCTCATCGAACAGCCGCGGCCCCGGCGTCAGACCGTGGATCGTCAACGCGCCGATCAGGATCGCCGCCGACACCGAACCCGGCAGCCCGAGCGCGAACAGCGGCACGAAGCTCGCCGGCACCACGGCATTGTCTGCCGTTTCGGCGGCGGCAACCCCCTTCAGTTCGCCTTTGCCGAACTCCTCGCCGGGCCGCGCGAAATGCTTGGCGAGACCATAGGAGGCGAAGGAGGCGACGCTTGGACCGAGGCCCGGAATGAGTCCGATCGCGGTGCCGACGATGCTCGAACTGAGGAACGTCGGATATAGCCGGCGCAGCGTCTGCCAACCGAAGCTTTCGTCCTTCGCGCCGGTCCGCACCATGACCGTGTCGGTCGGCGCGCGCGAGAAAAGCTCTTCCGCCTGGATGACCATTTCCGACAAGGCGAGCATCCCGATCGTCACGGCAAGAAGCGGAATGCCATCCATCAGTTCGGTATAACCGAACGTCATGCGCGGCGTGCCGCTTTCAATGTCGAGGCCGATGGTCGCGACGAAAACACCCAGAATCCCTGCAGCCAAGCCACGCAACAGCGATGCTCCGGCGAGCGCGGCGATGAATGTCAGGGCGAGCAGCATCAACGCAGTCATTTCGACCGGCCCGATGCCAAGCGCGAAATGTGCGAGCGGCCGCGCCAATACGATCAGCGCGAGGGTGCCGATGACGTCGCCGATCACCGAGCCGTACAGCGCGGTTTGCAGCGCCAGCTTTGCCTTGCCTTTTCTTGCGAGCGGATAACCGTCGAGACACGTCACGACGGCGTTCGGCTCTCCCGGCACATTGATCAGGACCGCGGTGGTCGCTCCACCGGCCCCACTCGCCTTGGCGATGCCGATGAGGAAGGCGACGGCGGTCAGCGGCGTCATGTAGTAGCTGAGCGGTATCGCAATCGCGAGCGCGGCGGGGCGATTGAGACCGGGAAGGACTCCGATCACATAACCGAGCAGCACACCGAGGAAGACGAACAGAACGGCCTTCGGCGCGAGCGCATCGCCAAGCCCGAGCAGCAGTTGCTCCATGCGGTACGCCCCTAGCGAAAGACGAGCCAGAACGCCGCAGCGCATGCCAGCGCGGGCAGCAGAACGTACGGCAGCCGCCTTTCGCCGAGCGCCAGCGCGGTCGCAATGCAACAGACCGCAACGGCCGGGACGATGCCTCCAAATCGAAGCGCAACCGTTCCAAGGCACGCGGCGATGCCAAGGCGGAGGAAAGCCCCCCAGCCTTCCGCATAGCGCGGCTGGGGCGCCTGCCGGACAAACCGCAGAACGCCGTCGGCGGCGATCAGAAGCCCTGCGGCAGCCGCGCAGAGCTTCGGCAGGAACGCCGGCGAAAGACCGATCCCACCTTCACTCGTCTGAGCCGGAATGAGCCAGACGAACGCCAGAAGGCAGGCGCCGGCCAGCACAACCGCCTCGATGAGCTGCGAGGCGCGGGAGCGATGTGCAGCGCTGGCCTGTCCGTCGGTCATCGTGATCCTCCTGCAGGGCGCGCCGCTACTTGGCCGCTTCAATGAGCTGCTTGAACGCCTCGCTCTGGCTCACCATCGTCTTCTGCAACGCCGCTCCCGTTTCGGTGAAGGCGTTGAGACTGCGATTTTCCATCAATGAAACGATCGCCGGGTCCGCGTTCGCCGCAGCAAACGCATCGGTCAGCGTCTTCGCGACCTCGGCCGGCAGGTTCTTCGGTGCAACGAACAGCACGACATTGACGCTCGACAGGCCATAGCCGAGCTCCTTCAGCGTCGGCGCGTCCGGCAGACCCTTCAGACGCTGTTCTCCAAGCACGGCGAGGACGGCGAGCTTGCCCTCCTTCGCCTGCGGATAATATGCGCCGGAGGAATAGCCGAGCTGAGTGTGCCCGCCGAGCACCTGGGTCACCACTTCGGCGCCGCTGCGTGTCGGCACCGGGACAAGTGAAATGCCCACCTTCTTGCCGAGTGCCGCGGTTACTATGCGGTCCAGTGAGGTGCTCGATGAATAGGTCGACTTGCCGCCCGACGCCTTAATCGCCTTGAACGCATCGGCGAGCGTCTTCCACCCGCTTTCCGGCTTGGCGATGAAAGCTTCGGGAAACTCCCCCGTTGCGGCGATATAGGTGAAATCCGAAACGCCGAATGCGAGTTGGGTCATTTGCGGATCGAGCGTGATGGTCGTCGAGGTGGTCGCGACGAGATTGTATCCGTCTGCCGGCATCGACTTGAGCGTCGTGACGGCGACGGCACCGCCTGCACCCGGCTTATTCTCTATGATGACCGGTTGGCCAAGTTTCTTGGAAACAACATCGGCAACGGCCCGCGCGACCACATCGGTGGTGCCGCCGGCGGCAAACCCGACGGTGATCGTGATCGGCTTTTCGGGCCACGCGGCATGGGCGGTGGACGTGAGAGCAAGAAGGGCTGCGCCCAACAGCGCCGTTTTCTTCAGCATGGCAATTTTCCCCTATTAGGCCGGCAAACCCATTGTGGACGCGAGGCGTTCGTGTATCCAATGCAAATATAAGGCATTCGTATATGCAAATGGCGCATTAAGATGCGAGACCTCCGTCAGCTGCGTTTCTTCGTGACCGTCGCCGAATTGATGAATGTCTCGCGGGCCGCCGAGGCGTTGAACATCAGCCAGTCGGCGTTGTCTCGGCAGATCCAGGCCTTTGAGGATGAGATCGGCTTGCGGCTGTTCGACCGGGTCGGCAAGCGACTGGTGCTGACAGCCGAGGGCGAGGAGATGCTTCCGCGCGCCGCCGGCCTTGTCGAGCAGGCCGAGACGCTGTCGTTGCGGGTGGACGACCTCGCACGCGGACGGATCGGACATCTGCGGATCGGATCGACCCCGCAGACCATCGCCGCACTGATCGCGCCGGCGCTGAAGGCCTTCCGGGTGGACCATCCCTTCATCGAGGTGGCGCTCCTCGAAGGCGCCAACCGCGAGTTGATCGAGATGGTCGAGCGCGGCGCCGTGCACGTCGCCATCGCCGGCTCAGAGGATCCGAACGCATTCGGCAGCGCACCTCTGTTCAGCGCCGAGCTGCTCGCCTATCTCCCGCCGGGAGATCGACGCGCGAGTGCGTCTGCATTGCCGATCGAAACGTTGCGCGACATGCCCTTCCTGCTGCTGCGGCGAGGTTTCATGACCCGCGACATGTTCGATCAGGCCTGCCGCAAGGCGGGCATCCGCCCGCGCATCGTGCTTGAGAGCGACAGTCCGCACGCGCTTGTCGCCATGGTCGAGGCAGGACACGGCCTCGCGATCCTGTCGTCTTCGGCCGCGAATGGCATTCGCTCGACGCCACCCGTTCCGGTGACACTCGCCGGCAAGCCTATTCACCGGCCCGTCTCGGCGATCTGGAATCTCGAACGACATCGTCCTGCTTCGCTGTCTGCTTTTGTCGCGTGCTTGCAGGATTCGGCCCGCTCGACGTCCGGCCTATGGCGCAGGAGCGGCGCCGATCACCCCACACGCGCCGGCAAAAGGCAAAACAACACGGGTCGACGTCATTCCCGACAAGCCCGCAAAGGAAGCAAGCTGACGTTGCGCACCAATCGCGAGCGGCGGCTGCCCGGCGATTAGCGAGCGCGCCGCGCCAAAACCTCCGCCGGCGAAAGACCGACAAGCGCCTGGTATCGCGCAGCGTCTGTCGCGCCTTCAGTATTGATCACCCACACCCGAGCCGCCGTCCCGAGACCCAGCTTGTCGCACAACTCGCGAGTCTTGCAGGCCTTGATCAATCCCGCGAGGCCAACACCGCCGCTTTCGCCGGCAACGATGGCGGGATCGCGTCCGGCAGGCCTTGCGAGCCTGCGCATGACGGCTATGGCGTCTTCTTCATCCACGATCATGAATCCGTCGGCGACGTGACTCAGGATGCGCCAGGCGACGAGTGATGGCTCGTAGCACTCCAGCATCGCCATTACCGTCGGCTCGCCATGGGCGATCTTCACGGGCTTGTTCGCTTTTGCGGATTCGTAAAGGCAGGCCGCCCGAGCCGGGTCGACGACAATGAAAATCGGCCGCTCGTTGCCAAGCAGAACAGCGAGGTGACCCGCCACGGCGGCGGCGACGCCGCCGACGCCCGACTGCACGAAAACATGTGTCGGCGGCCGGCCCATCTGCGCGAGCGCTTCGCGCACCATCACGGTATAGCCCTGCATCACCAGGCCTGGGATGCGTTCATAGCCGGGCCAGGAGGTGTCCGACACGATCTCCCAGCCCTTGTCGGTCGCGACACGTGCGGCTTCTACAACTGAGTCGTCATAGTTTCCGTCGACGCGAACCATCTCTGCGCCGAACTGCGCGATGGCCGCGATGCGCTCCTCGCTCACGCCCGAGTGGACAAAAATGACGGATTTCGCACCGACGAATTTGGTTCCCTGCGCCACCGAGCGGCCGTGATTGCCATCTGTCGCGCAGGCGAAGGTCATGCCGGCCGCAATGCTGCGAACGTCTGGCGTGTGAAGCTCGGCGACATCCACCGGTCGGCTCAGCCGCTTTGCCGCCTCCTGCAGCACCAGAACGATCACCGCATAGGCGCCACCCAGCGCCTTGAAACTGCCGAGCCCCAACCTGACGCTTTCGTCCTTCACCTGGATCGCGCCGAGGCCAAGCTCGCGAGCCAGGGCCGGAAGCGCGTGCAACGGAGTCGGCGTGTGGTTCTCGCGCCGGGCCAGCACGCGCTCGACCCGATCTGTGGCAACAGGCCCAAGGGTTTCGACATCGGCGGCCTCAAGGGGCGTGTTGTAGTCGGGATGCGTATTGCTGATGAACATGACGGTCTCTCCTGCCAGTCGCAACAATATTGCAACGTAAGCGAAAGAAGCGCTGAATATCCGGGCATCGAATGCAAGTTTGTTTCTTACGCAGGTGAGCCATGGCAAATGCCGGCCTCGATCGATTCGACCTCGCGATCCTCGCAGTGGTCCAAAGGGACAACACGACGCCCCAGCGGGTCATCGGTGAATCGATCAATCTCTCCGCGCCGGCGGTGCAACGGCGCGTCAAGCGCATGGAGCAGGCCGGCGTCATTCAAGCCAATGTCGCTGTCGTCGATCCCGTGAAGCTCGGACACGCCATCACGATCCTCGTTGAAGTCGAGATGGAGAGCGAACGCGCCGATGAAGTCGATGCCGCCAAACGCGCCTTCTCCGCCGCGCCCGAGGTGCAGCAATGCTACTACGTCACCGGCGAATTCGATTTCATGCTGGTCATGCTTGTTCCGAACATGGCGGCCTACGAGGCGCTCACGCGACAACTTTTCTTCGGCAACAACAACGTCAAACGTTTCCGCACCCTGATCGCAATGGATCGCGTCAAGGTGGGCTTGTCGGTTCCTCTGCCTTGATCTGATCTCGATAACCAACTTTGCGCCTGAGAGCCGCACTCCACCGAGAGCGAGAAGCTTGATGATCACGCCCTCCACCTGACAGGTTCTCGTCAGGCGTCGGGAGGACCTTCAGATCGTGGGGCGACAGCGCCCAAGGAGGGTACGAGCGATCTGAGGAGCAAATCCATGGACGGCATCGGCGGCATTGGTTCGGCGGTTATGGTCGAGCTCCCCCCAATTGAGGTCGACCCAGTTCAGCTTGACCCGATAGAGGTCACTCCGGACGACCCGTTGCCGAGCGCCTCGTTGCCGGGCGATGGCTCCTTTGGCGACCCCATTGCGGGCTTCCAAGCTACCAACGCGCAGATCAATGCGGCGGTGAACGGCCTGTCGCAACAGATCGATGCGACGATCGAGCGGATGAGAGTGATGGGACCGCCGCCCGTACCGACGGTCCCGCTGCCGCTGCCAGCGCCGCCGCCCATTATCGCGCCGGCGGAACCAGAGCTGTTCATCCCACCGCCAGCCGCGTCTGCAACAGCGCCGGCGTCTGCAGCACCATCAGCCGGATCAAGCAACACGGGATCGCCGGCTTCGGAGCTTCGACCCGAAGCGGCCGCCCTCGGCGTCGCCGCGACGGCAGCCGCGCCGGAAATGTCCTCCGCATCTCTGGCCACCGCGCAGCAGGCCCTGGCCCGCGGCCTGCCATGGGTCGCGCGGTTCGTGGGAACGCCGGCGCTCGTCGCGGGCCTTGCTTCGGAGGTCTTCAACTTCGGATCGATCCCGGACGATGCGCAGGAGCGCGCCATGCGGGAGGGCGCCGAGCGCTCCGCTGCGCCGCCGATCCCGCCAGCGCCGGGCTTGATCCCGCCGGCGGAGCCGTTGCCCAACCGCGAAGAGTTTCCGGTAGCGGAGCCGTTGCCCAGCGGCGAAGAGCTGCCGGTGGCCGAACCGCTCCCGCAGCTCCCGGGCCGCACAGTCGCACCACCGCTACCGACCGTTCCTGACTCGACACCGGTCGAGCCTGGGCCGTTGATCTTGGAAAACAGAGGCGACCCCGGTTTGACTCGTCCCACTGGCGAGATCGGAGCGGCTCCAACCGGCACGCGACGGGTCAACCGCAAGGGGGCGACCCCCGACGATAAGGCCCAGATCGCATCCGAGCAGGAGGTCGCCGACAGGCTCGCGGCCCAGGGTTATAGGGTGATTGAACAGCCGGCAGCAGGCGAAAACCCGATTCTCACGACCGAGCGGATGCGGGCGCTCGGCTTGCGGGAAAGAGCTAAGCCTGATCTGCTGGTCGAAGGTCGGGTGTTCGACATCTACACGCCGGAGAAAGATGACGTGCGCAGCGTAAGGGATGGAATCGCCAAAAAGGTGGTCAGATACAACCAGACCGATCGCGTGGTCGTCGACCTCCGCGGCACCTCGGTGATCGAGGCGGACGTGCGGGCGGCGATACGCGCCACCCCCATTCCCGGGCTGAAGGAGGTGATCACCCTCACCGATCAGGGCCTCGGGCGCGCCTTTCCTTAAAGGTAGACGGCGATGGCGATTGAGCACGACTTCTACATGGACACCGAAGCTGACACCGCTGCGGTGAAGGACGTGGTCATGCAGCTCGGCCGCTTCGAGGACTTGGAGGATTGGAAGCACATCAAGCAGGCAGAGAACGAGGCAACACTTCTGAGCATCACTGAGCTTCCCGACCCGCAGTGGCCGGGCGGGCCGAGGGCGAGGGTGCTGAGCTTTGATGTGAGACCGACGCGTTCCATTTCTTTTCGTTGTCACAACACCGCGATCTCCGACAGATTTGACGTCGACGTGATCTCATCCGTCGTGGCGTTGCTGAAAGCCTTTCCAGGAGATGCGCTGCTGGAGGCTTATTCCGACAAGGAAGCGCTGCTACGCAAGGACGGGCGATTGGTGCTCGCCCAGGAATACGCGAAGGACGGCCAGCTTTGGGACGCGTCGCGCCAGCCCTACCTCGCTTTGATCGATCTTCCTTATACCTTCGAGCCGCTTCAGCCCTGGCGAAAGACAGCAGGCAAAGCCCCCTCCTGAAGCTGTCTCCTCCGTCCCGGCGCCAATCGTCACGGCTGCCTCGATATCCTAAAGTGAGCTCCTTCGAATCAGCAAGCTCCCCGAACGGCGCCAGCGAGTGAGACCAGTGACGATACAGCTCGAACCGGGCTCGAGTGACGACGCAGGTCGCATTGCTCCCACCGCCATCTCGCTCCTGAACTCCGTGTTCGGTCTGCCCGCGTTCCGCGGCGAGCAGGAGGCGATCATCAGTCACGTCGCCGGCGGCGGCAGCTGTATGGTGCTGATGCCGACCGGCGGCGGCAAGTCGCTTTGCTACCAGTTGCCCTCGCTGCTGCGCCGGGGCTGCGGCATCGTCGTCTCGCCGCTGATTGCGCTGATGCGCGATCAGGTTGCCGGGCTGCTCGATGCAGGCGTGAAGGCGGCAGTCCTGAACTCGACGCTGTCGTGGGAGGAAGCTCAGGCTGTCGAGCAGCGTCTGCTCGCAGGCCACCTGGACCTGCTTTATGTCGCACCTGAGCGGCTGCTGACGCAGCGCTGCCTCAGCCTGTTGAAGCGGACCCGATTGGCCCTGTTTGCGATCGACGAGGCGCATTGCGTCTCGCAATGGGGGCACGATTTTCGTCCCGAGTATATCGGGCTGTCGGTGCTGGCAGAGCAGTTTCCGGACGTGCCCAGGATCGCACTGACCGCCACCGCGGACGATCTCACCCGCAAAGAAATCGCAACGCGCCTCGGGCTGGACGACGCTCCGTGCTTCATCGCAAGCTTCGATCGTCCGAACATCCGCTATGAGATCGTCGAGAAGCGGAACGCCAAGGCGCAGCTCCAGGAGTTCATCGCCGAGCGGCACGCCGGCGACGCCGGCATCGTCTATTGCCTGTCCCGCGCCAAGGTCGAGGACACCGTCGCTGCGCTCGTCAAAGCCGGCATCCCCGCGCTCAGCTATCATGCCGGCATGGACGCAAGCTTGCGCGCCCGCCACCAGGATCGCTTCCTCAACGAAGACGGCATCGTCATCGTCGCGACCATCGCGTTCGGCATGGGTATCGACAAGCCCGACGTGCGTTTTGTCGCGCATCTCGATCTGCCGAAAAGCATCGAGGCCTACTACCAGGAAACGGGCCGCGCGGGTCGCGACGGAAAACCCTCCAACGCGTGGATGACCTATGGCCTGTCCGACATCGTGCAGCAGCGGCGCATGATCGACGAGTCGACCGGATCGGACGCGTTCAAGCGCGTCTCGATCGGCAAGCTCGATGCGCTGGTAGGATTGTGTGAGACAGCGGGCTGCCGACGCGAGCGGCTGCTCGGTTACTTTGGCGAGGCCTGCGACGGCCCCAGTTGCAGCAACTGCGACAACTGCACGTCGCCGCCTCGCGTCTGGGATGGCTCGGTGGCGGCGCAGAAGGTGCTGTCGTGCGTGTATCGGACGGGACAGCGTTTTGGGGCGATGCACCTGATCGATGTGCTGCTCGGCCGTTCGACCGAGCGCGTCACGCAGCTTGGACACGAGAAGCTTTCGGTGTTCGGCGTCGGCACCGAGCTGAACGATCGGCAATGGCGCGCGGTGATCCGCCAGCTTGTCGCGCACGGCCATCTGCAATCGGACAGCGAAGCCTTTGGCGGGCTGAAGCTGACCGAATCGGCACGCGGCGTGCTGAGGGGCGAGACCACCGTGATGCTGCGCGAGGAGACATCTGCGAGCACGAAGCGAAACAGACGAGCCAGGGCTGTGCCCGCGAGCGGCGCCCCCGGCGGGTCCGGAAGTTCCGCCTTGCTCACGGCATTGCGCAACTGGCGCTCAGGAATGGCGCGTGAACTCGGCGTGCCGGCCTACGTCATCCTGCACGACGCCACGCTGGAGGGAATCGTTGCGGCATCGCCCAAGAGCCGGGACCAGCTCCGGTCCGTGCCCGGGATCGGTGACAAAAAACTCGAGCGCTATGGCGATGCGCTGCTGCAGTTGGTGCGCGCTGACGGAAACACCTGAGCGGTAGCCGGCGAAGGCTGGCTTTGACACGTAGCCCCTCAGGGCGAAGCGTGGTGGGCGCGACAGGGATCGAACCTGTGACCCCTACGATGTCAACGTAGTGCTCTCCCGCTGAGCTACGCGCCCTTGACCGGTCTTCTGGGGTCCGCGTCCTATAACGACTGAATCCGGGGCAGGCAAGGACGGCAATGCGGTCCTAGTGTCCCGAATCCTCAGGCCGCCAGCATCTTGTTGACCTCGCTGACGAGCTCACGCAGGTGGACCGGCTTGGACAGCACCTTGGCGTTCTTTGGCGCCTGCGAATCCGAGTTCAGCGCCACGGCCGCGAAACCGGTGATGAACATGATCTTGATATCCGGGTCGAGCTCGGCAGCGCGGCGGGCGAGCTCGATACCATCCATTTCCGGCATCACGATATCGGTCAAAAGCATTTCGAAAGGTTCCTCCCGCAGTCGCTTGTAAGCGGAAAGGCCGTTGTCAAAGGAGGAAACCTCGAAGCCGGCGTTCTCCAGCGCTTTCGCCAGGAAGCGTCGCATGTCGTTATCGTCTTCCGCGAGCAGGATTTTCTTGTTCATTTGGCCTTCGAGGTGATTTGCCGTCATGGAGAGTGCCGCCTATTAGGCCGATTTTAGGTAAATTTCGGGTGAAGGTTAGGTGCCCCTTGGCAGGAGTGCTAAGTTTGACCCACAATGGCTGGCTAAAGTGACGAAAGCCAGCCGGATCTTGCCGGCATTTCTGGTGGAAGCGAACGCGCCGCAATGAACGAATTCAGGGGCGATCTGTCCCCGCCCTTCGAGATCACCGAGCCCGCGCGCTGGCGGGCACCGATCATCTTCAACTCGCCTCACAGCGGGACCGTTTACCCGCACGAATTCCTGATGGCCGCGCGCATCGACATGGCCGCGCTCCGCAAGTCCGAAGACTCGTTCATGGACGAGTTGATTGCGGGCCTGAGCGGCCGGGGCCTTGCGGTGGTGAACGTGAATTTCCCGCGCTCCTACGTGGACGTGAACCGCGAGCCCTATGAGCTCGACCCGCGCATGTTTGCCGGCCGCCTGCCGAGCTTCGCCAACACCCGCTCGATGCGGGTCGCCGGCGGTCTCGGCACCATTCCGCGCGTGGTCGGCGACGGACAGGAGATCTATTCGGACCGCCTCTCCATCGAGGATGCCCTGCAGCGTATCGAGAGTCTCTACAAGCCCTATCATCGCGCGCTCAGGCGGCTGATCGCCAAGGTGCACAACGACTTCGGGACAGCGATCCTGATCGACTGCCATTCGATGCCTTCGGTCGGCGTTTCGCGCGATGAGACGCGCCGGCCCGACCTTGTAATCGGTGATCGTTACGGCACGAGTTGCACCCCGCTGCTCGCCGATGTGATCCAGAATACGATGCAACGCCTCGGTTACACCGTCGGCCGCAACAAGCCGTATGCAGGCGGCTTCATCACGGAGCACTATGGCAATCCGGCCAGCGGTCTGCACGCGATCCAGATCGAGCTCAACCGTGCGATCTACATGGACGAGCGTACCCGTGAGCGTAACGCGAATTTCGCAAAGGTCGCAGCCGACCTCGCGGCGCTTGCCGAGGCGTGCGCAGCTATCCCTCTGTCCGATCTTGGACCTTTCCAGACGGCGGCCGAGTAAGCCTCAGCCACCGGAAGCCCAAGAAACGGCGTGCAAGAAAAAAGGGCCGCTTGTGAAAACAAGCGGCCCAAGTCTAGGGAGGAAACGCCCAAGGAGGGCAGCGGTGGTGCAGAGCACTACCGCACCGCAACAATATGCGACCGCGACGCACAAAAATCAAGTCCTAATCACCCGTTACTTATGCAATTTACGCATATCGGTTCTTCCGTATTGCGCCCTTCCGATGGGCGAAATCGTCACGAAACGAGGCGTAAATTTCTACCGGCGGGGAATCCGTCGATTCGATTCCTGAAGTCGCCGCACGCTCGAGGCCGCGGGCCATGCGTTGGTGAAATAACGGCAAAGGCTGCGACTGACAATCGTCGTTGCCGCAGCGCAGGCTTTCTTATACGGCCATGGAGGACGATGGCCGGGCTTTACCGGCACCTCTGACAGGACCCATCCGTGACGGTCATCGATTTCGCGGCCTTCATCGAAAAGCTGGCCACCGCGTCCGGCGAGACCATCCTGCCCTTCTTCCGCACGTCACTTGGAATCGAGAACAAGAAGTCCGGGCACGAATTCGATCCGGTCACCGAGGCCGATCGCGCGGCTGAAGCCGCCATGCGCAAATTGATCTCGATGCATTTCCCGCAACACGGGATCGTCGGCGAGGAGTTTGGCAGCGAACGTCCAGACGCCGAGTATGTCTGGGTGCTGGATCCGATCGACGGCACCAAGGCCTTCATCGGCGGCTTCCCGGTCTGGGGCACGCTGATCGCACTTCTGCATCACGGCGAGCCGGCATTCGGCATGATGCATCAGCCGTTCATTCGCGAGCGCTTCACCGGCGACAACGGCTCCGCGCGTTATCGCGGCCCCGTCGGCGAACGCAAACTCAGCGTCCGCCGCTGCTCCTCGCTTCGCGAGGCCACGCTCTACACCACGACACCGCTGCTAATGAACGAGGCACAGCGCGCACTGTTCGGCCAGGTCGAACAAGAGGTGCGGCTGTCGCGCTATGGCGGCGATTGCTACGCCTACTGCATGCTCGCCGCCGGTCACGTGGACCTGGTGATCGAAGCGGGGCTGAACTCCTATGACATCGCCGCCCTTGTGCCGATCATCGCCGGCGCCGGCGGCATCGTCACGACATGGGACGGCAAGCCCGCCCATGGCGGCGGCAACATCATCGCCGCCGGCGATCCGCGCATCCACCAAGAAGCGATGAAGCTGCTCAATTCTTGAGCCCGGTCAGCGGGCCGCACGGCGCAAATGTTCGAACAGCTGCTGAGCCGGCTTCGACATCGTCCCGCCATCATGGGTGCACACGACGAGCTTCCGCTGCGCCCAGCGCTCCCGCAGTCTGATCGGCTGAATCGCCATGCCGCGGCTGCAGCGACGCGCGGCGGCCTCGGGAATGACCGCGATCCCGGCGCCGGCGGCAACCAGCTCGCAGACTGCATCGAAAGAGCGCATCCGCACCCGGAAACGCAGGCGCGCGCCAAGCTGCACAGCCTGCCTGACGACGTGATCGTGCAACGCGCTCGTCCCCGACAAGCCGACGAAGGCCCGGCCGAGGACGTCGGCGAAGGCGACGCGGCGATGCCGCGCCAGCGCATCCGTGCGCGGGACCACCAGGACGAGGTTGTCGTCGCAGAAAGGATATCGCTTCACTGTCGCGGGCAGCATGTCCTCGACCGCAACGCCTATATCGGCAGCGCCGGAAGCTATCAGTTGGGCGATATCGACGCTTTCGCGCTCTTCGACTTCGATGCTGATGGTCGGATGCTCGGCCAGGAAGCTCGCCACCGCTTTCGGCAGATGCTCCGAGAGCCCGGAGGTGTTGGCAAGGATCTTCACCCTGGCATGCAGCCCGCGCGCGAAGCCGAGTAGATCGCCGCGCATCACCTCGACCTGCCGCAAGACCAGCCGCGCGTGGTCGAGCAGACTTTCGCCAGCCGCCGTGGGCGTGACGCCGCGCCGGCCGCGCTCAAGCAGCGCAATTCCCAGCGCAGCCTCGAGCCCCTTGATGCGCTCGCTTGCCGACGCCAACGCCAGATGAACGCGCGTGGCGCCATGGGTGATGCTGCGCGCTTCAGCAACGGCAATGAACAGCCTCAGGTCGACCAGGTCGAAATGCATCTGCCGTCAATCCTTCGGCATTCCCGAAGGCAATCTCCGGATGCTCCAGATTGCGCGCGGTGGCTCATGCCGTCAATGTCCGGCCCATGCTGGACTTTGCCGCGCTCATCATTGCCGCCGTATTCCTGCTGGCCGGCCTCGTCAAAGGCGTGCTCGGCCTCGGGCTGCCGACGATCTCGATGGGATTGCTCGCAATCGCGATGCCGCCCGGCCAAGCCGCGGCGATGCTGGTGGTGCCGTCGCTCGCTACGAACTTCTGGCAGATGGTTGGCGGTCCTTACTTGCGCGGGCTCCTCAAACGGCTCGCTGGTATGCTGGCCGGCGTCTGCATCGGCACCTGGCTTGGCGCAGGCTGGCTGACGGGGCCGTATGCACGCTTCGGCGCCATTGCCCTCGGCCTGTCGCTGATCGTCTATGCGGTGCTTGGCCTGAGCGCCGTGCGCTTCAAGGTTCCGCACGACAAGGAGGCCTGGCTGGGTCCGATCGTTGGGCTGCTCACCGGTTTGATCACCGCGGCCACCGGGGTCTTCGTGATTCCAGCGATCGTCTACCTGCAGGGAATTGGTCTCGAGAAGGAAGAACTCGTGCAGGCGCTCGGCCTGTCTTTCACGATCTCGACCGTTGCGCTCTCGTTCAACCTGATCGGCGCCGGCGTCCTGAACGTGTCGCTGGCAGCAACTGCGATCATTGCACTCGTCGCAGCCCTCGCCGGCATGTGGATTGGACAGGTGGTGCGGCTGCGGCTCGAACAGGCGACGTTCCGCCGCTGGTTCTTCATCGGCTTGTTGCTGCTCGGGATCTATCTCATCGCCGCACCGCTGGTGCGCTGAGCAGTGCGATCAGCGGATCAGCCGTTCACTTGAACAGCGGCGTGCCGGGCACGAACGCGTCGAATGCCGCCCAGAACTGCTCGCGATAGCGGTCCTGCTCCTGCAGCAATTCGTGCTTGGCGCCGGGAATCACCAGATGCGAACCGGCGCGCATGTGATAGGCGAACTCCTCGATCGCCGCAGTCGAGACGATGGTGTCGGCGCCCGCCGCCAGCATCAGCACTGGCTGACGGATCTGCGACGGATACTTCGTCTGCTTGAATCTGTGCATGGCGCGGAACGCAGTGTCCGCCCACGCGATCGACGGCGCCGCCAGACCCAGGGCCGGATGCTCCGCTAGCACCGCTGCATTGCGCGCGTAGCGGACCGGATCACTGGTGACGGGGTTGCCGACGAAGGCGCCGGTGCCGACCAATTCGCTGGTGCCCGTTGGCACATACTGTCCGCCGCGGCCGATCCAGCGCATGGCGCGCAAGAGCATGCGCGCCGGCAGGCCGGTGGTGCGCCCCGGCAGGTCGATCATCGGCGCCGACAGCACGATGCGGTCGAACCAGCGCTTCTGCGCGTGAGCGACGCGCAGCAACACCGCGCCGCCCATCGAATGGGCAAGCGCGTAGAAGGGCGGCGGGCAGTCGGGCATTACGACGTCACGGATAAACGTCTCGACGTCGGTCTCGTAGTCGGCAAAGTCTCTCACATAGCCTTTGCGCGGATCGCGCAGGCGCCGCGACGAAAGGCCCTGCCCGCGCCAGTCGATCATCGCCACCGCAAAGCCCCGCGCGCGCAGGTCGCGCACCGTCTCGAAGTATTTTTCGATGAACTCGCCACGTCCCTGAAAGACGCAGACCGTACCTTTGCGGTTCGCTGGCGGCGACCAGCGGGCGAACCGCAACTCGGCTCCATCCGGCGTCTTGATCGTCCCGCTCACAGCGTTCTCGGGGACCGGATTTGCGGGGATGGAAACCAGTGTCATGAAACCAGGGGCGTGGAGGTGGAAATCATGGAGGCGGGCCTGCAATCGGCCCCGAATCACTCCGGAACCTCTTGAACGCAAAAGGCGCTTTCCCCATATCATTCTCGTGCAGGCCACTCCACTAGGCTGCACGCACGAAAGCCCGGCCATAGCGGCGGGCTCTAAATCTTAGTCGCTCAATGGAGGACTACCCATGCGTACTTTCGATCTGACCCCCTTCTATCGTTCGACCATCGGCTTCGACCGGCTGTTTTCGCTGCTCGACCAGGTTTCTGATTCATCTTCATCTCCCGGCTATCCGCCCTACAACATCGAGCGCACTGGTGAGAACGCTTACCGGATCAGCGTTGCCGTCTCCGGCTTTGCCGAGCCTGAGCTGTCGATCGTCACGAAGGAAAACACGCTGACGATCAAGGGCGAGAAGACCGCCAACGAGAACGCCCAGGACCAGTCCGAGGTGCTTTACCGTGGCATCGCCGCCCGCGCGTTCGAACGCGTGTTCCAGCTCGCCGACCATGTCCAGGTGAAAGACGCCTCGCTTGAGAACGGCCTGCTGCATGTCGACCTCGTGCGTGAGATCCCGGAGGCGAAAAAGCCCCGCAGCATTCCGATCAACAGCAAGGCGATCGCGGAGAAGGTCAGCGTCGCGGCCTGAGGCCTCGGACCTGAAACAACCTTCTAGACGTTTGCGCCCCGGTCATCGACCGGGGCGCTTTTCGTTTTGCGGTTATTCCATCGTCTGCACCGGCGGCAGCGGCTGTGTCGGCTGCACGGCAGGCTTCGATGCAGCCTCGTCCGACGGTTTCTTTTCCGCCGGCTTTTCCAGCGCCGGCGATACGGCTGCCGGCTTGGTGTCGACCGGCGCCGGAACGGGCGGCGCTTGTGCCGTCTCTGGCTGTCGCGGGGCGCTCTGCGGACGCGGCTTTGGCGTCGCGAGCGGCGCTGCCGACGGAGCGCGGTTAGCTACCTGCGGCACCGCCCGAGGCGGCCGCGGAACACCCCGCGCGCTCGGCGGCGGTGCCGCGGCTCGCGCATTCGGCGGCGGGAATGTTGGCCCCCGATAGACTTGTTCCATCCCGTCGCGGCGCGAGGCGCGGATCGCATCCGATGCCGGAACGAACCGCACGACTCGGCCCGTATACGCGTCGATCACCAGCCGCCCGTCGTCGCCATTGGGATGGATCGCCGAAACGACGTAGAAGTCGCCGCGTCGCGCCGGCCGGCTCAGAGGTCGAAATCCGCGCGACTGCATGATCGCGGCGACTTCGTAAGGCGGCACGGCGAGATCGTCCGGCGCGTAGACATACGGCGGCGGCGGCAATCGGCCGTAATAGACGCGCGCGCCGTAATAGACCGGCGGCCCCTCCATGGGTGGGAGCGGCTGTGCGATCAGTGCGCTCGTGCCCGTCAGCACGATGGCGGCTGCAATCAGCGCGGTTGTCCCCTGCTTCATCAAAATCGCCTCCTGCGATCGGCTTTGCGTGAGCTTTGATTTGAATGAAACTCGCGGGCAATTCCGGCCAAGCTTAGGCCGCGCCGGGGCGAGAAACGGAGCACGAGCCGCCTAAATTCGTTTCTGCGCGGCCGCAACGTTGTGGGCGGGAATTCGTTGCTTAGAGGACTTCCAGACGCTTGTGTGTTAGACAGAATTTTGGCAGTGTGTGCGTTAGGACAGCATCACTGTCCCATTTGCCGGCTAACTCGGCATAACGTCTGCAGCGCAATTCGGCTGTAGATGCGGACGCATAGCGGCAGGCAGGTCGTTTACCGAACGCGGTAACCGTCGGCGCCTGCATCTTCTGAATTCGGCTCGCTTGGGCGCGAGCGGTGGCCTTAAGGGTGCCGCGGAGCGCCAAAGGTGCGGCTGGCAACCGACTGTTTCGGGGGTGCGAGGTTTGACATGAGCGGGGCCAGGATAGATCGCGATCAAATTGTCGCCAATGCACAGTCGGCAGCCCCGGCAACCAAACCTGTTGATCGCGCGATTTTCGCGCCCGAACAGTTTCTGCGACCAGAGGCCGAAGGCCTGTATGATCCGTCACTGGAAAGGGACTCCTGCGGCGTCGGCTTCATCGCCAACATCAAGGGCGTTGCCTCGCATCAGATCGTCGCCGATGCACTTTCGGTGCTGTGCAACCTCGAACATCGCGGCGCGGTCGGTGCCGATCCCCGTGCCGGCGACGGCGCCGGCATCCTGGTGCAAATCCCGCATGCGTTTTTCGCACGGAAGGCCCAAGAGCTCGGTTTCGCGCTGCCGAAGCCTGGCGAATATGCGGTCGGCGCGCTGTTCATGCCGCGCGACACCGCCTGGCGGAAGGTGATCCGCAGCATCGTCACCGAGCAGGTGAAAAAGGAAGGCCTGAAGCTGCTCGGCTGGCGCGAAGTCCCGACCGACAATTCAACGCTCGGCGAGACCGTGAAGCCGACCGAGCCCTTCAACATGCAGGTGTTCATCGGCCGTGGTGATCGCATCAAGACCGAGGACGATTTCGAGCGCCGCCTCTACATCCTGCGCAAGTCGATCTCGAATGCGATCTACCAGCGCCGCGACCGCAACCTCGCCGGATACTATCCGGTGTCGCTGTCGTGCCGCACGGTCGTCTACAAGGGCATGTTCCTTGCCGATCAGCTCGGCACCTACTACCCCGACCTGAGCGAGAAGGACTTCGAAAGCGCGCTGGCGCTGGTGCATCAGCGCTTCTCGACCAACACCTTCCCGACCTGGTCGCTGGCGCATCCCTATCGGATGATCGCCCACAACGGTGAAATCAACACGCTGCGTGGCAACGTCAACTGGATGGCGGCGCGGCAGGCCTCGGTGCAGTCGGACCTGTACGGCGAAGACATCAACCGACTGTGGCCGATCTCCTACGAGGGCCAGTCCGACACCGCCTGCTTCGACAATGCGCTCGAGTTCCTGGTGCAGGGCGGCTACTCGCTCCCGCACGCGGTGATGATGATGATTCCGGAGGCATGGGCCGGAAATCCGCTGATGGATGAGGAGCGCCGTTCCTTCTATGAGTATCATGCAGCGCTGATGGAGCCCTGGGACGGTCCCGCCGCGATCGCCTTCACCAACGGCCGTCAGATCGGTGCGACCCTCGACCGCAACGGCCTGCGGCCGGCGCGCTATCTCGTCACGCGCGACGATCGCATCCTGATGGCGTCGGAAATGGGCGTCCTGAAGATTCCGGAGGACCAGATCGTCACCAAGTGGCGACTGCAGCCGGGCAAGATGCTGCTGGTCGACCTCGATCAGGGCCGCCTCATTCCCGACGATGAGATCAAAGCGGAGCTCGCAAAAAGCCATCCTTATCGCGAGTGGCTCGATCGCACCCAGCTCGTGCTGGAAGAGCTCCCCGAGACCAGCAACAAGGGCCCGCTTTCCAACCTGTCGCTGCTCGATCGGCAGCAAGCGTTCGGCTACACCCAGGAAGACATCAATATCCTGTTGGCGCCGATGGCCTCGACCGGCGAGGAAGGCACCGGCTCGATGGGCACCGACACGCCGATCTCGGCGCTGTCGGACAAGCCGAAGCTGCTGTTCACCTATTTCAAGCAGAATTTCGCCCAGGTGACCAACCCGCCGATCGATCCGATCCGCGAAGAGCTCGTCATGAGCCTCGTGTCGATCATTGGGCCGCGGCCGAACCTGTTCGACCTCGAAGGTCTCGCCGGCACCAAGCGGCTCGAAGTGCGCCAGCCGATCCTGACCGATGGCGATTTGGAGAAGATCCGCTCGATCTCGGAAATCTCGACCTCGCACTTCAACTCGCGCACGCTCGACACGACGTTCCATGCCGGCCTCGGCGCCGCGGGCATGGAGCAGGTGCTCGACGAACTGTGCGGACGCGCCGAGGCTGCAGTCCGCGAAGGCGTGAACATCATCATCCTGTCCGACCGGATGGCGGGCTCGGATCGTATTCCGATCCCCTCGCTGCTGGCGACTGCCGCCGTGCATCATCACCTGATCCGCACCGGACTTCGCACCTCGGTCGGTCTCGTGGTCGAATCCGGCGAACCGCGCGAAGTCCATCACTTCGCCTGCCTCGCAGGGTACGGAGCGGAAGCGATCAATCCTTATCTCGCGTTCGAGACCATCATCGCGATGAAGGATCGCCTGCCGGGCAGGCTCGACGACAAGGAGATCGTCAAGCGCTACATCAAGTCGATCGGCAAGGGTATCCTGAAGGTGATGTCCAAGATGGGCATCTCCACGTACCAGTCCTATTGCGGGGCGCAGATCTTCGATGCCGTCGGACTGAAGGCAGATTTCATTGCGAAGTATTTCGCCGGCACGCACACCCGCATCGAGGGTGTGGGTCTCACCGAGATCGCCGAGGAGACGACCCGGCGTCACGCCGACGCCTTCGGCGATGCGCAGATCTTCAAGACCGCGCTCGATGTCGGCGGCGAATACGCCTACCGCACGCGCGGTGAGGACCACGCCTGGACCTCGGAGTCGGTCGCCACGCTGCAGCATGCGGTGCGCGGCAATTCGCAGGAGCGCTACCGTGCCTATGCGAAGATCCTCAACGAGCAGTCCGAGCGACTCTTGACCATCCGCGGCCTGTTCCGCATCAAGAGCGCCGAAGAGGACAAGCGCAAACCGGTCACGCTCGACCAGGTCGAGCCCGCGAAGGAGATCGTCAAGCGCTTCGCCACCGGCGCCATGTCGTTCGGCTCGATCTCGCGCGAGGCGCACACGACGCTCGCCATCGCCATGAACCGCATCGGCGGCAAGTCGAACACGGGCGAAGGCGGTGAGGAAGCCGACCGCTTCAAGCCGCTGCCGAACGGCGATTCAATGCGCTCGGCGATCAAGCAGGTGGCGTCGGGCCGTTTCGGCGTGACGACGGAGTATCTCGTCAACTCCGACATGATGCAGATCAAGATGGCGCAGGGCGCCAAGCCCGGCGAAGGCGGCCAGTTGCCCGGCCACAAGGTCGACTCGACGATCGCCAGCGTCCGCCACTCGACCCCCGGCGTCGGCCTGATCTCGCCGCCGCCGCACCACGACATCTACTCGATCGAGGACCTGGCGCAGCTCATCTACGACCTGAAGAACGTCAATCCGGACGGCGATGTGTCGGTGAAGCTCGTCTCGGAAGTGGGCGTCGGCACCGTCGCCGCGGGCGTTGCAAAGGCGCGCGCCGACCATGTCACGATCTCGGGCTTCGAGGGCGGCACTGGCGCGAGCCCGCTGACGTCGATCAAGCATGCAGGCAGCCCGTGGGAGATCGGCATCGCCGAGACCCACCAGACGCTGGTGCGCGAGCGGCTGCGCAGCCGCATTTCCGTTCAGGTCGACGGCGGATTCCGCACCGGCCGCGACGTGGTCATCGGCGCCCTGCTCGGCGCCGATGAGTTCGGCTTCGCCACTGCACCCCTGATCGCCGCCGGCTGCATCATGATGCGCAAGTGTCACCTCAACACCTGCCCTGTCGGCGTCGCGACCCAGGATCCGCTGCTGCGCAAGCGCTTCGTCGGCCAGCCCGAGCATGTGATCAATTTCTTCTTCTTCGTCGCCGAGGAAGTGCGCGAGATCATGGCGGCGATGGGCTTCAAGACCGTCAATGAGATGATCGGCCAGAGCCAGATGCTCGACCAGAATGCGCTGGTCGCGCACTGGAAGGCCAAGGGCCTCGATTTCTCGAAGCTGTTCTTCAAGCAGAAGGCGGCGAAGGGCGAGACGCTCTATCGTTCGGAAGGCCAGAACCATCATCTGGACAAGGTGCTCGACCGGTCGCTGATCGCGAAGGCGCAGCCGGCGCTCGACCGGGGTGCACCTGTGAAGATCGACGCCGTGATCAACAATACCGACCGCTCCGCCGGAGCGATGCTGTCGGGCGCCGTGGCGAAGATCTACGGCGATGCCGGTCTGCCTGATGATACCATTCATGTGAAGCTGACCGGCACGGCCGGACAGGCGTTCGGCGCGTGGCTCGCGCGTGGTGTCACCTTCGACCTTGAAGGTGAAGGCAACGACTATGTCGGCAAGGGCCTGTCGGGCGGCAGGATCATCGTCCGGCCGCCGGCTCATTCCGGCATCGTTCCGGAAGAGTCGATCATCGTCGGCAACACCGTGATGTATGGCGCGATCGACGGCGAGTGTTATTTCCGCGGCGTCGCCGGCGAACGGTTCGCCGTGCGCAATTCCGGCGCGGTCGCCGTGGTCGAGGGTGCCGGCGATCATTGCTGCGAATACATGACCGGCGGCGTGGTCGTCGTGCTGGGCAAGACCGGGCGCAACTTCGCGGCCGGCATGTCCGGCGGCGTCGCCTATGTTTATGACGAGGCGGGCGACTTCCCGAAGCTCTGCAACATGGCGATGGTCGAGCTCGAGCCGTTGCTGTCGGAAGAGATGGTCGCAGAAAGTGCGTTCCATCAGTCCGGCGATCTGGAAGCGCACGGCCGGGTCGACGTGCTCGCCAACCTCACAGGCTTCGATGTCGAACGGCTGCACATTTTGATCTCGCGTCATGCGAAGTACACGGGCTCGAGGCGTGCAGCCGACATTCTCGCCAACTGGAAAACCGCGCTGACGAAATTCCGTAAGGTGATGCCGGTTGAATTCCGGCGCGCATTGCTGGAATTGAAGGTCAAGGAAGCGGAGCATCCCAAGATCGCGATCGGCGCGTAGCGCAAACAAGTCACCCCTGCAAGGCGCGCCTCGCGCGCCTGTCGGGATGGCAGAGAACGTAACTTAAGTTTCGGGGCGTTGGTTTCAGTTATGGGCAAGGTGACCGGGTTTCTCGAATTCGAACGGCGCGACCGGGTCTATGAGCCGGTCAACGACCGCATCAAGACCTGGAAGGAATTCGTCGTTCCTTTGAGCGAGCAGGACCTGCGTGATCAGGCTGCGCGCTGCATGAATTGCGGCATTCCCTATTGCCACGGCACCGGTTCGGTGCAGCCCGGAACGCCCGGCTGCCCGGTCAACAACCAGATCCCGGACTGGAACGACCTCGTCTACAACGGCAACTGGGAAGAGGCCGCGCGCAACCTGCACTCGACCAACAACTTCCCCGAGGTCACCGGGCGCATCTGCCCTGCGCCGTGCGAAGCCTCCTGCACGCTGAACCTCGACGACCATCCGGTCACGATCAAGAGCATCGAATGCGAGATCGCCGACCGTTCGCTGAAGAACGGTTGGGTGCAGCCGGAGCCGGCTTCACAAAAGACGGGCAAGAAGGTCGCTGTGATCGGCTCGGGTCCGGCAGGCCTGGCTTGCGCGCAGCAGCTCGCGCGTGCGGGCCACGATGTGCATGTCTATGAGAAATATGCAAAGGCCGGCGGCCTGCTCCGCTATGGCATTCCCGACTTCAAGATGGAAAAGGACCTGATCGACGTCCGCGTCAGGCAGATGGAAGCCGAAGGCGTCACGTTCCACTACGGGGCGCATGTCGGCACCACCGTCGACGCGCAGGAGCTCGTGAAGACCTACGACGCGATCGCGCTGACCGGCGGCGCCGAGGCGCCGCGCGACCTGCCGGTGCAGGGGCGCGACCTCGACGGCATCCATTTCGCCATGGACTTCCTACCGCAGCAGAACCGCCGCGTCAGCGGCGAGCCGCTGACCGGGAAGGACATTCTCGCCACCAACAAGCATGTGGTCGTGATCGGCGGCGGCGACACCGGCTCCGACTGCATCGGCACCTCCGCGCGTCACGGCGCCAAGCAGATTGTGCAGCTTGAGATCATGCCGGAGCCGCCGGAGCGGGAAAACAAGCTGCTGACCTGGCCGAACTGGCCGTTGAAGATGCGTACCTCGTCCAGTCATCAGGAAGGCGCGAAGCGCGAATTCGCCGTTCTCACGCAGCGCTTCTCCGGCGAGAAGGGCAAGGTCACGACGCTGCACTGCGTGCACGTCGACAGCAAGATGCAGCCGATCGTCGGCAGCGAATTCATCATCAAGGCCGACCTCGTGCTGTTGGCAATGGGCTTCGTACACCCGGTGCACGATGGCCTGCTCAAGGGCCTCGGTGTCGAGCTCGACCCGCGCGGCAACGTTCGCGCCTCGACCAATGACTACCAGACCTCGCTGGCGAAGGTGTTCACCGCCGGTGACATGCGCCGCGGCCAGTCGCTGGTCGTCTGGGCCATCCGTGAGGGCCGTCAGTGTGCCCACATGGTCGATCGCTTCCTGATGGGGTCGTCAACGCTGCCGTTGTAGCGAGGCGCCCGCGGGGATCACCCACTGCGCAACAGCCCCTCAGCGTCTTTGCGACCCCGGCTTCGCCCTTCGGGCCATGCGGACCCGCAATGACGGCTTCGCCATCACTCCGCGGCCTGCTGCGCAACCGTCGGCGCGTCTCCGGCGACGGTCGTGCGGCGCATGTCGCGCGGCTGGCTTTCGTCGTACCGCCGCACGCGGTGCATCGTCTGGCGGTTGTCCCAGATGACGAGATCATGCAGCGTCCATTTGTGGGCATAGACGAATTTCGGCTGCGTCGCATGCTCGTTCAGATCGCGCAGCAACAACCGCGCTTCCGGCATCGGCATGCCGACGATCCCGCCCGCATGCGATGACAGGTAGAGCGACTTGCGGCCGGTGACCGGGTGGGTCCGCACCAGACGCTGCCTGACTGGCTTGAACATCTGTTTCTCTTCGTCGGTGTAGTCGAGGAAGCCGAGCGAGCCGCGCGAGTACATCAACGAGTGCTCGCAGATGAGGTCCTCGATCTCGCGCTTCACCTCGTCATCGAGCGTGTCATAGGCTGCACGCATGTCCGCAAATTCGGTGTTGCCGCCCTTCTTGTTGACGATACGCGCCGACAGCAGCGAATATTTCGCCGGCGTGGCGCGGAACGAGGAATCCGAATGCCAGAGCGAATTGCCGAGATTGAACAGCCGCTGCCGGGAGTCGCGCGCGAGCGGTTTACCGTCCTTGCCGAGATTTGACACGTCGTTCATCCCGGTGCCGAGGCGCTTGTCTCCCGGCTTGGTGACGTTGCCGCCGCGCGCATCCTCCAGCGGACCGAAGTTGCGCGAAAATGCCATTTGCTGCTCGTCGGAAAGGGCCTGGCCGTGAAAAACCAGCACCGCGTAGCGATCCATGCCGGTTTCAAGCGCCGTGACCTCGTCCGGCGTAAGCGGCTTTGCGATGTCGATGCCTGAAACTTCGCCGACGAACAGGTCGTGCAGCGGACGGATGCTGACGGGCATGGCGATCCTCCTTTGATTTATCCGGCGTGTGGCTGCCGGTTACGCACCAGCATGAGCATTTCTCCTTCCGATTGCAACGCTGGCCCGCCTCACTTTGCAAAGCCCGCCGAGCTGGCTTAGGGACTGTTGCGAAAATCGCAACGTGTACACACCGGCATCGCAGATGAACGCAAAAGTCAGCCTGGGACTGTTGACGGCGCTGGTCGTGCTCGTTCTAGACCAGGCGTCGAAGCTGTACCTGTTGTTCGTCTACGACATCGCGGCGCGCGGTGCCGTCAGGGTGGCGCCGTTTTTCGACCTGACACTGACCTGGAACAGGGGCATCAGCTACGGCTGGTTTCAGGCCGAGACGGCCGCGGCCCAGGCGCTGTTGCTGGCGATCAAGGTCGCGGCCATCGCGGCGCTAGCGATCTGGCTGTGGCACGCCCACAACCGCGTCACCGCACTTGGCCTCGGTCTGATCATCGGTGGGGCGATCGGCAACGGCATCGACAGCGTCGCCTACGGCGCGGTGATGGATTTTGCCTTTTTTCACCTGCAATGGGGCGATAGCCGCTTCGACTGGTATGTCTTTAACCTTGCTGACGTAGCCATTGTTGCCGGCGTGATCGGCCTGTTGTATGATTCAGTTCTTGGTCCTGGAGCCGCAAAAGCGCCGTGATCCCGGCCGATAAGCTATTGTCGGAATTGACCGTACGGCGCGGGATCGCCCGGTCTAAGGAAACCCCTTCGAAGACAAACGCGATCAGGGTGAGTCATTCGATGCGCGATTTTAAAACCACGAACCGCCTGCTTTACACCATCGCCACAGTGGCCACGATCGGCGTGCTGTTCACGGCAGCGCCAGCCTTTGCGATCGATGACGACGAACCGGCCCGCGACGAGGGCTTCATCGGCAATTTGATGCGCGGGCTCGGCGCCACTGACGGCTCCAACGGGATCAACTACCGCGAGCGCTCGCCGCTGGTCGTACCGCGGCAGCTCACGCTGCCGCCGCCAGAGACCCAGCGGCCGACCGCTGCGAACTGGCCGAAGGATCCGGATGTGCTGGAGCGCCGTGCAGCGCGCGAAGCCATCAAGAAGCGCAACAAGGTGCTGGAGAATGAGCCCGCCGAGCAGATCCGGATCCAGCCGGAGCCGCTTGGGCAGGCACGTGCTCGGACCGCGACCGCCGCGCCTCAGCCCGGTCTCAGCGAGGAGCGCCGGCTCATTAACGAGGGTAGCGGCATTCTCAGCCCGTCGCAGCTTGGCGTGACGAAGAACCTTTTCGGCCTGTTCGGTTCCAAGCGGGAAGACAACGTACCTTTCACCAGCGAGCCGACGCGCGAGAGCCTGACGCAGCCGCCGCCCGGTTATCAGACGCCCTCATCCAATCAAGCCTATGGCATCTCTGAGGTCGACAGGGCGCAACCGCTCAATGAACAGGTAACGAATCCTTCCGGAATTCTTGCACCCGGAAAATTTTAGCTTCACGCGGCCAAACATTACTGACTCGTAAGGCGGGATCGCGAACTCGTGAGTTGCGGCCGAAGGTGCCGCACCTCTTAATCAATCGCAGGGGCCCGGACACCAAAAGGCATTATGACGCAGTCCTTCCGACGTTCCCCGAAAGCGTCATTCGCCATCTTCGCTTTTCTCAGTTTTTTTGTCGCTCTGGGCAGCACAGTTGCGCGCGCGCAGTCGGCGGAGGTGCAGCGTCCCGCAAGTTTCACGCTTGCGAACGGCCTGCAGATCGTCGTCATCCCCGACCACCGGACGCCGGTCGTCACCCACATGATCTGGTACAAGGTCGGCTCGGCGGATGAGACGCCGGGCAAGTCGGGCCTGGCGCATTTCCTTGAGCATCTGATGTTCAAGGGGACCAAGCGCTTCCCCGCCGGCCAGTTCTCGCAAACCGTGATCCGGATTGGCGGGCAGGAGAACGCCTTCACCTCGACTGACTACACCGGATACTTCCAGCGCGTCCCGCGCGACAAGCTCGCGACCGTGATGGAGTTCGAGGCCGATCGCATGACCGGTCTGACGCTGAAGGACGAAAACGTGCTGCCCGAGCGCGACGTCGTGCTCGAGGAATACAACATGCGCGTTGCCAACAATCCCGACGCCAAGCTGTCGGAACAGATCATGGCGGCACTGTATCTCAATCATCCTTACGGCCGCCCGGTGATCGGCTGGCGGCACGAGATCGAGCAGCTCAATCGGGAAGACGCGCTGGAATTTTACAAACGCTTCTACGCGCCAAACAATGCGACGCTGGTGGTCGCAGGCGATGTCGAACCGGAAGAAGTCCGCAAGCTTGCCGAGAAGACCTACGGCCAGCAGGTGCGGCAACCGTCGATCCCGGCAAAACGCATCCGCCCGCAAGAACCGACGCCGATCGCACCGCGCACGGTGACACTCGCCGACCCGCGGGTCGAACAGCCGAGCCTGCGGCGCTATTATCTCGTGCCGTCGGCGGTGACGGCAGCTGCGGGCGAAGCTCCGGCGCTCGAAGTGCTGGCGCAAGTGCTTGGCGCGGGCAGCAACTCCTACCTCTATCGCTCGCTGGTGGTCGAGCGTGGCCTCGCGATATCGACCGGCGCCTGGTATAATGGCTCGGCGCTTGATCCCACGCAATTCGCGGTGTCTGCCGTACCGAAGCCCGGCATCGGCTTCCCCGAGATCGAGGACGCAATCGAAAAGGTGATCGCCGACGTTGCGCAGAACGGCGTGCGCGCCGAAGATCTCGATCGCGTCAAGACGCAGCTGATCTCGGAGGCGACCTACGCCCGTGACAACCAGAGCACGATGGCGCGCTGGTACGGCGGCGCGCTCACGATCGGGCTGACGATCGACCAGATCGTAAGCTGGCCGGATCGGGTACGCGCGGTGACCGGTGACCAGGTGCGCGACGCGGCGAGGACATGGCTGGAGAAGAATCGCTCGGTGACCGGCTACCTGATCAAGGACACTACGGCGAAGCGCGAGGACAAGCGCTCATGAGGCTCGCCCGCGTGTCGTATCTCGGCATCGCTGCCGTCTGCGGCCTCTTGCTGTCGCTTGCATCTGCGCAAGCCACCAACATCCAGCGCGTCGTTTCGCCCGGTGGCATCGAAGCCTGGCTCGTGCAGGATACGACCGTTCCCATCATCGCCATGGAATACGCCTTTGCCGGCGGATCAACCCAGGATCCACCGGACAAGCCCGGCGTCGCCAACCTGGTCGCGAGCCTGCTCGACGAAGGAGCCGGCGATCTCGACGCCAAGGCGTTTCGCGAGCGGCTTGAAAGACGCGCTATCGACCTCAGCTTCAATGATTCCCGCGAGCATCTGCGCGGGTCGCTGCGGACGCTGAAGGAGCATCGTGACGAGGCTTTTGACCTGTTGCGGCTCGCATTGGCGCAACCACGCTTCGACGCTGAGGCGCTGGAGCGTATTCGCGCGCAGGTGATGGCGACGCTGCGCCGCCAGAGCACAAGCCCGAACGACATCGCCAGCAAGCGCTTCTTCGAGGTCGGATTCGGCACCCATCCCTACGCGTCGCCTCCCAGCGGCACATTGGACAGCGTGCCGAAGATTTCAGCCGACGACCTGCGCGATCACGCCAAGCGGGTGATCGCGCGCGACACGGTGAAAATCTCGGTGGTCGGCGATATCGATCCGGCAACCCTCGGCGCGATGCTGGATCGTGTATTCGCCGGCCTTCCTGCAAAATCCGATCTGAAGCCGATTCCGCCGGTCGAACTGCACGTGCCGCCGTCCCGCGTCAACGTCACGCTCGACGTACCGCAGACCGTAGTCCTGTTCGGCGCACCGGGCATCGTGCGATCCGATCCGGATTTCATGACGGCTTACGTGCTCAATCATATTCTGGCCGGTGGCATGACATCGCGCCTCTATCGCGAAGTGCGCGAGAAGCGCGGTCTCGTCTACTCGATCTCCGAGAGTCTCGTCTGGTTTCGCCAGACGGCCTTCGTCATGGGGTCGACCGCGACTCGCGCCGATCGTGCCAACGACACGATCGACACGATTGAGAAGGAGATCCACCGCATCGCCGCGGAAGGCCCCTCCCAGAAGGAACTCGACGAAGCGAAGTCGTACCTGAAGGGCTCGCAAATGCTCTCGCTGGACACCTCGTCCAAGATCGCCGGTGCGCTATTGCAATACCAGATCGACGATCTCGGCATCGACTATATCGACCGCCGCAACGGCCTGATCGATGCCGTGACGTTGGACGA
Source organism: Bradyrhizobium sp. LHD-71 (assembly GCF_031157255.1). Taxonomy (GTDB): domain Bacteria; phylum Pseudomonadota; class Alphaproteobacteria; order Rhizobiales; family Xanthobacteraceae; genus P52-10. The sequence continues at coordinate 246,154 of NZ_JAVIFX010000003.1, read as the reverse complement.
CGCCAAGCGGGTCGCCAAACGGTTGTGGGACCAGCGGTTTTTGACCGTTGCGGTCGGCCGCGTCGCGCAACCGACCGGCAACTAACCACCTTAACCGCAAGCAGGTGTCACGGCTGCCTGGTCGACAAGGGCTTGTGCGCTATTTCTGAGTTCTGATCACCCTGCTGCAATCTCAGTCATCGGAACGTCAGAAAACAAAAGCCACACCGGAATTATCAGGTTGCCAGTATCCTTGTTGTTTCTAGCGCTTGCACGCAGTCCTCTCGGCGAGGTCGCGGGAGGGTCAGAAACAGGACACTCACGCGCGCGGAACTGGTATAAGGCGACGGCGTTTTCGAATACACCCCCGACTTCTGGAAATCCCATAGATGCCTGATGCCGCAAAATCTTCGACTTCGCTTGTCCAATCGATCGAGCTTGCGCGTGCCGAGAGGGTCGGCCCGCGCGGTGTGACGACGAAGGATTTCGATGCAATGCTGAAGCGCACCGAGCCCGCGCTCGACTGGTTGCGGGCCGGCTATGCGAACGGCAGTTTGCCTCATCTGAAGATTCCCGAGGAGCGCGGCGACCTGCCGGCCATCGAGGGCGCAGCGAAGCGGTTGCGCGACGGCGCGAGCGACATCGTCTTCCTCGGCGTTGGCGGTTCCAGCCTGGGCGGCCAGACGCTGCTGCAGCTCGCTGACTTCAACATTCCCGGCCTCAGCGCGCTGCGCGACAAGCCGCGTCTGCATTTCCTCGACAACCTGGACCCGCGAACTTTTGCCGAAATGCTTGGCAAGCTCCCGCTTGCTACGACGAAGTTCGTCGCCATCTCGAAATCCGGCGGCACCGGCGAAACGCTGATGCAGACGATGGCCGTGCTCGACGCCATCAAGTCGGCAGGGCTGGAGGCAAAAATCCCCGACTTGATGCTCGGCCTGTCCGAGCCCGCCAAAGCAGGCGGCAAAAACGGCCTGCGGAGCATGCTCGAGCACTTCAAGGTACCGATGCTCGATCATCACACCGGCATTGGCGGCCGCTTCTCGGTGCTGACCAATGTGGGCCTGCTACCCGCGGCCGTCGCCGGTCTCAACATAACGGCGATCCGCGCAGGTGCGGCAAGGGCGGTGGCGCCGGTGCTGGCGAAAACGCCGGCCGCGGATGTGCTGCCGGCAGTCGGCGCCGCACTGTCGATTGCCCTGGCTGCGACCGGCAAATCCATCACGGTGCTCATGCCGTATGCGGACCGGCTGGCGTGGTTTGGCAAATGGTACGTGCAGCTCTGGGCGGAAAGCCTCGGTAAGGACGGCAAGGGTACAACGCCGCTGGCGGCGCTAGGCCCTGTCGATCAGCACAGCCAGCTGCAGCTCTTCATCGCCGGTCCGCGTGACAAGCTGTTCACCATCGTGACCGTCGGCACCAAGGGCAAAGGGCCGCGGATGCCGAAGGATCTGGCGAAGCTCTGCGGAGAGGACGCGCTCGGCGGCAAGACCATCGGCGATCTTGTGGCCGCCCAGGGCCGCGCCACCGCCGAGACGCTGGCGAAGAACGGCTGCCCGGTGCGTACCTTCCATATGGATATCGTCGACGAAGTGACGATGGGTGAATTCCTGATGCACTACATGCTGGAGACGATGATCGCAGCGCAGCTGCTCGGCATCGATGCGTTCGACCAGCCTGCCGTTGAAGAAGGCAAGATCCTCGCAAAGCGCTATATTGCAGAGGATTGATTCTCCCTAGAGCATTTTCCGGAAAGGCGGACATCGGCTTTCTGCGAGAAAATGCGACCATGAAAGGAATCTGGAGCGTATCCCCGTTCAACCCGAACGGAATGCGCTCTAGTTGGGCAGCCATGCTGCGGATCACCCGCGATATCGTCGTCGACGAGAACGACCTTGATATTTCGTTCGTTCGCGCTTCCGGCCCCGGCGGGCAGAACGTCAACAAGCTCTCGACCGCGGCGCAATTGCGCTACGACATCGCCCGCGCCAATCTCGCGCCGGATGTACATGAGCGCTTCGCGCGCATTGCAGGCCAGCGGCTGACCAAGGATGGCGTGGTTGTGATCCATGCCCAGCGCTTCCGCACTCAGGAGCGGAACCGGCAGGATGCAATCGACAGGCTGGTCGACATGCTGCGCGAGGCCAGTATCCGACCCACGCCGCGCCGCGCGACGCGGCCGACATTTGCCTCAAAGCAGCGCCGGCTCGAGGGCAAGAAGCGGCGCGGCAACATCAAGTCGATGCGCGGCGGTCGAAGGTTCGACGATTAGAACATGATGAGTCTCGCGAAGGCGGGCATCCAGTACTCCGCAACATTGCGATAAGAACGCTGCGGCACTGGGATAGTGGATCCCCGCTTTCCATGGGCGAGCGAAGCGACGTCGTTGCGAGTATCGAACCGCCGCTATCTTCAGCCGATCGACACCAGCGGCCTGACCTGATGCTCGACCGGTGCGGACGGGTCATAGACGTATTTCGGAGTGTCATCCATGTAATCATGGAAATGGACGATGGTCCGATCCGGCCCGATGAAGATGACTGCATAGGCGGGCGGCTCGAGACTGCAGATGTTCTCTTTGACCGCATGAAAGTCCAGCCAGGACTGGTGATTGGTCCCGCGCAACGCGCTGAACGGGATGCCAAGCCAGGAGCCGCAGACTGGCCGGTGAACGTGTCCAAAAAAGATGTGCCGCGGGGCGCGCCGCTGCCGCAGCAAATCACCCAGCGCCGACGCGTCTGTTTCGGCCATAACGTACTGGTCGATATGTGGCAGTTCGATCGCAAACGGCGGATGATGCATGAACAAATAATCCGGCGTCCCACTGCTGTGCTCATCGAGGCGGCCTTTCAGCCACGCTCGCCGGCGTTCGCAATACGCGCCAGTGTGAACGCCAGGCTCTGTGGTATCCAAGAACAGCAGGCGCGCCTCAGGGGTTACGAAGGTCGACTGCACAAAACCATGTTCGTCCATCTGCACCTCGGGAAAGGCGGCACGCAACGCGGCCCGGTCATCATGATTACCCATCATCAATCGATAGGGAATGACGAGCTCCCTCAGGCAGTTGCTCAGGATCGCGTAGGCGCGCGGGTCCGCGTGATGGGCGAGGTCGCCAGTCAGAACGCAGAGCGCAGCGTCGGGATGATTGCGATTTATGTCGGCGATGCAGGCACGCAGCCGCGTCTCAGGGTTCGAGCCGAAGACCGTTTCGCCGGACGGTAAAAGGTGGCAATCGGTGATCTGGATAACCTTCAGCACGGTAAGCTACTCCCAGGAAATTCACCCCTTGAGGGCGCCAAGACTGATGCCCTCGACGAAGCGTCTTTGGGCGACGAGGAAGACGAGAATAAGCGGCGCCGTCACAAGAACGGTGGCCGCCATCAGCTCGCCGTAACGATCGCCGGCTTCCGCTGACCGGAACGCGAGCAGGCCGAGTGGCGGCGTATTGAGTTCCGGCGAGCGGACGACGATCAGGGGCCAGAACAGGTCGTTCCAATGCGACACGACCGAAAAAATCCCGAACGCGGTGGCAGCCGGCAGGGTGAGCGGCAGGACAACACGCACGAGGATGCTGATTTCGCCAAGTCCGTCCAGCCGGGCAGCGTCAATCATTTCGTCGGGGATGCTGCGAAAGAACTGGCGAAACAGGAAGACCGCAAAGGCGGATGACACGAACGGCACGATCAGCGCGCCATACGTGTCCAGCAGGCGAAGGCCGGCAAAGCCCGCATATATCGGCAGCGCAGTGACCTGGATTGGGATCAGCAAGCCAAACAGCACGAGGCCGAACACGGCTTCGCGACCGGCAAAACGGAGTTTGGCGAGCGCATAGGCACAAGGCAGCGCAAATAGCAGTTGAAAGAACAGGATCCCGGCGCAAACGACGGCGCCGTTCGCAAGATGCAGAAGAAGTGGGCGGCGCTGGATAACGCCAACGTAGTTGGCAAAGCCGGCAAAGCTCGTCGGCAGCGGCGAGAGGCTGCCACCGAAAATCTCACTCGCCGGCTTCACGGAAAAGCCGAGCATGTAGGCGTACGGCGCCAGGAAGAGCACCACGAGGCCAATCAGCAAGGCGAGACGCAGTATCGCGCGACAGTTCATCCGTAGTGAACCCTGCGATCAAGAAACCTGAATTTCACCAACGTCAGCGCGAAGAGCACCACGACAAAGGCCACCGTCAACGCCGAGGCATAACCGATACGAAAGAAGACAAAGCCCTCCTGGTAGATGGTGAAGAGGATGACCTCGGATGCGCGTCGCGGCCCGCCCTGGGTAATCGCTGCGACTGTTTCAAACACCCGAAACGAGCGCAGGAACGAGATGACGACGACGAAGACAAGTGTTGGCCCAAGCAGGGGTAACGTGACGGTCCAGAAGCGTTCCCATGGGCGGTGCGCGCCGTCGACCGCCGCCGCATCATAGAGATCCTGCGGAATAGCCTTTAGCCCCGCCATCACGAGGACCATGTTGTAGCCTGTGTTCTCCCAGATGCCGATGCCGGCGAGCGTCGGCAGGACCAACGCCGCGTCGTTCAGGAAGCCTTGCCGCGGCAACCCGAGAGCCGCAATAAGAGCATTGACCGGGCCGAGTGACGGGTGAAGCAGAAACTCCCAGACAATCGCCATTGCGACCGTCGTGGAGATCACGGGCAGAAAGAAGGCCGACCGGAAGAAGGCACGACCGAGCGTGGAACTTTCGATCAGTAGCGCGAGCATCAAGCCGAGCAGTACGGACAACGGCGTAACCGAGAGTGCGTAGATGATGGTGTTCAGCGCCGAACGGCGAAACACGGCGTCGTTCGCGAGCTCGGAAAAATTATCCAGCCCGGCAAAACCAATATTCTCCTGGCCGAGATGCCAGTCGGAAAAGGCCATCGCAACGACACCCAGGCATGGCAGCACCAGGAACAGCACCAAACCGATGGATAGCGGCGCAACGAGCAGCCACGCTTTGCGCCTCTCGCGCGCGCGACGACCGCGCACCGACGGAACACCTGCGGCCGAACTAGCATGACCGGCAAGCGCGAGACTCACGACGTGGCCCACAGACTTCGTGAGCCGGCTTGGGTCGCGGTCGACTCAGCGGCCTCGATCTCGTGCCTGCGGCCGCTCGCATCGAACAGGTGCATCCTGTGCCATGCCGGTATGAGCCCCACCCGCGTGCCGGATGGCGGCAACGGATCGTCACTTGCCGCTCGCACCAACATCGGTGGAGCTGCAATGCCGTCGGCGACCACGTGGATCAGTTGCTCGGCGCCCAGAAACTCGTGATGCCGCACCGTGCCGGCAAGCCAGCCACGCCCATGAATCGCCAGGCGCAGGTGCTCCGCACGAATACCGAGCCGTGCTGAGCCGTCAGCCGCCGTCGGTGCGAGGCCGATCGGCGCCTGCAATCCGGCGACGCGCACGGCACCGCGAGCGACGATCGCCGGCAGAAAGTTCATTTGCGGCGTGCCGATGAATTGGGCGACGCGGATATCGGCCGGAGTATCGTACAGGCACTTTGCAGTTCCCACCTGAACGACGGCGCCCTCCATCATGACGGCGATCCGGTCCGCCATGGTCATCGCTTCGGCCTGATCATGCGTCACGTAGATCGTCGCGATGCCGAGACGGCGTTGCAACTCTACAATCTCGGCGCGCGTCGTTGTGCGAAGAGCGGCATCCAGATTGGACAGTGGCTCATCCAGTAGGAAAAGCTGTGGTCGACGGACCAGTGCGCGGGCGAGCGCGACACGCTGCCGTTGGCCGCCGGAAAGCTCCTTCGGTTTTCGATCCAAGAGGCCGTCAAGCGCGACGAGCGCGGCGGCATCGGCGACGGCAGCCCGGATCTTCAGGCGCCGGTCGGCAACACGGCGGCTGAGATAGCGAGTCAACGGCAACCGCTCGACTCGGGAAAGATCACGCATCGCCAATGGCAACGCAATGTTCTCGCGGACGGTCATATGCGGATAGAGGGCATAGGACTGGAACACCATCGCTATGTCGCGCGCGCCCGGTGGAAGCTCGTCAACGACAGCGCCGCCGATACGGACTTCACCACCATCGTGTTCTTCCAGGCCGGCAACAATGCGCAGCAACGTCGACTTTCCGCATCCTGACGGACCAACGATCGCAAGGAACTCGCCGCCATTTACCGTCAGGTTGACGCCGCGCAGCACCGGCGTCGTCTTGAACGCTTTTGTGATGCCCGTGAGGCTCACCGCGGTCATCGCATTGCTCCGCTCACAAGCGAGGATGATGTTCCGGCGCCTTCTCTTGTGAACACTCATCGAGGCAGCAGGCGATTAACCTCCTTGGTCAGGGACACAAGCGCCTGATCCGGCGTCATGGACTTGTCAACGACGCTCTCGAGATGCTGGCCGATGGCTTCATCGATCTTGATGGCGTTCGTGCCCGGATACTGAAACCACTCGCGAACCAGAGGAAGCTGGTCGACTGCGGTCTTGTGCAGTGGTCGATCATCGAAATAGCCCTTGAGGAGCTTGGGATCCTCCAGTGCAAGGACATTGACCGGGGTATATCCGACATTGCGGATGACCTGGTTCGTACCATGAGGTCCGGTCGAGTATTTCAGCCATTTCCAGGCTGCGGCCAGCACCGCGGGGTCCTTTTCGGCGGCCTTGGTAATGATCGCAACGTTACCTCCACTCGGCAATCGCGCGGCCTCCGATCCCACCGGATGCGGGCTCGTACCAAGCCTGAAGCGGTCTCCGATCGATTCGGAAAAGTTATTGAGACGCGAGATGGAGTCGATAAACAGGCCCATCCGCCCGGCGATGAACTGCTGTCGTGCAGCCTGGTCCGCAAGCGGCACAAAACCGCCCTCATCGACCATTCGTCGGTACAGGCCGAAGGCCCTCTGAAAATGCGGATCCTTGTCAAAGGCGACGGCTTGCGCACCGGGAGGCATCATCTCTCCGCCGAGACCAAACAAGACGCCTTGGAAATACCACGCGCCGTACCAGTTGCTCGCATACGGCATATACATGCCGGCAATGTCGGGCCCGAGTGCGCGCACCTTGCCCGCAACCTTCAGCAGGCCGTCCCAATCCCGCGGCATTGCGGCGGGATCGAAGCCTGCTTTCCGCACGAGATCAGCGTTGAAGTAGACGAGCGACATGGACAGCGCAAACGGAAGTCCAAGCTGCTTCTCGCCGACCTTGCCAAGCGATTGAAGCGGTGGCGTCCAACCGCCCTTCTCGAAGGTCGAATTGTCGGCGCGCATCAGCGGGGCGAGATCCACCGCAAGTCCACGCTGGTCGATGGTCGAAACGTAGGATAGCCCGACGTAATCCACATGCGCCATCTCGCCGACGACCGCCTCGCGCAACAACGCCTGGATGCCGGCGGTGTAATCCTTGTGAGCGCCGCGAAATTTGATTTTGATGTCAGGATTTTCTGCTTCGAAATCGGCTTTGAGCTGATCGAAGACTTTGTCGAAGATCTGAGGCTGTGTGTACTGAACCACCACTTCGATCGCACGCTGCGCGCTGGCGGGCGTCGCGAGTCCCGCAGCGACCGCGGCAGTTGCGGCGAATACGACGACGGCGCCGCGGCGGCTGACATGTTGTTTCATAGCTGTCCCCTTCAGGTCGGCAACGGGTGCAAAGCGGAGCGCCTGCTCCGCCCATCCGCTGCTCGGGTCCGGCTTGCGGACAGCCTGGAAACTAAAACCGGCTCGTGACGCCGTAATTACATCTAGATGAATAGATCAATTTCACCGTTGAGCTTCAATGATCAGCTCGAAACGGCCTCCAGCCGAGCGCGTGTAACCGTATTCGATGGGTATGCCGTCCTGATCCACGTTGATCGCTTCGACGACCAATGCAGGCGCGCCGTTTGGGATCCTGAGCGCCGCGGCCTCCTCCAGGTCCGCGGGGCGCGCATGCACCCGCGTCAACTTCCGCGTGTAGTCCGTGACATTGAAGTGCCTCAGGGCCTCGGTGATCGATTTGAGCTCGATAAAAGCTTCGGCCAGCCCAGCAAACCTTGCGGCAGGAAAGTGATGCGTGGTGAAGCTGATCGGCTCGCCATCGATGTCGCGGAGGTCGTCGATCGCGAGACAGAGACTGCCCTCATCGATTTGAAGATCACGTGCAAGCGCGGCTGTCGCCGGCATTTCCCAATTGCGCAAGACACGGCCGGCCAGAGGCAGGCTCAGCCGCGCGAGGTTTTCGGAATACCGCGTACGTTGCGTGATCGGATAAGCGAGTTTCGGCGTCCGAACGAACATGCCCCGACCTTGCTCGATCGTGATCGCTCCGCGTTCCTGCAGCGCCGAAAGCGCCCTGCGAACCGTGTGTCGGTTCACGCCAAACCGCACGGCAAGCTCGCCCTCGGTGGGCAATCGTGAGCCGGGCGAATGCACGCCCGCAGCAATGTCACGGCTCAATGCATCTTCGACCTCACGCCACAGCAGGACTCCCGCCTTTCGCATTGAATGCCCTTGCCCCTTGGTTGCCGGCGATCAATCATCTAGATCGTTAGTCCGGGATTAGAAAGGGGTTGAGGAACGCTCTACCCAATCCCTTCCGCTTCGCGAACAACCGCGGATAAGCCTGCATTCACCCTCCCCTCAGCCTCGCCAAACGCCTAAAATTCCGCGCATGCCGGTCCGCCAGCTCCCCGAAACCATCGTCAACCGCATCGCCGCCGGCGAAGTGGTCGAACGGCCCGCGAGTGTCGTGAAGGAGCTTGTGGAGAACGCGATCGACGCCGGCGCGACGCGACTGGACATCTTCGCCGATGGCGGCGGCCGCCGGCGGATTACGATCTCGGACAACGGCTCCGGCATGACCCGTGCCGATCTTTCGCTTGCAGTCGAGCGTCACGCCACATCGAAACTCGACGACGAGGACCTCTTGCGCATTCGCACGCTCGGCTTTCGCGGCGAAGCGCTGCCGTCGATCGGCGCCGTCGCCCGCCTGTCGATCGCCACCCGCCATGCGAGCGAAACGCATGCCTGGAGCCTGAGTGTCGATGGCGGCGCCAAGTCGGGCATCATGCCTGCGGCACTGAACGACGGCACCCGCGTCGATGTGGCCGATCTGTTCTACGCAACGCCCGCGCGGCTGAAATTTCTGAAGAGCGATCGGACAGAAGCCGAAGCGATCCGCGAGGTCGTCCGGCGCCTCGCCATGGCGCGACCCGACATCGCCTTCACCCTGTCCGGCGAAGAGCGCGCGCCGATCACCTGGAACGCAGCGCTGCCCGGCGCTGCCGGACGGCTGACCCGGCTCGGCGCTATTCTTGGCGGCGATTTCCGCAGCCATGCCATCGAGGTGCGCAGCGAGCGCGAGGGCGCCGTCGTCGAAGGTTTTGCAGCAGCGCCGTCGCTGACCCGCGCCAATGCGCTCGGCCAGTATCTTTTCGTCAACGGCCGCCCGGTGCGTGACAAATTGATTCTCGGCGCTGTACGTGCGGCCTATGCCGACTACCTGCCGCGCGACAGGCATCCGGTCGTGGCCTTGTTCGTGACGCTCGATTCGCGCGAGGTGGATGCGAACGTCCACCCAGCGAAGACCGAAGTGCGTTTCCGCAATGCAGGCCTTGTCCGGGCACTGATCGTGCATGCGCTGAAGGACGGACTTGCCCGCGAAGGCCGTCGCACCGCGGCTAACAGCGATGGCGCTGTCATCACGTCGTTCCGCCCGCAAGGCCTGCCGCGCACCGACGTGCCACGTTCGCAGTGGGACTGGCGCACCTCGCCCGCCTACCCGACCGGACCTGCGCCCGCCACCTATGACGCCTCGTCGATGAGAGGTTTTGCCGAAGCCGCCCAGGCGGCATTCGACGTTGGCGCACCGTCCGCGGACATCAGGCCGGACGATGTGGCATCGGCAGACATGCTGGATCGCCCGCTCGGCGCCGCCCGCACACAAATCCACGAAACCTATATTGTCGCGCAGACCCGCGACGGACTGGTGGTCGTCGACCAGCACGCTGCCCACGAGCGCATTGTCTATGAGCGGCTGAAGGCCCAGCTCGCGCGTGACGGCGTTGCGCGACAGATGCTGCTGATCCCGGAAATCGTCGAACTCGACGAAGCCACCGTCGAACGGCTGGTCGAGCGGGCGGCCGAGCTTGAAAGGTTCGGCCTCTCGATCGAATCCTTCGGCCCCGGCGCCGTCGCTGTACGCGAAACGCCGGCGCTGCTCGGCAAAACCGACGCCAAGTCATTGCTGCGTGATCTCGGCGAGCACATGGCGGAATGGGACGGGTCGCTACCGCTGGAGCGGCGGCTGATGCATGTCGCAGCCACCATGGCCTGCCATGGCTCGGTGCGCGCCGGCCGAAAGCTGCGGCCGGAGGAGATGAATGCGCTCTTGCGCGAAATGGAAGTCACACCGAATTCGGGCCAATGCAACCATGGCCGCCCTACGTATGTGGAGCTGAAGCTCGCTGATATCGAGAGGCTGTTTGGGCGGCGATGAAGCGCTCAGACCGCACGTAGAAAAACAAACTCCGTATCGTCATAGGCGCGCCGCTCCAGCTCCTCGAAAGCATCGGGGGCGACGAACTTTGCAGACAACGCTTCCTCGACGACGATCAGCGCCTGTGGTGCGAGCCAGCCGCCCTCGCTCAGCGACGCAAGCGCCTGTTCGGCCAGGCCCTTGCCATAAGGCGGATCAAGAAACGCCAGCGTGAACCGCTCGACCGGGTGTGCCGGACCGAGCTTGGTCGCGTCACGGCGGAACACTTTCGTGACGCCACCGAGCCCGAGCGCCTCGACGTTCTGGCGCAACAGCGCCCGTGCTTCGGCACCGTTGTCGATGAACAACGCGAAGGCGGCACCACGCGAGACCGCCTCGATGCCGAGCGCACCGGTACCCGCAAACAGGTCGAGCACGCGCGCGCCGCTGATCGGATCGCCGTAGCCGTGCACCAGAATGTTGAACAGCGATTCGCGCAATCGATCCGCGGTAGGGCGGATCTCGCGCGACGCCGGCGAGGCGATCGTCCGGCCACGCAGCCGTCCTCCGACCACGCGCATCAGAACGTGATCCGGCAAGGTCTGGAGCGATTTTCCGGCACGAACGCGCTCATCTCAGGATTCATGTTGTTTCGGCGCGCGATCCCGCTTGCCCTTGTAGCCGGCGGGCGGCTTGCGACGCGGTCTGTCGTCGCCATCACTATCACGGCCTGAGCGCTCGACCATTACGCGGCGTCCCTTGCGGTCAGCGATCAGGCCGGCGCGCTTGCGCGGTCTTTCGCCGGGCTCGTCCCCGTGCACTTCACCCGCGCTTTCACGCGTGGGAAGGCCGAAGTCGGCGCCAGCCGCCGCCGCTATCCGCTCGCCGAGCTGATCGCGCAGCATCCGGCTGCGCACTTCCTCGACCGCACCTTCGGCAAGTTCGCCGAGTTGGAACGGCCCGTAGGAAACGCGGATCAGCCGGTTCACTTCGAGGCCCAGATGCGCCATGACGTTGCGTACCTCACGGTTCTTGCCTTCGCGGATCGCGAACAGGATCCAGACATTGGCGCCGTGGTCGCGCTCGAGTGTCGCCTCGATCGGGCCGTACTTCACGCCGTCGACCTCGATACCCTTGCGCAGCTCGTCGAGTTTGTCCTGCGCGATCGTGCCGTGCGCTCGCACACGATAGCGCCGCAGCCAGCCGGTGTCCGGCAGTTCGAGCACGCGCGCAAGCCCGCCATCGTTGGTCAACAGCAGCAGACCTTCGGTGTTGAAATCGAGTCGGCCGATGCTGATCAACCGCGGCAGGCCCTCGGGCAACGAGTCGAACACGGTCGGACGACCTTCGGGGTCGGCGTGCGTCGTCACGAGGCCTTTCGGCTTGTGATAGAGGAACAGCCGCGTACGCTCACGCTCCGGCAGTGGCGCGCCGTCGACCAGCACCTTGTCCTGCGAAGTCACGTCCAGCGCAGGCGAGGTGATGATGCGGTCATTGACGCTGACGCGCCCCTGCCGAATCCATTCTTCAGCGTCGCGCCGTGAACAAAGCCCGGCGCGTGCCATCAGCTTGGCAATACGGTCGCCGGCCTTCTTCGGCTTTGCCGGCGCAGCGTCGGCGAGCTCGCGCCGCCGGCCATCCCGATCCGGCCTGCGCTCGCGATATTCGCCACGCCCGCCGAACGCCGGACGAGCTTCGTAATTGCGCTCGTCTCGTTCTTCGAAACCCTCATTCCTTGGATGGTCGCGCCAGACGTGACTCTTGCGCGGCGTACGATCGGTCCGCGGACGTTCCTGCCTTGGCCGCTCGCCCTGCGTACGATCGTCGCGATCGCGGGAGAAGCGCGGACGCTCTGCGTCGGGCCTGCCATGGCGCGGTTTGCCGACAAACGGCCTGTCACCGCGCGGCCGGTCGAAGCGTTTGCCACCATCGCGCGCGCCTGCGCGGTCGCCGCCGCGATCGGATCGCTCTCCGCGCCGGAAATCGCTGCGCGGGCCGCGATCTGCCGAACGACTTTCGCCGCGCTTGAAATCGCCGCGCGCGTCGTCACGCTTGAATCCACCGCCGCGTGGGCGCTCGTCGCGGCTGAAGTCCCGGCGCGGCGGACGATCACCGTCACGATTGAATTCGCGACGCGGCGGCCGCTCGCCATCTTTCCGGTATGAGGCGCGCGGCGCGTCGTTACGGGGAACGCGGTCGCCGCGCTCGTCCCTGGCACGGAACTCCCGCTTTGGTCGATCTTCGCGGCGCGGGGCGCGTTCGCCGTCTTTCTTGAATCCGCCCCCACTTTTGCCGAACGAACGCTTTTCGCCGAAACGCTTGCCGGCAGTACGATCGCGCCCCTCGCCGCGCGGCGCCCCATCCCGCTCCTTGCGGAACGGGCCACCGGGACGTCCCTCGCGGGGCTTGAAATCGCCGCCGCCTTTGCGAAAACCGCCGCCGCCGCGGCGTTCGTCGCGCCCACCACGCTGTTCCCGGCCCTCGCCGCGCGACGGCGGGCCGCGTCTGCCGGACGAGCGCCGGTTGTCTCTGTCATTGTCGCGGGGCATCTAAAATCTCATTTATTCATCGGGGCATGACCGGTCCGAAGACCGGTATCCACTTTCTGGGTGCCCTAGGGTTGCGGGGCTGATATCAGAGTTTGCAGGCGGACACGAGGAAGATGACGCAATCTTTCATGGATCTGGCGCTCGAAGAGGCGCGTACCGCCGAGGCGGCCGGCGAAGTTCCGATCGGTTGCGTCGTGGTGCGCGGCGGCGCCGTCATCGCCAGCGCCGGCAATCGTACCATTGCCGACCGCGATCCGACGGCACACGCTGAGATGCTCGCCATCCGGGACGCCGCCCATGCTCTTGGCACCGAGCGCCTGACCGATTGCGACCTCTATGTCACGCTGGAGCCCTGTGCCATGTGCGCCGGCGCGATCTCCTTCGCGCGCATCCGCCGCCTCTATTACGGCGCCAGTGACCCGAAAGGCGGCGCCGTGGACAACGGCGTCCGCTTCTTTGCGTCACCGACCTGCCACCACGTTCCCGAGGTCTACTCCGCGGTCGGCGAGGAGGCGTCAGCAGCGCTGCTGCGTGATTTCTTCAAGGCAAAGCGATAGCGCCCGCATCGCTGCCTATAGCTTGAGCTTCATACCCTCGTGCGACTTTTCAAAGCCCAGCGCCTCGTAGAAGCGCTGCGCATCGGTCCGCACCTTGTTGGTCGTGAGCTGCATCTGACCACAGCCGCGCTCGCGCGCGATCGCCACGACTGCAGCCATCATCTTGTGGCCGACGCCGGTGCCGCGCCGTAAGCCCTTGACCCGCACACCCTCGATCTGCGCGCGCCAGAGACCCCGCTGGCCGATACCGGGAATGATGGTGAGCTGCAGACAACCGAGCAGCTCGCCATCCTCCTCCCACACATACTGCGTGTTGAGCGGGTCAGCGGCGACCGCGTCGAACCCCTTCAGATAAGGCGACAGGTCGCTCAGATCTTCGCGTGTCTTGCCGAGATCGTCGTCGAGCAGCATTTCGACGATCTCTCTGACGTCCTCGCGCCGTGCTTCCCTCAACGCCATCGCGCGTGCCTTTCAGAACCGCAACGCCTTGGCTTGCTTCACATGCGGCAGCGTCAGCGTCCTGGCCAGCACGTCGGCCGGAACATCGCCATCGACCTCAACCAACGCGATGGCGTCGCCGCCGGGCTCGTTGCGACCGAGATGGAAGGTCGCGATATTGACCTTGGCGTCGCCGAGCAGAGACGCAAATTGGCCGATGAAGCCGGGCTTGTCCTCGTTGGTGACGTAGATCATCGATTTGCCGAACTCGGCGTCGACACGGATGCCCTTGATGTCGACCAGACGCGGCTTGCCGTCGTGGTAGACGGTGCCGGAGACCGAACGCTCCATCTGCTCGGTCGTCACCGTCACCGTAATCAGGCTTTCGTAATCGCTGATCGCCGCCCGCGTGATTTCGTCGACGATCATGCCGCGCTCTTTCGCCACCACCGGGGCCGAGACGACGTTGATGTCGCCGCCCAGCATCGGCCGGAGCAGGCCGGTCAGCGCCGCTGACGTCAGCGCCTTGATCTTCATCTCGGCGACGGCGCCCTCATAGGTGATCGTGACCTTGGCGATGTCCGTGTCGGTGAGCTGTCCCGCGAACGAGCCGAGCTTGTCCGCAAGCTCCACGAACGGCTTAAGCTTCGGCGCCTCTTCCGCCGTGATCGACGGAAAATTCACCGCATTGGAGATCGCGCCGGTGAGCAGATAGTCCGACATCTGCTCGGCAACCTGCAGGGCGACGTTTTCCTGCGCCTCGGTCGTGGAGGCGCCGAGATGTGGCGTGCAGATCACGTTCGGATGTCCGAACAGGATGTTGGTATTCGCCGGCTCCTCGATGAACACGTCGAAGGCTGCGCCTGCGACATGGCCCGAGTCGAGCGCCTTGCGCAGCGCCGCCTCGTCCACCAGGCCGCCGCGAGCGCAATTGATGATGCGCACGCCCTTTTTCATCTTGGCGATTGCCGCCCCGTCGATGATGTTCCTGGTCTTGTCGGTCAGCGGCGTGTGCAGGGTGATGAAATCTGCGCGCCTGAACAGCTCGTCCAGCTCCACCTTCTCGATACCGAGATCTTTTGCGCGCTCCGGCGACAGGAACGGATCAAAGCCGATCACTTTCATGCGCAGCCCCTGCGCACGATCGATGACGATCGAGCCGATATTGCCGCAGCCGATCACGCCGAGCGTCTTGCCGGTGATCTCGACGCCCATGAAACGGTTCTTTTCCCATTTGCCTGCCTGGGTGGAGATGTCGGCCTGAGGAATTTCGCGCGCCAGCGCCAGCATCAACGTGATCGCGTGCTCGGCGGTGGTGATGGAATTGCCGAACGGCGTGTTCATCACAATGATGCCCTTCGCCGTGGCGGCCGGAATTTCCACGTTGTCGACGCCGATGCCGGCGCGGCCGATCACCTTCAGCTTTTTTGCCTTTTCGAGGACCTTCGCGGTCGCCTTGGTCGCCGAGCGGATCGCGAGACCGTCATAGTTGCCGATGATCTCGGCGAGCTTTTCCTTGTCCTTGCCGAGGTTCGGCTGGAAATCGACTTCGACGCCGCGATCTTTGAAGATCTGCACAGCGGCCGGAGAGAGCGCATCGGAAATGAGGACTTTGGGTTTGGACATGTAGGTATTCCTGACAAAGAGGTTGTCGTCCCGGCCTTGGGCGCTTCGGCGGGGGCCAGCTCACCGCTGTGGTGATGGGCCCGCGCCGCGCGGCCTTTGGCCGCCTGTTCGGGACGAAGCGAAAAAGGTGGCGTTACGCCGCCTTCGCAAGTTGCGCTTTGGTCTCTGCGAAAGCCCAGTCGAGCCACTGCGTCAACGCCTCGACGTCCTTTGCCTCGACGGTGGCGCCGCACCAGATACGCAGGCCCGGCGGTGCGTCGCGATAGGCGCCAAGATCATAACCTGCGCCTTCCGTCTCGATCGCATTGACCAACGCCTTGGCGAACTCAGCCTGCTTGTCGGCGGCAAGCGCCGTCACTTGCGGATCGACCACCTTCATGCAGACCGACGTGTTGGAGCGGATCGCCGCATCCGTGGCCAGAAAATCGACCCATGGCGTTTTTGCCGCCCAGTCGCTCAGCACCTTGGTATTGGCGTCGGCGCGCGCCATCAATCCTTTCAGGCCGCCGACTGATTTTGCCCAGTTCAGCGTATCGAGATAGTCCTCGACGCAGAGCATCGACGGCGTGTTGATGGTCTCGCCCTCGAAGATCCCTTCGTTGAGCTTACCGCCCTTGGTCATGCGGAAGATCTTCGGCAAGGGCCATGACGGCTTGTAGCTCTCCAGCCGCGCCACCGCGCGCGGCGACAGGATGAGCATGCCGTGCGCCGCTTCGCCGCCCAGCGCCTTCTGCCAGGAGAACGTCACCACGTCGAGCTTGGCGAAATCGAGCTTCTGCGCAAAGGCGGCCGAGGTCGCGTCGCAGATCGTCAGGCCTTCGCGGTCTGCCTTGATCCAGTCGGCATTCGGTACCCGCACGCCGGAGGTGGTGCCGTTCCAGGTGAACACGACGTCGGACGCCGGATCGACCTTGGACAGATCGGGAAGCTCGCCGTAAGGCGCCTTCAGCGTCACCACATCGTTCAGCTTCAATTCCTTGGCGACATCGCCGATCCAGCCTTCGCCGAAGCTCTCCCACGCCAGCATCGTCACCTTGCGCGGGCCGAGCAGCGACCACAGCGCCATCTCGACGGCTCCAGTGTCGGAGGCCGGCACGATGCCGATGCGATAGTCCTTCGGAACTTCGAGCACCTCGCGCGTCAGCTCGATCGCGAGCTTAAGCTTCGCCTTGCCGACCTTCGCGCGATGCGAACGGCCGAGCGCTGCGTCCTTGAGGCTTTGTGGAGTCCAGCCGGGGCGCTTTGCGCAGGGGCCAGAAGAAAAATGCGGCACAGACGGCCGCACAGCAGGCTTGGTCGCCATTCTATGATCTACCCTTCCAGATAGCTGCCTCTCGGTGGGGAGAGGTTTCCCGCCGCCGGATGTATAGCAAAGGACCCGCCTTCGCAAGCTGCCCGAATCCCACTTCCGGACCTCTGCTGCGGCTTGGGCAGGATGCAAAAACGACGCAGGAACGCAGGTTTTCGAGCCCGCCGTCAGCGCTCTTTGATTGGCTTCGCCATCGTTTCGGTGCGGTTGGTCCACACCAGGCCGCCGAAACTCGGAGACACCAACCCAAGCTCCGTCTCATGATCGATGCCGGCACTCGCGCCGCCATCCCACGGGCCCAGCAGAATGACCTCCGTTCCGGCCGCATGCATGCGCGCGACGAAGCGATGCGGCCAGCCCCACAGCCATCTCGCGATGTTCACCGGCAGCGCCAGTATGGTCTCGCGGCATTGTGATGGCACATAACCGCTCCAGCCCAGCGCCGCGTACCGCATGATGCAAGCCTTCATTGAATCGCGATCATAGCCCCGCAGACCGGCGAGCGAAGCGATTGCCGCGCGGGTCGGCTCGGCGCCGCCATAGACACCGAAGATCGAAGCCCGGAATTCAGGTCGTTCGCCGATAAGCGTTGCGAGCGCGGTGCCCTCCTCCGCGCGCCTGCTCTTGTAGTTGATGAGAAACTTGCCTTGCGGGAAGGCTTCGAACACCTCGGTCAGCTCGGGCATCAGACCCTTCGCCCGACCGCGAAACGGAAAGCTTTTGCCGCCATCGGCGGTGTAGCCATAGCCGACATCGAGCGTCTTCAGGACGGAAAACGGTGTTTGCTCAGTGACACCCGATCCATCCGTCCGGCAATCCAGCGTCCAGTCGTGGAAGACTGCGAACTTTCCGTCGGGCGTCAGATGAACGTCGAGCTCGACGACATCGGCGCCAGCGTCAAAAGCCGCGCGCATGGAGGCAATCGTGTTCTCCAGGAACGGATGGCGCGGCGGCGCAATCAGCGTCGCGGTGCAACTGTCGTTGTCGAGGCTCTTCGTCGGGAACGTCTGATGGACGCCGCGGTGGGCCAGTACACGGGTCGTCGCCTCCGCCGATGGTCCATGCAGCAGCGAGGAGTTGTTGAGCCAGACGCCCGCCGCGACCAGTGCGATCAGCGTCAACACCACCCAGATGGACCTCAACGTGCGTCTCCCAGTGACCTGCGAGACGCACCCTACTTCCAATTCAGGCGAAACAAAGCCAACCGTCGACACGACGCTACGCCTCGCGGACCTTACAGCCCCAGCGCTTCCTCGCTTTCGGCAATCCAGCGCCGCAGCGCGTTGTAGCCTTCCAGGTGAAAGCCGCCTTCGGGCGCAACGCGCGTATAGGCGAGCAAGGCCACGTCCGCGAGTGAGAAGCGTTCGCCAACGAGAAAACGCGTCAGCGCGAGCTGGTGCTCCATCCGTGCCAGCGCCGCATAGCCGCGTTTGACCTTGTCGGCATCGAGGTCGCCAACCGACTTGCCGAGATAGGCCATCTGAAAGCGGCAAACGGCGATATAGGGCTCGTGGCTGTACTGCTCCCAGAACATCCACTCGTCCATTTTCGCTGCGTCCCAGGCGACCGTCGGAATCAGGTCCGTATCGCGCGCCAGGTAGCGGATGATCGCGTTGGACTGCGCCAGCGTCCGCCCGTCATCAAACTCGACCACCGGCACCTGGCCCGCACCGTTGAGCTTCAGAAACTCGTTGGTGCGCGACTGGCCCTTCATGATGTCGATGTCGACCCAGCGATAGGCGAGCGCGAGCTTGTCGCACATCCATTTAACCTTCAGGCAGTTACCTGACTTGGTATCGCCGTAGATCTTCATGGCTCGCTCCCAGGCTGGCTGACATCCTCGTCAGCCGAACAGGGCGGGCTTTGCCTGTCAAGCGAAAGCGGGCAGCGAGACCGCTTCGCTCAGAACCTCGCACCGAGACCAACGCGGCCGGTGTTGAGTTGAATGATCGTATCCTTCGCCAGCGGCAGCTGAACGTACTCGTATTCGGCCCGAACGAAGATGTTCTGCATCAGCATGTATTCGAAGCCGATGCCGGCGCTGAAACCGAATGTCAGCAGGTTCTTCTGGCTCTCGGCCTTGGATTGCGTGCTGTCGCCGATCAGATCGCTGCGCGGGATCGTTGTCGTGATCGGGTCTCCGCCGGACGTGGTGCCGATGACGATAGTCTCGTTGTACAGATCCCAGGTTCTGATGCGCGCGGTGGCCGAGCGATCGATATCGACCAGGGCCATTGCAAGACCCGCAAATGCATAGGGCATGAAGGAACCCATCGCATAACCGCCCCTTGCTCGTAGCGTCAGCAAGTCGTTGACCCGCGCAGACGCATTGCCGCTGAGCGTCACGTCGTACTCATACGAATGTCCCGCTGGCGGGTTCGATCCTTCCGGATTTGCCACGGTCCTCGACAACGAAGCGCTGGAGCTTCCGCGCTTGCCGGAGAAATGCGTGTAGTTCGCCTCGATGCCGATCACGGCATCGTCCCACTGCCAGTTGTAGCCGGCGAATCCGCCGAAGCCCGACGTGCGCACGTTGGACGAATCGAGCAGTTGCCATTCGCCGACGCTCGCGGCAAGAACGGATTCCCGCACGAGGAACTGCTGCAGTCCTGTCGTCGTCTTGCTGAAGTCGAAATCATGGCTCGAGTAACCGGCATGCCCGCCGATGTAGAAGCCCTGCCACAGCGGACGCGAGCGCACGATGGGTTCTACATACGATCCGCGCAGGATGGGAGGATCGGCCGCGTACGCGCATTGCGCCGTGACCAGAATGGCCAAGGCAATTCCCAACCGACGCATGATGAACCCCCAACCCCAACTTTCCCCGGGCCGATCATCACCTGTTAACCTTAACCAATCGTTGTCGCGCGTGAGCCGGGCGAAAAGAAAGCGGCGCGGACCTGCGTCCGCGCCGCTTCATGTCGGGAAATCGTGGGTGCAATCAGCCGCGGCGCATCAACACCGGCGGCGGCGGTGGCGCTTCTGGCTCGCAGCAGGTCCAGCGCACGCCGAGCTTGATGTCGTGAGACGAAATGTCCCTGAAGTGCATCGGGTTGTTGACATTGTTGGTGCCGTCGAAGGTGCGCAAATCGCCGGAGTGAGCATCGCCGAGATGCAGGTAGCGGTAGGCGAGTTCCATCGTCAGGTTGTTCGTGACCTTGTAGCCGAGACCCGCATGCAGCGCGTAGGCAAAGCCCCATTTGGATTCGTCGTGAGCGAAGGCGACGCCGAGATTAGGCGTGTTGACGTCGACGAAGCTCGAGATGGTCGTCCGCGCGCCGCCGACGCCGACGCCGACGAACGGAGTAATGCACCACCAGGTGCCGAGATCGGCATAGAGGTTGACGAGCGCGACCCACTCTTCCTTGTTGCCGCGATACTCGTCGGTGCCGATCACCCCACCGTTGAAGCTGACGATGTCGAGACCATGGATGCTGCTTTTCATGCGATACTCACCGGTCACATCGGCGCGCAGCCATGAGTTGAATTGATAGCCGACGCCGACTCCGAAAAACGCCGCGCCGCCGAAGCCCTTGCCGACCGTCTGCACGCCGACTCCGGGCTCGTCGTAAAGCACGTTGTAGAGGCTCTTCACCTTCTGCTGGGACACGCCGATGTCGCCGCGCAGATACCAGCCGCCGAAATCCTCGACTGGCGGCGCGTAGGCCGGAGGCGGAGCATAGGGCGGCGGCGCGATCGGCACGTCGGCGGCAAACACGGTGGTAGGCAGCAATGCGACCGCCGCAACAACAAATGATTTAACGCTACGCATCGGCTTCGTCCTTTTGTCCCCTACGGCCAAAACAAAATGCGGCCGCGCTTTTTTGAAACCCACGGGTGGACGATGGCAGCAAAGTCTTAAACGGGGCTTAACCCTAATTCTTTACCGTGATTTTTAATCAAAAAAGCTGCGAGCGCGCGTGAATGTGGCGAACGAGCGCGTTCGCAGCCATAGTTGCTAACGGAGTGTTGAAATCGGACGCGCGCTTACGCCTTCGCGGGCTTCGGAATGTTCGGCAGCAGAAAGCCGATCAATCCCATCGCCGGCAGGAACGAGCAGACAGCGAAGACGAATTCGATGCCGCGGATGTCGGCGACCTTGCCCAGCGCCGCGGCACCGAGGCCGCCGACGCCGAACGAGAAGCCGAAGAAGATACCCGAGATCATGCCGACACGGTGGGGCATCAGCTCCTGCGCGAAGACGATGATCGCAGCCGTTGCCGACGAGATGATGAAGCCTGCCGCAGCAGCCGCCATGGTGCCGCCGATCAACCCCAGGTGAGGCATCGCGAGCGCAAACGGAAGCGCGCCGAGGATCGACAGCCAGATCACGTATTTGCGGCCGATGCGATCGCCGATCGGTCCGCCGAAGAACACGCCTGCGGCGTTGGCCGCCAGGAATACGAACAGATAGATCTGCGCGGCCTGAGTCGAGACGCCGAACTTCTCCATCAGATAGAACGTGTAGTAGCTCGACAGGCTGACTGTGTAGAGCGCCTTCGAGAACGATAGAAGCGCCAGCACCACGAGACCGACGATGATCTTCCGCGACGCCGGCATTCCGGCCGGGATCTGCGCGATCGCATCCTTCTTGGAGACGATGCGCGGCTTGTACCAGCGACCGATATTCCACAGCACAACGATCGCGACGAAGGCGATCGAGGAAAACCACGCGATGCTCGGCTGGCCGAATGGCACGATGATCGCCGCCGCGAGTAGCGGACCGACGGCCGTGCCGATGTTGCCGCCTACCTGAAACACCGCCTGCGCGAAACCGTAGCGTCCGCCGGACGCAAGGCGCACAATGCGCGAAGATTCGGGATGAAACACCGCCGAGCCGAAGCCGACGGTCGCAGCGGCCAGCAGGATGATCGCGAACTGGCTGGCGACGCTCAGCATGATCAATCCGGCGAAGGTGAAGAACATGCCGATCGCCAGCGAATAGGGCTGCGGCCTGCGGTCGGTGACGACGCCGACCACCGGCTGCAACAGCGAGGTCGTAAACTGGAAGGCCAGCGTGATAAGACCGATCTGGCTGAAGTCGAGCGCGTAGCTTGCTTTCAGGATCGGATAGACCGACGGGATCAACGACTGCATCGTGTCGTTGAGGAAGTGCGAGAAGCTCAAGCCGCCGATCACCGCATAGGCTGGGCCGCTCGTGGTCGCCCTGGCTCCGGCGGGCAGGTCCGGCGACACGACCGGCGCGCTGAGCGCTTCCTCGGTGACGATGGCGGGCCTGTTCACGGCGACTTTCCGGCTGCGGTTAATCCCTCTTGTTTGGTTAAGTGCGCGCGCACGGTTTGGCCAGCATCAAACGGTGATGGCTGCCTTGCGACGTCAAGAAGGCATCCGCTTGCGCAGCAGGTAACGGTGGCGGCCTTCCATCACCAGGACGCCGTTCTGGTTGTGCACGGTGCTGCGCAACCCGATCACGCCTGTGGAGCGGTTCGGCGTGAGCTCGTCGACTTCCAGCGCCGGATAGAGCGTGTCGCCGACGAACACCGGCGCGAGAAACTTGCTCGACTGCTCGATGAAACCTTTCAGCGACTGCTCGACCAGATGCGGAAACAGGCCGGCGCCGGCGGCAGTCTGGATCAGCACCTGAAAGCCGTGCGCCAGCATGTGCGGCATGCCGTGGCGGCGGCAATATTCGACGTCGTAATGCACCGGATGGTTATCGCCGCTCGCCGCCTGGAACGCCAGGAAGATCGCTTCCGTCATGGTGCGGCTCGGCAGCACGAAGCGCTCGCCGAGCTTGAAGTCCTCGAACCAACGTTGTTCGGAAACGAGCCGGTGGGCTGCCGGATCGAACGCCGCGCTTCGGTCGGTCACGCGGCTGCAGCCTCGCCCACCGCCGCCACGATCGAATCGACGATGTCCTCGACCAGCGCGCGGTCATCACCTTCGCCCATGACACGGATCACCGGCTCGGTGCCTGATGCGCGCACGAGCAGACGGCCGTGGCCGTTCAGCTTGCCTTCGGCGGTTGCGATAACGGACTTGACCGACGGATCGTCGAGCGGTTTGCCGCTGCGATATCGGACGTTTTTCAGAACCTGCGGCAGTGGGTCGAAGCGGTGGCAGACTTCGGAGACCGGACGGTTGAGCTTGCGCACCACCGAAAGCACCTGCAGCGCTGCCACGAAGCCGTCACCGGTGGTGTTGAAGTCGGACAGGATGATGTGGCCGGACGCCTCGCCGCCAACGTTACAGCGCTGCGCCAGCATCTGTTCCAGCACATAGCGGTCGCCCACCTGGGTGCGGATCAGCTTCAGCCCGATGCCGGCGAGATAGCGTTCAAGACCGAGGTTCGACATCACCGTTGCAACGACGGCCGGCTGCGACAGGCGGCTATCGTCTTTCCAGCTCTCGGCGATCACGGCGAGCAGTTGATCGCCGTCGACGACGTGGCCACGCTCGTCGGTGATGATCACGCGGTCAGCGTCGCCATCGAGCGCAATGCCGATATCGGCGCGCATTTCACGCACCTTGCGGCCGAGCGCCTCCGGCGCAGTCGAGCCGCACTCCTTGTTGATATTGAAGCCGTCAGGCTCGACGCCGATGGCGATCACGTCCGCGCCGAGCTCCCACAGCGCTTCCGGCACGACCTTGTAGGCCGCACCATGCGCGCAATCGACGACGATGCGCAGGCCTTCCAGGCTGAGCGTCCGCGACAGCGTTCGCTTGGCGAATTCGATGTAGCGGGCGCGCTCGCCCTCGATGCGGCGTGCGCGACCGATATTGGCACCGTTGGCAAGCTTGCGGGTCAGATCTTCGTCAAGCAGTTGTTCGATGCGCATCTCGACATCGTCGGAAAGCTTGTAGCCATCGGGGCCGAACAGCTTGATGCCGTTGTCGTCGAACGGATTGTGCGAGGCTGAGATCATTACGCCGAGGTCGGCACGCATCGAGCGCGTCAGCATCGCCACCGCAGGCGTCGGCATTGGCCCGAGCAGCAGCACGTCCATGCCTACGGACGTGAAGCCAGCCTGCAGCGCGGACTCGATCATATAGCCAGACAGACGGGTATCCTTGCCGATCACGACACGATGACGATGATCACCACGCAGGAACACGAGACCAGCCGCCTGGCCCACGCGCAGCGCGAGCTCCGGCGTGATCACGCCGTTGGCGCGTCCGCGAATTCCATCGGTTCCGAAGTACTTGCGAGCCATCCGATAACCTCAGCCTCGCCGCCGAAACGGGAGCGAGTACCCCCATCCCTAGGGGCTTATAAAAGCTTTCCGTCCTACTTGAACTCAAAATATATATTGGAAAGTTACCGCCGGCCGTACAGCTCGCCAGCAATTTTTTAAAGATATCAGATAGTTAACGAAACGCGGCCTCAATCATCCTTTTGCTGTTCCCGTTTGATCACCTTGTCGTATTTGGAAGGGGCGGGCTGAGTCACGCTGACCGGATCGGAGCCGGGAAAGGTCTCGCGCAAACCTTCATCCAGCGCCTGATCGAGCTTTCGCCTTCGATCAGCCTCAGCGCGATGAACCCGTTCGGTCGATTTTTCTATCACCACGAGCCACTCCAGCGTTCAGACGCGTCAGCCGGCGTTCTCCTTGCGCTTGATATCCTTGTCCGGCTTCGACGGAGCGGGCTGGGTTGCCGCCACCGGATCGGAGCCCGGAAATGTATCCTCTAGCCCCTGCTCCAGCGACGCGTCCTCCTGCGGCTCCTGCTTGCCCTTGTGGGGCTTGCGGATCTTGTCAGCATGCACATCCTTCGGCGCCGGATCGAACTTGCTCATGGTAAAATCCTCTCGGGCGAACTTGCCCTGGATAACGGTCCTGCCAGGCGTGCGGTTCCCGCGCGGGCGAGACCTTCGACCGAAATCCCCATTTGCTGCTTTCGAAGTGATTTAGCGCGCAGGCGCGGCATGCTAGAGCATGGTTCAAAGTGGGAACCCGCTTTCGCTCTTTCGGAGCTAAAGTGCGGCGGGACAGAATGAGCGTGGGGCGGAGGCAACAGTGAAAGACATAACCTGCATCGAGGATTTGCGTGACCTGCACCGGCGCAAGGTGCCGAAGGCATTCTTCGATTATGTCGACCACGGCTCCTATGCCGAGCAGACGCTGCACGCCAACCGCGCCGACCTCGAGGCGCTGAAATTCCGCCAGCGCGTGCTCGTCGACATTTCAGTCCGCGACCAGAAGACGACGATCCTCGGCGAGCCGGCGAGCATGCCGCTGATCCTCGCGCCGGTCGGCTCCACCGGCATGCAGATCGGTGACGGCGAGATCCTGGCCTGCCGCGCCGCACAGGCCGCCGGCATCCCCTACACGCTTTCGACCATGTCGATCTGCTCGATCGAGGATGTCGCCGCCAACGTCGACAAGCCGTTCTGGTTTCAGCTCTACGTGATGAAGGACCGCGGCTTCTGCAAATCGCTGATCGAGCGGGCCATCGCCGCCAAGTGCAGCGCGCTGGTCCTCACCGTCGATCTGCAGATCCTCGGGCAGCGGCACATGGACATCAAGAACGGCCTGTCGGTGCCGCCGAACCTGATGCGGCTGAAGAACATCATCGATTTCGCCTCCAAGCCGCGCTGGCTGATGAGCATCGCCCGCGCCAAGCGGCGCGACTTCGGCAACGTCGTCGGTCATCTGCAGGGCGCCAAGGACCTCAATTCCACCGCCACGCGCGTCTCGCAGCAGTTCGACCCTTCCCTAAACTGGAAGGATGTCGAGTGGATCCGTTCGATCTGGCCCGGCAAGATCATCCTGAAAGGCATCCATGATGTCGAGGACGCACGACAGGCGGTAAAGACCGGCGCACATGCGATCGTCGTCTCCAACCACGGCGGACGACAGCTCGATGGCGCGCCGTCGTCGATCTCGGTCCTGCCGAAGGTCGTCGATGCGGTGGGCTCGCAGACCGAGGTGATCTTCGACAGCGGCATCCGCTCCGGGCAGGACGTCATGCGCGCGCTGGCACTCGGCGCGAAATCCTGCATGATCGGCCGCGCGTATATCTATGGCCTCGGTGCAGGCGGGCAGGCTGGCGTCGCCAAGGCCCTCGAGGTGATCGGCAACGAGCTCAGCGTGACCATGGGTCTGTGCGGCGTCAACAAGATCGAGGACATCGGCCCGCACGTGCTCGTGTGGGATCAATAGCGGCAAGCAATTCTCAAAAAGCCAGCGGGAGCCCGGGTGATGACTGACGGCACAAGCCTGCTCTATCACGACGGCAACCGCGCGCTGCAGGATGAATTCGGCTCGAGGCCACTCGCCGACCGGCTGGAAGAGAAGCTCACGCGCACCGAGTTCACGGCCGACGACAAAGCCTATATCGAATCCTGCATCTACTTCTTCCTGGCGACAGCCGATGCGGCCGGCCGCCCCGATTGCTCGTTCAAGGGCGGCGCGCCAGGATTCGTGCGCGTGACGGGACCATCGGAGCTGGCGTTTGCGGATTACGACGGCAACGGCATGTTCAAGAGTCTCGGCAACCTTGCCGTCAACCCGCATGTCGGGTTGCTGTTCATCGCCATGCATGGCAAGCCGAAGCGGCTGCGGGTGAATGGCGGCGCCGAGATCGTGCGCAACGATCCCTTGCTGCACGAAATTGCCGGTGCACAACTGATCGTCCGCGTCAAGGTCGCCGCGATCTTCCCAAACTGCCCGCGCTACATTCCCTCACTGACGATGGCCGCGCCGTCGGCCTACACGCCGCAACCGGACGCTGTGCCGGTCGAGCCGGCATGGAAAAGCTTCGACAGCTTCAAGGACGTCGTACCGCCACGCGCGCCGACATCGTCATTGCGACCGAAGTGACAATCTCGTCATTGCGAGGGCGCAACCCGAAGCAATCCAGCACTGCGCTCGCAGCAGACTCAGACGGTGAGTGCGTCCGCCTACGCGCTTCGCGCGGCTGCGGACGGTGTCACGCACACTATCCGCCCCTCCCGATGAACACCACGGACTTCTCGCTCGGCCAGCGCACGCGCCAGCCGAACTTGACCTCGCGGGTTTCGCCGGCGGGCATGTCCAGCGTCCAGGCCATCACGCCACGCTGATCGCGCACGTCGCGGTGCGTCGGCTGGGTGGATGACGGCAGCATCTCGACCTGGATCTCGGAATTTTCCGCGACCGGAAGCTGCTCCTCGATCGTCACCTTCATGGGCCACACATGGGCGTTGCGAACGACGATCTTGAACTCGCGCTCGTCGGTCTTCGAGGCGGTGATGAGGCCGGCGGTGCCGTCGTTCTTACGGACGACCGCGCGGGCGACCTTAACCTGTTCGTCGGCGCCGAAGCCCAAGCGAACGGTCTCGTCCTTCTGGGTCAGCACCATTTTTCCGCGACCGACGAAGATGCCGTCGCGGTAGAGACCGACCTGACCGGGCAACAGCGGCGCCTCCTCGGCCTGCTTGAACGTCGCCTCCAGCCAAGCGGTATCGTCGACCACGGGCGCCGCACGAACAAGCAGGTCTGCCGCAACTGTCGTCGACGCAATACGCAAGGAGCGCGCGCCCTCACCGGCTCCAAGACTGACACGCCCCGGAATCCGGAACAGCGCCTGAAAGCCGCCAGTCTCGACCGTCGCTGAGCGCTCTTCGACCGCCTCCATCGCCTTTTCCTGACCTGCGTCAAGTGCGGAGTCTACGGCGCGCGAGGCCGGCGCCATCGCCTGCGGCCGCACCGGTGGCGGTACCGGCTGCGGGTAGCGCACGATCACCGTGCTCAGATTCGGCGCGCTGCCGCCGCGTCCGGTGCGGACGGTTGAGACGGCAAGCGCGACATTGGCCCAGTCCTCACCACTGCGCTGCACGATCTCGGCGCGGCGCACAAGCTCGAGCGATGGTTTGCGATCCTTGCCGCCGGTGTCGAGCCGGGCGTCATAAAGCGGCCGCCAGCGGGCGTCGCGCACCGAATAGCTGACGCGCAAAGTCGCCGGCGCCGCAGTCTGCGCGGCGAGCTCGATGCGCACCTCCATTTTGTTCGGCGGATCGGCGCGCTGGCCGGCGTGGAGGATCGCAAGCTCCGCCTCGATCTCGCGCTTCTTGACCTGCAGAGCGCGGATCGTTTCGTCGGCGCGGCTGATCTCCTCCTCGATCGCCTTGAATGCCTCGCGCCATTCGGAGAGCGGGCGCGCATTGCTCTCCTCACCGAGCCCGAGCGGCGCGTCGGTGGCAAAGCGGCGGGCGAAAGCCTTGCGCACACCCGCAGCCGATATCCGATCGTCAAGCGCCGCGCGGTCATCCTCGAGCGCCTGGATCTTCTTCTCGCGCTCCGGCGTACCCTGAACAGGCTGCGGTCCGGGCGGCCGCGCGTCGATCGAGCCGACCTGGATGCGTCCGCCGCTCTCGCCCTCCACCCGCAATGACGCCGGATCGAGGCCAAGCGGGAAGTCGCGCGCCAGCACGACGCTTTCGCCTGCCGGCAGATCGACCCGCAAAACGCGCGTCACAGCCGCACCGTCCGGATAGACGGTGACGCTGTCAATCGCAGACGTCGCCTTGATCTCAGCAGCAGCCGCAGCCGAGCTCATGGCAATCAGACATGTGAGCAGCAGAACGCGCAAGGTAGCCTCCCCTCAGAGGTGAACGGTGTAACGGCGCAAGCTTGGATTTAAGTAACTGCTTGATGGCGTTTTACCGGCGGAGCCGGATGCGCCGTCGCCGGCTTCACAGACCAGATCTTTCGCTCCGCGGAATATATCCAACGGATGCATATCTCGGTTGCAGCGGACAAGCGGCCTTCGGCTTTGCCTTTCGGTTCTCTATTGAATAAGCATCCGGAGGATACATTAACATTCATTCATTCAGCGGAGAAGAGAAGCATGTCGTCGCCCGTCAGCTACAGCCGTTCCGGTCCGATCAGCCGCATCGTCATGGACGACGGCAAGGCCAATGTCATGTCGCTCGCAATGTTGAATGCGCTGCACGCGGCGTTCGACGAAGCCCAACGCGACAAGGCCGTCGTCACGTTGTCAGCGCGCGGCAAGCATTTTTCCGGCGGCTTCGACCTCAACGTGTTCGCAAGCGGCGGCGCGGACGAGCAGTATCAAATGGTGAAGGCCGGCGCCGAGCTGGCGCTGCGCATCCTGTCGTTTCCAACGCCGGTGGTCGCGGCCTGCCACGGCAACGCCTTCCCGATGGGGGCCTTCCTGATCATGGCGTCCGATCACCGCATCGCGGCGGAGGGCGATTATCGTATCGGCATGAACGAGGTTGCCATCGGCCTAACACCGCCGCGGTTCGCCATCGAACTGGCCCGGCAGCGGCTCACGCCTGCCTACTTCAACCGCACCGTCGTCACGGGCGAAATGTTCGGCCCCGCCGAGGCTGTGGTCGCCGGTTTCTTCGACCGGCTCGTGCCGGCAATCGACCTCGAACGGGATGCGGAAGATACAGCGGTCGAACTCAGCAACATCCACCTGAACCATCATGCCGCGGCCAAGGCGCGGGCACGCGGCGAGGTGATCGCCACGATCCGTCGTGCGATCGACGCCGACATCACGCCGAAATACGGTAAGGATCGCGTGGCGGCCCGCACGGCGAGCGCCCGAGCCGCAACATGAGCGCCTCGTAACGTCGCTGAGGGCGTAAGCCGGATCCGGTCGCGCCGATCAAGACGTTCACTGCCTGCCGAGTGCATAGGCGGCGAAGCCTGCGTGACTTGGTTAACCTGCGTGACTTGGTTAAACAGGCGCATGCCGACCAAACCGCGCCGCAAGACCTACCGCCACGGCAACGTCAAGGCCGAGGCGATTACCGCGGCCGCGCGGTTGATTGCCAGGACCGGGCATGAGGCGCTGAGTGTGCGGCAGGTGGCCGATGCCATCGGCGTCGCCCATCGCTCGCTCTACAACCACTTCGCGGACCGCGAGGCGGTGCTGGATGCGGTGGCGACGGAAGCGTTCGCGCGCCTCGGCGAGATCCTGAAGAGCGCTGAATCAAAAGAGGACTACACGGCAAGATACGTGCGCTTTGCGCTCGCCAACCGGAAGCTCTACGCGTTGATGACCAGCCGGCCGCACGCGACGATGAAGCTCAATCCGCCGCTGCAGAGCGCTGTGCATCAAGTGATCACCGAAGGCATGCGGCTGTTCACGACCTCCGATCAAACATCCGCTGAACGCCGGCGGGCGATGATGAAGGTGTTCATCATCCATTTCGGCGGCATCACGCAATACACCGCCGGCATTCTTGACCTGCCGAGCGAAGACGCCCTGGTGGCGGAACTCGCAGCAATGACGGCAGGGCGGTAGCAGCCGACACGTCAGCGCATTTTAGGGCTCATTTTCCGGCTTCTCCCGCTCGACTTCCCGCCAGGCGATGTCGCGGCGGCAGAGCAGGCCCGCGCCGCCTGCCCTTCCGTCACACTAGCGGATTTACGACTGAGAGCTCGTTAGCGCCCGCTGTGCGTTTCATGCCGCACGCATCAGCTTCCGCCGAAGCAGGAATCCGGCGCCCACCGCCAGAAGGCCGATCGCGGCCGACGTCGCGTAGACCGTCATCGCAGCTGATCGCAGGGCGTCGTTGTCGGTCACGGTGTACCCCGCGGCATTGGCCACGAGGCCCGCAATCGCCGCGCCCACCGCGTAGCCTGCTGACTGCAGCGTCGGCAGCGAGGCTGCTGCGCGATCCCGCTCGCCCGTACGTGCATTCTCCATCACCGCCTGGCTGAGAAACCCCCAGGCGACGCCGAAGCCCGCGCCGATCGCAATCTGACCGATCAAGGCGATCGCAGCGCGGTCGATCATAACCCCCGCCACGATGCTGGCGAGCCCGCCGACGAGGAGCAGCGGACCGAGCGCGATGAAGCCCGAGCGGTTGGTTGCGGGCCCGAGACTTGCGACGCCGATAGCGACGAAACTCCATGCAAGCGCAAGACACGCGTTGAAGGCGCCCGCGAGCGTCGCGCCGAGCCCCCAGAGGGTCTGCAGGGTCAGCACGAGGTAGACGGTGGTCGAAGCCTGGGCGAGCGGCATGAGGAACACGATCCACAGGCCTGCGCCGACGACCGTGCGCGGCGAGAATGCATCCGTCGGGAACAGCGGCGACGCGCTTGCCCGGTCGCGGATCACCGCCACGAACAACAGCGCCGCGGCGAGCAGCACCAGCGTGCTCGTCGCAAAGATCGACGGTGCGACCGCGCTGAAGGTCACCAGCAGGATGCCGCCCCCGATCGCGGCCAGACGCAGGAATGGCAACGGCACGCGCGCACCGGCCGCCGACGCGCGCGGAACGACCATCAACACCAGCACAATAAAGATCACGATCACAGGCACGTTGATCAGGAAGGCGGCGCGCCACGACACAGTTTCAGTGACAAAACCGGCCAGTAGCGGTCCTCCGAACGCGGCGGTCGCCCACACCACGGCTTCGGCGCCGAAGACTTTAGCGATCAGTCGTCCCGGAAACAGCTCTGGGATCAGCGCATAGCAGAGCGCCGAGATGATGCCTTCGCCAATACCCTGCAGCGCACGGCCGATGAGAATTTCGGTCATTGACGACGCGGTGGCGGCGAGCAGCGTGCCGGCCAGAAACAGAGCGGCCGAAGCGATGAGCGCCGCCCGTGCACCATAGCGGACCTTCAGACGAGCCGCTGCCGCACCACCGACGATCGAGAGTGCGAGATAGATGCTTGTCGCCCATGCGATCACGGCGACGCCGCCGATTTCTCGCACAGCCGTCGGCAGCGCCGTTGAGACCAGGAAGGCGTTGAACGCGAACAGGGCGACGCCAAGGCAAAGTGTCACGGTCGCCGCCCAGTGACGCTGCGTGAAGAGTTCGCTCCAGCGCGCCGCGCCTGTGCACGTATCGTCGGACGGCATCTTGTCTGCTTCTAATCAGTTCCGACAAATAAAGTCTTCCGTGGGCTACAGCCGAATTTGCGGACTATTCGCCCCTCTCCCGCCTGACTTCGCGCCCGGCGATGTCACGGCGATAAAAGCCTTCAGGCCAATTGATCTTGTCGATCGCGGCATAGGCGCGGTCGCGCGCTTCGCTCACGGTCTTGCCAAGCGCCGAGACGTTCAGCACGCGGCCGCCATAGGCGGTGATGTGGCCGTCCTGCAGTTTCGTGCCGGCGTGAAAAATCTCGACGCCCTCGACCTTCTTGGCTTCCTCCAGCCCGTCGATGCGCGAGCCTTTGCCGTAGTCGCCAGGGTAGCCGTTGGTCGCCATGATGACGGTGATCGCCGCGTCATCGTACCAGCGCAGCGACAGGTTCTTGAGCTGGCCGTCGGCGCAGGCGAGCAGCGCCGGCACCACGTCGGACATCATCCTCAGCATCAGGACCTGGCACTCCGGATCGCCAAAGCGGGCGTTGTACTCCACGAGCTTCGGTCCCTGCTCCGTCAGCATGATGCCTGCATACAGCACGCCCTTGTAGGGCGCGCCCATCGCCTTCATTGCCCGCAGCGTCGGATAGATCATCTCATCCATCACACGGCGGCAGAGCGCGTCGGTCATGATCGAGGCCGGTGAATAGGCGCCCATGCCGCCGGTGTTCGGCCCGGTGTCGCCGTCATAGGCGCGCTTGTGATCCTGCGCGGTGGCAAGCGGCAACGCGTGCTCGCCGTCGCAGAGCGCGAAGAACGATGCCTCCTCGCCGGTCATGAATTCCTCGATCACGACCTCGGCGCCGGAGTCGCCGAACGCGCCGCCGAACATCATGTCCACTGCGCTCAGCGCTTCATCGAGCGTCATCGCCACGACCACGCCCTTGCCGGCGGCAAGGCCATCGGCCTTGACGACGATCGGCGCGCCCTTTTCGCGAATATACGCTTTCGCCGCCTCAGCGTCGGCGAAGTGCGCGTAGGCTGCGGTCGGAATGTTGTGGTCGCGGCAAAGCTGCTTGGTGAAGCTTTTCGAACTTTCCAGCCGGCCGGCCGACTTTGTCGGGCCGAACGCCTTGAAACCCGCCGCATCGAGGTCGTCGACCACGCCGGCGGCGACTGCCGCGTCCGGACCCACGACCACGAAATCCACCTGGTTCGCCTTGCAGAAGGCGATCACCGCCGGATGGTCAGAAATGTCGATCGGGACACATTCGGCGTCGCTGGCGATGCCGGCATTGCCGGGCATGCACCAGAGCTTCGTCACCAGGGGGGACGCTGAGATCTTCCAGCACAGCGCATGTTCGCGCCCACCGGAACCGAGAACCAGAATCTTCATGCAAAAGGCTTGGAATCGCTGGGGTTATAAGAGCGCAAAGCATGTACCATATGACCCTGACAGGCTAAAGATTTGCAGGCTAAAGATTCGAGAGTCATGACCGCGCTCGCTTCGGAAATGCGGCCAAACGCGGCCGAATTCACCGTCTCGGAACTGTCCGCCGCCCTGCGGCGGACAGTTGAGGACGCCTACGGCCACGTGCGCGTACGCGGCGAGATCTCCGGCTTTCGCGGGCCCCACTCGTCCGGCCACTGCTACTTCGCCCTGAAGGACAAGACGGCCAAGATCGAGGCGGTGATCTGGAAGGGTACGCACGCCCGCCTGCGGTTCAAGCCCCAGGAAGGGCTCGAGGTGATCGCCACCGGGCGGTTGACCACCTACCCGGGCTCCTCGAAATACCAGATCGTCATCGACGCGCTCGAGCCCGCAGGCGTCGGAGCGCTGATGGCGCTGATGGAAGAGCGCAAGCGCAAGCTCGCCGCCGAAGGCTTGTTCGACGATCAGCGCAAACGACAGCTGCCGTGGCTGCCCGAGACCATCGGCATCGTCACCTCGCCGACCGGCGCGGTGATCCGCGACATCCTGCACCGGCTCGACGATCGTTTCCCGCGGCGCGTGCTGGTGTGGCCTGTGCGCGTGCAAGGCGAAGGCTCGGCGGAACAGGTGGCGGCGGCGATCCGCGGCTTCAACACGCTCCGGGAGGGGGGACGAATCCCCCGGCCGGATCTGCTGATCGTCGCCCGCGGCGGCGGCTCCTTGGAAGACCTCTGGTCGTTCAACGAGGAGATCGTGGTGCGCGCGGCGGCCGAGAGCGCCATTCCGCTGATCTCGGCGGTTGGTCACGAGACCGACGTGACGCTGATCGATTTCGCCGCCGACCGGCGCGCGCCAACGCCGACGGCTGCGGCCGAAATGGCGGTCCCGGTTCGAGCCGAGCTTGTGATCGAGGTCGCGAGCCTGGCGCGGCGTGCCTTCGCCTGTTGGCAGCGCGGACACGAGGCGCGGCGCACCGAGTTGCGCGCCGCAATGCGCGCACTCCCCTCGCGCGAGGACTTGTTGGCGATCCCGCGCCAACGCCTCGACCATGCGGGCGCAGCCTTGCCACGCGCGCTGAAGGCCTCCACGCACATCCACCATCGCCGCTTTGCGTCGGCCGCCGCCAGGCTGACGCCGCGTACGCTGAAGGTGCAGATCGAACGTGCGACCGAGAACCTGCGCAGCCTCGGCGGCCGCGCGGCGCAGTGCATCCAGGTCCAGGCCGCACGCCGACAGGACCGCTTTGCAGGGCTGACGGCACGGCTTGGCGCGTCGCTGCGCGCAAATGCCGAGGCGCATCGCCATCGTCTTGCCCGTGATCTCGAGCGTACGCACCGGCTAACGGAGCGCACGACGCGCGCGATCAGGGTTCTGCTTGCCGCGCGCACGGCGCGGCTCGAACGTGCGGGCCAGTTGCTCAGCGCGCTGTCGTATAAGAGCGTGCTGCAGCGCGGCTATGCGCTTGTGCGCGACGCCGACGGGGCGCCGGTGCGGAGCGCCGCGGCCGTGACGCCTGGCGCGCACCTGGCGCTGGAGTTCTCCGACGGAACGGTTGGCGCGACCGCGGATGGCGAGGGAACCAGCGCCGCAAAACCGAAGCAGCCCTCGACACGCAGTCGTCCCTCCGAACCCGCTCAAGGGAAGCTTTTTTAGCGAAGTTTTTGCTGCAACTGCTCCAGTTGTCAGCAACGCCGCCATGCGGTTAATTGGCCCTGGGGTTACGCGGCCGAGCCGCCGGATCTACCGGGGCGCGGATGGACTGGAGATTTCTTCGTGCTCAATAAGTTCGGATCGTCCGGCCAGGGCGAAGCCAAGGTGCAGTATCTCGACGGTGACTTCCGTGTCATCTCGCCCGGCGCCTATGTGCGGTGCGCCGTCACCGGCGCACGGATCCCGCTGGAGGATTTGAAGTACTGGAGCGTTGACCGGCAGGAAGCCTACGCCACGCCGGAAGCCGTGCTTGAGCGGCATCATCTGACGGCGGCGCCGTGATCGCGGGCGCAGCGAAGCGATCCAGTCTGAGCTCTGCCACAGCCGCCGTGCTGGCTTGTTCACTCTGCCTCTCACCCTCTCAAAGTCGTCCCTGCCAAGTGAAGCGCCGAGCAGGGACCCATGAGCGCCGAGCCAATCGTGTTCGCAAGCCGCCGTTCACGAAGGTAACAAACGCCCGTCACCTCATGAACGACACGGCGTATGGGTCCCGGCTCGGCGCTTCGCTTGACCGGGACGACGCGAGATCTTCATAGGGCCTGTAATCCGGATGGCTACAGGACCGTAGTTGCGGCGATCTGCTTGCGCGCCTCCGCAAGCCGCGTTGTGATGAAATCCCGCACGCGGGCTTCGTCATCAAAGACAAGCGTGATCGGGAACGGGTGGATGATCGCTGTGTCCGCCTTCTCAAGCCCGCTCAAGCGGACGAAATCCTTCTCCGTCGTCACCAGCGTCAAGCCGTCTGCGCGCGCCTCGTCGCCCAGCCGCCTGATCTCAGGCGCCGTAAAGCGATGATGATCCGCGAACACACGCGTTGACTGAACGTCGATGCCGCTCGCGCGCAACGTTGCAAAGAAGCGTTGCGGATCGCCGATACCGGCGAAGGCACTGACGCGCCTTTCACGCAGGGCGGCGATCGCTTGCGAATCCGGGACGATGTGCGCTCTCAGCACAGGCCTGCCTCTTCCCTCGACCTGAGCCGTGATGTCGGCGGCGGCTGTGCCGTCGCCGACGACCAGGAGAGCATCCGTGCGGTCCACTTGCGCGGCGAGCGGCGCTCGCAACGGGCCCGAGGGAAAGACCGCGCCGTTGCCGATGCCGCGATTGGCGTCGATCACGATCAGGGAAAGGTCCTTGACGAGTGATGGATTCTGGAAGCCATCGTCCAAGACGACCACGCTTGCACCGACGCTAACTGCAGCACCGCTGCCCTGCACCCGATCGCTCGATACGATCACGGGCGCGAGGCGCGCCAGCAGCAGCGGTTCATCACCAACATCTTCGGCGGTGTGCCGCGCGGCGTCCACATTAACGGGACCCGTGAGTCGTCCGCCATATCCTCTGCTCACCACGACGGGCGTTTCGCCGGCAGCCCGCAGCAACCGCAGCAGTGCAATGACGGTCGGCGTCTTGCCGGCACCGCCGAGTGAATAGTTGCCGACACAGATCACCGGCAGTCGGGCGCGGCGACCGGCCTGCAACATGCGGCGACCGGAGATCGTGCCGTAAAGAAGACCCGCAGGCGCCAACAGCCACGACATCCATGACGGCGATCGCCACCAGAATGCCGGGTCACGCATGCATCGACCCGCTCTCGAGCCGCAGTTGCAGCAGATAGGGTTCGAGGGCCGCCATTGTCTTGTCCAATGCGCCGCCGAGTCGGTCGACCACGGCGCGCCCCGCGACGCTCGCGCGCTGTCGCGCGCCGCCGTCGTCGAGCCACCCGCCCATCTGCTTCACCAGCGCTTCGCGGTCGGCGGCAAGCCGGGCGCCGCCGGCTTCGTCGAGCGCGCGGTAGATGTCCGCAAAGTTCGCCACATGGGGGCCGTGCAGAACGGCAGCGCCGAGCTTGATCGGCTCGATCGGATTCTGCCCGCCGTGATTGACCAGGGAGCCGCCGACGAAGACGATCGGCGACAGTCTGTAGAACAGGCCGAGCTCTCCCAGCGTATCGGCGAGGTAGATGTCGGCATCAGGCGACGGCAGTTCGCCCCTCGAACGGACCGCAACCCGCAGGCCTGCCGCCTCTGTCAGTTGCGCGACCTGCGGGCCGCGATCGGGATGTCGTGGCACGATGATGGTGAGCAGCTCCGGAAAGTGCACCACGAGACGGCGATGCGCGTCGAGAACGAACTCTTCTTCGCCCGCATGCGTCGATGAAGCCAGCAGGATCGGCCGGCCCTGCATCACACGCCGCAACAGGGCGAGCTTTTGCGGATCGGCCGGCGGCGCAGGCACGTCAAACTTCAGATTACCCGTATTGAAGACATGCGGACCGCCCAGTGCCGAGAAACGCTCGGCATCGCCCGGCGATTGGACGAGACACATCTCGAACTGTCCGAGCAGCGCCGCCATGGTCGCCGGCGCACTTTGCCAGCGTCGAAACGAGCGTGGCGACATCCGGCCATTGACCAAGATCATCGGGATGCGGCGCGCTGCGCTGGAGAGGATCAGATTGGGCCAGAGATCCGATTCCACGAACATGGCGAAGCTCGGCTGCCAGTGATCGAGGAAGCGCGCCACGAACCGCGGCGAATCGTAGGGGACGAACTGATGAATGACGTCGCGCGGAAAGCGCTTGGCGACGATCGCCGCCGACGTCACTGTACCCGAGGTCAAGAGGATGCAGATGTTCATCGCGCGCATCCGCTCGACGAGGCCCGCGACGGCAAGCACTTCGCCGACGCTGGCGCCATGAATCCACACCAGCGGCCCCGCCGGCCGCGCGGCGACGGTCAGGCCCTTGCGTTCGCCGACCCGCGCCTCGTCCTCCTTGCCGCGTTTCAGCCGATGCCTGACCAGCGCGCCGGCCAGCGGACCAGCGACTGTCGAAAGTCCGCGATACATGCGCAAGGTCAGTGGCAGATCGCTAGCCATGGGAGTCCTTAGCTCCGACCGTCGCATAGGCGCGTCGTGTCACCTCCTTCAGCTCCACCTCAAGGCGGGCACGATAGGCCTCCACCGTCGCATCATCCGCATCACGCGGCACATAGATCGGGTCGCTCGCCACCATCACGCCGCGACCAAACGGAAGACTGATCACCGAACGATCCCAGTTGTTGAAGCGCTTGAAGCGACTCGTCGCCAGCGCAAACGGGAAGATCGGCCGACCGGATTCGCGTGCAAGCATGATAACGCCACGGCCGGCCACGCGCGACACCTTCGGCACATCCGCCGTGGTAGCCATATTCGACCCTTCGGCAAGCGTCTGCAGCATGCTTTTGAACGCTGTCACTCCACCCTTGCGCTGAAACTCCACGCCGTGATCGCCGGAACCGCGAACCGTGCCGATCCCGAGCCGCTCCGCGGCGATCGCGTTGATCTCACCGTCGCGGTGGCGCGAAATCAGCACCTTGGCGCGATGGTAGTCGCGCTTGAGGAACGGCACCATGAAATGCTGGCCGTGCCAGAATGCAATGATCGCCGGCAGGTGCGGATCGAACCGTTCGTAGAAGTCGGGCGGATCGTAGCTGAAGCGATTGGTCGACCAGACAAGGCGCAGATACTCTGCAGCAAGAATTCCTGCGGCACGCTGAAAGCGCGGCGCACTTGTCAGGTCCCTCAGTCTCATCGTGGGCTTTAGCGTTTCGAATCGGCGGCAGGATCGAGCAGCCGGTGCAGATGGACGATAAAGTATCGTACGTGCGCGTTATCGACCGTCTGTTGCGCCTTGGCCCGCCAGGCTGCATAGGCAGACGCATAGTTCGGATACACGCCGACGATATCCACTTTATCGAGGTCCTTGAAAGTCACGTGTTCGAGATCGGTGAGCTCGCCACCGATCACGAGATGAAGCAGTTGGGGTTGCATTTGATCGGGCATCATTTCGGTCCTGCGTTTGCCCGGCAATCGTCAAAAACACAATCGGAAAATTGCGCACTTCCGTCAAGCAAAAGGCGGCTTTGAGCGGCGAGGCAACATGAGTTGCGAACGAGAATTGTCACAAAGACGAGCGCGGCGAAATTTCCTTAACCGACCGGACCAGAAAGAGGTCGCGTCGCCCTCGGTGCGCACTCTTGAATTTGGTGGTCATGGCTCCCCGCGTTCGCGGGACGCGCTAGCGGCGCCCCAGCTCGGACGTCTCGCCCTTCAATGCTGAGCGAGATGCCTCACAAGCTCCGTGTGCCGTTCGCGCCCCGCCGCAACCAGGACTCCATGCGTCACCTCGACGCGATTATACGTGGGCGCGGCGCCCTCCACGGTCGTCAATCGTCCGCCAGCTTCGCGCAGCAAAAGGTCGGCCGCCGCGAGATCCCAGTCGCGGCTGTTGCCGCCGACGAAAGCGGCATCGAGCGCGCCTTCTGCGACGCGGCTGATGCGAAGCGCCAGCGAGCCGATCTTGAAATTGCGCAGTTCCGGCGAGGTCGCGCCCCGCACGCGGTTGAGGAGGAAGTGCGGCCCGGCCATCCGATCGATGTCGAAGCCCGTCCCCGGCGACACCTTGATCGCCGCATCGTTTCGAGTAGCGCCGCAGCCTTCACCTGCAAAGAAAAACTCGTCCGTCGCTGGCGCGAACACCGCGCCAAGCCGTGGGGTTCCGTCTTCGACGAGCGCTGCGCTGACAGACCAGTCCTCGCGTCCGGAGAGATAGGCGCGCGTACCGTCAATCGGATCGACAATCCAGACCCGGCGCTTGTCGAGCCGCACGCGATCGTCAGCGCTTTCTTCCGACAACCAGCCATAGTCGGGCGTCGCCGACTGCAGCCGCTGCCGGATCAGTTCGTCGACCGCAATATCGGCCTCGGAGACCGGCGACGACGCGCCCTTGGTCCATTGCCTGATGTCGGTGCGGAACATTCGCAGCGCCAGCGCACCCGCTTCGCGGACCGTTCGCTTCAGCAGCGCGGCGTCGCTTGCAGTGTCGGTATCAGCGGCCAGCAACCGTCAGTCCTTCGATACGTACTGTCGGCGCATTGACGCCGTACTTGAATTCGAGGTCGTTCGCCGGCGTCAGCGACTTGAAGATGTCCAACAGATGCCCGGCTATGGTCATCTCGCTCACCGCAAAACCGATCTTGCCGTTCTCGATCCAAAAGCCGCTGGCGCCACGGCTATAATCGCCGGTCACACCGTTGACGCCCGAGCCGATCAGGTCAGTGACGTAGAAGCCTTGCTTGATATCGGCGATCAACTCGGCCGGCGTCGATTTACCGGCGGTCATGTGCAGGTTGTAGGCGCCAGGCGACGGCGACGAAGAGACACCCCGATGCGCACGACCGTTGGTGACGAGGCCAAGCTCGCGGGCGGTCGATGAATCGAGAATCCAGGACGTCAGCACACCATCGTCGATGAACGACAACGGCTTCACCGCGACCCCTTCCGCATCGAACGGCTGCGACCGCAGTCCCCTGACGCGCAGCGGATCGTCGATGATACCGACGCCGGCGGCGAACAGGCGCTCGCCCATCCGGTCCTTCAGAAAGCTGGTTTTGCGCGCGACGGACGCGCCGTTGATCGCCCCGACCAGATGACCGATCAGAGAGCCGGCAACGCGTGGATCGAACACGACGGGAACCTTGCAAGTCGCGACCTTGCGCGGATTGACCCGCGCCACCGCACGCGTCGCCGCTGTCTTGCCGATGCTGTCGGGCGAAGCGAGATCCGCCGCGTGGATCGCGGACGAGAAATCGTAGTCGCGCTCCATGCCGGTGCCGCTGCCTGCGATCGCCGTCATCGAGATCCCCTGGCTCGAACGCAGGTAAGCGCCGCAGAAGCCTGTGCTGGTCACCAGCACCATGCCGCCGATGCCGGCGGAAGCCGAGGCGCCGCCCGACTTGCTGACGCCCTTCACTGCGAGGCCGGCAGCCTCCGCTGCTTGCGCACGAGCCTCCAGCTCCTCGACCGAGGGCGCAACTGCATCGAGCAGATCAAGATTCGGGAACTCTTTTGCCAGCAGCGACGGGTCGGCAAGACCGGCGTACTTGTCCTCGGGCGCGATACGCGCCATCGCCACCGCACGCTCGGCGAGCGTCGCCACATCGGCAGCGATGTCGTTGGTCGAGACCACTGCCTGCTTACGTCCGATCAGCACGCGCAGGCCCACATCGTCGCCCTCGGCCCGTTCCGACTCTTCAACCTTGCCGTCGCGAATTTCGACGCCCTGCGACACACCCCGCACGGCAACCGCATCGGCAGTATCCGCACCGGCGCGTTTTGCGGCTTCGACCAGACGCTGGGCGAGATCGATCAGCGCAGACTGATCGAGCAGGTCGGCGCTTTTCTCAGATGAATGTTTGGCGGCGGCGACAGTGGGTTGGGACACTGAGCAATCCTGAAAACGGGCTTCCCGCGCAACGCGACGACACAGCGAACGTCGGCGGAAGACGGGTCAGCAAGAAATGTGCGCGCGTGATCAGCGCTTCAAGCACGATTCACCTTCCACATAAAGGCTTTTTCAGGAAATCGGCAAGGACTCGTCAAGTATGCGATCAAGGTAGAGTCTTTTAACCAGCCTTCTTAAGCAGATTCGGCCGCGCCTCTGGCAAGGTGACCCCATCGACCGGGAAATAATCCCGGCGGGGAGACCAAAGCCGTGAGGCGTCAAACTACAACCGGGGTCAATCCCGCCGGGTCGAGCCGTATTGCGCGGCTCGACCCCCTCTCACTTCCAGCGAGCTTCGAGGCGCGTGACACCCGCGCCGACGGCGGCGTGCGTCGCGTCGAAATCCGTCGTGATCGCGTGACCGTGCGTCGCGCCGTGCGCGGCATGAGCATGGCAATAAGCATCCGTATTTCTGAATTCCTCGGCGTCGCGCTGCGCACGATCGAAGGCGCACCGACGTTGATCCTCAAGCATCGCGATCCGTCGTTGTCCGTACCGCTCGCGACTGGCCACGACAACATGGAGAACGACTGGCAGACCTGGTCGGAAACACTCGCGCTACCGCAACTGGCCGGAGGCGAGGATCAGTCCGCCGGCGAAGCGGCTCCGCGCCGCCGCAGACGCAACGTGATCAAGGCGCGACGCCCATCGATCCTGATGCGCCGCAAGGGCGGTGGCGATGTCGACACGATGAAGGTGCACCACGGCGAGCGCGAGATCATCGCCCGGGATTGAGATCAAAGACACCTTCGTCATTGCGAGAAGCGAAGCGACGAAGCAATCCAGCGCGGCATTCACCACAACCTCAGACCGGATTGCTTCGCTTCGCTCGCAACGACGGTGCCCTTCAACCCGCCCGCATCGCGGCGTCCGCCACGAGGCCTGCAAACAGCAACAGCCCCGCATCGCGGTTCGACTTGAACAGACGCAGGCAGAGCGCCGCATCGTCGATGCGGATCGAGCGAATCTGCCAGGCAAGGTGCACGGCGAAGGCAAGCAATCCGACGCAGGCAGTCGCGCCGGCGCCGGACAGGTAGATCGACACGCCGATCAGCACGACGGCCAGCGCATAGAAGAGCGCCAGCATCGTGCGAGTGTTTTCGCCGAACAACAGCGCGGTCGACTTCACGCCGATCAGCGCATCGTCCTCACGATCCTGATGAGCGTAGATCGTGTCGTAGCCGATCACCCAGGAAATCGCACCCGCATAGAGCGTGAACGCAGCCGGCCCCAGCGCGCCGAGCGTCGCAGCGAACCCCATCAAGGCGCCCCATGAGAAGGCGAGCCCCAGCACGACCTGCGGCCAGTAGGTAATTCGCTTCATGAAGGGATAGACCGCCACGATGACGAGCGAGGCGATGCCGGTTACGATCGCGAAGCTGTTGAACTGCAACAGCACGATCAGTCCGACGAGCGCCTGCGCCACGAGGAACGTCAACGCGCCCGCGAGGCTGACCTGGCCCGCAGGAAGCGGCCGCGACCGCGTGCGCTCGACGCTCGCGTCCAGATCGCGGTCGGTGATGTCGTTCCAGGTGCAGCCTGCACCGCGCATGGTGAACGCGCCGATGAAGAACAGCGTCAGCATGAGCGGCAAGCTGCCCACATCGCCGGCGATGCCAGAAGCCAGCGCCGCCGACCACCAGCACGGCAGCAGTAGCAGCCACGATCCGATCGGACGGTCGTAACGGGCGAGACGGAGGTAGGGCCGCGCCCATGATGGCGC
This sequence comes from Bradyrhizobium sp. LHD-71, assembly GCF_031157255.1. Lineage (GTDB taxonomy): Bacteria > Pseudomonadota > Alphaproteobacteria > Rhizobiales > Xanthobacteraceae > P52-10. The sequence continues at coordinate 203,353 of NZ_JAVIFX010000003.1, read as the reverse complement.
GTGCGAGTCGACCCAGTTGCCGGTCGAATCAGCGACGCGGCCGCTCAGGTCACTCATCGTGAGCGCGATGTCGAAGCCCTGGAGTGTATTCCGTTCAGGTTGAACGGAATACACTCCAGATTCATTTCAGTGGTCGCATTTTCTTGCGGAAAGCCGGTATCCACCTTTCCGGAAAAGGCTCCAGCGTGCAGCTCAGCGCGCAAGGACGTTGCCGTTGATGGTATCGAAGGTGCTTCCGCCGCTTCGGACAGTGCGCACATCAGGCGCGGAGCTCGACCCGAGCACCTCGCTCAGCGACGGCGCCGCAGCCGGACCGCCGCCTTGCGGCTGGGCAGCCGCCTGGCAGACAGCCTTCATCATCTGCTGCGACCGCGCCTGGTTGGCTTTCAGCTGCTTCGGGACGTCGGCCGGAATGCCGCAGGCGGTTTGCTTGGTCGTGACATAATTCACAAGCTTCGTTTCGGCCTGGACATACGCCTTGATCAGGCCGCAGGCCTCCTGAGGCGGCGCCTTGCGTTCGCTGGCCGCCTTGATCATGCCGGCGCGCTTTTCCGCATCCTGTCGCAGCGGCGCGAACTTGGCCATGCACTCTTCCTGCTCGGCGGTTCCCTCGCCGCCCTGAGGCGGCGGTGCACCGAAGCCGCCAGAGGCCAGCCCACCACCAAGCGGCCTCGCCCCTTGCGAAAATACGCCCTGAGGCGCCGCGGCATTAGCCGCGGGCGGATTCGGAAACGGCGACGACGACGCCGATCTTTGCGCGCCATTCACCGGAGGAAATGGCGAGGCGGCAGCGTTATTCGCAGGCGCCGCACCCGACTGGTTGACCGGCGGGAACGGCGAAGCGCTGCCGCCGGATTGATTCGGCAAAGGAGCGGGAAACGCGCCTTGCGCGGAGGCCTGCACGCAAAAGGCAGCCATCGCGGAAAAGGCAAGCGGCATCAGAAGGCGGCGGACGGTCACAGTCTCTCCTCAAGGACAAGGTCCGGTCACGAACTTCGTGAGAGCTCAAGCAAGTGGCTTTTACGATTACCCAATCCGGTTAACAACCCGATGATTCCGGCATTAACGCGGCGCAATGCCGGCTGGTACGCCGGATTTAATGTTCGTACGTCTCTCAACGCACCGGTCCTGCCACCAGAACCGTACGCTTTCCCACTGTTCTTGACGGTCACATCCGCTACAACGCATGCAACCTGAACAAGGCCAATACAACCGACCGGTTACGCCTGAATGCCCCGCGCCGACTTCCGCACACCTCGCCTCTACGTCGACGCCGCGCTTACATCCGGCGGCACAGTCTCCCTCAGTCCGGAACAAGGCAACTATCTCGGCAACGTGCTGCGGCTGAAGAGCGGTGACAAGGTTCTCGTCTTCAATGGCAGAGACGGCGAATGGCGCGGCGCCATCGCGGGCCGCAAGCGGCCCGCGCACCTCACCGTCGAGGCGCAAACGCGGCCTCAGGAAGATCCGACACGTGTGCGCTACGCGTTTGCGCCGCTGAAACATGCGCGGCTCGATTACATGGTGCAGAAGGCCGTCGAGATGGGCGCGTCCGCGCTTTGCCCGGTGCTGACGCAGCACACGCAAGTCTCGCGCGTCAATCTCGAACGCATGCGCGCCAATGTCATCGAGGCGGCTGAACAATGCGGCATCCTCAGTGTCGCCACGGTCGAGGAGCCGCTGTCGCTCGAACGCTTCCTGCAGGCGCGCGAGGCCGACCGGCTCCTGGTGTTCTGCGACGAGGATGCCGAAGTTCAGAACGCAGTCGCCGCGCTCGAAGCCGTACGCGATCAGGCGGCCGGCGGCATCGACGTGCTGATCGGGCCGGAGGGTGGATTTGCCGAGCACGAGCGCGCGCTGCTGACGCGACAGCTTCACGTCGTGCGGCTGTCGCTCGGCCATCGCATTCTGAGAGCCGACACCGCCGCTGTCGCCGCGCTGGCGCTGGTGCAGACGGTGCTTGGTTAAGCGATCGCCGCGTCACGCGACTTGCCGGCGCCGCAGCGAAATCCGTCTGACTTGCCCCGCGCGAGGCCTGCTCTCTACCCCTCGTGGGGAGCTGGACAGGGGTAGCCACAAGCTCGGAGTTCGCGGCCCCCGTCCGAACCCCGGCCCCGGGAGGGAGGGAACATTCATGACGTGAATCCGAAGGCACCGCACCGACATAAGCCGTTAATTCAGTTGGCGATTGCGGGTCGAAAGTTGCCGTCGCCCGTGCTAAACGCCCCGCCACTTCGAAGCTTTCGGAACCGTTTCAATGACCGATCCCGCCGCGCCATCTGCGACCGGCTCCGCGTCCCGCGCGGCAGCGCTGCTGGCGTCGTTCGCGGCGTCAGGCTACATGCCCGCGCAACCGTCGATCCTGCAGCCGGCGGAACCATTCCTCGATCTGTCCGGCGAGGACATCCGCAAGAGCCTATACCTAACCACAGACGCGAGCGGCGACGATCTCTGCCTGCGCCCCGACCTGACCATCCCGGTGGCACGCGATTATCTCGCTTCGCCCAGCGCCGGCAAGCCGAAGGGCTTCTCCTATCTTGGCCCCGTGTTCCGCTATCGCGGCGAAAGACCAAGCGAGTTCCTCCAGGCCGGCGTCGAATCGTTCGGGCGCAATGACCTCGCCGCGGCCGACGCCGAGATGTTGGCGCTTGGGTTGGAGGCCACTGCAGCGTTCAGCATCACCGACGTCGAGATTCGCACCGGCGATGTCGGTCTGTTCGCGGCGCTGATCGGCGCGCTCGATCTCGCGCCCGTCTGGAAGCGGCGGCTGATGAAGGATTTCAACCGCAAGATCAGCCTTGCACAGGACCTGCAGCGAATGACTCTCGCCACCAGCGCGAGCCGCAGCGACTATCAAGGCGTGCTTGCCGCGCTGGCCGGCTCGGACCGCAAGGCGGCGCTGGCACTCATCACCGACCTGATCTCGATCGCGGGGGCGACGAACCTGAGCGGCCGCACCAATGCCGAGATCGCCGATCGTTTTTTGGAGCAATCGACCATGGCCGGCGGCGCGCTGCCGAAGGAAACCGTTGCGGCCATCGAGCGCTTCCTGACGATTTCCGGCGAGCCGGACGACGCGGTGGCGCAATTGCGCCGGCTTGCCGCCGACGCAAAGCTGGAGATTTCGGCCGCGATCGATCTGCTCGAGACGCGCATCGGCTTCATGGCCGCGCGTGGCCTCGATATTCCCACCATCCGCTTTGCCACGTCGTTCGGTCGCGGGCTCGATTACTACACCGGCTTCGAGTTCGAACTGCACGCCAAGGGCAACGGCAGCGAGCCACTCGTCGCTGGCGGACGCTATGACGGTCTTCTGACGCGGCTCGGCGCCGCACACCCAATTCCTGCCGTCGGCTTCTCCGTGTGGATCGATGCGCTCGCGCAGGCGGGAGATGCGGCATGACCCAGCCCTTCGTCATCGCCGTTCCCTCCAAGGGACGCCTGCAGGAGAACACCGACGCGTTCTTCGCAAATGCCGGCCTCAACATGGCGAAACCCGGCGGTGCACGCGACTATCGCGGCACCATTTCCGGCTTCGAGAATGTCGAGGTTGCCTATCTGTCGGCGAGCGAGATCGCCGCACAACTTGCGCGCGGCGCCATCCATCTTGGCGTCACCGGTGAGGACCTGGTGCGCGAGAGCATCGTCCAGGCCGACCGCAAGGTTAAGCTGATCGAGGGCCTCGGCTTCGGTTACGCAAACGTCGTTGTCGCGGTGCCGCAGGCCTGGATCGACGTGCGCAGCATGGCCGATCTCGACGACGTGTCGACCGAGTTTCGCACCCGTCACAACCGGCGGATGCGCGTTGCAACCAAGTACATCAACCTGACGCGAGGGTTTTTCGCGAAGCACGGCGTCGTGGACTATCGGATCGTCGAAAGCGCCGGCGCCACTGAAGGAGCACCAGCCTCGGGGACGGCTGAGCTGATCGTCGACATCACCACCACCGGCGCGACGCTCGCCGCCAACGGCCTGAAAGTGCTGGACGACGGCACGATCCTGAAGAGCCAGGCCAATCTCGTTGCCGCACGCGACGCCGACTGGTCGCCGCACGCGCTTGAGACGGCCCGCGTCATCTTCGATCACATTTCTGCCGGTGCGCGTGCGAGGTCCTTCAAGGAGGTGCGAACGCGCTTTCCGGGTTGCGACGCGGCATTGCTCGCCGACGCGCAGACGAAATTCGGCGCAGTGTCGCCGTTCGGCGGCCCGACATCATCCGGAATGGTGACGCTGCACTGCCCACCGGCGAAACTCTATGCGCTCGCGAGCTTCCTGCGTGATCACGGGGCGGAGGCGGTTTCCGTCGCTTCACTGGACTATGTCTTCGACCGCGCCGACCCGCTGTTCGAGCGACTTCAGGTGTTCCTGCGATCTTAAACACGCCGCAAGCTTTCCCAGAGCGTTGCAGGGGATAGCGGCGCTGTGACACGATGGCCATATTTGCAGAGGGCGGCGACGTTTCAGGATAGGAGCATGACACTGGGCGCCGACATTTCCGATCTGTCCGCCGACGCACGATCGAGTGCCAGCAAAGGCCTGTCGATCGTCGTACCGGCCTACAATGAAGGCGCGGGCCTCACGCACCTGCATGAGCGCATCGCCGCACTTGCTGCAAAGCTGAAGCAGACTTACGGCCTTGCCAGCGAAGTCATTTACGTCGACGACGGCAGCCGCGACGATACGCTCGCCGTCGCGCGCGGACTGAAAGCGACGACGCTGGACGTGAGCGTGATTTCGCTGTCGCGCAATTTCGGCAAGGAAGCGGCGCTGATGGCCGGCCTCGACCATGCGCGGCGCGGTGGCGCAGTGCTGTTCATGGATGGCGACGGCCAGCATCCGCCAGTGCTGGTCGAAACACTGGTCAGACACTGGATCGAAGACAGCTACGATGTCGTCTATACGGCAAAGGCGCATCGCAAGAATGAAGCCATGCTGCTGCGGCTCGCAGTGAGAGGCTTTTATGCGCTGATGAACTTTCGCGCCCGGCACAAGATTCCACCGGATGCCGGCGACTTCCGTCTGCTGTCACCGCGGGCGGCCGCGGCATTGCGCCAGTTTCCCGAGCGCAACCGGTTCTTCAAGGGGTTGTCGAGCTGGATCGGCTTCCGCCAGAAGCGCGTCGATTACGATCCCGAGCCGCGTGCGCACGGCCAGACGTCGTTCAGCCCGGGCCGGCTGATCGGCCTGTCGATCGACGGCCTGACTTCGTTTTCCGTCGCCCCGCTGCGGGCCGCGATCATGCTTGGCGCACTGATCGCGCTCGCCGCCTTCGTCGTCGGCCTGATGATCCTGTGGGAAACGTTCGTGGACGGCAAATCAGTGCCCGGCTACGCCTCAGTGATCGTCGGCGTGATGGTGCTCGGCGGAATGCAGCTCGTGATGCTCGGCGTCGTCGGCGAGTATATCGGCAAGATCATCTACGAGCTGAAAGCCCGGCCGGTCTATTTCGTGGCGGAGAAGACCACCCGGCGCGCAGGTAGCGACGAGATGCAGACCGACATCCCGCTTGCCGATTCGTCGCGGACCGCGGCCGAATGAGCGAGGCGCCCGCACCGCGCCGGATCTCGCTTTGCGCGGATGACTACGGCCTGTCGGAAGGAATCAACCGTGCGATCCGCGACCTGATCGCACGGCGACGACTAAGCGCAACGTCGGTGATGGTGGTGACCCCCGCCTTCACACGGACCGAGATCGACGCGCTGAAGAGCGTGGCCGCGGATGTGCCGGGATTCGCGATCGGACTGCACGTGACGCTGACGGCGCCGTTTCACCCGCTGACGATTCACGTCCGGCCGCAGAAAGACGGCGAGTTTCCCAAGCTCGGCAAGCTCCTGCAGGCAGGGGTGCTGCGCCGGCTCGACACAGAGATCCTGCGCGCGGAGATCGCCGCACAGATCAAGGCGTTCATCGACATGACCGGCAAGACGCCGGACTATGTGGACGGACACCAGCACGTTCAGCTCTTTCCGCAGGTGCGCGAGGCGTTTGTCGCGGCGGTGAAGGACCAGGTGCCGAACGCGTGGGTGCGGCAGTGCGGCCGCGGCGGACCACGCACCGGCCGATTCCGCGACGCCAAGACGCTGATGCTCGACGTGCTCAGCAAGGGTTTCCGCGATGACGCTACACGCGCTGGCCTTCGCTTCAATCCGGCGTTCGCCGGCGCCTACAACTTTTCCAAGAAGCCCGACTTCGCCAAGCTGTTCGAACGCTTCCTGATGCGCCTGCCCGATGGCGGCCTGATCATGTGCCATCCGGGCTTCGTGGACGCGACGCTGGTGGCACTCGACCCGTTCACGGACCAGCGCAAGAACGAGTACGACTGGCTGATAAGCGACAACTTTCCCAAACTGCTCGCGGCGCAGAATGTGACTTTGGCATGACTAGTGCTCCGTTCGCATCACTTTGCGGCACACTCTCATGCGAACTTCGGAAACATAAGGAGCACTAGCAACTTCATGATTCTAGTGCGGTTTTGAATTCTAGATTCCTGCGATGAGATTGCCGCAAGGTTGGCAGGAATTTCGAATTCACCGCACTAGCCGCTGGGGCCGGTCGAAATTGTCGCACATGTCCAAAAATTTATTTTCGTAAGGCGGCTTTGGGCCGCCACAGACATTACCTACATCGGGCCATGTCTTCATGGAGGAGGCGAAAATGAATCCCCAAGAGCGTCAGCTGCTCGATGAACTGTTCGACCGTCTTGCCAGCCTCGAAGGCGCCCCGCGCGATGCGGACGCCATGGCTGCTATCAGCCAGGGTCTCACGCGTGCACCGCACGCGATCTATCCGCTGGTGCAGACGGTGCTGTTGCAGGAGGAGGCGCTGAAGCGCGCCGCCGCACGCATCGAAGAGCTCGAGGGCGGAGCCCCCGCACAGGAACAGCAGGGCGGCTTTCTTGACAGCATGCGCGATGCGATCTTCGGCCAGCAGCAGAACCGCGGCTCGGTGCCGAACGTACGCGCCGGCAGCGCCGATCGTCCGGCGTGGAATACTGGCGCCGTCCTTCAAAACGATCCGCGCAACGCGCCGATGCCTCAGGGCGACCCCCGTATGCAGCAAGGCGGAGGACCTGGCGGCGGCTCGTTTCTCGGTACAGCAGCAGCCGCAGCGGCCGGCGTGATCGGTGGCTCGCTTCTCATGAACAGCATCGGCGGACTGATGGGTGGCGCCAAGCATGGCTTCGGCGATACCGCTGCGGGCAAAGACAGCGAGGGCGCAAGCCCGTGGTCGAATGACCAGTCGAAGGGTGACCTCGCGCGCGAGGCCGGCGCCGGCGATGTCGGCCGCGATGACCGCAATGCCGATGCGGCGGACTCGCGACAGAGCAGTTTCGACCAGGCTAGCAGCGAGCACCACGACGACGGCGGCGAAGACGACTACGGCTCGGACGACTTCGATTCCGGCGACGGCGACTTCGCCTAAGCGGCGACGAGCCTAGTCTGTAGCCCGCATGAGCGAAGCGACATGCGGGCCAGACTCTGCGGCAAGGATCCCCGGATGTCGCTCGCTCATCCGGGCTACACTCCGTTGATAGTGCCTTACCCCCCTATCGAATTGATGCGCATCTCCGTCGCGACCTTGCCGTCCTTGGCGAGGCACATCGCATTCCATTTACCGCCGGCGGCATCGACCATAATGTCGAAGGTGTCGTCCCAGAACAGCGGTCGGCGGAAGTAGATGTCGACGTCGATGGCCTTTGGCGCAAACTCCTTCCAGATCGCCTCGGTGAGGAAACGCACGCCATGGCCGCCACCGATGATCGGCGCGCGGTAGCCTGCGCGCCGGGCGGCGTCTTCATCGAAATGAATGGCGTTGGTGGTGTTGAGACCGTAGCCCTTCACATCCTCAGGCGTCAGCGTGAACTGGCAGAGCTTCGTCAGCGCCGAGAGATCGGCGATGACGGGAGCCGGCCGCTCGCCTGCGCCGCGCAGGTTGGGATCGGCATATTTGGTCGGGTCGGTCTTCAGCGACTTGCGCTTCGAGGTGATGCCGTTCTCGCCGTTCTCGCCGTGATACCAGGTTTCGCTGGTGGTCACCCGCCCCCGCGGCGAGGACTGCACATCGAGGATTTCGCCGGTGACCGTGATCTTTTCATCGAGCCGGAGCGGCCGGCTCTGCACCAGCCCCTGCACCATGTTCACGCCGCCGTTCGACGAGATGCCGTTGCGTACGCCCTCCTGGATCGCAAAGCTGATGAACGCCGACGGGTCGGCGCAGCCGCGGAAGGTCGCCGGATCAATGCCGCAATGCGCCATCAACCGTGCTTCGTTGGCCGCATCCACGACCATCACGCGCTTCTTGTAGCGAAGGCCCTTGTACGGGGCGATCTCCTGGATGTTCTCGACCGCGCTCATCGTCGTTCCCTTCACTCTTCTGCGTTGAAGGGGATTTTAGAGCGCGACGGGACCGGATTGGCAACCGCGTCGTCCCCGCGAAATCATACGGCCGCCACTCCGGTGACGCGGAGCTGGCGGCCGCGGCTGTGAGAAGCCAAGCAAGGTCAGATCAAGACGAAGTCAGATCACCACGACGCGGGTGCCGACCTTGACGCGGTTGTAAAGGTCGATGACGTCCTCGTTCCGCATTCGGATGCAGCCGGACGATACCGACGTGCCGATGGTCCAGGGCTCGTTCGAGCCGTGAATGCGATACAGTGATGAGCCGAGATACAGGGCCCGCGCGCCTAGTGGATTGTCGGGGCCGCCATCCATGAAGCGCGGCAAATCGGGACGGCGCTTCAGCATCTCCGCTGGCGGCGTCCACGACGGCCACTCCTTCTTCATCGATACCGTCTTCATGCCGGACCAGGTGAAGCCCGGCCGCCCGACGCCGATCCCGTAGCGCAGCGCCGTACCGTCGCCCTGCACCAGATACAGAAACTTGCTCGGTGTATCGATGACGATGGTGCCCGCGCCTTCGCGGCCCGGGTAACTGACCACCTGCTTGAAGAATTTCGGATCGACCGACGTCTCCGCGGGGCTGGCGGGCGCATAGGCCTGCCGGTCCTCATACATCGGCTGCTGCTGATACTGGTCGTAATACTGCGGCTGCTGATAGTACGCCGCTTGCGGCGCCCGATAAGGCTGGTGGTAGGGCGACGTCTCTCGCTGATGTCCACCAAACAGGAGCTCGATGAAGCCACCGCCCATGTTGGATCCCTGGTTGGTCCGTCCTCTGGACTGTGCGGCCGCCTCATCGGTGACGCAGGCGGCCAGAAACAAAGCGCTGAGCGCCAGCGCCGAAGCTTTTTTTCCGAACATCGACGTACTCTGCACTGCTCGTCGTTGACGATCGTCTCGCCGTTGGCCCCGCGAGACATTGAGGTCGGCGAACTCGCCGCGAGGTCACTAAAAGCGAAATCGAATTCGCTTTGGTAAACGCGATCGGAGTTTCGATTCACCACGACACGACACACAGGCTGTTCTTCGGCGTAGCGTTTATTTTCCATGAACGGCGAATGCGCATGGTTAATCGCGAGTGATCGCGCGCGCCGTTCGCAGGCGGGACGACGAACTCGATGTGAACTCCACGTTAAAAGACATCCGCTAGAACGCGCGACTGAAAATCGGTGGGGGAAATCTGATGCCTGTTCAGCGAAAGCGTTTTCGTATCGAAGAAGTCGGCTTTGAGACGATGCCGATGCCGGAAATGCTCGACGCGAGCCCGACGCCTTATCACAACGAGATCATGAGCGAGCTACGGGCGATCCGTGCACAGATGGCTGCGACGCATGACGGCCTGGACAAGCCGGCTTCGATCCGAACCGACAGCATGCAGGCCACGCTCGAAGCCTATCGCGCGCAGATCGAGCAGTGCGACAAGCTGAAGGTCGAGCTCGACCTGATCCATGAAGCCATCAATCGCACCAAGCGCGAGATCGCGGTATTGCACGGCAAAAGCTTCAACGGCGAGGAGATGACCAAGGTCACCGGGGAACTGGGCGCAGTGGTCGGCGGCACCGAGGAGGCAACCCAGCAGATCCTCGAGGCCGCGGAAGCGATCGACGAAGCGGCGAGCGCCATGGGCAAGCCGCTGTCGGCGGATCAGCAGGCCCGTCTCAACCAGGACATTCAAGAGCGCGTCATCACCATCTTCGAGGCGTGCAATTTCCAGGACCTGACAGGTCAGCGTATCAATAAGGTGATGACGACGATGAAGTTCATCGAGCATCACATCAACGTCATGATGGACATCTGGGGCGGCGTCGACGCGATCAAGGCGCATGCGCCGCCATTGGTCGACGAGCGCGTCGGCGACGAGCGCCTGCTCAACGGCCCCAAGGCGGTCGGCGAGGAAGGCCACGCCTCCCAGAACGACATCGACGCATTGTTCGGCTGAGCGGCTCGCCTCTCCGTATGGCCACACTTGCGGGAACAGGCGCTATGCCGGCCGCTTCAGCATCCAGAAGCAGCTCATCGCCACGAGGGTGGCCACTGCCGATATGGCGAGCACAGCCGCGTCGCTCGACCAGTCGATGACAAAGGCCAGCACAAATGGCGCGGTCGCCTGCAGGATCTGCGCGGGACGGGCGATGCGCCCGAGCACCTGACCGTAGCCGACCGGACCGAACAGCAGCAGCGTCAGCGCGCCGCGGGCGATGGTCATGATGCCGTTGGCCGTGCCGTAGACGATTGCAAACAGCGCGGCATGCTCGAACGAGATGCCGCCGAGCAGCAGCAGCACGAACGCCGCGGCCATCAGCGCCATGCCCATGCGCGCGATCCACAAGGGATGCGCCCTGCCCCTGGTTGCGAAATCAGCAAAACGCGAGACGACCTGCGCCGGGCCGATCAGCGCGCCGACCATGACCGCGCTGCCGGCATCGATGCCGCCCCGCTGCAGCATGCCGAGCAGGTGGGCGGCAATGCCCGACATGACGAACGCGTGCACGGAAAAGCCAGCGGCAATCAGCACGAACGGCAGGCCGCGCGGCGCAAGAAATTTTGCCGGCGGCGCCGCAGAGGGCGCGTGCGGGGTGGCAGGTGCGACGATTTTCTCCCGCGGCAGCGCGAAGGCATGCAGCGGCGCGACCACCAGCGCGAGGATGGCTGCGAACACCAGATAGGCGCCGCGCCAACCGACGACTTCGATCAGGCCATGCGTGGCAGGCCAGGCCACGGTTCCTGCCAGCCCACCCGCAAAAGTGACGATGGTGATCGGCCTACGCGCAGCCGTGCCGAAGAGGTAGGTCAGGGTCGAGAACGAGGCGTCGTAAAGCGTCGAGGCCATGGCGATGCCGATCAGGACCCAGGCGAGCAGGTAGACGATCGGGTTACCGGCAAGCGCGATCGCGATCAGCCCGCAAGCGCCAACCAGCGCGCCGACCGACATCACCAGATTGCCGCCGCGGCGGTCCACCATGCCGCAGGCAAACGGCGACGCGAGGCCGGACACGCCGAGACCGATGGAGAAGCCGAACATCGCCAGGGTGAACGACCAGCCGGTTTCAGCAGCGATCAGTGGCGCGGCCAGCGCGGGTGGATAGTAAAGTGCGCCCCAGCCGAGGATTTGCGTCACCGACAGAACGGTGATCGCGCGCGTTGGAGCTGTGACGATGCTGCGGAACATGGCTGATATTGCAAGCTTGCCATGCTCTCAAAGCGGCAATGACGGGTCCACCGCTAGCAAATCGGCACGAGGATGCCCAGCGTGCTGTTCAGCTCAAGCGCGGGGCGCGCAGCGCACATAGACCATGGTGCCGTAGCGATTGGACGCATCGGGGTCGAGGAAACGCGTCTGCATCACGCGCCCGTCGAAGGAGACGATCTCGCGATCCTTCTCGCCACCGCCAGGACCCGGCGGCCCAATATAGTTCTTGCCGGCAGGCCCTCCTTTGAGCCGCAATTCCTGCGGCTGCGCTTCGTCGGCAAGGTGCATGATCACGCCGCCGCCGGCACCGGCATTGATGACATAGGGCTGGCGGCACTGGTTGCGTGCGGCAGCCTCGGTGCGCGCGCGATCTTCCGGCTTGTGATAGGCGGCGAGCCCCCATCGGCCGACGATCTCGTCGGCGCGAATGCTCGCCGGCAGTTCCGCCACCGCAGGCGTATCAGGCGGAGGCGGAGACGACGAGCCTCCAAACATGCCGCTCAAGCTCGTGCCGCCACCACAGGCCGACAGCAGGCTGGCACAAGCACCAGCCATTGCCGTACGGGCGATTGCACGCGCAAATTTTGAACTGACCATCTCTAAGACATCCCCGCGCAGATTCTGGACGCGCCGGCTCTTTCTGGCAAGCGCGAACCCCAACAAACAAGCACCGCAGGCGAGATCCCCGAAATCGCGTCCGGCACATCCAGTTTCCAAATCATGCAATATCGGCCTCACCAAGGCCTTAAAGTGCGTTTGCTTGACAGGAACGGGCTAAAGGCCATATGTCCGCTGCCGGTTTAGCACTCTTCGGGACAGATTGCTAAATTTCCCATTCCGCCGCGCGCTTGAGCGCCATCGCCCAGCCTAACCTACCCTACCTAACGTACAGTGAGGATCCCCATGGCCAAGACGAAATTCCGTCCGCTCCACGATCGTGTCGTCGTCAAGCGCATCGACGCCGAAGAAAAGTCCTCGGGCGGGATCATCATTCCCGACACAGCCAAGGAAAAGCCCTCGCAAGGGCAGGTGATCGCCGTCGGTCCGGGCGGCCGCGACGAAACCGGCAAGCTCATTCCGATCGATATCAAGGTCGGCGACAAGGTGCTGTTCGGAAAGTGGTCCGGCACCGAGGTCAAGCTGGACAACGAGGAACTCCTGATCATGAAGGAGTCCGACATCATGGGCGTGCTGTCGTAAGCGCTGAACGCCCGATTTTCCAATCATCAGTCCATCCTTTGCACGGCTCGCACTACCTCAACAGGATGAGATGAAAGACCAGCATCAGGAGTAACAGATATGGCAGCCAAGGACGTCAAATTCGCAGGCGACGCGCGCGAACGCATGCTGCGCGGCGTCGACACCCTCGCCAACGCAGTCAAGGTCACGCTTGGTCCGAAGGGCCGCAATGTCGTGATCGACAAGAGCTTCGGCGCACCACGCATCACCAAGGACGGCGTCACCGTCGCCAAGGAGATCGAGCTCGACGACAAGTTCGAGAACATGGGCGCGCAGATGGTGCGCGAGGTCGCAAGCAAGACCAACGACACCGCGGGTGACGGCACCACCACCGCCACCGTGCTGGCACAGGCGATCGTGCGCGAAGGCGCCAAGTCGGTCGCCGCCGGCATGAACCCGATGGACCTGAAGCGCGGCATCGACATCGCCGTCGCCGCCGTCGTCAAGGACATCGAGAAGCGCGCCAAGCCGGTCGCCGCCTCGTCGGAAGTGGCACAGGTCGGCACAATCTCGTCGAACGGCGACACCACCATCGGCAAGATGATCGCGCAGGCGATGCAGAAAGTCGGCAACGAGGGCGTGATCACCGTCGAGGAAGCAAAGTCGCTGGAGACCGACGTCGACATCGTCGAAGGCATGAAGTTCGACCGCGGCTACCTGTCGCCGTATTTCATCACCAATGCCGAGAAGATGACGGCGGAGCTCGAAGACGCCTACATCCTGCTGCACGAGAAGAAGCTGTCGGGCCTGCAGGCGATGCTGCCGGTGCTGGAAGCGGTAGTGCAGTCGGGTCGTCCGCTGCTGATCGTCGCTGAAGACGTCGAAGGCGAGGCGCTCGCAACCCTCGTCGTCAACCGCCTGCGCGGCGGTTTGAAGGTCGCAGCGGTCAAGGCGCCGGGCTTCGGCGACCGTCGCAAGGCGATGCTGGAAGACATCGCGATCCTGACCGGCGGCCAGCTCATCTCCGAGGAACTCGGCATCAAGCTCGAGAGCGTGACCGTCCAGATGCTCGGCCGCGCCAAGAAGGTGGTGATCGACAAGGAGAACACCACAATCGTCAACGGCGCCGGCAAGAAGAAGGACATCGAAGCGCGCGTCGCCCAGATCAAGGCGCAGATCGAGGAGACCACCTCGGATTACGACCGCGAGAAGCTGCAGGAGCGGCTTGCCAAGCTCGCCGGCGGCGTCGCCGTGATCAAGGTCGGCGGTGCGACCGAGGTCGAGGTGAAGGAGAAGAAGGACCGCGTCGAGGACGCGCTCAATGCCACCCGCGCGGCGGTGCAGGAAGGCATCGTCCCCGGCGGCGGCACGGCGCTGCTGCGGGCCAAGAAGGCAGTCGGCAAGCTCGCCAATGACAACGCCGACGTGCAGGCCGGCATCAACATCGTGCTGAAGGCGCTGGAAGCTCCGATCCGGCAGATCGCGGAGAATGCCGGCGTGGAAGGCTCGATTGTCGTCGGCAAGATCCTCGACAACAAGGACGACACCTACGGCTTCGACGCCCAGAACGAGGAATATGTCGACCTCGTCGCCAAGGGCATCATCGATCCTGCCAAGGTCGTGCGCACCGCGCTGCAGGACGCAGCGTCGGTCGCAGGTCTGCTCGTCACCACCGAAGCGATGGTCGCCGAGCTGCCGAAGGAGCCGGCGCCGGCGATGCCGGCCGGCGGCGGCATGGGTGGCATGGGCGGCATGGGCTTCTGAGCCCGACTGCAACGCCGAAATCGAAGGCCGCCTCCGGGCGGCCTTCTTTTTTGGCAGTCGTGTTTTTTGGCAAGAATAGCGAGCGATTTCCTTCGTATCGCCATCGGCGCCTGATCTATAGATAGCCGGTTCGAACTAAACGCCTGCTTCGAGGGGTGCCGATGCGCGCGACAATCCTGTTTTCGATTCTTCTGCTCACTGGAATCCCTCCGGCGGCGTCCGCAATCTTCGCGCAGGCAGGCAAGGCCACAAAAGCCGCGCCGGCAAACGAGGCGCGCTACTTCACGCATCTCGAAGGCCTGATGGAGGATCGCGCCGACGTGGTCCTGAGGGACGTGCGCCAGAACGGAGAAACGACGGCGGCACAGCTGGACGTCTGCTTCCCCACACTGACAGACGCCAACCGGACCGACCGCTTCGTGGTGGATCTTGCGGTCTCCGGCGACAAGCTCTCGGGGACGGCGCAAAGCCGCGAGGGCAAGGTTCCCGTTACGGTCAATCTCATCCGCAAGCGCAACGGGTCCAGCTTCGATTTCACGGGCAAGATCACCATCGGCGGTCAGGTCTCGGAGATCGAATCGACCGACAACAGCGACGTCAGCGAGAGAGAATTCAGGGAACAGCAGGCGACCGAGGACGCGATCTCGGCCACGCCGGAGGATTTCACAGAAGTGTCACCCGAGGCGATCGCCGTGAAGGTCAGGCGCGACAGCGTGGTCGATTTCGTGCGCCGCCTGCGCGGCGAGAACATCCAGGTGGCGCTCTATGGCCTGCTGGCGTCCTGCGCCGAGCTGCGATCCGACGAGCAGGTATTGCGTTTCACGGTGGATCCCGAGCGGGCGCCGGCGCTGATCGAAAAGCTGCGTGCCCAGCCGGAGGTGATCACTGCCGGCTGGACTGACGGCAACATGGACATGGAGCGAACCATCCGCTTCCCCGCCGCCGAATGGCGCGAGGCCGGCAAAATCAGCCGCGATAAGCTTGCCGCCGCTGTCTCGAATGCGCTGGCCACATCGCTGCCGGCCAAGGTGGTGTCGTCAAACTGGAACCCGATGAGTGGCGAGCTCAAGATCCATTTGAAACGGCCGAGCACCATCCTCCCTGCGCTTGGCCTGGTTGAAAGCATCGAAATCACCGCACTGGTGTCCCCCGACAGGCCCGGCGCGTCGGATCACCTGCTGCTCTGGACCGGCAGTGCGTCGATCGAGACGGTGGACGAGAGTGCGGGACCGAAGCTCAACCTGGTCGAGAACTCCAGCGGCAACGACGAAGAGACCCTGACGCTCAACGACGAGCAGATGCTCGCGGCATTGGCAAAGCAGTTCCGCGGGCAACGCTGGGATTCGGAGACCTCGGCCTGGAAATAGCGACTCGCGCGCTGAATTCGACCTGCGCACGAACGTCAAATCCAAAAAAGCGCGCTAGTTTCATAAACTTGCCAGTCATCTTCCTGGTTCTCACGCACGCCTGCGAGGGTGCCGCAAGGTGACGCGAACGTTAGAACGGGGACACCCGCAGCCATTGACTTGACCCGACGCGGCGGCAAAGAACGAGCCCGCTGAAACGGAGAGGTCAATGGCCCGCTATGATGTGGTGGTGATCGGAGCCGGTCTCGGCGGACTGACGGCCGGCGCAATCCTTGCGCGCGAAGGCCGCAAGGTGCTGCTCATCGAGCGCGGCAACTCGGTCGGCGGCGCCGCGTCCAGCTACAAGGCCGGCGACCTGTTCATCGAAGCCTCGCTGCACAAGACTT
This sequence comes from Bradyrhizobium sp. LHD-71, assembly GCF_031157255.1. GTDB lineage: Bacteria > Pseudomonadota > Alphaproteobacteria > Rhizobiales > Xanthobacteraceae > P52-10. The sequence continues at coordinate 187,068 of NZ_JAVIFX010000003.1, read as the reverse complement.
CTGGCCCTGAAGACGCACGCGACCTCAAGCATCTCGCGCTGACCCGCGCCGGCGTGCTCGACAAGGTCGAGTGGGTCTCGACCGGATCGGTTTTTGAGGTGCGCGGCGGCCCGTTGCGCGAGCCGTTTATGCTGCCGGCGAACTTCGCCGCAGCGCGCGAAGCGTTGACGCAGCGCTTTCCCGACGCCCGCGACGGGATCGCCTCGATCCTGCACGAGATGGAGCGTCTGGCGGACGCCGCCGGCACCCTGGCGCGCGAGGGGCGCTTCCGGAACACGCTCGAGAACCTCGACGCCTTGAAGGCGGCCTTGCCGGAAATCCACGACTGGGATCTGTCGCTTGCGCAGAAATTCGACGCCGCGTTCGGCGGCAATGAAGCCGTGAAATGCGCGCTGGCCGGCAACCTCTGGCACTATCACGACGACCCAGCGTCACTGTGGTGGATCTTCTTTGCAACGGCCCAGGGCGGCTACCTGCAAAGCGGCGGACGCTACGTGAAGACCGGCTCGCAGCGGCTCTCGAGCGCGCTGGCCCGGACGATCCTGCGTAGCGAAGGCTGCGCGATCGCGCTCCGCCGCGTCGCCACCGGCATCGGCGTTGATGCGCAAGGTCGCGCCAACTCGGTCACCCATATCGCCAAGGCGGGTGGCGATCCGCAGACGGACGAGGCGGATTGCATCGTCAGCAACGCCGCGCCGGGCGTGGCGGCAGCACTCCTGCCGGAGGCCGAGGGCTCGCGGTTGTCGGCGAGCTATGCCGGCCGCAAGTCATCGGTGTCGCTGTTCGCGCTGACGCTCGGCCTGTCGTGCAAGCCGGATGCGATCGGGCTGACGAGCTATTCAACTCAGTTGCTGCCGGAATGGATGGCCAGCCTGGCCGATTACGCGAAGGGCTCGGCACTGTTTGCCGACGAGCCTGCGGCCCGGATGCCGCCCTTCTCGATCGTCAACTATTCGGCAATCGATTCCGGCGTGCCGGTTTCACCCTTCATCGTCTCGGTCGTCGGGACCGACCGCCTTGCCAACTGGGAAGGCATGGAACGATCCGTCTATACCGCCAAGCGCGGACGCTGGCGCGATGCCATCGTCGCCCACCTCGACGGCATCTATCCGGGCCTGCAAGCGGCTGCGGTCGCCTCCTCCTTCAACACCGCAAGCTCGATGGTGAGCTACCTGAATGCGCCGGACGGCGCGGCCTACGGCTTTGCGCCCAACCCGCCGGATGCATCTCACACTCAATCGCGATCGCCGCAAACGGTCATCGACCGCCTCTATCTTGCGTCGTCCTATGCCGGGTACGGCGGCTACAACGGCGCGATTCAGGCGGGGCAAGCCTGCGCCGACACCATCATCGGCGCCGGTTAGCGGCCCGCCAGAACCCCTTTCTTTCGGCGTTGCTCTGGCTATTTGGTCGGCCGGGGCCTACATGAAGTTCCATCACCGGCTGAATCTGCTCTAGGCGCCGGTGGCTGAGAGACGCGATCGCGCTCCCGCCTGCCATAGGAGGAGCGCCATGAATGCGATTATCCACCCGCTGCGCTCTCATCAGTCTCGACCGGAAAGGACGGAGGCTCGATCTCCAATCGAGTGATCCCATGGCGATCACCCAGGGTGAGTACCAGAATTACGACTACGATCGTATGATCGTTCGCTTCACGCTGATGCAGGACGACGTCGAGGTGCCGTGCTCGATCAGCACCGCGGCGATGGACGCTCTCGAAGGCCGCGCCGGGGTGAGCGCGAGTCAGCGCGAAGCTCAGTTCATACGCCTGCGCCAGCGGATCGAAGCTGCGGCGATGCGAAAGATCCTCGTATCGGAACTCGAGGGAACCCCGCGCGGGGTGGTGCTTCGCAGCATTGATTTCCGTCTTTAGCGCGGCGGCTGCACTTGCCGGTCCTACTCGAGTGAACACTACAGAATTGTGAGCCACTTCACGCTTGGAGATCAGCGATGACCCACAGATTTTCCGAAGGCCAGCGAGTCCGTTATCGCGCCGGCCACAGCGCGATGCCGACAGGCACGGGCTCTTTCAAGATCATTCGGGCGCTGCCGATCGAACGCAATGGCGAAATTCGTTACCGCATCAAGAGCGAGGCTGAAAGCTTCGAGCGTGTCGCCGACGAAGCCAGTCTTTCCCTGACTGTGTGAGCCTCGAATGCAAGCAACTTCCACAGTCGGCGATCCTGCGCGTGACACCTGATCAATCAAGGAACCTGAGAATCGGCCAGCGAGTGTCTTGGCAGGGAGACGATCAGGATCGCGGCGTCATCGTTGAGCGGGACTGGAGCGGTGTCAGAATCAGCTGGGACAATGGCAAGACGAGCTTCTACCACCACAACGACATGCGCGAGGTCGCCCAGGCGCCGTGGAAGACTTGACGACGCTGGGCCCGCTCACCGCGCGGGCGCAGCCAAGTGTGTACCGACCGACGCGAGCAGCAGTTCGTACGCGCGGTCGACGATCTCCTCGAGCGAAGGCGACGACGCGAGCATGGCGCGCGCGTAATTCAGGAACTCGTCACGGCTCGGCAAATGCGGCAGGTGCATGCCGGCAAGAGCCTCGGTCGCACCATCGCGCGCCTTGGCGATGCCTTCGCGCAGCGCCAAGAGCTCGTGCCCCTGCAGCGAGGACTTCAGGGCGGCGGCAATTCGCTCCGCATCGAAGCGTGCGGCAAGACGTGCTGCCGCGCGGTTGATCACCTTCGAGCCGAGCCGCTGCTCATTGCGCAGCACCGGTTGCGGCGGGGTCTTGAGATCCCAGACCACGCCGAGCCAGGAAAGCGCCTTCAGGATGTAGTAGGTCGGATCGATCTCCCACCAGCGAAAGCCTTGCCGCACGCTGCTTTGATAGGCGTGATGATTGTTGTGCCATCCCTCGCCCATCGTCATGAACGCGAGGAGCCAGTTGTTCCGGGAATCGTCGCCGGTCACGTAGCGACGGCTGCCATGAACATGAGCAAGTGAGTTGATGCAGAAGGTGGCGTGGTAGACCAGCACCGTGCTCCACAGGAAGCCGACGACGAGTCCCGACGACCCGCCGACGAGGAAGCAGAGGACGCCCAGGACGACTGCGGGCAGCAGTTCGTATTTGTGCAGCCACACCAGTTCCGGAAACCGCGTCAGGTCGCCAACCTTGGTCAGGTCCGTGCTGTCATGGCGTTTGGCGAAAATCCAGCCGACGTGGCTGTAAAGAAATCCACTCTGCACCGGCGAGTGAACATCCTCTTCGGTATCCGAATGAAGATGATGGTGCCGGTGTTTTGCGGCCCACCAGAGAACGCTTTTTTGAGCAGTCGTCTGCGCCAGTACGGCCAGCATGAACTGGAACGCCCTGCTGGTCGCGTAGGAGCGATGTGAAAAGTACCGGTGATATCCGGCGCCGATCGCAAATATTCGGAGCCAATACAGGCTGACGCAGATCGCCAGCGCCTCCCAGGTGACGCCGGTCCAGACGGCGGCCAGACATCCCACATGCACGAGCACGAAGGGAACTGCGGACGGATACATGATGTCGTCATGTGCGTCGTTGCGGGACATGTGTCTCCTTGGATGTCGCTAATCGAGAATGTCGCTAATCGAGTCGACTGAGCTGATCTTCCGAGACCACGCGCTCGAAATTCTCCGCCTCGCTCTTGATGCGATATCGGACGCGTCCGTCGCCTTCGACGGGCAGACATTTCGTGATGGTGTAGACTAGGCGCTCGCCGGGCGCGCTGCCCTGTTGCGGGCCCTGACGCTGATGATGAACTTCGTCATCAATTGCGTAGAAATGAGCCATTGTGCCTCCGAAGAGCTGATGATCATCGTGTCTAGGCTATTGGCCTCTGCGACACAAACGCATTATCGCTCATGCCGCCGAGAATGCGCTTGTATTCGCGGGGGAACGGCCTACATAGGCTATATTCGATTTGTGGCAATTGCCTTGTTGATCGGCGCCAGACGGCCCTTCCCGAGACATCGCTGAAGATTGGATCTGAGCCCCCACGGAGGTCGTGCGGGCGTTTTGACGCATGTGCGTTCTGGAGAGGCTAAAAATGGCCACAGGTGTGGTGAAGTGGTTCAACGGTCAGAAGGGGTTCGGTTTCATTCAGCCGTCCGACGGAAGCAACGACGTGTTCGTTCACATTAGCGCTGTCGAACGCGCCGGACTTTCCGGATTGGCTGAAGGCCAGAAGGTCTCCTACGACCTGAAGACCGACAAAATGCGCGGCAAGACCAGCGCCGAAAACCTCGCACTGGTTTAAGCCGCCTTCGCCGGCGGTTTCACGGATGTACTGAAACGCTTGTCGATGAAGAGAGCCTCGCTGGAAACGGCGGGGTTCTTTGGCATGTCGCGCGATTGCAGATCGCGCTTCGGTCAATTCGCATTCAACCTGAAGCGAAGCTGCCGCGGGCCCGCGAGCACCAGAACATCGCCTTCCCGTCGCCAGGTCGCGACATCCGCGAGTGCCGCCAGTAGTTGATCGTCCGCCGCAGCGCGATCTGCCGGGCAGCCGCGATCGTCGACCGGACCGGGCACGAAAATCACAGTCTCATTTGCGACGGCGAACTGGCCTCGCGCCCCCTTGCACCACAGTTCGATGATCACGTCGCCGCTGCGGCCGATCTCGAGGTTGGGAATTCGCTTCGAGCCGCGCATCGGTGCCGCATCGAGTGTCAATTCGGATTCGAACGGGAATCCTTCCTGCGCGAATGACGAAAGCCCGTTGAAAGCTGTCATGAACACAGCCAAAGCCGCAAACAGAAGTCGCTGCAAGTTTGCCTCCGCGCTATCGATGGCGGGGTTTCTAGTTCGGCCAAGCGAAACTGAACAGTCTTGACAGGCAGCAACCTGTTTGCGGGCGTACGAGAACCGCCTTGAGGGCTGCGTTCGAGCGGCCGCTGAACCGCCTCAGGCCGGAGACGTCTCATTTCCGCCATCATGAAATCCTTGCAACCTTGCGGGCTTTTCATCCGCCAGTGAGATGACGCAGTGGGACAAATCTGCGAGTTTCCGCCGATTTCATTGTTCCCGCCGGCCGTTCGCGCCGGCAATTTTTCAGGAGAAGGCGCCGGTGAGGAATATTGGCTCGACGCTTGCAATCGTGTGGCGGATTGCAGCGCCCTACTTCCGTTCGGAGGACAAGTGGGCGGGACGCGGATTGCTTGCCGCGATCATCGCGATCGAACTTGCGCTGGTGGCTATCGACGTCCTTCTGAACTGGTGGCGCGCCCGCTTCTACGACGCCCTACAGGACCGCAACTGGGACAGCTTCCTCTATGAACTCGGCTACTTTTCGGTCATCGTCACGCTGTTCATCGTGCTGGCGGTCTACCAGCTTTACCTGAACCAGTGGCTGCAGATCCGCTGGCGAAAATGGCTGACGCAGCATTACCTCGGCGAATGGCTGGGTGGCGCCAATCACTACCGCATGCAACTTCTCGGCGATGCGGCAGATAATCCGGATCAGCGGCTGACCGAGGATGTCGAGCAGTTTGTCGCGAACACGCTGTCGATCGGACTCGGCCTGCTAAGCTCGATCGTGACGCTGGCTTCGTTCGTGGTCATCCTCTGGGGCCTTTCCCAGGCAGCGCCTCTGGTCATTGCCGGCGCTGATTTGACTATTCCTGGGTACCTGGTCTGGGCCGCGCTGCTCTATGCGATCCTCGGCACATTGCTGACGCACTGGATCGGCCGACCGCTGATCGCGCTGAACTTCACCAAACAGCGCTACGAGGCCGATTTCCGATTCAATCTGGTCCGGGTTCGCGAAAACTCCGAACAGATCGCGTTGTTGCGCGGCGACGAGGCCGAGCGGGGACGGCTGCTGGACCGGTTCAACCGCGTCGTCGGCAACTGGCTGCAGATCATGATCCGCACCAAGTGGCTGACAGCGTTCACCACCGGTTACTCGCAGGCGTCGCAGGTCTTTCCGCTGGTGCTGATCGCGCCCGCCTATTTCGCGGACAAGGTCCAGCTCGGCGGCATGATGCAGACGGCGTCCGCCTTCGGCAGCGTGCAGGGTGCACTGTCATTCTTCGTTACCGCCTATCGGAGCCTGGCCGAATGGCGCGCGGTCGTTGCCCGTCTCGACGGCTTCGAGGCATCGATTGCAAACGCGACCGACCTTGCGACCCGCAAGGACATGGTGCGTATGACGCCATCATCCGGTGAAGCGATCCACATCAAGGAACTCGCCGTACAGCTTCCTGATGGAAGACCGCTCGTTGCCGCGAACGGATTCTCTGTCCGGGATGGTGAACGGGTGCTGGTGACAGGCCCGTCCGGCTCGGGCAAGTCGACCCTGTTCCGTGCCATCGCCGGCATCTGGCCGTTCGGCAAGGGCGAAATCGCCGTGCCGGCTGACGCCACGCTGATGATGCTGCCACAGCGGCCTTACTTCCCCGTCGGTTCGTTGAAAGGCGCCATCGTCTATCCGGCTGCCGAGGATGCGTTCAGCACGGCGGAGCTGACCGATGTGCTGCGGGCGGTCGGCCTGCCGGCGCTTGCCGGGCGCCTCGACGAGCACAATCACTGGAACCGGCTGCTCTCACTCGGCGAGCAGCAGCGGCTCGGCGTCGCGCGAGCGTTGCTGCACAAGCCGCAGTATCTGTTTCTCGACGAGGCCACCGCTTCGCTCGACGAACCGTCGGAGGCGGCGCTGTACCAGCTGCTGTACAAGCAATTGCCGGCAACGACCTTCGTCTCGATCGGACATCGGGCGACGCTGCACGCGTTCCACGGCCGCAATGTCGTGTTCGAGCGCGAGGGCGATCACTTTGTCGTTGCGAACGCGGCGAAGGCGGATCTCGGGGCGTAATTGCTCCGGTCCAAATCGCTCATCGCGCTGCTACAGCCAGCGCTCCGGCCACGCGTTGCGCAGGACCAGGCGGTGCCACGCAAGCGCGAACACAGCGAGCATCAGCGCGCCGACCAGAACCGGCGCGATGATGAACGACCATGAGAGATTGCCCGTGACGACCAGCAACGGATTGATTCCCGCTGGTGGATGCAGCGTATCCGTCATCAGCATCGCCAGCACCGCGAGTCCGACCGCAACCGCGGCTGCAACCGATCCGGAACCGGCCACTGCCAGCATGACGAGACCGACCAGCGCCGATATCAGGTGACCGCCGATCAGCGCCCGCGGCTGCGCCGGAATCGCATGAGGCTGGCTGATGACGAGTACGATCGAGGTTGCGAATGGGATCGCGGCCATCGGATAAGCCGCAAGCGCCGACGAGCTTTCCATGACATATATCGCGAGCGTGCAACCGGCGGCGCACAGGATGGCGGGGACCGCAGCGACGCCAAGTGCCTTCTTGCTTGCGAAGCCTGCGCCGGGGTCGTGTTTGGTCTGCTGCGTATCCAACATCATACACGCGGAAAGCAAACGGCGGACCAGAGCGTGCGACAGTCTTCGGGGCGATCGACGGATTGGCTAAGGCGCGCCCGCTCCGGATCCACCTGCGGCTCGTGACATGGCATGGCATGAGGGCAAGAAAAAGGGCGGCAGATGACCTGCCGCCCATAATCTTGGTCCTTAAGCAGACCGTTACTTCAGATGTTGCGAGGCCACGAGATCCGCCGAGAACTTGGCGATGAACGCATCGCCACACCACTTGGAGCCGTAGCCACCCGGATTGATCGGCGTGAACGATCCCGAGAACGAGGCAGTCTGATCGCTTGTGAAGGCGTTGCAATCACCCTTTTTCAGGTCCGTGCCCGAATAGCGCAGATCAAGTGTGAACACCTTGTACGTGAAGCCGATACCGACGTTCCAGGTGTTGTAGTCCTTGTAGTCGATGCCGAACGGAAACGGTCCGAGGCCGGACACCGGGTCGACGATACCCGTTCCGTAGAATGAATCCGACGTGCCGAGGAACTGCCGGCCGAATTCACCTGAAACGTACATGCCGAGGCCCATCGGCAACAGCGCCCCAGGCGCCGTCCATTTCGCTGTACCGGACACGTAGTGGCCGTCCGCTCCCGAGTTCAGATAAGACGGCGTGTAGTAGTAGTTCGCGCCCAGCGCCCACTGGTCCGTGACGGTCCACAGAACCTTGCCATACACTTCGAAGAAGTCGAGATCCTTCTTGATGACGTTACCGCTCGGAGCGATGAAGTTGGTGAGGCACTCCAGATCGAGAGCGTTGCCCGCGGTATCGACCGCTGCGCCATAGTGGCACCGCCCGCCCGGATACAGGTAGCCGAACACACCGAAGTCGAAAGCGACCGGACCGAAGGTCGGGCGGATACCGCCGTAGACGTCGATCTCCGCCGCTGCGCGGTTCGGGAACGAGATGCTGGCGCCGCCGACGCCCACATAGAGTTGCAGCGTGTCATTGATGTTGTAGCGGGGCTCGAAATAGGCGGCGACCGACGGATGACGGTTCGACTGCGAAATACCGCGGAAACGATAATCGCTGGAGATCGACGCACCGAACGCGAAATCCCACGGCGACACGACCACCGGCGGCGCCACGGCTTTGACCGGCATCCTGATGTCAGCCGCGTAAGCCGAGCTGCCGAGCGCCAGCGCTGCGGCGATTGTCAAACCAACTTTCCTCATTGCGATCCCCATTGATCCCACTTTGAGCGACTGAATTTTCGGAACCCCAAGGCATCCGATAATTTTTCGTCGCGAAACGACCCTGCAATGGTTGCAATCTGCGGCCGCGGGACTGTGGGGTGAAGCCAAAAACGGGAGCAACTGCCGCCTTTTTAGGCGTTTTGATCTTTTAGAGGCGTTTCAGGAACATGTTGTCGGGGAGTGTGGCATCTCGGACACAAATTGAGCCGGACGACGCTTCCAACAGGCGCCAAATGCGATCAGGGCTCGAGGTTCTCTACTGCGCCGAACGCCGATTCGCCGACCCGGGACGAGACTCCCCCTCAAAAAAGGCGCGGACCGCGCGAGCGTTCGATCGCGCGGTCCGAAATCGAATGTCGCTGACCAAGTCCGGATCGCCGGCTGGCGAACCGTCTTCAGCGTGCCTCCTCGTCTGCCTCCGTGCTGCCCATCGCGGGCGCACTCCAGCTCGGCATCGCCGCGGGAGCCGGTTCTTCCATGCTGGGGGCAGGCGGCACGGGCGCTGACGCGCGCTTGCGCGGCGCAGCCCTCTTTTTCGCAGCCTTCCGCGCAGGAGCGGCCTTCTTCGCAGATTTCTTGGCAGATTTTTTGGCAGATTTTTTCTTGGCAGATTTCTTCTTGGCGGATGTCTTCGCCGCTTTCTTTGCCGTCTTCTTCTTTGCGACGCTCCTTGCGCCCATCTTCTTCCGGGCGCCGACGACCTTTTTCGCCTTCTTCGATTTCTTGGTCTTCTTCGCTTTCTTCGACTTCTTAGCCATTCAACATCCTCCTGTTGCCGCAGATCCGGATTCGCCTGAGGCATCCGTGATCGCGCTTTGCCCCTTCAACTTCCGCGCAATCACCCTCGTGCTGAAGCCCTCATGATCGCGCGCGACGTCAATTCGCCTTCAAGCTGGTCTGTCGATGTTCGGCTTCGGTCCTCCTGTTGCCCAGTCCACAAGCTCGATCGTGTGCAGCACTGGGAGCTGTCGTCCCTGCTCGTCCGTCGCACCGGCGATCTGCACCATGCATCCGATGTTGCCGGCAGCAATCACATCCGGCTTCAAGCTTGCGATGTTGGAGATCTTCCGCTTGCGCAGTCTCTCCGCAATGTCAGGCTGCAGGATGTTGTAAGTGCCTGCGGACCCGCAACACAAATGACCCTCAGGCACATCTTTCACCACGAAACCACTTTTGAAAAGCAATTCTTTCGGCGCACGTAGAATCTTTTGTCCATGCTGCAATGAGCAGGCGGCGTGATACGCGACGACGAGATCGCTGCGTGTCTTGGGAAAGGACAAGTCGAGTTCCGCGACATACTCGCTGATATCTTTCGCAAGCGCGGAGACGCGCTGCGCCTTCGCCGCATAGGCGGCGTCTTCGCGCAACAGATAGCCATAGTCCTTGATCACGGTTCCGCAGCCGGACGTGGTGACCAGGATCGCGTCGAGGCCGTTGCGATCCGCCTCGCCGCTCCAAACATCGATGTTCGTCCGCGCGCCCTTAAGCGCATCATGATCGTTGCCGAGGTGATGGGTAAGCGCACCACAGCACTGCTCGCCCGAAGCCAGCACGACTTCGACTCCATGGCGCGTCAATAGCCTTACCGCCGCCTCATTGATGCCCGGCGACAGCACCTGCTGCGCGCAACCCTGCAGCAAGGCGACGCGCGCACGCGGCTCGCCTTCGGCAGGGAACACAGCGCCGGCAGCAAGCGCAGCCGGCGGCAGGCGCGCCGGCGCAAGCGCAAGCATCGCCTTGATCCGCCTGAAGAAAGATGGAACGGCCTGAGCCGTTTGCGAGGTCGGCAGCAAGCCTGAAAATGCCCGCGCGAGGCGCGCCAGCTTCAGACTCGACCGGAACAGCGCCGGGCGCGGCAAGATCTGCGCGAGCACCCAGCGCAACAGGCGTTCGCCGATCGGCCGCGCGTAGTTCTCCTCGATCTTGACGCGCGCCTGATCAACCAGATGCATGTAGTTCACCCCTGAGGGGCAGGTCGTCATGCAGGCGAGGCAGGAAAGGCAGCGGTCGATGTGCTTGACCACCTCGGGTGTCGGCTGCTGGTTCTTCTCCAGCATCTCCTTGATCAGGTAGATGCGGCCGCGCGGGCTGTCGAGCTCGTCGCCCAGCAGCACGTAGGTCGGGCACGTCGCGGTGCAGAACCCGCAATGCACGCAGGCGCGCAGGATCTTGTCGGCCTCCCGGATATCCGGGTCGGCGAGTTGCTCAAGGGTGAATTCGGTCTTCATCTGCTCCCACCGCGTGTAAGTCGCCCGCGATTGAAGATGTCGGATGGGTCGAACGCCGCCTTGACGCGCGCGGTCAGCGTCGCCATGGCCGGTCCCAACGGATGGAAAACATCGACGGTCTCGCGCGTGGTCTCTAATGCCCGGATCAGCGTCGCGTGGCCTCCGAGAGCGCGCGCGCGCTCGCGCACAGTCCCAGCATGGGCATCCTGCGCCGGCGGCAGTGCCGCCCAGAGCAATCCCCCGCCCCAGTCATAGATCATGTCGCCACCGGTCTCGCGTTTCAGCTGCTCCCCGAGGGCCGGACCGGCCGCCGGCGGACAGATAATGCGCCACACCGGCCAAGCACCGAGCGGCCCGCCGGCCGCAAATGGCTCGACATCACGGACGGCGCGCCAGAGTTCGCGCGAGGCCTCTCCATCGATCTCGCTGACCGGAGAGAACGATCCGAGTTCGATGGCGAGCGAACGCGCGCGATGGGCAGCCGAAGCTGCGATGCCTTCCAGGCGGATCAACGTCACGGCATCTCCCGTTGCGAGGACCCCCGGCGCGCGCCTGGGCCGCCATGATGACATCGGAACATGCGCAGCGCCCGAGACGTCAAACGGCGAGCCAAGGGCTGCGGTCATCGCCCGCCCCGCCGCGGCATCGTCCAGTGCCCGCAGCACGAGCGTACGCTCGCTTTCGGCCTTCGGCATGACCTTGAGCGTCACCTCGGTCATCACCGACAGCGTCCCCCAGGATCCGGCGATCAGCTTGCAGAGGTCATAGCCGGTGACGTTCTTCACCACGCGTCCGCCAGCCTTGAAGCTTTCGCCGAAGCCGGATACTGCCGCGAGGCCCAAGAGATGATCGCGCGCGCCCCCCGCCCTGATACGGCGAGGACCGGCAAGGCCGGCCGCAATCATGCCGCCGATCGTGCCCTGGTCCGCCGGCGTCCCCAGCAGTGCCGATGTGTCCATCGGCTCGAACGCGAACTCCTGATTCTTGCCGGCGGTCAGTTGCGCAATGTCGCGTAATGAGGCGCCCGCCTGAACCGTGAGGATGAGCTCGTTCGGCTCGTACGAGGTAACGCTGTCCAGGCCGCTGATATCCAGCAGGGCGTTGGTCGCCGCGCGGTGGCCGATCGCACGCTTGGTACCGTGGCCGACGATCTCCAGCGGCTGACCGGCGCCGATCGCATCGCGCACGGCGGTTTCGACGTCCTTTGCGTCACGGGCTTTCACCGCCGCCGCTCCGTTTGTTCGAGAAAGGCTTTGCCTCGCGGCGACAGCCGATATCCGACCTCGAGACTTTCGGTCAAACCCAGATCCTTCAGTTTTCGGACATTGATCTTGAACTTGTCCTTGTCGAGCTGCAGCCTTTTCGCCAGATCCGCCGCGCGAACGGCAGGAGATGCTGCTATCACCTTGAGCGTGCGCACGGTCCATGGCTTGGCGGCCGCAGCATCGAAGCGCGACAGACGTTGCCGCAATTCGGCGATTGCCGAGGCGGCGAGGTGCCGTTTGCCGCGCAGCGCCAAGCGTGGATCATCGCCGATCCTGACGAAGGCGATCCTGTAGAGGGCCCGCTCATCTTCAGGTCCGAGTTCGCGGATCAGCGCCTGCACGGTGTCGAAGCCGGCCAGTTTCGCATCGCGCTCTGTGATCGCGGCGCAGACAATCTGCTCGACGTGATCGAACTTCAGGATGCCGACCGGAGTTCGGAGCGTTCCGCCCACTTTCACCGCAGGTCGCTTCCAGCGGCGAAACGCCAGCGCCACCCTGCCCGCGGCGATACCGTCGAGAATTGACCGTTTGAACAGCATGAGGGCGCAAGATTCGCTATCGTCAAAACCGCGGGATATCCGGAAACGCCAGCCTGCCGCCGTGAACATGGACGCGGCCAAGCTCGGCGCAGCGGCAAAGCGTCGGAAACACCTTTCCGGGATTGAGCAGCCCTTCCTCGTCGAACGCACATTTCAACCGCTGCTGCTGATTGAGGTCCACTTCGGTGAACATGTCGCCCATCAGATCGCGCTTCTCGACGCCGACGCCATGCTCGCCGGTGAGCACGCCGCCGAGCTCGACGCAGACACGCAGGATGTCGGCCCCAAATTTTTCGGCACGCTCCATTTCACCCGGCTTGTTGGCATCGTAGAGGATGAGCGGATGCAGGTTGCCGTCGCCGGCGTGAAAGACGTTGGCAACACCGAGCCCGTAGGTTTCCGACAGCGAGCGGATGCGTGCCAGCGCCTCGGGCAGTTTGGCGCGCGGAATAGTGCCATCCATGCAGAGATAGTCCGGCGAAATACGCCCGACCGCTGGGAACGCCGCCTTGCGCCCGGCCCAGAACAGAAGCCGTTCATCCTCTGAGTTCGAAATCTGCAATGTCGTCGCTCCACAGGTGCGGGCGATCCGTTCGACGCGCTGGATCAACTCGTCCACCTCAACCCCGGGGCCGTCCAGCTCGATGATCAGCAGCGCCTCGACGTCGAGCGGATAGCCTGCATGCACGAACGCCTCGGCCGCGTGGATCGCGGGCTTGTCCATCATCTCCATGCCGCCCGGGATGATCCCCGCGCCGATGATCTGCGCAACGCAACGTCCCGCCTCCTCGACCTCGCCGAAGCCGACCATCATCGCCCGTGCCGTCTCCGGCCTGCGCAGGATACGCACGGTCACTTCGGTGATGACGCCGAGCAAGCCCTCGGAGCCAGTGACGATACCCATCAGGTCATAGCCTGCGCTCTCTGCCGCCTTGCCGCCGATCCGCAGGATTTCTCCCGTCATCAGCACCATCTCGCAGCCGAGCACGTTGTTGGTGGTCATGCCGTATTTGAGGCAATGCACACCACCGGAATTCTCTGCGACATTGCCGCCGATGGTGCAGGCGATCTGCGAGGACGGGTCAGGCGCGTAATAGAAGCCGCGATTCGCCACCGCCTCACTGATCGCCAGATTGGTGACGCCCGGCTCGACGATGGCGCAGCGGTTGTCGAAATCGATCTCGCGGATGCGCTTGAACTTGCCGAGCCCGAGCAGCACGCCGTCCTTGAGCGGCAGAGCGCCGCCCGAAAGCGAGGTACCGGCGCCGCGCGGCACCACCTTGATGCGATGCTCGTGACAATAGCGCAGCACGCGGCTGACCTGCTCGGTGGTCTCCGGCAGCACTACGACCATGGGCGGCTGGCGGTACGCAGTCAGCCCGTCCGATTCGTACGGCAACATCTCGGCGGCCTTGTCGATCACGCCCTCGCCCGGCACGATCGCACGCAACGCCGAGACAATCTCGGCGCGCCGAGCCAGGACGCCCTCATCCGCATCGGGCATTTTCAGTGCCATCTTCAGGCTCCCAAACCGCGCATTCCACAAAACAGGCACCGCATCTGCAATCGGAATACGCACAAAGAACAATTCTGTAAGCGTCTCACCGCAGACTGAACACGTCCTGGCGCTTATGCGGACAGGGACGCCGCTGGCGCTGCGGGTTTCGGCTCGGGCGTCACCGGCAGCACCGCCTGCACCACGAGGCCCCGCGCACGAGCGTCCATCACTCCGACTGCGCGCAGAGCCATCAACGTCAGCGTCTGCACCGCTTCACGAAGCTTGGCCGGATCGTCGAGATTGTCCGGTGCGAGCGGACCGACCAGCGCCTCATGCAGCGCACCGATCAGGGCTGCCGCGGTGAGTGAGGCATCCTGCGCCGGCAGATGGCCGGCGCGCGCCGCCGCAGCGATACGCGTTTCGATCTCGGCGACGATCGCCTTGCGGCTGTCAATGCGCGAGGCCGTTACGTCGACGTCGATCGGCTCGGCGAGAATACCCCAAGCGAGCTTGCGCTGCGACAGCACGTCGACCGCTATTCGCGTCACGGCGGCAGCCAGCGCCGATAGCGGACCGGGCGCTGCGTCCGCAGCGCGGCGGACCGACTCGAGTTGCTCGCGCGAGACATCCGAAATCAGTTCGGAGATAAGCTCCGCCTTCGACGGGAAGTATCGATAGACGGTACCGGCGGCGACGTTTGCCCGGGTGGCGATCGGCGCAATCTGCACCGCGGTCATACCCTGCTCGGCAGCAGTGTCGCGCGCGGCCGCAAGGATGGCGCGGCGACGGGCCGCAAGCCTGCGCATCACCTGCTGGGTACGCCGATACACCACTGAACGTCTTCTCCCCCGGAAAGGTCCGCCGAATTCTTCTTTGGCGCACATGCCGCGCGACGGTTAAGAAATGAACACTAGTTCAAATAAGTTGGCAAGATGGTCATTGTGCGACATCTTTCTTGCCGCCCTGCCAGCGGGCGGCAAATTCATGCAGCGGCCAAAACGTCTGTAGCAGTTCCCTGCCCGTCACAGTCAGCGCGTAACCGCCCTTGTCGTGCTTTTCGACGAAACCTGCCTTGCGCAGCTCCGAAACGCGCTGCTGCACCACTGTCGGCGAGGCATCGCCACACGCTGCTCGCAAACCCCGCGATGTCAGCACGCCGTCGCGCAACTCCCACAGGATCCGCAGTGTCCAGCGCCGCCCGAGCAGATCGAGCAGCACCATGATCGGCCGACCGGTCTTCGATCCTCGCACCGTAACACTGGCGGCAGCACGCTTCGCCATCGACCGCCCTCGCATTGTCGCCACTTGCGACCTGCTACCAAAAATGTAGCATAGCCTTGCTACAAAAACAGTAGCATCGCCGACAACACGAGGACCAGCCCCATGTCGCGTATCACTCCGCTGCAGGCCCCCTATCCGGCCGCCATTCAACAGGATTTCGAACGGATCATGGGCCCCGACCGCCCGCCCCTGGTGCTGTTCCGAACGATCGCTACTGCGGAGCGCGCCTGGAAGAAATTCACCGCGGCCGGCTTGCTCGACCGTGGGCCGCTATCACTGCGTGACCGCGAGATCGTGATCGACCGGACCTGCGCGCGGACCGGTTGCGAATACGAGTGGGGCGTGCACGTTACAGCCTTCGCCGCGCATGCGCGGCTCAGCGATGCGCAGGTCCGCGCCACGGTGATCGACGGGCCGGATGCGGCCTGCTGGACCGAAGCCGAGCGAACGCTGATCGCAACCGCCGACGCGCTGCATGAGCGCGCGACGCTCAGCGACGACGAATTCGCTGCACTCGCCAGGCACTACTCCGAGGCGCAGATTCTCGAGATCCTGCTGCTGTGTGGGTTCTACCGGACGGTATCGTATCTGGCGAACGGCCTGGACCTGCCGCTGGAGAGGACGGCGGCGCGTTTTCCGAAGGGGTAAGATCGTAGCCCGGGCGGAGCGATGCGTGGCGCCTCAGCACGCATTGACTCTGTGGTGTACTGAGAAGCCGGCCCGGGCTACGCTCCACCCGGGCTACGGCGTTCGCGTCCGCTCAGGCGATCCCGGCACGCAGCACGTCGTGCACGTGAACGATGCCGACCGGTTTATTGCCCTCGGCGACGATCAGCACGGTCACCGCCGGCTTCATCGCATTCATCATATCCAGAAGCTCGCTCGCGAGCATACCGGCAGCGACGGTGCGGGGGTTCTTCGTCATCACCTGCTCGACCGGCTCCAGCAGCAGCCCGTCATGCATATGACGGCGCAGGTCGCCGTCGGTAATGATGCCTGCGAGCGCGCCGCCGCTGTCGACGATCACGACGCAACCGAAGCCCTTCTTGGACATTTCGACTAGCGCGTCCGACATTGTCGTGCCAACCGGTTTCATCGGAATCTCGTCGCCGGTGTGCATGATGTCGCGCACCGCCTTCAGCATCGCACCGAGCTTGCCGCCGGGATGGAATTTCGCAAATTCGAGCGCCGTGAAGCCACGGCTCTCGAGCAGCGCCACCGCCAACGCATCGCCGAGTGCGGCCTGCATCAGTGTGGAGGTCGTGGGTGCAAGGTTATGCGGACAAGCTTCGAGCGCCTTGGGCAGGGTCAGCACCACGTCGGCTGCCTTCGCCAGCGTCGAGCAACCATCCGCTGTCATCGCGATCAGGCCGATACGAAAGCGGCGCGAATAGTTGATGAGGTTTTTCAGTTCGACCGTCTCACCGGACCACGACAGTGCAATAATGACGTCGTCGGCGGTAATCATGCCAAGGTCGCCATGGCTCGCCTCCGCCGTATGCACGAAGAAAGCAGGCGTCCCTGTCGACGCGAAGGTGGCAGCAATCTTGCGGGCGATGTGACCCGACTTCCCGAGCCCGGTGACGATCACTCGCCCCTTGGCCGCGCGGATCAGGTCGACGGCGGCGGCAAATGCGGGCCCCAACTCGCCCTGCAGAGCGGCTTTCAATGCGTTGATGCCGTTTGCTTCGGTCTCAAACGTGCGCAGGCCGGACGCGATCGCTGGATTGAGTGAATTTTGCGCGGACGAGGCGGTGGTCCGCGGTTTTGGCGTCGGCATGCTTTGACCTGGAAAGATGGAGAACTGCTCCTCTTAGCACGGCGAATCACGTGAGGCGACGCGGTACCTACCGACCTCAACGGCTCATTAACCATAATTGTTTAACTCCATTTAACGCCTTTCGCCAGGCCGGCGGGACGTGCGCGCGCGTGCGTGAACGTCCCAACGTTCTGAAATGTTTAAGTTTTCGGTCGCACAGCGTTGCGTCCAGGGGACTGGGAGTCCACGCGTGTCAGGTCGGCAGGAACAGGGGCCGCAAGTCAGCCGGCGCTGGCACGGACGTGCCGCGCGCGGCCCCTCGGTCAGCCTGTTGCTGCTCGCCCTGTTGGCGGCCGAAGCGAATGCGCAGACCCTGACCTCGGATCTGTTGCGGAACGAGATCGACGGCTTTTCCGGCAACATCCGTCCCCTGCGGCCAATTGATCCTACCGGCGCCAATGCCGCGCAACGCACCGCGGCTGCGCCGTCACGCATCGGCCAGATCCCGACCTATACGGTTGAATCCGGCACCGGATCGACCGGCTACACATCGACCGGCTATGACGCATTCAACCGCAAGAGGAAGCGCGCCGCACGCAAGCCAGGCGTTTCGCCGACGGTGAACGGCGCGGCGCCGACGCAGATCCTGCCGGTGGTCGTTCCCGTGGTGCCGCCTCCGCCGCGGCCCTCGGCCAACGCGCACAGGCCACCGATTGCACCGTCGGCGATCGGTGGCGTCAATGGTCAGCCATATCGGCGCGCGCTCAAGGTCGACGAGGACCCCTTCGGCCCGGTCGGCTTCTATCGCGGCAGCATGCTGGTGAAGCCCGCAGTCGAGCTGTGGGCCGGCTACGACACCAACCCTGGCCGCATCAACAATGGTCCGAGCTCATGGCTGTACATGGTCAAGCCGGAGCTTCTGGTCACCTCCGACTGGGAGCGCCACGAGTTGCTCGCCGACCTGCGCGGCTCGTTCACCGGCTATTCGCTGAGGAACGAGGCCGCGGCCCCCGGTATTCCACAGCCGCTGCCGATCGACATGGACCGGCCGGAATTCACCGGCAGGGTGAATGGCCGGATCGACGTCTCGCGCGATACGCGCATCCTCACCGAGACGCGCTTCATCGTCGGTACCGATAATCCGGGCAGCCCGAACATCGAGGCCAACCTCAAGCGTCTTCCACTGTTTGGCCAGGTCGGCGCCACACTCGGCGGCGTCCACAGCTACAACCGGTTCGAGATCGCGGCGAAAGCCACGGTCGACCGCACCGTCTATCAGGACTCGACGTTCAGCGACGGATCGCGCGGAAGCAATTCCGACCGCAACTTCAACGCCTATGGCGGTACGCTACGCGCCTCCTACGAACTGATGCCGCACGTGAAACCGTTCGGAGAAGTTACGATCGACCGGCGCGAACGCGATCTCGAGTTCGACAGCAACGGCTTCGCGCGTTCCTCACGCGGCCGCATCGCGCGCGTCGGGTCGTCGTTCGAACTCGGCCGGCTGATCACCGGCGAGGCCTCCGTCGGCTACACCACACGCACCTATGAGGATTTAAGGCTGCCCGACGCAAACGGGGTGCTGGTCGCGGCATCGCTGATCTGGCGACCGACGGGGCTGACCACAGTGAGGCTCATCGCGGATTCGGGCGTCGGCGAATCCACCCTGCCCGGCGTCTCCGGCGTTCTCACCCGCAGCTACAACGCGGAAGTCGAGCACGCCTTCCGCCGCTACCTGATCGCCAAGTTGACGGCCGGCTTCAGCACCGCCGACTATGACGGCAGCGACCGCTTCGACAAGATCTATTCGGTCGGAGGCGACCTCGTTTACAAGTTCAACCGTGAGGTGCACCTCAAGGCGCAGGTCCGCCACGACTGGCTGGAGAGCACGATCTCAGACGCCAACTATCAGGCCACGATGTTCATGCTCGGCGTACGACTGCAGCGGTGAAGATCCTTACCGGCTGCGGCTTGCGACCGCAGTCGTCGCCGGTTTGTCGAACACCAGCTTGCAAGCAGGGCTGAGCTTCGACTTGTTGGCGCGCATGCAGCCAATGATCGCGTCCACGTTCGGGATGTGGCTCGAGCAGAGGCGGAAAGCATCCGGCGTACAGGCCCGGCGCTGTTCGGCAGTCGCCTCGACGGCATGTGCCGCGAAGGACGTGAGCGACGTTGCAACCGCGCCGGCGACGCTGAGGACACGCAAGGTCTTGATGAACGTGTTCATGGCCGTTCTCCTGGTGTCTGGCGCTCATGTGAGAGCCGCCGTGTTCATGGACAGGAGAATGCCTCGCTTGCGGGGAAAACACCGTGACGCGTCTCACAAAGCCGGCGAGACCAGCGTCATCGGAGCGACTGTTCGAGAACGCTCAGCACGCGTGGATTCATCTGCGCCACATTGAAGCGCATCAGATCAGTGGCCGACTGCGTCACGCTGAAGACGTTGCCCGGTGCGAGGACGACCCCTTCCCGGAGTGCGGCCTTCGCGACCTCGGCGGCATCCCGTCCATCGGGCAGATGACACCACAGATAAAAACCGCCGCGTGGAAGCGTCCAGGGGTGGACATTGATCTCTTCGAGCTGGCCGACAATTTCTCGGCGCCGTTTCGCCAGACGGCTGCGGAGTCCGGTCAGGTGCTTGCGATAGCTGCCGTCGCTGAGCGTGCCGAAAACCAGCTCGGCCGCGACGGGGCTCGGTCCTCCGAAGTTCGTCGCGACCTGGAGATCGACGAGACCTTCGATCCAGTCCGGGCGGGCGACGATGTAGCCGCAGCGTATGGAGGCCGAGAGCGTCTTGGAGAAGCTTCCGATCCGGATCACGCGAGAAAGTCCGTCGAGCGAGGCGAGACGCGGGGACGGCTCCGGCTCGAAGTCGGCGAAGATTTCATCCTCGACGATGATGAGGTCGTGGGCCGCCGCCGCGGTCAGGATGCGATGAGCGGTCCGCGGCGCGAGCGTCGCTCCGGTCGGGTTGTGAAGCGCCGCGTTGGTGATGTAGAGGCGCGGACGATGGGTCGCGAGCTGCTCGTTGAAAAGCGCGATGTCCGGCCCGGTCTGCGTGTAGGGGACGCTGACGATCCTGGCGCGATGAACGCGCAGCAGCGCCTGGAAATTGAAATAGCAGGGGTCGTCGACCAGAACCGTGTCGCCGGGATTCAGCAGGAAACGGCAGAGAAGATCGATCGCCCGTGTGCCTGACGTGGTCAGGAGGATCTGGTCGGCTCCGGCTTCGATCCCTTCCGCCGCAAACTGGCGGACAAGCAGGCGACGCAAGGCGAGCGACCCGCGCGTAGCGCCATAATCCGCGAGCACGGAATCGTCGGCTCTGGCCAGCGCGCGGATCGCCCGTCGGATCGCAGCGTTGGGCATCCAGTCGGGAGGCAGCCAGCCGCAGCCCGGCCGTAGCATCTCGGGGCCGGCATCGAGCGACTGCCGAGACACCCAGAACGGATCGATCGCGCGGTCGAACTGAGGCTCGACTTCGGTCAGCGTGGCTGGCGGCAGGTGACCTGCGACATAGAAGCCGGAGCCCGGACGGGACCGGATCAGCCCTTCGGCTGCGAGGCGATCGTAGGCGTCCACGACGGTTGACGGCGAGACGTGCATGTCGCGGGCGAGTTTGCGGATCGAGGGCAGCTTCTCGCCGGCCGTCAGTGCGCGGTTTGCAACGCGCCGACGGATCGCGGTCATGATCTGCTCCGTGCGCGGCGCGCCGTTTTCAGTCTGACGGTTCGACAACTGTATGGCTCCTTTGATCCATACTGTTTGCTCTCAGCGTATTGGTGTGTCGCTGTCGCCGCAATCCCTCCTGCGCTATCGCATCCAGCCTAGGCGGACACCATCATGCAGCGCACGACCGAAGGGTGGGGCAGCGGCCTCCTCGGCGTCATCATCTTCAGCGGCTCGCTCCCGGCGACCAGGGTCGCAGTCGGCGAATTCACACCGCTGTTCCTGACCTCCGCGCGGGCGGTCATCGCGGCTCTGCTCGGCGCAGCGTTGCTCGTGGCGCTCCGCGAGAGGCGTCCTTCGCGGCAAGATCTCGTGCCGCTCGCGGTTGTGGCGCTTGGCGTCGTGATCGGCTTTCCGCTGCTGACCGCCTTAGCGCTTCAGCACATCACTGCGGCCCGTTCGATCGTGTTCATCGGCCTTCTGCCGCTCGCGACCGCGATTTTCGGCGTCATCCGGGACGGCGAGCGGCCGAAGCCGGCCTTCTGGCTGTTCTCGGTCGGCGGCGCCGCATCGGTCGCGGGCTTTGCTCTTGCGAACAGCAGCTTCGGCTCGCTGGCCAGCGACCTGCTGATGATCGCCGCCATCGTCCTCTGCGGTCTTGGTTACGCGGAGGGCGCCCGCCTCTCGCGCCGTCTCGGCGGATGGCAGGTGATCTCATGGGCGCTCGTCGTCGCGCTTCCGATGATGGCTCTGCTTGCAATTACAAGCTTGCCGGATGTCTGGACCGGAATCGGCGGCCCGGCCTGGCTCGGCCTCGCCTACGTCTCGGTCTTCAGCATGCTTGTCGGCTTCGTGTTCTGGTACCGGGGCCTGGCCCTCGGCGGCATCGCCGGCGTCGGCCAGCTTCAACTGCTCCAACCGTTCTTCGGACTGGCGCTTGCGGGACTGCTGCTTGGCGAACCGATCGCCTGGACAATGATCGCAGTGACCGGGCTCGTCGTTCTTTGCGTCGCCGGCGCAAAGCGTTTCGCCTGAGCGCACATCCGACCGCCGGGTGGCTCAGCGGCCAGAACTCAGCGCTGACGCCGAGCAGCCTCGAGCCTCCCGCCATCATTAGCTCTGCCGGTTTCGTTAGGCGGCGGACCGGAGATGAACTAGGCCTTCAAATAGCGACGCATCTCCTCGCGCAGGCCGTCCGCAAGCTCCGGCCGGCGCAGGCCGTAAGCGATGTTGGCCCGCAGGAAACCGGCCTTCGAGCCGCAGTCATGCCGTTCGCCCTCGAACCGCAAACCGTAGAACTTCTGCGATTTCGCCAAGCCGACCATGCCGTCGGTCAGCTGGATCTCACCGCCGGCGCCACGCTCCTGGGTCTCGAGGATCTTGAAGATTTCGGGCTGCAGGATGTAGCGCCCGGTGATCGACAGATTGGACGGCGCCTTCTCGCGCGGCGGCTTTTCGACCATGCTCGAAACCTCGAACGCCTTGCCCTTGCTCGCGCCGACACCCACCACGCCGTACTGATGCACGCGCTCCATCGGCACCTCTTCCACCGCGAGCAGGTTGGCCTTCGGGCCCAGGTCGTGGGCCACGTCGATCATCTGCTTGAGGCAGCCCGGCGTATTGAGCACGAGTTCATCTGGCAGCAGCACAGCGAAGGGCTCATCGCCGACGACGTCGCGCGCACACCAGACTGCATGGCCAAGGCCAAGCGGCGCCTGCTGGCGCGTGAAGCTCATTGCACCGGCAGCCGGCTGGTCGCGTTCGAGCAGCTCCATCTCGGCTTGTTTTGAGCGCTCGCGCAGCGTCGTATCGAGCTCGAACATCCGATCGAAATGATCTTCGATCACGCCCTTGTTGCGTCCGGTGACGAATACGAAATGCTCGATGCCCGCCTCGCGCGCCTCATCCACCACATACTGGATCAACGGCCGGTCGACGATCGTCAGCATCTCCTTCGGCATGGCCTTGGTCGCGGGAAGAACGCGGGTGCCGAGACCGGCGACCGGAAACACAGCTTTGCGGACTTTCATGAGGTCTCTTTTGGATAGGTCAGTGATCTGATGCGGGACAGTTCCGCGGGCGGGTTAAGGTTAAGTAGCAGTTTTTGCAGCAGCAGGCATGGCGGGAAATAGCGGCCGGGTGTTCCGGTTCTAACGTCGCCTCACCTCGCGGCAGTTCCCTTCTGCGAACGTTTGAGCCAGCAAAGAATCTAGCAACGTCATGATGCTAGTGGCCTTTTTGGATTTGGCGCTCACCGCAGGGTCGCACGGACGTCCAGCATCCGCCCCACGAACTCCACCTTACGATAGCTTAACGTTTCGTGACGCTAAAAAGTCCCTTTGTTAAGCTGTTGGAAACCGAAAACTAGGCTCCTATCTTGTCTTGCGGGGAAAATCCATCGGGTAGGGACGATATGACATCGAGTGCAAAAGTGACGAACGGATGGCGCGTGCCAGCCGCAGCTCTCGCTGCGGTTGGATTTATCGCGTTCGCAAGCGACGTCGCGGCGCAGGCCGCCCCGACCCGCGGCCCGCTCGTGCTCACCCGTCAAGGCATCGCGCCGCCGCTGCCGATCACCGGTTCGATCCCGCAGCCCGCGGCGAAACCGGCCGCGATCCAATCCGGCCAGCCGCAGACGGCACCGGTGAAGGAATGGAGCGGTGAGGACGGCGCCTCCGGTCACCCG
The DNA here is from genome assembly GCF_031157255.1 of Bradyrhizobium sp. LHD-71. Lineage (GTDB taxonomy): Bacteria > Pseudomonadota > Alphaproteobacteria > Rhizobiales > Xanthobacteraceae > P52-10. Next base: position 163,571 of record NZ_JAVIFX010000003.1, on the reverse strand, counting down.
CTGATGACCGCAGCCGCGATCCGCCAGGCGGCTGCGAATTTCCCGTATTGCGTGGCGAACCTTTGGCCGGACGCCGCAAAGCGCAACATTTCGCGCGACAGTTTCGAGCGCTACACCGCAGGCCTGACACCCGACCTGCGCATCATGGATTTCGTCGACGCGCAGCCGGAATTCACCAAGGCGGTGTGGGACTATCTCGATATTCTCGTCACCGACGCGCGCCTTGCGCGCGGCCGCGAGATGCTCGCAACCCATCGCGCGACGTTCGACGCGGTCGAGAAGGCCTATGGCGTCGATCGCTACATCGTGGCCGCAATCTGGGGCATCGAATCGAACTATTCCACGCAAGGCGGCGACCGCAGCGTGCTTCGCTCGACCGCGACGCTCGCCTGCATCGGTCGCAGACAGGCCTACTTCAAGGACGAATTCCTGAGCGCGCTGGAGATCCTGCATCGCGGCGACCTTTCGCCCGGGCAACTAAAGGGCTCCTGGGCCGGCGCCTTCGGCGCGACACAGTTCATGCCGACCGCCTTCAAGCGTTCGGCCATCGACTTCGATGGCGACGGACGGCGCGACGTGGTCGACTCGGTCGCCGATATCGTTGCCTCCACGGCCAACAAGTTCAAAAAGGACGGCTGGCGCGCCGGCGAGACCTGGGGCTACGAGGTCGAGGTGCCGCGCGGCTTCAACTATGCGCTCGCGGATCGTTCCAAGAGCATGACGATCGCCCAGTGGGAGCGGCTTGGGATTCGCCGCGCCGGCGACAAGGCGTTCCCCCGGGCAGGCGACAAGGCCTTCCTGCTGGCGCCGGGCGGCGCCGAAGGGCCCGGCTTCCTGATGCTCCCCAATTTCCGGGCGATCATGCGCTACAATCCGGCGGAGGCCTACGCGCTGGCCATCGGCCACTTCGCCGACCGTTTGCGCGGCGGCGCACCGCTGGTGCAGAACTGGCCGCGTGAGGAAAGGGTCCTCACCCGGGCGGAACGCCTTGAATTGCAACAGCTTCTGAGCCAGCGCGGGTTCTATCGCGGCGAGCCGGACGGCAATCTGGGCACCGGTACGCGCGATGCGGTGCGCAGCTTCCAGGCCTCGATCGGCGCGCCGGCGGACGGATTCGCCAGTTCCGGCGTCCTGGACCGGCTGCGCCGACGCTAGGCGGCCGCATCGACGAACCGGGACACCCGCCCGCTGGAACCGGCCGGTAACCTTCAGGTTGACATTTTCCGTGTGTACTTGACGCGGAACGCCGCGAGGCGGCTTATGGTCGTATCGCAGCGTTGAATTCGCGGCCAAATTTGCCACGAGGCGCCGAACCTGAAGCCGGACGCATGTCGGATCCGAAACTCCCATCGCGCCTTTCGACCGAGAGCGGGCCTCTGATCGCAGTCGCCGTCGCGCTCGCCATGCTGGTCGCAGTCGTGGTGCCGGCATCGGCGCAGTTCTTTCCGTTCGGCTTCGGCGAGCGGCCTCCATCGCGCCAGCACTATCAGCAACGCTCACCGTTCGGTGATTTCTTCGCACCGTTCCAGCAGCAGCAACAACCGCGGCCGGAGCAAGCGCCGGCCCCGCGCGTCGACTATTCCCGCGCGCCGCCACCGAAGACGGACAAGGGCGATGTCGTGCCGGAACGCCAGGTGCTGGTGCTTGGCGACGCGATGGCCGACTGGCTTGCCTATGGTCTGGAAGACGCGTTCGCCGAGCAGCCCGATATGGGCGTGATCCGCAAGCATCGCACGGTGTCCGGTCTGATCCGCTATCAGCCGCGCGGCGAGCCGTCCGATTGGGCGACCGCGGCGAAGGGCATCATCGCGCAGGAGAAGGCCGACGTCATCGTCGTGATGCTCGGCTTGCATGACCGCACGACCATCCGCGAGGTCGCCGAGAAGCCCGACCCGAAAAAGGACGACAAGAAGAAGGCCGACAGCAAGACCGGCGCGAAACAGGACCCTGCGAGCGCCGCGAAGAAGCCGGACGACAAGCCGGAGGATGCCGAGGCGCCGCCGGACGAGGATCAGGCCGACAATTCCGATACGCCGTCGCTCGCCACGCCGGGACGCACAACGCCGTCGGCCAACGGCCTGAATGAGTTTCGCTCCGAACGCTGGATCGAACTCTATAAGAAGAAGATCGACGACATGATCGGCGTCCTGAAGACAAAGGGCGTTCCGGTGTTGTGGGTCGGCCTGCCTGCGCTGCGCGGGCAGAGGGCGACGTCCGACATGCTGTTCCTCGACCAGCTGTACCGCGAAAGCGCGTCGAAGGCCGGCATCACCTACGTCGACGTCTGGGACGGCTTCGTCGACGAGGCCGGCCGCTTCATGCTGCATGGTCCGGATTTCGAAGGCCAGACCCGCCGCCTGCGAACAGGCGATGGCGTGTTCTTTACCAGGGCCGGCGCCCGCAAGCTCGCCCACTATGTCGACCGCGAGATCAAGCGTCTGCTGGCCAACCGCACGCTGCCGGTTGCGCTGCCGAGCGACCCGGGCACGCCCGACACCAACATCAAGCCTGGCGCACCGGCGCCGCGTCCCCTCGCAGGGCCGATCGTGCCGCTTGTAGCCTCCTCGCTCGGCACCAATGAACTGCTCGGAGGCGCCGGCACCCGGCCGGCCGCGATCGATGCGCTCGCTGCGCGGGCGCTGATCAAGGGCGAACCGCTGAGCGCCCCCGGCGGCCGTGCGGACGATTCCACCTGGCCACGGCGCGAAATCGGCAAGATCGATGGAAAGGACGAGGCTCCGCCAACCGCTGAGGCTCCAGCCGTCGGTGCGGCCGCGCCGACCGCCGCGGCGCCCGCGGAGCCGCCGAAACCGACCAAGCGGCGCCCGCGCCCCGCCGTCACAAATACCGAACAGGGCAACTGGCCCGGCTACACACCGCGGCAGGCTGCGCCTGCGCAGCAGCGACCGGCTTACCGGCCGTCGGCGCCGGTCGGACGTTCTGCGTTCGCGCCTGAGCGGTTCGGCTTTGGCGGATTCATGCGCTGAAGCTTCGGTATTTGAGCGCGCGCCGTCACCACATCAGCTTCGGCGTCACCGCGATAGGCGGCTTGCTCGCGCCCTTGAACAGTTTCGCCACGGAGGCCGCGTCGGGGTTGCCACGCTCACCGAGTTCGGCTGCGTGAATGCCTGAGGTCACGAACAGGCAGCGAAACCCGCTGCCATTGGCGCCTTCGAGATCGGTGCGGACCGAATCGCCGATCGCAAGCACCCGCGCCGGTGACAGGCTCGCCGCGCCGGCCTCGGCCGCCAGCGCCAGAGCGCGCTGGTAGATCGGCGGATGCGGCTTGCCCGCAAACAGGACTTTGCCACCGAGCGTCGTATAAAGCTCCGCCAGCGCGCCGGCGCAGAAGACCAGTTTCTCGCCGCGTTCGACGACGATATCCGGGTTGGCGCAGACGAAGAACAGATCGCGCTCGCGCGCGCGCGTCAGCGTCGCGCGGTAATCCTCCGCAGTCTCGGTCTCGTCATCGAACAAGCCGCTGCAGACGATGTAGTCGGCGTCTTCGACGTCGCCAAACGCGACGCCGAAGCCATCGAACAGGGAGTGATCGCGCTCGGGCCCGATGTGGAACACGTGCTCAGCACGATGCTCGGCGATGTAGCCGCGCGTCAGGTCGCCGGATGAGACGATGGCGTCATAGACGTCATCCGCCACGTGGAGCCGCCGCAGCATCCGCTGCACCGCGTCCGCAGGCCGCGGTGCGTTGGTGATCAGCACGACCTTGCCGCCGCGCTTGCGGAATTCCGCCAGCGCCGCGCAGGCATCCGGCGACGCTTCGAGGCCGTTGTGAACGACTCCCCAGATATCGGACAGGATCACATCGACGCCATCGAGAACGTCGCGCAAATGACGGGTGAATGTCGTGTTGGTCATTTCCAAAGATGTTTGCGTCAAGAGTGTTTCGCGTCAGGTCGGACCGGCCGCGCGGCGTGCAAGCGCGGCGATCCCTTGCGCGCGTGCATGCACAGAGGGCGAAGGCACGGCTGGGGCGGGCTGATTTTCAGGTGCGGCGGTGCCGCTCGGGGTTGGACTCTCCGTGCGCAACGGACGCGGCGGCGAGAACAGAAATCCCTGGCCGAAACGGACGTCATAGTCCAGGAGATCGACCACTGTTCGCTCATCCTCGATCCGCTCGGCGATCAGATCGATGCCGAACCGGCCGAGCATGTCGGCAAGATCGGAAGGGTGAATATCGGAGGCGCGCTTCGGATCGAGCAGCAGCGCCGCCGGCACCTTGATGAACCGGACGCTGCGGTCGGCAAGCTCGCGCGGCTCGAAACGCAGATCCGTCACGTTGTCGATGGAGAAACGAAAGCCGCGCTCGGCGAGCGCCGCAAGATGCTCGCTCTCGGCAGGTCCGAGGCTGCGCAGCGTGCTTTGCTTCATTTCCAGCACGAAAGATGGCGCCAGCGCGCGGTTGGCGTCGAGAAAATCGATGCAGCGACGGAACACCTCGGTGTCGCGCAATGTGACGCCCGAGATATTGCAGAACAACCCGACATCCTTGCTGCGCGCCAGGAGCCGGCGCAGCACCTGCACACAGCGCAGCAGCACGGCCTCGTCAATGCGCGCCATTGCGCCGGTTCTCTCGGCGGCCTCGATGAAGTCGCCTGCTGCGATGACGTTGTCGTCAGCGTCGCGGATCCGCGACATTGCCTCGTAGTAGCGCACCTTGCGCTGCGGTAGCGTGACCAGCGGCTGCAGATGCAGATCGATGCGATTGGCGTCAGCCGCCTGCTTGACCGCAGTGACAATGCGCGCGTCGTCGGCCGACACAGTGGCGGGCCTGTCCTGACCTGCCGTCGCCGCCGATCGGGATTCCGCCTTGATCTCGGCGCGCTCGGTCGGCGCCGAGCGCTCGACCTTTTCCGGGACGACCGGCGGGGTGGGCTCGGCCGGCGCCGCCTTCGCCACCGGCGATCCGAGGCCGCTCAACTCCGGCTTCAAAAGCTCTTCGTGTGCGGCGACGGACACTGCGAGCTGCTTCAAGAGATTTCCAAGTTCGGCGATCTCCTCGCGCAGCGGGTCGACCCGGCGTTCCACGTTGCCGCTGGTCGACGCAATCTTGCCCTCGACGGCGTGCAACCGGCGCCCGAATTCGCCAACCTGCCGCGCGAGATCGGCGGTGCCGCGCGACAAATCAGCGATCTGGCCGCTGAGGTCGGGCCGCTCCCGCAGCCGCATTGTGGCGGCGTTGTAAAGGATCAGAACGGTTAAGGCGGCGAGCGCGACAAGCGCGGCATGCATCGGCTCCAGGTCGGCCAGCGCGTAAAGCGCGAAGCCGAGCGACGACGCGATCAGCACCATGCAGACGGCGATAAAAATCGTCGAGATGCGGATCATGGAATGGTTAGCGCCCTGCCCTCGGCCACAGTTCTAGCATCGCCGCTGATTCGGCGCGCTACTCTCTTTGCACAAAGCCCATAGCGACAGCAAAGCCCGAAATGCCAGCGGCAAACCCTGAACGGGTTCGCCGCCGCTGCGACACCTCGCCCGAGCGCCGGACCGGCGCGCTCCCGCCCGCCGCCGCGGTTAGCGGCGCGAAGGAACCTCACGCCACTGCGCGGATGGTTTTCGCGACCTTGTCGACGATCTCGCCGATCTGGTCTTCCGAGACGATCAGCGGCGGGGTGAGCGCCAGCGTATCGCCGGTCACCCGCAGCACGATGTCGCAGTCGTGGAACGAGGCGCCAAGTGCGTCCATGCCGCGCTTGCCGGGCGCGCCGTCGCGTGAGGCGAGGTCGATCGCCGCGGTCAGGCCAACGGTGCGGATATCGAGCACGTTCGGCTCCTTGCGCAGGGTCATCACCGCATCCGCGAACTTCGGCTCCAGCTTCTTGGCACGATCGAACAGGTTCTCGTCGCGGTAGATGTCAAGCGTCGCAAGACCCGCGGCGCAGGCGAGCGGATGCGCCGAGTAAGTGTAGCCGTGGAACAGCTCGATGATGTGCTCCGGCCCGGTCATGAACGCGTCGTGAATCTCGTCACGCACCAGCACGCCACCCATGGGAGCTGCGCCGTTGGTGACGCCCTTGGCGAAGGTGATCAAGTCGGGCGTGACGCCATAGCGCTCAGCCGCGAACGCCGAGCCGAGACGGCCGAAACCAGTGATGACCTCGTCGAAGATCAGAAGGATGCCGTGCTTCTTCGTGATCTCCCGCAGGCGCTGAAGGTAACCCTTCGGCGGCGGCAAGACGCCGGTCGAGCCTGCCATCGGCTCGACGATGACGGCGGCCACGGTCGACGGCCCATGCAGGCCGACGATCCGCTCAAGTTCGTCGGCGAAATGCGCGCCGAACTCGGGCTCACCCTTGGTGAAGGCTTGCTTTTCGCGATCGTAGGTGGATGGCAGGTGATCGACGCCGGTGAGCAGCGTGCCGAACATGCGGCGGTTGGTGACGATGCCGCCGACCGAGATGCCGCCGAAGCCGACACCATGATAGCCGCGCTCACGTCCGATCAGGCGGGTACGCGTCCCTTCACCCCGCAGTTGCTGATAGGCGAGCGAGATCTTCAGCGCGGTATCGACCGCCTCCGAGCCGGAATTGCAGAAGAAGACATGATTGAGTTCGTCCGGTGCAAGCGCTGCGACGCGGCTGGCAAGTTCGAAGGCCGGCGGGTAGCCGAACTGGAACGGCGGCACGTAATCCACTGTGCTCGCCTGCTTCTGCAGCGCGGCAGCGATGGTCTCGCGTCCATGACCGGCGTTGGTGCACCACATGCCGGCCGCGGCATCAATCAGCTTCCGGCCATCGGTGGTGAAATAGTGCATGTCCTTGGCGGCGGCCAGCATGCGCGGCGTCTTCTTGAAGGCGCGATTGGCAGTGAACGGCATCCAGAAGGCCGACAAGTCGTTCGGCACCACGGCGGCGGGACGGATATCGGTTTTGACGTTCATGTTGTGTAATCCCACGAAGGCTTGGGTGTTGCGCTGAAGTGTATCAGCTAACGCCGCATCCGCGAAATGGCGGTCGCGGATCTTCTATAAGACCAGCAAGGGGCCTCTTTGGCTAAGGCTGCATGGCTAAGGCTGCGCAACGACCACCTCGACAGGCTCACCGAGCGGATAACTGACGACCGTATCAGTCAGTGCCGCCCAGGGATGGTCGTCCAGGATCGCCTTGGCATCCTGATAGTCGGTCGGTTCCGCGGCGAGCGCTTTCGCCAGCGCGTCGAAGCGTTCGAGCCATTCGTCCGAGATTTCGGTTCCCGGCCCGAAGGAACGCGCTGGCCCCCACTGATCCGACGGCATCACCTCGTTCATCGTCAGCGCTGCCAGATCGCGCAGCAGGCTCGCAGCCGCAAACCGGAGTCCGCCACCTCCAAGACCGTGCACGGCGATCCGCTGCGGATCGATGGCGCCGCGTCGCGCTGCCTGCCAGACGGCGCCCGCGGCAACAAATCGCTGACGCGGCACATCATGCGCCTCGAAGGCGATGCCGTAGCGGCTGCGAACGTCGGGCGCGAGCTCCGCATCGAGCAACCGCCAGATGTGGCCGTCGCGATATTCGCAGAGCCAGTGATCTTCAAGCACGTTTGGCGTGAAGTAATCGGCAAAGCCTGCGCGCAGACGTGCCGGAACGCGGTGCGCGCGCAGGATCGAGCAGGCAATCAGCGCATAGTCGCGACGAACGCCGAACAGCCGGTGCTCCGATTTGCGCGGTATCTGCAGCGAGCGGCGGTCGCGGGCTATCAACACTTGCAGAAATTCGGCCACCGAGCGCAATTGGGCGTCGCCCTGCGAGGTCTCGGGCACCGCAATGCCACGTGCGGCGGCCTCCAGCGGGTGCAACACCAGGCCGCTAACGACAGTCGGCAGCAGCTCGGCCCGCGCGGGCAACGTATCGAATCCGCGTTCGCCGAGCGACCCGGGGTCGCTCCAGCGGCTGTGCTCTGCATAGGGCGACGAACGCGGACGCTTCATCGTCTCTCTCGCTATTTGGCACGGCGGAGACTTTGACAGTGACGGAAAATTCTAAAGCCAAGTCAACGTGCGTCGGGCTGGCGATAGATTGAAGAGATTGTTAAGCAACGACACACAGGTTAAGCACCTGAACAGACGCAACAATTGCGAACCGTCGCTTCGCTGAAGGGTTCGCGACATCCTATTTGCCGTCCCCAGACCCGGCTGATAACACCGCACCATGTCCGACAAGAAGCAGAAGAAACCCCAGAAGCTGCGTGCGCGATTGCCGCGTGGGCTGGAAGACCGCGGCCCCGCCGCCATCGCCGCCACGCGGGCGATGGTGGAGAAGATCCGCCAGGTTTATGAGCGCTACGGCTTCGAACCGGTGGAGACACCGGCGATCGAATACACCGACGCGCTCGGTAAATTCCTGCCCGACCAGGACCGGCCGAACGAAGGCGTATTCTCGTTCCAGGACGATGACGAGCAGTGGCTGAGCCTGCGCTACGATCTCACGGCACCGCTCGCGCGCTACGTCGCGGAGAATTTCCAGAACCTCGCCCTGCCCTACCGCAGCTACCGCTACGGCTATGTCTATCGCAACGAGAAGCCGGGTCCGGGACGCTTCCGCCAGTTCATGCAGTTCGACGCCGACACGGTGGGCTCAGGCTCCCCGGCGGCAGATGCGGAGATCTGCATGATGGCGGCGGACACGATGGAAGCGCTCGGCATTCCCCGCGGCGCGTATGTCGTGAAGGTAAATAACCGTAAGGTGCTCGATGGCGTCCTGGAAAGCATCGGACTCGGCGGCGAGGCGAAGGCCGGACAAAGGCTGACGGTGCTGCGCGCGATCGACAAGTTCGATCGACTGGGTGAGGCCGGCGTCAAGGCTCTCCTCGGCGAGGGCCGCAAGGACGAAAGCGGCGACTTCACCAAGGGCGCGGGGCTCGATGCGGATTCGATCCATCGCGTGATCGCGTCGACCAGCCCGCAATCAGGTCCAAACGATCAGATCATCGCCCAACTGGTGCAACTGAGTAATTCCGCCATCGGCGCGGAAGGGACGCAGGAGCTGAGCTCGATCGCCCAACTCGTCGACGCCTCAGACTATTCCGATCGCATCCGCATCGACCCGTCCGTCGTCCGCGGCCTCGAATACTACACGGGCCCGGTCTATGAGGTCGAACTGCTGCTCGACACCAAGGACGAGAAGGGACGTCCGGTGCGTTTCGGCTCGGTCGGCGGCGGTGGACGTTATGACGGCCTCGTCTCGCGCTTCCGCGGCGAGCCGGTGCCGGCGACAGGTTTTTCGATCGGCGTCTCGCGGCTGCAGGCGGCGCTCACCTTGCTGGGCAAGCTCGAAACCAAACCACAGCCTGGCCCGGTCGTCGTCACCGTGTTCGGCGGCGAGATCGCCGCCTACCAGAAGATGGTCGCACGCCTGCGCAATGCCGGCATCCGCGCCGAACTCTACCTCGGCAATCCGAAGCACAGCCTCGGCCAGCAGATGAAATATGCCGACAAGCGCAACTCGCCTTGCGCGATCATCCAGGGTTCGGACGAGCGGGCGAGCGGCAAGGTGCAGATCAAGGACCTGATCCTCGGCGCAGGACTGACCGCGATCGAGGACCGCGAGGAATACTTGAAGAAGCAGAGCGAGGCTCAGGTGCTTGTCGACGAGGATAAGCTGATCGACGAAGTCCGCCTGGTGCTTGGCCGGCATGATGTGACGTGGGATTAAAATTTGGGACCAACGTTCAAGGGAGCGACAAATGCCTGAAGTGATCGTGTACCTCGCCGCCGGCCGCACGGTGGAGCAGAAGAAGGGCCTCATGAAGGACATCACCGACGCGGTGGTGAAGAACGCCAATGCGCCGATCGACGCGGTCACGGTGCAGATCATCGAGGCGCCGCTGATCGACAAGATGAAGGGCGGCGTGACGTTCGAAGAGCGGCTGAAGAAATAGGCTCACCGGCCGCTTTCTGACTGCTGACGCAAGTTTGCGGATGGCCGGGGTAACCTGGCCAGCCAGCACACGCTGAGCAGACGCGCCGGATAGATGCCCTCCCGGCAGATGCTCTGCCGGCAGATACGGTGAGCCGACAATGCCGCTGCAGAATCGCGTCGATCCGTTTGGCGAATTGTTCGCGACGACGGCGCGCGGGATGCTGTTCGGCAACCGCGGCGGCAAGTTCCATCGCGATGACCGGACCTTGTCCCTACGACGCCACGCGAGCCGGCAATGGATCTGCTGCGTGCTGAGCTTCAAGGGCCGGCAGCGCAACGTCTGGGGCAGGTACTATACCGAGCTCTTCTTTCTCGACGAGCCGACGGCGCTGGCCGCCGGCCACCGCCCTTGCTTCGAATGCCGGCGCGCAGACGCAAACGACTTTGCACTCAGATTTGCCGGTCGCGGCGTGCGCGCCGGCGCGCCCGAGATGGACGACGTCCTTCATGCCGAGCGCTTACACGGCCGCGCCAAGCGACGGCACGACCGAAAGCTCGACGAGTTGCCGGACGGCGCATTTATCACGCTGTCGGGCGATGATGCCTTCGCGGTGAAGGGCGCGCGGCTGTTGCGCTGGACACCATCGGGCTACGCCGACGCGCGGGAGCGGCCGACAGGCATCACGGTGCAGATGCTGACGCCACCATCGATTGCGCGCGTGCTGTCGCGCGGCTATGTGCCGCGCTGGCATCCGACCGCGGAGCGATAAGCACTATTGCTGGTCCGCCTTCATCGCCAAACGCAGCGGCTTCGGGGTCGGCCGCGCGCGGCCGCCGGAAATGAACGCAACGCGAACCGTCGCCTCGATCAAAGACCCGCTGCCGCGCAGCACCTCCTGAGCGAGCACGATCGATGCGCCCTTCATCTCGACCGGCCGGGTGACGACGTCGAGCAGGTCGTCCATCCGCGCTGGCTTCAGAAACTCGATTCCCATCGAGCGGACGACGAACGCAAAGCCCGGCGCCTCGCTTTCGGCTTCTTGAACGCGCGCTGATCCGCGCCGAGCAGGCGCAAGTCGTTCGTGCACCCGCGTTCCATGAAGCGCAGGTAGTTGGCGTGATAGACGATGCCGGAGAACGCTGGTTTGACCATATCGCAACAGGATTGGGGCGTTGGAAGGCCACAGCGTGAACGAGGGCTAAACTTGTCTATCCCCTTCCATAGCGAGCCGTAGGGACTTCGGGATGCGCTGTGCTTTTCCGCCTGAGATAAGCGCCACGCGTACGTGGGCCGTGACTAAAAGATCGTCTCCGCGCCTACATTCCTGCAGCAGGGCAATCGACGCCCCCCTCACCTCTTCTGGAACCGTGACAACCTCAAGCAGGTCGTCCAAGATTGCGGGTTTTAGAAAGTCGATTTTCATCGAACGGACAACGAAGGCGAGGCCCGGCGCATCTTTCCGCGCTTCGTTGAGGAGTTCTTGCTGATTCGTTCCGAGCAAACGCAAGTAATTTGTTCTGCCGCGTTCCATGAAGCGCAAAAAATTCGCGTGATAAACAATCTGGCCGGAGTCAGTATCTTCGAAGTAAACGCGAACCCGCATATGATGACGACCGTCGCGGATTTCGCCATCAAGAGTGTCTGTCACGGGGAGATTCCTCTTATCGCACCTCGGGGACTAATCGACTTGCACAGAGGCACGTTCCTCAGCAAGCGCTAATCGCTTTGGACTTGAAGTGGACGACGCCGCGGAGCTAGAGCGTGATGAATTGAGGTTAGCAGGCTGCATCCTACTCTCGGCCTTGTCCCCGTAGCCGTTCAAAGAACGGCGTCGCTTCGCTCGCCTATGGAACGCGGGGACCCAGTATTCCAGAGCGCTAGAGATTCAATCGCGAGCCGCACGGCGTACTGCATGCCCGCTTCCGCGGGTATGACAGCAGAGATTCGACTTAAACTCATCACGCTCTTAGAGCCGGGAGCGCGATAGTTCTCGAAGGATGGTTTTGGCCCGGGGGCGATCGCCTGCCGCAAATGCTTTGCTTGCGCGGAAAGCTGCGCTTGCCGTGACGGGCGCGAGAGCTGCGAAGCAACCGAGATAAACCAGCGGACCCGCCGACAGCGAGATGGCGATCATCACCCATGGCGTCCATGCAAAGAGCTGCTGAAGAGTGAGGATGAATGCCCCCATGACGGATGCCGCAATGAGGGCCTCGAGCCCCAGGCGGGCTTGCGTCCGCAACGGGAGACCGGTCAATCGCTGAATATGGGCTGCGCCGATAGGCCAGGTCAAAAAGCTGCGTGCCAGGATTGCTCCGCCGACAGCGGCAACACCATAAGGCGCGGCAATCGGAACCATCACCAGCGTCGCTGTGGCGCCGATCGCAAGCATGCCGAGCTGGAGATCCGGCCGGCCGAGCCCCCGCAGCACACCGCCGTTGAATGCAGAGATCGCGCTCCGGATACCAATCAGCAACAGGACCTGCACCACGGGAACGGCAGGCCCCCATCGGTTTCCGAGCAAGAACGGGATGGCGACGGGCGCGATGGCGGCAGCACCGATAAAGGCCGGATAGGCGATCGAGCTCGTCGCCGTCGTTGCGCCTTTCAGGATCGCACGGAGCGTTGGCATGTCATCCTGGGCGCGAGCGGCCACCGGCATCGCGACACTCGCCATCGGTGTGACCAAAGCGTTTTGAATCTGCTCATAGATTCGCCAGCCCAGCGCATAATAGCCAACCGCAGCTTCGCCGAGCACGAGGCCAAGCACCACGCGCGGTGTCATTCTGTCGACATACTGAAGCAGCCTGATCGCCACGACCTTGCGCCCAAAAGGCCAGATATCGACGATGGCCGATCGGCTCGTGGCAAGCCTTGGCACCCAGCGCGCAACGCGCATCGATGCGCAGGTGCGCGTGAAGGCACGAATGGTCTCGGACGCTACCAGGCTCCAGATACCGAAACCGGCGATCGCAAGCCCAATGCCTGTCAAACTCCCGATCAATCCCGCCCCATTGTCGATCGCTACGAGCTTGCGGTGGCGCATATCGCGCTGGAGCAGCGCCGCCGGCACGGCGCCGAGCGCCTGCAGAACGACGACAACACTCATCACCGGAAAAACCATTACCAGTTCGGCGGCACCGAACAGATCGGCAAGCGGCTTCGCGCCGAAGACCATGACAGCAGCAAGCATCACGGCAGGAACGAGCGACATTGCAAGGACCGCGTCCTCGTGATGGCGATCAAGGGTCCTGCGTTGAATCAGCGCTTCGGCAAAGGCGCCGCCCAGTGCGTGGCTCAATCCGATCACCACATAGCACAGCGCAAACAGGCCATAGACTTCGGGGCCCACATACCGCGCCATGACAGTGAGCGTGACAAGGCCAAGCGCCAACTGGCCCCACCGCCCGACCAGCAGCCATAGAACGCTGGCGATTGCGCGATCGGCCAGCGAAGTTTGGTCCATCACGTCAACGCTCTGGATGCAGGCGTCGTTGGCGGTCAGCGCGCGCGGTCATCGCTGCACCGGCCGCTGAAACAAACGGAGCGACAAGTTTGCCCGTCGCTTTGCGGAGCAGCGGACTTCGGTTAATCCCTGGCAGTTTCATGACAATCGGCTTGACCACACCTTCCTTGTATCGCCAGCTCAGCATGCGAGCGCGCTTGGCGAAATAGGGCTGATCGGATTTCAATCCCCATTTGTCCTTGAACCGATCAAAACTGCGGCGCTGCCAGGCATCCGACCAGCGAACGAGGAAGAATGACCAGTCGCTCGCAGCGATCGGCCGCGATCGGCCGGGATAGAGATAGGTCACCACCGAGCGCGGCTCGAACATCACCGTTCCGCCATTCGCAAGAACGCTCATGCAAAAGTCGATATGCTCCTTGGTGGCCAGCATTTGAGTGTCGAGCCCGCCGATCCGGTCAAAAACTGATCGGCGAACGAGCACGCAATGGAATTCGCAGCATTGCGTGGCGACCGGCTCCTTCGGGATTTCGTCGACCTTCTGCCCTTGATAATGCATCACCTCCTCGATGATCCTCTCACCGTGCGGCGTCGCAAAGAAGCGAGCGAGATCGGTCGTGAAAAGGCCGCCTGCCTGGTGGACTTCGGTGTGCACGGGCAGGCCCTGGCAGGTGAGCGGTGCGACCACATCGGCGCCCGTGCTCTCTGCGCTCGCGATCAGTGGCTCAAGCCAGTTGGGCGAGCAGATCACGTCATTGTCGATGAAGACGACATAGGGCGTGGTTGCACGCCGCAGCCCGGCGTTCCGCGCCTCGTTAGGCGTCAGAACGTGGGAGAAGTTGAGATGCTGGAAACCGCGGACCCTGGCTTGCTCCGCGACCCAGGCCGACAGGTCCTTGGGACCGGCTGCATCCACATAGACCAGGTCAAACGGGCCCGTCGTGTGGTCGAAGATGCTGGTCAGTGATTCGCGCGCCACGCCGAAACGCTCGCGCGGGGTCACAATCAGGGTGACCTTGGCTTCATCCAGTACGTCCATCGTGGCACTCCCAATGTTGCGCTTCGCGATCGATAGCGCTCTGCGGCGATCGCGTAGATATCGAGGATCTTCCGCGCGATGAAAGCGGTGTCGAAACGGCTCTCGACCGCGGTTCTCCCGGCCGCAGCAAAGCGGGGCCAGCTCTCAGGTGCACGGATGAGCGCATGAAGATGGTCGGCAAGGGCTGCGGCGTCGCGCTCGGGCGCAAGCAGCCCTGAGACCCCATGCTCGACAAGCTCGGGAATGCCGCCGTGCCGAGTCGAGACGACGGGCAGGCCGCTCGCCATCGCCTCCTTGATCGTGTTGATCGCAGCATCGGCTGCGCCATTGGCCGCGTGGACCGAGGGAGCAAGGAACAGGTGCGCTTGCGCGAGCTCAGCGGCGATCGCTTCCTGCGACCGCTCGCCCAACAAGGTGACGATCTGACCGAGATCGAGCGCGCCGATCAGCGCTTCGAGCTCTTGTCGCTGCGGGCCTTCGCCGACAATCCTGTGCTCGATCGAAAAGCCTCGCGCGCGCAGCAGTCCGATGGCTTCGATCGCGTAGGCAATTCCTTTTTTCTCGACCAACCTGCCCACCGTCAGAATACGGATGGGTTGTCCGGGCTGGAGCATGCGTGGCGCGAACGGGAAAATTTCCATATTGATCGGGGATTCGACCACCGTAATCTTGTCCGCCGGGCAGCCAAGTGCAATCGCACGATCGCGGAAAAAGGCCGAGTTGGCGATGAAGGCTTCGGCCTCGCCGAAGGCCTGGTCATAGTAGTGCGGGCCGGCTTTGACGATATGTGAACTGATGTCATAACCGCGAAAATGGACGATAACCGGACCGCTCAGGCCGCCCGCACGGCGATGCCGCAACACTGGCTTGGCCAGCGTCCCGAACTGACAATGCAAGGCATCGTACTGCCCGCGGGCCTGGAACGATTCGACTTCATGGATGGCGCGCATCGCCAGACCGCGGCGCCGATGGGCACGAAGGTTGAGCCCGCTTGTCGCTGCCCGAATTCCCGATGCTTGCGCAATGCGAGCGAATGCGCCAGGAGCTTCCAGCCAGCGACGTACGACCTTGCTTTCGGAAAAGTGCGGCAGAAAGGCGCGCGATGCCAGGCCGCGTTGCTCAACGAGGTTATGGCCGACCGTCGATGAGGACTTTCCAAACAGGCCATAGAGGTCGACATCGTGACCGGCGTCGATCAAACCTGCGGCAGTGTTCATGATGAAAGTTTCCGAGGCGATGGGAAACTGGTTCATGAAGAGCGCCACTCGCATTGACAAGGTCCCCGCGATCACGCGGCCTTCTGATATCCCCGATGGAAAGGCATCCAGTGTGACCCGGCTCCAGCCGGGCAGAAAGGCCGCGCAATGGGTGGCAAACGCTCGCGCAATGCTTCGAACACTGCACGAGGAAATGGACTGCAGAACTTTCTGCAACGCGCAGCAACCGGTCAAGCTCAATTAATCAAATATTAAATCTGCGCGCGCGTGATTAAATGTCGCACGGCAACCGAACATATTGAAATTAAAAGCCACGTGTTGAGATTAATTTCTCAGGCAACCTCACTGATCCTGTCACGTCCGTCATGCCGGTGCACGCGGTGCTCACGTTGTGGCTTGTTGGATTCGCCCAACGCGTCCTAAAGAACCCTTGCGGTTTAAGCGGGTCGGATATCGATGACCTTCTTTATAAGTTCTCCGACGGCGTGAACGACTCCAGCAATGAACGGGGCTGGCATTTTCGGGTAACGCCCCTCCGGCCCTAGCCAGGGATGCGCGCGCGGTGCTTGACGTTAGCAGGCTTTCCGCAAACCCGACGAGCGGCTCAAGCGTATGAATGCGACCTGAAGCGGGAGAATGTTGATGCGCGCTTGCGACTGCTGGGCGACGGCAGCGAGAATGTGATCCCGTTCGACCATCCGAAGTTCGGTGAGCTTTACCGGTCGGAGGTTAAGAAACTCGTCTTCGCGCTCAAGATCAATCCGAAAGCGATCGGGACCCGCGTCGCCTTCCGCAACTTGATTGACTGCATTGTGGTGCATCCGGGTCGTAAGCGGATGCCCTACGAATATACGCCCTACCTGAACAGCGCCGCCCTTTTCGGCATGAAGCTTTCCCCGAATGCCGCCGCAAGGCAGAGGAAATCGGTATGTTTGCCTCCGATGGTAAAAGCGAATCTGTGAAGTCCGTGTCCTCGTAGCAGACACACACCTGCATCTGATGCCGGCCATCGCGGATGAAGCCGTCGAGCGCAGAAGCTGCAGGTGCTGTTGTCATGCGCGGCAAACCAGACGGTGGTCGATCAAACTCGGTTGTTCGCGTCGCCTGCGACGACAGCCTCAGCTGCGCCCAGCGTCACCAGCACGATTTCCGGCGGCGCACCGATGCGAACCGGCAAGTTCGTGCAGCCGAGACCGCCCGACACGATCACGTCGCACTTCTCGCGGCGATAACCGTAGAGAAAGCGTGAGCCATAACGGGATGGCGTCACCGGCGCCCACCCGAACAGGCGAACCTGGCCGGCGTGCATGTGCCCGGCGAGCATCAATGAAACACGCTCCGGCACCTGCATGGCGATATCCGGCTCGTGCGCCATCAGGACCACCGGCGCGTCGTCTGTGACCTTTGCCAGGGTTGCAGTCAGATCATCGACACCGGCACGGCTGGTGCGCCACCCGAAGCGCCGTGCCGGAACATATGCAATCTGGTCGCCAAGCCCCACCAGCCAGAACGGATGACCGGATTTCACCAGCCTCACGGCATCGTTCTCGTACACGGGAATACCTGCCGCCTCGAGCGCGCGCCCGGCTTCCGGCATCCCGTGCCCGCTCCGCTGCACCGCTTGGTCATCCCACCAGTCGTGATTGCCGAGGATCGCGTGCACCCCGAGCGGCGCCTTCAGGCCGGCGAGCACCGACGCCCATGCCGAAGGGGGAATTTTCCGGGCCAGTCGCGGCATGGCAGTGAGGTAGTCACCCAGAAGGACGATCAGGTCGGCTCCCAGTGTATTGGTCCGGTCCACGATCCCGGCGATCCGATCGAGATCCATCCAGGGATCACAGGCATGCAGGTCGGCCACGGCGGCGATTTTGACGGAAAGGCCGGGCGTCCATTGCGGCGGGCGCAGGTCGTAGCGTGTGACCCGCAGCTCCCGTGCCCCGATACCGGCGCCATAGGCGGCAGTCGCGATTCCGGACAGGGCGGAACCGGCAATCAATTGCAGAAGGCGGCGGCGTGAGACCATGCGGCACCGATTTTTGGCGGTGCAGCATGAACGACAGGTTAATCGAGCGGAATTGTGGTCAAAAGTTAATCCGCGTCCGGGTCAAACAGCCCGAATTGCGCGGGATCGCGCGACGGCTCCGCAAGCCCGAGGTGCCGGAAGGCATGTGACGTCAAAAGCCGCCCGCGCGGGGTGCGTTGGAGGTAGCCGCACTGGATCAGATACGGCTCGATGATGTCCTCGATGGCATCGCGCGGCTCCGACAACGCGGCCGCCATCGTTTCGACGCCGACCGGCCCGCCGCCGTAGTTCAGCGCGATCGTCGTCAGGTAACGGCGGTCCATCGCGTCGAGGCCTGCGGCATCCACTTCGAGCGCGCCCAGCGCCCTGTCTGCGATCGCGCGATCGATGGCCGGCGCGTTGGCCACTGATGCAAAGTCGCGCACGCGTCTGAGCAGCCGCCCGGCGATGCGCGGCGTGCCGCGCGCACGGCGGGCGATCTCGTTCGCACCGTCCGCCGTCATGCCGACGCCAAGCACGCGCGCGCCCCTCGACACGATCAGCTCGAGTTCGGCCTCGGTGTAGAAATTGAGGCGCACCGGAATGCCAAAGCGGTCGCGCAACGGATTGGTCAGGAGACCTGCGCGCGTCGTCGCCCCGACCAGCGTGAACTTGGCGAGATCGATCTTCACCGAGCGGGCTGCCGGCCCCTCGCCGATGATCAGGTCGAGCTGGAAATCCTCCATCGCCGGATAGAGCACCTCTTCCACCGCAGGATTGAGGCGATGGATCTCGTCGATGAACAGCACGTCACGCTCTTCGAGATTGGTCAGCAGCGCTGCGAGATCGCCGGCCTTGGCGATCACCGGCCCCGAGGTGGCGCGGAAGCCGACGCCGAGTTCGCGCGCAACGATCTGTGCCAGCGTCGTCTTGCCGAGGCCCGGAGGGCCGACGAACAGCACGTGGTCGAGCGCCTCGCCGCGCTTCTTCGCCGCGCTGATGAAGATCGACAGGTTCTCGCGCGCCTGCTGCTGGCCGACGAAGTCACCCAGCGTCTGCGGACGCAGCGAGGTGTCGCTCGCGTCGTCGTCGCGGCGTTCGGGAGTGAGCAGGCGGGGCGTCGTCGTCATCGTCGCAAGCCTATCACTTCGCCAGCTCCTTCAAACCCAGGCGAATCAATTGCGCTGTTTCCGCCTTTTCGCCTGCGCTGCGCGAAGCCGCGGCGATCGCGGCGGCCGCCTGCGGCTGGCCGTAGCCGAGATTGACAAGCGCGGAGATCGCATCCGCCACCGGTTGCGGCGCGCGCTTCTCGTCCACCGCTCCAGAGAGTTGCACCAGCGCGGGATCGACATTGGAGAATGCCGGCGCCTTGTCCCTCAGTTCGGTGACGATGCGCTCGGCAACCTTCGGGCCGACACCCGGCGTGCGCGCCACCGCCGCCTTGTCGCGTAGCGCGATCGCGTTGGCGAGATCAGGCGGCGCAAGCGTGCCGAGGATCGCGAGCGCCACCTTGGCGCCGACGCCCTGGACGGTCTGCAGCAAGCGGAACCATTCCCGCTCGCCGTCGGTGCGAAAGCCGAACAGCTTGATCTGGTCCTCGCGCACATAGGTCTCGATCGACAGCACGGCGGCTTCGCCTGCGGCCGGCAGCGCCTGCAACGTGCGCGCGGAGCAATGCACCTGATAGCCGACGCCCTGCACATCGAGGATCACATAGTCCTCGCCGTAGGAATCGATCAGCCCCTTGAGCTTGCCGATCATCGCGCTGGCCCCAGGTGTGTTGGCCTTGATGGCGCAACGCATAATGACTGTTCCCTCCCCCCTTGTGGGGGAGAGAGCACGCCATGCACGGGGCGGATCAGAAGCCAATCGACCTCGCCATTTTGCCTTCGAGCGATGCAGCTCATCGGGCCACCGCGATCTTCAGGTTCGCGCTCTGGCGATGGTGCGCGTGGGTGATGGCGATCGCCAGTGCATCGGCGGCGTCCGCGCTCTTCGGATCGGCCTTTGGCAACAACACGCCGAGCATCACGCGGATCTGGTTCTTGTCGGCATGGCCGGCACCGACCACGGTCTTCTTCACCTGGTTGGGCGCATATTCGGCGACCGAAATCCCGCACATGGCCGGCGCGAGCATGGCGACGCCGCGGGCCTGGCCGAGTTTCAGCGTTGCCACGCCATCCTTGTTGACGAAGGTCTGTTCGACCGCGGCCTCGATCGGGTTGAACTCGCCGAGCACCCGGGAAAGCCCTTCGTGGATGGCAACGAGGCGTCCCGCCAGCGGCAAGGTCTCGCGGGTCTCCACCGATCCGCAGGCGATGAACATCAAGCGGTTGCCTTCGACATCGATCACGCCCCAGCCGGTTCGGCGGAGGCCGGGGTCGATGCCGAGGATGCGGACGGTGTTGCGAATCGGGGCGGCTGGCATGGGATAGTGATAGCGTCGCGCGGCCGGCAATCCTAGCTGGACGCACCGGCGCTCAGCCGAGCGGCGCCAGCATTTCCAATATATTCTCCGGAAAAATCACGTCTTTGGTTTGCGCCAGCTCCGCGCGCGACCACCATCGATGCTCGCTCATGACCTCCCGCTCGAGCGCCGTCCAGTGCTCGCGGGACACCACACCGTTCTCGGTCTTGACGATGAAGAAACGTTCGTCGGCCAGGACATGCTCGCCATCCGCGAGTTGCAGCACGAACGTCCCCTGGCCGACCGGCGCGCCGACATCCTCTACGCGCAGGCCGGTTTCTTCGAACAGCTCGCGAATGGCCGCCTGCTCGAACGTCTCGCCGGGATCGACCTCACCACCAGGGGTGGCCCAGTAGCTGCGTCCCGCGAGCGCCCCCTTGTCGTGCACGAAACGAAAGAGAAGGAGCCGGCCGGAGGGATCGAGAACAAGCAGTCTTGCAGAGGCGCGTATCCGCAGCGGGCTGTCACAGGGCACGCGGCCTCAGGCCCCCATCTTTGCCATCAGCGCGTCGGAAACCTCGAAGTTGGCGTAGACGTTCTGTACGTCGTCGTGCTCGTTGAGCGTGTCGATCAGCTTCAACAGCTTCTCGCCGGTCTCGTCGTCGACGGCGATCGTGTTCTGCGGCTTCCAGGTCAGCGCGACCTTGCGCGGCTCGCCGAATTTCGCTTCCAGCGCCTTCGCAACGTCGCGGAAGGTTTCCTGCGACGCATAGACCTCGTGGCCGCCTTCGCCCGAGGCGACGTCATCGGCGCCGGCCTCGATCGCCGCCTCCATCATCGCGTCCTCGGATGCGACCGCGGCGTCGTACTCGATCACGCCGAGCCGGTCGAACATGAACGACACAGCACCGGTCTCGGCGAGGTTGCCTCCGGCCTTGGTGAAATAGGATCGCACGTCGGACGCAGCGCGATTGCGATTGTCGGTCAGCGCCTCAACGATCACTGCAACGCCGCCCGGCCCATAGCCCTCATAGCGGATCTCGTCATAGTTCTCGCCGTCGTTGCCGAGCGCCTTCTTGATCGCGCGTTCGATGTTGTCCTTCGGCATGTTCTCCTGACGCGCAGCGATCACCGCAGCGCGCAGCCGCGGATTCATGGCCGGATCCGGCATCCCCATCTTGGCGGAGACCGTGATTTCCCGCGCCAGCTTGGAGAACAGCTTGGACTTCTGCGCGTCCTGCCGCCCCTTGCGATGCATGATGTTCTTGAATTGGGAATGGCCGGCCATTTGTCCCTCGTCCGTCGAAGTCCTAATCGCGCGGCCTTATAGGCCCCGCGCAAACGAAATTGAAGTGGCGCCCCAATGCCTGGCTTGGTTAACCGCAGATTTGCACGGAATCAGGACGGTAGGCGCGAGGCTTCCGCGGCTCGAGCGAAACGCGCGAACTTGAACGCCGACTCAAGGCCAAAACCCTGGTTTCGTCTCTTCCAACCTTCCACCGATCCGCACCGGTGCAATTTTCATCGCAAGCCCCGTCGCATCGTTGATCTCGACCGCGACACCGCTCAACGTCCCCGCCCCGGCGGCCGGCTCGTAACGGCCGGTCGATAGGCCCGTCACAAAGCGCGACAGCGGCTCCTCCTTCTCCATGCCGATCACCGAATCATAGTCGCCGGTCATGCCGGCGTCGGTCATGTAGGCGGTGCCTCCGGCAAGGATCCGATAGTCGCCGGTCGGAATATGCGTGTGCGTGCCGACCACGAGCGAAGCGCGGCCGTCGCAGAAATGCCCCATCGCCTGCTTCTCACTGGTCGCTTCGGCGTGAAAATCGACGATGATGGCGTCCGCGCCTTCGCGCAGCTTGCAGGCCTCCAGTTCAAAATCGATTGCAGTGAACGGATCGTTCAACGGCTCCATGAACACGCGTCCTTGCGCATTGATGACCAGCACGCGCGCGCCGTTCTTTGCCTCGATGATGGCGGCGCCGCGGCCGGGATTGCGCTTGGGAAAATTCAGCGGACGAATCAGCGCGCCGACGCGCTCGATGAACACCAGCGCCTCCTTCTGCCGCCAGGCATGGTTGCCGAGCGTCACGACATCGGCGCCGGCGTCGATGAACTCGTGATAGATCGCCTCGGTGATGCCGAAGCCGCCGGCAGCATTCTCGCCATTGACCACGACCAGATCGAGCTTCCAGTCGCGCTTCAGGCCCGGCAAATGTTCAGCGATGGCATTGCGGCCCGAACGGCCCACGACATCACCGACGAAAAGAATACGCAACTAATTGCTCCTGAAATCGATTATCTCGCGCTCCGTTAGCACAAGATCGAGGTGTTCGTCGTGTTCGCCGGTGGGAACCGTCTCGACTTCTTGCGCCGCAAAGGCGATTCCGACGGCGATCACCGGCCTCTGCTTCCGTAAAATTGAAAGCGTACGATCGTAATAGCCGACACCGTAACCGATGCGGCGGCAGCGGCGGTCGAAGGCGGCTAGTGGAACCAGGATGATATCGGGCTCGAGGGAGATCGCCTCGACGCGTGGCTGCAGGATGCCGTAGGGGCCGACGATCAGCCGCTCGCCCTGTCGCCATTCGGCAAACGTCAGCGACTTTTCATTCGCATGAACGATCGGCAGCGCGAGTGCAGCGCCGTTTGCCGCGAGGCTGCGCATCAACGGCACCGGATCGCATTCGCTGCGGATCGGTGAGTAGCCGGCGACGATGGTGCCTTCGCCGAGCGGAACGGGAAAGCGGCGCATCGCGATCGCCTGCGCAGCGCGGCGCCGTTCGGCAACGGGCAGCGCGTCGCGCGCGGCAAGCGCGGCGATGCGAAGATCTTTCTTGGACGCAATATCCGACACAATGATTACCCGCACTCCATCATCATTCGCGAAAGCGAATGATCCCAGTAAACGAAGGCGCTCGAATTCATCTTTGGCACGCGTACTGGATGCCCGCCTCCGCGGACATGACATCAGCATTAGACCGGCTGGGGCGAGGAAGGCAAAGCGCGAAGCCGCAGTGGCCGTTGGAGGCTCGATCCCGGGTTCCCTACGAAAGTAGGTGGGCACCGTGTGTCCGGACCCACGGGTCCGGCCAGGGACAGCTCCCTTAAGGATCGATAAGGCCCCGGGGAATAATGCTCCTGACGCACCCCGCAGCTTCGCAGGCGTAATGTAGCGACGAATGCGCTCTCGCGCCATGGCCATGACGAATGGCGGCTCGCTGTTGCAAGCTAGCCGACCGCCATGCCTCCACCCGCCGGACGGCTGAGCGCATGCGCCATGCGCTCGATACGATCGGCTGCAGCATCGAGCGCGGTGATGATGGCGGCCTCGGTTCGACTCGCACGATCGCTCTCACCCGCATGTGCAGCATTGAGGGCGCCGATCTCCGCTTCGAGCTTGGCAATCTTTGCGTTCGCATCGAGCAGCTCGTCGCCGATCATCATCGCAGCCATCACCGTGAGCCGCGCATCGCCGACCTCGCCGAACCGCGAACGCATTGACGAGATGCGCTGATCGAAATCCTCCGCGAGCGCCGTGACACGATGCTCCTGACCCGGTTCACAGGCGACGCGGAATTGCTTGCCGTTGATGGAAATATTGACGCTGCTCATGGCTGCTGTTCCGACTTCAGCACGGCGCGAATGGTCTCGATAGCACCATCGATGCGCTCGGCGATGTTGCGGTTGGCATCCTCGAGCGAACGCGATCGGGCGATCGAATGATCGAGTTCGTCGGCGAGACGCGAGCGATCTGCACCAAGCGCCTGCATCGTCGCAGCGAGATTGTCCTGGCTGCGATCGTTTTCTTGCCGTCGCTCGACGACAGCCTCGAGTTCATCCAGGGCAGCGACAAGCCTGCGAATCGCGGCCTCGACAGACCGCTGTTCGATCGCAGCTTCCTCAAGGGGAAGATCCGTCACGCCGACCTCCCTTGCTGGTGCCAAGACAGGCAAAAGACACGCCCCCGCAGACATTTAAGTACCGTATGTCGCATGCGAATCAACGCTACGCCAAGGCCATGCAGGGCACTTGCGGCGATCTATGCACCGATATGCACCATTTCAGTTGGGCGCTAGCACGGCGCGATCTTGGACTCTTCGTTGCCAGGTGATAAGCCCCGGCCATGATGCAGCCCCAAAAAAGCGCGGTTCCGACGCGCCGCGACCCCTCCAAAATGGCACAGGAACAGGCGTCCATGAATACGCGCGTCGATCATTCCGCGATGGCCAACGCGATCCGCGCACTGGCAATGGACGCGGTTGAGCAGGCGAAATCAGGACATCCCGGCCTGCCCATGGGGGCGGCAGATGTGGCGACGGTGCTGTTCACCCAGTTCCTCAACTTCGACGCCGCTGACCCGGCGTGGCCGGACCGCGATCGCTTCGTGCTTTCCGCGGGCCACGGCTCGATGCTGATCTACGCGCTCCTCTACCTGACCGGTAATGAGGCGATGACGATCGACGAGATCAAGCGCTTCCGCCAGCTCGGATCGCTTACGCCGGGACATCCGGAGAATTTCGTCACCCCCGGCATCGAGACGACCACCGGCCCCCTCGGCCAGGGTATCGCCACCGCCGTCGGCATGGCGATGGCCGAGCGGCACCTGGCTGCGACCTTCGGCGGCGACCTGGTCGACCATTTCACTTACGTGCTCGCTTCCGACGGCGATCTGATGGAAGGTGTCAGCCAGGAAGCCATCGCTTTGGCCGGACACCTGAAGCTGAACAAGCTGATTGTGCTGTTCGACGACAACGGCATTTCGATCGATGGCCCGCTCTCCCTCGCCGACTCGGTCGACCAGGTGAAGCGCTTCGAGGCAGCCGGCTGGCTGGCCGAACGGATCGACGGACATGACCCGAAGGCGATTGCCGAGGCCATTGCGCGGGCACAGAAGGCCGACCGCCCGGCCATGATCGCCTGCAAGACGGTCATCGCGTTCGGCGCGCCAACCAAGGCGGGCTCGGAAAAGTCGCACGGCTCGCCACTGGGCGCGGACGAAATCGCCGGCACCCGTAAGAAGCTGGGCTGGACCGCGGCACCATTCGAAATTCCTGCGGATATTTTGAATGCGTGGCGAACAGCAGGTTCGCGCGGCAAGGCTCTTCGCGAGGCCTGGACGGCAAGGCTCGCGAAACAGGACGTCGCAACACTCGCCGAGTTCAGCCGTCGCATGGAAGGCGAGTTGCCCACCGGGCAACTCGCTGCGGCCGTGCGCACGATGAAGGAGAAGCTTGCTGCGACCCCGAAAGAGATGGCGACCCGCGCCGCCTCGGAAGAGGCTTTGCAGGTGCTGACCGCGGCGGTGCCGGAAATGGTCGGCGGCTCGGCGGACCTCACCGGCTCCAACAACACGCGGGCCAAGGGCATGGCCGCCCTGTCCGCCAACAACTACGGCGCGCGCTTCGTGCATTACGGCATCCGCGAGCACGGCATGGCGGCGGCGATGAACGGCATGGCGCTGCACGGCGGCGTGATCCCTTATTCGGGTACGTTCCTGGTCTTCTCCGACTACCTGCGCCCCGCACTGCGGCTCGCCGCGCTGATGGAAGAGCGCGTGATCCACGTGCTGACGCATGATTCGATCGGTCTTGGCGAGGACGGTCCGACCCATCAGCCGGTGGAGCACCTCGCCGCGCTTCGCGCGATCCCGAACCTGAACGTGTTTCGGCCGTGCGATGCGGTTGAGACACTGGAGTGCTGGCAACTTGCGCTAGAGGTGAAGACCCGCCCGAGCGTGCTCGCGCTGACACGACAGAACCTGCCACAGCTTCGACTGACCGACGACACGACGAACCGCTGCGCCAAGGGCGCCTATGAACTGGTCCCGGCAAACGGCGAAGCTAAAGTCTCGATCTTCGCCTCGGGCTCGGAGGTGCAGATCGCCGTTGAAGCGCAGAAGCAGCTTGCGGCCAAAGGCATCGCCGCCCGCGTGGTGTCCGTCCCCTGCATGGACATCCTGCTCGAACTATCGCGCGCGGAGTTCGAGGCGATTGTCGGCCGGGCGCCCATCAAGGTCGCAATCGAGGCCGCCGTACGGCAGGGGTGGGACGCAATTATCGGCCATGACGGCATTTTCATCGGCATGACCGGCTTCGGCGCCAGCGCGCCGGCAAAGGAACTGTTCAAGCACTTCGGCATTACGCCTGAGGCTGTCGTTAACGCAGTGCAGAAGCACCGTCCCTGATGGTTGAGGTCGCCCCCAAAAAGGGCTACCTGTTCCCCCATATCGTCCGACCACGTCCGGCAGAACCGGACGGATCTGCAGCACAGCCACCTCGGAGTGACCTCGGTCGCCGCGGGCGGGGCTTAAGCTATTGAAGGAGAAGAAGATATGGCTATCCGGGTCGCCATTAACGGGTTCGGCCGCATCGGCCGCAACATCCTCCGCGCGATTTACGAGGCCAAGCGCACGGACATCGAAGTCGTCGCCGTCAACGATCTCGGTCCGGTCGAGACCAACGCCCATCTCCTTCGCTTCGACAGCGTGCACGGTCGCTTCCCGGGCGAAGTTACCGTCAAAGGCGACGAGATCAGCCTCGGCAACGGCGCCATCAAGGTCACGGCCGAACGGGATCCGTCAAAATTGCCCTGGAAAGCCATGGGCATCGACATCGCCATCGAATCCACCGGCATCTTCACCTCCAAGGACAAAGCCTCGGCACACCTCACCGCCGGCGCCAAGCGCGTCCTGGTCTCGGCTCCGGCCGACGGCGCCGACCTCACGGTCGTCTATGGCGTCAATCATGACAAGCTGACCAAGGACCACCTGGTCGTCTCCAACGGCTCCTGCACCACCAACTGCCTCGCGCCGGTCGCCAAGGTGCTGAACGACAGCGTCGGCATCGAGACCGGCTTCATGACGACGATCCACGCCTACACCGGCGACCAGCCGACCCTCGACACGATGCACAAGGATCTCTATCGCGCGCGCGCCGCAGCGATGTCGATGATCCCGACCTCAACCGGTGCGGCGAAGGCGATCGGCCTCGTGCTGCCGGAGTTGAACGGCAAGCTCGACGGCACCTCGATCCGCGTGCCGACGCCGAACGTCTCGGTCGTCGATCTGAAGATCGTCGCGAAAAAGAAGACCGACGTGAAGGAGATTAACGAAGTCATGAAGCGCGCGGCCGAGCAGGAGCTCAAGGGCATCCTCGGCTACACGACGTTTCCGAACGTCTCGATCGACTTCAACCACGACGCCCACTCGTCTACCGTCGCAATCGATCAGACCAAGGTGCAAGGTGGCAACCTCGTGCGCGTGCTGTCCTGGTATGACAACGAGTGGGGCTTCTCCAATCGCATGGCGGACACCGCCGTGGCGATGGGCAAGCTTATCTAACGTTCGTTTCGTACGTCATCGCCGGGGGCTTGCCCCGGCGATTTCGCTTAGGAAGGCACTGCGCCCCTGATCGGGCAAGCGACGCGACGCCGTTCCTTGAACGGCTATGCCCGGCCAGGACAGTGGAGTTAAGCATGAAGGCATTCCGCACCCTCGACGACGTCGATCTGAAGGGCAAGCGCGTCCTGCTACGCGTCGACCTCAACGTTCCGATGGAAGCCGGAAGGATCACCGACCGCACGCGGATCGAGCGCGTCGCGCCGACAATCGCGGAGATTGCCGACAAAGGCGGCAAGGTGATCCTGCTTGCGCATTTCGGGCGGCCGAAGGGCCGCGACCCGAAGGATTCGCTGAAGCCGGTTGCGGCCGCGGTCTCGCAGGTGATCAAGCGCCCGGTGGCGTTCGCCGATGATTGCATCGGCGATGTTGCCGAAAAGGCGATCGCCGCCATGAAGGATGGCGACGTGCTCTGCCTCGAGAACACACGTTTTCACAAGGAGGAGGAGGAGAACGATCCGGCGTTCGTCGCAGCCCTCGCCAAGCTCGGCGACATCTGGGTCAATGATGCCTTCTCCGCAGCGCATCGTGCGCACGCCTCGACCGAAGGCCTCGGTCACAAGCTGCCCGCGATCGCCGGCCGCACCATGCAGGCCGAACTCGAAGCGCTCGACAAGGCTCTCGGAGCACCGAAGAAGCCGGTGATCGCTATCGTCGGCGGCGCCAAGGTCTCCACCAAGCTTGCCCTTCTGGAAAATCTCGTCGGCAAAGTCGATGCGCTCGTGATCGGTGGCGGCATGGCCAACACGTTCCTGCACGCGCAAGGGATCGCCATCGGCAAATCGCTGGCCGAGAAGGACCTGGCCAGCACAGCCCTGCGCATTCTCGACAAGGCGGCAAAGGCCAACTGCGCCATTATCCTTCCTGTCGATGCCGTCGTCGCCTTTCATTTCGAAGCCAACGCGCCGTCGCACGCCTATGGCCTCGATGCGATCCCGTCAGACGGCATGATTCTCGACGTCGGCCCGCTGTCGATCGAACGCATCACGTCTGCGATCGACGATGCGGCGACGCTGGTCTGGAACGGTCCGGTCGGCGCCTTCGAATTGAGCCCGTTCGACAAGGGGACCATGGCGGCAGCGAAGCATGCCGCCGCGCGCACGAAGGCGAAGAAGCTGATCTCGGTCGCCGGCGGCGGCGATACCGTGGCCGCCCTCAACGCAGCCAGGGTTGCCGACGATTTTTCCTATGTTTCCACGGCAGGTGGAGCATTCCTCGAGTGGATGGAAGGAAAACCTCTGCCAGGCGTTGAGGTGCTGCGGCGCTAGCAGAACGAAGGAGCTCGGATCGATCAATGGCTAGGATCACGCTTCGCCAACTGCTCGATCATGCCGCCGCGAACGACTACGGCGTGCCTGCATTCAACATCAACAACATGGAGCAGGCGCTGGCGATCATGGACGCGGCCAGCGCGGTCGATGCGCCAGTGATCATTCAGGCCTCGCGCGGGGCCCGCACATACGCCAACGACATCATGCTGAAGCACATGATGGACGCGGTGACGGAGATCTATCCCCACATCCCGGTCTGCGTGCACCTCGATCACGGCAATGAGCCCGCCACCTGCATGACGGCGATCCAGGCAGGTTTCACCTCGGTGATGATGGACGGCTCGCTCAAGGCCGACGGCAAAACGCCGGGCGACTGGGACTACAATGTCGGCGTGACAAAGGCGGTCGCTGAGATGGCGCATCTCGGAGGAATATCAGTGGAAGGCGAGCTCGGTGTGCTCGGCTCGCTGGAAACGGGGATGGGCGACAAGGAAGATGGGCACGGCGCCGAGGGCAAGCTCAGTCACGACCAGTTGCTGACAAATCCGGACGAAGCCGTGAAGTTCGTCAGAGAGACGCAGGTCGATGCGCTGGCGATCGCCATGGGCACCTCGCACGGCGCCTACAAGTTCACGCGCAAGCCTGACGGGGCGATCCTTGCCATGAACGTCATCGAGGAGATTCATCGCAAGCTGCCGAACACCCACCTCGTCATGCACGGATCGTCTTCCGTGCCGCAGGACCTGCAGGACGTGATCAACACGTATGGCGGCAAGATGCCGCAGACCTGGGGCGTTCCGGTCAAAGAAATCCAGCGCGGCATCAAGCACGGTGTGCGCAAGATCAATATCGACACGGACAACCGCATGGCGATGACCGGTCAAATCCGCAAAGTGCTGAGCGAGAATCCGGGCGAGTTTGATCCACGCAAGTACCTCAAGCCGGCAATGGAGGCGATGACGAAGCTCTGCAGGCAGCGTTTTGAGGAATTCAGTACCGCCGGGCAAGCGTCGAAGATCAAGAAGGTGCTGCCGCCGTCAGAAATGGCCAAGCGTTATGCAAAGGGAGAGCTTGCGCCGAAAATCGCCTGACCATGTGAGGTTCCAAGCTTTTCCCAGAGCGATTGGCCTTGTAAAAATTCGCCCAGATCTTCGTGTTCAAAGGCTTCGTGTTCACAAAGGCTTCGTGTTCACAAGTTTTCGTATTCAACTGCCAGGAAGCGCCCCGCTTGAAGGAGACCACCATGAACCTCGCCGATCTCAACAAAGTCGCCAACGCCATGGTCGCGCCGGGCCGTGGAATCCTTGCCGCCGATGAATCGTCGGGCACCATCAAGAAGCGCTTCGATGCGATCGGCGTCGAGTCGACCGAGGAGAACCGTCGCGATTATCGCGAGTTGCTGTTCCGTTCGAAGGACGCGATGTCGAAGAACATCTCCGGCGTGATCCTCTACGACGAGACGATCTGGCAGAAGGCGAAGGATGGTACGCCGCTGGTCAAGCTGATCGAACAGGCAGGCTCGATTCCCGGTATCAAGGTCGACGAGGGCACACAGCCGCTGCCCGGCTGCCCGAACGAACTCATTACCGTCGGCCTCGACAAGCTCGCTGAGCGCTTGAAGAAATATTACGAGCAGGGCGCACGCTTTGCGAAGTGGCGTGCGGTGATCGACATCGCACCGGGAATTCCGAGCTATACGGCGGTCCATACCAATGCGCACGCGCTGGCGCGCTACGCCGCGCTTTGCCAGGCGGCGCAGATCGTGCCGATCGTTGAGCCGGAAGTGTTGATGGACGGCGACCACGACATCAACCGATGCTACGAGGTCACCGAGTTTGTGCTGAAGGAAACCTTCCAGGAGCTCTACTACCAGAAGGTCGCACTGGAAGGCATGGTGCTGAAGCCGAACATGGCGATCGCCGGCAAGAAGAGCGCCAAGAAATCCAGCGTGACGGAAGTCGCCGAGAAGACCGTGAAGATGTTGAAGGAGTGTGTGCCTGCCGCAGTGCCCGGCATCGCTTTCCTGTCCGGCGGCCAATCCGACGAGGAAGCAACCGCGCACCTCGACGCCATGAACAAGATCGGCGGGCTGCCGTGGAAGCTTACATTCTCCTACGGCCGCGCGCTGCAGGCGGCGCCGCAGAAGGCATGGTCGGGCAAGGCAGAGAACGTCGCCGCCGCACAACGTGCCTTCATCCATCGCGCAGCGATGAACGGTCTCGCCAGCAAGGGCGAATGGAAGCAGGACCTGGAAAAGAAGGCGGCGTAAGGTACGCGTTGCCGTTCCGGTCGCCATTGCGAGGAGTGAAGGCGCCGTAGCCCGGGTGGAGCGAAGCGAAGCCATAGCCGTTCGAAGAACGGCGTCGCTTCGCTCGCCTATGGGCAGCCTCTCGGCACATCATAGAGTCGATCCGTGTCGAGGCGTCACCCCGGGGCTGCGCTTCGCTCCACCCGGGCTACGTGGATGCTCCGACGCACGGCAGCGCTATCTGCCCCACTCCTTCCTGAGCTGTGCCGCCGTGGCCTTTTTCTCGTAGCCAAGTCGTTCGTAAAATCGATGCGCACGGTCGCGATCGACGTGGCTGTAGAGCGCGACGGACGTGCAGTCCTTCTCGCGCGCCCATGCTTCAGCCGCCTGCATCAGCGCCTCACCGACCCCTCTGGAGCGCTGCGACGCCTCGATCACCAGCGCCTGCACCATCACTTCCGGCGGCTTGTCGAGCGCCGGACGAAAGAAGGCATGCAGCAACCCGATCACGATGCCACCGTCGTCGTAAACCCAGACGCGATGATCCGCCTGCCCGAGCACTGCCGTCAGCCGGCGCACCAGTTCCGCCTGCGGCATCTCATAACCAAGCTGCGCGATCAGGACGGTTGCGGCGGCAATATCGGAATCGGCGATTGTCCGGACGGCCATGTTGCAATAACTCTCGCGCGTTGGTTTATCTCGAAACGCAAATAGCACATGTCTGCAAAGAAGCCGTCCCCTGCTCCGCCCACACCGCGGCTCTATCTCGCGACGCCGCCGGCAGCCGACGCTGCAGGGCTGTCACCGGTGCTTGAGAGCCTCCTCGCGGCCGCCGATATCGCCGCAGTGCTGGTTCGGCTCGCGGATGCCGACGACCGCACCAACATCAATCGCATCAAGGCGCTCGCGCCGACGATCCAGACCCCCGGCGCGGCCCTGTTGCTCGATAGTCATCTCGCGCTGGTCGCGCGCGCGGGCGCCGACGGCGCCCATGTGAGCGGCCTGGCGCCGATGAACGAAGCTCTGGAACAGCTGAAACCGGACCGTATTGTCGGCGTCGGCGGGCTACATTCGCGCCACGATTCGATGGTTGCTGGCGAAGCCGGTGCCGACTATCTCCTGTTCGGCGAGCCGGACGCGAACGGCCACAGACCCTCCACCGAGGCGATCGCGGAGCGGCTCGAATGGTGGGCGGAGCTGTTTGAGCTGCCGTGCGTGGGTTATGCGCAGAGCCTCGATGAAGTGGAGCGGTTCGCCGCAGCCGGCGCGGATTTCATCATGGTGGACGAGGTCGTCTGGTCCGATGCGCGAGGTCCAGAGGCCGCGCTCACAGACGTGGCGAATCGGATGGGACAAGGTCATGCGGCGAACCTTGAGAAAGCCGCGGCCAGGCAAGGATGATGCAGTCGAGATGACGCCAGCGGCTCCGCTCTTCCGTATTGCGCCAGCGCTCCGTTTCCGAAGTCCGCATCGCTTCGCCGCTGACTCTCATGCGAACTTCGGAGACGTTAGGAGCGCTGGCAACTTTATATTTCCAGTGCGGTTTTTGAGTTTGAAACTCCTGCGCAGGACCAGCCGCGAGGTTGGCAGGAACTTCAAATTCGCCGCACTAGCGGCGGTTGGGCTTTCGATGCTTGCGACGGCGGCCTCGGCGCAGCTGCAACTCGCGCCGCAGCCGCCTGCGAAGAAGTCGGAGAGCGGCGTCAAGAAGCGACAGGACGCGAAAAAGGCGGCAACGAAGAAGAACCCGCAGAAGACCACGACCACGCCAAGCACGCCGAGCACGCCCAAAGCTCCGGCAAAAAGCGAGCCGGAGGTCGCCGACGATCCGCATGTCGACACGGCGTATGGCGCGTATCAACGTGGCGCATATGGCGAGGCGTTCCGCATCGCGTTGAAACGCGCGCAGGAAAAAGCCGATCCCAAGGCGATGACCCTGCTCGGCGAGCTCTACGCCAGCGGTCAGGGCGTCGACCGCGACGAACAAAAAGCGCTCGACTGGTACAAGCAGGCCGCCGATCGGGGCGATCGCGAAGCGACCTTCGCGTTGGCGATGATGCGCATGGCGGGCCGCGGCGGGCCGGCGAACCGCGAGGAAGCAGCGAAGCTGCTCGCCTTTGCGGCACGCCTCGGCAGCGCGCCGGCAGCCTATAACCTCGCGCTGCTGAACATCGAAGGACAGCTTTTTCCGCGGGATCTCGGTCGCGCCGCCGAGTTGTTCCGGCAGGCCGCGGACGCAGGGAACACGGAGGCGCAGTACGCGCTCGCAACCTTCTACAAGGATGGACGCGGCGTCGAAAAGAACCCGTCCGAGGCCGCCCGTCTGTTGAAGGCTGCCGCTCTCGCCGATCATCTCGATGCCCAGGTCGAGTATGCGATCGCATTATTCAACGGCACGGGCACACCGAAGGACGAGGTCGCCGCAGTGGCGCTGTTATGGAAAGCAGCGCGGCGCGGCAGCCCGATCGCACAGAACCGGCTCGCGCGTGTGCTGGCGACCGGAACCGGCACGCCCAAGGACATGGCGGAAGCGATGAAATGGCATCTGATCGCCAAGGCGGGCGGTAAGGGCGATCCCATGCTCGATGAGGTATTCGCGTCGATTGCCGCTGAAACCAAGGCAAAGGCCGAAGAGGCGGCGCAACACTGGTTCGGCGGCAAATCCAGCAAATAGGCCTTCAAATGGCTCTATGGGATTGAAATGAGACCGGCGCACGGGCGCACCGCCCTTGACGCAGATTGAGTGAGCGGGCAGACCGCACCTTCCGAATTCCGTGGCGATATCCATCCATGCTGCATTCCGCACTTCTTAACGTCATGGTGAAAGCCGCGCGCCGCGCTGGCCGCACGCTGAAGCGCGATCTCGGCGAGATCGAGCATTTGCAGGTTTCGCTGAAGGGGCCTGCGAATTTTGTCTCCCTGGCCGACAAGCGCGCCGAGGAGACGCTTTATGACGAGTTGACCAGGGCACGGCCTGGTTACGGCTTCATCGGCGAGGAAGGCGGCATACGCGAAGGCACCGACAAGGCCAATGTCTGGATCGTCGACCCACTCGACGGTACCACCAACTTTCTGCATGGCATGCCGCACTTCGCCGTATCCATCGGGCTTCAGCGCGAGGGCGCGATGATTGCAGGTCTCGTCTACAATCCCGCCAACGATGACCTGTTCGTGGCCGAGAAGGGCAAGGGCGCCTACCTGAACGACCAGCGCATCCGCGTCGCCGCGCGCAAGAACCTTAGCGACTCGGTCGTTGCCTGCGGACTGCCGCACATCGGCCGCGGCGATTTCGCCATCGCGAGCGCGGAACTTGCGGCAATTCAGCCGCGGGTCGCCGGTCTTCGACGCTTCGGCGCGGCCGCACTCGACCTCGCCTGGGTCGCGGCTGGACGGCTGGACGGCTACTGGGAGCGCAATCTGTCCTCATGGGACATGGCCGCAGGCATCGTGCTGGTGCGCGAGGCCGGCGGATTCGTCAGCGACATCGACGGCAGCGACAAGATCTTCGAGACGCGCGACATCATCGCCGGCAATGAAGACATCCATCGCGAACTGGTGAAAATCCTGAAGCCGATCGGCAAGTGACGTTCACTTCGGCGCCGTAGCCCGGATGGACTGCAGCGCGATCCGGGGCAGACTCAGCGACCTGGATTTTCGCTGCGCTTCATCCAGGCGACCCATCTCCGCAAGCCCGCCGCGCCAACATGGCCAAGGCTTATTTTGCCGGGATCGCCCCGATCTGGGTCATCAGCGTCAGCATGTCGGAGCAGATCCATTCCTCGGCGATCTTGCCGTCGGCGACGCGATAGATCTCGTTGCTTTGATACTCGATGCGTTTCCCGCTGGGCCGCGTTCCTAGGAATTCCCCAGTGTGGGTCCCGGAAAGGCGCGCACGTACAGCCACCTTGTCATCCGACGCGAATATGTCTTCCACCTGAATCCGGATATCGGGGAAAGCGAGCAACAGGGTTTCTGCGTTCTTTCGCCAGGCGTCGACACCACGCATCTGGTACGGCGCCCCTGCCAAGTTTATTCTGAAATCCGGGGTCAGTAACTTGACACAGGCCTCCAGGTCTTTGCGCCCCATGGCGTCAAAGGCGCTCCGCATCAGCTCCAAATTCGGTTCGTGATAGGCAATGTTCGCAGGCACGGTTGGACTCCTTGTTGATGATCGGCTTCTCGACGATTGGCTGGCAGCCACGATTTAGTGAATATGATACATAATTACAATTGTTCATCAAGTAGTCGCGACACGCTGTCACAGCTTCTGTGGGTCACCTCGCTCATGTCCGCGGACATGCAGAGTGGGCTCGCCGAGTATGGTCTCACTGAAGCCAGGGCACATGTGATGTGGGAATTGGGGGCATCAGAACGTCTGACGCAGCGGGAGCTCGCCGAGGCGTTGAAAGTTACACCCCGCAATGTGACCG
Source organism: Bradyrhizobium sp. LHD-71 (assembly GCF_031157255.1). Taxonomy (GTDB): domain Bacteria; phylum Pseudomonadota; class Alphaproteobacteria; order Rhizobiales; family Xanthobacteraceae; genus P52-10. The sequence continues at coordinate 128,234 of NZ_JAVIFX010000003.1, read as the reverse complement.
CGCTCATCGACGCCCTTGAAACGACCGGCTTCGTTCGCCGCACGACGCATCCAACCGACAGGCGCGCCGTCTTGATTGTATTGACGGACAAGGGACAGAAGACCGTGGCGAGGCTTCAGTCAGACATGGCTCGTTTTGCCGAATTGCTGTTCGGCGGCATGTCCGAGGGCGAACTGAGCACGTTTCGCCGGATACTCCACGAAGTCGGTGGCCGGTTATCGAAACTGGCCGAGGGCAAGCCTGCCGCCGCACGAAACTGACCGTGCTGCGAGGACGCCGCATTCGAACCGTCTTCCAATAACGCGAACCGCAACCCCACGCCCGAAGGTCTCGCACAGCTTGGCGAGGCGGTGAGCGAGGACGGTTATCGGGACGAGTTCCTCAACGATGTCCGTCCTGAACTCGCCGAAAGGATCCCGCCCGATCTCTGGAAGCTTCACTGGTCGCTGACCAACCCCGGCGGCGACAGATAGCGACCGGCATCATCGCCGGTCTGCGCGAGAACCGCGCCTGGTTTCCGCGCTATCAGGCCCATCTGCGCAAGCACCGTCCGCCCACACTGATCGTCTGGGGCCCTCAGGACGGTTACATGCCCGAAGGCGCGGCGCGCGCTTATCTGCGCGACTTGCCCGAGGCCGAGTTGCATCTGCTCGACGGAGGCCACTGGTTGCTGGAGACGAATCTCTCCGAGGTCGTCGCACTGACGCGAGATTTCCTCTCACGCCTGAAATGAGCCGGCGCCGTTTCTCACCCCAGTTTCCAAGCCTTCCTCCGCACGCTCAAGAGCGGAATTGTGCCCGAAACGAACAGCGCCAGCGCGAGCACGACGAACATTGCGTGCAGCGAGCCGAGGTGGAGGGCCGCAAACGCGCCGCCCGAGATGGCGATGGCGCTGCGAAGGACCGCGCCGACGATCGGCCAGAAGAGCATGTTGGCGCCCAGCAGCGCGAAATACATGCCGATGCCGAGCCCGAAGAATCCGAAGGCGGGACCGACAATACGGAGATAGTCGCTGCCGACCGCGACTGCAGTTACATCACCGGTGAACAGTCCGAGCCAGGCTTCGGGGAAGAGCGCAGCGCAAAGGCCGATCAGTTCGGTAACGGCGAAGGCGACGGCCCCGCCAATCATCACGATCTTGAGCGCGCGCTCGCGCTTGCCCGCGCCGATGTTGGTACCGACCATCGCGACCAGCGGTGCGCCAAAGCCGAACGCAAGCGGAATCAGCAGAAATTCGAGGCGGGCGGCAGTACCATAACCCGCCACGGCGCTTGCCCCACCTAGCAGCGACACCAGCGCATTGTTGACGGCTGCCGTGGCGTTGATCAGCAGCGAGACCATCGTGCCTGCGGCGCCGATCCTCAGAATGGTGACGAAGGTCTTCGCCCGCAACGCTGCGTGCGTAAACTTGACGACGCATCGGCCGGCAAGAATGTACCAGGCGAGGATGATCGAACCTGCAACATAATAGGTCAGCAGCGAGATCGCGCTGCCGGCGATGCCGAGCGCCGGAAACGGGCCGACGCCGAAGATCAGGCACGGCGACAGCGGGACCATCAACAGTACGCCGCCGCAGGTCACGAGCGCAGGCACGAACATGTTGCCGGTGCCGCGGATGACGCTCATCAGGGCGTTCATGATCCAGAACACGACGTTTCCGGCAAAAATGACGTTCGAATAGACGAGAGCCGCTTCGAGATCGCCGCCCTGACCGCCGGTCGCCTGATAGATCGACCGGCCGAAGATGAGCATCACAGCGGAAAGCGCCGCGCCGATCGAGGCGTTGATGATCAGACCGTGCACGAGAACCGCGTCGGCCTCCTGCTGCTGCTGCGCCCCCAGCGCCCGCGCCACCGCGGCTGAGATGCCCGCACCAATCGACCCGCCGGACACCGTGCCGACCAGGAGCACGAACGGAAACACCAGCACCATGCCCGCAAGTGCATCGTTTCCGAGCTTTGCCAGCCACCAGGTATCGATCAATGCGGCGCCTGCTTGCGCCAGCATGATCATCATGTTCGGCCAGGACAGCTTCAGGATCAACGGGATGATCGGCGCCTCGAGCAGGCGACGCGTCAGCGGATTGATCGCAGTCGGCTCAGCAACCGGGACTTTAGGCGAGAGGGCGTCCATCTGCAAAATCCGGTCAGCGAGCTTCGCGTAAAAATGATGACTATCATATAAAAAGGCGCGTCGCCATCAAGCAGTGAAGGCATGTTGACGGGCATGCATATTTGCCGATGAGCACGGAATGCGCGGCGATCCGTCCTGAAAGCAGGTCGTCACGAAGGAGGCACGCTTTCGTCCCTCGGCAGAAAGCCGGCACGCGCCGGTTCCCCACAGCGCGCTGCGGAAGTTGTCGATTTCCGCCAATTCATCTGTATTCCTGAAGTCCCTATGCCATATTGAAGCCCGAAATCGACACGCACACGTCCGCGGCGGACCCGAGCTCCAACGATGGCACGCGACCCGATGCACAGCTACACGGCCTCCATCGAACCGGCGAAGCTTTCCTCGCCGCGCATCTTCCTGTTCCGGATGCTGGTGTTCCTCACGCTCTGCGCGCTACTGATGATCGTTCTCTACAAGCAGATCTGGACAGCCTTCCTCGCCAATCCGGGGCTGAACGGCGTGATCCTCGGCGTGCTGGCAATCGGCATCATCCTGTCGTTCCGGCAGGTGATCCGTCTCTATCCGGAAATCCGCTGGGTCAACAGCTTCCGCGTTTCCGATCCAGGGCTCGCGCTCGACCGACGACCGACGCTGTTGGCGCCGATGGCGGTGCTGCTCGGTGACCGCACCGGCCGGACGGCGATTACCCAGCAGACAATGCGGCATCTGCTGGACTCGATCGCCACCCGCCTCGACGAAGCTCGCGATCTGTCGCGCTACATGACCGGCCTTTTGGTCTTCCTCGGCCTGCTCGGCACGTTCTGGGGCCTGATCGAAACCGTCGGCTCGGTCGGCAAGGTGATCGAAGGGTTGCAGGTTGGTGGCGATGCGGGTTCGATCTTCGACACGCTGAAGGAAGGCCTTGCCGCGCCACTCGGCGGCATGGGCATTTCGTTCTCGTCATCGCTGTTCGGTCTCGCCGGCTCGCTGGTGCTAGGCTTTCTCGACCTTCAATCAAGCCAGGCGCAGAACCGCTTCTACACGGACCTCGAGGACTGGCTGGTGACGATCGTGCACGAATATTCCGCCGAGCAGCCCGCAGCCAACCTCACGACGCACACCGATCTCTCCACCGTTGTCGATCGGCTGCGGGCAGCGGTCGAGGACATGGGTTCCGGCCGGGCCGCGACGTCGGCGATGGCGAACCTCGCCGACGCCATTCAAGGCCTTGTGCAACACATGCGTAGCGAGCAACAATTGATCCGTGAGTGGGCCGACGGCCAAGGCGAACAGAACCGTGAGATCAAGCGACTGCTCGAACGCCTCGCACGCCAGCCCGAGAAAAGTTAGAGGACCGCCATGGCGCTTGCACGCACACGCAGGGGCGACAGCGGATTCAACTATTGGCCGGGCTTCGTCGACGCGCTGTCGACGCTGATCCTGGCGATCATCTTCCTTTTGTCCGTCTTCGTGGTCGTGCAGTTCTTCCTGTCACAGGAGGTCACCGGCAAGGACAAGGCGCTTGAGCGGCTGAATGCGCAGATCGCGCAGCTCAACGAGCTCCTGTCGCTGGAGAAGCTCGGCAAGCTGAACCTCGACGAACAGCTGTCGCAGATGCGGGCCGGTCTTGCGGCCGCTGAAGGCGAACGCGACCGCATCAAGGGCCTTTATGAGGGCCTTGCCGCTCAGGGCAGCGACGCCGCCGGCCGTGCCGGTGAACTGTCGAAGGCGCTGGATTCCGAACGGCAGATCTCTTCACGCGCGCAGGCGATGATCGAGGTGCTGAACCAGCAGATCAGCGCCTTGCGCCGCCAACTCGCGGCACTGGAAGCCGCGCTCGACGCCTCGGAAAGGCGCGACAAGGATTCGCAGACGCGCATTGCCGAGCTCGGGCAGCGGCTCAACGTCGCCCTCGCACAGCGCGTGCAGGAGCTTGCGCGCTATCGTTCCGAATTCTTCGGCCGGTTGCGGGCGATCCTTGGCAACCGTTCCGACATCCGCATCGTCGGCGACCGCTTCGTGTTCCAGTCGGAGGTGTTCTTCGATGCCGGCCAGGCTGCGCTCAGACCGGAGGGGCGCACCGAACTCGACCGCCTCGCCACTGCACTGACCGAACTCGAACAGCAGATTCCGGCGGAGATTCCCTGGGTGCTCCGGGTCGATGGCCATACGGACATCCGGCCGATTGCCAGCGCGCAGTTTCCATCGAACTGGGAGCTGTCTTCGTCGCGCGCGATCTCGGTGGTGCAGTATCTGATCTCGCGCGGCATCTCGCCGCAACGACTGGTTGCCGCCGGCTTCGGCGAATTCCAGCCGCTCGATCCGGAGAAAACCGAGGACGCCTATCGCCGCAACCGCCGTATCGAGCTGAAACTGACGGAGCGGTGATTTCTTTTGTTGCGGTCGCAGCGGCGCGCACAACTCTCGCGGCGTCAGACGCCCTGAAACTGCAGCTTTGCCAGCCGCGCGTAGAGGCCGCCCGCGGCCGCCAGCGCGGCATGCGTCCCTTCTTCGACGACGCGGCCCTGCTCCATCACCACGATGCGGTCACAGGACAGCACGGTCGCGAGGCGGTGCGCGATGACCAGCGTGGTACGACTTCGCATCAGATCCTCGAGCGCAGTCTGCACCAGAGTCTCGCTTTCGGCATCCAGCGACGAGGTCGCCTCGTCCAGCAACAGAAGCGGTGCGTCGCGCAGGATCGCCCGCGCAATCGCGATACGCTGGCGCTGTCCGCCGGACAGCGTGACGCCACGTTCGCCGAGCGGCGTATCGAAGCCTTGGGGCAGCAGGCGAATGAACTCGGTCGCGTGCGCAAGTTGCGCCGCACGCTCGATCTCGGCATCGCTCGCCTCGGGCCGGCCGAAGCGGATGTTGTCGCGCGCGCTGGCGGCGAAGATGACCGAATCCTGCGGTACCAGCGCAATGCGCTTGCGGACCTCCTGCGGGTCGGCATCGCACACGGGCACGCCGTCGAACGTGATTGTGCCACTTGCCGGATCATAAAACCGCAACAAGAGGTGAAACAGCGTGCTCTTGCCCGCGCCCGACGGACCGACGATCGCGACCTTTTCGCCTTGCCGCACGTTCAGCGAGACGCCATTGATCACGAACGTTTCCGGTCGCGCCGGATAGGCGAAACGTACGTTGCTGAATGCGACGTTACCGCGCGGCGGCACAGGCATCGCGCGCGGCTGCGCTGGCGCTGCAATCTCTGGTCTCACGCGCAGGATCTCGAACAGGCGTTCCGCGGCGCCGGAGGCTGCAGATACCTCGCCCCAGACCTGGCTCAGCTCACCCAAACCTCCAGCGGCAAACACGGCATAAAGAATGAACTGGCCGAGCGTGCCTGCCGTCATCTGTCCACTGAGCACATCGTGCGACCCGACCCAAAGAATGCCGACGACGCTGGTAAAGATGATGAAGATGATGATGGCCGTGAGCACTGCGCGCGCCTTGGTGGACCCGCGCGCCGCCACGTAGGCGCGCTCGACCTCTCCGCCAAAGCGTTCCGTAGCAAGGCGCTCGTTGGTGAATGCCTGCACGGTACGATTTGCGCCGATCAGTTCGGAGGCATAGGCGGAGGCATCGGCGAGCGTATCCTGCGCATCACGTGACAACCGCCGCACCCAGCGACCGAACGCGACGAGTGGCAGCACCACAAGCGGGATCATCAGAAGCACGAATCCCGACAGTCGCGGGCTCGTCACCACCATCATCGTCGCCGCGCCGAAAAACAGCACCAAGTTGCGCAGCGCGATCGAGACGGAAGCCCCGACCGCTGACTTGATCTGGGTGGTATCTGCGGTCAGCCGCGAGATCAATTCGCCGCTGCGAGCGGAATCAAAGAATGACGGCGAAAGCGCCGTCAGGTGCGCAAATACTTCGCGGCGGATGTCGGCGACGATCCGCTCGCCGATCGTCATGACCAGGTAGTAGCGCGATGCGCTGGCGACCGCGAGCACAGCCACGACAGCGATCATCACCGCGAAATAGTTGTTGATCATCGCGATGCCGTCGGCGGTGAAGCCGAAGTCGATCATCCGGCGCACGGCGATCGGCACGATCAGCGTCGTCAGCGCGGCGACGATCAGCGCAACCAGTGCGGCCAGTGCCCGACCCCGGTAGCGCGCCACGTAAGGCAGGAGCGCCATCAAGGGGCGAAGTTTTGCGCGGCCCGCAGGTGTGACGGCCACATCGCCCTCGGCCGTGGCCTCACCGGGTATCCTCTGCAGGGAACCTGCGGTGCGCGCCGGCTTGCCGCCACGCCCGCCGCCGTCGATCTGCTCCAACGCGCTCATGCAACCTCAGGTGCCCGTTCGTCGGCGCGGGGATAGGCCAAGGCGGGTGCGATGGCAATGTGGCGTCCCGTCATTCGCAGCAAGCCTCGCGTACCATTGCCGCGCTCCGGGCGCGGAATGGCCCGGCCGCGCCTTGTCTCATCGAGGTAGCTACGATATAGAGCCGCCAACTCCTAACACCCGAGACCTAAGCCAAAGGCGCCCGGCGCTCAAAGGATCCGTTATGAAAAGCGAAATTCACCCGAATTATCATACGATTAAGGTCGTCATGACGGACGGCACCGAGTACCTGACGCGTTCGACCTACGGCAAGGAAGGCGACACATTGAACCTCGACATCGACTCGAAGTCGCATCCGGCCTGGACCGGTGGCACCCAGCAGATCCTTGATCGCGGTGGCCGCGTGTCCCGGTTCCAGAAGAAGTTCTCGGGCTTCCTGAAGAAATAATTCGGCGCAAGCCCACGATATTCGTGCAAAACGCCCCGGCAGTGCCGGGGCGTTTTTGTTTCATCTGCTCGCGTTAGGCCTCGTATACCCGCGCGGCAAGTACCCGCGCGGCAAGTCGCGTTGATCTTATTGCCGCTCGAACGCGGCTTTCAGCCGATCGAGCTGCGGCACTAGCGGGTTGCCGATGACGGCGGCCTCAGGCGCCGGCGCATGAATCGAGACGTCGAGTCGTTTCACTTGCGCCTGCAACGCCATTGACCGCTCGATCAAGTCCTGCAGCCTCCCGGGGAGCTTTGCGATCGCATCGGCGGCGCCCGGCTCGGCCGCAGTGAGCTTCACCTTGACCTTTTCGCGATTGGCCTGGGCGAGCGACATCTCGCCTTCCTTCACCGCGCGATGCAGCAGGAGCCAAGAGGCGAGTTGCATCAGCCGCGTCGTGAGGCGCATGCTCTCGGTGGCGTAGGTGAGGCTCGCGCTCCGATCGAGCGCCTTGGCATCCTTCCGGCCGACGCCGTCCAGGTAGGCGGCCGTCTCTTCCACGAGATTCATCCCCTCGCGAAACAAGGTGGAGAACACGGCGGAACCGGCCAGTCGCTCACTGAAAAGAACCAGATCCGCCTCACGCGCCGAATTCTCGGACATGGTTAACGCCTCACGCAACTTACTAATTAACGCCCCGCGCAATTATGATGAACAAATCCTTGCGCTGGCAAATCATCGCGCCAAGCGCCCACGGAGTCCAGCGATAAGGATGGTTATGGTTTCCGTGACCGTTACCCGATCGGTGGATTTATGAAGAAGATGTGAAAGCCCGATCGCGGCAAAAAAAAGCCGCCGTTTCCGGCGGCTAAAAAGTTGATAACAGGGAGGCGTCAAACAGAGTGGACAGGAGCCACTCGGTGTCCAAACCTGGACGATTTCAGTAATGGACGAGAAAGCTTAATCTTTAGTAAATGAATGATTTCCTTCAGAGTTTTTTTGCAAATTGGCAGGAGCTGCCAGTCGGCTGAAATGCCGACTTCCGCGCTCCTCATGACTTGAAGAATTTGTCCGCGGCGCTGCGGCTTTTCTGTTTTGATGCCGAGGCCGCCTGCAACCTTTCGATCTCGCCTTGCAGCAGGGCAATGCGCTCAGCAAGCTCCCCTACCGAAAGCAGCGACAGATCCTGGCCGATCTCATGGGTGACCTTCTTGCGCGGACGGTCTTCGTCATCAGCTGCCATGCAATCCTCATCGCAAATGCGAGCAGTCGGCGATAGCGGCGTATTGCCAGTCTGGCCCGGTTAAACCATCTTCGGCGTCAGCCGGAAAGCCCGGCGTCGAAACGGGGTCTCAGCATCATGGGCAGCAACCTCCCTACACAAATGACCGCGATCGGAATTGCAAAACCCGGAGGACCAGACGTCCTCGTTCCGGAACAGCGGCCCGTCCCCACTCCTCGCAAACATGAGATCCTGATCAAGGTCGCTGCTGCGGGCGTCAATCGACCTGACGTTGCCCAGCGCACCGGAAACTATCCGCCACCGCCTGGCGCAAGCGACATTCCTGGACTCGAGATCGCCGGCGAAGTGGTCGCGCTCGGCGATGGCGCAACGAAATTCAAGCCCGGCGACAAGGTGATGGCGCTGGTCGCGGGCGGCGGTTATGCGCAGTACTGCACAGCGCATGAATTGCATGCGCTCGCCGTCCCCGCACCGCTGTCGATGAGCGAGGCGGCTGCAATACCCGAGACCTTCTTCACGGTCTGGCACAACGTATTCGAGCGCGGCCGGCTTGAGGCGGGCGAGACGCTGCTGATCCATGGCGGCTCATCCGGCATCGGCACAACAGCTATTCAGCTTGCCAAGGCGTTCGGCGCCAAGGTGATCGTCTCTGCGGGATCGAAGGAGAAATGCGACGCCTGCCTCAAGCTGGGCGCGGATCACGCAATCGACTACAAGACCGAAGATTTCGTCGCGCAGACGAAAGCCGCAACCAGTGGCGCGGGCGCGAACGTCATTCTCGACATGGTCGGGGGCGACTACATCGAACGCAATTATGAGGCGGCGGCCATCGAAGGCCGCATCGTGCAGATTGCCTTTCTCGGCTCGCCCCGCGCGAACGTCGATTTCCGGCGCCTCATGCTGAAACGGCTGACCCATACCGGGTCGACGTTGCGCGCCCGGGCGATCGAGGATAAAGCCGCCATCGCCCGTGCTCTGGAGGCGAAGGTGATGCCGCTGTTGCGCAACGGCAAGGTCAAGCCCTTGATGGACAGCACTTATCCGTTGGCCAAGGCCTCCGAGGCCCACGCGCGGATGGAGTCCAGCCATCATATTGGCAAGATTGTGCTGACCACCTGAGCGGTGGGAGCCGGGCGGAAACCCTTGGTTTTCCAGACGTTTCGTGGCATCACACGAAGTTCGTGACGGGTTTCGAGGCGGAGCAGACATTGCGGTTCTCAAGCTGCATGGCGCATATCGCGCGCGGCATTGCGGTGTTTGCGCTGGCACTCCTTGTGAGCGTCGGCGCCGCGCACGCAGTTGATGCGGTCAGCGTTCGCAGCGATTCGCCCGCGATCGACCTCACCGGTATCCTTGAGTTCCAGAAGAGCGACACCGATCGTATCCAGGTTTCGACCGCGCCGGGAAACGACGGCATTGTCCGCCGCATCGAGGTTCGCGCCCGTGAAGGTGGAACCAACTGGGTGGTGTTCTCGCTTGCCAACAACACCGACGATCAGCTCGATCGTCTGATCGTGGCGCCGCACTACCGCATCGTCTCTTCCGGCCTGTTCTGGCCCGACCTTGGCCTGTCGCGCATCGCAACGATCACACCATCAACGGGCGACCGCCCGGAGCGTCAGGACAACCCGATCACCGATATCTTCCGCGTCACGCTCGACCCGGGCTCCGTGGTCACCTTTGTTGTCGAGCTTCGCACCGACAAGCTGCCGCAGCTCTATCTGTGGGAGCCGGAAGCCTACAAGGACAAGGTCAACTCGTTCACGCTGTACCAGGGCATCGTCATCGGTATCGCCGGATTGCTCTCGCTGGTGCTGACGATCCTGTTCGTCGTCAAGGGCAGCATCATGTTTCCCGCCGCGGCGGGCCTCGCCTGGGCGGTGCTCGTCTACATCGGCATCGACTTTGGCTTCTGGGGCAAGGTGCTGGACATGTCGTCCGGCGCCGAGCGCGTCTGGCGCGCGTCCGGCGAAGCGATCCTGGCGGCGACGCTGCTCGTGTTCCTGTTCGCCTATCTGAATCTCAGCCGCTGGCACGTACGCTATTCACACATCACCCTCGGCTGGCTCGCCTTCCTTGGTTCGCTCGTCGCGCTTGCGCTGTTCGACCCGCCGGTCGCCTCCGGCATCGCACGGCTGTCGATCGCTTTGATCGCCGTTTTCGGCTTCGCACTGATCGTCTACCTCTCAACCCACGGATTTGATCGCGCGGTGCTGTTGATCCCGAGCTGGTTCCTGCTCACGGTCTGGGTGGTCGCCGCCGGCATGACGATCCAGGGCAGCGTCACCAACGACATCGTGGGGCCGGCCCTGCTCGGCGGCCTCGTGCTGATCGTCATGCTGATCGGCTTTACGGTCATGCAGCACGCCTTCGCTGGCGGTGGCTCCGGCCAGGGCGCCGTTACCGACGTGGAACGGCGGGCGCTGGCCTTGACCGGCGCAGGTGACCTGATCTGGGACTGGGACGTCTCCGCCGACAAGGTGTTCACCAGCGCGGAGACCGAAAGCATGCTCGGGCTGCGCCGCGGCACCCTGGAAGGGCCCGCCGCCAAATGGCTCGAAGTGCTGCACCCGCTCGACCAGGACCGTTTCCGCGCAGCGCTCGACAGCGTGCTCGACCAGCGCCGCGGCCGTCTGGTGCAGGACTTCCGCCTGCGCACGCCGGACGGCCATTTCATGTGGTTCTCGCTCAAGGCCCGGCCCGTGGTCGGATCCGACGGCGAGGTGGCCCGCGTGATCGGCACCCTCTCCGATGTCACCGAGTTCAAGAATTCCGAAGAACGGATGCTGCACGACTCGGTGCACGACAACCTCACGGGCCTGCCGAACCGCAAGCTGTTCATCGACCGCATCAACGCCCTGGCCTCTCTGTCGAAGACCGTGCCGACGCTGCGGCCGACAGTAATGGTGATCGACCTCGACCGCTTCAAGCAGGTCAACGATTCGGTCGGCATCGCGGTCGGCGACTCGATCCTGCTGACGCTGGCGCGGCGGCTGACGCGCATCCTGAAGCCGCAGGATACGCTGGCACGGCTCGCCGGCGATCAGTTCGGCCTGATCCTGATGTCGGAAACCGACGCGGCGAAGGTGACGGCGCTGGCCGAGACGATCCGCAAGACGATCCGCGCGCCGATCGCGTTCAATGACCGTGAGATCTTCCTCACTGCGTCGATTGGCCTGGCGCTCGCCGATCCGTCGGCCACGGTGTCGGACGAGATCATCAAGGATGCTGAACTCGCGATGTATCACTCCAAGCGGATCGGCGGCGACCGCATCGACGTGTACAAGCCGGCGATGCGCGCCCGCAAACAGGACCGCCTGACGATCGAGTCCGAATTGCGCCGCGCGCTGGAGCGCGAGGAGATCACCATCCTCTATCAGCCGATCGTACGGCTGGAAGACCGCGCGGTGGCCGGCTTCGAGGCGCTCGCGCGCTGGGACCATCCGAAGCTCGGCCGCATGGGACCGTCAGAGTTCATCAATATCGCCGAAGAAACCGGCCTGATCGTCGATCTCGGCCTGTTCGTCATGGATCGCACCGCCCGCCAGCTTGCGCTGTGGCAGCAGTCGGTCCGTCAGCGCAACTCGATCTTCGCCAGCGTCAACGTGTCGTCGCGGCAATTGCTGCGGCACGACCTGATTCACGACCTGCGCACGGTGCTGTCGCGCTCGGCAGTCGCCCGCGGCACGCTCAAGCTCGAACTGACCGAATCGCTGGTGATGGAAAATCCCGAGCACGCGGCGCAGATGCTGCAGCGGATCCGCGAGCTTGGTGCGGGCCTGTCGCTCGACGACTTCGGCACCGGCCACTCCTCGCTCGCCTACCTGCAACGCTTTCCGTTCGACACGATCAAGATCGACCAGTCGTTCGTGCGCACCACCAACCGCGGCACGCGGCCGGTGCTGTTGAAATCCATCGTCGCGATGGCGCACGACCTCGGCATGGACGTTGTCGCCGAGGGCGCGGAGTCAGACTCCGATGCGATCGAGCTTTACCAGCTGGGTTGCGAATATGCGCAAGGCTTCGCGTTTGGCGAGCCGATGAGTGCCGATGCTGCGCGGCGGCTGCTGAACGAAGAGCGGCTCGAAGCGGCGCAGTGATCGCCGACAGCGATCGTCAGCAGTGATCGTCAGGCGTGGCCGGCCTCGTTCGACAGCATGGCGAGGTTGATGCCGATCTTCTTCAACGCGCGTTCGTATTTGCTGTCGACGTCCTTGTCGAACACGAGGTCCGAGTCCGCGGGACAGTGCAGCCAGCCGTTGTGCTGGATTTCGTTCTCGAGCTGGCCCGGCGCCCAGCCGGCATAGCCGAGCGCGAGGATGGCGCGTTTCGGGCCCGCACCGCTTGCGATCGCTTTCAGGATGTCGAGCGTGGCGGTGAGCGAAATCTCGTCGTCGATCGGCAGCGTTGAATCCTTGATAAAGAAATCGCTCGAATGCAGCACGAAGCCACGCCCGGTCTCGACCGGACCACCGCGCAGGACCTTCATCGCCTCTGCATCCTGCGGCAGCATGATGCGGTCGCCCTTCTTGATGATGTCGAGCTGCATCAACAGGCCCGGGAAATCTATGCTACCCGCAGGCCGGTTAACGATGATGCCCATCGCGCCCTCCGACGAGTGCGCGCAAACGTAGATCACCGAGCGCTGAAAACGCTCGTCGTCCATCACCGGCATGGCGATCAGCATCTGGCCGTCGAGATATTCGGCGGTATCGTTCTGATTGTTGGACCGTATCCGCGCAGCGCTGGCCTTTTCGCGCTCTGACGGTGTCGGTTGGCCGGTTTCCAAGCCTTTTTCAGAGCCCTTGCGCGACGCTTTCATCGAGAGGCCACCTTCGCTTTTGCCTACCATCCTGATATTGGGTGGCCAGGGTGTCAATCAAGGCCACGCCGCTATCACAGCCAATTCAGTGGCTTGTCACAGTTCGGCCGGGTAAACGCTTCACATGGTTGCAATGGTTCCGTTCCGTGCGCTCATTGCATTCATCGCGCTGGCAAGCGTCAGCGCCGGTGGGCGTATTGCGTGCGCGGAGGACGCCTCCCCCTGGGTGAACGACGCACATTCCACGCTGCGCCTGCTTGCCGGCTCGCGAACGGGAGCGGTGCTGATGGGCGGTGTCGAAATCCAGTTGCAACCCGGCTGGAAGACATACTGGCGTACACCCGGTGATTCCGGTGTGCCGCCGCGCTTCGACTTCTCCAAATCCGTCAATGTAGAAAGTGTGACACCGCTGTTTCCGGCACCGAAGAAGTTCGATGATGGTGCCGGCGGCGTTTCGTATGGTTACGGGAAAAGCGTGGTTTTTCCGCTGCGCATCGTGCCGAAGAATCCGAATGAGCCGGTGCAGCTCCGCGCTTTGATCAATTACGCCGTCTGCGAGAAACTTTGTCTGCCGGTCGAGGCCGAGGCCGAGCTGTCCTTCACGAGCACAGCCAGCACACTCGACAGCCTTGTGACGACCGCACTCAACAAGGTGCCGAAACCCGTCGGCACCTCGGAGGCAATGCCGATCGCCATTCAATCGTTCAAGCGCGTCGACGACCGCGCCGTCGTCGATGTCGCTGCGCCTGCCGGCGCTCACGTCGAGCTCTTCGCCGAAGGTCCCTCGCCCGACTGGGCCCTGCCGGTGCCGAAACGGACCGGCGCGCCACAGAAGGGCCTGATACGCTATGAATTCAAGCTTGACGGTTTGCCGGCAAACGCGCGGCCGGAAGGTGCAATCCTGAAGCTGACCCTTGTTGGCGAGGAAGGTGCCTTCGAATACAATGTGAGACTGAATTGACGGCAGCTTAGGGAGCGCAACATGACGATCAACGTGGGCGACAAGATTCCAGAGGGAAAATTCCGAGTGATGACCGCTGAAGGCCCAGGCTGGAAGAGCACCGACGAGGTGTTCAAGGGCAAGAAGGTCGCACTGTTCGCTGTTCCGGGCGCCTTCACCGGCACCTGTCACAAAATGCACATGCCGAGCATCACGTTGAACGCCAACGCCATCAAGGCAAAGGGCGTCGACAGCATCGCGGTCACCGCGGTCAACGACATCTTCGTGATGCAGGCCTGGAAGCGCGATACCGACCAGAAGGATCAGGTCGAGTTCCTTGCCGACGGCAGTGCTGATTTCGCCAAGTCGATCGGCCTCGACGCCGACTTCAGCGGCGGCGGCATGGGCGTCCGCTCACGCCGCTACTCGATGCTGGTCGAGGACGGTGTGGTGACGAAGCTGAACATCGAGGAGAAGCCCGGCGCCGTCGAAGTCTCCGGCGGCGACACGCTGCTCGGCCAGCTCTGAGATCGCTTGGATCAAAGCATTCTTCGGCGCTGAATCTCCTGATCGATCCGCTTTGCCAGCGCATCGCTGACTGTACTCATCGGCAGCCGGACCTCCGGGCTGTCGATGAGGCCGGTGCGCCAGAGCCAGTGCTTGATCGGCGCCGGACTCGGTTCGGCAAACAACAGGCGGGGCAGGTCGATCAGCGCCCGCCAGCTTGCAAGCGCTCCCGAGTGGTCGCCGTCGCGCATCAGATTGCGCACCGTGGCGAACGCGTCCGTCGCAATATGCGCGGAAGCGAGAACGCCGCCGTCGGCGCCCTGAGTGAGGGCGTTGTGAAACAGCGCATCCTCCCCGGTCAGCACCGAAAAACCCTTCGGCCTCATCCGCAGCAGGTCGAACGACTGCGCTGCATCCGCGCAGCAGTCCTTGACACCGACAATGTTCCGATGTTCGGCGAGCCGCAGCATCTCCACGTTGCCGAGATTGACGCCGGTCCGGTACGGGATGTTGTAGATCATGATCGGCTTTGACGTGCTCTCGGCCAGCGCGCAAAAGTGCCGATAGAGACCGAGCTGCGACGGCCGCGTGTAGTATGGACAGGCGATCAGATAGCCGTCGACCGGCCAGGCAGAGGTCAGATCGAGTGCCTTGATCAGCTTGCGCGTGTCGCTGCCCGACAACCCCAGAAAGAACTGCAGACGTCGACCGGCGCTTTCGATCGCGTCGCGACAAATTTCGGTGTAGCGCTCGATCTCATCCTCATCGACCGTGAGTCCTTCGCCGGTGGTTGCGGCAAGGATGAAGCCGTCGACAGGCGCAGACGCGTAGTGTCCGGCAAGGCGTCGCGCTGACTTTTCATCGAACATTCCGTCCCTGAACGGAGTGACCAGCGGCAGCCAGATGCCTTGTGGAACCGAATTGGCGGTTTGCATCGAAGTGTCTCCTGTTGAGCCGGAGACGGAGCAACAAAAAACCCCGTCGAAACCGGCGGGGTCCTGAACATGATCCTCTCTGCGCTTTTGCTTAACTGACGCAAGGATCCGCGGCCCCGGAATGGGGCGCTTTTTTCGAAACGGCGCGAGCGAGAGAGACGATCATGACAGAAATATGCGACCGCAAGTCGGACACTGTCAACCCGCTGACCTGCTCTCCCTGAGCCCGTCGCGGGCCAGCTGATCGGCGCGTTCGTTTTCCGCGTGACCGGCATGGCCTCGCACCCAGTGCCAGCGCACGTCATGCTGCTTCAAGGCTGCATCCAGGCGCTGCCAGAGGTCGGCGTTCTTAACCGGCTTCTTCTCCGCAGTTCGCCAACCATTCCGCTTCCAGTTGTGAATCCACGCGGTGATGCCGCCACGCACATACTGGCTGTCGGTGTAGATATCGGCCGTCACCGGCCGTTTCATGGCTTCCAGTGCCGAGATCGCCGCCAGCAGTTCCATGCGGTTGTTGGTCGTATTCGGCTCGCCGCCCTTGAGCTCTTTTTCAACGTCGCCGAATTTCAAGATCGCTCCCCAGCCGCCGGGCCCCGGATTCCCCGAGCAGGCGCCGTCGGTGTGAATGACGACGTGCGGCAGATCGGAATTCTGCTTGTTCACGCTGCGTAACCTGATTGTGCAAGGCCATAGTCGCGCACGCTGCTGACAGCCTGATGGAAGCGCAGCTTCCGCACGTATTCGACCGGATCTTTCGGCCGCACAAGCGCTCCCGGCGGGACGTTGAGCCAGTCGACCAGCCGCGTCAAAAGGAAACGCAATGCCGCGCCCCGCGCCAGCAACGGCAAGGCATCCTGTTCCGCGGTCGACAGCGGACGGCAACGCGAATAGCCACTCAGAAGCGCGCGCGCCTTGGTGACGTTGAACGCGTGATCGGCCTCGAAACACCAGGCGTTGAGGCAGATGGCGACATCGTAAGCGAGGAAATCGTTGCAGGCGAACGGGAAATCGATCACGCCCGACACCTTGTCGCCGAGGAAAAGCACATTGTCGGGAAACAGGTCGGCGTGGATCACCCCCTGCGGCAGGCCCTCAGGCCAGCTTCGCTCCAGATGATCGAGTTCGGCGCTCAGGAGTTCGTAAAGCCCGTGCTGCACCTCGTTCGCACGCTGCGCGGCCTGTTCGAACAGCGGCCGCCAGCCCGTGACCGACAGCGGGTTCTTTCGCACAAGCGGAAAGTCATGACCGGCGAGATGCAACTTCGCGAGCACCTCGCCGACGCCCGCGCAATGCACAGCGTTGGGCCGTCGCGGCCACATGCCTTCAAGGAAATCGATGATCGCCGCGGGCCGTCCGGCGAGCGGCGAATAGACTTCGCCCCTGCGGTTTTTGGCCGGCTGCGGGCAGCTCACGCCGTGCGCCGCGAGGTGCGCCATCAGCGACAGGAAGAACGGCAGATCGGCCGCCGCCACCCGCTTTTCATAAAGCGTGAGGATGAACGCGCCCTTGCTGGTGTGCAAAAGAAAATTGGAGTTCTCGACGCCTTCGGCGATGCCCTTGTAGGAGAGCAGTTCGCCGATGTCGTAATCTTTCAGAAAGGCCGTCAGTTCTTCGACGGAGACGTCGGTATAGACCGCCATTGGGCGGTCCTATTCGGCGGCGGTGGCAGGCCGCAGCGGCCGTGGCAGCGGGAAGAAGATTCCGTCTTCAGACGCCGCAGACACCGAGTCCACGCGCAGCGTGTATTTCTCCGCGAACGCGTCGAGGATTTCCTCGACGAGCACCTCCGGCGCCGAGGCGCCTGCGGTGATGCCGAGCCGGCTGACGCCCTCGAACATCGACCAGTCGAGATCGGCCGCGCCGTTGACCAGCACCGCGCGGGGGCAACCCTCGTGTTCGGCAACCTCGCGCAAGCGTTGCGAGTTCGAGGAGTTCGGCGAGCCGACCACGATCATCGCGTCGACCACCGGAGCAACCTTTTTCACCGCGAGCTGGCGGTTGGTGGTCGCGTAGCAAATGTCTTCCTTGTGTGGACCGATGATGTCCGGGAAGCGTGCCTTCAACGTCGCAACGATCGCCGCGGTGTCATCGATGGAGAGCGTGGTCTGCGTCACGAAGGCGAGCTTCGACGCATCGTTCGGCTGAAATTTCTTCGCCTGCTCAACGGTCTCGATCAGGATCACCGCGCCCGGCGGCAGCTGTCCCAGCGTACCGACGACCTCCGGGTGACCCGCGTGACCGATCATCGCGATCTCACGCCCGCGCTTGAAATGGATTTCCGCCTCGCGATGGACCTTGGTCACCAGCGGGCAGGTTGCGTCCAGCGCGAAGAAATTGCGACGCTCGGCTTCAGCCGGGATCGACTTCGGCACGCCATGCGCGGAGAACACCACCGGCGCGTCGGTGTCCGGAATCTCGTCCAGCTCCTCGACGAAGATCGCACCCTTGGTGCGAAGGCTTTCCACCACATGGCGGTTATGGACGATTTCGTGCCGGACATAGACCGGCGGACCGTACAGTTTCAGTGCCCGTTCCACCGTATCGATGGCGCGGACCACGCCGGCGCAAAAACCGCGAGGGGAACAAAGGACAATATGAAGCTCTGGCTTGCGAGGTGCCGTCATGGGCTGGTCTCTAGCGACAATGCGGTCCGAAACGGACGGTTTTGGCCCATTCCGCCGGGCATTTAGAAGTTGAATCGGCGGTCAGCGGCACGTTGCACAACGACTTGGCCCTCATGGGTCGGGAAGTCAAGCGGGGCGGTTCAAAGGGGTATCGGAACGGCCCGTAAACCATTGCGCGAAGACCCCCGAAACGCCTATATAGGGCGCAATTCCCGTCATCAGAGATGACCCGGCTTCGCCTCCAAAAGGCGGACGAAGCGCAAAGGAGATTTGCCCGTGAGCACCGCCCCCCTCATGCCCAAAGCGACCGCCGTCTGGCTGGTCGATAATACCGCCCTCTCCTTCGACCAGGTGGCCGATTTCTGCAAGATGCACCCGCTCGAGGTGCGTGCCATCGCCGACGGAGATGCGGCCCAGGGCATCAAGGGCTCCGACCCGATCTCGAACGGACAACTGACCCGCGAGGAGATCGCGCGCGGCGAGGCAGATCCGGCCCACCGGCTGAAGCTCAGCGAGACCAAGGTTCGCTTGCCGGAGCCGAAGCGCAAGAAGGGCCCGCGCTACACGCCGGTGTCGCGCCGCCACGAGCGTCCAAGCGCGATCCTGTGGCTGGTGCGCAATCACCCCGAACTGAAGGACGCGCAGATCATGCGCCTCGTCGGCACCACCAAGACGACGATCGCCTCGATCCGCGACCGCACCCACTGGAATACGGCGCAGCTCACGCCGATGGACCCGGTAACGCTCGGCCTGTGCTCGCAGATCGACCTCGACTTCGAGGTCCAGCGTGCGGCGAAGGAGAAGCCGGCCGCAACCGCCTACGGCGGCGCGACGCTGCTGCCGGCGTCCGAGACCACGAAGAAGGTCGAGGACGACGAGGCGCCGACCCAGCCGGCGACATCCGACGAAGAGATGGACGAGGCCAGAGTATTCGCAAAGCTCAAGCAGCTTGGCGGCGGCAAGAAGGACGAGGAATAACGGCCGCCGAGTTCGTCCATACCTCGTGCCGCCCTGCCCGGCAGCGATGAGCGTCGGGCTTCGTTCGCGGCGAGGACGCGTACTACCTCGCGTTCAGCATGTCCTCGGTCACGCGCCGATGAGCGCGATCGACTCGCGCCTGGCTCTGCTCGCGCGCGATGTCACGGTCCTTCATGCACGCGGCATAGGTGTTCGAGCCGGGCGTGCCGGCGTTGCGTTGGCAAAACGTGTCGTCATCCGTCGCACTCGCCGTCGGCGACTGGCGGCTCGTCTGCAAACAGCCGGCAAGCGAGAGGCCAACGACGATCGTCAGCAGGAATCGTGATGTCGTTGCGCGCATAAGCCTCGTCCGATCGGTGTCCGGCCTCGTTGAATAGGACGCATGTGGCCTATCGATGGCGGCAGGTAGATGCAAACTGCTCACCCCACGCCGCGCTCCTTCAGCGCGCCGCCGATCTCGTCGAGGATCGCCGGATCATCGATGGTGGCGGGCATGCTCCAGCTGTCGCCGTCGGCGATCTTCTTCATGGTGCCGCGCAGGATCTTCCCCGATCGCGTCTTCGGCAGGCGGCCGACGGTGATCGCCAGCTTGAAGGCGGCCACCGGACCGATCTTCTCGCGCACCAGCGCCACCACCTCGCGCTCGATATCGCCCTGCGACCGGGTGACGCCCGCCTTCAGCACGAGAAAGCCGCACGGCACTTCGCCCTTCAGCTCGTCCTTGATGCCGAGCACCGCGCATTCGGCGACATCGGGATGCGACGCCAGCACCTCTTCCATGCCGCCGGTCGACAGGCGGTGGCCGGCCACGTTGATGATGTCGTCGGTCCGGCCCATCACAAACACATAGCCGTCCTCGTCCTTGAAGCCGGCGTCGGACGTCTTGTAATAGCCGGGGAACTCCGTGAGATAGGCGTCCTTGAAACGCGCATCGTTATTCCACAGCGTCGGCAGGCACGCCGGCGGCATCGGCAGCTTGATGACGATCGAACCCATGGTATTCGCGGCAACGGGCCTTGCCGCCTCGTCGACCACGTCGACCTGATAGCCCGGCATCGGCACCGTCGGTGAGCCGTGCTTCACCGGCAGTTGCCCAAGGCCGACCGGATTGCCGGCAATGCACCAGCCGGTCTCCGTCTGCCACCAGTGATCGATCACCGGCACTTTCAACTGCTGCTCCGCCCATTCCACCGTCGGCGGATCGGCGCGCTCGCCGGCGAGAAACAGCGTCCGGAATTTCGACAGGTCGTATTGCGCGAGCAGCTTGCCGTCGGGATCTTCCTTCTTGATCGCGCGGAACGCGGTCGGGGCCGTGAACAGCGCCACCGCGCCATGTTGGGCGATCACGCGCCAATAGGCGCCCGCATCCGGCGTCCCAACCGGCTTGCCTTCGTACATGATCGAGGTCGCACCGTGTATCAGCGGGCCATAGACGATGTAGGAATGGCCGACCACCCAGCCGATGTCGGAGCCGCACCACCACACCTCGCCGGGCTTCACGCCGTAGAGGTTGAACATCGACCACTTCAGCGCAACCAGGTGCCCGCCATTGTCGCGCACCACGCCCTTCGGAATGCCGGTGGTGCCCGACGTGTAGAGGATATACAGCGGATCGGTGGCGGCCACCGGCACGCAATCGGCGGCCTTGCCTGCCGCAACAGCCTTGCCGCGCAGCTCGGCCCAGTCGTGATCGCGCCCCGGAGTGAGCGCACAGATTTCCTGCGGCCGCTGCAGCACGATGCAGGCGGACGGCTTTGTCTTCGACAGATCGATCGCCTCGTCGAGCAACGGCTTGTACTTGACGATCCGTCCGGGCTCGATTCCACAGCTTGCCGAGAGAATGAGTTTCGGCTCGGCGTCGTCGATCCGCGTCGCCAGCTCCTTGGCTGCAAAGCCGCCGAACACCACCGAGTGCACGGCGCCTATGCGCGCGCAGGCCAGCATGCCGATCACGGCTTCCGGCACGAGCGGCATGTAGATGATGACGCGATCGCCCTTGGTAACGCCGAACTCCTGCATGATCGCCGCGAGCGTCTTCACTTCGTCCAGCATCTGGCGGTAGGTGAACTTCGCGATGCTGCCGGTCAGCGGCGAGTCGTGGATCAGTGCGACCTGATCTGCGCGCCCGTTCGCCACATGGCGATCGAGCGCGTTGTAGCAGGTGTTGACGACGGCGCCGGCAAACCAGCGCCCATAAACGCCCTGCGAAGCGTCGAAGACCTTGTCCGCAGGCTTGATCCAGTCGATTTCCGTTGCGGCTTCCGCCCAAAAGCCCTCCGGGTCACTCATCGCGCGCGCATAGACGTCGTGGTAGCGGCTTTTTTTCCGAGCGTTCATTGGCGTTTCTCCCGCACGGGTCGCAGACTTCAACGGTTTGTCACGGCCTCGTGTCCTGGTTCTAACGTCCGCACCCCGCTGCAGCAACCTTGTGTGCGAACCCCTGGCGCCTCGCAAACGTCGCTGTTCACGCCATGTCTAGCGGCCGGACGGCTGCGTCGGCATGGTCGCGCCGAGCCGTTCGATTTCCAGCGCCAGCGACTTGTGACCAGCGCGGGCAGCTTCATGCGTCGGGTCCAAGCGCAGCACTGTTGCGTAGTCGGCAAGCGCCCGCCGCCGGTCGATCTTCGCGCGATAAAGCTCTGCGCGTGCAAACAACGCGTTCGTGTTCGTCGGGTCGAGTCGGATGGCCGCACTGAAATCGCGGATCGCCGCATCGGCTTCGGCAAGCGTCCGGTGAAGTTCAGCACGCCTGAGAAAAGCCTGCGTGTAGTCCGGACGCAGGGTGACGACATGACCGAGATCCTCGACCGCAGGCCTCAGCCGGCCCTGACGAACGAATGCCTCGGCGCGGGCAAGAAGGATGTCCGGCGCGCGCGCCTCTGCCGTCGCCTTCTCCATCAAGAGAGCGTCGCAGTCCTCGATCGCGCGTTCCGGCGTCGCCGCGCTACCCTGGATACAGTCCGCACCTGGCAGGTCGGCAGCTGTGGCATCCGCCGCGCTCAACCCGAGGCTGAAGGCGAAGATGAGAAGCGCCTGCCGCATGGAGGGGCCTCGTGCATCGAAACTCTCAGGTCCGGTTCCGTCTGATTCCTCGGCACGATAGCAGGCATCGCGCGTGAAAATGCAGCTTCAAACCAGCCATGCACACGCACTTTTCGCACCTAATCATTTGTTTTTACTTGTAAATTTTTGATGGCGACACTTCGCTCGACAAATTCTCGTCTCCCCCGGCGCAGCGGTTGCCAAATTCCTATATCGTGTCGGGCGAAAGGTGGTCGCCAAAAGGCAAAATGTTAATTCTGGAACTCGGGATCATCACGGTCCTGATCGTCATCAATGGCCTGCTCGCGATGTCGGAGCTCGCCATCGTGTCGTCCCGGCCCGCGCGGCTGGCGGCACTTGTCGAAAAGGGCGCGTCCGGCTCGCGGCGCGCGCTGGTGCTGGCGTCGGATCCCGGCAAATTTCTCTCCACTGTGCAGATCGGCATTACGCTGGTCGGCGTGCTGTCTGGCGCCGTATCGGGCGCCACGCTCGGCCTGCGCCTGACCGACTGGATGGCAGAGCTCGGCATGCCGCAGCGCGCGGCCGACATTGCCGGCGTCGGCGTGGTGGTCACGTTGATCACTTACGCTTCGCTGATTGTCGGCGAGCTCGTGCCGAAGCAGATTGCGCTTCGCAATCCGGAAGCTGTGGCGCTGAAAGTCGCGCCGGCAATGACGCTGCTGGCAAAACTCTGCTCGCCAGTGGTCACCCTGCTTGATCTGTCCGGAAGGGCCTTGCTCTGGCTGCTCGGCCATCGCGGCAAGAAGGAGGAAAGAGTCACCGAGGATGAAATCCGCACGCTGATCCTCGAGGCCGAGAACGCCGGCGTACTCGAACCCGGCGAGAAGGAAATGATTGCAGGCGTGATGCGGCTTGGCGACAGGCCGGTCGGTGCCGTCATGACGCCGCGGCGCGACGTCAACATGATCGACCTGACGGATGATTTCGACACGATCCGCGTAACTTTCACCGAGAGCCCGCACTCCCGATTGCCGGCGCATGAAGGCGACCCCGATCACCCGGTCGGCATTGTTCAGGCCAAGGACCTGCTGGACGCCTGCATGTCCGGCGGCACGCCCGACGTCAGCAGCCTGGTCCGCCAGGCGCCGGTGATCCCTGAGTCCGCCGACGCACGCGACGTGGTTGCGATCCTGAAGGATTCCCCGGTGCATATGGGCCTCGTCTATGACGAGTACGGTGGTTTCCAGGGCGTTGTCACCAGCGCAGACATTCTCGAATCGATTGTCGGCAGCTTCAAGACGGAAGAAGGGCCCGCCGAGCCTGCGGCCGTGCCGCGTGACGACGGCTCGTATCTGATCTCGGGCTGGATGCCGGTCGACGAATTCGCTGACCTGCTTTCGATTCAGGTGCCGGAAATCCGCAGCTTCCACACCGTCGCAGGCTTCATGCTGCAAGGCTTCGGAACGCTGCCGGAGGTCGGCGGCAGTTTCGAGCGCAACGGCTGGCGGTTCGAAGTGATGGACATGGATGGGCGGCGCATCGACAAAATCCTTGCGTCGCGACTTGAGCCGAAGGCCGCGCGTCAGGCGCAGCAGCAGGAGGCCGCGCTCCGCAACGGTCGCTCGAAAAAGAGCGCGCAGGCGAAATAGCTGTCGCCGTTCAAAACGACACAGGGCGACTTGCCTACCGGCCCGGTAACGAGGTTGACGAAGGCCTAAGAGGCATTCTCCGGGCAGCGCTGCATGACGACAGGCCCCGTTCCTGCTGCAAGCCCGATCGTCGCGTGCAGTGGTGCGCATCTGCCGCCGACGCAGATCCGCCAGTCGGGGACCGCGCCTGAATTGGCGAGCGTAACCTCACTGCGGCTGACGGTCGGCGGGCGCCAGCGCCACCAACCATCGACAAGGCGTGCGTGCGCCGGCGGGTCGATGCCTGCGCCGGAACCTTTGACGCGCGCTTCGACCAACATCAGGCCGTTGCGTGTGACCCGCCAATCCTCCTGCCAGTCCGTCTTCTCGACCGAATGCGTCCAGGCAAGCGTGAAGGCCGAGACCTGAAGTGCCTTGACGATCGTGCCCGCGATGAAACACACGCTCATGGGATCACCAGTCGGTCGGACCTAATTCTTCAGCCCCTTCTCCCTGTAATAGCGTTCCGCGCCGGGATGCAGCGGGATCGGCACGCCGGTCAGCGCATTCTCGAGCTTGATGTGCCCGCCTGCGGCATGGGCGCTGGCAAGCGCCGGCAACGACTCGAACAGCAGCTTGGTCATCTCGTACACCAGCTGTTCGGATACGCCTGAATGGGTGACCAGATAATTCGGGACCGCGGCCGTTTCGACATCGCTGTCCTGGCCCTCGTACGTGTTTGCCGGAATCGTCGCCGGGATGAAAGGTGATCCCATCCGGTCGACGATGGCCTTCGGCACCGCCACGACGGTCACCTCCATCGCATTGGACAGATCGCGCAAACTGGCCACGCCGAGGCCGGCCGACTGCAGCGTCGCGCTCAACCGGCCGCTCTTCATCAGGTCGACCGACTCGGCGAACGGCAGATAGTCGATCTTGCCGATGTCGGCATAGGTCATACGCGCTGCTCTCAGGATCGCGCGGGTGTTGAGTTCGGTACCGGATTTCGGCGCGCCGACCGAGAGGCTCTTGCCCCTCAAGTCGGTGACCGTCCTGATGTTGCTGTCCTTCACGGCCATGAGCTGGATGTAGTTGGGATAGATCGCCGCGATCGCGCGCAAGTCGGCGAGCTTCGATTTAAAACCCGCGTCCTCATCGCCATCCCAGGCAGCCTTCAGCGCGTCGCCGAGCGTGAAGGCGATGTCGCCCCGGCGCTGTTGCAGCAGGATCAGGTTTTCGACGGACGCCTTGGTGGCTTGCACCTGCGTCTTCACGTTCGGGATTTCCTTTTCGTAGATTTCGCCGAGGGCAACGCCGAGCGGATAGTAGATGCCCGACGTGCCGCCGGTGAGGATGGTGATGGACTGCTGAGCCTCGGCCGGCGGCGCAGCTAGCATAAAGGCCGCCGCAACGAGGGCGAGCAGACTTCGCATCGAAGTTCCTCCGAATCCGTTGCTGTGAGTGAGAGCAGTCGCAGGGCATCTCCGGCCCGACAGATTCACGACACCAACTGAATAAGATATGACTCCACTACCTGGAAACGCGCATCATTCAGGAACAGGCATCGTCCATGTCTCTTTCGCGGACGACAGCACGATCATGGTGTCGGTGCGTTGCACGCCCTCGATGCCCTTCACTGTATTGGCCAGAAACCGTTCGAGATCGCGGGTCGTGCGCACTCGCACCTTGAGAAGATAATTCCACGCACCGGTAATATGATGACACTCGAGCACATCCGGCGATTGTTTGATGCACTCGATGAATTTCGTTTCGACTTTCGGATCGCTCCAGCCGACGAGCACGAAGGCGAGCAGTTCGAGGCCCAGCGCCTCGCTCGACAGCCGCGCATGAAAGCCGGTGATGATTCCGTTGCGCACGAGCCGCTTGATGCGGTCGTTGACCGTGGACGATGCGCTTCCTGTCGCACTGCTAAGTTCGGCGAGCGACAGGCGATCGTTGTCCTGCAAGAGCGCAATCAGCTTGCGATCGATTTCATCGAACGTATCACGCATGTCGCCGTCATTCCCACGCGCGCCCCCGAAGGCTTATACGCGGCTCGACGATCGATGCCTATCGCCCGACGACGGAACCTGCAAAAGCCAATACGTTGAAAAACGCAGAGTTTTTTCGGAACAAGCCTGCCAAATCGGGCAGCGGAGTTGCAGAACGCGCCTACACCAGCTCAGTGCCGGTTCTTTCTGCTGCGCTCGCGGCGAGCGCCCGGCCCACGAACTTGTTCCGGCCAGCGCCGCTCAAACGCACGCGCGGCGATGTCTCTTGCAGTTGTGGTGAGTTGCGCCGCGAACCGAGCGGCCACCTGGTCTTCTGTCATCACGCGCTTTGGATACCGCAACGTCAGGGCGCCGAGCACCTGTTGCCCGCGCACAATTGGAACCGCCATTCCGTTGACGCGGCGGGACCGGGCCGACCTGGTGAATGCGTAACCGCGTTCACGAACGAGCGCCAGATGCCGCTCCAGCGCAGTTCGCTGGGCGATACTGAATCGCCCTCCATCAGTCCCGATGGCGTCGATGATCGACCGACGTTCATCGGCGGCGCAAAACGAAAGATACGCAAGTCCAAGCGCGCTTTCATAGATCCGGAATTTCAAGTCGTAACCGACAGTCTCGAACGACATCGGACTCTCCGGCGCCGTGCTGTGACGGATCAGCACAAGCGCGTCGCTGACGGTTCCGAGATAGAGGGGCCAGCCGGTGCTTGCCGTAAATTCGCTCATCGGACCGGCGGCAGCGTTCACTAGATTGTCGACGAAACGGACACCGGCTGCGAGCGTCAGCACCCGATCAGTGATCCGATAACCCATGCTGCGCGACACGTGCGTGACGTAGCCTAGCGCGACCAGGGTTTCGAGCAGTCGCGCCGTCGTCGACTTCGGCAGCGCGGTCGCAGCTGCGAGTGCAGTGAGCGTCGAGGTGCGATGCCGGTTGAGCGCCTCCAGCACTCTGAAGGCGCGCTCGACCGGTTCGATGGCTGACGGTGCGGCGAGTGGCATGCCGAAAGCTTATTCCGTAATACGGAATTTGTCGATTTAGCGGGGCTCGCGCGCGATCCGGCTTGCTAAGCTTGGCGAAATTTCGCGGCGACATCGAATGCCGCGGAGCATCGGGAGAACGCCATGAGCTACCAGACCATCGAGGTTCGCAAGCTGACTCCGACCATCGGCGCAGAAGTTCATGGCGTCGACCTGTCGCAACCCTTGGGCAATCAGCAGTTCCAGGAGGTCCACGATGCGCTGATGGACAATCTGGTGATCTTCTTCCGCGACCAGAATCTCACCGTCGAGCAGCACAAGGCGTTCGGCCAACGCTTCGGCAAGCTGCACTTCCATCCGAACGCGCCGAAGCTGATCGAGGGACATCCGGAGATCCTCGTCATCAAGGCCGACGAGAAGAGCAAGCACGTCGCCGGCGAGGAATGGCATTCCGACGTCTCATGCGACGTCGAGCCGCCGATGGGCTCGATCCTCTACATGCACGAACCTGCCGTCAACGGCGGCGGCGACACCATGTTCGCCAACATGTATGCCGCCTACAATGCGCTGTCGGATTCGATGAAGCACTACCTCGAAGGCCTCACCGCGATCCACGACAGCACCAAGGCGCATACGCACCGCCGTCGCGACGGCGCGACCGACCAGCAGTTTCCACAGGCCGAGCACCCCGTCATTCGCACGCATCCTGTCACTCAGCGCAAGCTCCTGTTCGTCAACCGCGGTTTCACGACCAAGATCGCGCAGCTCAAGCGCAACGAGAGCGACGCGCTGCTGGAGATGCTGTTCCGTCACGTCGAGACGCCGGAATTTCACTGCCGCTTCAAATGGCAGAAGCATTCCATGGCGTTCTGGGACAATCGCAGCTGCCAGCATCAGGCGATGTTCGACTACTGGCCAAACCGCCGTTACGCCCACAGGGTCACGGTGTGCGGCGACAAGCCATTCCTCAGATGAGGTAACGCCGCTGCCACTATCTCAGCGTCGTTCTCGCGAAAGCGCGGACCCAGTAAACCTCAAGCGCCTGTAATAGAATGAGCGCTGCGGTGTACTGGATGCCCGCCTCCCATAGGTGAGCGAAGCGACGCAGTTCTTCCAACGGCTACGGGCGAGCGAAGCGACGCCGTTCTTCGAACGGCTATAGGCGAGCGAAGCGACGCCGTTCTTCGAACGGCTATGGGCATGGCGACGGAGATTCCGCCTGAAATCGCCCCGTTCTATTGAAAGCTCGCTGCCAGATCCCTCGCGCCTGGCTGCTGAACGGCGGCGTCCATGCGCGCATCGGTCACGCTCAAGAGCTTTGCGACCGTGTTGTTGCGGCTGGCGACGGTATTGCGCTCATAGCCGCGCCGCTGAAAGAAGTTCGACGTCGGCACCCGCTCGCGCATTACCTGCGGCATCATGATGATGTCGAGCCCCGAGCCGTCACCCGTCAGGTTCATCATCTGCAGCTCAGCCGCCGTCAGTCGGTCGCGATAACCGCGCATCCGCGCGAAACGGATCGAGCCGACGAGTTTACGCGCCTGCAGCAACGGCCCGATGTCGATATCGAGCAATACGGCGTGGACACCCCAGCCTTGCTGCGTCTCGCCGAGCTTCTCCTGCGAATTCCAGTCGGATGGCACCGTGCGGCTGAATGCGATCATGCGCCGCAGAGCGGCCATTTTCGCCGTCATCGCGTTGTGGCGCGCTCCAGTCAGAGCGGCCGCCTTTGCCGTCAATGCGCGCACGAAATCATCGCCGTGATCCGCGAGGAGATGCATGGTGTACGTAATGAGCAATTGATTGTAGCCGATGGCCGGCGACAATGGCTTCGCGCCGGGCCGCGCGTTCAACAGCCCCGATTGTACGTCGTACGTGCCGATCCCGCCCGTCTCGAAGGCATAAAGCCTGACGGCAAGGTCGGCGGGGACGCCCTCGGCGGCGACGGCCCGGGCATAGGCACGCTTGAATTCGATCTCGCTTGCAGGACGCTGCGGCACGAAATGGAAATACTTCTGCGCCGACGCCAGCATCTCAGGAATCGTCGGCACGTATTTGACATCGCGCGGTACCGGCGCCGGTTTATCGGGCGCCGACGGATCAATCGGACGCGGCGGACCGTCATAGACGGGCGGCTGAGTCAGCACATAATCGTCGAGAGCGACCTCCTGTCCGTGGCGGCGTTTCGCCATTCGCAAGCGCCGTTTCTCTGTGACCGCGTTCCAATAAGCCGTGGCCGCGGAATCGAAACTTTGCCAGGCAAGTGTGTAATCGCGCAGCTTGCGGCGATACTCGGCCATCGCCTGCGGGCTCGCTGCCGGCGCAACAGCAGGTGACGCATCGTTCGACAGCGCCGGTTGCTGCGCGTGGCTCATCGTCGCCAGCGCGACGGAGGCGGCCGGGATCAGCGCGAGATGCAAGAACTTCAGGTTCGGCATCGATTTGAAACGATACGCTCGCCGTTCAGCGTCACTCCGCCTTAGTGCCGCTCGCCTTGACAATCTTCGACCATTTGGCCTCATCCTTGTCGATGAAAGCCGCGTATTCCTCCGGGGAGCCCGGTGTCGGCTCCGTTCCGTCGGCAAGCAGCCGTTTCTTCACGTCCTCGGACGCCAGCGCCGCACGCAGCTCCTTGTTGAGCTTGTCGATGACCGGGCGCGGCGTACCGGGAGGCGCCGCCAAGCCATAGTACAGCGATGCGTCGAAACCGGCGATGCCGGCTTCGGCAATGGTCGGCACCTCCGGCATCAGGCTGGTGCGGGTCGTGCTGGTTACCGCGAGCGCACGCAGCTGGCCGCCCGCAACGCTGCTGTGTGTCGCTGGCACCGGCGCGAACGCCATCGGAATGTGGCCTCCGAGCAAATCGGTCAGTGCAGGGCCGGTGCCTTTGTAGGGCACGTGTACGAGTCGAATGCCCGCCGCGTTCGCGAAATACTCGCCGGACACGTGACTGACCGTGCCGACTCCAGCTGAACCGTAATTCACCTTGCCCGGATTGGCCTTGGCATAGGCGATCAGTTCGCTGAGCGTCTTGGCGGGAAATGACGGGTGAACGACAAGGGAATTCGGCGCGTGGCCGATCAGGCCGATCGCGGTGAGATCCTTGCGCGGATCGTAGCCGGCATTCGGATAAAGCGAGGGGCCGATCGCAAGGGTGCCAGTGTAGCCGAGCACGATGGTGTAGCCGTCGGGCTCGCTGTTGGCGACGGCCTTGGTGCCGATCGTTCCGCCCGCGCCCGGGCGGTTGTCGACAATGACCTTCTGGCCCAGCGTCTCGCCCATCTTGTCCGCGATGGCGCGTGCGACAATCGAAGTGGAACCGCCGGGTGCAAACGGCACGACCAGCGTGATGGGACGAGCAGGATAGTTCTGCGCGCCTGCCGGCTGCAGCAGAAGCGGCGCGGCGGCAAAAATGGCCGCAGCAAGCAGCAGGAACCTCGATTTCGACATATCCCGGCGGTCCTCCAGACAATTTTTGGGCGAATGGGGATCAAAAAAGGCATCGCACCGGTGCAGGTCATATCGCGGAACCCGGCGTGTGTCGAACCGCACGGCGCCCCGGTTAATCTTGATAATTCAGGTTAAGGAGCGGTTCGCTTTGACGGCCCGCATCGACGAGAGGACAAGACGCAGACCGGACAGAAGTCCATGTAAGTTACGCGTCTTGGACTTGATTTCAATTGTCCGGCGTCTGGGGAGGCCGCCGGCGGTATACTGCGCTCGGCGGCCTTTCTTCAAATTGGGAGTCGCAAGTGGCGAATAGTGAGTAGTGAATAGAAAAGACGGCGCGAGCCGTCTCCTACGTCACTACTTACTATTCGCCATTCACCATTCGCCTTCAAGTTGCCTTATTTAGCATCAAAACGCAGCGGTGAATTCCGTCGAATATTTGCAGCTTTTTGCTGGGCGCGCGAAGCCAAATCGACGACACTTTATTTTCAACACGCGCATTCCATTGTGCGCAATGTCGATACGCGCATCGACGCACCAACGGGGAACGTCATTGTGCTGAACGTCTTCAGAAGCCGCGTCATCATCGGCGCGTTCGCAGTATCTGTCATCATCACCGCCGGCATCGCACCTGCTTCCGCGTCGTACGACGGGACGTGGACGGTCAGCATCGTCACCACAAGGGGTGTCTGCGAGCCGGGCATGGCGTTGCCAATCCAGATCAGCGATGGGCGCGTCGCCTCAGGCCATTCGCAGGTCGGCGTGTCCGGTCGTGTCGCGCAGGGTGGCGGCATTACCGTCACCGTTATCCAGGGTCTCAAGCGCGCGTTCGGCCGCGGCAAGCTGGCCGAAGCCTCGGGCTCAGGGACGTGGCGGGGCGGCCCCTGCTCCGGCACGTGGACCGCGACACGGATCTGACATCCACCCTTCAGGTTTCGTTGCCACAATCAAGAGCGCCATCCGACATGATGGCGCTCTTTTTTCGTATTGCGATAGGCTTGGGACGCGTCGGGGATAGATGCGGGAACCATCGTTTGAACCCGATGTTGGTCCAGCGAGTCAAATGTCAAACGCCAAGCGTAGGCTCCCGC
This sequence comes from Bradyrhizobium sp. LHD-71, assembly GCF_031157255.1. Lineage (GTDB taxonomy): Bacteria > Pseudomonadota > Alphaproteobacteria > Rhizobiales > Xanthobacteraceae > P52-10. The sequence continues at coordinate 97,181 of NZ_JAVIFX010000003.1, read as the reverse complement.
CATGTCCTTTCTGCTGGTCGTCGCCCTTCTCGCCGCAACAGCTTCAATAATCGCAACCGGTTGCATTGCCTACGTCGTGATTTCGTTTCGGCGTAGCGGAGGCCTGATGGCTTCGCGGATCGGCCGACAACAACTGGCGCTCGTTCTCGTCACCGCAGATCATTCGCGGCGACGTCAATTGCGCCCCGCACGCCGGCAACCGCGCCTGCTCCCGATTCCTGTTTCCTGATACTGGCAGGCTGCGAGCATGCGCCGACGTGACGCGAGCCTCCGAAACGCAGCACGCGCTTAGCGCCAGGCAAACACCGGTTGCTCATATTCGACGACGCGCGTCAGGCGCCCCGCCAGCATCTCCCGGAATTGATAGATCAACGCGGCCGTCGGTGCGTTGACGTGATTGCCGTTGATCAGGATGCGAACGATCGGCCGGTCGCTTTCGAGAATCGAGACGAAGCTGACGACATCGATCGGCGCGATGTCCCTCAGCGCAATCCGATGCACGGAAGCGACCTCGTCCGGATTGGCACGGACGCGCACATCCGTGCCCGCCCACATCACCACCGGCGTGATGAGATAGCCTGAGCGGGTCGGATAGTCATCGAGCGTACCGAGCACCGCGTCAGCAGAAAGGCGCAATCCGAGCTCCTCGTCGAGCTCCCGCAGCGCGGCCTCCGCGACCGTCTCGCCTTCGTCGCAGCGGCCGCCGGGCAGCGCCCATTGACCGCCATGAGCGCGCAGCTTGCTGGTTCGTTTCGTCAGGAGGAACGCAGCCTCACCCGGCGTCTCGTCGGATTCGATCAGTGCGATTGCAACCGCCGCGCGTTTCAGCGCACGTCCGGTTTCGGTTGGCGGCAGCCGCTCGAAGGCCGCACAAAGCCCAGCCACTTTCGTCCGGCAGGCATCGTCAAAGGCGAAGGTCATGAAATTGACCTAGCGCAGCGCTCGCGCCAAGGGAACTAGGCGGTACAGCACCTCCCATTGCGAAAATCGATGGACGGCCGCCGGTATGCCCCGCAGCTATGCGACTGAGCGATCCTTAGCCGCGTGACAAACTGCCATGCAGGACGATTGAAAGCAGCTAATCTGCCCAGATTTTGCCGCCATCCGCGCATGCCGATGCCAAATACGCCTGTTGAATGTTTGGTGGGCAGGATGAAGTGCAACAACTTGCATTGAGACGCAGTCATGTCAGACGCTACTCTCGACCGGGGCACGATGGACATTCAACAGCTTTCGACTTACGGCCTGCTTATGCTGTATCAGGCAGTCAGGCTTGCGCTCGACGAAGACGATACCAACCCGAACGATCGGCTGTTTCAGGTGCGTGAGAACTCCGATTGGCGCAGGTGGTCGGACGAGATTGCAAGCGAGCTCGACCATCGCGGCGCGAGCTATTCAAGGATCGTCTGGTAACGTTCGCGGCTCCTCCAAGCGCGTGCCTATGTTCGCACCGTTAGAGAGGGCATCAGATTCCGCGCATCAGCTCCTTTTGCGGAGCCGTGGCCAGCATCGTTCGGGCAACCGGAATTTCGGGTAGGTCGGCGAACAAGTCGCTTTCCTGCCGGTCGGCGCCGAGCACCACGCGTACTGTCCCGAATCCCACAACGACCACGTCGCGTGGCGCGGACGACGGGCGCGGTCGCGCGCCCGTGACCATCAGCAGGCCCGGTTCACGGCGCGTGACGAGACCGGGGTCGTCCCAAGCCTCGTAGCGTGCAAACCAGAAGTCGTCGACGGTTTCTGCAGTGAAGACGAGGTCGTCAAAACGAACGACATGGCCGAACCGGGCGAAGAGTGTTTCGATCTCGCCGTCTGTCATCGGAACGAGAACACGAAGGCTGCTCATCTCATGACTCTCCGCGCCGAGGGTTCGTCACACGGCCTGCGTGCAACGACGACACTGTAAAATTGCGCGCTGAGCATTCCGGAAATCAGATACCGGTTCGGTACCGAATTCCATTCAATTTGAATGATTGTTTGTCGAAAATGCGAGGCGCTCGAGCTTGGCCCGCACATCACAGGTATCAATCAGTGCTTTCGTCGCCGCTTCGGAGCCTCGCCAACCCAGTTGCGCGGAGCCGAAGGCCCGGCGGGCGCGAAAGAGTCATAAGGCGGCTGCCGTAACCTCGCTGCGAAGCCATCGATCGTACGGTCGCTCAATCGAAAGCTCGCGACGCTCCTTCCTCGATCAGGCCTGATGGCCCCACCCGTAAGGGCCATGCGACCCTCGCCATGGCAGCGATGACGCTAGTGTCCCGGATCCGAAGTTCGCTTTACTTTGCAGCGAGCTCAGAGTGAACTTCGGATTCGATCAGGACACCAGCAAGTTTATGATTCTAGTGTCGGTTATGGATCAGAAATTCGCACGATGGACTCGCGGCAACGATGGAGCAATTTCTGGTCCACAACACTAACGGTCATTCGGCGAATAGCGCGGTGGCCTATATCCGCCTGATGGATATCGGCCTGACGGACGTCCGAAAACGCCTCCGATACTGATGCCATCGCCAATGACCCGCGGCGGAATGTATACCCGCGGAGGCGGCGGTGGACTGGTGTAGATGACGATGTCGTCGTCAATCGGCGGACGTACGCGCCGCGGCGGCGGGGTCTCCGCCTTCTTCATCGGCGGCCGGGTGTCGACCTTCCTCTTCGCCGGCGGTGGGGCGACGGTGCAGGGACAGGTCGCAGGCGCGCCCGCAGCTTTGGACGGAAGGCTCACCGGTGTTGGCGTTGCCGCCGGCGTTGCGGCACCTGCAGCCGGCACGACCGCAGCGTTCGCAGTCAGCGAACGATTGCGAACTCGGTCCTCGAGTTTGCGCGCCGTCGGAGCCAAGTCGCTGCCGGGATAGCTGACGACGAAAGAGCGGTAGGACGCGGCGGCGTTGACGATCACCGCGGTGTTCCAGGCTATCATTTCCTTGCGGCGATCGGCGAGGTGCCGTGTGCGCACGGCATGCGGCGATTGAGGAAACACCACTACGAACGCCTCATAACCCTCGATCGAATCTTCGGCGATCACAAGCCGGTAAGCCACCTCCGGATCCTTTCCCTGCAGTTCGCGGCGCCAATCGTCGGTCGAGCGCGCCGAGGATGCCTTGGCCGGGGTGGTGCCCGACGCAGCCTGGCCGTCCGGCTGGGTCGGATGATCGCCAGCAAAGAAGCGGAAGTCCGACGTCAGCGATGAGCTTTCCCACGGAACCTGACGGCCCTGCGTTGCATCGTTGACAGCCACGCGCACACGTTTGAACGCTTCCTCAATGGGCAGACCGCGTTCGCGCGCAACGTTCAGCAGCGCCGTCGTGTACGGACTGTTCGCGCCGGTGCCATCCTCCGCCTCCGCTCCCGGCGAAGTGGAATAGGAGATGAACGTGCCCGGCGCACCGGACCTGGTATCAACCATGGCAAGCCCGCGGCCGGTTGTCTGGCTGATCGTCGGGAACGGATTGTTGCGGCACGCATCGAGCATGACGATGCGCATCTTGTTAGGCACCGAGTTGAGGGTGTTCAGCAGGTCATTCAGCCGCACCGCTTGCAGCGGAATATCAGCCTCGCGCTTCGGATCGATATCGACCGGGACGAGGAAATTCTCGCCATCGACCTGGATGCCATGACCGGCATAGAACACCAGCGCCACCGTGTCGGGCCCGCTGGCGGCGAGCTTGCCGGCGAATTCGGCAATCGTCTTGCGCAAGTCGTCTTGCGACAGATCGGGCGTGTTCATCACCTCGAAGCCGGCAGAGCCGAGCAGCTCGCCCATTCGCTTCGCGTCGCTTTCCGCGTTCGGAAGTGGGGACACCGTCCGATAAGCGGAATTGCCGATCACCAGCGCGAGGCGATTCTCAGCGAAGGCGGGATTGCAGGCAATGATGGCGAACAGGCTTGCAACGGCCGCCGCCTTGAAATGTCGCAGCATGGAAGTTCTTCCCCTCAGGCCACGTTCAGTACTTATCAGATTCAATTTGCGTTCGCAGCGACAGTGGTCATCGCAGTGCCGCGATCAGCAGCGTTACGATCAGCGTGACGATGCCCGCGCAGCCGACGAGCAGGAAGCGATTGGCTATGAGGTCGTAACCGGTCATGCCGCGCATGACATCCTCCTGGATTTCCAACGTCCGCACCAAGATGCGCGGATCTGGCTCCCGAAAACTGTGATGCAGCTCACAGTCGATTCTGCGGCCCATCCAAGTCTTCGTCGCGCACCTGCCCGGGAGCGTTCAGGCCATCGCGCAAGCGTGACCGGCGGAACCGGCCCCGAGCCGCATCGCACCGCGCATTGCGCAGGTCACCGGCTGGCGACATAAAGGTACGGCCAGAACAAAGGGAGGCGAGGATGGGAGGCGTCAAGCGGGATCGCGATGGTGCCGTCGGCTTACTAACGCTCGACGAGCCGGCAAGCCTGAATGCGATGACCCCCGATCTACTGGGCGACCTTGCCCGCGCTGTCCGCGAGATGGCGGACGATGCAGGACTTCGGGCCCTGGTTCTGACCGGCGCCGGCCGAGGCTTCTGTTCAGGCCAGAACCTCAAGGCATTTCAGGCCCTCGGCGACGATATCGTTGCCGGCGTCATGCATCACTACTGGCCGGCACTTCAGGCGCTGCGAGAGTGCCAGGTGCCGATCGTGATGGCGGTCAACGGTGTCGCGGCCGGCGGCGGCTTCAGCCTCGCGATGTCCGGAGACATCATCCTCGCCGCCCGCTCCGCAAGCTTCATCCAGGTGTTCAGCCGCATCGGACTGGTGCCGGACCTCGGCTCCACATGGCTGCTGCCGCGCCTGATTGGCCGTCAACGGTCGCTCGAGCTCATGTTGCTCAATGAGCCCCTCTCAGCGGAACGGGCCAAAGAGTGGGGTCTGGTGCGAGAGGTCTTCGACGACGGCGTCTTGCTTGACGGCGCGATGAAGCTTGCGCGCAGGCTCGCGGAAGGGCCAACGCGCACATTGGTCGCTACACGTCGCTTGCTCGAAGAGAGCGAACATGCGAGCTATGCCGAGCAATTTCGCCGGGAAATCGAGGTGCAGGCCGATATCCGCAAGAGCGAGGATGCACTGGAAGGACGTGCAGCATTCCTCGAAAAGCGACCGGCACGATTTAGCGGTCGCTGAAGCAGCCCGGCTACCACCGGTTTGCGGGCTGAAACCGCAAACCGCCTTCAGTTCGGCAGCGCGAAGGTCACAATCTCATCGCTGACTTGCGGCGTCAGGATCGAGTTTCCGCCCGCAGCAAAGGTCACGTATTGCTTGCCCTTGTACTCGTAAATCGCGGGTAGCGCGACGGCAGGTGCCGCGACCTGCCCCTGCCAGAGAACCTCACCGGTTCGCAGATCGAGCGCGCGCACCCGCGAATCCATCGAGCCGCCGATGAAGATCAGTCCACTGGCGGTGATCACCGGACCGCCGATCGTGACCGTTCCCCAGGACTCCGGCATATAGAAACCCCATTGCTGAACCTGTCCAAACGGCTTCTTCCAGAGCTGCTGCCCGGTCTTGAGATCGAAGGCGGCAATCGAGCCATAGGGCGGCTTCCAACACGGCATGCCAAACGGATTCAGGAACGTCGACAACTGGAAACCATACGGCGCGCCTGTCATCGGGAAATAGCCACCGGTTTCGGTGGCACCGGGCGCGGCCGTCGCCTTGTCATAGTCTGCGCGCGTGAGCAGCTTGTAGATCTGCACGACGCTGTTGCTGTTCACGACGAAAATCTGCTTGTTGGGATCGACGGAGCCACCACCCCATTCCACCCCGCCGATGGTGCCCGGATAGATCAGCGATCCTTCGAGGCTCGGCGGCGTGAAGCGTCCCTCGTACTTCAGCTCCTTCAGCTTTCGCGTGCAGTAGCCGAAGCTCGTGATATCGGCGAGAGGAAAGATGCCGGGCCAGGTATCGTCGACGACGGGCTTTGGCAGAGGCACATAGGGCTGGGTCGGCGCGGCGACCTCGCCCGGCACTGTCGACTTCGGGACTGGGCGCTCCTCGATCGGATAGATCGGCTCACCGGTCTCGCGATTGAGGACGTAGAGAAAGCCCTGCTTCGACGTTTGCACCAGCGCGGGGATACTCCGTCCGTCCTTGGTGATGTCGACGAGCGTGGGCGCAGCGTTAGTGTCGAAATCCCAGATGTCGTGATGAACAAGCTGCCGGCTCCAGAGCACCTCACCCGTCGCGATCTTAAGTGCGGTCACGGACGTTCCGAGTGGGATCGGGTCGAGCCGGTTGCCGCCGAAAAAGTTGGGGCTCGGCGAACTCACGGGGATGTAGAGAATGTCTCGTTCCGTATCGACCGACATGCTGGCCCAGACATTGGCAGTGCCGGTCTTGGCGGCGACCTCCTTTGGAAGCGCGTTAAAGGTCCAGCGCAACGCGCCCGTCCTGGCGTCAAGCGCAAACAGGTTGCCGGCCGGCGCTTCGGCATCGGCCCAGTCCTTGCCGGCCCAACCGACGAACAGGAAATCCTTGAACATGGTGGGCGGCTGCAGGATCGAAAGCGGCCACTTGTTCTTCTCCGTATTCCATTGGTTGATATCGACAATGCCGCCTCCGCCGAAATCCGCGCAGGCCTTGCCAGTATCCGCATCGACCGCGTGCAGCTTCGCGTCCATCGTGCCGATATAGATCCGCTTCTGGCACGGTGCGCCAGGAGTGATGGCCTCAGCCTGCCAGTAGGCAACGCCGCGGTTCTTCAGATCGGGCTGCGTGAGTGCCTCGAGCACCGCTTTGGTGTCATAGGTCCATTTTATTTTTCCGGTGTCAGGTTCGAGCGCGAAGATCCGGTAAAACGGAGTTCCGAGATAGAGCGTGTCGTTGACGAACAGCGGCGTTGCGGACCAGACGGTCGGCGGCAGCTTGTCCGCACCGGGCGGTGTGCCTCGCATATGCGCGCCGGTTCTCGGTGGCGTTCCGATGCCCGAGTATTTGTCGCCGGTATGAACGCGCCAGACGGCGGTCAGATTCTTGACGTTCTCCGGCGTGATCTGACCGAGCGGCGAGTATTTCTGCGCGCGGAGATCACCATTGAAATGCGACCATGTCTTTTCCTGCGGCTGCGCAACAGCGGCCGGCAGCACGATCATGACAAGCGAGAGCAGCGGTCCGGCAATGGTCGTCGACTTCATGAGATCCACCTTTGCATGCCTTTGTCAGGCGAGCGCGCGTCGGGGCGCGAACAGATGCATAAGCCAGCCGAGCAGGCACACGGCCATCAACCCCAGCAGGGCGCGACTGTTGAGAAGATGCGCAGCGAACGCCGTACCGACGATGGCGAGAAGAGAAGAAGCCGCGAGAAACACCCGAAGCCCCAGGCTGTACGGGCGCGCAGCCATGATCAGGCCGAATACGAACAGGATCAGCGTTGATGCAATGACGAGGATGGCACCGGGTGTTCCAGCAATCCCGCTGAGCGGATCGAAGTAGTTGTAGAGGGAGACCGCAGTACCGAGAAGAGCTGCGAGTGAAACAAGTCGCGCGCCGTATTCCATAGCGATCTCCGTGCCCGCATATCCTCGGCCAATTCATATCTATGCAGCAGCGTCGGCAGATTTCCGCAGATGCCGATCCGGATTTGCCTCTTGCTCAAGAATTACTGGAGTCCGCCCACTCCTTTTTCGGCAATTTTTCCGACTGATATGAAGGAAGGACGCGCGAGTGGTTCGGCGCTTCCAGAAAAGGCTTTCATTTGAACTTCTACTGAACTTCTACAATGAGAGACGCCGCTGCAAACAAACGTTCAACACGCTGCCAAAAGCGTGTGCACACCGATTCAACGCGTGCTGATTTGGTGAAACGATCAATCTGTCCAGTTGTTGAGGAAAGCCTCGAATCACGCGAGCAAATCGGAGAAATTTATGCATAAGACGACACGAACCGTCGCCGCGGCGCTAGCGCTCCTCGGCGGTATCGGGCTTGCGACCGTCGCATCCGCTCAGACCACCAGTCCCAGCACAACGCAAGGCTCGACCGCCAGCACACAGGGTCAGGTCACGCCGACGACGCCTGACCAGACGACGGCCTTCATCAAGAGCCTCGAGGATCTCGTGACGCAATCACTGCCCGGCTATCAGCCCTCGGTTGGCGCCAAGGTTCCGCCGGCCGCCAAGACGCAGCCGATGCCGGCAGACGCCGCGCAGGCTCTGCCGCAGGCCAAGGATCATCACGTCCTCAAGACCGATGACCAGACGATCATGATCGTCGATCCGACCACCGGTCAGATCGTCGGCCTCATCACTGCAAGCGATGCCTCGACGACGGGGATGGGCACCCCCCAGGGGACACCCCCCGGCAGCAGCAAACAGTAGTTTTTCGACTATCCGGCCTTCCGCCGCTGGCGGGGGCCGGACGACCGTCATCACTTGCTGCGAGGGTTGAGGAAGACAGATGATCCGCGCGACCTGTCGTGCCGCTCTGCTGGCGCTGGTTTCGGCGCTCCTGCTTGTGAGCGCGACATCGCCGGCCCAGACTGGCGGTTGCAGTTGCAATTGCACTTGCATCCAGCCACGCGCGCTGGACGCTCAGGTCATCGCAACGGATGGATGGCGAAGGCCTATACTTCGACTCTCTCACAAGCGAACAGTATCGGCGCACAAGCGAACATCCAGGCCGCAGCGAACATCCAGGCTGCGCGCCCATCGTCGATCGATGGCCTCGATCGATAGCGGCGCCGATCGGTCAATTGGTACCGGTCAAGTCTGCAAACATCCCGGTCTATCGAAGCTGGACGCCGAACTTCGCTCGCTCTGGTCCGACTATCGTCGCCTGGTATCGGCGACGGGAGCGACCGGCATCCGGCAGAACGATGAAGATGAATTCTCGCAAAGGCGCGCGGCGTGCAGTTGCGCTGAACCCTGCTTGCGCTTTGCCTACAACGCTCAGATCAAGGCGTTGAGAGATGATATCGCTAGAGTGAAGAGCACTGCCAGCGACGAGAGCGTCTTGCAAAGCGACACGGCGCCTTCCGCCCCGTCCGCATCGCCGTTGCCTGCCCCCGTCGAAACATTCATCAAAACCTATGCCGACCGGTGCCGCCAATTGAGCGGCGAACTCGCCACCGGCGAGAGCCGTCCGCTGATCCTCACCGGCGACCTGGACCGTGACGGCAGACCCGACTACGTCCTGAACCCCGAGAATCTGCGATGCAACGCCGCGGCGACGGCGTTCTGCGCCACCGCCGGATGCGAGATCACAGTCGCGATCTCCCGCAAGGGGTATCGCGACCCAAGCACGATCATTGGCGGCCAGCCAAAGCTGTCAGGCGGCACTCTCGACCTGTGGGTGGACCGCTCGAACTGCAACATCACCGATCGGCAGAAGGCCTGCTGGGCGACCTATTCCTGGCGGGGCGGCCAGATGCACAAAAGCTTTCAGGCCAAACCCTCTTCTTCCAAGCTTTCGTCGAGCTGATCACCCCGCGGCGACCTTCTCACAGTCGTTCGGCATCGGGCGCCTCTCGAATCGATCGGCAATCCACTCGATCGCTGCGCGGGCGCTGAGCGAGGCAACGGACAGATGGTCCGCGTTCATTTCGTCAACTTTCGCCACGCCGCCCCGCTTACAGAACCTGCTGACGAAGATGTTCGTCACCGCCGGCAGCACCACCGTGTCCTGGTTCCCCTGCGCGATGAACAGTGGCAGATACGGTGGCAGGTGCGTGGGCGTATTGCGGATCACGTAGTCCCTCCACGGCTCGGTGGTCACCGGATCCGCCTTCAAAAAGTGCTGCTTGAGGAAGCGAAGAGCAACGCCGTCGATCATCAGGCCCAGGCGAGTGGTCATGCACTCCGCGCCGATCCAATCCATCGGCACGATCGCTCTTGAATCGACGATCCTGTCGAGCGGTGTGTCGTAGACGCGCGACCAGGACAGCAAGATCAGCGCGCCAAAGGCCTCTCCGGCCAGCGTATCCTTGTCGTCCTCGAACAAGGAGGCGAGATCGGTCGGCGCGGCGGCGGCGGCCACACCTGCAGCTTTTAGATCCGGCGCATAATCGGCAGCAATTTGACCGACCCAAAGGGCGGCGTGCGCGCCCTGCGAATGTCCCCATACAACGAACTGCTCGCCGGCCCCGGTCAGCGCACGCGCCGCGCGGACCGAGTCGAGAACGGACCGGCCTGCACTGAGACCGACCAGGTAGGGATGAGGCCCTGCAGTTCCGAGACCGACATAGTCTGTCGCCGCGATCACGAACCCTCGTTTGATCATGTCCGCAAGACCGGGTGTCGACTGACCGGGAATGTACTTTCCGGGCCTGAAGGCGTCGGCATCCAGAGACGGGGCGCATTTGCGCGCGATGCCGGTCGTCGGATGCGCCCAGGCCACGACCGGAGCACCGCCTTTCGCCATCCATGTCTCGGGGGCGACCACAACGCCCGAAACGGCGATGGGCTCACCATTCAATCCAGTCGAGCGGTAGAGGATACGCCAAGCCACTGCGCCATCGAAGGCCTGCATCGGCTCTGAGCGGATGATGCTCCCGGGGGGACCTTTCAGCTCCGCTCCTGATGCATCGTAAAATTGATCTGGCAGCTTGCCGGCGGCCCGGAGGAGGAGAGCCACGCAGCAAACTGCCAGCAGCACCGCGATAGAAGCGAGGATCGCGAAGCGTTTCATCTCGTGATCGGCGCGAACTCCGCGCCGATCACGTCACTTGGTCTGTCCCGGGGTCGTGCCTGGCGTGGTCCCTGGGGTCGAGCCCTGAGTGGTGCCCGACGTCGATCCTTGGGTTGACCCTTGAGTGGACCCCTGGGTCGTACCACCGCTGCTCGCGACCTGATACTCGATGCGCCGATTCTGGAAGCGACCATCCGCCGTGTCATTGCTCGCGACCGGGTTGGAGCTGCCGTAGCCCTTTGTGCTCAGCATGTTCGAGGTCACACCGGACTGAACCAACACGGCCTTGACCGCCTCGGCGCGCCGCTGCGACAGCTGCTGATTGGCGTTCGGATCGCCCGTGTTGTCGGTATAGCCGCTGATCTCGACCACCGTGTTGGCGGGGAGCTGTTTGAACGCGTTTGCCGCCTGTTGCAGCAGCGAGCGGCTCATCGCCGGAACTTCTGCACTTCCCGTTGGGAAGTTGATGATCGACTTGTTGAGAATACCCATCAGGTCGTTCGGTTGAAATCCGGTGCCCAACGCGGCGAGAGCGGCGGCCGCCTTGTTCGTGGATTCGGAGACGAGGCTCGACATCGGATCCGCGGACGCAAACGTGAGACCGGAAGATCCAAAGATCGATTTCAACGCGTTGAGGATGCGGTCGCGGTCAGCGGCAGCCACCGACCCGCCGAGATTGACCGAGTTGCCCTCGAACATTGCGTGGAGACCCGGCATGTTCAACTGCGAAAGCGCATTGCGCAGATTGGCAAGCCAGGGCGACGGCGCAGCGTTGGGATCGACGGTGATATCGCCTTTGATGGCATTGGCGCCGAACACGCCCTTCAGCGCGTCGAGAATCGACGTCTTGGTCGCCTGGTCCCGGACCGTGCCGGAGTAGGTGATGACGCCGTTGTCGTTGCTGAGCGCCAGCCGCGACGGCACGGTGGTTTGACCGGACGGTGCAGCGCCCGTCGTGATCGGCGTCTGCGTCCAATGATGGTTGTAAAGGTACCCGCCGACGCCGGCCAGCGCGAGCAGGGCCAGCAGCGGAGCCGCCCAACGCCATGAGCCGCCGGGGGTCTGGTCGGCATAGGCCGGGCTGTAATCGTCCGCCCGCCTCGGCGTGCTCAGGAAGTCCGAGACCGAGCTCGGAACGCTCTGCCCGACGGTCCCCCCTGGCGTCAGCTGGCCGACCACCTTCGGGATCAGATAGCCCATCGCTGCGGTCGCAGCCGGACCGCTGAGCCCGACCTTCTGCGCGATCGCGTTGATGGTGTTGCTACCGAGAGCCTGCTCCACCTGCGCTGAGCTCAGCGGAGCGGCATTGGGGTTGCCGAGCCATCCACTCACCTGGGAGAGGCCCATCGACTTGAGCCTGCCGATGAAGCCGCTCAGTCCGCCCGGCGAGGTCGTCATGACCTGCAAGAGCTCCCGCAACAGCGGGGCTGCTTTGGCGCCGAGCCCAAACCGGGCCGCGGCATCGTCAATGATATTGTCGAACAGCGACATTGAATATTCCTTTTGCTTCGTTGGATCAGATCGTGCGCTTGCCGATCGTCATGTGGTAGAGCCACAGCACCACCACCGAGCCGATCACGGCAACGATCAGGCTCCAGATGTTCAGCCCGGTCACTCCGGTCGCACCGAAGAGGCTGAACAGGAAGCCTCCGACGATCGCTCCGATGATGCCAAGAACGATGTCAAGCAACATGCCTTGTCCGCTGCTGTTGACGATCTTGCTGCCGAGGAAGCCGGCGATCAGACCAAGTACGATCCATCCCAGAATTGACATCGCGAACTCCTCTACTTCTGCTGCTGCTGCGTGAACGCGCTGGCAAGCTCCTGCAGAGTTGGGATCTTGCCGTTGGCAGTCAGCTTGTCGACGACACCGGGGAGCGCCGCGGCGAGCTGCGACAGAAGCTGCTGCTCGCTCATGCCGGCCTGCTGCGCCGCCGTGCTGACAGCCTTTGGTCCAAGCGCCTGGCCGAGCTGGTTCGGCTGGATCGGCTTGTTCTGTCCCGATCCGACCCAGGAGTTCACGGTTTCGCCGTGGCCTGCGGTCTGCAGCTTGTTGAGCATGCCCTCGAGACCACCAAGGAGCCCGCCGTCGGCGTTGGCCGGCGTGCCGGCGCCCTGCTCGGGCACGAGCGTCGGATCCGATTTCTGCGCCGCGGCACCACCGCTCATCATCTTGCTGAGCACGAGCGTGCCGAGGGCGATCATCAGCGGCTTGGCGATATTGCCACCGGGCGTGGCATTGCCCATGACATCGTCTAACAGTCCCATTTGGATCTCCTATCCTGTTTGAAAAAGATGCGACGCGTCAGTCGAAGATGATCGGCGCTTTCACTGGTTCTGGCTGAGACGCTTGTTGCACTCGCTGTAATAGCCACCGCCTTTCTGGATCCATTCGAGACCGCCATTGCCGCCGGTCGCCTTGTTGGCCTTGTACTGTTCAAGACACGTGTGCATGCGAGCCTTGCCGGCAGATTCGCTGGCGAACTTCTGCGAGAGGGTCGCCGGGAAGACCGCGGGCCCGCTGTAGGTCGGCGCGCTGCGGTTGTAGGAAGATCTGGAGCTTGGGCTCGGAGCAGGAGCTGCGCTGGTACCGGCACTCGGAGCGGCACCCGTCGTGCCAGGTGACGCGGCTGCAGGAGCTGAAGGGGCCGCCGCGGCATTGCCTTCACATTCCGCTTTCCGGAAATCATTCCATTTCATTCCGCCGAGATTCCCTGCAGACTTTGCGGCTCGGTACTTTGTGCTGCACTCCTGCATGCTGAGAGCGTTTGCTGGCGCGGGCAACGCAGACACGCACGCGATCAACGCGACGGCACCGATCGAGATCGAATAGCTGCGCATCGACATATTGATGTTCTCCTCACGAAACCTTTTGTCGGAGTCATTCGTGGCCATCACCCCAACTCGCATCGTGCGTTTATCGACAGTCGGGCGGTGGCGCATAGGAGAAGAATCGGCCCCCAAAGTTTAAATAGGACGAAGGTGGTCTGGTTAATTTGACATGGTCAAAGCCAATAAATTGAATCGAGAAAATGCCTTCATTGGACCGTTAGACTGCGGCGTTGGAACCCGACGGCAAAGCCGGATGCAGCGTGGATATCCGCGTCAAAACACACGAGAAATCTCAGAGCGTTTTTTAGTTTGTTGCAGCGAGCTGCCGACAGCAAATGACAACCACGATGCTGATCGCAATTTGGCTCGAATGGCGACCGGCCTTATCAGATTAGCAGCGGGCAGGGTCATCATGGAGGTTGCGGATGCAGAAATTGACGATCATCCTTGCTAGCGCGGTGTCGCTGGCGCTCGTGCCGAATCTGGCGGCCGCACAGGCGGCGTCGCCGAAGCCCCGCAGCGCGCTGTCGATCGAGTGCTCGAAGGAAGCTGACGCAAAGGGACTTCACGGCAAGGACCGCAAGCACTTCCGCGCCGAGTGCAAGAAGGCCGGCAAGTCCGGAACATCGACCACTGGCAAGTCCTCCTGAGAGCGCTTGCAAAACCGGTAGCGCGACGATGACAGCAACGAGAGCCGACGGTCCGCTTGCCATTGAAGACTACGCCCTGATCGGCGATTGCAGAACTGCAGCTCTCGTTGGCCGCAACGGGTCGATCGACTGGCTTTGCTGGCCCCGCTTCGACAGCGGCGCCTGCTTCGCGGCCCTGCTCGGCACATCCGACCACGGGCGCTGGCAGATCTGCCCTGCGGATCCCGCCCCGCGCATCACCCGTAGCTACCGCGACGGCACGATGGTGCTGGAGACTATTTTTGAAACGCAGGACGGCAGTGTTGCACTGATCGACTTCATGCCGACAGGACAGGCACACTCGTCGTTGATCCGGATCGTCGAAGGGCGCGCCGGCAACGTCGCGATGCAACTGGAGTTGAAGCTGCGTTTCGACTACGGCAGATCGGTCCCGTGGGTTACACGGCTCGATGACAATTCCGGTCTCCGCGCCATTGCCGGCCCGAACAAGGTCGTCCTGCGTACGCCTCTCGATCTGCGTGGCGAAGATCTCGCCACGAAAACCGAGTTCAGCGTGCCTGCCGGACAATCCGTCGCCTTTGTGATGAGCTACGGCCGTTCGTATCACCCCGCGCCCGAGCCCTTGGACTGGCGATCGGCGCTCGAGGGAACGACAGCCTTCTGGCGCAACTGGTCTGCAACCAACACCTACGACGGGACCTGGAAAGCGCCGGTGCAACGCTCGCTGCTGACGCTCAAAACCATGACCAGCGCGGAAACCGGTGGCGTGATCGCCGCCCCGACCACGTCGCTGCCGGAGCAGCCGGGTGGCCCGCGCAACTGGGATTACCGGTATTGCTGGTTGAGAGACGCCACCATGACGCTGATGGCGATGATCTCCGCAGGCTATCTCGACGAGGCGCGCGCCTGGCGGGACTGGCTGTTGCGGAGCGTCGCCGGCAGCCCCGATCAGGCCCAAATCATGTATGGCATCGCCGGCGAACGCCAGCTTGCCGAATGGGAGGTGCCGTGGCTACCCGGCTATGAAGCATCATCCCCGGTGCGGATCGGCAATGCAGCATCCGACCAACTTCAGCTCGACGTTTTTGGCGAGGTCGCCGACGCTCTTTTCCAGGCGCGCAAGCACGGACTGGTGACCGCGCCTTCCGGGTGGGCCCTGCAGCAAAAGCTGATCGAGCACCTCGAACAAATCTGGATGCAGCCTGATGAAGGCATGTGGGAGGTGCGAGGCGGTGCTCAACACTTCACCTTTTCCAAGGTGATGGCGTGGGTCGCGCTTGACCGCACGCTTCGCGATGCAACGCAGTTCAAGCTCGACGGTCCGCTCGACCGCTGGCGGCAGCTGCGAGACGAGATGCATGCCAAAATCTGCGCGCAAGGCTTCGACCCGCACCGCAATACGTTCACCCAGAGTTTCGGCAGCAGCGATCTCGATGCCAATCTGCTGCTGATTCCGACAATGGGCTTCCTGCCGGCGGGCGATCCGCGCGTGCGCGGCACGGTCGCGGCGATCGAACGCGAGCTGCTGGTGGATGGCCTTGTGCTTCGCTACCGGACAAAGACCGACCTGGACGGACTTCCGCCGGGCGAAGGGGCCTTTCTGCCGTGCAGTTTCTGGCTCGCGGACAACTATGCGCTGCAGAAGCGCGACAGCGAAGCTCGCGCATTGTTTGAACGCCTGTTGTCGCTGAGGAACGACGTCGGGTTGCTCGCCGAGGAATATGACCCCCGGTCGAAACGGCAGGTCGGCAATTTCCCGCAGGCGTTCTCACATCTCGCCCTGATAGGCACGGCCTTGAACCTGGAGCAGATTGGTCCCGCACAAAAGCGGGCCCAGGGGGCGCCCCACGTGGCTTGAGGAGGAATGATCATGACGTTGAAAGACAAGGTCGCGATCGTCACAGGTGGCAATAGCGGCATCGGCAAGGCGATCGCGCTGGAGCTGGCCCGGCTGGATGCCAACATCGTCATCGACTACCTGGTCGATCCGACGGCGACCGAGGCGCTCGAACGAGAGATCGCCGAGCTCGGCGACCAGTCGATCGGCGTCGAAGCCGATGTGAGCAAGATCGCCGACCTGCAGAAACTCGTAGATGCGGCCGTCAGCAGGTTCGGACGCGTCGACATCATGGTGAACAATGCCGGCATCGAAACTCGCACCTCGGTCCTCGACACGACCGAGAACCAGTACAACAAGGTGATGGACGTCAATCTCAAGAGCGCCTTTTTCGGCACGCAGATCGCGGCACGGCAGATGATCAAGCAGGGTGGCGGCGGACGCATCATCAACATCACGTCGGTTCATGAGGACTGGCCGATGCCGGGCAACACCGCCTACTGTCTCGCCAAGGGCGGCATGCGCATGCTGACCCGCACCGCCGGCCTCGAGCTCGCCCCGCACAATATCCTCGTGGTGGGTGTCGGTCCGGGTGCGGTCGCGACGCCGATCAATCTCAGCACGATGAACGATCCGGCCAAGCTCAAGCAACTGGACGCCGCAATCCCGCTCGGGCGCATGGCGCGCCCCGAAGAGATCGCCAACGTCGTCGGCTTTCTTGCCGGCGACGGCGCAAGCTATCTCACGGCCACCACGATTTTCGCGGATGGCGGCATCATGCACTCAAGCGTCGGTCTTTGAGCGGAGTAAAGCATGGACAAGCGCTTCGACGTCGTCATCGTCGGCAGCGGTGCGGGTGGTGGCACGCTCGCGAGACATCTTGCACCGTCGGGAAAGAGCATTCTCATTCTCGAGCGCGGCGACTGGCTCAACCGCGAGGCACAGAACTGGGACGCAGCTGCGGTCTTCGAGCAGAACCGCTACGTCTCTCCCGACACGTGGTATGATCGCAATAGCCGGCCGTTTCAGCCGCAGGTGCATTATTTCGTCGGCGGCGCGACCAAAATGTTCGGCGCAGCGCTCTATCGCCTCCGCCAGCAGGATTTCGGCGAGCTGCGCCACTACGACGGGATCTCGCCCGCGTGGCCGCTGACCTACGACGAGCTCGAGCCGTATTACACAAAGGCCGAGCAGATGTACTGCGTGCACGGGCTGCGGGGCCACGATCCCACGGAGCCTCCCGCGAGCGCCCCCTATCCGTGGCCACCGGTCTCCAACGAACCGCGCATCCAGCAGCTTGTCGACGACCTGACTGCGGCCGGCTACCGTCCCTTCCCGGCCCCCTGCGCGGTCATGATGGACGAGCGGGATATGGCGTACAGCACCTGTATCCGCTGTCAGACCTGCGACGGCTTTCCTTGCCTGGTGCACGCCAAATCCGACGCGGAAGTCATAGCCGTGCGTCCAGCGCTCACGTTTCCCAACGTGACGCTGCTGCGCAACGCAACGGCGCTCACATTGGAGACGAATGCCGCTGGCACGGCCGTCACAGCCGTCGTCGCCGATGTGGGCGGAGAACGACAAACCTTCTCCGGCGACATCATTGTCGTTTCGTGCGGCGCGGCAAACTCGGCTAAGTTGCTATTGATGTCCGCCAACGACAAGCACCCGAACGGACTCGCCAACGGCTCCGGCCAGGTGGGACGCAACTACATGTTCCACAACAGCCAGGCCGTGCTTGCGATCTCTCGCGAGCCAAACCCCACCGTGTTCCAGAAGACTCTCGCGCTGAACGATTTCTATTTCGGCATGGACGGCTTCGACTACCCGATGGGCAACATTCAGATGACCGGCAAGTCTCTGGGCCCGATGTATCGCGGCGAGAAGCCGCTCGAAACCGCGCTGCTCCCGACAGGTCTGCTCGACAAGCTCGCATCCCACTCCGTGGACTTCTGGCTTACGACAGAGGACCTGCCCGATCCTGACAATCGCGTCACGGTGGACAGCTCGGGCAGACTGACGTTGAGCTACACGCCGAACAATCAGGTGCCGCGACAGCAGCTGTATGACAAACTGAAGTCAATGTTGAGTGATCTCGACATGCATCCGCATCTCATTCCGCGCAATCTCTACATGAAAACCGACATCCCGATCGCCGGCTGCGCCCACCAGGCCGGAACCTGCCGGTTCGGCACCGATCCGACGACGTCGGTGCTGGATGTCAACTGCAAGGCGCATGAGCTCGACAACCTTTATGTCGTCGACACGAGCTTCTTCGTGAGCATCGGCGCGGTGAACCCGTCACTCACCGCTATCGCCAATGCGATCCGCGTCGGTGATCACCTGCTGCAGCGGCTGGCGTGACCTGCTCCGCAACAGCCATCCGTATCATCCGCAGATCCGCCGCTATGAAGTGCCTGACGCTGCGAGCACGCTATCTTCTATCGCGAGACTGCTTCCGCTGGCGTAACTGCGTGCGACAACGGCGTTGGGGTCCCCTTTGAGCACGACCCAACGGGTCTTCTCGCCATCGCGCCACAAGCGCAGATCAAAACTTCGTTTCCCGACACGGAGGTTCGTCACCGTCAGGTCCGGCAGCCAGCCCGGCAATTCGGGATCGATGTACAGCCTGTCTTGCGGGGCGTCCGGCTGGAAGCCAAGGATTATCTGCAGGAACATCAAGGCGGACCCGGCAGCCCAGGCCTGCGGTACGTTGGCGCCGAGATACTGGACCGGAAAATCGGTGGGATCGCGCTGAACACCGGAGTAGAGCTCCGGCACCTGGTGCAGCATGAAGTATCTCGCCGCTCCGCTGACGTCGCGCGCTACCCGGTTTGCCTCCTCGGCGAAGCCGTACCGGCGGAAGCCCATCGCAATGATGCCGTTGTCGTGCGGCCACACCGAGCCATTCTGATAGGAGTAGGGATTGTAGGCCGGATGGTTGGCGGAAAGGGTCCGGATGCCCCATCCGCTCCACATGTCCGGCCGCATCAGCCGTTCGACGACGCGACGAGCGCGGTCGGCCGGGACAATGCCCGACCAGAGACAGTGGCCCGGATTCGAGACAACGCTCAGAACCTTCTTCTTGTCGCCATCCAGGGCGTAAGCATAGAAGCCGGAAGCCTCATCCCAGAACGAATCGTTGAAACGACGAAACAGTGTCTCCGCCTTTGCACGAAGCTCCTGGGCGCGACCGGGGTTTCCGAGCGCGTCATAGACTTCCGCCATGCGCAGCCAGGCGTCGTAGACGTAACCTTGAAGTTCGCAAAGCGCCTTCGGCCCCTTCACCAGCGTTCCGTCGGGATAAACGACCGAATCGCCGGAGTCTTTCCAGCCCTGGTTCTCGTAACCTACGGGCGAACGCGTCGCGTATTCCTGAAAGCCGTCTCCGTCTCGGTCGCCATATTGGTCGATCCATTGCAGGCAGCCCTCGGCGGTCTTGAGATGCCGCTCGAGCAGGCCCGCGTCGCCGGTGCAGCGCCAGGCGACATGAAGTACGATCAGATAGAGGATCGTGGCGTCCGCAGTACCGTAATAGGGCGTGTGGGGCACCAGCTTGAAGTGTGCGAGCTCGCCGAGACGCAGCTCGTGCATGATCTTGCCCGGCTCTGCGTCGCGATAATCGTCCCGCTCGGTAGCCTGCAGTGCTCCCAAGACATCGAGCGCGGCACAGGCGAACCCGGAGTACACCGGCGCGGTCTGCAGTGAAGCGATCAGGCTGTCGCGGCCAAAGAGCGCGACGAACCAGGGCACGCCCGCAGCCACAACGAACTGCTCGTCGGTCCTGTCGGTCGGCAGCCGTAGCGCAGCCATGTCCTCGATTGCCTGACGGTAGAGGCGATAGAACTCTTCATTGCCGGTCGTGATCCTGGGAACCGCCTGGCGCCATCGCGCGAGGCGCTGGCCGACCGTCGACTGGTCGCTGTTCGCTATGCAGGGGGCCGGTGCCTCGAAACGGATTTTCCCGTTGCCGAGTTCGTAGAGCAGGCAGCTGTGCCAGACGCCTCCCGGCGGAAGGTTGACCTCGAAGCTGATCCTGCCATTGGCATAGACGGGACGCACCAGGTTTCGTTTGGCCAGCACTGTCAACTCGCGCGAGAAATCTTGGTTGCGGTAGACCGTGCTCAACCGCGACTCAGCATCCGACCATTCCGTGGTGATTCGGCCACGACGGACGATGCGGCCTGACTTCACCTCGAACAGATCGGCGAAGTCGCTTCGGATCGCGATTTCGAGGTTGAAACGCACCGGCTTCTTGCCGTGGTTCACAAGATCGATATCTTCGTGGATACCGCCGTCGACGGACCGGCTGAGCACCAGTCCGAGCGTACGTTCCGGGATGCCCCCGTCTTCAGTCGGGATTTTGCGGTTGGTAAGAAATACGCGCGAAGCGTAGTGCGTGATGTTGCCGGAGTTGAGCAGGTCCCATGGCTCACCGTTTGCCCAGATGCTCCAGCTGCTGATCAGGCGCGTGTCGAAGAAGTACAGGCCCTTGTCGCTCGGAAAAGTCACCTGGCCGTCACGGTCGGTGATCAGCACGGTATGTCCCTGATGCAGAGCGAGCTGTGGCGGACCGACCGTGATCTCGAGATCCATGGCGATGTCCTCTGTCCATCCACCCAGGCGGAATTAGATCGACATCCGACGGTGCAAGTCGAACATGATCCAGAAGCTGCCGCCAACCATGATGAAGATGAGAATAGCGGCGAAGACGAGCGCCATCATGTTCTCGCGCGGCGTCGCGCTTAAATCCAGATGCAGGAAGTAGCGCAGGTGCACCAGAATCTGCAGCACGGCGGCTACGGCAATGACGACCAGTATGGCCGACGCCGGCAACGACGTCAGGTCCTTCGTGGCCACAAGAACAAACGGAATCGCCGTGAGAATTAGCGCCAGCTTGAATCCAGTGAGATAGGATCTCAGGCCGTGGCCGTTGTCAGTGGTTGGCGATGTGGTGGAATCACTCATTCATAGCAGTCCTGGAAGGTACACGACCGAAAAGATGCCGACCCAGACGATGTCGAGGAAGTGCCAGAAAAGACCCAGCCGGAACAAACGGGAAGTCACCGGCGGCGTCAGTCCCTTGATGATCACCTGGCTCGCCAGGATCAGGATCCAGACGAGACCAAAGGCGACATGCAGCCCATGAGTGCCGACCAGCGCGAAGAAGGCCGACAGGAATCCGCTACGGTCCGGCCCCGCGCCGACCTGCGCCATGCCCCGAAACTCGATGATCTCCATCGCCAGGAATCCCAGGCCCAGGGCGAATGTGACAAGAAGCCACCACAGCACCGCGCCTCGCTTGACGGAGTGCATCGCCAGCGCGGCGAAGCCGAAGGTAAGACTGCTGCACAAGAGAAGCAGCGTTTCACCTGAAACATGCGACAGGCTGAACAGGCTTCGTGCGGTTTGGCGTCCCTCGGCGTCGGCGGACATCACCACATAGGTCGCGAACAGCAGCGCAAAGATGATCGCGTCGCTCATCAGATAGAGCCAGAACCCGAATGCCTTGCGCTCGTGCGACTCGGCTATCGCCTCAGAGGCTGACGGTGCGGAGGCGATAACAGCATCAATCGTCATGCCAGGCCCTCCGGAAGCGGTTGATTGGAAGGAACAGGAGCGTCCACATCCGGACGGCGCAAAGCGCCCGCCATGGCTTGACGATGCTGGCGTTCGATCTCCTGGACCTCATCGGCGGGCAGGCGGTATTCGGTATCATCTTCGAAACTGCGGGCGATGATCACCGCCCACAAGGCGACGGCCGCGGCGATCACCAGCCACCAGATCTGCCAGACCACGGCGAAACCGAGCAGGAACGCAAAGGCGCCCACGGCAACGCCTGTATCGGTGTTTCTCGGGATGTGGATGTCATGATAGCGGGGAGGCTTCTGATAGGCGACACCCCGCTTCTTCATGTCTTCGAAGGCGTCGATCTCCCGCACGATGGGCAGCAGCGCGAAATTGTACGGCGGGGGCGGCGACGATGTCAGCCACTCCAGGGTGCGTCCGTTCCACGGGTCGCCGGTGAGATCAAGCCTCTCCTGGCGTTGCCGGATGCTGACGACAAGCTGAACGCCCTGACAGACGATGCCGAGCAGGATGAGCAGCGCGCCGAGCGCGGCGACAATCAGGTAAGGCTGCCAAAGAGCTACGTTGTAGTGTTCCAAGCGGCGGGGCATGCCCATGAGGCCCAGGATGTAGAGCGGCATGAAGGCCAGGTAGAAGCCGATCAGCCAGCACCAGAACGACCGGGCGCCCCAGCGCTCGTCGAGCGTGAAGCCGAAAGCCTTGGGAAACCAATACATGTAGCCGGCGAAGTATCCGAAGAGTGCGCCGGGAATCAGCATGTTGTGGAAGTGCGCAACGAGGAAGGTCGTGTTGTGCACCATGTAGTTGACCGGAGGCAGCGCCAGCAGGACTCCGGTCATGCCACCGATGACGAAGGTGACGATGAAGCCGAGCGTCCACATCATCGACGGATGGAACGTGATGCGTCCCCGGTACATGGTGAGCAGCCAGTCGAAGACCTTCACTCCGGTCGGCACGGCGATGATCATCGTGGCGATGCCAAAGAAGGCATTGACGTTCGGGCTCGCGCCCATCGTGAAGAAATGGTGCAGCCAGACCGTAAACGACAGCACGGCGATCGACGCGGTCGCATAGACCAGCGACGTATAGCCGAACAGGCGTTTGGCGGAGAATGTCGCGACTACTTCCGAAAAGATGCCGAAGGCAGGAAGGATCAGGATGTAGACTTCCGGATGCCCCCAAATCCAGAACAGGTTGGCATAGTTCATCATGTTGCCGCCGCTGTCGTTCGTGAAGAAGTGCATGCCGAACGTGCGGTCGAGCCAGAGCAGTGCGCACACGACTGTCAGGG
This sequence comes from Bradyrhizobium sp. LHD-71, assembly GCF_031157255.1. Classification (GTDB taxonomy): domain Bacteria; phylum Pseudomonadota; class Alphaproteobacteria; order Rhizobiales; family Xanthobacteraceae; genus P52-10. The sequence continues at coordinate 74,379 of NZ_JAVIFX010000003.1, read as the reverse complement.
CAGGAAACGCGAAGGTCATCAGGATGCTGCTGCAGAGCGCCGTCCAGGTGAACAGCGGCATCCGCATCAGGTTCATCCCGGGAGCGCGCAGCTTGAAGATTGTGACGGTGAAATTGATGCCGGCCAGCGTCGTGCCGATGCCGCTGATCAACAGCGCCCAAAGCCAGTAATCGACGCCCACTCCCGGATTGTATTGTACGCCCGAATAGGGCGGATAGCCGCTCCAGCCTGCGGTCGAGAACTTGCCGATGACCAGCGAGACCATGACCAGCGCGGCGCCGGCCGCGGTGAGCCAGAGGCTGACGGAGTTCATGAACGGGAATGCAACGTCGCGCGCACCGATCTGCTGGGGCACCACGATATTGATCAGCCCGGTCAGGAAGGGCATCGCCATGAAGAAGATCATGATGGTGCCGTGGGAACTGAATATCTGATCGAAGTGTCCCGGCGGCAGGTAGCCCTCGGAGTTGAGTGCAATGGCCTGTTGCGCTCGCATCATGATCGCGTCGACAAAGCCGCGCAGCAGCATGACCAGCGCCAGCACGATGTACATGACGCCGATTCTCTTGTGATCGACGCTGGTGAGCCATTCGCTCCACAGGTAACGCCACCATCCGAACCAGGTGACGGCGAAGGTGACGGCCAGTACGCCGCCGACCGTGACCAGCGCACCGCCCATGGCGACCCAGCTGTAGAACGGCAGCGCATCGATCGTCAGTTTGCCGAACATCTGGAAAGCTCCGGGTCTATTTGGCGGCGGCGTGCCCGGCGTGCGCGTGACCGTGGCCGTATTTCGCGATGATGTTGTCGAACAGGTTCGGCTCGACCGTCGAATAGTAGGTGACGGGGTGACGGCTGCTGGGCACGGCGAGCGCGCGATAGGCGTCCGCATCCAGCCGCTTCGATGATTGTTTGACCCGGCTCACCCACGCCTCGAATGCTTCCGGCTGCTCCGCGATTGCCTGGAAGTGCTGGTTGGAGAAGCCGGATCCGCTGTATTGCGCATTTCTGCCCATGAACTGCCCGGGGGCATCAGCCAGCAAATGTAGCCGCGTCTGCATCCCGGCCATCACGTAGATCTGTCCTCCGAGCGGCGGGATGAAGAAGGAATTCATCACCGTGTCCGAAGTGAGCCTCAGGGCGAGCGGCCTCTGGCTCGGAAACACGAGCTGATTGACCGTTGCAATTCCATGCTCGGGATAGATAAAGAGCCACTTCCAGTCTTGCGCGACCACCTCGACATCGAGCGGCCGGACCGACGTGTCTATCCGCTTGTAGGGATCGAGCCCGTGCGTGCTGCTCCACAAGAGAGCGCCGAGCGCAACGACGATGACTGCAGGAACCAGCCAGATAACGCCATCGATTATGGCGGAGAACGACCAGTCGGGCGTGTAGCGGGCACTGGTGTTGGAGGCTCGATAGCGCCAGGCGAACAGGAAGGTCATCAGGAAGACCGGGATGATCACGATCAGCATCACCAGGCTGGCGATCACAAGAAGATTGTGTTCGTGCTGCGCGATCGGACCTTTGGGGTCGAGGAACGGTATACCGGTCAGGTCGCAGCCGCTGACCAGCAGAGCCGCACCGAAGGCGATCGCCGCTCGACCTGACCTACGCGCAACAGCTTGCTTCACGATTACGTCCATGCCGTTCGATGACTCGCATTGAAGCAAGCTGACGTTAATCAATAACTGTCTTCTCGTCGCGTTTTTAATGGTTATGCGCGTTATCGATTTCTGGAAATTCTGAAGCATTTGGCTTAGCGTCGCAGGACGCTCTCACACAGGACGGGTCCCGCAGTTCAACATGACAGCAAGAAAACAAATCCTGGTTACGGGCGGCGCCGGCTACATCGGAAGCCATATGGTTCTTGCGCTGCTTGATGCAGGAGAGACACCCGTCGTTCTCGACAACCTTTCGACTGGAACGCGGCTCGCCGTTCCTGCCGATGTTCCTTTCTACGAAGGCGATTGCGGTGACCCATCGCTGGTGGAATCCATCATTCGCGAACGAGACATCGATACGATCATCCACTTTGCCGCCAGCATTGTCGTGCCGGTGTCGGTGGCCGATCCACTGGCCTACTATGAGAACAACACGGTCAAATCGCGTTCGTTGATCGAGCGGGCCGTACGTGCCGGCGTCTCCACGTTCATCTTTTCGTCAACTGCGGCGGTCTACGGCAATCCGGAAAGCGTCCCTGTCCGCGAGGACAGCCTCACGTCACCGATCAATCCATACGGCCGATCGAAACTGATGACTGAATGGATGCTCTCCGACACGGCGCACGCGCGGCCGCTCAAGTATTTTGCGTTGAGATACTTCAATGTGGCCGGCGCAGATCCAGCCGGTCGCTCGGGTCAATCCTCGCCCGACGCAACCCATCTCATCAAGGTGGCGGTGCAGGCGGCCACCGGTAAGCGATCGGGAATGGACGTCTTCGGTACCGACTATCCGACGCCGGACGGCTCCTGCGTTCGCGACTACGTGCATGTCAGCGACCTTGCACAGGCTCATCTCGACGCGCTGCGCCATCTGCGCGGCGGCGGCGAGAGCGCGGTCAGCAACATCGGCTACGGCCACGGCTTTTCAGTGCTCGAGGTGATCGAGGCCGTGAAGAAGGAATCGGGCGTCGATTTCGAGGTTCGTCTCAAGGATCGCCGCAGCGGCGACCCAGCTGTCCTCGTGGCATCGAACGAACGAGCGCAGTCGCTTTTGAAATGGACGCCGCGCTACGACAGTCTCCCTGTCATCATTCGCGATGCGCTCGCGTGGGAACGGAAATTGTCAGAGAGACTGAGCGCCGGCCGCACATGACGGCCTGCGCCACCTTCGCCCAGGCAACTGACCGATTTTGGGACCGAGCGCGGATTGTCGTCCCATAACCGGGCACCGCAGCGACACCGCGAGTTGCATTTACCTTAACGAACAACGAAACACTGAATATAATTGATTTCAGCGTAAACTTTCCATTGAAAGGGACGGTAAAGAAGTAACTCCCGTCATGGAATGCCCCCGATGTCGTTGGTTCAAAGCAGGAGCAAGGCTGAGAACGCTCAAGGCCGCAGACGCGAGCGGCGCGATGCGGAACGCCGCTGCGCAGCCTTTATGCCTGCGGCGGAGCTACGGGAGAAAATAGGCGAGGATCGCCGGCAGAACGCCGATCGCAGACGCAATCCGTTTCGTCGCTGGCGGCGCGTTCGCCTGGGCGGGCTACCGGTCGTCGTCGTCGATCGAACGACCACGGCAAAGGTGATGGTCGATCACGCACTGCGGCGGCGTGGACTGTGGCGCTATCCTGCGTACCTGACCTCAACCAACGGCGAGGTCACCCACGCCTGCGCCAACGACCGCGGCACGCGCTCGCTGTTCATGCAGGCCGATGCGATCCATGCGGACGGCATGCCGCACGTATTTGTCTCGCGACTGAGGTGCAAGGCAGCGCTGCCCGAGCGCGTGGCCACGACCGATCTTTTCGACGCCGTCAACGAAGAGGCTGAGCGCCGCGGCGCCAGCATCTACATGCTTGGCGCGACGGAGGAGGTCAGCGCTTTGGCTGCCGAAGTGGTGCAGAAGCGCTTTCCAAAACTGAACATCGTCGGTCGGCGTAACGGCTTCTTCGAGAGCCTCGAAGCAGAGAAACAAGTGTGCGAGGAGATCGCTGCCCTTTGTCCGGATATCCTGTGGGTGTCGATGGGCGTTCCGCGCGAGCAGGAGTTCGTCATACGGAACAGGAACAGGCTGACCTCGATCGGCGTCATCAAGACGTCGGGTGGTTTATTCGACTTCGTGTCGGGCACAAAACCCCGCGCGCCGGCCTGGATGCAGCGCGCGGGCCTCGAGTGGCTTTGGCGCGCAGCGTTAGAGCCGAGGCGACTCGGTTGGCGCTATGTACGGACCAACCCTTCGGCGCTGTACCTGCTGCTGACCAAATCCGACTGACAGTCGGCCTTCGGAAGCGGTCGACCGATAGCATCGGCCGACCGTCATTCCACCATCTGCCTTCAGATCAGGTGCGGCGTGATAAGGACGAATGTAAGTAGTGGGTAGCAAGTCGTGAATAGCGAATGAAGGAAGCGCGCTCTATTCGCGAGGGCCTTCACTACTCACTAACGAGCACTGAGCATCTCGACCACCTGATCGAAACGCCCCTCCCGCTCCGCCCAACGCAGAAAGCCGACGCGCTCGACGAGGATCTCCTTGGGCGTCGGCTGTTGCTGAAACAGCGTCATCACTTCGTCGATGAACTGCTCCAGTGGCAAGTAGCCTTCGCGCGTCGATTGGCCGGGCGTGAGCTCGGTCTGCACTGCAGGCGGTGCCAGTTCGATCAACTCGACCTTGCCCCTGAGCTGCTCGCGCAGCGACACTGTGTAGGAATGGATCGCCGCCTTGGTGGCGCTATAAGTCGGCGTCGCGCTCAATGGCGTGAACGCAAGACCTGACGAGACGTTGACGATGGCGGCAGCGGGTTGGACAGCCAGGTGATCGATCAACACATTGGTGAGCCGGATCGGCCCAAGCAGATTGGTGACGATCGTTTCCTCGGCATCACCAAGGTCACGCTTTCTGGCCAGATCCTCATGCCGCATGATGCCGGCGTTGTTGATGAGCACGTTCAGCTGCGGATGCTCGCTGATCACCTGCTTCGCGAAGGTCGCGATCTTCTCCGGATCTTCGACGTCGAGAGTCATCGCGTGCATTCCCTCGCGGCCGGCGATCACCTGTTCGAGCGCCGCCATGCGGCGTCCGGCGACGATCACCGTGTTGCCAAGCGCGTTGAAGCGCAGCGCCAGCTCGCGGCCGATGCCGGAACCTCCACCGGTGATAAGGATGGTGTTGCCTGTCGTTCTCATCGTTCTCTCCATTCCAATTCGAGGTCAGACGATGCCGCCGTTGGTGAACACGGTCTGGCCGTTGATCCAGCCGCCGTCTGCGCTGCAGAGCGCTGCAATCGTGTCGGCGATGTCGGACGGCTCGCCGAGCCGCTTGTGCGGCGTGCGCGCCGCAAAGCCTGCGATCTGCTCACGCGTCTTGCCGTCGGTGAAAAGTGTGGTGTTGACGAGCCCGGGCGCCAGCGCATTCACCGAGATCATCCGGCCCTCGAGCTCCTTGCCGAGGATATTTGCGTAGAGCTCCTGGGCCGCCTTGGTGGCGGCGTAAGGTCCATAGGACGGGCTGCGCAGCAGCGTGATGCTTGAGGAAAGCGCGATGATCCGGCCGCCGTCGCGCACGCGACGTGCCGCCTCGCGCAGCACATAGAAACTGCCTTTCAGGTTGACATCGACCATGCGATTGAAATCGTCATCCGTCATATCGCGGAAGGTCGCGAGCCGCATGATGCCAGCGTTGCTGACCACGACGTCGACCGGACCAAACGCCCGCTCGTTGGCTTCGAACAGACGCCGCACGGCAGCCGGATCGCTGACATCGGCCTGCACCCAGGTCGCACGGCCACCTGCGTCCTCGATCTCTTTCACGACGCCCGCGGCGAGATCACGGTTCACGACGCAGTTGACAGTGACGGCATAACCGTCGCGGGCAAGGCGCCTGGCGGTAGCCGCGCCGATGCCGCGGGACGAGCCGGTCACCAGCGCAACTTTGCCGTTTGAAGCCGACATCTGGCACGCGGATTGAGCAGAGGCTGCGCCCGCCGCAAACATCGCAGGGGCCATGGCCGCAGCCGCCAACAGCGTTCGTCGCCGCATCTCCGTGTATCCCGTCATCGGAAGTCCCTTCCTGATCGAATGAACCCGTGCTTTCGGAACATCATTACCGCCGGCCGCGATCGGACGCTTGCCCAGGCATGCGCAAAACTTGCCGGATTCTGCAGCCTGGCTGATGTTCGCCAGCGTTTGTGTTAGCATCCAGCCGCCTCGCAGGAGATCGCCATGGACTCGCTCAAACAGGCCGTCCGAACCTATGCCGCCGTCCACGCCAACCGGGACGGCCTTGCCGTGACGCCGGTGCCAGGGCTGCGGATGATGTGCGTGGAAACACCGCACGGCGACCTGCATTCGATCTACCGGCCGCTGATTTGCCTTGTCCTGCAGGGTGCCAAGCGCATGATTGTCGGACGCGAAGAGCGGATCTTTTCCGCCGGCAAGTCGGTGATCGTAAGCGCCGACATGCCGGTGGTGGGACGGATCGTTCAGGCGAGCCCGAGCCAGCCTTATCTGGCGATTGCCGTCGAACTCGAAATGACAGTCCTGCGGGAGGTCGCGGCGCAGCTGGGCAGCGGCGTCCGCACGCAGCGCCCGTCCGCAATGCGGACGCTGTTCGCAAACGACACCGAGGCCGCGACATTGGATTGCGTTGCCCGGCTGATGCGCCTTCTCGATCAGCCGGAGGCCACGCCGGTCCTGCGGCCGGGGATCTTGCGCGAGCTCCACTACTGGCTTCTTGCCGGCAGCCATGGCGCCGATTTACGCGCGCTTGCGGATCCGGGCAGCCACGCGACGCGCCTTGGCGCGGCAGTCGCGATGCTGCGCGCCGAATACCAAACGCGCATCCCGATCGAGCGGCTCGCTGAAACCGCATCGATGAGCCTCACCGCGTTCCACAAGCACTTCAAGCACATGACGTCACTGACACCTGGGCAATATCAGAAGCGGCTGCGCCTCCTTGAAGCGCGCAGGCTCATGCTCGATGAAGGCTTTTCGGCAAGCAGCGCCGCCTTCGAGGTTGGCTATGAGAGCATTTCGCAGTTCACCCGCGAGTATCGCCGCATGTTCCAGGCGCCGCCAAAACGCGATGCGCTGCGCGCCCGCGAGACATCCGATCAGCGAGCGCCGTTCGGGCCGCTTTGATAGAAGTCGCGTCGCCACAAGTTACGAGTTGAAGAAGCCAAGCAGGAGAGCGTCGGCCACCAAGGGCAGAACGTCCTCATGATCCGGCAGAGGCCGGATCGATGATCACGCCTTTGGCGACGTTGGGCTTGGATGACAGGATCTCCATTGCCTTCACCAGAAGATCGCCGTCCTGTTGCTCATCGACCAGGAATGCTGCGAAATCGATCTGGTCCGCCAGGGCGACGATCTCCGCCGGGTCCTGCAGCGACGTGCCGTCGACGACGATGATGTCGTACTTCGACCGGAGATCGCCGGCCGATCCGCCTCGCCCCGACAGCAGTTTCAGCAAGGCTGAGGACGTCGTTCGCATAACCGTATGGTCACGCACCGGCGCGCGCACCAGGAACGGCAACGTGCGGACGCTTTTCGGCTCGATCTGGATCAGGACGCTTAGCATGCCGCGATCGAGCGCCAGGGCGTTCAGCGCTTCAGCGATAGCTGGCCTGCCCTGCTGCGCGTGGCCGGAGAGCAGAAGCACCACGCGGCCGTGCAGGCCGCGCGTCAGCGCAACCCGTTCCAACAGGTCGGCGAGCCGGCGCTTGACCTCGGGTGATGGTCTGCCGTCAGACGCGAGCGCGCCGCCCGCAGGCATGTCGGCCCAGACCGGCAGATCGAGCAGCGCCCTGAAGGTCGGGTGGTCCGGCGCGGGAGGCGGACTGGCCTGGCTCGGCGGTTTGGTCTCGCGGCCGACCACGGGCAGTCGAACACCTGCGGCGGCCGCAAGCGTAACGGCGGCTGCGGACGCGAGCAGCGATCCCAGGGCAGTGACAGCCAGCAGCAACGGCAGACTGGGGCGCGATGGACGGGCCGGCGCGGTGGCAGATGAGACGATCCTGGTCTGCGACGTCTGCAACGACTGCTGCTCGCTGGTCGTCTTGTAGCGCGAAAGGAACTGCTCGTAGATGCTGCGGTTGGCATCGGCTTCCAGCTGCAGCTCCTGCAGTTTCACGGAGGCTTCGTTCGTCGTCAGCATCTCCCTTTCGACGCCGTTGAGCGAGGCTTCCAGGTCTCTCTGCTGCTCGCGCTGCGCCTCGTAATCCGACCTCGCTGCCTGGATGATCCGCCGGCGCTCGGCTTCGATCTGACGCTCCAACGTGGCTCGCTGCGCCAGCGCGATGACGACCTCGGGATGGCGATCGCCGAGCACCGCCCGCCTCTGCGCGATCGCGTCGTCCAACTGCGTCCGCTGCGCGCGAAGCGAGGTCAGCAGATCGGACCGCGATCCGGTCGACGTCTCGACGTTAGACTTCAGATCACGCTGCACCTGATCGTAACGGCTCTTCGCTTCCTCCGTGCGAAGCCTGGCAGCGGAGACCTGCTGGCTGAGCTCAGTCGCACGAAGCTGGCGCGTGGTGCTGTCCTTTCCCGCATCGATGATCTTGTGCCTGGTCTTGAAGGCTGCGATCGCATCCTCCGATGCCGTCAACGTGCTGCGCAGGTCCTTCAGGCGATCATTGAGCCAGTCAGCCGCCTCCTTCGTCGCCATCGCGCGTGTCCTTTCCTGCGCCGCGACGAAGGCTTCGGCCAAGGCGTTCGCATAGTAGGCCGCACGATTGGCATCGGCGGAGGCGAAGGAAATTGCGATGACATAAGTCTGGCCGACACGTGAAACATCAAGACGGCTGCGGAATCGGGCCAACAACCGGGCCATGTTGGTTTCGCCGCCGGAGATTTCCGTGTCCTTGGCGACGCCGAGTTTTTCGATCACGGGACGGAGAAAGCCATCGGATTTGGCGATTTCGATAATGCTCTGCAGCGCTGCGGCATCCTGCCCAATTCCGGGCAGCACATCCTGTTCGTTCGTGACCTTCTGTTCGCGTGGATCGACAAAGACCAGCGATGTCGCGGTGTAGCGCGCCGGAAACATCAGAATGGCCAAAGTACCGAGCACAAACAGCGCCAGCGCAAGGGCCGCGATCTTTTTGAGATTCGCACGCACAATCGCCGCGAGCTGAGACGGCGAGAGCAAGCGTTGGAGCGACTGGTCGTCGGTATTGGCCGCTGCCGGCTCGAGGTCGGGATTATCCCACGAATCCCGGTCAGGCGGGGCACGGCGCTCACTCGGCGCGGCTGCCGTCTGCCTGCCCGACATGGTTACTCACTCCAGCTCGACGTTGCATATGCCGAAGCCGGCATACCATGCGCGAAACCGTAAATATTCATAGTTAACTAAGCATTACGCCAGCCAAATTTTGGAACCGTTTCAACGGGGAGCCACGGTTAATCATGTCTTAAGAGATCGCGCGCCTTTTGAGCCAAATCGCAAGAGACTCGACAGATATTGTGCTTATGGAGACCGGATAACTACGTGTCGTCCGCACTCCAATCGAAGAGCCGATGCCGGTCCCATTGCGCCGCCTGCGATATGTCACCGAACCGCTCATGCGCCGCCTGGGCGGTGAAATCGTGCATGCGTTCTCCGGGACGATCGTTGTCCAACTGGGCGCCGGCCTAGTTGCCTTTCTGATGCTTTCCCTCGCCGCACGGGCAATGCCGGCGGCGGAATTTGGTCATCTGGCGACGTGGCTTAGCATCACCCAGATGGGAAGCGTGTGCGCCCTGTTGGGCCAGGAAATGTTCATCCTGCGCGCGTTGAACGAATACACGGTGTCAAACTCGCCCGAACTCGCGCGTGGCGCCCTCAACTTCTCGCTACAAATCGTTGCGACGCTGCCATTGCTGCTGGCAGCCGCCATGTTTCTGGTCGGCCACTTCGTGTTGAAGGAAAGCGCCGCACTGATGCTCGGTGCTTCGCTATACCTCATCGCCAACAGCGTGGTCGGTTTTGGCGGACACGTTGCCCGCTATGCGGTCGGGCTGCTGCTCGCCGAGGGCACGCGCGAGATCTTCTGGAAGACGCTCACCACCGCGGCGCTGTTCGTGATCGTCCGTGGCAAGGCCACCATCGATCCGGCCGAGTTCTTCCTCATTGCCTGCGTCGCGCTCGCCGTGGCGATCACGACGCAAGTCACCGTCACGGTCAGGGCGTTCCCGCAGAACATCTGGAAGGCCCGGCCAATCAAGCACAGCGGCGCGTGGTGGCGCGCTTCCACCCGACTATGGCTGACGACGGTGCTCGAAACTCTGAATCAGTATTTCGACGTGATCGTGATCTACCTGCTGCTTGATGCACCGGCCGCGGGCGTCTACTTCGTCGCGAGCCGCATCGCCAACTCGTTCGGTACGCTATTGTCGGCGGCACATGTGCTTGCCATCCGTCGGATTCCGCAACTGTACTTCGCGGGCAGGATTGACGAGATCAATCGTGTTTTCAGCAGCATGGCAGAGATCATTCTGCTGTGCGTGACCGGCGGCATCCTTCTGATCGTCTTTGGCGCCGACGCCATTCTCGGCTTCTTCGGGCCCTCGTTCGCGGGCCAGCAATGGGCGTTGATCATTCTTGTCGCAGGAACCGCCCTGGCCGCAGCCGGCGGACCGGCACCGGCCGTGTTGTTGATCTCAGGACATGAGGGACAGTATCCCTGGATTCTGGTCGCCAACATCGCGCTCAGGATGCTCGGCTTCGCCATCCTGATTCCAATATTCGGTCTCATGGGCGCCGCCCTCGCCGCCACACTGTCGCTCCTTGCGACAACTCTGACGCTTAATGTGCTCTGCCGACGTTGGACCGGTATCGATCCGTCAATCATTGGTATCTTCCGAAAAGTGAGGCCGCAGCTGGCGTCGAGCCTTGAAGCGGACCCCGACGCCGAGCGTGATACTCAGCGGGTGCAGCCATGACCCGCCCGCAAAGGATTCTTCTGATACAGACGCAGGGCGAGAATGCAGGCGCCCAGGAAATCGCCCGCATCCTGGCAGAGGGCTTTGCGGCAAGGGGATATGAGGTCTCGAACCTCTTCTTCTTCCGCAAGTCGTCGACGTTCAGCGAACCCGTGAACACTTTCTATTGCGCTCCTGAGCGGCCCTCCTCGCCGCTGCAGTTGATGCGAATGCTCCTCAATCTGGCCCGCCATATCCGTCATCTGCAGCCGGACGTCATTCTCACGTTCCAACATTACGGCAACGTCATCGCTGCGCCCGTGGCCAGGTTGGTCTCGTCTGCGCCGGTCGTCGCCAATCAGGTGTCCGCGCTCGCGACTATGAGCAAGCTGCTCCGCGCGGCCGACTTCTGCTTGGGCGCCGCCGGCGTCTTCAAGGTTGTGACGGTGAACTCGATCGACGTTCAGCGGATCTATGCAACGTATCCGAAGGCTTATAGCGACAGGGTCGTCCATGTCGCCCACGGCTTTGCGGAACGGACGTCACAGCTGACGCGCGAGGCGGCTCGCAGTGTCTTTGGTCTTCCGCGCGACGCCGCGATACTCGGATGCGTCGCCCGTCTGCACCCGCTCAAGGGTCTGGATCATGCGGTTCGCTTGCTGGCCCTGAGACCGGACTGGCATCTCGCTCTGCTTGGCCAGGGCCCAGACCGGCAACGGCTTCTCGACCTCGCAACCGAGCTTGGTGTGGCGGATCGCCTGCACTTTGCCGGCGAAGTCGCACCGGAAAGGACGGGGGACTTTCTTGTTGCGTTGGACGCCTTCGTGTTCCCGTCCGCTGCCGAGACCTTTGGGCTTGCTGCGGTGGAAGCGGCACAGGCCGGCGTTCCCGTCGTCGCCAACAAACTGCCTGTGCTGCAAGAGGTTCTGTCTGCGGATGACGCACCAATGGCGCTGTTTGTCGATGCCGCCGATACAAAAGAATTCGCCGCCGCAACATCGCGCGTCTTGACCGATCGGACGCTCAGGGCAACGCTGCGACAAAATGCGCAGCAACTGAAATCCCGCTACTCCATCGACGCGATGGTAGAAGACTACGAACGAATCTTCGCAACGCTTTTTCATCGCCGGACGCTGCAGTTCGGTCTTTCCCAAGATGATTCTCGAACTCCGATTTGATGCGAGACGACCCAGACGTTGGATGGAACGCGCCGTCGGAGCCCTCGCCGACGACACGGCAAAGCTTCAGGTCGCGGCAGTCGACTGCGCCACGCACAAGCCTCGCGGCCTCGAATTCCTTTTCGAGCTTGAGCGGCTGGTCCTGCGGCGCGGCCTCGGAAGCGGCGCTGATGCAATGCCGATCGACGACATCGTTGGACGCCATGGCGCCAAAGCGCGAGCGGACATCATCATCGACTTTGCGTCGAACGAGTTACATAACGCGATTTCGGAAGGCCGCCGGGTACTGACACCTCTTTATAATGGCGCAGCCGGCGAGGACGCCATTCTCGCTGCCGTCGTCGCAGGTGATCTGCCGGAGATCGAAATTCTCGACAGCCAAAGCGGTGGCATCGTCGCCGCAGGACATCCGTCGGCGGAAGATGCCGCGGGCCTGAGCGGCGCACTGGATGCGGTGATGGCGCGTACTGTCACGCTCCTTGCGCGGGTTCTGGCGAACGACACATGCTCGCACGCAGGCGCCACGGCCACGTGCGTTCCGCGAGGGCAAGGCTCCCCCGCACCTTACGTCCTGTCGGGGCTCGCTTCAGCGGTCGCGCGCAGAATCTACAAACTGTGCTGCTATGGGCCGCACTGGCGCGTTGGCTGGCGTCACGTCGACGACGGCGGCGTGTGGGATCGCGACGATCTGTCCGGGCCTGCCTGGAATGTCGTTCCTGATCCGCAAATCCGTTTCTATGCAGATCCCTTTCCGATCACATGGGAGGGCCGCGCCTTCGTCTTTGTCGAAGAGCTGGACCACCGCGTCGGCAAGGGAATTATCAGTGCCATCGAATTCGGAGAGAACGGACCCGCCGGACCTGCGCGGCCAGCGCTGGAGGAAAACTGGCACCTCTCCTACCCGTTCCTGATCGAGCATGGCGGAAGCCTCTGGATGATCCCGGAGAGCATAGGCAATCGGGAAGTCGCCATCTACAAGTGCGTTGGTTTTCCCGACCGATGGGAGCGCTTTGCAACGCTTCTGTCCGATATCAGGCTCTCGGACGCGACGATCACGCGGCACAACGGGCTGTACTACCTGTTCGGCACGTTGTGGGACGGCGCGGGCGGCTACTCTGATACGCTGGCGATCTACTATTCAACCGACCTGTTCGGTCCTTGGCAGCCGCACGCTGCCAACCCTGTTCTGGTCGATCGATCGTCCGCTCGTCCTGCCGGCAACCTCGTGATGCGCAACGGCCGTCTCTGGCGGCCTGCGCAGGATTGTAGCGCAGGCTATGGCAGCGGCCTCGCGCTGGCGGAAATTGTCGATCTCACGCCTTCGTCGTTCCGGCAGGTCGTTCGCAAGACGCTGAAACCCGACAGGTTCTGGCCCGGACGAAAACTGCACACGCTGAATCGGGCCGGACGCCTCGAAGTCATCGACGGTAGCCGCATCCAGCCAAAGCTGACGGCACTTGCGTCTGCCTGGACTCATTAGACACGCGCAGAAGCGGCTATGCCACCTCCTTGCGCCTGCATCCTCCAATCCGCTCGCGCAGCGATTCCAGCCACAGCAGCACCCAACCCGCGAATAAGCCGGCCGAGCCACCGACAATTTTCACCAGTGAATCGACGAGCCGACCATGTCGCGATGGCGACAGGACTTGCAGCACCTCCAGGGCGAGCGCCGCGCCGATCACGATGAACGCGGCGAGCCAGAACTGGCGCGGATAGGCAAGCGCGAATGTGAAGCCGACGGCCGCGAACGCAGCGAATCTTTCGACAGTTGGAGGCAACGAACTCGTCGGCCTGAATCCAATGGAGGCCAGCGTGGCAAAAGCAACCAGTGCGAGGCTTGCCCACGCGGCGACTTGAATAGCCCTGAGATGTGTCATGTCAAAACCGACGGATACAGCTTGTCGTGTGAGATTGCTGAGCCCGAGCTACACGAACGGCCCCGTCGTGTCGTGTGGATTATCGTGCATCTGCCGTGCGCAATTTTCAGAAAAATTGATTCAAATTTTAATCAAATCACACGCTCCTTTGCGGATCAGTAGGTTAGCGAGTCGCCTAATCAACTCGTTCTATCTTAACCTAAATCCGAGGTTTAACGATCGGTCGCAGCCCACCTGCGCCGACGACCGGTTACAATGCAGCTCATAAAAGCAGGACGCGCCGCGGCCTCCAGAACGGCGGAGTGATGTAATGAATTCGATGAATTTGAATAACGACGTGATCACCGACTGGCAGCCGCAGCATGAGTTGCTGTTCGGACATCACGCGATCAGGCTGCGGCACAGATTGGCGGAAAGCGGTCTGTTCACGCGAGAAGCGCTGGGCAGACTGATCGAGCGCTGCCCCAAGCACGAGCTCGGCCTCGAATCGATGTGCGTCGAAACGGACCGCCCCGACCGGATGTTCGGCGAACTTGGCGACGCCACCGGAATGCAGGCGATCGACGCAATCGAACGTGGGCGCATGTGGATGAATGTCCGCCGCGTGATGGATTGGGCGCCGGAATACCGCAAGCTCCTCGACAGTGTATTCGCCGAGTTCGAAGCTCGCGTGCCCGGGCTGAAGACGTTCAAGCACAACATCGGCGTGCTGATCTCGTCGCCCAATGCGAAGGTGTTCTATCATGCCGACATTCAGGGTCAGTCGCTTTGGCAGATCAGCGGCGTGAAGCGGGTCTACGTCTATCCGCGTAGCGACGTCTTTCTGAAGCCGCGAAACATCGAGAAGATCCTGCTTCGTGAAACGACCGAGGACATGCCGTATCAGGGCTGGTTCGACGACTATGCCACCACATTCGATTTGCATCCCGGCGAGATGCTGACCTGGCCACTCTATGCACCGCATCGCGTGCAGAACCACGATTGCTTGAACATCTCGGTGACGATGGAGCATTGGACCGACGATATCTGGCGCTCGTATGCGGTCCACTACGGCAATGGCGTGATGCGTCGAACGCTCGGCGTTCAGAAACCATCGACCAGGCATGACGGCCTGTCGGTGTATGCGAAAGCCGCATCAGCGCTGTTGTGGAAGAAGCTGGGACGACAGACGACCGGCGATGTAGTGAAACGCCGCAACTTCCGTATCGATGCCAATTCGCCTAACGGCCTCAGTCTGATTGCTGCGAGCTAGAGTTGCAGCATGCTGGCAATCAATACGCACTCGTTGCGGCTCGATGTCGCTATCCGGGTCGAGAAAGACTTCGACTTCCTCGGCGCGGAATATAAGTCGTTTTTCAATCTCAAGCGGGGGACTGCCTTTCAGTCCCCGCTGTGGATGGATCTCGTCCACCGACGACTGACGCCGAACCTGTCGGCAAGGCAATACACGATCACGATCAGGCAACCGGAAGATGGTGCGCTGCTCGCCGTGTTTCCTTTTGTCATTCAGCGAGCTTCCGGCCTGGATGTCGTGCAGCCCGCTGATTTCGGCGTTTGCGATTACAATGCCGTGGTCGGCGACCGATTTGCTCTCGAAGCGTTCGCGGCCGATCCTTCGGTGCGGGAACGCCTTGACCAACTGCTGCAAGGCGGAAGCGTATTGCTTTTCCGCAAGATCAGGAACGACGGCTTCGATCCGGCAGATCTTTTCGCGCGGCCGCAAGTGAGTCCTTGCGAAAACTCGGCGTTCTGGAGCGATATCGGCACGGACTTCGAGGCCTGGCAGCGGCGGACGGTACGGCGAAAATTCTCCAAGGAACTCGGCCGGCTCGCCCGGCAACTCGAACGTGACCGCGGGACATACGAGCACCGCGCCGCATCGTCCGAGCAGGAGGTGCGCGAAGCGTTCGAGTTGCTGAAGAGGGCCCGCGAAGGCCGTTTCGAATCGGATCTGTTGCACCGTGAACTGTACTGGGACTTCTATCTGGAGTTCGCCATCGCGGGGCAGAAGTCAGGTGATTGCATCACCTATGTGAGCTATCTCAACGGGCAACCGGTCGCAGTGCTGTTCGGCCTGACCGGTGAAGAGCAGTTTCACGCAGTCCTGATCGGCTTCGATGCCGCGCGCTTTGCGAGGTACTCGATCGGTCTGCAGATCATCTACCGCGTGATCAAGCTCCGATTCGAACAGGGGTTTCGCAGGATCGACATGGGTCTCGGGAATTCGGGATACAAGTCCCATTTCAGGGTGGAAGAGACGAAGCTGCATAATCTGACATGCTCGCGCTCGCTTGCGGGCTCTGCATTCTCGTTGATCTATCATCGTTCCAAGCCGCTCAAGAATGCCTTGAAGCGGTTTGTCCCGAAGCTCCGCTGAGCGGTAAGCGCATTGGACCCGCGTCACGCCATCCGATGGCTGTCCTCGCTGGTGCTGACCTCGGTCAGAAGCGGGATGGCGAGCGCATTTGCTCTGAAGGCACTGTTCACGATCTCGAACTTTGCGCTGGTCACACTCGCCGCGCGCACGCTCGGCCTGGAGGTGTTCGGCAACTATTCGCTGCTGTTCAGTGCAGCCGGACTTCTCAGCATCGTTGCGACTTTTGGCCAACAGGTGCTGGTGATGCGCTTCTGGAGCGAGTACGTCGCAGGTGGCCGGTGCGACCTGCTCAAGGGTTCGCTGCTGTTCAGCGGCGCAGTCTGCCTGACCGGCTGCGTGCTGGTCGGCCTGCCGTTCTACGTCTGGTGTACGCTGGCCTATTCGTCATCGATCGGCGCCGCGGTCACGTTGTATCTTGTGACGGTGTCGCTTGTGATGACCACATCGCATCTGATCAGGACTGCCGTCGGCATCGAAGCTGGCGACGGCTTTGGCAACCTTCTGCTGACAATTCCCGCGATCAGCTATCTTGGATACTGCCTTGCAGCTCAGAGAGAGGCCGAGCTCGCAGCTCTGTTTGGTGTCATGGCCGCAGGCGGGGCGGCGGGTCTCCTTATTCACCTCCGGCTGCTGTGTCGTTCGCTCAACGAAAAATTTCCCGGATTCTGGCGCACCAGGCCGGCATTCGATCTCTCACGCTGGCTGGCCCGGTCAACCAAGCTCTGGGCTTCCAATGGCCTGGAAGCTTCGAACCAGTATCTCGATGTTCTCGTCGTCGGCGCTCTACTGGATCCTGCTGCCGCGGGCGCCTACTTCGTCGTAACCCGCGTTGCTAACATCCTGTCGGTCGCAACCGACGCGATCCACATGTTCTCCACGCGGCACATCCCGGATCTCTACTATCACAGGGAGCTCACGCAGCTCGATGCGCTGCTGGACATGGTTGCGCGGGTGACGATAGCCGTGATCATCGGTGGGCTGCTGACGATCGCCGCTGGCGGATCGCAATTGCTCGCGATCTTCAATGGCGCATATGCCCCGTTTCATGGCGCCCTGCTCATTCTATCGTTCGGTGCGGCTTCGATTGCCGCGGCGGGACCGTCGGCTTCGCTTCTGATGCTCACCGGTCACGAAGGACGCTACCTCGCGGTCGTCGGCGGATCGGTTCTCCTGCGCGTCGTCGGTCTTTTTGTGCTCCTCCCGCATTTCGGCCTTACCGGCGGCGCGATCGCGACTACGGCCGCGCTTCTCGCGATGGCGCTGGTATTGCGGCATTCGGCCAAAGACTGGACCGGCATAGAGGGGTCTGTCTTGCGGCTCATCGGTCAGTTTCGCAGAGACGACAAAGTCAGGATGGCCGATTGATCCTCGTCATCATCATGCAAACCCCGGGCGGGCAAGGAATCATCGGGGTTCCCAATCACAGTTAACCGGCAATTAACACCGGCTAGGGTCCCTTATCGAGCGATGCCCTACTCAGCGGGACGCACCCCGATGGACTACGCCTTTCCAGCATCGCCCGCTCGTCGAGATGCCGTCTCGTCTCGAAACGACATCTTGCCCTCCTCGCAGCCGGGGCAGCTGAGCGTTGAACGCCTTGCACGGCGGATAATGCAGACGGCCATCGTCATCAGCGCCGTTGCAACATCGAGCACGATCAACCCGGCGCTGATCCCCGCGCAATACGCCTCGGTCATGCAGGTGATTGCGCTGGCCATGTGGCTGACGATCATCGCAGCCAGCCTTTTCGCGCGCCCGCTGCAAACTCTTTCAGGCACCGACTTCGTCCTGGTCGTGTCGTTCTATGCGTGGGCTATCTTGTCGGTCGCCTGGTCAAACTGGTCGGTCGATTCAGCCTTGAAAGGCACGGCGTTGGCCGTCACGACCTTCGGCGCATATCGTTTGGCCACTCGCCTGCCGCTCTCCAATATCGTCGCAGCCATAACGCTGGGTTTGTTCTTCCTGCTGGTCTTGTCGGTTCTGTGCGTCATCTTCCTTCCAGAGATCGGAATCGATCAAAGCTGGATGCATGGCGGACAATGGCAGGGAATTTTCGAGTCCAAGCAATCACTGGGACTTGTCGCGGCTTACGGAGCGTTCTTCGCTCTCTATCGGCGCATGACGGGCAGCAGTTGGACTGTCTTCATCATTCTCTTCGCGATCTCAGCCGGCACACTCATCGCTTCGGGCTCGCGAGGAACCGCCGCCGTCATGGTGATGTCCTGCTGCGCACTTCTTCTGTGCCGCCTCTCGCTGAGGTTTGCCAACGCTCTGGCTTGGCTTCCTCTGGTGTGCACGTGCGTAGCCTTTGCACTGTTCATGTATCTCTACGCCACTGGATACGATCACTTTCCACTGTTCGGTGAGAAGATCGACCTGACCGAGAGAACGTTCATCTGGCAGTACGGCATCGCCCATGTGGACCAGCGGCCGTTCTTCGGGTTCGGACTCAACGGATTCTGGACCGACCCGGGCCGGCTGCAGCGGTTCAAGGACATCCACACCTGGGTGCTGGACAACTTTCACAGCGGATACCTGACCATCCTGGTCGAATGTGGCCTGATCGGCTTTGTCATCTTTCTAGGGGTGGCGCTGTTCTTTGCCATCCGCATCCGTGGTTTGACGTCGAGCAAAGCAGTCCCCGCGCCATATTGCGCGATCGTGACCTGCTTCGTCGCCCTGTCCTTTCAGATGAACATGACTGAAACGCTCTTCCTGCGCTCGACCTCGTTCATGTCCGTTCTATTTGTGGTCTTCCTGTTCCTCTCATGCCACTCCATCCCGGAGCGCCGGTCAAAGAGCTACAATCCATGACGCGTTTCCGTCGTCTCCCAGGCTTGTACGTGACCTTGCTTGTGGCCCTCGTCCTAGCAGGTCTCACTTTCCCTGCCTGCGCAAGCGACCGCAGCTTTGAAGCCGTCAAGAAACTTGGCCGCGGCATCAACATCCTTGGCTATGATGGCATTTGGGAAGGTGGGATAAACGCGCCGTTTCGTATGTCGTATCTGAAGCGCATTCGCGACGCGGGCTTCGATCATGTGCGCATCAACTTTTTTGCCTTCAAATTCATGAACGATGCGGGCCTGGTCGATGAAGCCGTTTTGCGTCGCCTCGATCATGTCATCGAGCAGGTTGCTCACAATGGCTTGATCCCCGTCCTTGATGAGCACGACTACGGAGCCTGTCAATCACGTCCGCTCGAATGCGCCGAGAAGCTGAAATCGTTCTGGAAGCAGATCTCCGACAGATACGCCGGAAAGTTTCCCACACTGATCTTCGAGCTGCTGAACGAGCCTGGCGGCGACATGACCGCCGCGGCCTGGAACGCACTGGCAGGAGAACTGCTGAAAACGATTCGCGAAAAGAACCCCGATCGATTGATCATCGTCGCGGCCATCAACTCGGAGGATCTGACCAGGATCGAGCATCCGACACTTCCGGAGAACGACCGAAACCTGATTCTTACATTTCACTACTACGCGCCGTTCGCCTTCACTCACCAGGGGGCGCCCTGGTCGGCAGACCTCACCAAGCTGAAGGACGTGAAGTGGGGAAGCCGAGCTGACCGGGAGCGGATGACCGAAGATTTCGACCGGATCAGTGAATGGTCGAAACGTGAGAATCGCCCCATCTACCTGGGTGAGTTCGGCGTCCTGGAATACGCGCCGCTGCCGGACAGGCTGCGGTATATCCGCCGGATCGTGCGCGAAGCGGAGCGTCGGGGCTGGTCATGGGCCTATTGGCAATTCGATCACGATTTTGCGGCGTTCGACACGACAAGCGAGAGTTGGGTGCGGCCCGTTCTGAACGCCCTCATCCCGCAGCGCTAGCCTTGCAGACGCGTTCACGACCGCGAATAGCCGTTGAGGATATCGCTTGCCGGACGATCACCCCCCTCTGAAAGCGTCTCCGCCATCAGCTCTGCGATCTGTCGTGCATCGTCTTTCCCGGTGCTCCTGAGTCCGGCGATGGCGCCGCGCTTGTCCGCGTCGCTGTAGTGCCGCTTGATATTGAACTTCGGCTCGAGCCGCGTCACCGACATCGAGAAACCCACAATGTGTGGCATCAAGGCGGCGCGGCGTTGCGGGCTGTAGCCCGCGATGGACCATTGGGTCGGAAGGACGCTTTCATTGATCTTCACGAGATCGTCCACGACCCGGTCCAGGCCGGCTTGATCCAGCAGACGGACGTCGCCGTGGATATGGACCACCGCATAGGACCAGGTCGGCGCCGCCGGGCAGTCCTTCGTGTACCACTGCGCCGAGATGTAGGCGTTCGGGCCGTTGAAGATCATGACCGCCTTCGATTGGCGCTCAAGCGATTGCCAGTGCGCGTTGGCGCGGGCGACATGACCGCGGATGTGCGTCACCGCGCCGTCTTCGACATCGACGAGAACCGGAATATGCGAGAAGTGAAGCTCACCGTTCTCGGTCGAGACCAGGAGCGCGAAACGGAGCTCCGACATCAGCTTGATGGCGGCCTCATCCGTCGTCAGGGTGCGGTCGGGGCGATAGAACATGAAGATCTCCGTTAGGCAACTCGCGCGCTCTTGAACGCGTGCGCGTAATGCGCCCTCGCGAACTCCGGCGTGATCAGACCTTGTTCGAGGTCACGCTCGACCAGTTCAGCTAGACGCTCCGCGGGATCACCCCAACCGGCGCCGCCGCCGACCGTCAGCTGGACGATATCGCCCTTTTGCAAGGTCATGAGCGCAGTGGTGGGCAGGTCGATGACCTCATCGCCTCGGATCACCTTCAACGACGCACGCGCCGCATCGCGGCCGCCCGCCTTGCCGCGGGGCGGGTAACGGAAATGTTCCGAGTAGTAGCTCAGAACGACATTGTCCTCGAGCACCTGGATCGCGCGCGCGAAGCCGAGACCGCCGCGCCATTTCCCTGCGCCGCAGGAATCCTGCACAAGGGCATATCGCAACATGCGGATGTGCGGGTGTATCTGCTCGATCGACTCGATTGGGGTATTGCGGCTCGATGACAGGACCCCGGCCAGCGCGTGCGCCCCGTCATATTGCGGGGCGCCGCCGTAGCCCCCGCCGAGAACGTCCGCATAGATCCGCGTGCCGCCGTTCGGCCGCTCCTGCACAAGGTAAAGTCCCGTGGTCGAGTTGAAGCCCTGCGCCGGCACCCGATCGGGAACGGCTTGGCCCAAGGCCTCGTGAATCGCATCAAGCACGCGATACGACACGGCGATACGCGCGCGCACGGGCCGGCCGCGCCTGGGGTTGACGATCGTCCCCTCCGGCAGCCGAATGTCGATCAGGCGGTTGCAGGCATCGTTGGCCGGGATGTCCTTGTCGGCAAGCAGGCAGCGGACCGCTGAAATCGCCGCCGCCAGGGAAGACGACTTCGAGCTGTTGAACATGCTCCGCACTTCCGGCGCCGTACCGGTGAAATCGAGCACCATCGTTCCATCGGCGACCGTGACGGTCGCCACGACCTTGAGCGGGACATCGCCGCGCACGTCTGCATCGATGCAGGCCTCGCCGGTCCATGTACCGTTCGGAATCGTCGCGATGGCCGCGCGCATGCGACGTTCGGTATAGTCGAGCGTCTCGGCCATGGCATGGACGACGAGATCGCGACCGTGCCGCTTGGCCAGGTCCTGCAGCCGCTCGATCCCGGTTCGGTTGGCGGCCACCTGGGCGTAGAAATCGCCGCGACCGATGTCGGGCGTGCGGACGTTGGCAAAGATCAGGCGGTCGATCGCACCGCCGAACAGGTCCCTTTCAACGTCGATCAGCAGCGGCGGGATGACGATGCCTTCCTGCAGCAGCTCGGCCGCGTCGATATTGATGCCGGCGCCGCCGCCGCCGACGTCCAGATGATGCGCTGTATTGCCGACCCAGCCTATCAGCACGTTTTCGGCAAACACCGGTTGAAAGATGATGAAGTCGTTCAGATGCTGTCCGCCGGCATACGGATCGTTGAGCAGGATCGCCGACGTCGGCCCGATCGTCGTGAGATCGAGCTGCGCAACCGATGCCCTGAACGCCTCACTCAATCCGCCGTTGTGGATCGGAATCATCTCCGCCTGCGACACGACATTGCCATGAGCGTCCAGGATCGCTGTCGAGCAATCGCGGGCTTCGCGCACGATGGTCGAAAACGCGGAGCGAACCAGGATCGCGCCCATCTCGTTTGCAATCGCACGGATGGCATTGGCGAGAATCGCCAGCTTGGTCTGGTCTGCGGACATCACTTCTTCTCCAGCAACAGGTCGCCGGAGTCGCAGCAGCGGGCTGTCCATGTCGGCGGCACCAGCGTTGTTGTCGTCGGCTCTTCGAGAATGGCAGGTCCCGAAACGGTCTCACCGAAATCGAGATCGGAGCGGGCCATGAAGGTGGCTGCGACGCGCTTGCCCCGAAGGACAATGTCGCATGTCTCGCGACTGGCCCTCGGGCTGACATTCTCCTTCGGTGTAATCACGTTCAACTCATTCTTTCGCGTGAGCCGCGCGCGGGCGTTGACGATCTGGACGGGGAGGTTGGACCGGACGTAGCCGTAACGCTCGCGGTGCAGATTCTCGAACACGGTACGCAAAGCCTGCGGACTCGTCTGCGCAAGTTCGACCCAGACCGTGAGCTCGAATCCCTGGCCGGCGTAGCGCAGATCGAGTCCTGTCTGGACGTCGTAGCTGCCCTTCGTCAGACCGAGACTTGCGGCATAGCGGTCGCACGTTGCAGCAAGATCTGCGGCGCGAACCTCGGCCAGCGTCTCGTCCGTCAGCGCCTGCAGCCTCGCCTTGACGAAATCGACCTTGAGGTCGGCGATCAGAAGGCCGAAAGCGCTGGTGATACCGGGCGACCAGGGAACAAGAACCTGGTTGATGCCGACTTCGCCCGCGACCATCGCGGCGTGAAGCGGACCGCCGCCGCCGTAGGCCACCAGCGTGAAGTCGCGAGGATCGATGCCACGTGCCGTCGACACGAGACGCACGGCCGCCGCCATATTGCCGTTGACCATCTGCAATACGGAATCCGCCTTCTCGGCCAGTTCCCCCGGCATTGGCAGCGATGCGAACGCAGCTTTCGCCGCCTCGATATCCAGCTTCATCCGGCCTGCGAAGAAGTGCGAAGGCCGCAACAGGCCGGCAATCAACTGCGCATCCGTCACCGTCGGCAGCGTGCCGCCGCGCCCGTAGCAGGCGGGCCCGGGCTCGGCGCCGGCGCTGGCCGGTCCGACGTTGAGAAAACCGCCCGAATCGAGTGTGGCGATGCTGCCGCCGCCCGCCCCTACTGTAACCATGTCGAGCGCGGTCGTGCGGATCGGCAGGTCGTCGACCGTGAGCTCCTGCACCACGCGCGGCTCGAGCATCGGCGCGACCGCGACATCCGTGCTGGTGCCGCCCATATCGATCGTGATGATGTCGTTGATGCCGTTGCGACGCGCAAACCAGGTCGCAGCCTGAACGCCGGCGGCAGGCCCTGACAACAGCATGCGCACGGCATTATCGCCTGCGGCTTCCGCCGGCATGATGCCGCCGTTCGACTGCATGATCTGCAGGCCGCTGCGGCATCCGCGTTCCGTCAACCCGCGATCCAGCCGATCGATGTAATCGACGACGACCGGTGAAACGAACGAGTTCACCACGGTCGTCACCGTGCGTTCGTACTCGCGGAACTCAGGCGACACCCGGCTGGAGCAGCCCACGCGCGTCGTCGGACTCATCGCCAGCACCATCTCGCGGAGACGCTCCTCGTGAGCGCCGTTGCGGTACGCGTGCATCAGGCAGATCGCGATCGATGTGACGCCGTTGTCGAGCAGGAACTGAACCTCGCGGCGCGCCGCTTCCTCGTCGAGCTCCTCCACGACGTGGCCGCTGCCGTCGACGCGCTCCCGGATCTCGCGGATGAAGCGGCGGTCCACCGGCGCGCGCGGCTTATGATAGAATGCGGTGTAGATATTGCCGACGCGATCGTGCAAGCCGATCTCGATGATATCGCGAAATCCCTTCGTGGTCAGCAGACCGGTGCGCGCTCCGCGCCGGGTGATCAGCGCGTTCGTGGCGATGGTCGAGCCGTGTGCGAAGCGTGTCACCTGACGCAAGGGGACGGCGGCATGGTCGACGGCGTTTTCGACCGCCTTGTGAACCTGGCTCGGTGTCGATGGAACCTTGCCAACGACCACGACGCCTCTGTCATCAACCCAGACGAGATCCGTAAAGGTCCCGCCAATTTCAACACCGACTTGCATATTATGTCCCGATGACTGCTGACGCGCTCAGGATCGCAAAAGACCGGCGCGGCGAATCTTTTCGCGTTCGAGCTCGAAGTGCTTCTTGATGAGTTCGCCGAAGTCGGCGCCATTTCGATGTTGGATGGGCTGTCCGTACTTCTCCTGAATTGCAACATGCTCCGGGTCGAACATGGCGAGCTTGAAAGCATCGTGAAGGCGCCGGACGACCTCCGGCGGCATTCCCTTTGGTCCTATCAGGCCGTTCGGGCTCGCGGCCGTCACATCGTAGCCGAGATCGTAAAGCGTGGGCACCGATGGCCATCGCTTGACGCGCTCATCTGAAAAGAGTGCCAGCCAGCGCGCCTGCCCGTTGTCGACAAGATCGCCGAGGACAGTGCCACCTGCGTGCGCATCGATGTGGCCGCCGAGCAAAGCGGCCGTGCCCTCGGCGTCGCCCTTGAACGGAACGTGGGTGAATTTCACCTTCTCCAGCTCGGCGACCTGAACAAGCGCAAGGTTTTGCGCTGTCGCGGTGCCGTTCGTGCCGTAGCTGATCTCCTCCGGGCGTCCGCGAGCTTGCGAGATGAAGTCGCTCCAGTTCTTCAACGGCGAATCAGCACGGACGATAAGACCGACGTTGAAAGCGCTGATCTGAATAATGGGCGTGAAATCCTTCAGCGCATCGTAGGATGTCTTTTCGATGAGCTGCATGCGCAGGACCGCCGAATGCGTGATCGCAATGCGATAGCCGTCCGGCGGCACGGAGAGCATGGCAACGGCACCCATGGTCGCGCTGGCGCCCGGACGGTTCTCAACGATGACCGGCTGACCGAGATGGCGCGTGGCGGCCTTCGCCAGGATGCGAAACGTGGTGTCGGCAGTTCCTCCGGCCGGAAACGGCACGATCAAGGTGATGGGTCGCGAGGGGAAGCTTTCGTCCGCCCGGGCTCCGCGCACCCAGGGCGCGCTCAAGCAAACGGCTACCCCACTCAACCAGGCTCGTCTGGTCAGTCCGCTCATTGGTGACCTCGTCGATGAGAACACCCGAGGACCTTATCGTCCGACCAGAAATCTGATAAATGGAAAGATCATAATGATTGATCGATCCTATGAATATAACGAGCAACGACCTTCTGGTCTTTCTGACGCTGGTGCAGGAGAAGAGCTTCACGCGGGCGGCCGCACGCTGCGGTCTATCCCAATCGGCATTCTCAACGCGCATCTCCTCGCTCGAACATGCGCTCGGCGCCAAACTGTTCGACCGGACCACACGTCGCGTCGAGCTGACACCCGATGGCGAGGTGTTCGAACCTTTCGCGCACCAACTCCACGCGGATCTGTCCGACGTGGTCCAGATCTTTCGCGACAGGGCAGCCCGCAAGCGCGGCCGCGTGTCGATAGCCGTGCTGCCGTCGGTGGCCGCAGGCTGGATGCCGAAATTATTGGCGCGATTTGCCGCCCGGCATCCGAATATTCAGTTCTCGTTGACAGATGCGATCGCGGAAACCTGCGTGTCCCTGGTGCGCAACGGTGATGTGGATTTCGGCATAACTGTCGGCGACAATGATACCGAAGACCTTGATCAACGACTTGTGGCCCTCGATCATTTCTACCTGGTCTGCCACAAGGACCATGAGCTGCTGCGGAAGAAGAAGGTGACTGCCGCCGACATCGCTGCATTTCCCTTCTTGCAGCTTCCGCGCAGCAGCAGTGTTCGACGCGTTCTGGACAACGCGTTCCAGAGCGTGAAGCTCAAGACCTATCTCGAAACGAATTACATGGCGACGATTGCCGGGATGGCGGAAGTCGGCCTGGGAATCACGATCGTTCCCTCGCTCAGCCTGAACCAGTTCATTCGACCGACCCTCGGCGTCAGGATTCTCAGATCTCCGCAGATTTCTCGCCCGATCCACCTCATCCGCCGCCGCGGCCGCACACTGTCGGCGGCCGCCGAGGAGTTTTTCAACGGAATCGTCGCGGCCAAGTTTGAGCTTCCCTCGCTCGTAAGGCAGCACGCCAAGGACGCCATTTGAACTGGTGGCACGGTAATGGCACGGTCCATTAACCGACACTTCTGACGCGAATAAGCGATATCCATCAGACTGGAAAACAGGGTATAGTCCTGGCGAGGAAAACTTCCAGTCGACGGGCGAACATCATGACTGCCACATCGACGAACCGAATGGTCGTTGCGTTCATTGCGCTTGCTGTGGCGGGCGGCATCGCGCTTGTCGTCGCATTTCAGCATGTCTGGCGCGAGCCGCCGGTTAAGACCAGGGCCGCGGCGACCGCGCCCGCGGTCTCAAAGCCGGCCGCCGCAGCACAGAAACAAGCCCTTCTGCCCGCCGCGCAAGCGGAAGCGAATGCCGTCGCGGCCGCGCTGGCCGGATCGTCCTCGCCCGCGAACGATGGCGTGCCGGCCTTCGATATCGCTCGCATCGAACCGACCGGCGAAGCGGTGATCGCAGGCCGGGCGACACCCGGCGCAACTGTGGAGCTGCTTCGCAACGGCGAGCCACATGATCGCGCAGTCGCGGATCAATCCGGACAGTTCACCATGATTCCGCCGCAGCTCCCGCACGGCACCTACGACCTGACGTTGCGCGCCACGCAGGCGGACGGCAAACAGGTCATGTCCAAACAAAGTGTGCCGGTCGTGCGGGCAGCGGCCAAGGCCGATGGTTCTGACACGATGGCCACCGCGTCCATACCGGCCCAGGCGTCCAAGCGACCGGGGAAGATCGCCTCTGCAGGACAACCGCAGTTCGCCGCGACCGGCGTTCTGACTGACAAGGGCTCGCCTTCCGCTGCAGGCTTGCCGAAGGTCGGAACGGCCACAGTCTCCCGCGGTGACAGCCTCTGGCGCTTGAGCCGCCAGGCCTACGGCGCAGGTACCGGCTACGCTGCCATCTACAAGGCGAACCAGGCGCAGATCCGCAATCCCGATCTAATCTATCCGGGCCAGATCTTCGTGCTGCCGACGGGCGAAGCGCGGCCATAGCTGCGTGAGCTGGTGACGCGCAGATATGCAGATTGTTACCGCCCAGACCATTCTCGCCTATGTGGGCGCCGCCATCGCAGAAATCGTTGGATGCTTCGCGTTCTGGGGCTGGCTTCGGCTTGGCAAGCCAATCTGGTGGCTCGCGCCCGGCTGTGCCTCATTGGTTCTGTTTGCCTATCTGTTGACGCTGGTGGATAGCGCCGCGGCAGGCCGAACCTTTGCGGCCTATGGCGGCGTCTATATCGTTGCTTCGCTGGCGTGGCTCCGGGCGGTCGAGGGCATAAGCCCCGATCGCTGGGACATCGGCGGAGCAGCCTTGTGCCTCGCCGGCGCTGCCCTGATCATTGCCGGTCCGCGCTGAAGACACCGCAAGGTCGATCACAGTTCACGCTCGACTTCACGGGATGGAAGAGTTTCGCGATGACGCATGATCACGGCCACAGCCACTCTCACGAACCCGCCGATTTCGGCCGTGCATTCCTCATCGGCGTCAGCCTCAACACGCTCTTTATCGTCATCGAGGCGATCTACGGCCTCATCAGCAACTCGACGGCGCTGCTTGCCGACGCCGGTCATAACCTGAGCGACGTGCTCGGCCTTCTGATCGCCTGGGGCGCGGCGACGCTCTCGCGGCGCGCGCCCTCGCCGCGCTTTACTTACGGCCTGCGCAGCTCCTCGTTGCTGGCGGCGCTCTTCAATGCAACGTTTCTGCTTATTGCGGTCGGAGCCATCGCCTGGGAGGCCGTGCAGCGCTTCGCGGATCCGAAGCCGGTCGCGGGCGCCATCGTGATGGTCGTGGCCGGCATCGGCATCGTTATCAACGGCGTCACCGCAGCCCTGTTCGCTGCGGGACGCAAGCGTGACATCAATATCGAAGGCGCCTTTCTGCACCTCGCCGGCGACGCCGCCGTCTCTTTCGGCGTCATGCTGGCCGCGCTTGTGTATATCTATACCGGATGGACCTGGGTCGATCCCGCAGCCAGTCTGGCCATTTGCGCGGTCATCGTCTGGAGCACGTGGAGCCTGCTCAAGAAGTCGGTGCGAATGTCGCTAAGCGGCGTTCCGGACTCCATCGATCCCGCAGCCGTCCGCAGCTTTCTGCTGAACCGACCAGGCGTGAAAGAGCTGCACGACCTGCACATCTGGCCGATCAGCACCATGGACACGGCCCTGTCGTGCCACCTGGTGATGCCCGACGGCCATCCCGGCGATGGATTCCTGATGGACGTCGCTCACGACCTCGGGCATCGGTTCGCCATCAACCATGTCACGATGCAGATCGAGGTCAGCGAAAACAACGCCTGCGCGCTCGCGCCCGATAGCGTCGTTTAGGCCGTGTGACATCGCCGCGGCTCAACCGGTCGCAATCTCCACGCCGTGTTCCTTGAACCTGCGCAGCATCCGGCGATTGAATTCGCGCTGCACCGGCCATCGGCCGGCATCAGTGCACCGGATCTGGCCGACCATCGAAATCTTCGACCCGTTGAGCTTGTCGATGCCCCACAGCTCGAGATCGTCGCGGATGAGATGGTTATACTTGGGTTCTGCTCGCATCTCGGTCGCGATCTCGTTCAGGATCTTTTCAACCTGTTCGGTGTCCTCGCCAGAGGGGATAGTGACGCTGATGGCGGCGTTGCCCATGCCGCGGCTCCTGTTGGTGACGCTGGTGACCGCGCTGAACGGGACGATGTGCACGGCGCCGTCGGCCGCACGCAGCCGGATCGTCCGGATCGATACGTTCTCGACGGTTCCGGTGAGGTCGGAGACCGTGACGACGTCGCCGACATGAACGACATTCTCCAGCAGCAGGAAAAGCCCGGTGATGACGTCCTGCACCAGCTTCTGCGATCCGAAACCGATCGCGATGCCGATGATGCCGGCGCCGGCGAGCAGCGGGGCCACGTTGACGCCGATCTCGCTGAGAGCCGTCAGCGCAACCACAGCGACGATCACGCACAGCAATGTCGTGCGCAGCATCGGCAGAAACGTCCGCAGCCGCGCCGCCTTGGCGAACTGCCCTTCTTGCGAAAACCGCGACAGCTGTCGATCAAGCAGCGCATTGCTGATCTCCCAGACGGCCGCCGCGATCAGCACCGCAATGCCGACGGTGACGATGGCGGAGAGCAGCCGGCTGCCGATCTGCCCGGTGGCGAACCAGGTGATGGCGTCGACGCCCCACACTTCAAGCAGGGCGACAAAGCCGATGATCGCAACGAAGTACGATACGATCCGACGCGCCATCGGCAGGTAGCGGTTCGCCCGAACCTCGATCCCGGGGAAACGCTCGACGATCTCGGGCGGCACGCGAAAGACCCGATCGATCACGCTGACAATGACGATCAACAGCAGCCGCGACACGAGAACGACGGCAATCGTTCCGACCACATATTGGAACAGCAGCGCGTAGCCATTCCTGATGTTGAGTGCCCACACGGCCCACAATCCGAGCACCAGGACGATGGCGATGTAGTGCCAGAAATTGGCCAGCCGGTTGCGCATCGCCGCCATCACGCCATTGCGGGCATCCGTGCGGATCAGGTCCGCGACCGTGCGCCGGCCCTGCAGGATCACGACCACCACTAGGAGATGGACCATGAGCATCACGAGCCGTAGCAGCGCGAAGTAGCCCGGCCGATAGAGGCCAAGCAGCAGCGCCACGTTGGCAAGGGTCACGCCGAAGATCCCGACGGTCGCGATCCGGTTGACCCAGATATGGATATACGCTGCGGCCTCGCCACGGACGGTGAACAGGCTCAACGGCTCGGACGACACCAGCATCCGCGCCAGGCAGATGACGATGCCGCGCAGGACGTAGGCATTGACGACCGCAAGGATCGCGAGCTTCGAGATGGTGTTGTCGCCAATTCTCGAACCGAGGAGCAGATTGCCGACAGCCGCAAAGGCGATGATCGGCAGCACCTCGAGAACGAACCGGCCGAGCACGAACGGCAGCCGGACCACGGTGCTCCACGCTTGCGCCAGTCTGACGTTGCGCTGGCGGACCTGGGCGTCGGCGCGCGGTCCTTCGCCAAACGCGGCGGATGCGCCGTCAATCGCCATGGCCGGCGCGATCGGAGGCGCCGCCGGCAGAGCGGATTTTGGCATCCATGCTTCCAGCAGCGCGATCGGTCGGCGCACCACACGGCGCATCAGCCATGCCACCGCAAGCGCACAACCGAGGACCACGGTCAGCTTCCAGGCGATGTCGAACAGCAGGTCATA
Organism: Bradyrhizobium sp. LHD-71; assembly: GCF_031157255.1. Taxonomy (GTDB): domain Bacteria; phylum Pseudomonadota; class Alphaproteobacteria; order Rhizobiales; family Xanthobacteraceae; genus P52-10. Next base: position 43,964 of record NZ_JAVIFX010000003.1, on the reverse strand, counting down.
AGTCGCCGGATCGGTCGCCGAGCGCTTGAGCCAGTGCCACAGCAGCGGAAGGCGCGTCAGCGCGCCGGCCGCGGCGGCAATCTCATCTGAAATCGTCGCAAACTGCTCCGACACCTGCAGCAGCAGCTGCGCGCCAAGGCTGTCCGCCGCCAGCGGCAGCTCCTTTGCTTCGCCCGCAGCCTCCGTTTTCGCTCCAGGCGCCGCCTGCGGCGGCTGCGCATTGGCGAGCGCGCGCAGTGTGCTGATAAGCTCTGTGCGTTTACTCTCGTTCTGCAAGACCTCGAGCGCGCGCCGCGCGTCGTCCGGCGTGACGGCGCCGGCAGGAGCCGCGGAGGCGGCCGATGCCGCCGGCTTGGCCGGCGTCTGGGCCAGAGCTGGATTGAGGGCCAGGCCCTGAACGGCCAACGCTAGGGCCAGGACCACGTGTAGGTATCGGCGAATCACAGCGGACCTCGGATGTTGGGACATTGTCTTTTCGCTGCTCCGATGCGGCCAAATCTTGCAAATTCGGGGGCGCTCGTTTGTTATTTGCGCGACTTCGTCAAGTCGCCGTCCGGGAGATTCACCCTCAGGGGACGACCATGCAAGCCGCGTGAACGCCGAAACGTGCCGCGCAACGGACGGGTTGCTGGCTTTAGCTCCCTGCGACGCGCCTCATCAAACCGGTATGCGCTTTCGAAAGACAACGGCCGCAGACGAACTCCGGCAGCCGGTCCTTGCACCCTCTTGCTGAAGCAAAACCGTGCGGGTGAAAAATTTGTTCGAGACATCGTCCCGTCACACACCTGCAAAACTCGGATGAGCAGATGCGTGCGCACTCAAGTGTGAGTCCGCAACTATCTCGTACGTCCCTCCTTCCCGATCCCCATCGATCATTACGTCCGATCTTCGACGCAGCGAATCGCGGCCCGCGCCGCGCTTCCTGAACGAGCAATATAAGCATCACCGGAGATTATCTCATGGCCCTCGCCCCGCACTCCACCGCTTCCATCGCCGACACCGATGAAATGAATGATCTTGCCAACCTCAATGCGAGCCAGAACCTCGGCGACGGCAACGATACCTTCGAGGCGCATGCAGGCTCGACCGTCACCGACCTGATCGACGGCGGCGACGGCGAGGACACGCTGAAGCTCGTCGGGACAGGCCTCGGGACTCTCAACGCCAACGTGAACTTCGAGCATCTCGACGTGCAAGGCGGTATCTGGACGTTGCAGAGCGACGCCTACGACTCTGTGAATATCGACACGGGCGCAATGGTGACGTCACAACTCAGACTCGCCGATCAAAGCGAGATGACCGTCGCTGCCGGCGGCAGCGTGCTGGTGACCGACGGCGACGACGCCGTGGTCGCTGAAGGCTCGGCCGACATCGACAATGCCGGCAACATTCAGGCCCTCGGCATCACGGGCAGCACGCCGGCCAGAGCAATCGTGCTCGACGGCGGCGATATCCACAACCGGGCGGGCGGCATCATCCTGGCGCAAGGCGCGGCCATCGCCTCAGGGGCAGCGGCCGCGGAGAGCACATCGATCACCAACGAGGGCATGATCCAAAGCCTTTCCGGCCAGGCGATCGCACTGGTTGGCGATCAGGATGATACGCTCACGAACAAGGGCGTCATTGCCGGCAGTGTCGACCTCGGTGCAGGCGATGACACCCTCAATGTCCACACCGGCTCCACCATCACCGGCGCGATCACGGGTGGCAATGGCTCCGACGCGGTGAACCTGATCGGCTCAACCGCTGCGGCGGTTGGAACGTTTGGCACAACGTCGGGATTTGAAAAGCTTGTCGCCAGAGAGGGCACGTGGTCGGTCGCAACCAGCGACTATGCCTCGGTGACGATCGAGGACGGTGCCACCGTGACGAGCACGATCGGCCTCAACAACGACGACATGCTGACCATCGAGAGCGGCGGCAGGCTTGTTGCCGCCACGGCCATCACCTGGAGCGGCGGCGGTGCCGCAGTGGTCGAGAATTCCGGCCTGATCGAAGCGTCGAGCCGCGTGCTCAACACCACCACAGGCGCCACTGGCTCCTTCACTTTCAACAACGAGGCGGGCGGCGTCGTGCGCGGCACGCTCAATCCGCAACAGCGGGCGCATGCCGAGGCGACGGTCACGATCAACAACGCCGGCGTGATGGAAGCTGGCGGTCGTGTCATCGACTTCCAGAATCTGGCGGCCGATGGCGCGCATGTGACGATCAACAATCTCGCCGGCGGCACGATCCGTCAAACGAGCAGCGATACCGACGTGATCCGTCCCGGCCAGAACACCGTCGTCAACAACTGGGGTACGATCACGACTGTACCGGGCTTTGTCGGCGGCGGCGATCTGATCGACTTCCAGAGCGGAACCGGCGGCAAGGTGAACAACTACCAGGGCGGCTGGATGGAGGCGTCGCGTCACGCTGTGACCGGCGACAACAGCGTCACCGTCTACAACGAAGGCACGATGATCGGCCGCAACGGCTCCGCGGTGAATATCGACAATGGCGGCTCCATCGAAGAGACGGTCTACGTCAGGAACTACGGCACCATGGAAGGCCGCTCGGCTGAACTGTCTGACTCCGATGGCGACGCCGTGGACGTCGACGGCCTGGTGCAGGTCCTGAACTACGGCCGCATCGCCGGCCTTGGCGCCGAGGGCTATCACGACGGCGAGCCGAACGTCTCGGAAGGCATCGCCGTCGGCGGCGGCTCCATCGTCAACAGTGCGACCGGCGAGATCTACGGCTATGGCCGCGCCATCCAGGTCGATAATTCCAGCAACGACAATGCGCTGGGCACAACCACAATCGTCAATGACGGCCTGATCCAGGGTGACGGTCATGGCCCGGAAGGCGTCGATCCGCAGGATGCGGCCCGGTTCGATCTGCGCGGCAATGAGGCGATCAATCTGGTCGGCGACTATGAGGATTTTGTCGGCAACAACAGCACCGGCCGGATCGTCGGCGGCGTGTCGATGGGCGGCGGCAGGGATACGCTGAACAACTCCGGCCTGATCACCGCAACCGGCGGCTCGGCGATCGACATGGGCGCCGGCAATGACCAGGTCAACCTGTATGTCGGTGCGGCGGTCGTCGGCACCATTCTGCTCGGCGCCGGCGATGACGTGGCGCTCGCGACCTCGGCCAGTGATTTCGTGATCGATGGCGGCGATGGCAGCGATACGATCGCCATGGATTACACCTATGGAGGGGATGACACCCTCAGCGGCGGCGCCGGAGACGACTATATCTATGGCGGCGCGGGCGAAGACCGCATCGACGGTGGCCTGGATCACGATACGCTTTCCGGCAACGACGGCGACGATCTGATCGAGGCCGGCGCCGGCAACGATCATATCGACGGCGGTGCCGACGACGATGTGATCTTCGGCGATGCCGGCCGTGACACCATCATCGGCGGCCTTGGCAATGACGTGCTCAAGGGTAATGACGACGACGACACCTTTGTCATCACAACCACGGCCGACGGTCGCGACAGCTATGACGGCGGCGACGGGATCGATACGCTCGACTACAGTGCGGTCACGACCGCGGTCAACCTGACACTGAAGGACGCCGGCAAGGCGACCTTCGCCACGGACAGCATCGAGAACATCGAGAATGTCACCGGCGGGTCGGTCGCCGACAAGCTCACCGGCAACGCGCTCGCCAACACGCTTATCGGCAATGCCGGCGACGATACTCTCAAGGGCGCAGCCGGCAACGACATCCTCGACGGCGGCGAAGGGAATGACAATCTTGACGGCGGCGCCGATGACGACCAGCTCGCCGGCGGTCTTGGAGACGACGTGCTGAAGGGCGGCGCCGGCAACGATGTGATCAAGGGCGGCGATGGTGCCGACACGCTGACGGGCGGAGCTGGCCTCGACCAGTTCGTCTTCGACGCTATCGGCGACGGCATCGACACCGTCACCGATTTCAAGACCTCGGGCGCTTCCGAAGACCACATCGTCCTGTCAGCTTCGATGTTCGACGGCTTCAGCGGCGATGACGCCTTCGACCTAATCGGTTCGGGTTTCCTGCGCACGGTCGCAAGCGGCGGCCAGACCCAGGTGCAGGTCGACCTCGACGGCGGCGGTGATCAGTTCACCACGCTCGCGATCCTGAACGGCCATCTCACCAACGGCACGCTGGCCGATCACACCATCGTCAACCTGGATCCGATCGCCTGACCGGCAGGTCATGAAGCAGCGGCGGCGCCCTCCGGTGCCGCCGCCTGGCCCGCCGCGGCGCTAACCGCGAGTATCGGCCGGCAGGTGCCGCATGAGGCGGTCGAACACCGGTTTCAGTTGGCGGGCCTCTGATGTTCGGGCGAGCGTACCGTATGTGGGCCGACCAATTTGCGCCACGTGAGCGCGCAATAAGGACCGAAACTCGAAATACGCCATGCGCGAGCTTGTCGACGACATCAACCGCGTCTCGGATTTCGTGTAGATCCTCGTCAGCGGCTATCGTGCTCAGGTCGCCGGAGGTGTGCAGCAGTGAGCCGGATTGAGATCGGCGATCCGATCGTCGTCTTCGTCAACGACACGGGCCGTCAGGCCGAGATCGTCGGCTGTTCCAGGGGAAGTTGGATTCTTGCCCGAACCGATGACGACAGCCTTTGGATGGAGGTCGTCGTGGAGCATTCCGCGGCGGCGTGGACGCGGCTGGTGTTGCTCGATCGCAGCGTGAGCACCGGGGATGTCGCCCATCTGGAGACGATTGCGCGGGCCGTTGCTTCGAACCCGCACAGGAAAGACGTCTCGGATATTGCTGGCGCGGACCATCTATGCGCGCACATGGATCGGCTCATGCTGACGAGCTCGACCTAGCAGGCTGCTGCCAGGAGCCGGCACGGGGAAGATTTCACTGTCTGAGCCCTGCGCGTCAGCGCCCCCGCAGCGTGATGATTTTAAGCTGAATCTCCGTCGTGATGCCTCTCGCGGCCAAGCCATCGAGCAAGCGAGCATGAAGAACCTGCTCGATATGGTTCCAGTACTGCTTGTTCCCTCCCAGGCCTCGCACCTGAAGCTTTTACGCCTTCCTCCCAAATGGGACGTGAAGCTATGATGGCCTGCCCCTCTAACTCCATGGTCGAGCAGAGGCGCGCGACAGCCCCGATTTTTTGCGAGGATCCGGCTCTCGGAAGCGTCTCAGCTTCAGAGGCCTTGGACACCAGAAAGGAACCGACCGATGAGGATCACGCCCAGGCTGCCCCTTTCCAGATCGGCGACACGCTTGGCTCTCGCCGCCGCAGCGATGATTGTCACCGGCCTTACGATCATGCCCTCGCCCTCTGCCGCCCAGTACCTGGGTTCGTATCTCGAGAGTCAGCGCTACAACAATCTCAGGCGTCACCAGCAAAGGCTCTTTCAAGACCGGCGACATCGCAGTCCGCAGCCGTCCGTGATCGTCCTGACGCCACAGCAACGAGCCTGCGCTGCACGTTATCCCGGTTATAATGCGCGAACCAACCTCTACGTCGTTCGTCCCGGAGTAGCTGCCCGGTGTCGCTTGTAACCGTCGCCGGCGTCGCGCGGACCGGGGGCGCGCACGACGGCGAACCTAAACTCCTCACGCTTTAGCGGACGCCGGCATCCGAATTGTCATTGCGGGCGAGATAGGCGAGCACGCTTTCGAGCGGTTCGACGTCGCCGAACTTCGCGTCGATGTCGAAGAGATTCCACGCGATCGCTCCGGCGATACGGTCGCCGACCGCCTCGCGCACGACGATCGGCCGGAAGCCTTCGGCGATTGCGTCTTCCGTCGAGTGCCGCACGCAGGCGGAAGCCGTGACGCCGGTGAGCACGACAGTATCGACGTCCATGCCCTTGAGCATGCTTGATAGGTTGGTGCCGTGGAAGGCGCTGGCGCGCTTCTTGGCGATGACGAACTCTCCTTCCCTCGGGGCGAGCCGGTCATCGATTGCAGCCTCGAAGCTGCCGGTGCGCATCGCCTCGATCGGCACCTTGCGCGACCATAGTCCCATGTCGCTGTTGGGACCCGAGGTGACGTCATAGGCCGTCGTGGTGAACACGACCGGCAGTCCCTTGGCACGGAAGGCGTTGATCAGCTCCTGATTGGCCGGGATGATCGTGTCCATGCCCGAACAGGAGAAGGGACTGCCCGGACGCGTCCAGCCGTTGGCCATGTCGATGACGACCAGTGCGGCCTTGCGCCCATAGCCGACGCGACGCCTGAAGCCGCGTTCATGATAGAGGGACAAGTTCTGCGCGAAGATCGTGTCGAGCGTCTGTTGCAATGAACTCACAGGCAGTCTCCTCCTCAGGCGTCGGCAACGTAGCGGGCGGTCTCCTGATCGATGATCGGCGCGAGCGCTGCGGCGGTGGCCAACAGCCTCGCGTCGCTGTAGCGCGGCGCGACGATCTGCACGCCAACGGGCAGGCCTTTCGGCCCCGTCATGCAGGGGATGCCGATGCACGGAACGTGCAACAGTGTCCACATCGCGTTGAAAACGTGATCGCCGGTATTGTAGCTGCCTTCGGGCGCCTCGCCGGGAGACGCGGGCGCGAGAACCGCGTCGAAATTGGCAAAGAGCGCTTCGAATTCGCGCCGGCAAGCAGCAGCGAGATCGTAGGCCGCGATCATGGCCGTTGGCGTGATACCGGGCTTGTTCTCGACGCGATCGTGAAAATCCTGGTGCAGGCGGTCGCCAAACTCCAGCGCCGCATCGAGAAAGGATGCTCGACCCTCGCCCATCATGATGGTGTTCTGGGCTTCGAACATGCCGCCGAACGGCCTCGGCAGGGTCAGCTCGGTCAGCTTGACGCCGGCGCTCGCCAATCGATCGCAGGCAACGGCAAAGGCGCGCTCTCCCGCCGGTTCGATCTTCTCCCAGAACGGCGTGCGGCAGTAGGCGACCCTCAGCGCCGAGGCCTCCGGCACTGCGACCTCGCCGACAGCATGCAGACGAAAGGCGGACGCCACGAGCGCGAGGTCATCGACCGAGCGACCGTACCAGCCGATCGTATCGAGCATGTTGGAGTACTGCTTCGCACCCTCGCGGCTGACCGAGCCCCAGGTCGGCTTCAGTCCGTAAATGCCGTTGAAGGAGGCCGGGCGGATATGCGACCCGCCGGTCTGGGTGCCGAAGGCAAGCTGGACCTGCCGGTCGCCGACGGCTGCGCCTGAGCCGGATGATGAACCGCCAGGCGTGTGGGCGAAATTCTTCGGATTGCGCGTGGCGGCACGGCGTCCGGCCGCGGCGAATTCAACCGTGTCGGTCTTGCCGAGAATGACCGCCCCTGACAGCCGTGCGACGGCGACGCAGGCAGCATCACGTGCCGGCCGGTGATGCTGAAAAACCGGCGAGTTGTAGGTCGTCGGCATGTCGGCCGTGTCGATCATGTCCTTCACGCCGATGGGCAGGCCGTGCAGTGCGCCAAGCGACGGGCGCTTGTCGAGCTCTCGCGCCGTGGCGATCGCCTGCGCCTTGTCGAGATAGAGCCAGGCCTTGACCAGCGGATCCCGTGCCTCGATGCGTTCGATGCAGGAGCGAATGAGAGTCTCACTGGTGAGCCTGCCCTCACGGATTCGCGTGGCCGCTTCGGCAGCGGTCAGAAAACAGGGCTCCGGAGATGGCTGCAGACGGGTATGCATGACAGCGGGCTTCCTCAGGCGGCAAGAAGAACGCGCAGGCGCTCTTCGGCTTCGACATCAATGACGTGCTGGACAGCGCGTGCGCCGGCGAGGAGACGCGCATCCGACAAACGCGGCCCGACGAGCTGGATGCCGACTGGCAGGCCCTGATCGCCGCGGACAGCCGGAATGGCAACGCATGGCGTGTGCAGCAACGTCCAAAGGCCATTGAAAATCCAGTCGCCGACATTGAGGATCCCCTTGGGCGCCTCACCTGTTGCGGCCGGCGCGAGCACCGCGTCGTAGCGCGCAGCGATGGCATCGAACTCCTTGCGGCAGACATCCGCGAGGTCATAGGCCGCCACCAGCCGCTCCGGCGTGGCACCGCGGCCACCTTCGACGGTCTTGCGGAGTTCGGGATGCAACACGTGCCCGTTGGCAAGATACTCGTTGTAGAAGGCGACACGGCCCTCGCCGAACATGATCGTGCTGTGCGCATCGGCCAGATCAGCAAAGTGAGCCGGCAGCACGATCTCTTCGACAGAGGCGCCGGCACGCCGCAGGCGTTCAGCCGCGGCCGTCATCGCCGTCTGCGCGCCCTTTTCTGCGCGTGACCAGTACGGCGTCTCGCAATAGCCGATCTTCATGTCGGCAACCGATTTCGTCGGGGAGTCATCGATGCCTGGCAGACGGAATGCCTGAGCCGCAAGGGTCAGGTCGTCGACGCTGCGGCCGTACCAGCCAACCGTATCGAGCATGACCGAGATCAGGTGCACGCCCTCGCGGCTGATTGTGCCCCACGATGGCTTCAGTGCGTAGATGCCGTTGAACGAGGCCGGGCGGATGTGAGAACCGGCCGTCTGGGTGCCGAACGCAAACGGGACCTGGTAGTCGCCGACCGCGGCTCCCGATCCTGACGACGAACCGCCCGGCGTATGGTCGAGATTGTAGGGATTGCGGCTCGCCGCCTTGCGGGCGTTGAACGCGAATTCGACCGTGTCGGTCTTGCCGAGGATCACCGCACCGGCGTGGCGAACGATGGCAACGCAGGCGGCGTCGCGCGTGGGCCGGTGGCCCTGATACGCGGCGGAGTTCTGCGTCGTCGGCATATCCGCCGTATCCATGATGTCCTTCACGCCGAACGGCAGCCCGTGCAGCGGCCCCATGGGCGAACGCTTGTCGAGCTCGCGGGCCTGACGGATGGCGTGCGCCGGATCGACATGCAGCCAGGCCTTCACGTCAGCGTCGCGCACAGCAATCCGCTCGAGGCAGGACCGCACCAGCCGTTCGCTGGTCAATGTGCCGGCCTTGATGGCCGCAGCCGCTTCTGCGGCAGTGAGGAAACAGGGATCGGTCTGGAGCATCGCGCCTCACTTCAGCAGTACGGTGAACAGATGGGCCGGCTCGTCTTCTTCCGAGGGCATGCGCGGCAGGGCCAGCCCGGTCTCGCGGACAGTCTGCGTGAGCTCGGCCAGCCGCGCAAACTGCTCCTGCGGAAGATCCTTCAGCCCGCAGCGTTCGGCATAGAGCCTGACCTCAGCTTCGCTGGTCGATTGGACGTTCGACATAATAATGTCCTCCGGATCAGAGCATGGGGCGGCGCTCGCGCCAGCGCGTCGCCGATTCATAGGCCTGAGCCACGCGCAGCACCATCGGCTCGTCGAAGAAGCGTCCGACGATCTGCGCATTGAGCGGCAGGCCCGTGTCGTCGTAACCAGTGCAGATCGACAGGGCTGGATGGCCGGTGACATTGAAAACGGTCGTCGCCGTGTCCGCGGTGAAGGGCGAGATCGTCTCTTCGTCCTCGAAGCGAGGCGCGACGTGGAAGGCGCCGGCGATCAGCAACGCATCACAGGAACGCACCACAGCGTCGGTTGAGGCGATCAGCGTGCGGCGCAGGCGCGTCGCCGCGAGATAATCGGCGGCGCGAGTGGTGAACCCCGACATCATCTTCTCGCGCAGCGCCTGGCCCATCAGCGCGCTCCGCTCCAGGAAGTCCTTCTCGTGAATCGAAAAGGATTCCGCCCAGTTGATGACCTTGGTGACGTTTCGATAATGCGTCAGCGGCGCCGGCAGCCTGACCTCGCGAATGATCGCGCCCTGCTGCTCCAGCAGCAACGCCGCCTGCTCGAGAGCGCGCGCGTTGGCGGCGTCGAGCGCCGCGCCCTCCGACCCGAGATCACGCACGAAACCGATGACGAGCCCCTTCACGCCGGCGTGCAACGCCTTGCGATAGTCGGGGACCGGCACGTCTGCGCTGGACGGATCGTCGGCATCGTAACCGGCAATCGCCTGCATCACGATCGCGTTGTCCTCGACCGTCCAGGTCAACGGTCCGGTGTGGTCGAGCGTCCAGCAGTTCGGCAGGCAGTGCGCGCGGCTGACACGCCCGAACGTCGCCTTGAAACCCTGCAGGCCGCAAGCGGCGGCAGGCAGGCGGATCGAACCGCCGGTGTCGGAGCCGAGCGCGAACATCGCCGTGCCGGCGGCAACCGATGCACCCGCCCCGGTCGAGGAGCCCCCGGTGAAGCGCGCGAGATCCCACGGATTGCGGGCAACTGGGAAGGGAAGGTCGTGGTAGACGCCGCCGTTGCCGGTGCCGTACTCCCACGTGTTGAGCTTGCCGAGCAGGATGGCGCCGGCCTGCTCCAACCGGGCGACGGCGGTCGAAGTCGTCGTCGGCACATGATCCAGCATCAGACGCGAGCCGGCGGTGGTGAGGATATCCTTGGTGTAGTAGTTGTCCTTCACGGCGAAAGGGATGCCGTGCAGCGGTCCCTTCCAGCGCCCGGCAGCGATTTCGCGCTCGGCGCGTCTGGCACCGGCAAGCGCACGCTCGGCCGTCACCGTGATATAGCTGCGAAGCGTCTCATCGACCGCCGTAATTCGCGCGAGAAACGCCTCGATCAGAGCGACAGGCGAAAGCTGCCGGCTGCCGATCAGCCTGGAAGCTTCGGTCACGGTGAGAAAGTGCAGCGGGCTTGTCGTATCGGTAAATTCCGAAGCGGTATTCGGCTTGTTCATGACACCTCCTTTCAACTCGCCTGAAGCAGCGGCGCGTGCGCAAAACTCGGCGCGGCGCCGTACTGCAGGCAGCGCGCCTTCTGGCCGCCTTCGAGAGCGACCAGCTCCGGCTGCAGGCCGAGGCAGGGCTCGCGCGCCACGGAACAGCGCGGCGCGAACGGGCAGCCCGGCGGAAGATCGGTCAGGTCCGGCGGCGCGCCGGGAATCGGGTCCAGCTTGACGCCGCGCATATCGGCGTGGATCGTCGAGTTCATCAGTCCCTGCGTGTAGGGATGGCGCGGCGCGCCGATGATCTGTTCGGCCGAGCCCGCCTCGACGAACTTGCCCGCATACATCACCGCAATTTTGTCTGCGACCTCGCAGGCGACGCCGAGATCGTGCGTCACGAAAATCGTCGCCATCCCGAGTTCATGCTGCAGCTCGCGCAACAGCAAAAGGATCTGGATCTGCACGGTGGCATCGAGCGCCGTCGTCGGCTCGTCGGCGAGCAGCAGCTTCGGCTTGCAGGCGAGCGCCAGCGCGATCATGGCGCGCTGGCGCAAACCGCCCGATAATTCGTGCGGATAGGCCTCGAGGCGGCGCTTGGCCGAGGGGACCTGCACCAGTTCCAGCAAGGAAAGCGCCCGCGCATGTGCCGCGCGGAAGGAAATGCCCTCATGATAGACCAGCGTCTCGGCGATTTGCTGGCCGATGGTGAACACCGGGTCAAGCGCCGTCATCGGCTCCTGGAAGATCATCGAGATCAAGCCGCCGCGGATCTGCCGGAGCTGATTTTCACCGAGCGCGAGCACATCTACGCCGTCGACGCGGATGCGTCCGTCGAGCGTCGCTGTCGGCGGAAACAGCCGCATCAGCGCGCGAAGAGTCACACTCTTGCCGGAACCTGATTCACCGAGCACGCACATCGAGGAGCCGCGGTCGAGCGTGAACGACACGCCATTGACGACACGGATGTCGAGGTCTCGCCCGGTGAAGCGAACCGTCAGGTCTTCGACCTCGACGAGCGGCGCCTGTTTCGACACAGCGGACATCAATGCACCGCTCCTTCCGATGGGGCATTGCTGTGCCCGGAGCCTGGACGATGCGCATGGCAGGCGACGACATGCGCCTCTGCGTCCGTCATGCTGCCCAGCGCGGGCATCTTTTCCGCACAGACGGCTTCAGCAATCGGGCAGCGTGTCCGGAAACGGCAACCGCTCGGCGGATTGATCGGGTTCGGTGGATCGCCGAAGAGCGGCGGCGTCTGCATCCGGCGGCGCGGATCCATCGACGGACGCGAGGAGAGCAGCGCGCGTGTATAGGGATGCTTCGGCGCCCGGTAGATCGCCTCGACCGGGCCGATCTCGACCGCTTTACCGAGATACATTACCAGCACGCGATCACTGATGTACTGAACCACATTCAGGTCGTGCGAGATGAAGATGTAGGTCAACTCGAGCTTCTGCTTCAAATCCTGCAACAGGTTCAGCACCTGCGCCTCGACCGACTTGTCGAGCGCCGAGACGGCCTCATCGAGGATCAAAAGGCGCGGGCTCATTGTCAGCGCTCGGGCGATATTGGCGCGCTGGCGCTGCCCGCCAGAGAGTTCGTGCGGATAGCGCTGGGCAAACATGTCGGGCGTCAGCCCGACCATGCGCAGCATCGTCCCCGCCCGCGTCCGCGCTTCCGTCGCTGCCGTACCCTGTGCGATCAGGCCAAAGGCGATCGAGTCCTCGATTGTCATGCGCGGGTTCAGCGATGAGTACGAATCCTGGAAGATCATCTGCATCTGCCGACGCAGATCGCGGACCGTCAGCCCGCGCATGGCGCCGACCGCCTCACCGTCGAAAATGATCTCGCCCGAATCCGGCGCGATCAGGTGCATGAGCAGTCGCGCGGTCGTCGACTTGCCGCAACCGGATTCACCGACGATGCCGAGCGTCTCGCCCTTCCTGACGACGAGATCGACGCCGTCCACGGCCTGGACCCAGGCCTGCGGCCGGCCGAGCAGGCCGCCGCGAATGGGAAAGTGCTTCTTGAGACCTTCGACGATCAGGAGCGGTTGGGCCGGGCCACCGCGGTCACGCGCGTCGGCATCACTCAGGACCTGCGTCATGATCGGACCGCGCGCATGGGCTGAAGGGATGGATGTCAGGCGGGTCGCCCTCACTGCTTGACGTCCATGGCGCTGCGCAAACCATCGCTCATCAGGTTGAAGCACATGGAAGTGATGAAGATCATGACCCCGGGCATCACCGCGTTGAGCGGGGCGACATAGATCGACTGGCGCAGCGTGTTCAGCATCAGCCCCCACTCCGGCTCCGGCGGCGTAATGCCGAGCCCCAGGAACGACAGGCCCGAGGCCAGCACGATCGAAACGCTGATCAGGCTCGACGCATAGCTTAAGATCGGCCCGGTCACGTTCGGCACGACATGGGACGAAACGATCCGCCAGTTCGCCGCGCCGGTTGCGCGCGCCGCTTCGACGAAGTCCTGAGCGCGTATCTGTGTCGCAACGCTTTCGGCGACACGCGCGACCGGCGGAATGAAGACCAGGGTCAGCGAGAGGATCGTGTTGCCAATGCCGGCTCCGAGCACGCCGGAGATCGCGACCGCGAGCAGCACGGAGGGGAAGGCATAGAAGATGTCGATCACGCGCATGATCGCCATGTTGATCGCCCCACCGAGATAACCGGCGATGATACCGAGCGTGCCGCCGATCACGGTCGCGAGCAGCACGGGCGTAAAGCCGGTGAAGAGCGAGAGCCGGCCTCCATAGATGAGGCGCGAGAGCAGATCACGGCCAAGCTCGTCGGTGCCGAGCCAATAACGAGCGTCGCCGGGAGCGATCAGGCGCCGCGCCATGCTGGTGCGATAAGGATCGTGCGGTGCGATCAGCGGCGCAAAGACCGCGGCGATAATGATCAGCACCAGGATGGCGAGACAGATCATCGTGACCGGATCACGCGTCAAGCGGCGAAAAACGTTCTGCCAGAAGCTGCGTGTGACGGGCCGCTTGCCCTTCAGCGGAGCACCTAGACCTGCGACGGCGATGGATGTCTGGGACATGAAGGCTTCCGTTTCAGGCGCGCTTGATCCGCGGATCGACTGCGGTCTGCAGGATGTCCACAAGCAGGTTGATCAGCACGAAGAACATGGCCAGCACGAGGATCGTGCCCTGGAGCATCGGCAGATCACGCGTGAAGATGGCGTTGTTCAAAAGAAAGCCGGTCCCCGGCCAGGCGAACACGGTCTCGACCAGGATGGAGCCGCCGAGCAATTGCGCGAGTTGCAAGCCCATCACCGCCAGCACCGCCGGGAGCGCGTTCTTGACGACATGAACAAAGACGCGTCGACCCGGCAGCCCCTTGGCGTAGAGGGTCTGCATGAAGTCCTGCTTGCGCACCTCGGCAACCGTACCGCGCACAGCCCGTGCGATGATGCCGGCGGGAATGACCGAGAGCGTCAGCGCCGGCAGGATGAGGTACTGAAGGCTGTCCCAGTTGAAGCCGAAGGAGCCCGAGCCGCCCTCCCCCATGCCGGTTGCGGGCAGCACGTTGAGATTGACCGCGAAGATGACGATCAGAACCATTCCAAGCCAGTAATGCGGAATCGATACGCCGGTGATCGAAAACGCGGCGACGGAGCGGTCGGTCGGGGTGCCGGCGACATATCCCGAGATCACGCCGAACAGGCAACCGAGCGCGAAGCCGAACAGGACCGCGGCTGATGCAAGCGTCAGGGTATTGAGGACGGCGGGTAACACCTCGGCCAGAACCGGCCTGCGGGTCATGATCGAGGTGCCGAAGTCGCCGGTAACGACATGGCCGAGCCACTTCAGATATTGGACGGGCAGCGGCCGGTCGAAGCCATAGGCCGTCCGGATTTGCGCGATCATCTCTGCCGACGCGCCTTCCGGAATCACCGAGCTCAGCGGATCGCCGGGCGCGAGATGGATCAGGGCGAAGCAGACCAACGAAACACCGATCGCGATCGGGATCGTATAGAGGATGCGGCGCAGTGCGTAGACGAACATGGAGACCTTGCCTTCGGCCGACGGCGGAGCGGCGAGGCGGCGAGGGAGACGCCGCCCGCCGAGCGGGTTATTCGACGACGACTGGTGTCAGATCCTGAAACCAGCTCTGCGCCTGGACGAAGCCTTTGACGTTTGGCCGCATGGCACGGGGATTGAGGTCATGGACCATCCACACCCACATGGCGTCGTCCACGATCACGCTATGCAGCTCTCCAAGGATCTTGGCCTGCTCGACGGGATCGAAGGTTGCCTTCGCCTTGAGGGCGAGTGCATCGGCCTTCTCATTCTTGTAGTCACCCCAGTTGAAACCCACGGGCACGCGCGCGAACGAACCTGCTGCCGCGATCAAGCCGATATCAGGGTCCCAGTAGCCCCAGGAATTGTTGACGCCGTGCCTGCCCTTGTTCTCCGGCGCCTCGGCACCGAGCCGCCGGCGCGTGCGCAGCGCCTCCCAGTCCAGGACCTCGAACTCCATGTCGATGCCGACATCCGCGAAGTTCTCCTTGATGAACTCGTTCATCGGCAGCGGTTGCATCTGGCCGGAACCGGAGGGCGAGATGACGATCTTGACCTTGGCCGGTTTCTCCGGACCGTAGCCGGCTTCCTTCAATAGCTTCTTCGCCTGCTCCGGATCGTATTTGATCTCGAAGGTCGGCTTGCCGAACCAGGGATGCGTTTCGTTGACCATGCCTTTCGCCGGCACGGCGAGCCCGCCCAGCATTTTGACAAGACCGTCGCGGTCGATCGCCAGATTGGCCGCCTTGCGGACGCGGATATCCTTGAACGGCGAGTCGTCGAGAAAGGAGAGCTGATACGGCCAGATATGCGGATAGAGGTTTGTGACGATCTGCATCTTCTGCTGCTTGAGGCGAGGCACCGCGTCCGGCGGTGGCGCCTCGATCCAGTCGACCTGACCGGAGAGCAATGCGGCAACGCGCGTGTTGGGATCCGGCATCGGCAGCAGGATCAGCCGCTCGGATTTGGTGATGCGGGTCTTGTCCCAGTGGTCCGGGTTGCGCACGAGCTCGGCGCGCTCGCGAGGCTTGAAGGATTCGAGCATCCACGGGCCGGTGCCCGAGGGCTTCTCGGCAACCTTGCTCCAGTCCCTTCCAAGGTCTTCCCAGCGTTTGGGGCTCGACATGAACAGGTTCGCAAGATTGTACGGCAGCACCGCGTCCACACGTTTGGTCGTGATCTCGACGGTCCAGTCGTCGATCTTGCGCCAGCTGGCGATCGGCGCGCTGTACGAGGCGGCCTGGTTGGCCTGCGCCTGATCGAACTGAGGGGTCTCCTTGTTCATCAGCTTGTCGAGATTCCAGACCACCGCATCGGCATTGAATTCCGAGCCGTCGTGGAATTTCACGCCCTTGCGAAGCTTGAACGTCCAGATCTTCTGATCGCCGGGATTGACGGTCCAGCTTTCCGCAAGGTCCGGAATGACCTCGGCCGCTTTGTCCGATTTGGACAGGTCCCAACGGGTCAGCCCGTCATAAAGCGTAATGCCTATGAAACGGATGCCTTCGCCGCCCTGGCTCGGCTGGCCCGTCGTCAGTGGAATGTCACCGGCAGTCATTGCCACGCGCAGCACGCCCGGCTTGCTTTGCGCCAGCGCTGAATCATGACGGGCGGCTACGCACATCACTGCCGTCAGCGAGGCTGCCGACAGCAGCCAAAGAAACGAACGTCTGATCATCGACGGAGCCTTTTTCCTTGTTCTTGTTCGATCCCCCATGGGCTTCCTCGTGACGGCGGCCTTCCGTGACCGCTCTTGATCCTTATGCAGCAGCGGTCAGTCCCATCTCCTGAAGTATCGATCGACGTCGGACATTGCGTTCATGGTCTCGTTGGCATGAATTTTCGTGGATCGAAGACATGCGCAGGTTCGTCGGCGCGATCGCGCCCGCGGCGCAACCGCATCAGCATCGGCTCGATGTTGCCGTAAGCGACCACCAGTTCCTCGAAGAGATCGGGTGGCAGATCCAGGCCGGCATTCTTCGCGAGACCTGCGATGTCTTCGCGGGTGGCGGGCGAAGGTGGAACAGTCGTCTGCTTGGCCATGTCGGTCTCCGTTCAGCCGAGCGCCGGCTTCGTGCGGTGCCAATCCGTCACGCGCTGGTAGGCATCGCCCGCGCGGAGCACCGTGGCCTCGTCGAACGGGCGGCCGGCGATCTGCAACGAAAGCGGCAGACGGGTCTGCGAAAAGCCGCAGGGCACGACGAGCGCCGGCAGGCCGGCGAGGCTGAAGGGCATGGTCACGAGTTGCCGCTTCTTGAAGAAATCGACCCCGTCGGGATCGGCCGGATCAGCCGGCGCAAGCCAGCCGGCGGTGGCGAGCAAGTCGAAGCGAGAGAACTGCGCCATCATCCGTGTCGACAGCTCGGCGCGCCAGCGCATGGCCTGGACATAATCTTCGGCGCGGACGAGGCCTCCAACCATCACACGGCTGCGCAGCAGCTTTCCGAAATCCTGCGGACGTGTTCGCAGATCCTTCTCGTGTACAGAGAAGAGCTCGGCGATGGAGATCGTCGTCTTGGCATCGACATAGTCGCGCAGCGGATCGAGCGTCACCACCTCGACAACAGCGCCGAGTTCACGCAACACATTCACCGCAGCGTCGACGGCGGCAATGACCTCTTCGGTCGCATCCTCCTCGTACCAGTGTCGCACGAGAGCGATGCGCAGCCCCTGTATCGAGCCGGAGAGGGCAGCCCGATAGTCGGGCACCGGCTCGTCGATCGACCCGGGATCAAGCGGATCATAGCCGGCGCAAGCGGCGAGCATGATCGCGCAGTCTTCTGCCGAGCGCGTCATCGGCCCGCAATGGTCGAGCGAATAGGTGTTCGGATGTACGCCGCGTCGACTGACCCGGCCGTAGGTGGGCTTGAGACCAGTGATGCCGCACATCGCAGCCGGCCAACGGATCGAGCCGCCGGTGTCGGTCCCGATCGCAGCCGGCACAAAACGCGCCCCGACAGCAGCGCCGGAGCCGGACGACGAACCTCCGGGCAGGTAGTTGCGATTCCAGGGGTTGCGCGCGGGCGGCCAGGGAAGATCCCAGGACGGGCCGCCGATTGCGAATTCGAAGGTCGATGTCTTTCCGATCAGGATGCCGCCGGCCTGCTCGAGCTTTTGCGCGACGGTCGCGCTCTCGGCCGGCTTGCGGTCGATGAATATCTTCGAATGGGAAGAAGACAGAATGCCGGCCGTGTCCACATTGTCCTTCAAGGCATATGGAATGCCGTGGAAAGGCCCACGATCGCGGCCACTCGCGAGTTCCGCTTCGGCGCGACGCGCCTGCGAAAGCGCGGTTTCAGCCGTGACGGTGATGAAACTGTTGAGAGCAGCGTCGTGACGCGCAATCCGCTCGAGGCAGGCTGTCGTCAGCTCGACGGGCGAAACCGAGCCGTTGCGCATCATCCGCCCAAGGTCAGCGATGCTGAAGTCCAGGAGTTCGCTCCTCTCCAGCGTTTCGCTTTCAATCACCGACATGCCTGCACCTCCACGCCGGTCGGCTGGATTGCCCAGCTTCTCGTCGCGCACCCTTCGCCAGATCCATGCGCACAACGGATCATGCGCACATCAGATCAGAGCAATCACCGTGCCAAACGCGGCATGATCTCACTGCAACGGCGAACCTCGCGCGTAAGTGTCTATCGCGAATGCGTTTTTCGGATCATCCCGACGCAGGCCCCGGCGATGAGGTCTCGCCGAGCGGTCGGGCAGCGACGATGCCGAAAAGGCGCGACGTCGATAGGTCTGCCTATTTGAAAGCCAATAAGCAGCAGGATTGCACGCGCGGTGAGATGGCCGGCGGTGCCTGTCGTGGAGGCGGAGATGGCATGACGAGGCGCCCCCAGGCATCGCGACGTAGCGGACGCACGATCTGCTTCACGCCAGCAGATGACGACCTACGTTATCCGCAATGAGGACAATCGCCAACGACGCACCGGCGAGCGGGAAGACCACGCAAAGTCCCACCACAATCATCGTCAAGGTGCGCGCGCTCAGCGACGACGTTGGCTGTGGTGCGCCGAACTGCGCCTTCGGGCGTCGTCGCCACCACATGATGGGGCCAGTCGCCGTCAAAACGACGATTCCGATACAGGGAATCAACATGACGATCTGATTGAGCTGCCCGAAATAGTTGCCCATGTGGATCTGAACACCGAGCTCGACCGCTTTTGCTGCCCATCCGTAATCCTGAAAGCGGATGTCACCGAGAACGCGGCCCGAGTATTGGTCGATGTGCAGGGTGCGCTGTGTTTCCGGCTGGTCGGGGTAGGAGAAGGCCGTAAAGACTCCCCTGGCATCTCTCGGCAGGCTCAACCGATACGGGGATTTCATGCCCTGCTGCTCCAGGATCACGGCAACGTCGTTCACGCCCAATGCGTCGGCGGTCGACTGGTCGGATGCGACGCCGTGCCCGTGATGGCCGGCATGCGGGTCCGAGTGCGGGATCACCGCTTTTTCCAACGTCCATGGGGCGGCTTGGCCGGTGGCATCCTTGATCGTCGAGGTCGATGGCGTCCCATGCAATCTGTGGCTTGCCGGGTAGCCGATGCCGACCAAATCGGTGCCCCGGCGCAGCAGGTCGCCCCAGAAACTCGCCCATGGCAGGCCAGTCAGAATCAGAAACATGATGAGGAGTGCGCACCAAATGCCAAGCACGGAGTGCCATTCCTTCCAGAAGGACCGTCCCTGCCTGTTCCATCGCGGATAGAGAGCGCCACCAAACCATCGTCGTCCGCGCGGCCACCAGAGATAGAGTCCGGTCACCGTCAGAATGAAGCCCCAGCAGGCGGCGAGTTCGACGATACCATCGCCGAAATCGCCCAGCATCAGCGATCCGTGTGCGACGTCGGCAAAGCCTACCAGCGTGTGCGTGTAGATGTAAGATCCCAAAACCTGACCCGTTCCGGGATCGACGAATACGCGCAGCGGCTCGCCTGATGCTGGCGTGACGAACACCTCTGCGCTGCGATCGGCTCCGCGCGGGGTGTCGATGCGGGTGACTTTCCCTCCCGGATAGGCGTCGACGGCCGCCTCAACGATTTGGCCGAGTGGCACCGGGTGGGACACAGGCGCGACGATGCGCAGGTCGCGATGAAGCACGTCGTTGATCTCGTCGTTGAAGAGATAGATCGCGCCCGTCACCGCCAGCACGAACAGAAAGGGCGCAACGACCAGGCCGGCATAGAAATGCCAGCGCCAGACGGTTCGGTAGAGGTCTGCGGGCGAGAAGAAAGAAGTCATTGCCGTATGCATTTGAAGACGCCCGGACAGTGACCTCGCCAGCGAAGCAGGCGAGGCACGTCGGTGTTGGCTCAGAATTTGATGTTGTAGGAGACGTCGAAACTGCGCGGCGCACCAAGATACACCTGGGTGGAGCTGTATCCTGACCAGTCCGCGTAGAAAGCATTGGTGAGATTGCGACCACGCAGCCGGAGCGTCCCGCCAGCGATGTCGTAGGCCAGCCAGGCATCGAGCAGCGTGCGGCCGCTGACCTCGATCGTGTTGGCGGTGTCGGTATAGAATGAACCGACGCGCTGGATCGATGCACCGATCGTCAACGGAATCTGCGCGAACCGATAGCTGGTCCAGATCATGAATGCCTCAGCCGGGACATTGACCGGGCGGTTTCCTCGCAGATCGCGACTGGCACTGCGCAGCTCGGTGAACTCAGCGTCGATAAACGATGCGTTTCCGCCAGCCTTCCACTGCTCCGTCAACGCGACCGAGACATCCAGCTCGATGCCGCGCGAGCGCTGGCTGCCGCCTTGCACGGTCAGCGCCGGGTTGATCGGGTCACGTGTCAGGATATTGTCCTGCTCGATCTGATACACCGAGGCAGTTGCAACGACGCGATCGCTCCAGAAAGATGCTTTGATTCCACCTTCCACGGAACGGCCCGTGGAGAGCTCGAAGCGCCCGTTAGCCGTGTTGCTGAGCAGCAGCGTTGCAACCGGAATGGCGGCTTCGTTGTACTGGGCGAACAGCGCCGTCCCAGGCGTCACGTTGTAGACCGTTCCAATGCGCCATGAGAGATCTTCGAACGTCTTGTCGAAACGTGACATCGCGCCCGTGTTCAGGTCGTCGATCCGGCGATCGAGCTTCATGCTTTCGTGTCGGATGCTGGCGAGCACAAGCCAGTCCGGCGTCAGATTGATCGCGTTTTCCGCAAACACGGCAAACGTCTTGAGAGCGCTGTCGAAGTCCTGTCGAGTCGCAAAGTTCGCAGCGGTATCAGCGGGAAAATAACCACGACTGGGATTGAATGGGTCGACCGCGCCGGTCGTCCCAAACCTTCTGTCCGACTGAAGCGCCGTGTCGATGTATTCGACACCGGCGCTAAAGCGGTTACGAAACCCGCCGATCATGCCATCATGGGCGGCCGTCGCGCGCTCGGACCAGAACTGGTGATCGTGGGTGATCTTTGTCGTTGTACGATCAAGCAGGCCCGACATCGCATTGAATGTGAAGTCCTCGGAATTCGCCCAGATGCGATCGGCCTTGAAGAAGCTCAGTTCGTTCTTCAGCGTCCAGCTGCCGGTCAGCTTGTACTCGGCGCCGCCGCGCAGCCAAACTGTATCGGACTCCATCAGTCCATTGATGACATTGTAGTTCTGATCGCGGATGGACCGGTCGACGACGAGCCCGTTCGGGGCCGAGACAAGATTTGTGGGATCACGCGCCACCGAACGCGGGATCAGCGGTATTCCTTGGTAGGGCGTTTTGAACTCGTCATGAAAATAGTTCACCGAGCCTGAGAACGAGAGTCTGTCGGTCGGCGCATAGGCACCGCTTGTGGTCAGGCCGACCTTCCTCGAATTAGTGTCGTCGATATAGCCATCGGACTGCCCGTAGCTCAGCGTCGATCGCACGGCCGCCTCCGGCCCGATCGGCGCATTCACGTCGATGCCCGTCCGCAGCGAATTGAAACTGCCGTAGCTGATCAGACCCTCGGCGCTTGTTTCCTGCAGTCTTGGCTGCTTCGTGACGAGGTTCACAGCGCCGGCCAGCGCGCCAGTGCCCTGGATCACAGACGCCGGCCCTTTGAGGATCTCGATCCGCTCGAAACTGAACGTGTCGTAGTCGCGCGCCACGATCAGCGGATCGACCGCACGCACGCCGTCGATCGCATACCCGGTAGCGGCGCGGGAGAAGCCGCGCATGGAAATGACGGCCGGTTCGCCGGGGAGATTTCCAGAGGTTACGCCGGGCACCGAGTTGAGGGTTTCCACGACAGTGCGGAGCCCCTTCTCCTGCATATCCTTCTGCGTGACGATATTGACGGTCGCCGGCGTCTCGCGCGGCGTCAGCCCGACCAGGCTGCCCACGGAATTCGGCACATCGAGATTCGATGGGCTGGCAGATCCTTCGACGGCAATCGTCGGCAACTCGACAGCTGCCGACGTCGATTGCGCCGGCGCTTCTTGCGCGAATGCGGGAGGTGTAGCGGAGGACGCGAGCAGCACGGCGACGCACATGCGCCGCGTCGCCCGGGCGGGCGCTTGACGGGCAGACATGATTGATTCTCATCACTGATGACAGAACATGCGGCGTTGAGGCGGGTCACCGCCGCAACGAGCACGGATACATGTCGGCACAGCTAGTCGTGCGCCGACGATTCCGATCAGATCATCAGAGGTGGAGCGCGGGGATTGCCGAGACGTCCCTCGCCTTTCGAACGAACGGACTCATGGCCGGCGGGAAAAAGGACGATCGCCTGGGCGCGCGGCGGCAACGGGACCGCAGCCGCATCGGGCGGCGCATCGACCGCGGCCGCGAACATGCCGCACGCAAGAGTACAGCAGTCAAGCAGGTGTCTGCTGTTCGGCGGCGCATCACCGGTCGGCGCGGTTTCACCATTGGCGATGCAGAAGATCGCGCCTTGAATCTCAGAGTGAGATGGAGTGGCGCTGGCGCCAATCGCAAACGCTGCAAACAGCGACTGAATTGCGAACGCATAGGCTGCGACGAGCGCAATCCACGCGGTCCACCCCTTTCGCCTGCTCACGAGCCGCCCTGCCCTTCGGTTGATCCCAAAAAATGCCTAGCATGTCCGATATCGTTTGAAAATCCAGCAAGGACGTCCTCGCCGTCCTTATCCGTTCTCGGGTGAACGAAATGTCCGGCAATACGCCGCCACCAAGGGCGCGCTCCTGATCTTCACGAAGGGTCTGGCAAAGCAGCTGGCAAAGAACGGAATCCGCGTGAACGCGGTGGCCCCCAGCCCAGTGTGGACGCCGTTGCAGGTCACGGGCGGTCAGGACCCAGGAAAATCTGAAGAGCTTCGGCGCCACGACGCCGCCGGGGGGCGGGCCGGCGGACGAGCTCGCCTCGCTCTTTGTCGTTCTGGCCTCAAACGAAGCGACCGGGCAGGTGTTTGGTGCGGCCAGCGAGCGCGGCGGTCCTTAAGCCTTGACGACGCGCCAATAGATTTGCAGTTATTTGGGTTCCGCGCCTCCTCCGGCAAAGCCGAGGAACGGTCATGATATTTTCGTTGGTTGCTCTGATCAGCGCTGCACTGTTCGCTGGGGCCGCGCTCTACATTACGCTTGTCGAGCATCCTGCTCGGCTTTGTCTGGACGATGCGCCGCTTCTTCGGCAATGGCAGCCGAGTTACAAGCGAGCCCTCCCAATCCAGTCCGGACTGGCTGTGATTGGCGGTCTGGCCGGAATAGCCGCCGGCTATCTCTCGTCGGACTGGCGTTGGATCATAGGGAGCGTTGCGCTCCTTGCTAATTGGCCTTTCACGCTTTTGATGATCATGCCGATTAACAAGCGTCTGCTGGCGATGGATCAAAATCAAGCAGGCACCGAAAGCCGAAGGATGCTGGTCCAGTGGGGCAAACTTCACAACGTCAGAAGCGCGCTGGGGACGATCGCGGTGCTGCTTTTTGCGTGGGCATCAGCAGACTGACGCCCGCCCCGCCGATTCACTCGAGACCCGTCGGCGACAGAGAGATGATGATGCCCGCGTATGCGGTGAAGATATTTTGCGAACCCGTCCGAGCCGATCGCGTGCCTGACCAAACGGTCGTCAGCGCTGGTACTGATCGTCCGTAACGTGCTCCAGCCATTCCACCACTTTGCCGTCGAGCGCTTCCGCAATCGCGATGTGTGACATCCCCGTCGTCGGGGTTGCACCATGCCAGTGCTTCACGCCCGGCGGTATCCAAACGATATCGCCCGGCCGGAATTCCTGCACCGGTCCGCCCCACTCCTGCACAAGGCCCGCGCCCGCGGTGACGATGAGTGTCTGACCCAAGGGGTGCGTATGCCATGCGGTGCGTGCGCCGGGCGAGAACGTCACCAAGCCGCCCCCAATGCGGGCGGGAGCCTTGGCCTGGAAACGTGAATCGACACGGACGCTGCCGGTGAAGTTTTCGGTGGGACCTGCGCTGGAGGGTTGCGTACCAACGCGCGTGATGACGATTTCGGCGTTGGCCGCATTTGGAATGATCATGGCAAGAAGGCCTGCGTATAGAGTGCTTCTCATGGCGCATCCAGGAAATGCAGAGGACCGAATAGCTGGGCCTAACGCTTCTGCTGTTGAAACACGTCTCTTGCAATGCCGACCGCAGTTACGCCATTCGGCCATCCCGAATAGAATGCCAGGTGGGTAATCGCCTCGACGATTTCTTCCTGTGTAACCCCGTTCTGAAGCGCTCGATTTAGGTGGGAGCGAAGCTGGTCCGGACGATTGAGCGCAATCAGGGCCGCTATCGTCACTAGGCTGCGGTCCCGCTTGGAAAGCTGTGGCCGCTCCCAGACATCTCCAAACAACACACCATCGGTAAGCTCCGCCAACTTGGGAGCAACGTCACCCATCAGCTGCTGTGCAGCCGATGGCTGCCGCGGGCTGGCGGACGGCGTCGCCGGAGTATTGGATTGAGCATGCACCATTGTTGGAACGACTGCTGTCGTGATTATAATTGTTGCGGCGACTGATTGCCTCAAGCGATTCAATTCCGTAGCTCCTTTGTTCCGGTCTCAGCTCAGCTCAGGCAAATTTTCCAAGAGCTTGTCGAGCGTTATTGGATAATCGCGGATGCGCACGCCCGTGGCGTTATAGATGGCGTTGGCAACAGCCGCACCGACGCCGCAGATGCCCAGTTCGGCCAGACCCTTGGCTTTCATGGGCGAGGACACAGGGTCTGTCTCATCCAGGAAGACGACATCCTGATGCGGGATATCGGCGTGAACCGGCACTTCGTATGATGCGAGGTCATGATTGACGAAAAACCCGAAGCGCTTGTCGACAACGAGATCCTCCATCAATGCGGCCCCTGCTCCCATGGTCATGGCGCCAATAACCTGGCTCCGCGCCGTCTTGGGATTGAGAATCCGGCCTGACGCGCACACAGCGAGCATTCGGCGGATACGCGTTTCGCCGGTCGCAA
Source organism: Bradyrhizobium sp. LHD-71 (assembly GCF_031157255.1). Taxonomy (GTDB): domain Bacteria; phylum Pseudomonadota; class Alphaproteobacteria; order Rhizobiales; family Xanthobacteraceae; genus P52-10. The sequence goes on along the minus strand of NZ_JAVIFX010000003.1, from coordinate 18,923 downwards.
CGTCAACACCTACTTCGACAAAATGCGCGCCGAATGTGGACTGCTGATAGGAATCGCGCAGGTTGGCAAACTCGATAGCGTCTTCAGCGACCACGCCAGCGTCGCCTGCGAGCTGCGCAAGCGACGCCGAACGGTTTCCGGCTTTGACCAGTCCGTCAGTAAACTGCACATCCGCGGAGTTTGCGCCAAACTTTTGAGCAAGCAGCTCACGTAATTTGACACACGCCGCATAAACGCCGGCCGTCGAGCAATTGCCGCCCCATTGCCCGCCGGAGCCGGCCGACACCGGAAACATCGAATCACCAAGACGAACGACCACTTTCTCGACGGGCACACCCATCATCTCCGCTGCGGTCTGCGCGATGATCGTGTAACTGCCCGTGCCGATATCCGTCATATCCGTTTCGACAGTGATGACGCCTTGACCATCGAGTCTTACGCGCGCCGCAGATTTCGTAAGCTGATTGTTTCGGAACGCCGCAGCGGTACCGATGCCGATAAACCAGCGCCCTTCCCGCACCTGGCGCGGCGTTGCGCTGCGTTTTTGCCAGTCGAACTGTTCCGCACCCACACGGAAGCACTCGGCCAGCCGACGCTGCGAGAATGGGCGCTTGTTCGGCTCCGGTTTCTCCCGGTCGGCGATGGATTGCGGATCCGGCGAGACGGGGCGGACAGGATTGTCGGGCACGTAATGCGTATCGTTCTTCAAGCGAAACTCGATAGGGTCGAGCTTCAGCTTTTCAGCCATCTCATCGATGGCCACTTCCAGCGCCATCATGCCAGGCGCTTCTCCCGGCGCGCGCATGGCATTGCCCTCGGGAAGATCCAGCAACGCAAGGCGTGTGGCGGTCAGCCGGTGCTCTCCCGCGTAGAGATAGCGCGTCTGCTGGACGGCCGCTTCCGGCTTTCCGCCCGGAAGATTGCCTGACCAGCTCTCATGCGCGATGGCGGTTATTTCGCCAGAAGCGGTCGTGCCGATGCGGATACGCTGGATCGTCGCCGGCCGGTGGACCGTATTGTTGATCACCAGTGCCCGCTGCAACGCGACCTTGACCGGGCGCTGCACCGCGCGCGCTCCGAGCGCCGCGAGCAGCGCGTCTGAGCGCAGGAAAAGCTTGGCGCCAAAGCCGCCGCCAATGAAGGGCGAAACTAGCCTTACATTCTCCTTTGGCATGCCGAGCGTGCGCGCCAGTTCAGATCGGCCCCAGTCGACCATCTGATTGGACGTCCACACTGTCAGCCGATCGCCATCCCAGGCAGCCGTCGTGGCGTGCGGCTCCATCATCGCGTGTGCTTCGTCGGGTGTCCTATAGGTTTCGTCGAACTTCATCGCTGCGGCGGCAAACGCGCCCGCGAAATCGCCGACGCTGGAATCGCCGGGACCGCTGGTGATTTGTGCAGGCCTGCCTGTGTCTTTCACCTCCTCCAGATCATAGGAGCCTCGTTCTGGCCCATAGTCGATGCGCAGAAGCGATGCGGCGGAACGGGCCTGCTCAAAAGTTTCCGCGACGACGACGGCAAGCGCCTGATGGTAGTGCTGAATCTCAGGTCCACAGAGAAGCTTAGCAAAGTTGAAGTTACCCTGGCCGAGCGCGCCGGCGTTTTCCGCCGTGACGACGGTCAGCACGCCAGAGGCCTTTTGCACCTCCTCTACGTTCAGACTGCGGATGCGGCCTTTGGCGATGGCCGAACCAACAACGTAGCCATAGGCGGCGTTAGGCGCGACGTCGTGGCGCTCATAGGCGTAGGGCGCCCGGCCGGTGGTTTTCAGCGGGCCGTCAATGCGGCTCAACGGCTGCCCGATCACTTTGAGCTGGTCGATTGGATTGGTTTCTGCTGGCTCATCAAATCGCATGTGTTCAACCCTTCGCTTCAGCGAGCACCGACGCGAGCGTCCGCTGAACGAGCGGCCGCTTGAAAGCGTTGTCTTGAGTGGTTCTGGCGCCCGCCAGCAGCGGTTCCATTACCGATTTCACACCGCGCGGAAGTTCGGCTTCTGCGGCTTCGACACGCCATGGCTTGTGCGCGACGCCGCCCAGCGCGATACGGCCTGCGCCGTCGCGTTGAACTACAACTGCCACCGATATAAGCGCGAAGGCGAAGGAGGCGCGGTCGCGTACTTTGCGATAGACGTGGACGCCGCCCAGCGGCCTGGGCAACACCACTGCTGTAATGAGTTCGCCCTTCTCCAGCACGGTTTCTATATGCGGTGTGTCTCCTGGCAAGCGGTGAAAGTCGGCTACAGGAATGGTGCGCTTTGTGCCATCTCCGCGCACGGTCTCTACAGTCGCGTCGAGAAGCCGCAGCGCCACGGCCATGTCGCTGGGATGCGTGGCGATACAGGCATCGCTCGCACCTATGATGGCGTGGTGGCGTGTAAAGCCGCCAATGGCCGAGCAACCACCGCCCGGCTTTCGCTTGTTGCAGGGCATATTGGTGTCGTAAAAGTATGGGCAGCGCGTCCGCTGCAGCAGATTGCCTGCCGTTGTCGCCTGATTTCTCAACTGGCCATTCGCACCGGCCAATAGAGCGCGCGAAAGCACCGCATAATCCCGGCGGATCCGCTCATTGGCGGCTAGGTCCGTATTTCGGACCAACGCACCAATGCGCAATGCACCGTCAGGCGTGGGCTCGATCTTATAGAGCGCGAGTTTGTTGACATCGATGAGATGACTCGGCGTCTCAATCTGAAGCTTCATGAGATCCAGAAGATTAGTTCCGCCGGCCACAAACCTCGCGTTCGGATTGCGCTCGGCCGACGCTGCCGCCTGCTCTACAGTTTCAGCGCGCTCATAAGAGAACGGTTTCATGCCTGCCTCCCGGCAACTTCAGCAATGGCATCGACGATGTTGGAATACGCGCCGCAGCGACAGATATTGCCGCTCATGCGCTCCCGGATTTCGCTGGTTGTGGCCTGCGCTGGCGCGAGGAGATCCGCACTTGCATGGCTTGGGATACCCGCCTTGATCTCGGAGAGCATCGCTACTGCCGAACAAATCTGTCCCGGCGTGCAGTATCCGCACTGATAGCCATCGTGCCTCACGAAAGCCGCCTGCATCGGATGCATGTTCTCCGGCGACCCGAGACCTTCGATGGTCGTGACCTCGTCACCCTGATGCATGACCGCCAGCGTCAGGCATGAGGTGATGCGCCTTCCGCCGACTATGACGGTGCAAGCGCCGCACTGCCCCTGATCGCATCCCTTCTTCGAACCGGTTAAATGCAGATGCTCCCGCAGCGCATCCAAAAGGGTCGTGCGCGTGTCGATTGACAGCTCTCGCGGAGTGCCATTCACCGTCAGCGAGACCTTATTTGTCACCGGGGCGTCGGTACCCGCAGCGATGGGCGTTGAACCTGGCTGGCTTGAGACCTGCGATGACAGCGTAGACAATGCCAGCGTGGCTGCGGTGCCGCCTAACCAGGCGCGGCGCGAGAGTTGCACGAGATTTGGTTTTTGCATCGATTCCATTCCTGGCGGTGGCAAACAGGCAGCGCTGTAGTCATTAGATTTGTTCCCAACGCGGTTTGTCGCAGTCGGTCGATGCCCGATCTGCGAAGCGCTGGAGCACGTTGATTTTCGGGAAGAAGAACCCATTACGACCAAATCGAACATACGGTCATGAGGAAACTTCATTAATCCCTTTCAGTTCGCCCAGTCGTTCAACGAGCCTCGGCCAGGCTGACGTCAAAGCGAATGTAGGACCGCGGGACTATTGCGATTAGCGTAAGACTTTCGCATATGGTTATGAGGAGGCCTCATGAATGCCCCGCGCGAATATCAATGATCTCGTCGCTTTTGTTGCCGTCGCCCGCGAACGAAGCTTCACGCGCGCAGCGGCCCAGCTCGGGGTATCGCAATCGGCGTTGAGCCATACGATTAGCGGACTGGAAGCAAGGCTCGGGCTCAGGCTCCTTACCCGGACGACACGCAGTGTGTCTGCGACTGAAGCCGGTGAGCGCCTGTTCAGTATTCTTCAGCCGCATTTCGACGGCATCGATACTGCCGTGGCAGGCTTAAGTGATTTCAGGGAGCGTCCGTCCGGAACGATCCGCATCAATGCCGGCGAGCATTCGGCCTCGAGCATACTGTGGCCTGCGCTAAAGACTTTTTTGCCGAAATACCCGGAGATCTCCGTCGAAATCATGGTGGATTATGGCCTCACCGACATTGTTGCGGAACGCTATGACGCTGGTGTGCGACTGGGAGAGCAGCTCGCAAAAGATATGATTGCGGTGCGCATCGGACCCGATATGCGCATGGCCGTCGTGGGCGCACCTGCTTATTTCAAACAGCGGAAGCCGCCCAAGAAACCCCAAGACCTTACCGAGCATAGCTGCATCAATCTGAGATTGCCGACATATGGCGGCATCTACGCCTGGGAATTTGAGAAGCGCGGGCGCGAGCTGAAAGTGCGCACGGAAGGTCCGCTTGTATTCAACAATCTGGCCCTGAGAATCGACGCAGCACTGGCTGGGCTTGGGCTCGCGTATTTGCCCGAAGATGCCGTCGTAGAACACCTCAACAAAGGCGCCCTCCTTCGAGTATTAGATGACTGGTGCGCACCTTTCTCGGGATATCACGTCTACTATCCCAGCCGCCGTCAGCCCACCGCTGCTTTTGCCTTGCTGATTGAAGCGCTTCGCTACCGCGGCTGAAATGCCGACGACGACCTCATTGGTGAGAGTAGGTCATAAGGCCATTCATATTTTTCAGCCTAATCGATTGTGTGTCGTAGGCCTATTTGGGACGCAGAATCCGTAACCTTGACAGAAAGTTCGGTAATGCCATCGCTCACTAGGCGCGCTTCGCGAAACAAATTGTCCCTCGTCCTTCCGGCGGCGATCTTCCTTGGTCTGGCGACCCTGGAGACGATGGATCTTTGCGGACTCGCACATCAGAGTAAGGAAAGCGCCTGGCTGTCGCGCACCTATCGCTCACCTGCCTCCAACTGACGCAAACGTTAGAGTCAGGCGCTAGCGGCAGGCGGGGTTTCGATCCTTTGCTGTTAAAGCCGTCGCGGTTGTGTTTGAGATCGAGTATCGACTTCGGCTCCTCCTTGACGAAGTTTGGAGCGACTTCACCCGGCCCGCCCTTTGCGATCCTGGTGCCGCCATCCACGAGATAGAGGGCGCCGGTGACGAAGCTCGCTCCATCGGACGTGAGAAATACAAAGATGTTCGCCACCTCTTCGGGTGTCGGGAGGCCTACAGTTTGCGTCGCGCCGATGACCGATCGGCCCGCGACGGCTTCATCGAGAATCTCTGAGAAGATCGATCGAGACTTGTGAAACCCATGCCCCCGGCGATTCCATAGCGAACGATTGACGGTTCCCTTTTGTCCGGACGGTCAGCAAGGCCGCAACCGTATCGCCCTCGATTCTCGCTTCGATCAAACCATTGACGTTCCGACCCGAAATCTTGCCTCCCTGTCGGTACTGGCTTTCATACCAATTGCCTGAAAGCGCGGAGCCGCTTTGATCGATATTGGCAGTCAGCTCCAGCTTGTAAGCATCGCTCGCGCAACGCACATTCATTTTCGTCGACCGCCCTTCATTTTTGACAGCGTAATTGACCTTGCAACGGATCCGCTCGCGCGGCCCATCCGACGGCTTCATCGAACCCACACCCGACCATGAGCCGGCCAGTTCATTGAAGCTCTGTTGCGCGTAAGCCGGCGCAATCGATACGCCCACCGTCAGGAGTGACAATCCCAGAAGCCGCAAGACGAACATTCCATGCCGAAACATGATCTTGATCCTTGATGGCGCGATCTTCGTCGGCCGGTTGTTGAACTCAGCGGAAACCTTCATTGCAACCGTGCGGAAACATTGTTCCCTACGTTGCCGAGCATCTCTCAACGTTACTCAGTGTCCGGCCGGTTCGGTGTGTATCGAATCACGGCTACGCCATGCGACCATATCGATACTATTTGACGAACGATCGCAGCGTCGGTCAAGACGATCACTTGCGTTTACCGAACGAAGGCAACGACTAACCGAATCAAAGATCGGGAATCCGGACTGGCTTCCGCGCGTGGGCTGTCCAGCGGCGAGAGCATTCAACGAGGGACCGAGCCCCCGCACTCGGGCGGCGAGGATCACGATCCATTCGCCGCGCAGGGATGGAAGAAATTTTTGTAACGAAGGCTGTCTTCAATCCGGTTAGACATCTTTCGATACAAAATTCGATCCGACAGAAACACTCGGTCATGTGCGACCAGATTTCGGACCACGTGATCCCTTTATCAAACGCGCAGCGCTAACACTCAGGGGGTCCGAATGCGCTGCCCGGCCAGTTTCAGTCAAGCTGCAATCGTGCACAAGCACACCGAATGGCAAGTGGTTCAACATCAGAAAGGCTCGTCGTGGATAGCGCACATGCAGGGCTCATGCTCCCATCGCTGATTCTGGCGATCATCATTCATTTCGTCATGGAGTATCCGTGGTGATGAGTGAATGAGACCATGTCCGATGCTATTCCAGAACCCTGCGCGGAGAGCTCGGAGCAGCACTCTTGTGTGTCGGTCGAGTCATGGTCGAGAGTTCGCCCCGGCTTCGCCGCAAGAGTGAGGAGCGCGAAGGCTGCAGTCCTTGGAGCGGCGCAAAGTGATGCTTACGTCTTCCATGTTTGGAGACAGGTTCCGCAGCATCCTTGCGACCGAGACCATTCAGGGGGTGCGCGCTGACGTCGAAGAACCGTAAATTGGGGGCGCGCCGTGATCTAAAATCGGGTACACACGACCGGCCCAGCGCTTAAATTCACACAAAAAATGCAGCGATTTCAGTCATATAGATTTACCGTCGCGCCGATGATGGACTGGACCGACACACACTGTCGCGTCTTCCATCGACTGCTGTCGCGTCGGGCACGGCTCTATACGGAGATGCTGACGACGGGCGCCATCATCCGTGGCGACCGCGCGCGTCTGCTTGGCTTTGACGCGAGCGAGCATCCGGTCGCGCTGCAGCTTGGCGGCTCGGACCCGGCCGACCTCGCAACGTCGGCGAAGATCGGCGAGGATTTCGGCTACGACGAAATCAACATGAACGTCGGCTGTCCGTCCGACCGCGTGCAGGACGGCCGCTTCGGCGCGTGCCTGATGGCCGAGCCGGATCTCGTCGCCGACTGCGTCGCGGCGATGAAGCAGGCCGTTTGCGTGCCGGTCACAGTGAAATGCCGGATCGGCATCGACGACCAAGAGCCGGAGATCGCGCTTCAGACGATCTCGCGCGCCGTGGTCGCGGCCGGCGCCGACGCGCTCGTCGTGCATGCCCGGAAAGCCTGGCTCAAGGGACTGTCGCCGAAGGAAAATCGCGATATCCCGCCGCTCGACTACGGCTTGGTCTATCGGCTGAAGGCGGCGATGCCGGATGTCCCGATCATCATCAATGGCGGCATCGGATCGATCGCGGAGGCGAAGGCGCATCTGCAGCATGTCGATGGTGTGATGCTCGGCCGCGCCGCCTATCAGGAGCCATGGCGGCTGTTGGACGCCGACAGTGACTTGTTCGGCGACCCGGGCCCGCAACGAAGCATGAAGGATGCGATCGAGGCCTTCATTCCGTATGTCGAGCGCGAACTCGCCCGCGGCATCCGCTTGCATGCAATGACGCGTCATCTCGTCGGCGCGTTCCACGCGGTGCCCGGCGCGCGGGCGTTCCGCCGGCATCTTGCCGAGCACGCGGTGAAGCCCGGCGCTATCGCCACAGTGCTGCGCGATGCGATGGACCTCGTCGCGGAACGCATCGAAGCTTCGGTGGCTGCGTAAGGTCCAGGATACCTCCAGCAACGCCCCTAAGGCTCTCACCGCCCGCCTCTCGCGAATGATTTGTAGCGGGCTTGCCGATGTCGCGCGCCTGTCATGAAGCCGCGGCTACATTCCGTCGCATTCACAAATGGGGTGGGTTATGCAGTCGGATATCTTCAAGGACATCCTGGTGCCGGTTATTGGCGGCTTGGGCATTTTCATGCTCGGGCTGGAATTCATGAGCAACGGCATCCAGTCGCTTGCGGTCAACAAGATGCGGGCGTTGCTCGCGAAGATCGCGGGAACGCCGATCAAGGGCGTGCTCGCTGGCACCGCGATCACCGGCATCATCCAGTCGTCCACCGCCATGACAGTAATGGTGGTCGGCCTTGTGAACGCGGGCGTCATGGGGCTGCGCCCCGCGATCAGCGTCATCATGGGCGCGAATATCGGCACCACGCTCGGCAACGGCCTGATCGCGCTGCCGCTCGGACCGCTCGGCTTGATACTGGCCGGCATCTTCGCCCTCGTCTACGTGTTCGCGAAGAGCGACAAGGTCCGCAACATCGCGCTGGCCTGCATGGGCTTCGCGCTGATCTTCTACGGTCTCAACCTGATGACCGGTGGCCTCCGGCCATTGCGCAACATGCCCGAGGTGATGCAGGTGCTCTCGGCGCTGAAGGCCGACAACTTCCTGAGCCTGATCTACTGCGTGCTGATCGCAGCGCTGGTGACGGCCATGATCCACTCCTCGTCGGCGACGATCGGCATCGTCATGGGCCTCGGCGCCGCCGGCGTGCTCGACTGGACCACCGCGGTCGCGTTCTCGCTCGGCGCCGATCTCGGCACCACCATCACCTCTTGGATGGCCTCGCTCAATCTGTCGAAGAATGCCAAGCGTGCAGCCTACGCCCACATATCCTTCAACATCATCGGCGTCTGCGTGACGATCCCGCTGTTCTTCCCGTCCATGATGGTGCTGACATGGGCCATGGGCTTCTTCGGCGGCGATCCGGGCGTTCCGGTCATCGTCAACGGCAAGGAGACCTTCCCGCTGGTGCCGGTGGCGGTCGGCCTCTACTCGACCTTCTTCAACGTCTTCAACACGGTGCTCCTGTTCCCATTCGTCGGCGTGTTCGAACGCGTGCTGTCGCGGGTCGGCCATACCTCGGCGGAAGACGTGGAGGATTACTCGCAGCCGCGCTACCTCGATCCGCGACTGGCGGGTGATCCGGCGCACGCGCTGTCGGCGATCCAGAACGAGACAAAGCGTTACGTCGGGGCTGCGGCCAAATTCCTCGACATCGCGCGCGGCGCCGAAAATGCGCCGGACGACGTGGAGGAGCATGCCGGCGCGATCGACGTGCTCAGCCGCGAAATCCGGCAATACACGTCGGTGCTGTTCGCACCGAACCTCCCCTACGCGCGCGCCGACGTTGTCGCGAGCCTGATCGAGGAAGAGGACTTCACGGCGAGCCTCGGCGAGACGCTCTATCAGGTTGCGCGTCGTATCGAGCGGCATCCCTTCTCGGCCACCGGCCGCGAGCTGGTGAACAGCGTGATCGACGAGATTTCCTCAGGCCTTCAGTCGATCGAGCCGGCCAGCGGATCGCCCAAGCCGGCAGCGGCCAACATGGACGACCGCATGCCGAAGCTCGTCGCCTTGCGCGAACGCTGCCTGAAGCTCGGGTCCGAACTTCCCGCGGAAGATCGCGGCGCGATCATCGCCATCCTCGGCAGCGCCGAGCGCGCGTTCTACCTGATCGACCGGATCGACGCCGAACGACGTTCGGTTGCACGCGTGCTGCCGGCGGCGGAGGCAAGCCGCACCAGCCCGGTGCTCGAAGGTCCAGGCAGCGCGGCGGTCGCGCCGGCCTGACCTCAAGCTCGACGACAATCCTGGCGGACGCCTGTGGCGTCCGCCAACCACTCGCTCATTTTTAAGCGTCTGTTTTCGAAGGAGGCCTCAGCCATGGCCTCGCCCATTTCACGCACCATCGCGCTTGCCGCGTTCGTTGTCCTGGCGGCCGTTGCAGCGCTTTTCTTTTTTCTCCGCGAACGGCAGGCAGCGACCGGCGCTACAGGCTCGGTACAGGTCGCAGGCTCCGAGACCATGCGTCCCGTCGTGTCGGCGTGCGCCGAAGAATTCATGAGCCGGAATCCGAAGGCCGATGTCATCGTCAAGGGCGGAGGTTCCGGCGACGGCGTGGCAGCAGTTCTGCACGGCATTGCCGATATCGGCATGGCGTCGCGTGACCTGTCGCAACGTGAGCGCGACTACGCCGCTTCGAAAGGCATCGAACTTTCGGAATTCGCGCTGGCGCGCGACGGCGTCACCATCATCGTCAACCGCGCAAGCCCGATCGACGCGCTCGACCTCGAGCAGCTTCAAGCCATCTTCGCCGGCAGCATCCGCAATTGGCGCGAACTCGGCGGCGAGGACCTGGAGATCACGGCCTTCGCCCGCGCGGCCGGGTCGGGCACGGCGTCGCTGTTCGGCGACCGCGTGCTCAAGGACGCCGCTTATGCGCCATCCGTTACGCAGCTGCCGACGAACGAGGCGATCGTCGCCGAGGTCGGCGCGCGGGCCGGCGCCATCGGCTACACCAGCCTCGGCGCTTTGAGGTCTGCACGCAACGGCGTCAAGTCGATCGCGCTGCGCGTCGACGAACAGTTGCAGGCGGCGACGCCCACGGCGGAGCAGGTCCGGTCGCAGCGCTATCCGCTGGCGCGCACGCTGCATCTGATCGGACCTCGCCGCTCGACCGATACGGCGAGCGCGTTCGTCGCCTTCTGCCTGAGCCCCGCCGGCCAGTCGCTGGTCCGCAAGGCCGGTTATGTCAGCATCACCCAGGACGGCGAATGAGGTCGCTAGCCCGAATCTTCGCCCTGATCGCGGCCATCCTGTGCACCGGTGCAGACCCGTCACTGGCACAGGCCCGTGTCGGCACCGAGGCCGGCAAGATTGTCGTCGGCACCATGCGCGTGCCGCCGTTCGTGCTTCGCGGCGACGATGGCCAGTGGCACGGCCTCAGCATCGAGCTGGGGCAACAGATCGCCGCCGAATTGAAGGCGCCGATCGAGTTGCGCGAGTTCGACTACGATCCTGCGGGCCTGCTCGAAGCGCTTGAGCGAGGCGAGATCGATGCGGCGCTGGCGGCGATCCCGATCACCCATGACGCCGAGACCCATTTCGACTTCACGCACCCTTACTTCTCCGCAGGCCTTGGCATCCTGGTGCGGACCGAACCGGACGGCGGCCTGCTGGCGACGATCGGCAACCTGATGACGCTTCGCACGGCCGCCATCGTCGGCGGGTTGGTCGCGCTGCTGGTCGCCGTCGGCGCATCGATCTGGCTGCTGGAGCGCCGCCAGGGCGCTCACTTCGATCAGCGCTTCCTGCCAGGCGTCGGCGACGGTATCTGGTGGGCGGCGGTCACCATGACCACGACCGGCTACGGCGACAAGGTGCCGATCGGCTGGGGCGGCCGCACTCTGGCGCTGCTCTGGATGTTCTCCAGCATCTTTCTCGTTTCGGTGTTTTCGGCAACGCTGGCGTCGTCGTTCGTCGTCGGCCAGCTCAAGACCGGCGTCACCGGTCCGAACGATCTGCCACGCGCCCGGGTCGCGGTCGTCGCAGGCACGACGGGCGAGGAATGGTCGTCGCTGCAGGGCCTGACCGTGCGCAACTACCCGTTTGTGATCCAGGCCAGCAAGGCGCTGCAGCGGGGCGACGTGCAAGCGCTGGTGCACGAGCGCGCGATCCTCGGCCATATGATCAAGACCTATGGTTGGCGCGAGCTGCAGATCCTGCCGCACACGCTCGCCGTGCGCGACTACGCCATCGCGTTGCCGCAAGGCAGCCCGCTGACGGAGCCGATCAACCGCGCGCTCTTGAAGATCGTGCATGGGCCAGCTTGGAAGGATGTCGTTCAGAAATATGTCGGAACAGCCAACGAGCCGTGAGCGTCATGCCCGTGTCACCCGTCGTCCCTAATCGAATTCGAAACGAAGGAGCCTCCCCATGAGATTGCTGGCCGCATCGTGTCTCGCCCTGTCGCTTGTCGCCGGTCTCGCCACCGCGCCGGTGCGTGCGCAGGAGATCGCCGGAAACGCCGCAGTGACCGGCGCCGGCTCGACCTTCGCATTTCCGATCATTTCCAAGTGGGCGGTCGGTTACCAGCGCTGGAAAGCGGGCGGCGGCGACTATCCGGCGCCGAACTCCGGACTTGAGGATCCGCCGGCAGGACCTGTGCTCGACTACGAGCCGAGCGGCTCGCTCGCCGGGACCATGCGTGCGCGCGAAGGCGCGGTCGATTTCGGCGCGTCCGACGCCCCGCTGAATTCCGCCGAGCTCGCAAAGCTCGGGCTTGGCCAGTTTCCGATCGTGATCGGTGGCGTGGTCGCGGTCGTCAATCTCCCCGGCGTCGCCCCTGGTGAGATCAAGTTCACCGGACCGCTGCTCGCCGACATCTTCCTCGGCAAGGTTTCGACCTGGAGCGACCCGGCGATCAAGGCGATCAACCCGACGCTGAAGCTGCCCGATGCGCCGATCGCGGTCGTCCGGCGCAGCGACGGCTCGGGCACCACGTTCAACTTCACGGCCTATCTCTCGCGCGTCAGCCCGGACTGGAAGGACAAGGTCGGTTCGGATCTCCTCGTCAAATGGCCGGTCGGCGCCGCCGCCAAGGGCAACGACGGCATGGCGCAGACGGTGAAGCAGACAGCCAATGCCATCGGCTATGTGGAGTTCGCCCAGGCGCTTCAGGCGAAGCTGAGCTATGCCAGCATCCAGAACCGCGCCGGCCAGTTCATCAAGCCGGAGCCGCTCGCCTTCCAGGCCGCAGCGAGCAGCGCGACCTGGAGCGGCACGACCGATTTCGACCAGCTGCTGGTCGATGCGCCCGGCGAGACCGCCTATCCGATGGTGGTGACGGTGTTCGCGCAGATGAAGAAGAGCGGCGGATCGCAACGCTCGCGCGCGACGCTCAACTTCCTGCAATGGGCGCTGGAGCGTGGCGCAGCCGACGCAGCGCATCTCGGCTACGTGCCGCTGCCGTCGTCGCTCGTCTCCGACATCAAGGCGTACTGGGCGACGAGCTTCAAGTTCTCGAGCTGAGCTCAAGACCGTAGCCCGGATGAGCGCAAGCGACATCCGGGTTGAGAGTCGGCCCCGCATGGCGCTTCGCTTATGCGGGCTACAGCTCCTCGCAATGACGATCATCACAACGGCGTCGCGAACTTGATCCTGAACTGATGTCGCTCGAAGTTGTCGCAATCGAGCGGACCGGGCGCGCTTGGCGGCCAGGCGTGGCCGCCAAGCTGCGGCGACCAGACGAGGTTCAGCATTGATCCGCCCTTGAACGCGATCGCCAGCGTCGGGCCGGCGAACAGCGCCTCGCCGACCCGGAAATTGAGGGTCAGCCCCGAGAACCCCTGCACGTAGCGCGCCTCGACGCCGATGAACACGGCCTGCACAGCGGCCGTCTCGTCCTTCCAGGCCTGGAATGTCAGCGCGGTCGCCACCCCGTAGGCCGATCCCTTCTGCAGTTCGGCCCTGGGAATCTTCAGCCGCTGGGTGCCGAAGCCGTAATTCGCATTCACCGCCACGAACCAGTGCTCGCTCAGCGCTATGTCGGCGAACAGCTTCAACTCGACCTGCCCGGAATCGGCGCGGTAGCCGGTGATGGCGTCGCGGCGAAACCAGCGCGGCTCCGTCGACAGCGTCACGGCGAGCGGCTGCTGCAACGAGCGCGACAGCACCCGCCAGCTGGCCTCAAACGACACGCCGTCGAAGTCGACCGTGTTCAGGCTGCTGCGCTCGACGCCCGCGCCCGCCCCCTTGAGCGCATCGTGATTGCCGCCGACATCCTTCCATTGGAAGGCGCTGACGAATGGCGAAGCGGCAAACGACAGCTGCTGCGAGTGCGTGTAGGTCAATTGCGATTTCTTGGTCGTCGCGACGTAGCGGCCGTCGCGCTTGCCGGTGCGGCCGGTGATTTCAGCCGCATAACTGAGACTGCACGGATCGCCGATGTCGCTCGGACTGAGCATCCCGAAGATGTCGCCGCCCGGCACCTCGGGCGTGCCGGGCGATGGCTCGGATCTGACGCACACGGCGGGCAACATGGTGACGGCCGGCGCCGCCTTGATGCTTCGATCGGCGGCCAGCGCATCGGCACCCTGGAGAAAGAAGGCGGCGAGCAGGAACGAACGCGATACACACATGACGGATACATCGTCGTGATGGCCGATGGAGTCAGTAGTCCCTCTCCCGATGCACGTCGCGGATGACGACGCCGCCACCTTGCGGCGGCATCTCCAGCCAGTCCCGCCGCTTCAGGGTGCGGCGCGTGTCGTCGAGACCGCTCTGCCAGTGCTCGCGCATCGACGTCGCCGAGAATTCGTAGTCCTTGGCGTGCCCTTCATAGGCGGTCTGCTGGTAGATCAGTTGCAGGATGGCGATCTCGGGCAGATCGGCCAGATGATCGCGCGTGGCGCGCTCCTGCTCTGTCAGCAACTCCTCCGGCACCTTCGCCAGCGCCTGGTAGAGGCTGGTCTTCAGGTCGTTCATGCGCCGGTAGACGTCGGTATTGTAGCGCGTGCGCGAGGAGTAGACGATGTCCTTGTGCCGCGCCATCACCTCCTGGATGTCGCGCGGCAGCACGCCGCGCGCGCTGAAAAGATCAACCTGAAACACCAGCGAGTTCAACCGGTCGTCCTGATCGAGCAGGTGCTGCAGCGGCGTGTTGGAGACGATGCCGCCGTCCCAGAAATGATCGGTGCCGATCCGCACCATCGGCAATGCCGGCGGCAGCGCGCCGCTCGCCATCACATGCTCCGGCTCGATCACTTCCTTGACGTTGTCGAAGTAAAGGAAGTTGCCGGTCAGCACGTTCACCGCACCGACCGCGAAGTGCACTTTCCGCGCGTTGATCAGGTCGAAGTCGACCAGCTCGAGCAGCGTCTGCCGCAGCGGTGAGGTATCGTAGTAGCTGGTCGCGGTCTGCGCGCCGGCCGGGCTGAACCACGGCGTCACCTGGTGCGGCGTGAAGAAGCCCGGCTGGCCGAGCGTCGCCGTCATCATCGAGCTCGTCAGGTTGCGCGCCTTGCGATAGACGTCGCCATCCGGCGTGTAGTGCCAGACCTTGCGGCTGGTGATCCTGTTCCAGAAGGCTTTCAGGTTTTCCAGGCGACGCTCCGGCGGGTTGCCGGCGATGATGGCGCTGTTGATCGCGCCGATCGACACGCCGCACAGCCAGTCCGGCTCGAGGCCCGCCTCGTGCAGCGCCTCGTAGACGCCGGCCTGATAGGCGCCGAGCGCGCCGCCACCCTGCAATACCAGCGCCACCCGATCGCAGCGCTCCGGCCGCCACTGCCGTGCGGCGATGGCAACACCTCGATCGAGCGTGTCCGATGTCCGTGCGTCCATGTCAGCCCCCTGTTCCTGAATGCACGGCCATTACGATTCCCGCTGGCAATGACGCCGATGTGACGGATTCGTTGCGATTGTCGTTGCGCGAGACGCGTAGCCCGGATGAGCGAAGCGACATCCGGGTGTGACTCGGCAGGCCAGTCTCCCGGATGTCGCTTCGCTCATCCGGGCTACAGTCCATCGCTCGCAATGACGGGTGAGAGGCTCGCGTCACAGCGGCGTCAGACAGGCCACCTACAGATTTGCGATGCATCAGAAGGGGGCTTGCATGACTTCGCTTTCCGGAAAATCCGCCATCGTCACCGGCTCGACCAGCGGCATCGGGCTTGGCATCGCGCGCAAGCTGGCCGCGAGCGGCGCGAACGTGATGCTCAACGGGCTTGGCGACAAGGACGAGATCGAAACCGTCCGCAGCGAGATCGCGAACGGGCATAACGTCAAGGTGCTCTACAGCGGCGCGAACATGGCAGACAGCACGGCGATCGCCACCATGATCACCGAGGCCGAGCGCGAGTTCGGACGCGTCGACATCCTCGTCAACAATGCCGGCATCCAATACGTCGCGCCGATGGAGGAATTCCCGGTCGAGAAGTGGGATGCGATTCTTGCCATCAACCTCTCGAGCGCGTTTCACACCACGCGCCTGGCGCTGCCGGCGATGAAGCGCAATGCGTGGGGTCGCGTCGTCAACGTCGCCTCGGCGCATGCGCTGGTCGCCTCGCCCTTCAAGTCGGCCTATGTGGCGGCCAAGCACGGCATCGCCGGACTGACCAAGACGGCGGCGCTCGAAGTTGCCGAGCACGGCATCACCGTCAACGCCGTGTGTCCCGGCTACGTGCTGACGCCGCTGGTCGAGAAGCAGATCCCGGAGACGGCGAAGGCGCGCGGCATCAGCGAACAACAGGTGGTCGCCGACGTGCTGCTCGCAGCCCAGCCGACCAAGCGCTTTGTCACCGTCGAGGAGATCGCAGCGACGGTTGCGTTCCTGTGCACCGAGGATGCGCGCTCGATCACCGGCATCGCGCTGCCGGTCGACGGCGGCTGGACCGCGCATTAAGGGAGCCGACCGATGCGCAAGGACGAGGTTCTGAAGCTTTCGTCGATGCCGGCCACGCAGCCCTGCTATCCGGCCGGCCCGTACCGATTCATCGACCGCGAATTCCTCATCATCACCTTCGAGACCGACCCGGAGCTGATCAGGGAGGAATTGCCCGAGCCGCTGGAGCCGATCGACAGGCCGCTCGTGCACTACGAGTGGATCAAGATGCCGGACTCCTCCGGTTTCGGCAGCTATACCGAATCTGGCCTCGTCGTCCCCGCCCGCTTCAAGGGCGAGGAGGTGAACTACGTCTCGCAGATGTATCTCGACGACGACCCGCCGATCGCGGCGGGCCGCGAGATCTGGGGCTTTCCGAAGAAGTACGCGCACCCGAAGCTCGAGGTGGTGAAGGATACGCTCACCGGTACGCTGGAGTATGCGGGCCAGCAGGTCGCCATGGGCACGATGGGCTACAAGCACGAAGCGATGGCCGGCAACGGCGAGCTGACCCGGGCCGCGCTGGCGAAGACGCAGATCAACCTGAAGCTCATTCCGGGCGTCGACGGCCGCGCCGAGATCTGCCAGCTGGTGGCGATCAATCTCACCGACATCCACGTCAAGGGCTCGTGGATCGGCCCGGGCCGCCTGCATCTCGTTCCGCATGTCAACGCCCCGGTCGCCGATTTTCCGGTGCGACGGATTGTCGGCGCGCATCACTTCCTCGCCGACCTGACCTTGCCCTATGGGCGTGTCGTGTACGACTATAACAAGGAGACCGACGCGCTTTCGCTGGCGGCGGAGTAGAGAGCCGCGACCAAGCATCTGGCAGGCTATCGAATGTGCACCAGGACCACGCGCTCGGCGGTGTCCCCTCTCCCGGGGGAGAGGGCTAGGGTGAGGGCGTTCGGCAGTTGTGATGCGAAGGTCGAGCTTCGCCACGACCCGAGGAGGATATGTTTGGCGATAAGCTGTGCGACACCATCGACGCCTGTGCCCCTCATCCCAACCCTCTCCCCAAGGAGAGGGAGCGCGCCGAGTTCGCTGCGATCTCTGAGGAATCGATATGCGACACCCTATGGCGGGCGGAGACAGGCGCAAAGGCGCCCAACAAGATAGAGTGAGGACTTTTCGTTGAGCATTGGACTGATCGCCCTTCTTGATGATGTCGCTGCGATTGCCAAGGTGGCGGCGGCGTCGCTCGACGATGTGGCGACCCAGGCCGCCAAGGCCGGGGCGAAGGCTGCGGGCGTGGTGATCGACGATGCGGCGGTGACGCCGCGCTATGTGGTCGGCTTCACCGCGGCGCGCGAGCTGCCGATCGTCTATCGCATCGCGCTCGGCTCGCTGCGCAACAAGCTTCTGATCCTGCTTCCCGCGGCACTGGCGCTCGCCTACTTTCTTCCCGCGGCCGTCACGCCGCTGTTGATGATCGGCGGCGCCTACCTCTGCTACGAGGGCGCCGAGAAAGTGTACGAGGCGATCGTGCCGCATGCGGCGCACGCCCATGAAGCCGAACTCGGCTCGGTGGCGATCGACCCGAAGACGCTCGAGGACGAGAAGATCGCCAGCGCCATCAAGACCGACTTCATCCTCTCGGCCGAGATCATGGCGATCGCGCTCGCGGCGATTCCGGACGGCAGCTTCGTCAGCAAGGCGGTGATCCTGGCCGTGGTCGGCATCGGCATTACGGTGGCCGTCTATGGCGTGGTGGCGCTGATCGTCAAGGCGGACGATTTCGGCGTTGCGCTCGCCAGCAACCGGAGCCCGCATGCGCTCGGCATGGCGAGCCGGGCGATCGGCCGCGGCCTGGTGCTCGCCATGCCGGTGCTGTTGAAGGCGCTCAGCATCGTCGGCACCGCGGCGATGATCTGGGTCGGCGGCGGCATCATCGTACACGGCCTCGACTCTTACGGCCTGCACACGCTGGAGCACATCATCCACGAGGCGGCGCTTTCCGCCGCGCGCGCGCTGCCGGCAATAGCCGGTGCGGTCGAGTGGATCGTCTCCGCGGCGTGCGCGGGTGTTGTCGGACTCGCGATCGGCGGCGCGCTGATCCCGCTGATCGGCTACGTGCTGGCGCCGGCATGGAAGGCGTTCAAGGGCCTCCTGCCGCGAAAGGAGCGGACGGCGTAGGTGGCTGCGTCGTCGTCTGTTCAATTGTCGAAGAACCTGTGCCTGTAGCCCGGATGAGCGCAGCGACATCCGGGGAAGCCTCGCTGTAACGATAGTCAGCCCCGCATATCGCTGCGCTCATGCGGGCTACAGGCGTAACTTATCGCCCCCTGTTCATGTCCGGCCTGGGGCTTGCCGGTCGTCTTGTGCTTTCCTTTGGCCCGAAAGGGCTGTGCGGAACGCAAGGGCGTTTCACCGCGCCCGCGGCGCCGTGTGGCTTTGGACCACACGGCAGCCGTATGCCTTTGGGAAGCACACGGCGGCCGTATGCCTTTTGGGGCACACGGCAAGCCACGGAGGAGGCTCAACGCCTGCGCTCCGCACGCGATGGTTCTTGCACGGCTTGCTGCATGCCCCCGGGCCTCGCCACTTTCGCTGGCTTCGCCCGGTTCGTGCGAACTGTCGCCCGGGCATGCACTTGGACCGTCCGTCCGTCGTACCGGCGTCTTGATTGCCTTCGGGCATCACACGGATTTCTCCGGCGCTTTCCAAGGCCCGGCATCGTAACGGCCACCGCATCCCGCTCCGCA
>NZ_JAVIFX010000002.1 GCF_031157255.1 Bradyrhizobium sp. LHD-71 | reverse complement strand
GCGAATTTCTGATCCATAAACGACACTAGAATCATAAACTTGCTAGTGTCCTGATCGAATCCGAAGTTCGCTCTGAGCTCGCTGCAAAGTACGGCGAACTTCGGATTCGGGACACTAGAGCATTTTCCGGAAAGGTGGATACCGGCTTTCCGCAAGAAAATGCGACCACTGAAAGGAATCTGGAGCGTATTCCGTTCAAACTGAACCGAATACGCTCTCATGTTCCTTTTCGTGTGTACATGAGCGATACTTTGCACGCCAGATCGCCAGGTCGCTGAGAGGCGGGAGGACGCCATGAATTCTTCAACCGTGAGCGAGATGACGCCGGCTGACGAACCGCTGGCGAGCGACATCATGCTGCTTGCTTTCGCGGCCGATCCGGCCACGCGATGGACCTGGCCGCGTTCGGACGTCTACCTCGCCACCATGCCGCGGCTCGTGCATGCATTCGGAGGAAAGGCGTTCACCTGCGGTGGCGCGCACTGCGTCGGCGATGGCGCCGGCGCTGCGCTCTGGCTGCCGCCCGGCGTCGAGCCTGACCAGGATGGTCTTGCGGAGGTGATGCAGAGCTCGCTCTCCCCAACCCAACTCGAAAGCGCACTTGCCTTGTTTCAGCAGATGGCCGCCTACCATCCGCACGAGCCGCATTGGTATCTGCCCCTGATCGGCGTCGATCCGGCGCAGCAGGGCAAAGGGTTCGGCGACGCCCTGATGTCCTATGCGCTGGAGCGCTGCGATCGCGACCGCGCGCCGGCCTACCTTGAATCCTCAAACCCTCGAAACATACCGCTCTACCGCCGCCACGGTTTCGAGCCGTTGGGCGAAATCCGTGCCGCCTCGTCACCAACGATTGTTCCAATGCTACGACGGGCGCGCCGTTGAGAGCGCCGCTTGCAAGGATCTGCCATGCGCGTTCGCTTCGATTTCGGCCAGCTTTCGCTTGACGCTGAACTGCTGGATACGCCGACCGCGAAAGCGATCGCGCGGCGCTGCCGATCACTGGCGCCGCGTCGGCCTGGGGTGAAGAGGTCTATTTCGCCGTCCCGGTGAAAGTGCCACGCGAGAAGGATGCGCGTCCGGTTATCGTCCCCGGCGAGATCGCCTACTGGCCTGAAGGCAACGCCATCGCCATCGGTTATGGGCGGACGCCAATCTCAGAAGGCGACGAGACGCGGCTCGTCAGCCCCTGCAACGTCTGGGCAAGGGCGCTCGGCGATGTGAAGACCCTCGCGAAGGTGAGGGCGGGGAGGACGATCAAGGTGACCGCCGTTTAGTCATCCCCGTCCGACGAACGGCATCTTGGTCGCCATGATGTTCAGGAACAGCGCGTTGGCGTCCGGTGGGCGTGTCGCCATGAAGACGATGGCGTCGCCGACATTCTGCACGTCCATGCGTGGCTCCGGCACGGTCTGTCCGTTCGGCTGCAGCTGACCGGCCGACGATCGCTCGGTCATCGGCGTGAGCGCGTTGCCGATATCGATCTGGCCGCAGGCGATGTCGTAGGCCCGGCCGTCGAGTGCGGTCGCGCGCGTCAGTCCGGATATGGCATGCTTGGTCGACGTGTAGGGCGCGGAAAACGGCCGCGGCGCGTAGGCCGAGATCGAGCCGTTGTTGATGATTCGGCCGCCGCGCGGCGTCTGATCCTTCATGATGCGAAACGCGTGCTGCGTGCAGAGGAACGGCGCGGTGAGGTTGGTGTCGACCGTGGTCTTCCATTGTTCGAGCGTGAGATTTTCCAAAGGCATCGGCGGGGTGCCGACGCCGGCATTGTTGAACAGCACGTCGAGCCGACCGTAGGCCTCCATCGTCTTGGCGAACAGCGCGTCGATCTGCTCCGGCTTCGTCATGTCGGAGACGACGACGAGGCTCATGCCTGCGGGGCCGGCCTTGGCGGTCTCTTCGAGCTTGTCCTTGCGGCGTCCGGTGAGCACCACATGATAGCCCGCCTTCATCAGTCCCAGCGATGCGGCGCGACCGACGCCGGTGCCTGCGCCGGTGACGAGGGCAATCTTCTTTTCAGCCATGGGAATCCTCCGAAGTCTCTTGTTGGTTGCAGGATCGAATTGCGATTGATCGCCGTCAGGTCGTGCCTTTGTAGGGCGGCCGTGGAATATTCTGGTGCGCGGCGCGCAGTGCCGCGGACCAGCGCGAGCGAAGGTCGTGGAAATAGGGCTCGCCGGCCTCGATGCGGTAGTCGAGGTCGGCGCCGGCGGTGTCGGGCCGCACCACCAGCACGTCGATCGGCATGCCGACGCCGAGGTTCGAGCGCATGGTAGAGTCCATCGAGATCAGGCCGATCTTCAGCGCGTCGTAGACGTCGACATCGTAGGAGATGGCGCGGTCGAGCACCGGCTTGCCGTATTTGTGTTCGCCGATCTGCAGGTAGGGCGTGTCGGTGGTGCATTCGATAAAGTTGCCCGCCGGATAGATCATGAACAGGCGCATGCGCGAGCCTTTGATCTGCCCGCCGAACAGGAACGACACGTCGAAACTGATATCCTCGCTCTGCAATACCTTGCCTTCGGTGGCGTTGAGCTGCCGGATGACGGCGCCGATGCGCTGCGCCGCCTTGAACATGGTCGGCGCGTCCATCAGCGTTTCGATGTTGCCGGTATCCGGGTTCTCCACACCTTCGTTGAGCGTGGAGAGCACCGACTGGCTGATCGCCAGGTTGCCCGCGGTCGCAATCGCCATGATGCGCTCGCCGGGCCTGCTATAGACATGCAGCTTGCGGAAAGTAGAAATGTTGTCGAGCCCCGCATTGGTGCGGGTGTCGGCGATCATCACCAACCCGTCGCGCACCAGAATTCCGCAGCAGTAAGTCATTGCACTGTCCTGTCGTCGCTTTTCCTTCAGCTCCCCAGTCGGCTCCATTGGGGGAGACAGTCGACCGCATGTGTCGCAAAGGCGCGATGCTCTTACAAGGTCACTATTGCAGGCAATGAACTAGTTCTGGCTCTGCCGGCCGGCCTGGTCGATCTTGACGGCGACCGACAGGGTCTCTCCGCCGCCGCCGAAATAGGTGCCGCGCACCGGGGCGGCGCCGAGATAGTCGAGGCCGACCGCGACGCGCGCATGGGCGTCGGTGGTGCAGACGCCATTGACAGGATCGAAACCGACCCAGCCGAGTTGCGGTACGAAAGCTTCGGCCCAGGCGTGCCCCTCGCGCGATTGTTTTCCATCGGCGCTGTAGAAATGCCCCGAGACAAAGCGGGCTGGAACGCCGGCGGCGCGCGCACAGGCCGCAAAGATGTGCGCGTGGTCCTGGCAGCCGCCTCGCTTGTGCTTGAAGGCTTCCGTTGCCGAAGCGGCTCCAGCGTCGGCTGCGGCGCTGGCGTCGAAGGTCAGGCGGGCGCCGAGCTGAGCCAGCAGGGCGTGCAGAAAATCCAGCGTGTCGCCGCCGGCGTCGGCCAGCAACCTGCGCGACAAGTCCGCCATCTCGGCGCAGGCGCCGGTAAGTGCTGTCGCGCGCAGGAAGAAGCCCGGCGGAAACCGCTCGATGGTTCCTTTCAGCACGCCGCCCGTGTCCTGCGTCTCGACGAGGCCCGAGACATGCACCGTCAGCTCGCTGAGTGGGCCATGGCTGAACACATGCGTCACATTGCTGAACGCATCGTGCTGCATATGCAGCCGCGCATCGACCGACACGTCCACGTGCCAGTCGGCGACGTATTGCCCGTCATGATTGCCGGGCGTCAGCCGCAGCACCTGGATCACACCGCTCGGCGGCGGATCATACGCGTAGGTGGTGACATGGAAGATCTTCAGGCGCATCGCGGCTGTTCCATCGTCATTGCGAGGCATAACCGTTTGAAAGAACGGCGTCGCTTCGCTCGCCTATGGGCTACGAAGCAATTCAGCGCGGCATTTGCCTCAACTGCTGACTGGATTGCTTCGCTGCGCTCGCAATGACGGAACATGCGTCAGATCAAATACTGCTTGGCGATGATGTCGCCGAGCCGGCTGTTATCGGCGATGAGCTCCTCGATGAATTCGTGCAGGCCGTGCTGAAAGATATCGTCCATCTTCGAGTGCTCCAGCCGGTTGCGGACGCCGCGCGCATGGCGCTGCGCGGGTCCCTGGCGTCCGTAGGCGACGCCGATCTGGTCGAGGTTGCGGACGAGATTGTCGTAGCAGCTCGCAAGCGATCGCGGCAGCGAGTTGTTGAGGATCAGCAGGTCGGCGATCAGCCACGGTTTCAGCGTCTCGCGATAGACCCAGTGATAGGCGGTCAGCGCCGACACCGAGCGCAGAATTGACGTCCATTGATAGTAGTCCAGCGGGCCGCCGATGTGCTCATCCTCCGGCAAAAGCATATGATACTTCACGTCGAGGATTCGCGCGGTGTTGTCGGCGCGCTCCAGGTGCAGGCCGAGGCGGGAGAACCAGTAGGCATCGTTGCGCAGCATCGTGCGGTAGGCCGAGCCGTCGAAGCGCAGCGACGTCTCCTGCACGAAGCGCAGAAAGCGCGAGAGGTTATCGCGGGTGCGCGGCGCATTCACCCACACCTGCTGCAGTTCGATCCAGGCGCCGTTGATCGTATCCCACATTTCGACGGTCAGCGCCGTTCGTACCGACCGCGAGTTGAGGCGGGCGATCTCAATGCAGTTGCGGATCGAGGAGGGATTGTCGGTTGCGAAGGCGAGGTAGTCGACGACGCTTCTCTCATCGGCCTGCTCGTGCTTTCCGAAGAAACCGTCTGCCACGCCGGCGGTGTAGATTGCTGATTCCCACTCGTTGCTCTTGCCGACATAGGCGCTTGGCAGCGCGGTGGCGCGCAACGTCGCATCGATCGTGCGTGCGAGATATTCGGCGCGTTCGACGTAGCGTGCCAGCCAGTAGAGGTTCTCGGCGGTGCGGGAGAGCATGGTTATTCGTCCAGCACCCAGGTGTCCTTGGTGCCGCCGCCCTGGCTTGAGTTGACGACCAGCGATCCCTCCTTCAGCGCCACGCGCGTCAGCCCGCCAGGCACAATCGTGGTGTGCTCGCGCCCCGTGAGCACGAAGGGTCTCAGGTCCACGTGACGCGGTGCCAGGCCCTGCTCGGTGGCGATGGGACAGGTGGACAGCGCCAGTGTCGGCTGGGCGATGAAGTTGTCCGGCTGTGCTTTCAGCCTGTCGCGGAAGCTCGCAATCATCTCTTTGGTCGCCGAAGGGCCGATCAGCATGCCGTAGCCGCCGGATCCGTGCACCTCCTTGACGACGAGGTCGTGCAGGTTATCGAGTACATATTTGAGGTCGTCGGCCTGCCGGCAGCGATAGGTCGGCACGTTGTTCAGGATCGGCTCTTCGTCCAGATAGAACTTCACGATCTCCGGCATGTAACTGTACACGGCCTTGTCGTCGGAGATGCCGGTGCCGACCGCATTCGCCAGCGTGACGTTGCCGGCAGTGTAGGCGGTCATCAGCCCGGGCACGCCGAGCATCGAGTCCGGGCGGAAGGCCAGCGGATCGAGGAAGTCGTCGTCGAGACGGCGGTAGATCACGTCGACCCGCTTCAGCCCCTCGGTCGTGCGCATGAACACCTGTTCGTCCCTGACGAGCAGGTCACGCCCCTCGACCAGCTCGATGCCGAGCTTGTCGGCGAGGAACGAGTGTTCGTAATACGCTGAGTTGTAGATGCCCGGCGTCAGCAGGGCGATATTGGGCTCGGCAGAGGCGGTCGCCGGCGCCACAGAGCGCAGGGCGGCCAGCAGTTCGTCGGTGTAGTTTTCCACCGGCGCGACGCGATGCCGCGCGAACAGGTCCGGAAACAGCCGCATCATGATCTCGCGGTTTTCCAGCATGTAGGAGACGCCCGAGGGCGTACGCGCGTTGTCCTCCAGCACGTAGAACTTTTCCGGGTCGACGCGAACGATGTCGATGCCGGCGATGTGCACGTAGATGTCGTGCGGCACGTCCTGCCCGTTCATCTCGGGCCGGAAGACCGGGTTCTGGTAGATGAGGTCCTCCGGAATGGTCCCGGCGCGCAGGATGTCACGTCCGTGATAGATGTCGGACAGAAACAGATTCAGCGCCTTGACCCGCTGCTTCAGGCCCGCTTCGAGAACCGCCCAATCCCTGGCGGAAATGATGCGTGGGATCACATCGAACGGGATCAGCCGCTCCTGCGCCTCGGCCTCGCCATAGACCGCGAAGGTGATGCCGATCCGGCGAAACAGCAGCTCCGCTTCCTTGCGGCGATACTCCAGGGCGTCCGGCGGGGTATCGTTGAGCCAGAGCGAGAGTTCCTGATACGCCTGACGCAAACTGCCGTCGGGCTGGTTCATCTCATCGAACGCAACTGCCATGAGCCGTCAGACCATCCCCGGGAGCCCCACCTTGAGGGTGGATGGCTCGCAGGCAATGGTAGCAAGGGGCGGGCCAGCGCGATATGCATGGGTTGCGAGCCATTGGTAGCGGGTCCAGATGGTCTCGTGCCACAATAATAGGCGAGGGTTTGCCGTTTCGGCGGGCATCTCGCTGCAATGCGAAGCCTGGCGGCCGAAATCTGCCGGTGAGGAGTCTGGTCCGATGAGCGAAATTGTTACGGCGGGAATTCTGGTGATCGGTGACGAGATCCTATCCGGCCGGACCAAGGACAAGAATATCGGCTTCATCGCCGAGTACCTGACCAATATCGGGATCGACTTGAAGGAAGTCCGGATCGTTGCCGATGACGAGGACGCGATCGTCGAGGGTCTGAATGCGCTGCGCCATCGCTATGACTATGTGTTCACCACGGGCGGCATCGGCCCGACCCATGACGACATTACCGCCGACAGCGTCGCCAAGGCGTTCGGCGTGCCTATCAACCACCATTCGGACGTGGTCGAACGCTTTCGCAAGCGCTTTGGCGCAGATTTGAATGAGGCGCGGCTTCGCATGGCGCGGGTGCCGGACGGCGCGGCGCTGGTCGAAAGCGCGACGATCATGGCACCGGGATTCTGGATCGGCAACGTGATCACGATGGCCGGCGTGCCGAGCATCATGCAAGCGATGATGGATATCGTCGCGCCGAAGCTCCGGTCCGGCCCCCGGATGCTGTCGGAGAGCGTCAAGGCCAATGCACGCGAGGGTGACATCGGTGGCCCGCTGCGCGAGATCGCGCTAGAGCATCCGGACACGGTGATCGGCAGCTATCCGTTTGTCGACGAGGACAAGAAGCCGAACACCAACCTGGTGGTGCGCTCGCGCGACCCGGACAAGCTGCGCGCAGCCATGGACGCGGTGCAGGCGATGCTCGCCCAGCTGAAGGTGGCGCGGTCATGAGAGGCGTCATTGCGAGGCATAGCCGTTCGAAGAACGGCGTCGCTTCGCTCGCCTGTGGCGACGAAGCAATCCATCGCGGCATCTGCCACAACCTCAGACTGGATTGCTTCCGCCTGCGCGCTTCGCGCTACGGCGGACAAGTCGCTTCGCCTTGCCCCGGCGTAGCCCCAAAGCGAAGCCGGCTCGCAATGACGGGAAGAGGGCCATGACCAGTCCGTCCGCGCCGTCGCCGGAAAAGATCTTTCCTGTCTCCTGGGACCAGTTCCATCGGGACTGCCGCGCATTGACCTGGCGGCTGAACGGGATCGGACCGTTCGCGGCGGTCATCGGCATCACCCGCGGCGGCCTTGTTCCGGCGACGATCGTCGCACGTGAGCTCGGCGTGCGTATGATCGATACGGTCTGCGTCGTCAGCTACGAACACCAGACGCAAGGTGAACTGACGCTGCTGAAGCCACCGTCCGAACAGACGATGGCGCTCGGCGGCGGCACCGGGAAGGGGCTCCTGATCGTCGATGACCTGGTCGACACTGGAAAAACCGCACGCGTGGTGCGCGACCTTCTTCCCGACGCGCATTTCGCGACCGTTTATGCCAAGCCAATGGGCAAGCCGCTGGTCGATACCTTCATCACCGAGGTGTCGCAGGACACCTGGATATTCTTTCCCTGGGACACAGGGCTCGCCTTCCAGCCGCCGCTGAGGGACGGGTCGGCATAGGTCGTCATTGCGAGGCATAGCCGTTCGAAGAATGGCGTCGCTTCGCTAGCAATGACGTGACTCTTACCCAAACCTCTTCCTGGCCAGCCGCGCGCCAGCGCCCAGCGCCACCAGCTTGGCTTCGGCGATCTCGCGCCGCATCGGCGCCATTCCGCAATTCGTCGTGGCGATGATGTTTTTCTTCGGTACATGCTTCATAGCTTCGCCGATCACCGCAGCGACGTCCTCGGACGTCTCGATCACATCGCTTGCGACGTCGATGACGCCGGCCTGAACCACCTTGCCCTCGAGCAGCGCCATCAACTCCATCGGCACGTGCGAGTTGCGGCATTCGATCGCCACCTGCTGGATCGTGCTTCTGGCGATTACCGGGAACGTCGCCTCGTATTGCCGCCACTCACGGCCCAGCGTTTCTTTCCAGTCGGTGTTGGCCTTGATACCGTAGCCATAGCAGATGTGGACGGCGGTAGCGCAGGTGAGTCCCTTTGCCGCGCGCTGCAGCGCTTCGATGCCCCAGTCGCGCACCTCGTCCATGTAGACGTTGAACGCCGGCTCGTCGAACTGGATCATGTCGACGCCGTCGGCTTCGAGCGCGCGCACTTCCTCGTTGAGCAGGTCGGCAAAGGCGAACGCCATCTTGACGCGGTCGCCATAGTGGCGGTCGGCGATCGTGTCGATGATCGTCATCGGTCCCGGCACGGTGAATTTGAGCTTCGCCTTCGTATGCGCGCGTGCTTGGCGCGCTTCATCCGCGTGCACGCGGCCGCGCAGCCGCAACGGCGCGACCACCTGCGGCACCATCGCTTTGTAGCGATCCTTGCGGATGCCCATCTCGACCTTGTTGGAAAAGTCTATTCCTTCCACGCGCTCGAGAAAGCCGTGCACGAAATGCTGCCGCGCCTGCTCGCCTTCGGTGACGATGTCGATACCGGCGTCTTCCTGCAGCTTGACCGCAAGCAGCGTGGCGTCGCGCTTGGCCGCAGCCAGCGCCGCGCCGTCCTGCTTCCAGGGCGCCCACAGCATGTTCGGTTCAGCGAGCCACGCCGGTTTCGGCAGCGACCCGGCGATGGTGGTCGGAAAGAGCATGGCATTTCCCCGAAAGTTTCTCGACCTGCAGGCTGGCATGTCGCGAGCGTTGCGTAAATGCACAGCTTGGCGAAGTTTCCTGGCATAGCGGGGCGGCAAAACAGCGGCTAAGAAGGAAAGAAACCAAAGGAAACGCGAATGATCGAGTTCTTCTTCGACTGCTCCAGCCCCTGGACCTATCTCGCCTTCCACAACATCCAGCCGATCGCCAAACAATACAATGTGCCGATCACCTGGCGGCCGGTGCTGGTGGGCGGCATCTTCAACGCCGTCAACCCGAGCGTGTACAACAGCCGCAACGACCCGGTGCCGGCCAAGCAGCGCTACGGCAAGAAGGACCTGCAAGACTGGGCCCGCTCGGCCGGCTTGAAGATCAAGATGCCGCCGACGATATTTCCGGTGAATGCGGTCAAGTCGATGCGCGGCTGCATCCTGCTCGACAAGGAAGGCAAGCTGCTGCCGTTCGCCACCGCCTGCTTCGAAGCCTATTGGAGCGACGACCAGGACATCTCCAAGGACGAGGTGCTGGCGAAGATCTGCCAGCGTGTCGGCGTCGACCCCCAGAAATTCCTTGCAGGGATTGCCGAGCAGCCGATCAAGGATCAGTTGAAGGCGAACACCGACGAGGTGATCGCGCGCGGCGGCTACGGCTCGCCGACGATGTTCGTCGACAAGACGGACATGTACTTCGGCAATGACCGGCTGCCGCTGCTGCGCGAAGCGCTGGAGCGGAAGCTGGGGCTCCGGAGTTAAGGGCTGGCGTCGACGAAGACATGGTGATTTAACGCCGGCGCAAGCCACTCGTTATTGCGAGCGTAGCGAAGCAATCCAGTCTGCAAGTGTTTGCAAGCGCTGGTGCTGAACCGCTGCGTCGCCAGCCTTCACTCGCAATGACGGCAAAAACAACAAGGGACTACTGAATGCCGAGAGCTGTTGTCTGCCGCGAACTGGGTGAACCTGAGCAGCTGCGTCTGGAGGAGTTCGAGAGCAAGCCGCTCAAACCGGGACAGGTGCGCGTGGCCGTCCGCGCGGCAGGGCTGAACTACCCGGACGTGCTGATCATTGCCGGCAAATACCAGCACAAGCCGACGCTGCCGTTTGTGCCGGGCATGGAGGCTGCGGGCGACGTCATTGAAGTGGCGGCCGATGTGAAAGACTTCGCCGTTGGCGACCGCGTCATGGTGAAACCTCGCGAGGGCAGCTACACCGAGGAGATCATCTCGGTGCCGGCCGACCTGAAGCTGATGCCGCGGACGTTCGATTACGCGCAGGGCGCGACCTTCTTCGCCGGCCACGGCACAGCCTATTACGCGCTGGTCGATCGCGCGCAGATCAAGGCCGGCGAAACGCTGCTGGTGCACGGTGCTGCCGGCGGCGTCGGCCTCGCCGCGGTGGAACTTGGCAAGGCCTACGGCGCGAAGGTGATTGCGATCGCCTCGACCGACGAGAAGCTTGCGGTGGCGAAGGCCCGTGGTGCCGACCACGTGCTGAAATCCGGCGAGCCGTTCCGCGACAGGGTCAAGGAGTTCACGAATGACCGCGGCGCCGACGTGGTGTTCGATCCGGTCGGCGGCGAAGCGTTCGAAGAATCCTTGCGCTGCATCAACTGGAATGCTCGGCTCTGCATCATCGGTTTCCTGCAGGGCGTCGGCGTCGCCAAGACCAATCTGGTGCTGATCAAGAATGCCACCGTGCTTGGCGTGCGCGCCGGCGAAGCGATGCGGCGCGACCCCTCGCTCGCAGGCCCGCGCCAACGCGACCTCATGCGGCTTGCAGAGGAGGGCAAGATTTCGCCAAACATCTCCCACCGCCTGCCGCTCGAACGCTGGGCCGAAGCGATGCGCCTCCTGATCGACCGCAAGGCAATCGGAAGGGTCGCGCTGGTGATGAACGAGAAGTAGCCGTCATCGCGAGGACCCGGCTTCGTCCATGGGCTACGCCTGGGTAAAGCTCAGCACCGTAGCCCGGGTGAGCGAAGCGATACCCGGGGCCGCTCTCTACCAAGGCTCACCCTGATGTCGCTGCGCTCATCCGGGCTACCGGCTACACGTCCGCGCGGAAATTACTCGTACTTCCGCTCCTGCCACCAGGGGAAGTACGGCGGCAGATCCTTGGACACCGTGTCGGTGAACTTCGCGGGCCGCTTCTCCAGGAACGACACGACGCCTTCCTTCACGTCCGCCGACGCGCCGCGCGAATAGATGCCGCGTGAGTCGACCTTGTGCGCCTCCATCGGATGGTCGGCGGTCAGCATCTTCCACATCATCTGGCGAATCAGCGCCACCGACACCGGCGCGGTATGGTCGACGATCTCCTTGGCGATCGCGCGCGCGGTCGGCAGGAGTTGATCCGGCGGCACCACTTTGCTGACCAGACCGCCTTCCAGCGCTTCCTGCGCAGGGAACACACGGCCCGAATAGGTCCATTCCAGCGCCTTCGAGATGCCGACCAGACGCGGAAGGAACCAGCTCGAGGCAGCCTCCGGCACGATGCCGCGGCGAGAGAACACGAAGCCGAAGCGGGCATCTGTCGAGGCAATGCGGATGTCCATGGGCAATTGCATCGTCACGCCGATGCCGACGGCGGGGCCGTTTACCGCAGCAATCACCGGCTTGAGACATTCGAAGATGCGCAAGGTGACGCGGCCGCCGCCGTCGCGCACCACATCGCTGCTGTAATCCACCGAGCCGTCAGCTTTTGTTGGCGCAGCCCGACCGCGCGCGGCCCGGTCGAACGTGTTGCCGCCAGAGGAAAGATCGGCGCCGGCGCAGAAGCCGCGGCCGGCGCCCGTGACGATGATGGCGCGGACGTTGTCGTCCTTATCGGCGCGGTCGAACGCGTCGATCAGTTCCGCCTGCATCGTCGCCGTGAAGGCGTTCAGCTTGTCGGGGCGGTTCAGCGTGAGGGTCAGCACCTTGTCCGCGACGTCATAGAGAATGGTTTCGTAGGCCATCGGCGCTTCTTCCTTCGTTTCTTATGCAGGGGCGGATGACGGTTGCCATCCCTTCAGGCGGACATTGCTGCATGCGGTGTGGCGCGAGGTCAATCTGCAGACGCCGGGGGGCCGCCTGCGTCATGCGTTATCCAGGGGCGGCCTTTGAGTGCGGCGGGTGACGGTGCTACAAGGCGCCTCGCGCGGGCATGGCGGAATTGGTAGACGCAAGGGACTTAAAATCCCTCGGCTCGAAAGAGCCGTGCCGGTTCGACTCCGGCTGCCCGCACCAGCACATTGCTTCTCGCTTCATTTTGGCTGCATGTTCAGGCTTCAGATTTGCCGTAGGTCGCGATTTCGATGAGGTTGCCGTCGGGATCTCGGCAATACACCGACGTCATTGGGCCGCGAGCGCCGAGGCGCGTTCCCGGTCCTAGTTCGACGGGGACCCCGCATTCGCGGAGATGGCTGACGACGAGGTCGGGATCGGACGATGTCACAAAGCACAGGTCGTCGCTGCCGACCGTGGCATTGGCCGCCGTGAACCAATCGCGCTTGCTTGCGGCAACTGGACGCAAGTTGATCTTCTGTCGTCCAAAATGAACTGAGGTCCGCACCGGTGTCCCGGGCGTATCCTGCCGCGTCACGCCGAGCACACGTTGATACCAGGCCGCGGAGACTTCTACGTCGGATACGTTGATGACCAGATGATCAAGCCCATCAATCCTGAATGACATGGCCGTCCTCTCCTCAGAATTTCAATCCGAGCGCGCGCAGATCCGCTTCGCATTGATCCGCCGTCGTGAAAAGTCTCGCTTCAAGTCCGGCGGACCTCGCGCCCTCGATATTCGGCGGGTGGTCGTCGAGGAAGACCGTCTCCGATGCGCCGATCTCGAAGGTCTCCAGCAGGTGGCGAAAGATCTCCGGGCTGGGCTTCATCAGACCGATCTCGGCCGAGACGATGGCACCTTCGAACAGGGGCCAGAATTTGTGCCGCGATTTCAGGTGGGCGACGATCTCGTGCACGTTGTCGGTCAGTGCAAACACGCGATAGCCGGCGTCTTTGAGGCGATGCGCGATCGCCAATGTGCCGTCGATCATCTCCTGGTGATCCATCACGTGGAAGAAGAGCTTTCTGGTGTCTTCCGGTGTGAGGCCGAGCTCCGTCTGGTAGGCCAGTTCGGCTTCGGCCTGTGTCAGTTCGCCGAGGTTCAGTCGGATCCAGATCGGGCAGCGAAACAGCGCTTCCGCGCGCTTGCGATTGGCGTCCGTGCCCGCCTCGAGATCGAAGCATCGCATGACGACTTCCGACGGAGACCACCGCACGAAGACGTTGCCAACGTCGAAAATGACATTCCTGATCATTTTGAACAATCTCTCGCTTTCAATTCGGAAGGGATGCCGGCTCCGATGTCCATCCATTTCTGAGTCGAGGTGGTTATGTCGTCGGTGATTATGTCGTCAATATCACTGGCGTTTCAATCGGGCGTGATGCGAGCGACGGCATTACAGTTGCGTAATGCGCGCCCACGCTGAGGCGCTGCTGACACAAACCGCCATCAAAATTGAGTTGAGACATCGCCGTCAGAATTTATTGCTTGCTTGCGATAGAGGGGGAGGGGTGCATCGATGGATGCGAAGGTGCTTGTGCGGTCGGTCGTCGACCAGGACTACGACCAGTGGCTTCCGCTCTGGACCGGCTACAACGCATTCTATGGGCGCGCCGGGGCGACGGCGCTCGCTCCCGAGATCACCCACATGACCTGGTCGCGCTTCTTCGATGCATATGAGCCCGTGCATGCGCTGGTCGCCGAGAGTGAGGGGCGGCTCGTTGGCCTTGTACATTATCTCTTTCATCGCACCACGACGGCGCTGCATCCGCTCTGCTATCTGAATGATCTCTTCACCAGCGAAGAAGCGCGCGGCAAAGGTGTGGGCCGTGCATTGATCGAGTCGGTCTACGACAAGGCGCGGCTCGCGGGCTCACCGCGCGTCTATTGGCAGACGCAGGAAACGAACCGGACGGCGAGACTGCTCTACGACAGCGTCGCGGAGCTGTCCGGCTTCATCGTGTACCGCAAGCCGCTTTGACACGGTTGTCACGCAGACGAATCCGCTGAGTTCGTCGCGGCTTCTGTCGCGCGTGGCACGTGGCCTTCGTCAGAACGCTGCAGGCGCGTTAGCGCCATCATCCCTCAAGATTGGATAGCGATGTTCTGTTGAATAGAACGTCGTTCTAAAAGCTTGACAGCTTCTGGATTGCCCGACAGGATTTGCGCGGCTCGAAGCTCATCAAGAAATCAAGAAGAAGAGAGATGGTGGAAACAGCTCAAGCGACCGGATCGAAGATTACCGAGGAAGCTCTCGACAAGCTGCGCAAGATGATCGGACGCGAGTATCCGCTCGACGATCAGTACAACACCGTCGCGACTGAAGACGCCATTCGTCACTACGCGCTCGGCATCGGTGACGATAACCCGAGATGGCTCGACCCGTCATATGCGAAGACCACGCGATGGAAGGGCATTACAGCTCATCCGACCTTCGTGATGACATGCGGTTTTGCCCGGTCGCACGGCCTGCCGGGCGTCCATGCATTGTTTTCGGGCATCGATCTTCAGTGCCATGCACCCATTCGCGCGGGAACGCGGATCAGCGCAACCGCATCCCTGCACGACCTTGTCGAGAAGCAGGGGCAGTATGCGGGCCGCCAATTTCAGCAGATCTACGAAACGAAATACCGCGACGAGTCCGACACGCTGCTTGCGACGTTGCACTCCTACAGTTTCAGGACCGAGCGCCAGACGGCATCCTCGAAGGGGAAGTACACCAGGATCGAGCGGCAAGCCTGGACGGATGATGAGCTTGCGAAGGTCGAGGAAGACATCGAGCGCGAGCGCGATCTGCGCGCCGGGGGGACTCCTCGATTCTGGGACGATGTGTCGGTCGGCGACACCGTTGGCCCAATCGTGAAAGGGCCGCTCACCGTCACGGACTGCATCTGTTTTCTTATGGGCTTCGGCTACATTTTTGTTCGCGCACACCGCCAGTGGCACGAATTCCGCAAGCTGTATCCCAAGGCGGGCATCAAGAACAGCCACGGCATTTGGGACATCCCCGAGCGTGTGCATTGGGAAGAGGAAATGCCGACCAAGATCGGCATGCCGGGTCCCTATGATTACGGCAATCAGCGTGTCGCCTGGTTCGACCATGGCATTCACGATTGGATGGGAGACGACGGCTGGCTGCGTCGTCTGAAAGTGCGGATCAGCGCGCCGAACTTCATCGGCGATGTGACGTGGTTAAAGGGCCGGGTGAGCGCCCTGAGCGAAGCGGACTCCAGTGTTGTCGTTGACATGGAGGCAGTCGACCAGCGCGGCCGAACGACGGCGACGGCCATTTGTGAGGTCGTGCTGCCCCGCCGATAGCAACGAGAGACGCGTTCTCAGCCGGAGATCAAGAAGATGATTCAACCATCCGCCGGCAAACGCCCCGGTGAAAGCACGTCGACCGGCGCGTTTCCCCTGCGAGGCTTGAGAGTGGTCGATCTGTCGGCCGGACTTGCAGGTTCGTTCTGCACGTTGCTTCTCGCCGATCTCGGCGCGGACGTTGTCAGAATAGAATTACCCGGGGATCATCGTCATCGGGACGAGATCGACACCATCGCGCTTCAGCGCAACAAGTCCGTCGCCGGGATCGATCCAGCGAATCCGTCGGACAGGCGAGCGCTGGGCGCATTGATCGCCGAAGCGGATGTTCTGGTTGAGAGTGTTGCCGAAGACAGCATGCGAACGTCCGGGCTCGATCTCGCGGCAACGACGGCCGCTAACCCCGCGCTGATCCGCTGCAGTCTGACATCCTTCGGCCTCTCCGGTCCATCCATGAACAGGAAGGCCAATGATCTGGTTGTGCAGGCGCTGACGGGCGCCATGGATATCACCGGAGAGCCGGATCGTCCGCCCGTGAAGATGGGAATTCCGCTTGGAGAGGAAATTTCGGGGCTTATAGCGGCTATCGTCATCCTTGCAAAAGCTGAGCAGCGCGAGATGTCGGGACGCGGCTGTCTCATTGATGCGGCGGCGTTTGACGCGAACGTCGCCATGATGAGCTACATGGCAAACATCTACTTCGCGACGGGCAAAAGTCCAAAGAAGCTCGGATCATCTCACCCCACTATCTTTCCCTACAACGCTTTCAAAACAAAAGATTCTTACATCGTTGCTGCGCCATTTACGCAGATCTTCTGGAAGAAGCTTTGCGATGTCCTCGGCCGAAGCGATCTCCCGCTCAATCCGGCATACAAGAGCTTTGCCGAACGCTTGAAAAATCGAAACGAGCTTGCGGCAATCATCGATACTGCGTTTCTTGAAAGTACGACGGCGGAGTGGCGCGAGCGTCTGGATCGGGGCGACGTTCCCAATGGCCCGGTCAATTCGGTAGGCGACGCACTCGCCATGGAGCAAACGCGCTTTCGTGGAATGGTTTCACAGATTGCGACCTCCGACGGCCAACCGGTGGGGGCCCTCGGAACGCCCTTTCGTTTTGATTTTGAGGGACGGGCATCCTTCAAGCCGTCCTACGCCAGACCGAAGCATGTAGACGATCCGGCGCGGTACTGGGCGCCCCGCGAGGTTCCGGTGCGAGGCCTCAAAGGCGAAAGCTCGAAGCTCCCTCTTGCCGGGCTGCGTGTGCTGGATCTCACGCGCATGTTCGCCGGCCCCTATTGCTGCCTGTTCCTCGCCGATCTCGGTGCCGAAGTCATCAAGATTGAGGAGCCGCGCATCGGCGATCCGACCCGTCGCAACATTCCGATGGTGAACGGCGAAAGCACATACTTCATGGCTGTAAACCGCGGCAAGAAGAGTGTGACGCTGGACCTGAAGCAACCGGCGGCACGCGACGCGCTACTTCGACTTGTCGAAAAGTCGGACGTTGTGGTCGAGAATTATCGGCCCGGCGTTATGGAGCGGCTCGGGCTTTCCTACGACGAGCTGCGCAAGCGTAAGTCCGACATCATCCTTCTGTCGCTATCGGGTTTTGGCCAGACCGGTCCGATGCGGGACAGTATCTCGTTCGATATCGTCAACCAGGCAATGGCCGGGGTGATGTCGGTCACCGGTGAAGAAAATCGTCCGCCCGTCCGTATAGGGGTTCCGGTCGGCGATCTCGCCGGCGGGATACTCGGCGCTTATGCCGTGCTGGCGGCGTTGCGTGCGCGACGTGTGACCGGGCTTGGCTCCGCAATGGATCTGAGCCTCCATGATCTGATGATGACCTTGCTCGGTCCGCTCGCGCAGATGCAGCTGTCTACGGGCGTTTCGCCGGGCACGATGGGGTCGTCGGATCGTCGTATCGTGCCCTCGCGTGCTTTCGAGGCGGCCGATGGCTGGCTTGCGCTCACCGCCTCAAGCGACGCGGAATGGAGAACATTGGCTGCCATTCTCGGCCGGCCCGCAATCGCCGACGATCCGCGCTATAGGACAAACACAGATCGCCTCGGCAACAGAGAAGCGGCTGATCGAGAGGTCCAGGATGCGGTCCGGCGGCAGACAGTGACCCATTGGGTCGACGTACTCTCGGCCAACGGCATAGCGTGTGCGCCAATTCGGTCGTTGGGAGAAGGGGTTGATTCCGAGCAGGCACGCGCTCGCGGGATGATCCTGTCCTACAAGCACGCGATCGCAGGTGAGTGCCGCGGCGTTGGAACAGCGATGCGCGTCGATGGCAGTTTGCTGACGGCGGAACTGCCGCCGCCGGCGCTGGGTGAGCATTCGAAAGAAATATTGCGCAGGTTGGCAGGTTTGTCTGAGGCCGAATGGATTGAACTCGGCTTTGCTTCAAAAAGCGAAGTTGTGGCCGGCTCCGCGTGAGCTGGCGACGCGAAACAGCAGGAGGGTGATCATGAAACGGGCCCAAACCTCCATTGCAGCCCTGTTTGCTTCGGCGCTGTGTCTTTCTTATCCCGCGACCGCGCAAGACTATCCCAATCGACCCATCACCATCATCGTGCCGTTCACGCCAGGCGCGTCGACCGACGCAATCGCACGCGTTGCCGCGCAGGAGTTGAGCGCCAAGATCGGGCAGACCGTGGTTGTCGAGAACAAGCCCGGCGCCGGTACGGTGTTGGGGGCCGTGGCTGCAAAGAATGCAAAGCCCGATGGTTACACGCTGTTCATGGCGACCAACAGCTTCTACGCTTCTGCGCTGACACTCAAGAATCCAGGATACGATCCGGTCAACGATTTTGTGCCGCTCGTTGCGCTAGGAGTAGCGCCGTATGTGTTGATCGCGCCAGCAAGCGTGCCATCCAAGTCGCTCAAGGAGCTTGTTGGATATGCCAAGGCGAATCCAGGTCGAATCAACTACGGCTCGTTGGGGCGTGGAACATCTCAGAAAATTCTGGCGGAAGACGTCAAGGAAGCCACGGGAATGGATTGGCAGGAAATTCCCTACAAGGGAGGCACCGAGGGGGTCGCGGCCGCCATGGCCGGCGACATACATGGCTACTTCGCAACTGTAAGCCTCGCAGCGCAGCACGTCGATCAGCCCAAGCTCAATCTGGTGGCGATCGCCGCTCGCAAGAGATCGGCGTATCTCCCTGCCGTTCCAACTTTCGCTGAAGCAGGTTATCCTAACATCGTGGATGAGACCTGGTACGCATTGTTCGTTTCGTCGAAGACGCCGCAGTCCATTGTGGATCGGCTCAGGGCGGAACTCGCAATCGTTGCGAAATCTCCTGAACTGACCGTTCAGCTCAAGAAAAACTCCATCGAGCCCTACGAGGGTACGCTCCAGGAATTTGAGCGGGACGCAAGCAAGACGCACGAAAAGTTTGCCGCCAGCCTCAAGAAGTTTGGCATCGAACCAGAGTAGCGCGACGTGGTCTCCCCAATTTCGGAAGGTATGACGCAGTTCTTGCAGGACAGAGCGCTACTTGTTTTTGGACTTGGACAGCTTGCTGAATTCGGTACGAACCTGGGCGACGAACCGCGTCGCGGCCGGCGAAAGGCTGCGACCCGCCACGCGAATGAGCGAGACCTGGCGATCGAGCGCGGGGCGTACCAATGGCTTTGCGACCAAAGTGGGAAACTGCCGCGGGAGGACAATGTAGTCCGGCAGAATTGAGACGCCGAGGCCCGCTGCGGTCATCGACAGTGCGGTATTGAAGAGCGACACCTCATACGTCGGAACGAAGCTTTTTCCGAACCTGGCGAGCGCTGCGTCGATATTGATCCTGATCATCGTCTCCCGCCGCATGGCGATGGTCGGGAATGCGGCAAGATCATCCCATGCGATCTGCTTCTTCGCTGCGAAGGCGCCTCGGTCGATACCCACCGCGCTCAGTCGCCCTTTCAGGATCGGTTCAATCGAGACGTCCGGAACCTCGCCTTCAACGCTGCCAAGCGCGAATTCTGCTTCGGTCGTGAGCAGCCGGTCGACGAGATGATGCGCGGGAACATCGTAGAAGACGACGTCGATTCCCGGATTGAATTTGTGAAACGTCGCGAGAATTGGCGGCATGAAGGTCGAAGCAAAACCTGCGGAGGCGGCGAAGGTCACCTTGCCGGTACTCCCGTCGTTGAGGTTGCGCATGTGGTTCGTGAGGCCGGAGGCGGCCGTGAGGATCTGCTCTGCGGCCGCGACGGCTTCCGTCGCGGCGCCGGTGGGGTGGACGGCTCTGGTCGTCCGGTCGAACAGGCGCAAGCCGAAGACGTCCTCCAGCTGTCGAAGCTGCAGGCTCACCGCAGACTGCGTCAGCCCAAGTTGAGTTGCGGCGCGGGTCAGATTCCCGGCGCGATAGACATGCACGAATATCTGGAGCTGTCGGATCGAAAGATTCATGAGTTTTCCTGATGAAGAAATCACAAGATCACAGATTAACTTGAAAATGGAGATTGACTAGTTTCGCCGACGATCAATGGAGGCCGACAAGGCCTTGGAACGAAACGGACACCAGACCGACGATGAAACTGCTCCTGGACGTTGAACAGCCGGACATTCGCGCGATCGCCAGCCGCATGCTGAGCGTTGCGGGATGGTTGCGGTTCACTGTGCTTGGCCTTGTGCTCGGTCTGTTCGTTGCGCTTGCAAATGCGGCGCTCGCCGATGATGCTTATCCCGTCAGGCCCATTCGGCTCGTCGTGCCGTATCCTCCCGGCGCCATCACCGACGCGATGTCCCGAATTATTGCAACGGAGCTGCGCAAGGTCGTTGGCCAGAGCGTCGTCGTCGAGAACAGGCCCGGTGGCGGGACGGTCGTCGGGACGCAAGCCGTGAAGAATTCCGCAGCTGACGGTTACACCGTGCTGCTTCAGTTGAGCGCGTTGGCGACCAATTTATACTCACTGAAACAGCCTGGTTACACGCTGTCGGATTTCACGCCCATCAGCATGCTCGGCAAGAGCGCGTATGTACTGTTCGTGTCGTC
Organism: Bradyrhizobium sp. LHD-71; assembly: GCF_031157255.1. Classification (GTDB taxonomy): domain Bacteria; phylum Pseudomonadota; class Alphaproteobacteria; order Rhizobiales; family Xanthobacteraceae; genus P52-10. Next base: position 251,764 of record NZ_JAVIFX010000002.1, on the reverse strand, counting down.
GAAATACCCGTTTCACTCCCTGCAAGACCTGCTGGCCTACGGCAAGGCGCATCCCGGTGAGTTGAATTTCTCAACGACCGGATTTGGCGGCACCGCGACGATCATCAGCGCCAGGATGAAAGAGGCAGCCGGCGTCGAATGGACCGAGGTCAACTACAAGGGCGGAGCGGATGCGACTCAGGCTGTCATGAGCGGCGACGCTCACTTTTCATTTCTGACGCAGGCAGCGCCGCTCATTCACAGCAATCCGGACAAGCTGCGGTTGCTGGCGGTGAGCAGTGAGAAACGGCTCGACTTTCTGCCCGATCTTCCGACATTCAAGGAACTCGGCTATCCCACGATCGTCAGCGAAACGTGGTTCGGCCTGTTCGTCAGGTCCGAAGTACCGAAACCGGTGATCGACAAACTGCGATCGGCGATGGCCGAGGTCATGAAGTCGACTTTGATGCAGGAGCAGCTTAAGAGCCTGCGTGTTTCGCCCTATGACGGGACGTTGGAAGATGTTCCGGCCAAGCTTCAGCAAGAACTCGCCGAGTTCAAGGACGAAGCAAGAAAGATCGGCATTGCGCCTCAGTAGTTGAGGGAGGGCATCGTCCGCTTCTCAACTGAATCATTCGACTGCATCGGGGAACATCATGCGACCGTTGGAAGGAATTCGCGTCATCGATCTTACACATGTGCTGGCCGGTCCGTTCGCGACCCACCAGCTCTGCATGATGGGCGCTGACGTCATCAAAATCGAAAGGCCGGGAGATGGCGATCAAACCCGGGGGCTTGCCTTGCGGCCCGAATTGAAGGGGCTCGCGCCGGGCTTCGTCGCAATCAATTCCGGCAAACGCTCCGTTGTGCTCGATCTGAAGACCGAAGAAGGTCGCGCCGCGATCGAGAAGCTGGTGGCAACCGCCGATGTTTTCGTGGAGAACTTTCGTCCCGGCAAGGCCGCAAAGCTCGGCCTTTCGCCGCAGCGCCTGCAGTCGCTCAATCCAAGATTGATCTACTGCTCCATATCGGGCTGGGGCCAGATCGGCCCGAACGCAGCCCGCCCGGCTTACGATCATGTTATTCAGGCGGCGACTGGAATGATGTCGCTGCAGGGAGACGATCCGGACGCGCCGCCGATGAAGGTTGGTTTCCCGGTGATTGACATCGGCACCGGCATGCTGGCCGCAGAGGCCATTCTCGCCGGGCTGTTGCGGCGCGCCCGCGGTGACACGGCGCCGATCGTCCTTGATGTGTCAATGGTGGACGCCTCGGCGTTGCTGATGGGAGGCATGGTGGCGAACTATTGGCTCTCGGGCGCTGCGCCGCGCCGGGTCGGCAATCGCGGCTTCGTCGGTAGTCCCGGTGCCGACACGTTCCCGACCGCTGATGGCTGGATCTCGACTGCGGCGAATACGCTGCGCCAGTTTCAGGCGATGTGCCGCGTGCTCGGCCGTCCAGAAATCGTTACCGACAAGACGCTGCTGCCCAGGCTGCCGGATACGCCCGATGGATTTCTGTCTGATCTCGGCAACAAGGCCGTGCGCGACCAGCTGGTGAAGGCCTTCGCCGGCGACACGTCGGCGGCCTGGGAGGAGAAATTGACCGCCGCAGGTGTTCCCGCGTCCAAGGTGCATACGGTGCCGTCATATCTTGATGGCCATTACATGCAGACGGGCAGGGCGGATTGCGAGCTGCCGGCGCACCCGCTGGGCGGTGATGCGCCGGCACGCATCCTCAACGAGGGATTCCGTTGGACGGGCGAGGTCGCTTTCTCCATCGGCCGTCCGCCGCGACTGGGGGAACACACCGACGAGGTCCTCAAGCAACTGGGCTGAAGCGCCGGGGCACGATCGCGGATCCGCATGGCATGCGTTCAAGCTGAAGCTTGACGCATGCCGGCGCGAGTGCCGTTACGGTGGCGCCATTTCGTCCTTCATCCGCTCCGGGCGCCGGCGCGGGCGATCGGCTTGCCAGCATCATGCGGGGGCGGTCCGATTTTCCGGTGCTTGCAGAATTCCAGCGCGGCGTTCGTGATCGCGCGTGCCAGCAGCGATTGGCGTTCCGCGGTCCGCAGCACGATTTCGTCCTTCCTGTTGATGATCAGGCCGGCCTCGAGCAGGACGGCTGGCACTTGGCTGTCCCGCAGCAGGACCAGGTTGTCGTAGCGATAGATGCCGAGCTCTGCGTCGATCAGCGGCAGGCGGGCGCCGGGGATGTCTTCGGCGTGCTGCGGTGTGTATCTCAGGTTCGCGGACGCGAGTTCGCGGCCGAGGAGCGCAGCAAACTCCGTGCTTTGTCTGCGAAATAAGTTCTTGAAAGAGACGAATAGCGAGTGGCCCGAGAACTTGTCGCTGTAGGGCCGTTCTACGCCGGCGAACTCCCATTTGCTCAGATAGCGCTCACGGGTGCTGTTCGGCGAGGTGCGGTTGACGATGGCGGCCCGTTGCGCGAGCTGCGCGTAGCCCTTGCCCCGGGCGAGCAGCAGTGTCGTCTGGCTAAAGCCGGCATCGACGAGCTGTGCCATCGCGACGTTCGCGAGGCTCAGGTTGAACTCATATTCGGTGTTTCCGTGGGCGCTGGTTGCGCCGGTCTCTTCCGGCGTGTGGCCGACGTCCAGCAGGATCTTGAAACCAGCCGGCTTGCAGGCCTCAGTCGCGCCCGCTTGCGCGCAAACGACAAGAAACAGCGTCAAACCGCTGGCCAACAGCCCGGCCAGGAGGCGCCGCCGCATCGCCCGCGAGCCGCTCAAAGCGGCCTTGGGGCGGTGTAACCCTCGATGCCGACCGCTTCGCGCGCCCCCTCCATCATCGGCACGAGGTCATTCGGATGAATGAATTCGTCGCGGAAACAAGGGTAGGTCTTCGAGTCGAAGATGCGCCGCAGCCAGTCGACCACGATCATGTGAGGCTGCGAGTTCTTCAGGTCGCGATGATAGGTGAGCCACAGGTCCATGTTGTGATTGAACGGGAACGTCACCGGAACTAGCGGCGCGCCGAGCGCCTTGGCGCAGCTTGGAAGAAAGCCGATGCCTGCGCCGCGCTCGACCGCATAGAGCGTCGCTGTGGAGGAGTTCGTTCGAATGCCGGTGACGCCCTCGAGCGTCTCAAGCCCCAGAACCCTGGCGTAGGCGCTCTCGTCCAGTTGCGGCGCCACCTGCACCACGATACGATGGAATTGCCACTCGGTGGGCGAGGCGGGCAGCCCGTAGTTGCGGACATAGACTTCTGACGCAAACGGATAGATGTGCAGGCGGCCGAGCCGGGTGCAGATCAGCTCCGGATTGCGCGGCTTTTCGAGCTGGATCGCGATGTCCGCCTCCAGACGGGTGACGTCGGCCTGCTCCATCGCGCACCGCAAGTCGACCGTTAGCGTCTGATAGGTGTTCTGGAAGTCAATCAGACGGGGCAGCACCCAATAAGTCCCCGGACCCTCGGTTACCGCGACGCGTACGAGGCCGGTCGGCACTGCGGCCGCTTGTGCCGCGGCACGGCGAACATTGAAACTGAGCCGCTCCATTTCCTTGACGTCGTCAAGGATGCTCTTGCCCGCGTCGCTCAGCAGCAATCCGGATTGATGGCGAACAAACAGCTTGGTGCCGAGTTGGTGCTCGAGGCGATCCATCCGTCGCATCAGCGTCGTGTTGGTGAGGCCCAGCACGTCCGCCGCACGCCGAAAGCTACGATGCTCGGCGCAGACGAGAAACACGTGCAGGTCGTCCCATAGGGCGTCCGGCACGTCCGCCGCTTCTGCCTGCTGCGCTGACGCAGCGCCCCGCTGCACAACTTGCTGCATCGCCCACCCTGGCCAGTTGCTAAAAATTCCGTGCCGAACCCAAGCTAGTGGGAGACAAAATGCTTAGTCAATCAAACAAATTGTCGTCTCATGCGGTCCGTCATGACTTCGATGGCCTGCTGCCGGTCAAAGGCATCGACGTTCATCCGGCGACGCAGACGGAAATACCCGTACTGGCGGCATTGGCGCGTGAAATGGTGCCCGGAGTACGGCTGAGCGCTGCCGAACTTGATGGTTATTGCCAGCTTAACCGCCGTACCGCGTTTGCTTTCGCGAGAAACGGCCATCTGCTTGGTGGCATTGCGTTTCTTTTCCTGAACGAGCTCGGGCTCGACGCCCTGATCCTTGATGATATCGACCTGCGGCGGCCGCAACCGCGCTTCCTGGCCGCCACGGAGGAGGTGCCCGCCGCGATCTACTGGTGGGCGCTGGCAGCGAAGGGACGCGGTGTGGCCGCGCTTGGCGAACTTGCTCACGTCTTCGCGAGCCCGCAGTACAGGTATGCCGATTTTTACACGCAACCGAGCAGCCGCGACGGCGAGCGAACCGCGATCACATTGGGTTTCGAGCGCGTGCCGAGCTGGCAAGCCGATTTGTGGACCTATCGCCGTGCAGCGAATCGCGGCGGCCGCCGTCCCGAGACCGAATTCCGTCAGGCCGCTTGAGGAAACGATAATGCTCGACAGCATCTCACGTTCTCATTCCCAGAAGACCGTCGGCAAGCAAACGTCGGTGCGTATTGCCCGCACGCTCAACGATCTCATGACTGTGACGGCTATCCGCTCGGCGGTCTATCTTGCCGAGCAGGATTGTCCGATTGAGGAGGAGTTTGACGGCAACGATCTGGTCGCTGCACACTTCATCGGCTATGTTGGTGACGAGCCGGTCGCTTGCCTCAGGGTGCGCTTCTTCGGCGATTTTGCGAAAGTTGAGCGGCTGGCCGTTCGGCACCAGTATCGCCGCTCAACGGTGGCGTTCAAGCTGGTCAAGGCCAGCGTCGAATATTTGAAGCGGAAAGGTTTCCGCAAAATCTATGGCCAGGCTCAGGATCGTCTGGTCGACTTCTGGGCGCATTTCGGCGCAAAGCCCGTCCCGAATTCACGGCCGATCATCTTCTCCGACTTCTCCTACACGGAGATGGTGCTGGAGATCGAACCCGGTCCGGATGCCATCACGCTGGAAAGCGATCCTTACGTAATCATTCGCCCTGAAGGGGAATGGGACACGCCCGGCGTTCTCGATCGCTCCAGGAACCGGGCCGCAACGAGCCCATTGCGTCAACCCTGATACCCGGGTTTCGGCCATGCCTCTCAGCTTGCAGGATTTCCAACCTCTGCCGCCGCTTCTCGTTTGCGCGGATCTGCAGGGAGACGAACTTGGCCCCGACATGCGGGGGCGCTGTGATGAGACCCTCGACAAATGTCGGCGGCTGATGGCGCATTGGCGGTCAAGACATTGGCCGGTCTTGCATCTGAAGCGCATCGCACGCGCCTCATGGTTCGACATCTCGCATGCGGGGTCGGACTGGATGAAGGATTTCAGGCCGCGGCCCGGCGAGCTCACATTCGAGCACGCGCTACCGTCCGCCTACTCCTCCTCCCGTTTCGTCGACTACATGCGAAACGTGCGGCCGGAGACCAGCATTATGGTTGGTCTGTCACTTGACCAGACCATCCTGTCCAGTGCCATCGATGGATTTCACCGCGGCTACCGCCATCAGGTCGTGGCCGACGCCGTCGACACAACCCGGCAGCCACCGTCGTCCCGCGACACGTTGGTGACGGTTTTGAGCAACTTCAGTTCGACCATACAGACTTCCGGGCTGCTGAGGCCCGACGAGCGCGCAGAAAAAACAGGGGAATCTCGCAAATGAGAAATGGTACAAAAATCTCCACCCCGGACTGGGACTCGGCGGTCGAATTCATTGTGTCGAACGTGCCGCGGTCGGCGCTGATCGAGATGTATTACTGGGTCCAGGAGCCGGACCTGCTCAAGATCATTCGTGCCCTGGCCGGCGCCCCGGCCGAAACGCGCGAGGCGCTTGCCACCTTTTTCGACAGCGCCCGGCATGCCCAGCAGGAGGTGCGGGCCGGCAGCGACGGCGAGGACCTCATGCTGCGGAAGGATATGGTGTCCGAGCCGGTGGTGCGGCACTGAAATGCCGCATTGACAGGCACTGGATCGGCTGGAAATCCACGAAAGTTGTGGTAAGCGAGTTCCTTTCGGCAGGGAGATTCAGGTGGCAGGTAAGGCAGCCAATGAGGTCGACGTCGCGGTCGGCGCGCGCATCAGAAATTTGCGATTGAGGAATAAGCTGTCGCAGGAGGAGGTCGGGCGACGGCTCAATGTCAGTTTTCAGCAAGTCCAGAAGTACGAGAAGGGTACCAACCGAGTCGGCGCCGGGCGCCTTTCCGAACTGGCAAAGCTTTTTGAGGTGCCGGTCGGGGCGTTCTTCAGCGAGACCGCGCCAGCGGTAAAAGACGAGGCGCCGTCCCAGACGATCGACCAGCTCACGGTACGCAATGAGATCCGCCTGCTCGAGGCTTATCAAGCCCTGGGCGACAAGCGGCTCCAGAACGCGTTTGTGAGCCTCGCCGAGGAGCTGGCGCGCGTCCACGGCAAGTAGGCGCCGGCCCCTTACGGCGAACTTTAAGCACTGAGCCGGGGGCAGGAGACATGACGAAAGACTGGCGGAGCCGGGCAGGTACCATCTTCACCTGCCAGAAGAAGACCGCCTCGGGCAGCCGCGGCATGGTGGTGAGCAACCACCCGCTCGCTTCGGCTGCGGGTGCCGAGATGCTCGCCGCCGGCGGCAACGCAGTCGATGCCGCGATCGCGACGCTGTTCACGCTGACCGTGGTCGAGCCGATGATGGTCGGCATCATCGGCGGCGGCATGGCGCATGTCCGCCTCGCCGACGGCAGCCACCGGTTCATCGACGGGCAGAGCACGGTGCCGCTGGCGGTAAAGCCGGACGCCTATCGCTCAAAGCCGGGATCAGCGCATGACGTGTTCGACACCGTCGGCGATGAAAACCTGGTCGGCCCGAAGTCGGTCGGCGCGCCGGGCTCCTTGAAGGCCTGGTGCGAGACGTTGCGTCGGTTTGGGACCATGAGTCTTGCCGACGTGATGCAGCCGGCAATCAAGCACGCCGCGCGTGGATATCCGGCGACGCCCTACCTGCATGAATGCATCACCGACGCTGCAACCGATCTGGCGAAGGACAAGCCGATCGCGAAGATTTATCTGCCGGAAGGCGTGCCACTGAAGCCCGGCGAGCGGGTCGTCCAGGCCGAGTATGCTGAAACGCTGAGGACGATCGCGCGCGAAGGTGAGGCGGCGCTCTATTCCGGACCGCTCGGCGACATTCTCGTCGATTACATGAAGCAGCATGGCGGCTTCATCACTCACGATGATCTCCGGTGGTACAAGACCGTCGAGCGGCAGCCGATCAAAGCGAGCTATCGCGGCTGGGACATTCTCGGTCCGCCACCGCCTGCAGCCTCTGGCGTTCACATCGCGCAGATGCTCAATATCCTCGAAGGTTACGATGTCCGCAGCATGGGGTTCGGCACGGCCGAGACGATCCATCTGCTTGCCGAGGTGTTGAAAATCGCGTTCGCGGATCGCGCGGCCGCGAGTGGGGATCCCGACTTCATCGACGTGCCGGTCGCCCGTCTGACGTCGAAGGATTATGCGGACGAGCGTCGCGGAGCTATCGATCCGAAGCGGGCGCAACGCTGGGGCGCAGGCGTCAAGCAGTTCGAAAGTGCCTACACCACGCATATGACCGCGGCTGACGCCTTCGGCAACGTGGTCGCGACCACGCAGACGATCAACAACCTGTTCGGCGCAAAGATCATGATCCCGGGCCTCGGGGTGGTGCCGAACAACTACATGAACTTGTTCGATCCGCGACCGGGGCGCGCGCTGTCGGTCCAGCCCGGCAAACGCGTCACCACCTCGATGTCACCGATGATGGCGCTGCGTGAGGGACGGATCGTCTACGCCTTCGGCCTGCCTGGCGGAAAGCGTATCTTTCCGAGCGCGTTCCAGGCGCTGGTCAACCTGATCGATCACGGCATGAGCCTGCAGGAGGCAGTCGAAGCGCCACGGGTCTGGACCGAAGGCAACGCGCTTGAGGTCGAGCTGGCCGTGCCGGACAGCGTGCGGGCGCAGCTCAAGGAACGCGGCCATGATGTGCTGCCGGCAGCGACGGTGGCTGGCGGGATGAACGGCATCGAATTCCACGACGATGGCACAATGTCAGGCGCCGCCTGCTGGCGCGCCGATGGCACGCCGATCGGACTTGCCGGCGGACTAGCGAAGGCCGGCGTACGCTTCGGTATCGGCCGGTAGCTTCGCTATCACCAGACATCCTCGGCCGATGCCGAGTACTCCGCCGAGCAGAACGTTCCGCCTTGATAGAAATCTCCGACCGGATCTGCGGGCAATTTCGCCTGTTCGGCGAGCGCATAATCGCGATGATCCTCGGCACGATGTTTGGGCCTGTAGCCGAAACGGTAAGCGGCGGAGTTGTCCCACCATGTGCGTTCGTTCAGCGAGGCGCCATAGAACACTTCATTGCGAATGTCCGGATGCTCCAGGGCGATGCGGCAAAGCTGCAGCAGGTCATCCGGATGCAGCCAGATCGAGAGGCGGCGGTGGTCGAGCGGCTTGAGACCCACATTGCCGATGCGCAGCGAGGTGACACCGATGCCATGCTTCTCGGCATAGAGCGCGCCAAGCGCTTCGCCGAACACTTTCGAGACGCCGTAGCGGCTGTCGGGGCGAGGCGTGACATTGGTGCCGATGTGCGTGGTCCGCGGATAAAAGCCGATGGCATGATTGGAGGAGGCGAAGAGGATGCGCTTGACGCCTTTGGTACGTGCGGCTTCGAACAGATTGTAGCAGCCCTCGATATTGGCGGTGCGGATCTGGTCCCACGTACCCTCGATCGAGTGGCCACCGAAGTGCAGAATACCGTCGATGCCGTCACAGGCCTTCGCGACCTCGTCGAATTTCGTCAGATCGGCGGTGACGAAGCTGCTGTCGGAGGCGCCTTGCGGCCTTCTGATGTCGGACAAGAGCAGTTCGGGATAGATGCTGCGCAACATCGGCGTGAGCATCGTGCCGATGCCGCCCGCTGCTCCGGTCATCAGAACGCGCTTCATCGTCGGTCTCCTCAAGTTCGAACGGTGTGCGGCTACATGCCGGCCAGCTTGGCGAGCCGCCGATAACGCACCAGGCTGTTGCCGAGATGCATCCGCATCGTACGGCGCGCGGCGGCCGGATCGCGCGCGCGGATCGCCGACCCGATTTGCCGGTGCTCGCCTTGGATCTTTTTCAGATATGTCGTCTGCTCGGCGCCGGTGGTTACGGTCGCGCGTACGCTCTGCCGCGGGATCACGTGCCGGCCGAGAAAGCGCAGAAACTCGGCATAGTGCGGATTGGCAGTGGCCTCGGCGATCGCGCGATGAAACGCGAAATCCTCCGAGACCGCCGCATCACCGCGGCGGATCGCGCGATCGATGTCGCCCAGCGACCGGTCGATTGCGCGCAAGTGCTGCGCGGTCGCCCGTTCGGCCGCAAGCGCCGCAGCCTCGATCTCCACCGCAAGACGAAGCTCCATGACGCTGATGACATCGGCGATCGACGAAAGCCCGTCGGGATCAATACGGAACGGCACGCGCGCCCGATCTGGTGCGACGAACGCGCCGGCGCCCTGACGCGTGATCACGAGTCCGTCCGCCTTCAGCGCGGAGACGGCCTCGCGCACCACGGTGCGGCTGACGCCCATCGCGCTCATCATTTCCTGCTCGGTCGGCAAACGCGCCCCGGGCTTCAGCCGGCCGCTGGCGATCTCGTTGGAAATGCGGTCGATCACTTCAGACGTCCGGTTGCGAACCGGACGCAGCGGGGTCAGCAGCGCGACCTTGTCAGGTTTACTGCTTGCTGGTAGCTTTTCAGGATGTACGGTCATCGTACAAATTTCTAGCATTACGATATTTTCGGAGCAAGGTATCGACAGCACGAATTGGCAGAGACTGCAAATAGAAGCGGCCGCGACGACGAAGCGTCGTGAAGCCGCCGGATGGTCCGGACAGAAACTCTGGACAGAAACGGTGCAGATCAAGGGAGAGCAAACGTGAAACGACGCGATTTTCTCATGCTCGGCGCGGCGGCGACCGCAGCCGGCGCGATCGGCGCACCTGCTTTCGCGCAAGCAAAGCTCGTGCTCAAGGCGACCGACGTTCACCCGCTCGGCTACCCGACCGTCGAGGCGGTCGAGCGGATGGGCAAGAAGCTCGATGCGGCCACCAACGGACGCATCTCGATCCAGATGTTCCCGGCGATGCAACTCGGCGGCGAAAAGGAGATGATCGAGCAGGCCCAGGTCGGCGCGCTGCAGCTTGCGCGCATCTCCGTCGGGCCGATGGGACCGCTTGTGGGCGAGTTCAATGTCTTCAATCTGCCGTTTGTCTTCCGCGACGCCGCGCATATGGAGAAGGTCATCGACGGGCCGATCGGCGACGAACTGCTGAAGAAGCTTTCCGATCATCCGACCGCAGGCCTGATCGGGCTCTGTTACATGAACGCCGGGAGCCGCCACGTCTACAATTCCAAGAAGCCGATCGCCAAGCTCGAGGACCTCAAGGGTCTCAAGATCCGCATGATGGGAAATCCGCTGTTCGTCGAGACGATGAACTCGCTCGGCGGCAACGGGGTGGCGATGGGCTTCGACCAGCTGATCAACGCGATGCAGACCGGCGTGGTCGACGGCGCGGAAAACAACGAGCCGAGCTACGACTCAGGCCAGCACTACCGGTACGCGAAGTATTTTTCCAAGACCGGACACCTGATGATCCCTGAGCTTCTGGTGTTTTCCAAGGTCAGCTGGGAGAAGCTGTCGAAGGACGATCAGGCGCTGATCGGCAAGCTCGCCAAGGAAGCGCAGCAGGAGCAGCGCAAGCTCTGGTACGAGCGCGAGAATGAATCGATCAAGCGCATGAAGGACGCCGGCGTCGAGATCAACGAGGTGGCCGACCGCAAGCCATTCCAGGATGCGGTGAAGCCGGTGTGGGACAAGTACGGCGGAGCGCACAAGACGCTGATCGAGCGCATCCAGGCGGTGAAATAGCAGGGGCGCCATGGGCGGGCTTCGGCCGGCTTCGCATCGCGGGGCCGGCCGAAGCTATCTTGGATGGCTTCGAGTGCGGGCAGACGTATGCAAGCTTACTTCAACGCAATGGATGTCCTGCACCGCGCCTGCGTGTTCATCGCCGGCGTCGCTCTGGTCGTCATCGTCATCATCATTCCTTACGGTGTCTTCACCCGGTACGTGCTGAACAGCGCATCGTCGTGGCCGGAGCCGATGGCGATCCTGCTGATGATCGTGCTGTCGTTCCTCTCCGCGGTCGTCTGCTATCGCGAGCACATGCATATCGGCGTCGGCCTGCTGCCGAGCGCACTGCGCGGCCTGCCGCGCACGCTGCTCGGCATCTTCATTGAGCTTGCGATGCTCGCAACCAACCTGTTCCTGCTCTGGTACGGCATCCGTCTGGTGCAGCGGACCTGGCACCAGAGCATCGCCGAGTTTCCGGTCGTCTCGGTCGGCGTGTCCTACCTGCCGGTGCCCATCGTCGGCTTCATCACTATCCTCTTCATCATCGAGCGCTTCATGAAGGGTGACTGGTTTCCGCCGCCGCCGGATCCCGACGATCCAAACATCATCTCCACGGAGTGAGCTGAAGCGATGGATGCGCTGGTACTGATCGGATCGTTCACGGCGCTCTGTCTGCTGGGCATGCCGGTTGCTTATGCGCTGGGCCTGGCGGCGATTGCGGCAGCGCTCTGGATGGGCATTCCGCTGGAGGCGATCGCGCTCAAGACCTCCGACGGCATGGATGACTTCCCGCTGTTGGCGATCCCGTTCTTCATCCTTGCGGGCGCCATCATGGGCGAGGGAGGCATGGCTAGCCGCATCATCGATCTAGCGAAGGTCTTTGTCGGCTTCATTCGCGGCGGACTGGCGCTCGTCAACATCGTCGCCTCCACCATGTTCGGCTGCATCTCAGGCTCCTCGGTCGCCGATACTGCCTCGATCGGCTCGGTGATGATCCCGCAGATGGTCAAGGCCGGTTATCCGCGGCTGTTCGCGGTCAATGTGACGATCTCCGGCGCACTACAGCCGCTGCTGATTCCGCCGTCGCACAACATGGTGATCTATTCGCTGGCCGCCGGCGGCAGCGTTTCGGTGGCGCACCTGTTCATGGGTGGCGTGATCCCGGGCCTGCTGCTTGGCCTGTCGCTGATGGGGCTGGTGCTGATCTATGCCTACCGCAACGACCTGCCGAAGGGCGAGCGCGTCCCATTGCGGAAGGCGCTCTGGATTGCGGTGGATTCTGTTTGGGGTCTCGTCACCGTGGTGATCATCATGGGCGGCATCCTGTCCGGCATCTTCACGCCGACCGAAAGCGCCGCGGTCGCCTGCGTCTGGGCGTTCTTCGTCACGATGTTCATTTATCGCAGCTACAAATGGAGCGAGCTGCCGCACATGATCGGCCGTGTCGTCCGCACGGTCGGCATGGTGATGATCATGATCGGCTTCTCGGTCGCGTTCGGCTACATGATGGCGTTGATGCGCATTCCGGCGCTGGCCTCGGAGTTCTTCTCCACAGTGGCGAGCGACAAGTACACCTTTCTGCTCTACATCAACCTCCTGCTGTTGTTTCTCGGCACGTTCATGGACCTCGCGCCGATGCTACTGATTTGCACGCCGGTGTTCCTGCCGGTGATCGCTAAATTCGGCATCGATCCGGTGCATTTCGGCATCATCATGATCTTCAACCTCGGCATCGGCCTGCTGACGCCGCCGGTCGGCCCGACGCTCGCCGTCGGCTGCGCCATCGGCAAGGTTTCGATGGAGGCCGTCTCGCGGAGCATCATGCTGTTCTACGTGCCGATGCTGATCGTACTCGGGCTGGTCACCTATCTTCCCGAACTGACATTGTGGCTACCGCGGGTGCTGCTCGGCAGGTAATGCGGGGGCGGGGCGGCGCAGAGCAGCCACATTGTCGACACCCGTCGTTGCTTTACAGCCCGTCAACGATGCTCCTGTAACAGTTGAAACATGTCCCTCACGACAAAGAGAATAGCGCGCGTTCTTGTGCTGATGGCGTCAGGAGCGATGCTCGGTGGCTGCGCCACCACGACGGTGGACGAGTCGACGTTCTTCGTCGACCCGGCGCGCTATGCGATGTACGACTGCCAGCAACTCGCCCCAGTGCGCACCAGTGCGGCCCAGCGGGTGGAGGAGCTGCGGGGCCTCATGCGGAAAGCCGAAGGCGGGCCTGCGGGATCGATCGTCTCCGAAGTTGCGTACCGGCCGGACTACCTGTCCGCACAAGGCACGCTCAAGGCGGCCAATGCCGCGTGGGAGCGAAACCGCTGCACCGAAAGCCAGCCCGCCAATCCGGGATCGGCATCTCGATCGCCGGCAGCGCCTGCCGCGGGCCGCAGTCGCGCCTATTGATGCACAGTCACGCGAGCCGCCAGTCGTAGATCCAGTCGCGCTGCGACAGCAGCCGTCGGCCGCCGAGAAGCTTCATCGACAGATTGCGCGCGAGCGCGACCGGCGCCGGCAGGTGATAGATTGCCCCCGCCTGCCACGTGGTGCGCCGCACCTGTGCGACGCGCGTCTGCCGCTGGGCGGCGTAACGGCGGAACGCCTCGGTGGCCGCGTCGGGTTGGCGCACGAGGCAATCGGCCAATACGGCAGCATCCTCGATCGCCATCGCTGCGCCCTGGGCCGCGAACGGCAGCATCGCATGGCCGGCGTCGCCCAGGAGCGCGACCGGACCCTTTGCAAGCCCGGCGCCCTCGACCGTGAACAGGGCCCACTTCCGCCAGTTGTCGGCAGCCTCGACGATCTTGCGCGCGCCGGCAGACCAGCCGCGCGAGGCGAATTCGGCGGCGATCTCGCTGGCGTCGCCGGCCTCGTTCCAGCCCGGCCGGTCCCAGTGTCCGGCGACGATGGCGACGATATTGATCAGCGCGCCGCCGCGCACCGGATACGCGACGAGGTGTGCGCCGGCGCCGAGCCAGAGTGTGATCCGGTTCTGGCTGACGTCGCGCGGCAGCTTGAAGGCATCGACAGTGCCGCGCCAGGCAACGTGGCCGGAAAGGGATGCAGGCACGCCGCCGAAATGCTGATGGCGGACATTGGACCAGACGCCGTCGGCACCGACCAGTGCCACCGCCCGTCGGCTCGTCTGCTGCTGCGCCTCGCGGTTGATCACGGTCACGCCGCTCGCATGAAGCGAGACATCCTCGAAGGGGGCGTCCAGCTGTAGGTCGATGTCGGGATTTTCTCGCGCGCGCCTGAGCAGTGCGGCCTGCAGATCCGCACGATGAATGATCCAGTACGGCGCCCCATACCGGGTTTGTGCCGAGGCGCCGAGAGGGATGCGCACGATCGGTCTGCCGCTTCGTGCGGCGATGATGGAGATGTCGTCCGGCGTGACGACATGGTCGGCGAGATGTTTCTCGAGGCCGAGCCGGAGCAACACGCTGCTGGCGTTGGGCGACAGCTGGATGCCGGCACCCGCCTGGTCGAGCTGTGGAGCCTTTTCGAGAACGATGACGTGAAAGCGTTGCTCGGCCAGTGCGATCGCCGCCGTCAGACCTCCAATGCCTGCACCGGCGACGACGACGGTCCGCGATGCGGGCGCGGCTGTCAGGCTGCCTTGTCCTTCAGGGCGCACTCGGGAGGCCGGGAGTCGCCGGCAGCGAGATCAGGCGCGTGCCGATAGAGCGTCGAGCAATAGGGACAGATGATCTCGCGGTCGTCGCCCATGTCGAGAAACACGTGCGGGTGATCGAACGGCGGACGCGCGCCGACGCACATGAACTCCGTCGCTCCGATTTCGATCACGGAAACCCCCGCATCATTCTGGAAATGCGGAACGACATGTTCGGCCATCGTCAAAACCCCAAACTTCTGGTCCAGTTGTAACAGCGCAAGGCCTTTGTGAGCCCCTTCAAGCCGCGCGCACCATACTGATACACCGCACTGATTCCTAGGGGAGCAGCGGGCACTGGAGAGACCGCATTGCCTCGCGTCAGGATGCTAAATTCGACACAATCGCAGGCCTTAAGGAAGGCCTTCTTTGGTAGCAGCGCAAGGTTCATGCATTGCGCACGAAAAAGCCGTAGTTATTTGAGCGCGACGAGAACGGGCACGGGTCTCGTTCCGAAATGGAAACGGACATGAAGCTGCTGCTTCGACTGGCCGCCAGCCTGGCCTGCCTGACGGCGTTTGCAGCCGCGCTCGTCCATGTCTGGCCCCACGCGCGCGATGCGGTGGCGATCTTTGCAGCGCAGGACGATCCGGCATTGCTCAGCGAGTTGCAGATCCGCAAAGCCGTTGCCGTCGATCCGCTCCTGTTGGAGCGCGAAATTGTCGCCGCATTGGCTTCAGCCGATTTTGATCTCGCGCAAAGCTTCGCCGATCTGGCGCAGGCCCAGAATGTGCCGATCTCGGTCGACGTGCTGGCGCAACTCGATGAGGCAGCTGCGCGTTCGCGGTCGATGACGCATCTTGCCGGCCGCTTTGCGACCGGCTTTCTGACCGGGACGACCGACGATGTCGCAAGCTTGTCCGGAACCGTGGCCGGCGATCTGTTCACGTTCGGCGACATTCGTGATCTTGTGCGTGAAGGACGTCACCTCGTGCTTGGCGACGAGCCGGATCGTCTCGTGCTGGGGCTAGCGGCCGCAGGCCTTGCCGTCACCGCTGGAACTTACGCATCGGCGGGCGCTGCGAGCCCCGCGCGGGCGGGGCTGAGCCTGTTGAAGGGCGCGCGCAAGAGCGCGCGGCTCAGCGCCGGCTTGAGTGATTGGGCGCGGCGATCCGCGTCCGAAGTGGTCGATACAGGAGTGCTGCGGCGCGCCGTCGCTGACGTCTCACTGACGCGGCCGATGCAATCGTTCGGTGCGCTCAAGGCTGCGGTGAAGACCGAGAAGGCGGCGCTGCTCGTCACCGCAGTCAAGGACGTCGGCCGGGTCGGCGAGAAAGCCGGCGCGCGCGCCGCGCTCGACATCATGAAAGTGGCGGACAATCCAAAGGAACTTGCGCGCGCTGCCAGATTGGCCGAATCGAGGGGAAGCCAGACTCGGGCGATCCTGAAGATTCTCGGTCGCGGAGCATTGTTCCTGGCCGCTGGCGCCTTCAACCTCGCAAGCTGGCTGTTCAGTGCGCTAGTGTTCCTGTTGGGCGTCGTCGCCTCGATCAAGTCGCTGACCGAGCGGCTGACAATGGCCTGGCTGCGGCGAGCCCGCGCGCGACGTGCCTGCGCCGACGCCTTCGCGTAACTCATCCACAATCCCATCAACACCAGCAACTTATCAGCGATACGTCATGCCGAGTTTCAAGAATGCCGGTGTCGAGATTGCTTATCTCGACGAAGGCGAGGGGGATCCCATCGTGCTTGTGCACGGCTTTGCTTCGACTAAGGACGTGAACTGGGTTTATCCGACCTGGGTCTCACATCTGCGCAAGGCCGGCCGCCGCGTCATTGCGCTCGACAATCGCGGTCATGGGCAATCCGCCAAGCTCTACGATCCCGAGGACTATCACATCGGCACGATGGCCTGTGACGTGCGCGCGCTGATGGATCATCTGGCGATCGCACGCGCCGACATCATGGGCTATTCGCTTGGCGGGCGCATCACTGCATTTCTCGCATGCCACCATGCGGATCGCGTGCGCCGTGCAATCCTCGGCGGCATCGGCATCGGCCTGATCGCCGGCGGCGGTCCGGGCGAAAACGTTGCGAAGGCGCTCGAGGCTCCGTCGCTGGATAGCGTCACGGACAAGATGGGGCGGATGTTTCGCGCGTTCGCCGATCAGACGCGCTCGGACCGACGGGCGCTCGCCGCCTGCCTGCGCGGTTCGCGGCGTTTGATGACGCGGGAAGAGGTCGCCGCGATCGCCGTTCCGGTGTTGATTGCGGTCGGCACAAAGGACGATATCGCCGGCTCGGCGCACGAACTCGCCGCAATCATTGCCGGTTCCGAAGTGCTCGATATCCCCGGCCGCGATCACATGCGCGCGGTCGGCGATAAGGTCTACAAGGACGGTGTGCTGACGTATCTTGCAAGCGAAAGCTGAGCCGCAGGCGTTGCTGCGGCGATACGAGGCGTTCGATCCTAGAGACAAGCGTTTGATTCTGCTGACAAGTTGGTGGAAGCGCGTGCCCGCTACAGCCAAACATGACAGTGGCATATCTTTACCCAAAGCATGGGCTTGATGGTCATTGCGGCCTTGCGGCGGCGCACTATGTGGTATGATCAGTTTCATGGGAACTGCCGGGACAACACGGATGCCAAAGACCCAACTCGATCCTCAATCCGCCTTAAGCAAGCTCGATCCAGTCTGGGCGCATGTCCGGCAGGAAGCGGAAGAAATTGTTCGGCGCGAGCCGGAGCTCGCGACCTTCATCTACTCGGCGGTGCTGCACCACGAGCGACTGGAGGATTCGATCGTTCATCGTGTCGCCGAGCGGCTGGATCATCCGGAGCTGTCAGGCGATATGATCCGCAAGGCGTATCAAGACGCGTTGCGCGATGACCCGGATCTGGGCAACGCGTTTCGCGCAGACATGGTGGCTGTCTATGACCGCGACCCCGCCACTTCGCGCTTCATCGATCCGCTGCTCTATTTCAAGGGTTTCCACGCCATTCAGACGCATCGTCTGGCGCACTGGCTGTGGCACAAGGGCCGCAAGGATTTCGCCTACTACCTGCAAAGCCGATCGTCGGCGATTTTCCAGGTCGATATCAATCCGGCGGCGAAGATGGGCCGCGGCATCTTCCTGGATCACGCCACAGGCTTCGTCATGGGCGAGACTGCCGTCGTCGAGGACGACGTGTCGATCCTGCACGGCGTGACGCTCGGCGGCACCGGCAAGGAGAATGAGGATCGGCATCCGAAAATCGGCCGCGGCGTGATGATCGGCGCCGGCGCGAAGATCCTCGGCAACATCAAGGTTGGCCATTGCGCCCGCATTGCCGCGGGTTCGGTGGTCGTGAAACCTGTTCCGAATAACGTGACAGTCGCCGGCGTTCCCGCCAGGGTGGTCGGCGCCGCGGGCTGCGCTGAGCCGTCGCGAACCATGGACCAGATGCTGAACGGCGGCGAGTAAATCCGGTCCAATTCCCGCCGTTTGGGTCTGGCGCTCAAGCACGACACGCAATAAAGGTTGGCCGCAACAATTCCGTGCGCTGCGGCGCGACCGGACCGGGAGACGGCTGTGGACGTTCAGGAAGTCAGGAAACTCGATACCTATTTGAAGCGGTTGTTCGGCAACCAGAAGATCCGCGTGGTGCCGCGGCCGAAGAAGGATGATTCCGCCGAGGTCTATATCGGTGAGGAGTTTGTCGGCGTGCTGTTCGTCGACGACGAAGACGACGATCGCTCCTATCAGTTTCAGATGGCGATCCTCGAGACCGACCTCGACGAGGGCTGAGACGATCGCAGTCGCGCTAGTTCGTCTTGCTCTGCATCTGCTCGACGAGCTTGTCCATCGACGCGGCGACCTGGCGCCAGTCTGACAGCCAGCTTCGTGGAAAACGAAAGGTCAGATGCGCGCCGTCGACCCGTCGTTCGCTCAAGCACACGCCGGGCGTCATCGCGTCGCGTGTGCAGCGGCTGACGAAGGGCGGCTGTTCGGCCGTGAAGAGATCCTCGTCGCGATAGGGTGAACTGTCACGGAATGCGCGGCCGATGAGGCCGTCGCGCGTCTTGGCCTCTGCCTCGACATAACGTGGGTAAATCGTGCGGGCGCGCTCCGTCGGCGTGACGACGTCGCCATCGGCGGCGATCGACAGGAAGATGCGGTCGGCCGCGATCGGTTTGGCCTCGACGGTCTCCGCGGTCACGTGTGGCTGCGGCGTCGGCGGCGCAAGCGAGGGATAGTCGAACGCCAAATCGATCCGCTCCTGCGGCCCTGCGCGGCGCTGCATATGCATGCGGATGGCGTTCGCCGGCACGTTGAACAGGGCGCTGCCGACGGTGATCGGCAGGCGTTCCGGGTCCTTTGGCGTTGTCGCGCGCCACGTCGGCCACAACAGGTAGATGACGAGTGCCAGCATCGCGCCGCTGACGAGCGACGAGAGACCGAGCGGTCCCAGGCTCGAGCGCGAGCGGTTGCCAAGCGGCGTGGGTCGGGGCGGGGAAGAGCGGGGTTTCATGGCAATTGCGTGTCGAATCAGCGGCTGGTGCGCGCTGGGTTTGACGTTCGTACCACCATTTGCCGCAAGTCCTGCGTACGAACGTCAAATCCGAAAAGTGTACTAGAATCATAAAGTTGGTAGGGTATTTTTGTTTTGACGCTCGCACGGAGGCCTCGCGGCGAGGTGATGCGAGCGTCAGAAACAGGACACGAGTATCGCACGCGAACCGTTTCGTCGGAGGCGCGAGCAGACGATCGTACGACAGGTTTAAGTCACACGTTTGAAACGCCCCCCAGCCATGTTAACCTTTTTTTAAGGATGCGCTGGCGCACGGGGTGACCTTCTGCGAAGCGTTTTCCAGATCCTGTTTGTACCGCGTGAGTTCGGATGCCCCCTGAAACATTGCAGTCCTTCATCGCCGTCGGCATTGGTTTTGCGCTGGCGGGGGCGCTGGTCAGCGCCTATCAGGCGTTCGCGCAGCGGCCCGCCGGTTTTGGACTGCTCGCCCAGGGGCCAGGCCCACAGGCCTTCGCCGCGGTTCCTTTCTTGGTGTTCGCCGCGCCTTTCATCATCATGCGCAACACCGTGCGCGGCCGCAGGACCGACAATCGACGCGTCGAGTTCGTCATGCTTGCGAGCGTGCTGGCCGGTTTCTGGAGCGGAATGTCCGGCACCTTCTTCGTGATGTTGTTGCAAGCGGTCGGCTTGCTCGCTTAAGCGGACATCGACGTTCCGGCTGGCGGCAAATGCCGCCGGCCCGCTTACCAGCATGTGGGTCGTCATTCATGTCAAACAAAGGCGCCGCGCACGATCCCGAGACGCTCGCGTTCTATGATCGAGAGGCAAAGAATTACGCGGTGCGTCCGAAGCCGGAGCGCAACAAGCGTCTCGAACAGTTCCTGACCAGTCTCGCTCCCGGCGCGAAAATTCTCGAACTCGGCTGCGGTGGCGGACAGGATTCCGAAGCGATGATCCGCGCAGGCTTCGACGTGACGCCGACCGATGGCTCGCCGGGCCTCGCGCGCGAAGCGGAGCGACGACTGGGACAGCCCGTCAAGATTCTGCGTTTCGAGGATCTCGACGAGCGCGCCGCCTTTGACGCGGTGTGGGCAAGTGCGTGCCTGTTGCACGTTCCGGCCGACCGACTGGCCGACGTGCTAACGAACGTCCATGCCGCCCTGCGAGGCGGCGGCCGCTTCTATGCGAGCTACAAGATGGGTGACGGCGGAGACCGTGACAGCCTTGGCCGCTATTACAACTTTCCGTCACGCGAGAAACTGGCAGCGGCCTACAAGCAAGCAGGCGATTGGGCCACCGTGACGATGGAAGAGGCCGCCGGCGGCGGCTACGACGGCGTGCCGCGCACGTTCCTGCATGTGACGGCCGTAAAGGCCTGATATCTCGGAATATAGGTCGACCGATCTCGCCAACCGCGGAGATTTCGTGGCAAACTCGGCGTGTCGCTTTCAAGAACAATGTTCCCAAGGACAAGGCATGGCACTTTACGAACTCGACGGGCAGGCGCCCGAACTTCCCGCCGACGGAGACTATTTCGTCGCCGACAATGCAGTGCTGATCGGCAAGGTGCGGCTGAAGAAGGATGCCAGCGTCTGGTTCGGCAGCGTGCTGCGCGGCGACAATGAATGGATCGAAATCGGCGAGGGCTCGAACATACAGGAAAACACTGTCTGCCACACCGACCCCGGCAAGCCTCTCGTCGTCGGCAAGAACTGCACCATCGGCCACAATGTCATCCTGCACGGTTGCATCATCGAGGACGGCGCGCTGGTCGGCATGGGCGCGATCGTCATGAACGGCGCGCGAATCCGCAAAGGAAGTGTGATTGGGGCCGGAGCGATCGTCACCGAGGACAAGGAATTTCCAGAGAACTCGCTGATCATCGGCGCGCCCGCCAAGGCCGTGCGCACGCTGACGGCGGAGCAGGTCGCGCAATTGACGCGTGGCGCGCCGCGGTATGTGCAGAACAGTAAGCGTTTCAAGGCCGGTCTGAAGAAGGTTGGTTGATGTCGGCCCGGCAGCGTGTTGTCGTCAAATCGCCAGACAAAGCTGATCTTTATCGCGTGATCTTCGACATGCGATGCAAGCCGGCCTGAATAGGCGGCGCCGATACGGGCACTCGCAGCCACGACGGCGCTGTCTTTGCCGACCGCATACCGGAACGACGAACGGTGTGCCGCAGTTCGTGAAACAACGACAGCGCCAGGCAAAGCGGATTGCGCAGGTTGCGCTGATTCAACGGGCGATCGAAGACATTAAACCAGACAACGACGAATATTGCTGAAAGCCAGGGGAGGCTGCGATGCCGTTTGCAACTGTCAATGGAATCCGGCTGTTCTGGGAGAGCGTTGGGGAAGGTATGCCGCTGCTGTTCATACACGGCGGTTACGGCGGAGCGCCAACCACGCTCGCTCCGCAGAACCATCCGATGAAGGCCATCCTGCCGCGCGACAAGGTGCAGACGATCCTCTACGACCGCCGCAACGCCGGTCTTTCGGACTACACTGACGCGCATTACACGCTTGCCACACTGGCAGATGACGCGCTCGGCGTCCTGGACCACCTCGGACTGGGGAGGGCGGTCATCGTCGGCACATCGGCCGGCGGGCCGATCGCATTGGAGATCGCGCTATCGAGGCCCGAGCGCGTCATCGCGCTGTGCCTTCCAAACACCGGCGCCAACTTGGCCTCTCTTGAGCGTCCGCAGGGAAAGACACGGCTTGAACTGGTGCAGCGTAGCCGCTCGGAGGGCGACAGGACCGTGTTCGAAGCGCGCAAGCAGTCGCTCCGCGTGTCGGCTGCGAGCGACTCCAACGATGCGGCGGAGATCGCGCGGCAGGCGAAGCTGGCGGCCGCGCTGCGAACCGTCTCGGACGACGATCTGTATCGCTATTCCGTGGGCGAGATTAGAAACTACGAGGCCTATCTCGGCGTCGACTGCACGCCAAGGCTGGCTGAGCTGAAGATGCCCGTCTGCATCATTCACGGCACTGCGGATCGGGTCGTCCCCTATGCCTGGGGCGAGGCGCTCCACAAGGCGATCATGCAGTCGGAAATGTATCCGATCCCCGACGCCGACCACGGCATTCTGGCTTACGATGGCGCAGCTGTAGCGCTGCGCGACTGGGTTGGACGAGTAGCGAGCGGCGCGTAGCAGCCGAATCTCGCGATCAAAAAGGGGTGCGGCCGAGCCTGGGGGAGCTCGGCCGCGCGCGAACCGGTCTGGGACGGGGAGGGGTGGGGATGTGACCGGATCGCGGTTGCGTATTCCTCTTCGTTGAATTCATCAGCGGGAGCTTGCGGTGGCGACATTCGGGCGGGCATCGCCGAGTGCAACCCACATATTCTGATCGATCTGCGACTGGCGCTTGACGAAGCGGTAGCCGGTGTCCTGCCACGACAGGACGCTTTCATTCTGATTGTCGAGAATGAACTCGCCTTTGTCGGATTTCACCGTCAGCACTGCGTGTCCGTCGCCCTTCTTGTCCCGCACCACGGTGACGAGCAGCGCCTCGAGCGGCCATCCTGCCTCGATCAGCATCTTGCGCTTCAGCAGGACGTAGTCCTCGCAGTCGCCATAGCCGTCAGTCGGATAAGACCAGCGCTCGACGATGCCCCAGTGTTCCTGGTCCGTCATCGGCTTGATCGTTTCGTTGACCCAGCGGTTGATCCGAACCAGGTCCTTCCATGCGCTCTGCGTCATCACGATATCGCGCGGTTGCGATGTTTCGAGCCGGCAGTCCCTTGGATTGTCCGCGCAAAACTCCACCCATCCGATCGGCGCACGTGAGGTTTCGCCGATACTTGCGTAGATCGCTCGCTCGCTTGCACTTGCCGCACCTGTCAGCGCCATCAGCGCGACCAGCGCGACCAGCGCGGTCCAAATCCCCTGTCCCCGAAGTGACATTGCAGTCCCCTGTTTTCGTTGGGGACATCATTCACATAAAGCATTTGCGCTGCCGCTAAGCGGACCAAGTACAATTGAAGCGAATACTCGGAAAAACTGAAGCTAATTCGACGAATACTTGAATCGAATTTGAATCAAATTCGAAACAACTGCATTTGATTCAAATTTTATGCATTAACGCGGCAAAGGCCGTAAAACCTGGCGTTGCATGCAACTACAGCTCTCGCGATTAACCGACGAAGGCTGCCAGCGAGAGATGCCGTGGCGCGGCGAGGGGCTCGCGAAGCGCCGGATAGGATGGAGAAGGGAAGAGGTCGAACCGCGGCGCCGTTTACCTGGCGGTGACGCTATCTTCGACAGTATCGGGAAGTTGCGCGTGAAGGAATTCGATCGCGAAGCCTTCCTCGAGATGGCGCACCACCCGTGCCTGCACACGTCCCAGCATGAGAAGCGTTCCGAGCTCGGGACGCGTGGTGCTGCTGACGGCCGCCCCCGAGAGTGACAGGTCGATGATCCGGCAGGGTACCTTGCTTCCGCCCTCGAGCGTCAGCAAGCCGCTGGGGTTGCGCGGGATGATGCGGTCGTGGCGACGGTCTTCGGGAAGATTCAGGATATCGCGGTTGGCCAGCCACGTGAGCTGTGCTGCGAGCTTGTCGCGCTTGCGCGGCGTGGCCGAAACCGTCATCGCAAAGCCATTGTCGATCAGGCGGGTGATCTTGCCTTCAACGCGCCCGATGTGATCGAGATAGGCGATAACCCGTTCGCCAACCGCGCCGATGCCCGGAGCATACATGGCAAGACCGCCGGGCGACATGTTCACCACCTGGCAAGGGAATTCCCTCTGGTCCTGAAGCATGTACCGCCCCAGCAGATGGACCTTCACGCGTTGAAAGCGCCGTCGTTCTTCGCGAACCGGTGTGGGCGGCGGAAATTTGTGTGCCAACGCCATTTCATCCCAACCGGCTGACCGGCTTCGTCGATGCTCCGGGACCCTAAGGCGGACAGGGTTAACGGCGCGTTTACAGGTTGCACGCGCGAGGTAGCTGAGCTTCCTAGGCGTATAGCTTCGATTCAGAGGTCAGCTCGGGAAGCGTGACGTTGGGTATGGACGATTTTCTTCTCGAAAGCCTCGACATGCACAACCGTCGCCCCATTGGCGTCGGCCCAGTAGACTAGAAGACATCGGGCCGGATCGGCACGGCGGAGTAGCGTACGGTCTCTGCGCGATGCTCCAACGGTTTGGCGGATGCTGGAAGTCGAAGCGAAAGCCGAAGTCGCTGAAGCTCACTTCGTAGACATGGCCAAGAGCCGGATACGCTGCCACCATGCTGAGTTTCCTCTGGCCGGGTTGTGGGCCTGATCGCGCTGACCCTCGGCGCCGGCAATCTGCGATCAGTCGCCGCGCAATCCCTCATAGGCCATGAAGCCTCTGGCAAGCGCGAGTCGCCGCACCGCGCGTTGCCGCAGCGTCCGTGGCTGATGACCGGCATGTCGCCAACTGGTCAGCGAGAGATCGTGCAGGCCGGACCGTTCGAACTGCGTCTGCAGCGTCAGTGGCACCAGCGAGCCAGTGACGCATTGCGGCGCGAGCATCGATGGCGCGAAGGGAAGGAGCAGCAACTCCAGATGGACCGGCGACAGCTCGTCGGTGAAAGCCGTGACGCCTGCGGCGGTTGCGAGGCATTCTTCGGTCGCGATGGAAAGGAAGTCCTCGACCTGGCGACGGCTGGCCGGCGCCCAGAGGTGGAGAAAATCATCACCCTTGATATCGCGCCCGATCATCGCGCAGACCCGCGTGCCCGCGACTCGCAGCGGAAAGCATGAGGGATGATCGCATGAGACAACAAAGGTGTTGCCGATCAGATGGCGGATAGGGCCTGGTTCCATCGCGCCACGGTCGGGCGCAGGCGCTCCGGCGCGTTGCTTGTCCCAGTAGTCGTACAGTTCACGCGTTGCGGGATGCTTCATGACCGGCCTGACTGACGTCGCCCCTTCTGACGGCCGGAACAGCATTGTGTCGATTTGGAATGCCGAACCCCGGAATACGTCTCTCGCAAGGGAGCACTGCAGCGTCCATGCCGCGGGCGCCGAAATGTCCGGGTTGCCCCGTCCTTTGTGCTGTTAAGGTTAAATTAACCATGCGGTTGTGGTCCCGCGCGGCGCCGGAGGAGGGGCGGTGCAAGGGCACTGCAGGGATGAGCTCGCTCCAGACATGCTGCCGTCGGAGGTCGATGCCGTTCTTTTCTTTTTGTAATCAGGAGGATAGCGCTACGCTTGCACAGGCCGCGCAAGCCGCTTATTCCGGCGCATCGTCCTGTGATGGAAAATCCCCTTCGTGACCGAGTCTGACCTCCCGCGCGAACCGGTCCTCAACCTGCCGGGCGCGCTGATCGCGATCCTGATCGTACTCGCGGGCATTCACCTGTTCCGCTCGATCTTGCCGCCAGAGTCCGATCAGTGGCTGATCTGGACTTTTGGCTTCGTCCCGGCGCGTTTCGACACGTCGGTGCTGGTGGACCGCTTTGCCGAGTACGGCGGCAAGGGCGCGAAGGTCTGGACATTCCTCACCTACAGCCTTTTGCACGCCAACTTCACGCATCTCGCCGTCAACGTTCTCTGGCTGCTGCCTTTCGGCAGCGCCGTCGCCCGGCGGTTCGGTGCGATCCGTTTTTTCCTGTTCCTGGCCGTCGCAGCGATTGCAGGCGCGGGCGCGCATCTCATCACCCATCCGCGCGAGCTGGCGCCGATGATCGGCGCCTCAGCCGCGGTGTCCGGAGCGATGGCGGCGGCCATTCGTTTCGCCTTCGCTCGCGGAAGCTTCCTCTCCTTCCGGCGCGGAGATGCCGACGCCGCGGCCCGCGTTCCGGCGCAGCCGCTGCTCAGGGCGTTGCGCCAGCCGCGTGTGATCACTTTTCTTGCGGTCTGGTTCGCCATCAACATTATCTTCGGCCTCGGCTCGAACCCGTTCTCGGACCAGGCTGAAAGCATCGCCTGGCAGGCGCACATCGGTGGATTTCTGGCCGGCTTGCTGCTGTTCTCGCTGTTCGACCCAATTCCTCCCGCATCGCGGAAGGTGGCCGGGGCCCCGGCCGCCTGAAGGCGCGGGCGGCGTGCTCGTGCCCCTATGGTGCTGATTTCCTTGCGCGAACCGCCTTGTTGCTCCATCATCCAGCGAACCAAAACGACGCTGCGTTGTTTCTTGTTCTTGCGAGAACATCGACCGCGCGTTCGGGGTAGGGGGACGCGGTCGCCTTGACGTCTTAAGGAGGCGACAATGACCGTTCGTGCGATACTCGATGCCAAGGGCCGTCAGGTCGAGAGCATCGGAGCGGATGCAAAGGTCTCATCCGCGGTGAATATCTTGTCCCAGCGCGGCATTGGCGCGCTGCTGGTGCTGGCCGGCGGAAAGATCGAAGGCATCATCTCCGAGCGCGATATCGTTCGCGAACTGGGCAAACGGGGACCGAGCATTCTCGACGAACCGGTCAGCGCCGTGATGACGCCGAAGGTGATGACCTGTCGGCGCGCCGACACCGTCAGCTGGCTTATGGAAAGGATGACGGAGGGAAAATTCCGGCACCTTCCTGTGGTCGAGGAGGGTGAGTTGATCGGCATCGTGTCGATCGGCGACGTCGTCAAGCATCGCGTCATGGAATACGAGACAGAGCAGGAGGCGATGCGCGACTACATCAAGACCGCGTAGGCTCGGCAGCGTGGCGCGCGCGGCTTGCCGAGCCGCTGTGGACGCTATTGGATGTTCACGCAAGAGCGGTCGCTTGTTTGGCGCAGCCGAGAACGGGGTGACAGAGCTACTCTGCGGCCTTCTCGATCCTGCCGGTCGTCGGATCGCTGCCTTCTTTGTTTTCGAGGGCCGCGTGGCCCGGTGCGAGAATTGCGATCGCTTCCTCGATGGACTCGAGTGCGCGTTCGGCGGCACGCCGGCCATGAGCGATTGTCTCTTCGGCCCGATGAAAGTCGAACCAGCCGATCTTCGTGACACGGGGCGAGATCAGGACATCCGGTGGATCGCCGGCAAGACGTGCGCGCGTAATGCGGTCCTGCATGATGTTGAACGCTTCGACCATGACCGTCGATATGCCAGGCCGGTTGACGCTGCCGAAGAACTCGCGCTTCATCGTTCGTTCCGCGGAAAAGAACTTGCCGATGCCGCTTTTCGGCGGGGGCGCGGGTGAGGCTTGTTCTTCTGGTGCGTCAGGTGGTGTGCCGAACGCCGAAATCGTTCCGCCGTGCCCGAAGTTGTCGGCATTGAGATTGACGGCGATCACAATCTCCGCGCCAAGCGCGCGTGCCGCGGAAACTGGCACGGGATTGACCAGCGCGCCATCCACCAGCCAGCGATCGCCGATTCTGACCGGCGAAAAGATTCCGGGTAGCGCATACGATGCGCGCAGCGCCTCGACCAGACGGCCGTGCGTCAGCCAAATCTCGTGGCCGGTCGACACTTCCGTCGCGATGGCGGCGAATTTGGCCGGCAGTTCCTCGATCAGTCGCCGCCCGATGGATTGGTCGAGTTGGGCTGCGAGCTTGGCGCCGCCGATCAATCCGGACCCGTTCAGCTGGATGTCGAGATAGCCGAGCACGTTGCGCGGCTGCAGGCCGCGCGCCCATTCCTCGAACGTATCCAGGTGTCCGGTCACATAGGCGCCACCGACGGCGGCACCGATCGACGTGCCGACCACTACATCGGGCACGATATTGCGCTCCAGCAAGGCGCGCAGAATGCCGATATGGGCAAAGCCGCGTGCGGCACCGCCGCCCAGCGCAAGCCCGATGAGCGGACGTCGTGACGGACCAAGGCCGACCTTGTCCTTGTCCTTGTCTGATTCGTGTTTCTGGCCTTGGCCTAACCAGTTTTGCAGCACGCGTTCGTTCCGTTGTTTCTCGCGGTCAGTCCTGACGCCAGAACACACAGAAAATAGCGATTGCCACCGCCACTTCCAGTCATTCGAGCAGCCTGGCTTGAATTTGCCGTGTTTTCAGTAAAAAAAGCAGGCAGCATGACGGCGTTAGTGACACGATTTGGCGGGCGTCCTGGGGGAGCCGACCGACCAGCGGGGCCGACCGCTTGGCTGTACGCGCTTGCCATTCTCTCCCTCCTGTCATTCCCCGCGCCGGTATCGGCGCAGATCTTCGGCGACCGGCCCGCACCGGTTCCTCCAAGCGCGGTGCCGATGCCCCAAGGCGTCGGCAATGGCGCCATCAATCTTGCGCCGTCGTCCGGACCGGCGTCAGCACCGTCTCTGCCACCCTCAATTCTCTCACCCTCGACGAGCGCGCAGTCGGCACCGACCGCAGCTACGCCGCCCGCGGCCGTCCCGCCATCGACGAACCAGGCGGTGCTCGCGTTGAGCGCGAAGTTCGGCAAAGACCTTCCGAATGTGACAGGCGGCGTCGTCTGGCGGGTCTATACCGACAGGCCGGACGCCGGCGGAACATTCCGGATGCTGCGCGAAGAGCGATCGCCGACGCCCAACATCGTGCTTCCGCCGGGCAGCTATGTCGTCCATGCGAGCCTCGGCCTTGCGAGCGCAGTTCGGCCGGTGACGTTGCGTCAGGAAACGACGCGAGAGCAATTCGAGATTCCCGCCGGAGGATTACGCATCGAGGGGCGTGTTGGCACCACGCGCATCCCTTCAGGGCAGGTGACGTTCAACATCTACAAAGGCAGCCAGTTCGACGCAATCGAGCGGGCGCCGATCGCGCAGAACGTCCCTTCCGGCGACGTGGCGCTTATCCCTGAAGGTACCTACTACATCATCTCCAATTACGGCGACGGCAATTCGGTCGTGCGGTCCGATATTCGCGTGCAGGCCGGCAAGCTCACCGATGTTACTGTGACACATCGTGCGGCGCTGATCGTTCTGAAGCTCGTCAGCGAGCATGGCGGCGAGGCGCTGGCGAATACATCATGGTCGGTGCTGACGCCCGGCGGCGACATCGTCAAGGAATCAATCGGCGCTTTTCCGCGCGTGGTGCTGGCCGAAGGGCAGTACCGCGCGATCGCCCGATATGAGGGCCGCGTTTACGAGCGCTCGTTCGACGTCGTCAATGGCGTCGACGGCGAGATCGAGGTGTTGTCGCGTTAGCAGCGTAATACCTACCGCGCGCTAACCATGACGTGTCTTAAAATCTTCATAATCGCGCAACCGCGCGCACCTTACCTTGATTTTAAGCGGTTCCAGCCGATTTGGCGTGTCCGACCGAACGTTGAACCGACTTTTGGGAACCGTCGTGACCGAGTTCAGTGCAGCCCGGGCCAGAACGGCCCGTCATGCGATCATTCTCGATGATATCGCGGTGTTGCGACGCATGTGGCATGCGGCGCTGTCGCCGGAAGCGCTATTGCCTCCGTTCGAGGAGATCATGCTGGGCAGCCTTGGCCGGCTCGCCGACAACATCGGCCTGATGCAGACCGAGGTTGGGGTTCCGACGCTGCTGCGCGCGGGGCGCTATGTCCAGAAGTGGCTTGGACAGGAAATCCACGACACGCCGCTCAGCCAGCTTTCGACCGAATGCGCGATGGCGCTGAGGGAAGCGGCGACCGGCGCACTTCGTCTGGGTAAGCCGTACCTCGCCAGCGCCTTCTGTGTGCGCAACAGCATTGTCGAATCCTATGACGTGCTGGCATTGCCGATGTCGTCCCGATGGAGCCGGTCGATCATCGCCGTCTATGTTTGCGAGAAGGGTGAAAGATACAATCTCATCGACACGATTTTCCAGACGACGGATCAAGGGATCGTCTCGCTTGCAACGGTGCGCGACGAGCAGAGCCGGCCGACCGACTTTCGGATCGTCGATCTCAATAACGGCGCAGCGCGGCTGCTCGGCATGCCGCTCGACGAACTGCGCTGGCGGTGCTTGAGCGAAGGCAGTCACGCACTGGCGTCACCTGCCGTTGCCGCACGGCTGCAGGCCATCATCGGGACCGGACGCAGCGAGGAATTCGAAATCGAACTCGACGGCGGGCTTGCGCATATCAAGGTCGGTGTCATCGCTGTCGGCGATCTATTGTCGGCGACGCTGACCGATATCACAAACCTGAAGCGGCGCGAGCAATCGTTCCGGCTGCTGTTCGATAACAATCCGATGCCGATGTGGGTGTTCGACGCGACCACTCGCCGGTTTCTGAGCGTCAACGATGCCGCCGTCGCGCACTACGGCTACAGCCGCGAGATGTTCCTGCAGATGACGATCAGCGACATCTGGCCGCGCGACGAGGTCGACGCGCACAACGAAGCGCTGGACCGGATCAGTGACGTCTATGAGTCACGGTGCTGGCGTCATTTGAGGGCCGACGGTAGCGAGATCGAAGTGCTTTCGTTTGGCCGCAGGGTGGCATTTGGCGAGCAGGATGCGTTTCTCGTGGCCTTGCTGGACGTGACCGAACGACGCCGTGTCGAGCAACGGATCGCGCATATGGCGCATCACGACGCACTGACCAACCTGCCGAACCGCGCGCTGTTCCACGATCGCCTGACCAACACCCTGGCTCGGCGACGCGATCCCAGACAGTCGATCGCCGTGATGTGCGTCGATCTCGATTTGTTCAAGAACGTCAACGATTCGTTCGGCCATCCGGTCGGCGACAAGCTGCTGCAACTCGTCTCCCATCGTTTCATGCAATGCGTTCGCGGCAACGATCTCGTCGCGCGCGTCGGTGGCGATGAGTTCGCCGTGATCCTCGATCAGGTGGCCAGCCCGGCGGAAGCAGGGCACATCGCGTCTCAGGTCATCAAGGCGTTGAGCACCCCCTATGAGATCGACGGCATCGAAGCCGTGATCGGGGCAAGCATCGGTATCGCGCTTTCACCAGGTGACGGCACGTCCGCCGACGAGCTGATCCGCAACGCCGACATGGCGCTCTATCGCGCCAAGGGCGAGCAGCGCGGAACGCACCGGTTCTTCGAGCAGGACATGGATCGCCAGGCGCAACACCGGCGCGCCCTGGAGACCGACCTGCGGCGTGCCTTCGCAAGCGGCGAGTTCGAGCTGCATTTTCAGCCGCTGATCGACATCGCCAGGGATCGCATCACCGGCTTCGAGGCGCTCCTGCGCTGGCGGCATCCGACTAAGGGGATGATACCGCCGGCCGAGTTCATCCCGGTTGCGGAAGACATCGGCCTGATTGTTGCGCTTGGCGAGTGGACCCTGCGCAGGGCCTGCGCCGAGGCGGCGAAATGGCCGGACGATATCAGGATCGCGGTCAATCTCTCGCCGATGCAGTTCCGCAGTCGCGGGCTGGTGCAGGCGGTAATCACGGCGCTGGCCCATTCCGGACTTACACCGCAGCGGCTCGAGCTGGAGATCACCGAGTCGGTCCTGCTGGCGGAGACCGATTCAAATCTCGCGACCCTGCATCAACTGCGCGGCCTCGGCGTGCGCATCTCGATGGACGACTTCGGCACCGGTTATTCGAGCCTCAGCTATCTTCGCGCATTCCCGTTCGACAAGATCAAGATCGACCGTTCGTTCGTGCGTGAACTCGCCGAGCGGCCGGACTGCGTTGCGATCGTCCGGGCGATCTCCGGCCTCGGCCGCAGCCTCGGCATCACCACCACGGCCGAGGGGGTCGAGACCTCCGAGCAACTCGAACGTCTGCGGATGGAGGGCTGCAATGAAGTGCAGGGCTTCCTGTTCAGCCCCGCACGGCCAGCCGAGGAGCTCAGCGCGCTGCTGGTCCGCTTTCGAGAGCAGGCGTCGCGGGCGGCGTAGAGGTCAGAACCGTGTAACGATGCTCGCAAGTTGCGGCCGGTCACGGTCCTCCGGCGGTCGTTTCGCGCGGCCGATATGGATGAAACCAGCCATCTTCTCGTCGGCCGTGAGGCCAAGCGCGTCGAGCACCGCGCGGTCGAACGCAATCCAGCCGGTCAGCCAGTTCGCGACATAGCCGAGGCCGTTCGCCGCGGTGACGATGTTCATCACGCTGGCGCCGGCCGACAGCTCCTGCTCCCAGAGCGGAATCTTCACATGCGGCTTGGCACAGCTGACCACACCGATCACCAGTGGCGCATGCATGAACTTGTTGCGCTCGACCTCGATTTGATCTTCCGTCGCCGCCAGGTGCGTTTCCTTGAATATCGCCGCAAAGATGTCGCCGGCCTTTGCGCGCGCGTCGCCTTCGAACACAATGAAGCGCCAGGGCACAAGCTTGCCATGATCCGGTACGCGCGCACCCAGCGTCAGGATGGTTTCCAGCTCGGCGGGCGAGGGGCCAGGACCGGTCATCTCGATCGGCTTGACCGAACGACGGGTTTTGAGGAGTTCGATGATATCGGGCACGCGTATCCTTTCGCTGATCACCAATGCGAGGTGTCTGCCACCGGCGGCCTTCAACCGATTTCGGCCGTTATGGCGTTCGAGAGTTTGGCTGCCATCTCGCCAACTCAAATCCCTCTAAGATTTAACACGCGCAGACGGCCGCAACGAGGCTGTTGCGGCCGGTTTAGACCGATTGTGAAGAAGGCTCAGGCCGAAACCATCGCCCGCTTTACGTCCGGCGGCGTGGCCTCGTCGACCAGGGCGGCGATCGCCTCCGCCAGCGGCACTACTTGCTGCTTGTCGCTGCCCAGGCGGCGGATCGACACTGTGTTCTGCTCGGCTTCTTTCTTGCCGACGACGAGCAACGCGGGGATCTTCGCCAGCGAATGCTCGCGGACCTTGTAGTTGATCTTCTCATTGCGCAGGTCGATGTCGGCCCGAAGTCCGGCGCGGCGCACGGCGGCAAGCACCTGTTTGGCGTACTCGTCGCCGTCCGAGGTGATCGTGGTGACGACCGCCTGCACCGGCGCAAGCCAGAGCGGAAAGTGGCCGGCGAAATGCTCGATCAAAATACCGGTGAAACGCTCCATCGAGCCGCAGATCGCCCGATGCACCATGACGGGTGTTTTCTTGCTGCCGTCGGCGTCGATGTAGAAGGCGCCGAACCGCTCCGGCAGGTTGAAGTCCACCTGCGTGGTACCGCACTGCCAGTCGCGGCCGATCGCGTCACGCAGCACATATTCGAACTTCGGCCCATAGAATGCACCTTCGCCCGGGTTGATCTCGGTCCGGATGCGGTTGCTGCCCGCCGCGATCTGCTTCAGCACCTCGCCCATGATGTGCTCGGCATGGTCCCACGCCGCATCGGAGCCGACGCGCTTCTCCGGCCGCGTCGAAAGCTTGACCGTGAGTTCGCCCTGGAAGCCGAAATCGGCATAGGTGGACAGAATCAGCTCGTTGATGCGCAAGCACTCGTCGGCCAGCTGATCCTCGGTGCAGAACACGTGCGCGTCGTCCTGCGTGAAACCGCGCACGCGCAAGAGGCCATGCATCGCACCTGATGGTTCATAACGATGAACGACACCGAATTCGGCCAACCGGATCGGGAGATCGCGGTAGCTTTTCAATCCATGCTTGAAAATCTGCACGTGGCCGGGGCAATTCATCGGTTTAATCGCGAACCAGCGCTTGTCCTCGGCTTCGTCGCCAGCTGATTGCGCCGCGAACATGTTCTCGCGATACCAGTCCCAGTGGCCGGACGTCTCCCACAGCGACTTGTCGAGCATCTGCGGCGCGTTGACCTCGTCGTAGGTGCCGGCGAGGCGGCGGCGCATATAGGAGACGATGGCCTGGAACAAGGTCCAGCCTTTCGCGTGCCAGAATACGACGCCCGGGCCTTCCTCTTGGAAGTGGAACAGGTCGAGTTCGCGCCCCAAGCGTCGATGGTCGCGCCTTTCGGCTTCCTCGATCTGCTTCAAATACGCGTCGAGATCCTCCTGCTTGGCGAACGCGGTGCCGTAGATGCGCGTCAGCATCGGGTTGTTCGAATCTCCGCGCCAATATGCGCCGGCAACCTTCATGAGCTTGAAGGCATTGCCGATCTTGCCCGTCGAGGTCATGTGTGGACCGCGGCAGAGATCGAACCAGTCGCCCTGAAAATAAATCTTGATCGGCTCATCGCCCGGAATGGCGTCGACCAGCTCGACCTTGAAGGCTTCGCCCTTGTCGCGGAACACCTGCTTGGTCTTCTCGCGATCCCAGACATCCCTGGTGAACGGCTTGTCGCGCGCGATGATCTCGCGCATCTTCTTCTCGATCGCGGCGAAATCTTCGGGAGTGAACGGTTCGTTGCGGAAGAAGTCGTAATAGAAGCCGTTCTCGATGACAGGACCGATCGTCACCTGCGTGCCGGGCCACAATGATTGAACCGCTTCGGCGAGCACGTGCGCACAGTCGTGACGGATCAGCTCGAGCGCGCGCGGGTCTTCGCGACTGATGAACTCGATCTTCGCATCTCGGGTGATCGGATCGGCAAGATCGGCGAGCTCGCCGTCAAGTGCCATCGCCACCGTGCGCTTTGCGAGCGAAGGCGAAATGCCCTTCGCGATGTCGAGACCCGTGGTGTTCTTGGCGAATTCGCGGCGGGCGCCGTCAGGGAAGGTAACGGTGACCTTGGTGCTCTCGACCGGCTTCAAATTGGTAATGCCGTAGACGAATCCCGATTCCGAACGATGCTCAGCCATTTCGATCTCCTTGCACTCACTCCTGCGAACGGACGCAGGTAAGCGGCAGCGCTGTATAGCAGCGGATTCGGACCGCGCAATCGCTTATCATAGCAAGCGCAAGCACATAGGGGGCGAATGACGCCGACCAAGCCGGCGCCCGGGCGAAGGGAGGGTGCTGGTCGCAAGGTCGCCGCAAGGGGCACCGGGGGGCGCGGCTGCTACGGTTGCGCATTGCGATCGCTTTGCTTGCGCTTCCCGCATCTTCCAGTGCTTCGCGACATGGTTTTGCTATAAATTTCCGGGATTCGTACAGAAATTTCGTAAACTGTACGCTACTGTTGCGCGAACACTTTTTTTCAACGCGGCTAAGTGGCAATCGCGTGCGGCCCGTTGTATAGGCAGTTCCGCTGCCCGCATCGGGGCGGAATTTTCAAGAGATCGGCCAACGGTCCTGAGCTGTTCGACGGGCAACGCTGCGCCGTCGCGCTGCTGGCTGCCCGCATCCCAAAAACCTATTCGAGGAAACGCATTGTCTTACCGATCCGTCCCGACCGCTCTCTTGATCGGCAATTTCGTCATCGGCACCAGCGTGGTCGCACCTGCCGGAATCCTCAACGAGCTGTCGCGCGATCTTCACGTGTCCATACGCGAGGCAAGCTATTTGATCGCTTTCGGCTCAGCAGTGTTGTGCATCGGTTCACCGCTGATGTCCTGGCTGACGAGCAACCTCGATCGCAGGCTTGCGCTGGCAGGGGCCATGCTGGTCATCGCCTTGACGCATATCGCTTCCGCCTTCGTCACGACGTTCACGTCGCTGCTTGCGATCCGGATGGTGATGCTGCTGGCCGCCGCATTCTTCACGCCGCAGGCCGCGAGCCTCGCCGGTGTGATCGCAGCACCCGACAAACGCGCGAGCACCGTCGCCTATGTCTTCATTGGCTGGTCGTTCGCGCTCGCGCTCGGCGTTCCGCTGATCACCGCGATCGCGAGCCGCTATGGCTGGCCTGCCTCCTATTTCGCGATCGGTGCGATCGCTCTCGTCTGCTTCGTCTTCCTGTGCCTCGCGCTGCCGGCGCGTTTCACAACGCCGCCGGTCGATCTCAGGACCTGGGCCGATCTGTTTCGTTCACCCCCGATTCTGACGCTGCTCGCGATCAGTGCGATCTTCGCCTGCGCACAGTTCATGGTGTTGACCTTCATCGCGCCGCTGCTCGTCCTGCTTGGAAAGACCAACGCCGACGGCATCAGCCTGACCATCGCGCTGTATGGCCTTGCCGGTATCATCGGCAGCATCGTCGCCGCGCGCATTGTGGGCCCGATCGGTCCGTTCGCCACGTCGCTGATCTTTGCGGGCTCGGTCGCAATAGGCATGGCGGTCTGGACTGCGGGTTCAGGCGCCTTTCTTGCGATGCTGCCCGGCGTGTTGATCTGGGGTTTTGGTTTCTCGGCCATCAACTCGCTGCAGCAGGCGAGGTTGGTGCTGGCGGCGCCCGAACTGAGCGCGGGCGCCGTGGCGCTGAACACCTCGGTGCTTTATATCGGCCAGGCGGTCGGCTCCGCTATTGGCGGCGTTCTGTTCGAGCGCGGCCAATACCTGCCGATCGGCTATCTCGCCACCGCGATTATGATCGGAGGCCTCGGCGTGCTATTGACGACCAGGCCGCGCAAGGAGGCGCGCGCGGAAACGTGAGATCTCATGCGGTCGGTCGCACAGCGTTTGTTGGCCTTGCTCGTCGCGGTCACGGCGCCCGTGCTCTCCGCATGTACAATGCTGCCGCAAGTGTGCGTGCCGCCGGCCGAAAACATGGTGACGGCCGAACTCACCTTTGGCCGCAAGGTCGGCGACCGCGTCGGCGTCAGTGAGGCGGAGTTCTCCACATTCGTTGCGCGCGAAATCAGCCCGCGGTTTCCGGATGGCCTGACCATCGTCGATGCACGCGGACAATGGCGTGACGCCGAACGCGGTGTCGTTGTGCACGAACCCAGCAAGCTCGTGTTGCTGACATTCCGCGACGACATCGAACGGCGTGCAAGCATCACGGCGATCACGGAAACCTACAAGCGGCAGTTCAAGCAGCAATCAGTGCTGATGTCCCTGCGCACGTCATGCGTGGCCTTTTGACGCCCGATCGTTGACGCCATAGCCGAACTGTCAATTCTCGGAGGATTTCCAGGACCATTTTCCATAGCGCCACGGCAGATACCAGCGTGCGCGCGACGGAAGCTCTACCGGAACGTTGTCGATGCCAGACGTCCCGAAAGGGTGACAGCGCATCAGCCGTGCCAGCGTCATCCACCCGCCGGCCCAAAGCCCGTATCGCGCCAGCGCCTCATCGCCATAGTGCGAGCATGTCGGCAGATGCCGGCAATGATGCCCCACAAGTGCCGACAATGTCAGCTGATAGGCGCGAATAAGCGCCCGCCCAACAATGCGCGGCATTTGGCCGATGAACAACGTGAGGCGGTGACGAACGGTCATGCGGCTCTATCGAGTTCCGTCCCTTTTTGGCAAAAGCGAGTTCCGATGCAGGAACTGAGCTAGGCCCTGCATTAACGCAACAACTGTCAGAAATTTGCAGGGTCTCGACGCATTGCAACAAAGTTTAACTAGACGCTACTCCAGCGGGAGGTTACGGTTTTCCTAACGTGGCTATGACAATTTTTGGTCACGTCTCAGTGCGAAGCACTGGGTGTGCCGTTCGCTGCGTCTGGGCAGGGAAGGAATCCACTTGTTCGGCAAGAGGTCGCTTGGCTTGAGCGGCTGGGCGCTGGCTTGCGCCGCAGTCATCTGTGTCGCTGCACTTGATGCGTCGGTGCACGCGGTGTCTTCGCTTGAAGAGCGCAAGCTGCCGATGAAATTCGCCTGGAATCAGGACGGCCAATCGGGCTGGATTTCCGCAACCGGCATCGTCGCGGCGGATACCTACCGGCAGTTCGAAGAATTCGCGAGGAGCCGCGATGTGCGCGGCGCTACCGTCGTGCTCGACTCCGGCGGCGGCTCGGTACTCGACGCGATCAAGCTTGGACGACGCTGGCGTGAGTTGCGGATGTCGACCACGGTCGGCACCGCGGTTCAGAAGTCCGGCGCGACCAACACGATGAGGCCGTCGATCAAGCCTGACGCTTATTGCGAGTCGATGTGCGTGTTCCTTCTGCTCGCGGGCGTCAACCGCTACGTGCCGCCGACCGCTCACATCCGCGTGCACCAGATCTGGATGGGCGACCGTGCGGACGACGCAAAGTCGGCCACTTATTCGGCAGAGGATGTCTCGATCATCGAGCGCGACGTTGGCCGGCTTGCCAAGTACACGTTCGACATGGGTGGTACCGGTGATCTGCTGGAGATCGCGCTGAGCATTCCGCCGTGGAAGGCGTTGCGCGAGCTGACCATGGACGAGATCCGCAAGAGCAACCTGATCAGCGTCGAGACGCTAGCGGACATTCTCCCGAGCGTCGGCAGCACGCCGATGGTCTCGGTCGGAAAGGCGATTCAGGAGCGGTTCGAGAACGAGCAGCAGAAGACGGCCGAGATCAAGTCGAAGGCGCAGACCGTCAATACCGAGAATAAATAATCGCTTATCGCGCCGCTGTTGCCGACGCGGTCGAAGCGTCGCTGCCATCGCGAGCCTCGATTTTCCCGATCGCATCGACCACGGCGTCGAACGTCAAGAGCGTCGAGGCGTGGCGCGCCTTGTAGTCGCGGACCGGTTCCAGCACGGCGATATCGGCCCATTTGCCCTGCGGCGGTGCGCCGTTTTCCTTCAACATCTTGCGCACGGTTTCGCGCAGCTCGCGCAATTCCGATGCGTTCGAGCCGACGACGTTGCGTGCCATGATGGAGGAGGAGGCCTGGCCCAGCGCGCATGCCTTTACGTCATGAGCGAAGTCGGTCACCACCGACCCGTCCATCTTCAGGTCGACCGTAACCGTCGACCCGCACAGCTTGGAGTGGGCCGTCGCACTCGCATCCGGCGCCTCAAGGCGTCCGAGGCGCGGAATGCTGCCCGCCAACTCGATGATCCGCTTGTTGTAAATGTCGTTTATCATGGCTAACGCATATGACCCGTGCCGGCCCCGCATTGCGGGAAGCTCTCACCGCGTTATATAGTGGTCTTCCCGGAAAGCATCGGTTTCGTCCGCTGTGGGGAATATAATGGCACCTCGGGCGTCTTTGCGGTTGAGAGCCAAGGTGCCGAGAACAATTTTTTTGCGGCGTCCGGCGAACGTAAGGGTCGCTGCGATTGACCGGTGACACTCCGGCCCGTCAGGGCCGGTCGAACGGAGAGTCGTATGGATGCCGTGATCAAGCCGCTTCGCGCGGCTGGTGCTGATGCTGAAGCGTCTTCAAAGAGTGGGTCTTCAAAGGGCGGTTCCGGGACCGCTCGTCCAACGCGGTCCGAAGCGGAAGCCGCGGTGCAGACCCTGTTGCAGTACATAGGCGAGGACAGCTCCCGCGAGGGTCTCGTCGACACGCCTCGACGGGTTGTCGAGGCCTATGACGAGCTTTTCCGCGGCTATCATCAGTCCCCCGACGAGCTGCTCGAGCGCACGTTCGGCGAGACGGCAGGCTACGACGATTTCGTCCTGGTCCGCGACATCGGTTTCACCTCGCATTGCGAGCATCACATGATGCCGTTTTACGGCAAGGCGCACATCGCCTACGCGCCGGTTGACCGGGTGGTCGGACTGTCCAAGCTGGCGCGACTGGTGGACGTGTTTGCAAGCCGTTTGCAGACGCAGGAACATCTCACCGCCCAGATCGTCACTGCGATCGAGAAGACCCTCAAGCCGCGCGGCGTTGCGGTGGTAATCGAGGCGGAGCATACATGCATGTCGGTGCGCGGTGTCGGCAAGGAGGGCGCCTCGACGCTGACAACGAGGTTTACCGGCCTGTTCCGCACTGATCCACAGCTGCAGGGACGTTTTCTGTCCATGGTGCGCGGGCCGGAACGGTAGCCCTCGCGAACCGCGAGAGGTCTTTCGTGTCGAGCGTTTCATCTGCGAAGAATTCCGAGGACCTGGAGGAGGGACTCGCGCTGCGCCCGCGTTTCGACGCGGCCGGACTGATCACCTGCGTCACCAGCGATGCTGTGACCGGCGAGGTGTTGATGGTCGCGCACATGAATGCGGATGCGCTTCAGAAAACGGTTGAGAGTGGCGAGGCCTGGTATTTCAGCCGCTCGCGCAACGCCTTGTGGCGCAAAGGTGAGACCTCAGGTCACGTTCAGCGCGTTGTCGAGATCAGGATCGATTGCGACCAGGATGCGGTCTGGCTGCGTGTCGAGCAGACGGGCGGAGCGGCCTGCCATACGGGGCGGCGCTCGTGCTTCTATCGTGCGGTGATCCCGGACGAGGCCGGCGGCGCTGCCCTGAAATTCGTGGCCGCCGAGCGGGTATTCGATCCGAACACGGTCTACACCAAGCACGATCATACGACTGATTAACCCGCTGTTAACCATAGCTGGTCAGGTTGGAGAAGGTCGAAGAGGTCGGGCGGCAACGTGCGCCTGCCAACAGTCGGCCGTGATCAAGCCGGTCTCAAATGGCGGTCGAAGCGGCCACGACATATCCTGCGATTCAGCCGGCGCGTGCAGCAGCACTGGCCGGCACGATCCGGCAGGCGTCGTCGGCCACCGGCGTGAGCTTCGGTTATCTGGTCGCGGCTGCAAAAATCGAATCCAATCTCAATCCGCAGGCGGCGGCGCCGAACTCGTCGGCACGTGGCCTCTATCAGTTCATCGAACAGACCTGGCTCGGTACGGTAAAAGAGGCGGGCGCACCCTTCGGCTATGGCCGGTACGCGGACGCCATCACGCGATTGCCCTCCGGTCGCTACGAGGTCAGCGATGCAGCGATGCAGCGTGAAATTCTCGAGCTGCGCAAGGATCCGGCTGCCAACGCGGCGATGGCAGGCGTGCTGACGCGCTCCAACTCGTTCAAGCTGACCGGAGCGCTTGGCCGGCGGCCTAGCGACGGCGAGCTTTACATCGCCCACTTCCTTGGTGCCGGCGGGGCAACGCGGCTTATCTCGAGTGTTCAGAACAACCCGCAAGCCGATGCGGCTCAAATGTTTCCGCGCGCAGCGGCCGCCAATCCGGCGATCTTCTACGGTCGTTCGGGTCATGCGCGCACCGTGTCACAGGTGCACGCCGAACTGACCGGTCGCTATTCCATCGCCGCAAACTCATCGGCTGCACGGAGCCTGCTGGCGGCGGGCGGGGCGCCGACGAATTTCGACGCACAGTCTATCGCGCAAGCCGGTCAGACGCAGCGGTTGGCTATGTCGACGGACATCTCCGAAGCCGAGAGCCGGCAACTCGGCATCGCCGAACGCAATTCGCGCTTTCACTCGATGTTCCAGGCGGGCGAGCGCGGCGAGCCGGTCGCCTCCGTTGTGCGTGAGCTCTGGGCGAACGGGAGTTCGTCGTCCACGAACGGAATTGCGTCCGACGTCCGGTCAGTACCCACCACGCCCAACGGGCAGCCGGCTGCCGCGCGCGAGGGCCTCGACCTCTTCAGCGACCGCTACGGCGTATTCGGCAGCTAGAGGTGATCTGCAGACCTCCGGTGCGAGCGCCGCCGCGCGGTCGTTAATGAAACAGCAATAATCCCAAACGTTTATGGTGAACGCTTTATTAAGCCTCGGTCCCTAATGTGCCGGGCGGGGGCGTCGGGGGCGATGCCGTAAATCAATTGCGTAAGGCTGAATGCCTATGATTGTGCGGCATTTTCTCGGTTGGGTGCGGACAGCGCCAGCGGGCGAACGCGCGGAAGCGACGCGCGCCCTGGCCAGGGCCTGGCTCTTCTCGAACATGTCGGCGGACGACGTGGCAGCGACCGAGGGGGCGCTGCTGTTGCTGCTCGACGATCCATCGCCGCTGGTCCGCGAGGCGATGGCCTGCGTTTTCGCGCACACGCCCGACGCGCCGCCGGCGATCGTCCGGGCGCTCGCTACGGACCAGGCTTCGGTCGCCTTGCCGGTGCTGCAACATTCGCCACTTCTGATCGATGCCGATCTGGTCGATATCGTCGCCACAGGCAGCACCGAGATTCAAGGTGCGGTCGCGCGGCGCGTCGGCTTGCCGACGCCGGTCTGCGCGGCAATTGCCGAGGTGGGGTCTGCGGAAGCTTGCCTTGCGCTGATCGACAATCCGGGCGCGCAGCTCGCGCAGATGTCGCTCGACCGCATCGTCGAGCGCTTTGGGCACGTTGCGATTGTTCGCGAGCAGCTGCTGGCGAGGCACGACCTTCCTGCCACCACACGGTTGGCGCTGGTCGGCAAACTGTCCGGTGCGCTGATTGCTTTCGTCACTGCGCGTAACTGGCTCGACACGGAACGTGCGCAGATCGCGGCCGTCGAAGCCTGCGAACGCTCGACGGTGAACATCGCCGCGACCTCCCGGGCGGACGATCTGCGTGCGCTGGTCCGTCATTTGCGAGAAATCGGGCAACTCACGACCGGGCTGATCTTGAGGGCGCTGCTCTCCGGCAACACCGACATGTTCGAGTACGCGCTCGCCGAACTGACCGGCCTGACTGTGGCAAGGGTCGGCGCCATTGTGTACGAGCAGCCCGGCTCGGGACTGACTGCGCTGCTGGTTCGGGCCGGCTTTCCGGCCTCGACTTTCGGTGCGTTCCGCGCGGCGCTTTCGGCGGCCGACGAGATCGGTTTCGTCGGCACGATCGACGGGGCAGCGCGCCTGCGTCGGCGGATGGTCGAGCGCGTGCTGACGAGTTGCGCGCAGGATGAGCAGGCGACCGAGGCGCTGCTGATGCTGTTGCGGCGCTTCGAGACCGAATCGGCGCGCGAGGAAGCGCGTGTGTTCTGCGACGAGCTGATCGCTGCGCAAGCAGTGCAGGCGGCCGAAGGCAACGATCACCTGGTCGCGGCGTAAGCTTTAAATGACCAACAGAGCTATTCGGCCGGAATGATGCTCGGGCCGAGGATCAGCTCCAGATGCTCGGGCCGGTCCTGATTGACAGCCGTGAGGTACTCGTCGGCGACACCGCGCAGCTTTCTCGAAAGTTCGTCGGCGACACTTGCGACCCCGAAACGCCTGTGCTCGCGCACGATCGCCTGAATGGCGTTGACGTGGTGCGCGATCAGCTCGTTCGGCACTGTCGCGAAATCGGGCGCATGCTCCATGATCCGGCACAGGCTGTCGGCGGCAGCCGCCGCCATGGGATAGCCGAAGGTTGCGGCAGCTCCCTTGATGTCATGCGCAGCGCGGAACAGCTCGTCTTGAGCGGTCCGGTTGAGGCCCTTCTTCAAAATGGCCGCGTGCGCCGCAGCTAGCCGCTCGCACTCCTGCCGCATCCAGCCTTCGAACTCGTCCGACAGACCGTCCAGCGCCTTCTCGGCACGCGCGACGGGATCGTCGGCCGGATTTTCGGCGACACGCTTCACCGCACGTCGCAAGGGGTTCGGCTGGCGGATGATCTGGTGGTCAGGGAAGGTCTCAACCTCGATCTTGGCGGCGGTCGTGTCGCGCTCTCGGGCGGTCATGAGAATCCTTCGCGAACTCAGCTTGCCGGTCTGGCTTTGTCCAGCAGCGCCTGCTGCTGGATGATTTCGGCCTTGCCGTTGTTGCGACGTTCAGGACCGATGTAGGCGGTCGTGGTGTTGCGGCGGCGATCGGGGCCGAAGTAGCTCTTGGTCTTGATGAAGGGACGGGGACTGACGACGACGTTGACGATGCGCTGGTAGAGCGCCTTCGCCGAGATCGGCTTGGCGAGAAATTCGGTGACGCCGGCATCGCGCGCCATCATCACGCGTCGCTTGTCCGAGTAGCCGGTCAGCATGATGATCGGCGTGTAGGGATTGCCGTTGCCCTGCGGCTGGCGGATCATCTGCGTGAGCTCGAGCCCGTCGAAGATCGGCATCGACCAGTCGAGGATCATAATGTCAGGTACGTAGTGGATGTACATTTCGAGCGCGGTCGCGCCGTCTTCCGCCTCGTAGGCCTCACGAGCGCCGAACGAATGCAGCAGCGTCCGCAGGATGCGACGCATGTGCGCATTGTCGTCGCAGATCAAGAAACGAAGCTTGTTAAAGTCGATCCCGAACATGACGAGGCCCGCGCGGTCCGGAAATCCGGTACACCTCCTGTTAACCCTATTGAGGTTTGGTTAACGAACAGTTGCCGCCTTCAAGGCGGCAGATCAGGCTCGGAACTGCTCGCGCAGAATGCGTTCCTCGAGGCTGTGGCCGGGATCGAACAGCATCTTGATGGTGATGCTGCGGTCCGTGACGACCTCGACGCGTTTTGCGTCGCGCGCCTCGTCATGATCGGCCACCGCTGCAACCGGCCGCTTATGGCTTTC
This sequence comes from Bradyrhizobium sp. LHD-71, assembly GCF_031157255.1. Lineage (GTDB taxonomy): Bacteria > Pseudomonadota > Alphaproteobacteria > Rhizobiales > Xanthobacteraceae > P52-10. The sequence continues at coordinate 208,000 of NZ_JAVIFX010000002.1, read as the reverse complement.
GAGCACTTCGAACACCACCACCGCCGAGTTCGGCAGCAGCGCGCCGCGCCAGGGACGAGGGCGGAAAGGGCTGATCGGCGTCAGCGCCAGCAGCGGCGCATGGATCGGCAGGATCGGTCCCTGGGCAGACAGGTTGTAGGCCGTGGAGCCGGCCGGCGTCGCGACCATCACGCCGTCGGCGACGAGCTCGGCCATCCGCTCGCTTCCGTCGATCAGGATCCGCAGGCGGGCGGCCTGATGCGTCTGCCGGAACAGGTATACTTCGTTAATAGCGTGGTGCTGATGTTCCTTGCCGTGAATGTCGGTCGCGCGCATCAGCAGCGGATTGATCGGAGTGGTCCGCGCGGCCGCAAGGCGCTGGTGCAGGTCGCGCACGCTGTATTCGTTCATCAGGAAGCCGACGGTGCCGCGATGCATGCCGTAGATCGGCTTGTTCGACCGCATGTGCCGGTGCAGCGTCTGCAGCATCAGGCCGTCACCGCCGAGCGCGACGATGACGTCGGCGGTCTCGGTATCGTGATTGCCGTAGAAGCCCGAGAGCGCCGCAAGCGCTTCTTGCGCCTCGGGGCTCGGGCTCGCAACGAACGCGATCCGGTCGTATCTTTGCTGTGTCATGGCCGGTCGGTTCTGGTCCCGCTGGCAAGGGAAGCAGTCAAATGGATCGCGCAGTGCTCGTCTATACGACGTTTCCGTCGCTTGTCGAGGCGGAAGCCGCCACCAAGGTTATCGTCGAGCAAAGGCTCGCGGCCTGTGCCAACATTCTACCGGGCATGATTTCGCATTACCGGTGGGAGGGCAAGGTCGAGCGGGCCGACGAGGTGGTGGTGATCTTCAAGACCCGGGCCTCGCTTGCCGACGAGGTGCGCAAGGCGGTGCGCGACAACCATTCCTATGAAGTGCCGGCCGTCACCGTCATTGCGCTGGAAAGCGTCGACAGGGACTACTTCGGCTGGATTCTGGATTCGACCAAGTCGGACCAATCCTGAAATTGGCCGCCGAGGTGTCCGCGCTGTCGATCAACAGATGAGGCGGCCGCCCGTCGCTTTGAATCTTGCGAGGATGTTTCCCACCGGACCTATTCTGAACTTTCATCAAATTTCGTGTCCATGCTATGCAGCACCCATGGTTCTGGACCGTTCTCGCCTAGGCCGCTTCGCCGCGATCGTTCTTCTGCTTCTGCCGCTCGGCGCTTGCGCGGGAGGATCCGATGAAGAGCTTTATTTTGCGCGCCCGCGCCATGCGGATGCGGCGCAGCCATTTCCGGCGAACTATCGCGGCGAGCTGCTGGCGTTTCTGCGCACCTATCTGAACGATCCGACCAACATTCGCGAAGCGTCGATTTCCGAACCGACCCAGCGCCACGTTGGCGGGGCTCGCCGCTATTTTCTTTGCGTTCGTTACAGCGCGCGGGATTCCTCCGGCCGCTACACCAGCGTCTCCGATCGTGTCGCATTCTACCTCGACGGCCGTTTCGACCGGCTGATCGAGCGCGCACAGGATTTCTGCCCGGCGCCGGCCTACGCTCCGTTTCCCGAGTTGGAGCGGCTGACACGCTAACGCCTCCGGCTTGACCGCCTCCGCTTTCTCGCGAACATTGGAGCGCTGCCTGCTCACCGAGCGAGGCGGCTGATGGCCCGACAGAAGGCCACGGAACAAGGGAGAGGGTCGATGCGAGCGGTGTTGTGCTGGCTGGTGGCGTTGTCATTGCTGCTGCTGCAGGGCGGACTGAACAATAGCGGTGCGCAAGGATATCCCGACAAGCCGGTACGCGTGATCGTGCCGTTCACGCCGGGAGGCTCAACCGACCATACCGGGCGCATTATTGCCGAGGCCATGTCGGCATCACTCAAGCAGCCGTTCGTGGTGGAGAACCGGCCGGGTGCCGCTGCCACCATTGGCATCGACCTGGTCGCCAAGTCGAAACCGGACGGATACACCGTCGGCGTCAGCGGCGTCGGCGCAACGGCGATCGTGCCGCTGCTCGATCCGAAGCTGCCGTACAACCCTGCGCGTGATCTTGAGATCATTGCTGGTCTCAGCGGCGTCGATTCGGTCTTCATCGCCCGGCCTGAACTCAAGCAGAACAGCATCGCCGAAGTGCTCGCCTTCGCGAAGGACAATCCGGAAAAGATCAGCTACGCGACCGCCGGCGTGACCGGGCCCTCGCATCTTGCCATGGAAGACCTGTCGCAACTGGCGAAGGTGAAGATGCTGCATGTGCCGTTTGCCGGGGATGTTCCGGCGATTACCGGCGTGCTGACTGGCGACGTGAGCATCGGCCTTGTCGCAATCGCGTCGGCGACGCCGTTTCTGACCGATAGAAAGCTGAAGGCGCTCGCCGCCGGCGGGCCGAAGCGCCTCAAGCTGCTGCCAAACCTGCCGACCGTCGCTGAGCAGACCGGCTTCAAGGACTATGCCGCCTATGCCTGGAACGTGCTGGTGTCGGCGAAGGGGACGCCGCCGGATGCGATCGACAAGCTGAACGAGGCGGTCAACGAGGCAGTGGCTCGCGATGATGTCAGGGAGAAGTTGGAGAACCTCGGCCTGAAGGTCATGCCCGGCGACGCGAAATGGGCGCAGAACTTCGTCGCAGCCGAAATCGCCAAGAACAAACGCATCATCGACGCCACCGGCGTCAAGCGCGAATAGGGTGCTATTTCGGAGCTCTTGAGTCGAACAGCTTGCCGCGTTCGGTGATCGCAGCGATGGCGATGACCACGAGGCCGCAGACGGCCATGCCGGCCGTGAGCGGCAGTAGCGTGCCGTCGTAAGCCTGCCCGATCATGTGCGCGATGGAAGCCTGCATCATCGTCGTGACCGACCCGAACAGCGACGATGCCGTGCCGGCGATACGGCCCTGCGGTTCCATCGCCAGCGCGTTGAAGTTCGACGACGCCGCCATGAACAACGGATTGACGGCGCACATGAAGACCGTAAAGGCGATGGGACCGATGGCCTCCGCGCGTGCGAGCAGAAACAAGGCGACGCACAACAGTGTCCCAAGGACGATCTGGCCGTGCGACAAGAGTCTCATGCCGAGATGGCCGACCAGTCGCGAATTCACGAACTGGCCAAGCGACATTGCCGCGGCGGCGATGCCGAAGGCCACGGTGAAATAGTGGCCCATGCCGAGCAACTCACCCATCACCTGCGGTGCGGCATAGAGGGTGGCGAGAAGCAGACCCTGCGTAACGCCGGTCGCCAGCATGTAGCCGAGCGTCCGCCGCGTCGTCAGCGCCTGCCACACTGCGTCCATGATCGCCATCGGCTGCAGCGTCCGCTTGTTTTCCGGAGCGAGTGTTTCGGGCAGGCGCAGGTACATCCAGGCGATCGCGACGATGCCGTAGAGGGTCAGAAACACGAAGATCCAGCGCCAAGGGGCGGCGAGCACGACAATCTGGCCGAGCGTTGGCGCAATCACTGGAATCACCATCAGGATGGTCATCGCCAGGGACATCACGCTCGCCATGCGGCGGCCGCTGTAGCAGTCGCGCACAATCGAGATGGTGATCACGCGCGGTGCCGCCGCGCCGAGCCCTTGCACGAAGCGCGCAACAAGCAGGGTTTCGAGGCTCGGGGCGATCACGCACAGCACCGACGCGGCGAGATAGAGTGCCAGTCCGCCGAGCAGGACCGGGCGGCGGCCGAATCGGTCCGAGACCGGACCGACGACGAATTGCCCGACACTGAAGCCGACAAAGAATGCGGTCAGCACGGATTGGGTGATCGTCACATCGACGCTGAAGGTCTTGCCGATCTCGGCCAGTACGGCGAGCATCATCGACGTCGCGAGGGCCGTCAGCGCCATCAAGCCGGCAATGAGGATGACGAATTCGGCAAACGACATCGGCTGATGCCGCGGTGAGACGTAATCCGCGGCTTCGGTCGGCGGCAGGGAGTTCATTGGCAGGGCTTTCCAGGGAACCCTGTTGTGGATGGCTGACAGCCGGTGCGCAACCCTGCGTTTTGGCTACCCGTCAAACGCCGAGGCATTACTTCACGCGCGCGTGATCAGCGATGTCTGGATTCCGCCCAAATTGGTCCCGGAACCCGGGTGAGGGGCCAGTTTGCCGGGTTCCAGTCGCGCCTTTGAGGCGGTACTGTGACCGGCAGGGCACAGGCGGTAGGCAAAGACCGTCACGGCTTGACCGCCAAGCAACCAAATCGTCGCCATTTTGTTTGCCGATCATCTAAGATGCGGTTGCGTTCCGCATTCTTGGAAGATTCCTGAGGGTGGTTAGTAAATGAAACGTCTCCTTCTCGCGACTGCGGGCGTGCTCGCACTTGCCGGGTCGGCGTTCGCCGCCGACATGCGCCAGCCGGTCTACAAGGCCCCGCCGGCGCCGCCGCCGATTGCCCAGGTCTACAATTGGACGGGCTTTTATATCGGTGGTCACGTGGGCGGCGCGTTCTCAGGCAGCGACGCGTTCTCAGGCAGCGATGGTCGTTTCTTCGGCGGTGCCCAGGTCGGTGCCGATTATCAATTCGCGCCGAATTGGGTCGCAGGTATCGAGGCGCAGTACAGCTGGCTCGGCGGCAACAGCGACGGCGGTCTCGCCTTCTCCCCGGCCGGCGTGGCGACCGTCGACAATAATGCCATCGGTTCGGTCACCGGCCGCCTTGGCTACACCTGGGGACCGGTGCTGGTCTACGCGAAGGGTGGTTATGCATTCGTCGATCGCGATGTGAACGTGACACAATTCGGTGTGCCCGTGCCGTTTGCAACTTCGGGCCGTGGCAAGGATGGCTACACGGTTGGCGCCGGCCTCGAATACATGTTCGCACCGAACTGGTCGGCCAAGGCCGAGTACCAGTACTATGATTTCGGCAAGACCACGTTCAACGCAGGTCCGCCTGCGATTGTAGGAACGAGCTTCAAGAATGACGAGCACTCGGTCAAAGCCGGCTTGAACTACCGCTTCACCTGGGGCGGTCCGCAGGTCCCGCACTATTGAAAAAAGTTTTCAGCGACGACGTTGAGATCGAAAGGCCGGCAGACCGCCGGCCTTTTTGTTTCTGACGCTCGCCGATGAGCGGTCACGAGAATCGCGACTCGATTCCATTGGGACTCGAAGCTCCGCCGAGTCGCAAGCCCCGCACGCAAAAACAAACTGCGTGACCTGTGGAGGGAGAGCCGACCAGAATTGGACATGGAACAGTCGATTCGGAAATTGCGGCCTGGCAGGGGCGTGTCGATGAACTTGATGCTGGCCGTCGCATTGGTCGCGGCATGTTCGGTAAATGCCGTTCTTCTTTTCTCTCATCTTTGAGAGAATCTAGACTCACATCGATTTGCACGCGCGCGAACCGTCACTCGCCAAGCTGTGAAGCTACTGACTCACAACGGTCATGTTGTGCCGCTACCGCTTGCGCCCAACACGGAGCGTGCCATGTCCAAAATTCCACCGACCGAGTTCGGAGCTGAGCTTGTTTCCATGATGCGCGAAGTACTCGATGAAGCCGTCGAGCGCATCCAATGGGAGCACCGGACGCCCGCGACCAAGGCGAAGATGGCGGAACGGATTGTCACAACCGCGTCCAGCGGTGTGACGGCTCCTGATCAATTGCTCTCAGCGGCTGTCGCAGCGGGCAGGGAGCCTGCAGCCTGAGTCATTCGTCGCTGACCTCGCGCGCGCCGACAACATCCAGATTCAACCCAGCAAGAATTTATACGCGACCAGGATCGCCAGCAGGCCAAGGAAGATCAGCAGCGCCGGTATCTTCCTCTCGGATTTGTTGCCGGATCTGTTCTTGGATTTGGCCTGCGCCGCGGCTTGACGCGCGCGTGCCTCGCGCAGCGAAACGACATTGTCGTCTCTGTCGTCCGGCCGTTTCGGTTCGCTCGCCATTCATCTTTCCGGAAAGAACGGATCGGGACCTCAACTTGGACGCGGAGCGTGATTTTTTCAATCCGCACTTCGTCAGGAGTTCGCGCGCAATGAGGTCTTGCCGAGCGTCCGGGTCTCGTGGGCCTGTTGCTGCGAGACCTGCGTACGAACGTCAAATCCAGCCACATCCAGGTGTTGCAAACCTGCCGCTTTCGGGAAGCAGTTGCGACTGCTAGCCTTGACGGGATCGAATTCCTCTCGTGCCGCAGAGCACGGCTGAGTTCGATTGATTCAGATGACAAAATTCAAATCGAGGGAGGACGACATGCGTGGCGCTTCGGTGTTGACGTGTGTGATCGCGTTGCTGGCCGCCGGCACGGCGAGCGCGCAGGAATGGACGAAATCCAAATGGGGTCCCGACGATGAAATCGGCGCAGCCAATTATCTGACGCCCGAGCTCGCCTTGAAGGCGGCGCAGCTGGTCAAGACCGGAAAGACCTACGCACTGGGCATACCGGTCGACGCCTCGACCCCCGCCTATCCGCCGCGTGCCTTCAAGATCACCGTCGTTCAGCCGGGGCAGGCGGGCATCCCGGGCCTCGGACCGAGCAAGACGACCTACAACGACGACCTGCTGGAGGGCTGGGTCGGTGTCGGCAGCCAGCTCGACGGGCTCGGCCACATCGGTGTCGAGCACGTCTACTACAATGGCAACAAGCTCGCCGATTTCGCCGACCCGAAAGGGCTGAAAAAGCTCGGCATCGACAAGGTGCCGCCGATCGTCACCCGCGGCGTCCTGCTCGACATGGCGGCGCATTACGGCACCGACGTGGTGAAGGAGGGCACGGCGTTCAACGCGAAGGAGATCGAAGAGGTCGCCAAGAAGCAGGGCGTGGAAATCCGCCAGGGCGACGTCGTGCTGTTCCACACCGGATGGCTCAGTCTCCTCGGCAAGGATGACAAGCGCTACAATGGCGGCGAGCCGGGTGTCGGCGTGGAGGGAGCTAAATATCTCACCGGCAAGGGTGTCGTCGCTGTGGGCGCCGATACCTGGGGTGTCGAAGCTGTCCCCTTCGAATCGCAGAATGTCTTCGAGGTGCATCAGATCCTGCTCGCGATGAACGGTACCTACATCCTCGAAAACATGAACACCGCGCAGCTCGCAGCCGACCGGGCTTACGAGTTCATGTTCGTGCTCGGCCAGCCGCGCTTCAAGGGCGCGGTGCAGAGCATGATCAATCCGGTCGCGATCAGGTAGCGCTGTCGGTTTCGGGAGCCGCATCGTCATCACGATGCGCTCCCGTGCGCGGGTTCCATCTCGCGGGGCTGTTCACGTCTTGGTCACGAAGGCGTCGCAAATCCTTCGAGCCGGAGTCAAAGACCGCCCGCATCCTCCGTCGTGATTCGGCGGAGGCCAGGGATTGGCGCGAACTCCACTCACACGGCGGCGATTTCTGGCGCGTGGCGTATCGAGCCTCGCGGTCGCAGTACTCGGCAATGTCGCATCGCCCCGACTGAGCCTTGCGGCGTCGCGGCCGGTGCTGACCCACGGCTTGCAGTCGGGCGACGTGATGGCCGATTCCGGCGTCGTGTGGGCGCGGACGGACCGTCCGTCGCGCCTGCTGATCGAGGCTTCAACAACGGAAAGTTTCAAGAGTCTCTGCTGCACGACGGTTGCCGACGCACTGCCGGAAAGTGATCTCACCGCCAAGGTGTTGCTCGACGAGCTGCCCGCCGGACAGCAGATCTTCTATCGCGTGACGCCGTACGATCTGGCGTCGCCCGCAACGCGCGGCGAGGTGCAGACGGGACGTTTTCGGACGGCGCCGAACGATAAGCGATCGGTGTCGTTTGTCTGGTCCGGCGACACCGCAGGGCAGGGCTGGGGCATTGATGAGGCGCGGGGCGGCATGCGCACGTTCCGGACGATGTTGGACAATCGCCCGGATTTCTTCGTCCATTCCGGCGACAGCATTTACGCCGACTGCCCGATCGAACGCGAGCTGAAGCTTCCCGACGGTGGCACCTGGTGCAACGTGGTGACGGAAGAAAAGGCCGAGGTCGCGCAGTCGCTCGCGCAATTCCGCGGCAACTACAAATACAATCTGATGGATGCCAACGTTCGCGGCTTCAATGCGGAAGTGCCAATCTTTGCGCAATGGGACGATCACGAGGTCGCCAACGACTGGTGGCCCAGCCGCACTATCGATGAAGCCGGCTATGTCGACCGAAGCGCGATGCAACTCGCCGCGCGCGCTGGCCGCGCATTCCATGAGTATATGCCGACGCGGCAGACCTTGCTCGAACCGGGTCGCGTCTACCGCAAGATCGGCTACGGGCCGCTGCTCGATGTGTTCCTGATCGATATGCGCAGCTATCGCGGTCCGAACGATGAGGAGGTTCGCGAAGCACCATTGCTCGGTGCCAAGCAGACTGCGTGGCTGAAACGCGAGTTGGCGCTCTCGAAAGCGACGTGGAAGGTGATCGCCGCCGACATGCCGATCGGGCTGGTCAGTTCCGACGCGGTGGCGCGCGGCGACGGCCCGCCTGCGGGCCGCGAGACGGAGATTGCCGGCCTGCTGGCGTTCATCAAGCGCGCCGGTGTGAAGAACATCGTCTGGCTGACCGCGGACATGCATTACACGGCCGCGCATCACTACGATCCGAACCGGGCGATATTTCAGGACTTCGAGCCGTTCTGGGAGTTCGTCTCAGGCCCGCTGCATGCGGGCACGTGGGGACCGGCACCGCTCGACAATACCTTTGGCCCGCAAGTCCTGTTCCAGAAGGGCTGCACGGCGGAGCAGGGCGAGAATCTTGCCCCCTGCTTCGGGCTGCAATTCTTCGGCCATGTCGACATCGAAGGGACGACCGGTGTCATGACGGTGACGCTGAAAGACGTCGGCGATCAGGATCTCTGGTCGGTGCGGATCGAGCCCGCCGTGGAGCCGCGCACAGTCATCAAATTCGCGTAGCGCGATCGCTGATCGTAGCTCGGATGAGCAAAGCGATATCCGGGAATCGGGTCCCGCATGTCGCTGAGCTCATGCGGGCTACACGATCCGACACGCTAGCTCGATCTCAACGCCGCATGCCGGATCACGACGAAGCGGCTGCTGCTCGTTTCCTGCTGCAACAGCGCAATGTGGTCGATCGCGACCGATGCGAGGCTCAGCTTGGCGAACTCGCCTTGCAGGAACGGTAGCACTGCATCGCGCTTTTCGGCGGGCAGGCTTCCGGTCAGCGTCATGTGGAAGCGGAATTCCTCGAAAACGTAGGGGTAGCCCCACTGGTCGAGATGCTCGATTTGTCGCAGCGTCAGCGGGCTCTTCAGGCGCCGCGCCCGGTCGTGGTCGGTGAGCGGTGCACGATACGGCTCGAAGACGGTCACGCAGTCGTTGGCGAGTTGCATCAGTGACGCGACCGGCGTCTCGGGTACGACGGCGATGAAGCTTCCGATCGACCGGACGACGGGCGTCATGACCGGAATTGCGCGTGACGTCTGTGCGAAGCGATCGAACGCGGCCGTGAGGTCAGCTTGGCTATGGCCGTCGGCCAAAAGGAACGGGGCTTTCAGCGTTGCATGAAAGCCGTACTTGCGCGGATCGGCAGTCAGTTCGTACCAGTCGGCGAAAGCTTTCAGCGCTTGCGGTGGCTGCTCGATATCGCCGCCGGAAAACGAATCGTAGCCGAGCAGGGCTGCGCCGAAGCGATAGAGCGCTTCGGTAGCCGCGGGCAGGAAATAGATGGCATAGCGAGAGCTGGGCATCGAACGGTTCAGGCTGCAGCAATCTCAGGCGTGCGGCTCGCCTGCAACGAGAGGCGATCTGCCTCGCCGATATGAACGAGCTTTCCGGCTGCGATCACGGCAACGATCCGCGGACGAAGCGCTTGCGCCGCGTCGACCAGAATGATGTCCGCACGCCGGCCGGTTGCGAGTTGTCCGCGGTCGGTCAGGCCGGCGGCGGCGGCCGGTGCCGCCGAGATCAGCTCCCATGCTTTCGGCAGCGGCAGGACGTTCTCAGCCACGAGGCGGAATGCGGCAAGCAGCATCGCTGGATAGTAATAGTCGGAGGCGAGGATCGTGCAGAGGCCCTTGCGCACCATGTCGGTCGCGCTGATCCATCCGGTATGGCTGCCGCCGCGTACGACATTCGGTGCGCCGAGCACGGTGAATTCGCCGGCGGCGACCGCTTCACGTGCGGTATCTTCGGTCACGGGAAATTCTGCGACGCGTACGCCGAGATCGCGAAAGCCTCGACGCTGCTTTGGCGTCTCGTCGTCGTGCGACAGCATAGGAACGTTGGCGGCATTGCTGATAGCTGCCAGCCGGGCGATCGACGCCGGCACTTCACCGGCGCGGCCCGCCACTTTGTCGACCAGCTGGTTGAACGCCTCCAGCGAAAGCCCGGTGCGCTGCGCCATCTGTGCGCGCTTCTCGGGCTTGGCCGGGTTTAGCACGGTCAATGACATGTGGTCGTTGAAGGCGAGGAGGCTGATCCGCTTCGACTTGATCCAATAGACGATCGTCGCCTCGGCATCGAGATTGAAAGTTTCGTGCCGAAGGTGGACGTGCGTGTCGGCTGCGAGGCGCGGCCGCAAGCCTTCCACTGCATCGACCAGCGCATGCGCATTCTCGGTGCCGCGCAGTCCCGGTTCCCACGACCAGGTGACGCCATGAAACGCCGTGGTGATACCGTTCGCGATCAGCTGGCGGTCGCTGTCGATCAGCGCCACGTCGATCGGAAAGTCGACGCCGGGACGCGGCATCATCTGGCGCTCAAACGCATCGCCATGCAGGTCGACGATACCCGGCAGCGTCAGCAATCCGCGCGCGTCAATTGCGACGGCTGCCCGCTGCCCCGTGCCGCCGCCGACCTCGGCGATCCGGCCATCGACGACCGTGAGAGGGGCTTCGACCAGTTCGCCGCGGAACAGCGATTGGCCGCCTTCAATCAAAATATCAGTCATGCTTTCAAGGCTGCTTGGAATGAGAATCAGGCGGAAACGGTGATGCGGTCATATTTGTCGAGAAACGCGTCCACGCCAAGCTTGCGAAAGTCCGGAAGCGCCTTGCGCAAGGTTTCGTGGCTCCAGTTCCACCAGGCAAGCGCCGCGAGCCGCTCGGACGTGCGTTCATCGAAGCGGCGACGCACGATTCGGGCCGGATTTCCGGCAACGATGGTGTAGGCGGGCACATCCTTGGTCACGATTGCGCCGGCGGCGATCACAGCGCCGGTGCCGATGTTGCGGCCCGGCAGGATGATCGCTCCATGTCCGATCCATACGTCATGGCCGATATGCACGTGATGCGCACGTCGCCAGTCGAAGAACTCGGCGTCGTCGGCTTCGCCCTGAAAATAGGAACTGGAGCGGTAGGTGAAATGCGCCTGCGTCGCCCGATGCATCGGATGGTTGCCGGGATTGATGCGGGTCATCGCCGCAATCGAGCAGAATTTTCCAATCGAGGTGTAAGTGATCTGACTGTCGTTCACGACATAGGAGTAGTCGTCCATCGTGACTTCCGTGAGGATCGTGCGCGCCCCTACTTCCGTGTAGGCGCCCAAACGGCTGTCGTGCAGCGAAGCCGAAGCATGGACCAATGGCGTGAGAGAGAGGGTCTTGACTGTCATGATGTTCCGGAGGTCGGCTTGGAGGAGAGGGTTTTCTTCGACAGCAATAATGACAGTCGAATGACATGCAGATGACGACAGCAAAGTAGCTGTGTCGACAAGCTTGGTGTGCGGCGCACGCCGTATGTCACATAACTGTAGAACTCCGGCGTTAGCCGTTGCACCCAGCGCGGGACACGCGGGGTTACGGAATGCTGGTTGTTGATGGATTGACCTGCCGGTTCGGCAGCAAAACTGCCGTGGACAAGGCCTCGTTCTCTATTGAACGAGGCAGCTTCATTGGAGTGATCGGCCGCTCCGGCGCGGGCAAGTCGACATTGCTACGCATGATCAATCGCCTCGCTGAGCCGAGCCAGGGGCGGATCATGTTTGAGGGCGTCGATGTGACGGCGCTGAAGGGCGCGCCGCTGCGACAGTGGCGCTCGCGTTCGGCGATGATCTTCCAGCAGTTCAATCTGGTCGGCCGGCTCGACGTGCTTACCAACGTCCTGATGGGACGGCTCGCAACTGTCCCAACCTGGCGATCGCTCATTCAGCTCTGGCCTGACGACGACAAGGCCATCGCCATGTCGGCGCTGGAGCAGTTCGACATGGCGCAGGCGGCCTCGCAGCGCGCCGACCAACTCTCCGGCGGTCAGCAGCAGCGCGTCGCCATTGCCCGAGCGCTCGTACAGGAGCCGGACATTATTCTCGCCGACGAGCCGATCGCCTCGCTCGATCCGCGCAACACCCGGATCGTGATGGATGCGCTGCTGCGCATCAACAAGCATTTCGGCATCACCGTGGTCTGCAACCTGCATTCGCTCGACCTCGCGCGCACGTATGCCGACCGCCTGCTCGGCATGTCGGCCGGGCGGATCGTGTTCGACGGCAAACCCGAGGCGCTGACCGACCGGGTTGCGCGCGAGCTCTACGATCTCGAGGCCAATGAAGTGATGGACGGTGCGCCGGAGGGAATCCCTGCGGGTGCAACCGTTCCCGCGCTCAGCGATGCGGCGGCGTAAGCCGGCGCCGTCTCGCATTGAATTGAAAAGAAGCTACAACTCGAACCTGATGAGAGGCGTCATGCTCAATCGTCGTATTGTGATCGCGGGCTTTGCGGCCCTGGCCTTCAATGTCACCGCGGCTCACGCACAGGACTGGAAGGCCAAGTACCCTGAACTCGTGTTCGCCAAGGTGCCGGATGAAAACGCATCCGGCACCAGCGATCGCTGGACACCGCTGATGAACTACCTCTCGCGCGAGCTCGGCACCAAGGTGACGCTGCGCATCGCCAACGATTATGCCGCAGTGATCGAGGGGCAGCGGGCCGGCAATATCCATATCGCGATGTACGGACCGGCATCCTATGCCCGCGCCTACGTCATCGGTGCCAAGGTCGAACCGTTCGCGATCGAAGTCGCCGCCGACGGCACGAAGGGCTACTATTCGGTGCTCTATGTGAAGAAGGATGCGTCGTTCCAGAAGATCGAGGACCTGAAGGGCAAGAACCTGTGTCTGGTCGATCCGAACTCGACCTCCGGCAACAATGTGCCCCGCTTCGCGATGGACAAGCTCGGCATTGACCCGGAGAAGTTCTTCTCCAAGGTGGTCTATTCGGGCAGCCATGAGAACGCAGTGATCGCACTGGGACAGGGCACCTGCGACGCCGCCTTCAACTGGTGGAACGACGAGAATGAATCCAACCTTCTCCGGATGGATCGCAAGGGCATGGCCAAGGCTGCCGACTACCGGATCATCTTCAAGTCGGAGCAGATCGTGAATTCGCCGATGGCTTACCTGACCGACCTGCCGACGGACCTGAAGGCGGCCATCAAAAAGGCCGTTCTCGAGTTGGCGACCAAGGACAAGGCTGCCTTCGACAAGATCTATGAAGGCAAGCAGAAGCCGTTCGAGCCGGTCACGCACAAGGAGTACGAGCCGGTCGTCGACCTGATCAAGTTCGTCGACTCGATTCGCAAGCAGAAGTCCTGACGCTCATCGTGCGGGGCGGCCGGCTCGCGTGCTGTCCGCCCCTTGTCACGAACGCAGATGTCGGTCGCGGTCCCCCATCTCCCCCAGGCGCAGCTTCAACCGCTGATGCGCGCCTACGCGGACGCCGTTGCCGCCAAGCGACGGCGTTTTGTGCTCGGCACCGTCCTCTTCGCGGTGGCGATCGGCTTGTCCGCATGGATGGGAGAGGTCGCACTCGATAAGTTCACCCATAATTTCTGGCGCTTCTTCGCGTATTTCGCGAACACCATTCCGAAAATTTCACTCGAAACGTTCTGGGCGGACATCGCCGAATGGTTCTGGGGTTTGAAGCGCTGGCTGCGATTGCTCGGCGATACAATCTTGATCGCCTATGTGGGGACGCTTACCGGTGCGATCTTCGGCTTCTGCCTGTGTTTCCTCGCATCGGCCAATCTGGTTAAATCGCGAGCAATCGTATTCACGGCCCGCCGCACGCTTGAATTCTGCCGGACCGTTCCCGAGATCGTCTTTGCACTGATCTTCGTGCTGGCTTATGGGCTCGGGCCGCTTCCGGGCGTGCTGGCCCTTACCATTCACACGACCGGCGCGCTCGGCAAGCTGTTCGCCGAGGTGGTTGAGAATATCGATCCGAAACCGGTGGAGGGGGTCGCGGCGTCCGGCGGCAACTGGTTCGAGCGCATCCGGTTTGCGGTGCTGCCGCAGGTGCTTTCCAATTTCGTCAGTTATGGACTGCTTCGTTTCGAGATCAACGTGCGCGGGGCAGCAGTGATGGGGTTCGTCGGTGCCGGCGGCATAGGGCAGGACCTGATCGAGGCCGTTCGCAAGTTTTACTACACCGACGTCAGCGCCATTCTCGTTCTGGTAATCATCACCGTGATGATTATCGACTGGTTTACCGAACGCGTGCGGCACCGGCTGATCGGCATGGAGGCGCGGTCGTGAGCGAAGGTCCCAACCTGTTCGCGAGCCGGGCCGGCATTGAAGCGCGCTTTCCGGGACAGTTCCGGACCGACTGGCAGAGCCGCGGCCTGGCTATCGGCGCGGTCCTGGCAATGGCGGCGCTGTTTGTCGCAGGCCTTGTCCAGCTCGAGATTCCATTCTCGCGGCTGATTCCTGGTACGGCTCAGCTCGGCGATTTCATCTGGACCATGCTGCCGCCCGATCCGGGATCGTGGGAAAAGACGCTGATCTACCTCAAGGCGATGGGTGAGACGCTGTCGATCTCGCTTCTCGGCACCTTCGGTGGCGCGTTGCTCGCTTTCCCGATGGCCTTGCTCGCCGCCCGCAACGTGGTGGCGAATCGCATCGTGCATTTCCTGGCCCGACGCTGGCTCGACACCGTTCGCGGCGTCGACACGCTCATCTGGGCGCTGATCTGGGTCAGCGTCGTCGGGCTCGGTCCGTTTGCTGGAATTCTGGCACTGATGTGCAGCGACTTCGGAAGCTTCGGCAAGCTTTTCTCGGAGGCAATCGAAACAGCCGACAAGCGCCCGGTCGAGGGCGTGCTGTCGACCGGCGGCGATCATGTGCACGGCGTTCGCTTCGGCCTGTTGCCGCAGGTCGTTCCGGTACTCGCGAGCCAGGTCCTCTATTACTTCGAGTCGAACACGCGCTCGGCGACCATCATCGGCATTGTCGGTGCCGGCGGAATCGGCGCGCAGCTCTCCGAGCAGATCCGCGTGCTGGAATGGCAGAAGGTTGCCTTCATCATCCTCCTGATCCTCGTGACGGTCGCGCTGATCGACTGGCTGTCATCGCGATTGCGGTTCGCGATCATCGGCAAGGCCGCCGCGTCTCACTGATTCTCGACCACGAACTGGATGCGTTCCGCGGCGAAGCGTGTCCGGCTGGTCAGGAGCGGCCTGCCGCTCAAATCGGTGTCGGTGCTTTCCGTCAGCAGGATCGGTCGTCCGAGCGCGAGGTCAAGCCGCGCAGCATCCGCTGGCTCGACGATCGCGGCGGTCAGGCGGGTCTCGGCGCGCCGGTAGTCCTTGATGCCATAATGGGCGAGCGTTCGCGTCATTGAGCACTGTCGCTCGTAGACGCGCCCGGCATCGGGGAAGCGCTCAGCGGGCAGCCACGTCGTCGCCGTGCTGATCGGCGTACGGTCGGCAAAGCGCAGGGTCTCGAGCCGCACCAGCGGCGCGCCGGTCTTGAGACCGAGGCGCTTTGCAAGCGTGCGGTCTGCATCCTCCAGGGCATGGCTGATCAGTTGCGCGCGCGCCTCGCGGCCGCCGGCGCCGATGTTCTCTGAAAAGCGCGTGCGCGAGCGAAGCGGGTAGGCGATACGCGGCGCCTCGACATAGGTGCCGCTGCCGCGCTCGGCGCGAACGAGGCCGCGTTCGGCAAGCGCCGCCAGCGCGCGCCGCACCGTGTGGCGGTTGACGCGAAAGGTCTCGGCGATCTCGGTTTCGCTCGGCAACCGCGCGCCCGCCGCATAGCGCCCGTCGGCAATGCCGTGCTCGATCGCGTCGGCGACGCGCCGCCACAGGGCAACGCCAGAGGCTTCGATATCAGGCTTGTTGTTCATCGACGCGCTTTTCGAGCCCGCGGACGCAGCGGGAAGGTGTGATTTGTCATCAAATGGTCATTTGCCTTTGCCGGTCAAGTTGTCTACGATCATAGACAACTTGGCAAGGACGAATTGAGCGATGACTGCAGCTGGCGCGACGAACGATGAGATCACCACGTTGCGCCGCAGAGCGATGGCTGTGCTGGCCGATTCCTGTCTGGACGATATCGCCGAGCACATGTCCGTGCTGACGGTTCCTCCGTATCAGGAGCTGCGCGCACCGGAGAATGGTCTGGTGATGGTGCGCGGTCGGATCGGCGGTGACGGTTCGCCGTTCAATCTCGGCGAAGCGACTGTTACGCGCGCCGCCGTCAAGCTCGCCGGTGGCGAGGTCGGCTTCGCCTACGTGCTCGGCCGCGATCCCCACAAGGCCAAGCTGATAGCAGTCTGCGACGCGATGATTCAGTCCGCTGACTGCGCGCACGTTCTCGACGCGGTCGTGCAGCCGCTGGAGCGGGCGATGGCAGCGCGCCGCCAGCAGCAGGACGCCGAGACTGCGGCGACGCGGGTCAACTTTTTCACCCTGGTCAGAGGCGAGGGATAGTCATGCAATCGGTGCAAGAGGCATCAAGCATTGGAGCTGCGGTGATCGCCGCGCAGTCGACTTTTCGTCGGGTGATGGATGCAACCGCACGGCCCGGCTCGATCGAGGTCATTCCCGAGATCGCCGGTGCACCAGCGCCGCTGTCACAAGCCGCGGCTGCGATCGCGCTGACCCTGTTCGATCATGACACGCCGGTTTGGATGGACGCGCCGCTTGCGTCGTCGGAGGCAGTCGCGGCCTGGCTGCGCTTCAACACCGGCTGTCCCATTGTCGCCGATCAGGCCCAGTGTACGTTCGCGCTGGTCGCAGACGCAAGCGCGGCACCGCCTTTCGAGAGCTTTGCGCTTGGCACGCCGGACTATCCGGATCGTTCGACCACGTTGATCCTGCAGGCCGCGACGTTGACCGGCGGACCTGAACTGGTCCTGAGCGGTCCTGGCATTCGCGGCACGGCAAGCCTTCGCGTCGGAGGATTGCCTGAGGATTTCGTGATGCAGCACGCCGCCAACCGCGCATTGTTTCCGCGCGGCGTGGACTTGCTGCTTGTCGCCGACAATCACGTCGCGGCACTGCCGCGCACCACAATCGTTACGAGGGCCTGACGATGTATGTTGCAGTCAAGGGTGGCGAGCGCGCCATCGAAAACGCGCATCGGCTGCTCGCGCACGAGCGACGAGGCGATGCGTCGGTGCCGGAGCTGTCGCTCAAGCAGATTTCCGAGCAACTGAGTCTGGCGGTCGATCGTGTGATGACCGAGGGGTCGCTCTACGATCGCGAGCTTGCGGCTCTGGCGATCAAGCAAGCGCGCGGTGACCTGATCGAGGCGATTTTTCTCGCACGCGCGTTCCGTGCGACCTTGCCGCGGTTTGGGACATCCGAGCCCGTCGAGACCGGCGCGATGCAGGTCCGCCGCAGGATCTCTGCGACCTTCAAGGATATTCCCGGCGGACAGATCCTTGGTCCGACGTTCGATTACACGCACCGCTTGCTCGATCCGTCGCTCGCCGGCACGTCCGCGCCCGAGGCGCCGGCCGCGGCCGATAGCGACGCGGCAACTGATGCGGCGCCGATGCCGCGCGTCACCGACATCCTCGGACACGACGGATTGATCGAACCGTCGCCGGTCGCAGACGAAGGTGCACCGGTTGGGGATCTCACGCGCGAACCGCTGAATTTCCCCGCGGATCGCGATCTTCGGCTGCAGAACCTGGCGCGCGGCGACGAGGGTTTCCTGCTGGCGCTGGGCTACTCGACCCAGCGCGGCTACGGGCGGACGCACCCGTTCGTAGGCGAAATCCGGCTTGGCGAGGTTGAGGTGGAATTCCTGGCCGAGGAGGTCGGCTTCGCCGTGCCGCTCGGCCGCATCACCGTCACCGAGTGTCAGATGGTCAATCAGTTCAAGGGATCGGCGAGCGAGCCGCCGTGCTTCACCCGCGGTTACGGCCTGGCGTTTGGTCAGTCCGAGCGCAAGTCCATGTCGATGGCGCTCGTCGATCGTGCGTTGCGCGCACGCGAGTTTGGCGACGACGTCAAGGCGCCGGCGCAGGATGAGGAGTTCGTGCTGTCACATTCTGACAACGTGCAGGCGACCGGATTCGTCGAGCATTTGAAGCTGCCGCACTATGTCGACTTCCAGTCGGAGCTCGGCCTGATCCGCAAGCTGCGGCGCGAGTTTGCCGAGGCGCAGGGTGAACGCGACCCGCAACTGCAGGAGGCCGCGGAATGAACGCGCCCGCATACAACTTTGCCTATCTGGATGAGCAGACCAAGCGGATGATCCGCCGCGCGATACTGAAGGCGATCGCGATTCCCGGTTATCAGGTGCCGTTCGCAAGTCGCGAGATGCCGATGCCCTATGGCTGGGGCACGGGTGGCGTGCAGGTCACGGCGGCGATCCTCGGTCCGGACGACACGCTGAAGGTGATCGATCAGGGCTCCGACGATACCACCAACGCGATCTCGATCCGCAAATTCTTCGAGAAGACTGCGGGCGTGGCCACGACCACGACGACATCGGAGGCGACTGTCATCCAGACGCGTCACCGGATTCCGGAGGCGCCGCTTCAGGAGCACCAGGTTCTGGTCTATCAGGTGCCGATCCCGGAACCCCTGCGCTTCCTCGAGCCGCGTGAGACCGAAACGCGCCGCATGCATGCGCTTGCCGAGTACGGTCTGATGCATGTCAAACTCTACGAAGATATCGCCCATCACGGCCACATCGCGACGAGCTATGCCTACCCGGTGAAAGTCAATGCGCGCTATGTGATGGACCCTTCGCCGACGCCGAAGTTCGACAATCCCAAGATGGACGATTGTCCGGCGTTGCAATTGTTCGGTGCGGGCCGCGAAAAGCGCATTTATGCGGTTCCGCCCCATACGACCGTCGTGTCGCTAGACTTCGAGGATCATCCGTTTGAGCGCTATCGGCACGAGGCGCCGTGCGCATTGTGCGGCGCCACCGATTCCTATCTGGACGAGGTCGTGATCGACGACAGGGGCGGACGCATGTTCGTCTGCTCCGATACCGACCATTGCGAGACACGCCGCGCCGACGGCCACCGCGGTGTGCAACCGGAGGCGCTGGCATGAGCATGATGGATCAGCCGCTGCTCATGACCGAAGGTCTTGGCAAGAGCTATGGACGGCAGCTTGGCTGCCGCGACGTCTCGTTCAATCTCTATGAGGGCGAGGTGCTGGCGATCGTCGGCGAGTCGGGTTCGGGCAAGTCCACGTTGCTGCAACTGCTGTCCACGCAGATGGCGCCGACCGCGGGTCGCGTCTGCTATCGCATGCGCGATGGCGTGACGCGGGATCTCGCCACGTTGGGCGAGGCGGAGCGACGCTTTCTGTATCGCACCGACTGGGGTTATGTGCACCAGGATCCGGCGATGGGGCTCCGCATGAAGGTCTCGGCCGGCGCCAACGTCGGCGAGCGGCTGATGGCGGTCGGCTGGGAGCACTACGGCCGTATCCGCAAGTCCGCGCAATCCTGGCTGGAACGCGTCGAGATCGAGGTCGGTCGCATCGACGACTCGCCGCACACCTATTCGGGCGGCATGCGGCAGCGGTTGCAGATCGCCCGCAACCTCGTCACCGAACCGCGGCTGATTTTCATGGACGAGCCGACCGGCGGCCTCGACGTCTCGGTACAGGCGCGGCTGCTCGATCTCCTGCGAAACCTTGTCGCCGAGCTCGGGCTCGCCGTCGTCATCGTCACGCACGACCTCGCGGTGGCGCGGCTGCTTTCGCATCGGATCATGGTGATGAAAGAGGGGCGGGTGATCGAAACCGGTCTGACCGACCAGGTGCTCGACGATCCACGCGAGCCCTATACCCAGTTGCTTGTCTCTTCGATCCTGCCGGCGTGAGGGGCTGATCAGATGGAACGCGCCAACACTGCAATGCTTCAACTCAAAGACGCCGCCAAAACCTTCACGATGCACCTGCAGGGCGGCATCCGCCTGCCTGTGGTCGCGGGCGTCACGTTCGACGCTCATCCGGGCGAGTGCGTGGTGCTCTCCGGCCCATCCGGAGCCGGCAAGTCATCGATCCTGAAGATCATCTTCGGAAACTATCGCTGCGACTCCGGCCGGGTCGCGGTACGCCACCAGGGCAATGTGGTCGACATCGCCGCCGCGGAGCCGCGCCAGATTCTTGATCTGCGGAAGAATACGATTGGCTACGTCAGTCAATTCCTGCGCGCGGTTCCCCGTGTGGCGGCGCTGGACGTGGTGGCCGAACCGTTGATCGTCGCTGGAGTATCTCGCGACGAGGCTCGTGAGCGCGCCGGCGCCCTGCTGCGGCGTCTCAATATTCCGGAGCGGCTTTGGATGCTACCGCCGTCGACCTTCTCCGGTGGCGAGCAGCAGCGCGTCAACATCGCCCGTGGCTTTCTGCCCGACCTGCCGCTGCTCTTGCTGGACGAGCCGACGGCGTCGCTCGATGCCGCCAATCGAGCAGTGGTCGTGGCCTTGATCGAGGAGAAGAAACGGAAGTCTGTCGCGATGGTGGCCATCGTCCATGACGATGACGTGCGCGAGCAGATTGCCGATCGGGTCGTGGATGTCACAAAATTTGCCGCCGTTGCATGAGAAAAGCTGCGTGAGAGAACAGATGAAATCGAGTCGTGCCGACATGATTCTCACCAATGCAAGGATCGTGCTTGACGACCGCGTGATCGAACGCGGTTGGCTCGTCGTCGCCCACCGCGGGATCGTCGAGATCGGCGAGGGCAATGCGCCCGAGCGCGGCGAGGACATGAAGGGCGATCTGGTCATGCCGGGCCTGATCGAGCTGCATACGGACCATATCGAAGCGCACTACGTGCCGCGGCCAAAAGTGTACTGGGACCCGGTTGCCGCAGTTGTCTCCTATGACGGCCAGCTTGCGACCAGCGGGATTACCACCGTGCTGGACTCGCTGCGTGTCTGGCGGGAAGACGGCGCCGAGGAGGTCGACGGCCAGGCACAAGTGCTCGCGGGGGCCATTGACACCGCGCGCAAGGCGGACCTGCTGCGCGCCGATCATTTCCTGCATCTGCGCTGCGAGGTGCCAATGCCGACGGTGGTGGAGGATGCGGCGCAGCTTGCTTCGCGGCCGGACGTGCGGTTGATGTCGCTGATGGACCATACGCCCGGCCAGCGTCAGTTCCGCGACGAGGAAAAGCTGCGCGTGTATTATCGTGGCAAGAAGGGCGGCATGAACGACGCGCAGCTCGACGAGCTGTTCGCACGACGGTTCGAGTACCAGAAGAAATATGCCGAGAACAATATGCGCGAACTCGTGGCGCTGGCGAAGCGCCACGGCGTTCCACTTGCGAGCCATGACGATACGACCGACGAGAACGTCGCCGATGCCGTTCGCGGCAAGGTGGCGGTCGCGGAATTCCCGACCACGCTCGAGGCAGCGCGCGGATTGCACGAGGCCGGCATCAGCATTCTGATGGGCGCGCCGAACGTTGTGCGCGGCGGCTCGCATTCAGGCAACATCGCAGCAGTTGATCTCGCGCAGCAAGGGTATCTCGACATACTGTCGTCCGACTACATTCCATCGAGCCTGCTGATGGCGGCGTTGCAGCTTCCCGAGCGCATCCCTTCGATCACCCTGCCGGAAGCGGTCCGGACCGTGACCAAGGCGCCGGCTAAGGCGGTTGGCCTGAGCGACCGCGGGGAGATCGCCAAGGGCAAGCGCGCCGATCTGATCCGCGTGCACGTTGCGGCCGGCGTGCCGGTCGTGCGCAGCGTCTGGCGGGCAGGTCACCGGGTGGCGTGAACGACCACGCGACGATAGCGCACCCGCGCGACGAGAGGATCGGCCCGGGCGCGCTGGTGTTGGTGGTCGGCCCGAGCGGAGCCGGCAAGGATACGCTGCTTGGAGTCGCGCAAGGCATGCTTGGCGGGTCCGACCGGATCGTGTTCCCACGTCGCATTATCACACGCGCCGCCTCTGCATTCGAGAACAACGAGGCGATCAGCCGCGCGGACTTTGATGGTGCGGTGACGGCGGGTCACTACGCGCTATGGTGGCGTGCGCATGATCAGGGCTACGGCATTGGCCGCGCAATCGAGCAGGATATCGCCGCGAACCGTACGGTCGTCGTCAACACGTCGCGCACGATCATCGGCGAAGCACGGCAGCGATACTTGCGGCTGGCCGTGGTGTTGATCACTGCGCCGGCCGACGTGCTCGCCGAACGGCTTGCGGCGCGTCGGCGCGCCAGTGATGGCGACCTCGGCGGCCGCCTGCAGCGGGCATCGATTGCGGCCGAAATCAAGCCGGATTTGGTGATTTCCAACGTCGGCGCCGTCGAGGACGGCGCCCGGCGGCTGGCGGATTTCATCGCGGAACGATGAAGGACTTCGATCCTATAAGCTCGGATTCCCGGGAAAAATCGGCGAATCGGGTCTGATTCGCGAGGGTACGCAAGCGCGCCGTCAAGAGGCGAGTTTGTTGTGAAAAGTCACGGAAACCCTGCTGCTAAAGCATTTTCCGCAATATGGTGGCCGCTCCAGAATCATTAAGGAGCATACATGGCTGCCCAGATGTCAAAGTCGCAATTGATCGAAAAGATTGCGACCACCACCGAACTCTCCAAGCGTGACGTGAAAGGCGTGATGGAAACGCTGACAGACGTCGGCCATAAAGAACTGAAGAAGAACGGTGTCTTCCTCCTGCCGGGTTTCGCGAAGTTTGTGGTCATCAAGAAGCCCGCCACCAAGGCGCGCAAGGGCACCAACCCCTTCACCGGCGAGGAGATGATGTTCAAGGCGAAGCCCGCTCGAAAGATCGTCCGGGCGCGCCCTGTCAAGGCCGCAAAGGACGCAGTCTGAAACGACGGCGCGTAACGAAGAGAAGAAGGCCCCCTCGTCGGGGCCTTCTTTATTTTAGCGTCTTGTTTCAGACGTTCCTCCTGGCTTCTTTCAGACGTTCCTCCTGGCTTCGGCCGATAATCCGGTGTTGAGCCCATTGCCGAGCAAACGGCGAATTGACTTCTCAGGTCGCATTGAGACCGAACTTCATTTGTGCAAGCTTCAAAAGAGCCGCCGCGAAGAGCAAGGGTGTCGCAGCGGAGCACGGCGGATTGTCGCAGCATGATACGGCTCAGCTGCGCGACAGGGCCGGCCGAGATGGCGTATGAGGGCGCATGCGATACGTTAGTCTGACAGCGTTTCTGTACCTGTTCTGGCTGGTTCTGTCCGGCCACTACACCCCGATGCTCGTTGTCGCCGGACTGGTTTGCTCGGTCCTGTGCCTGCTGGCCGCGATCCGGATGCGGACCGCGGATGAGGAGGGGCATCCGATCGAACTCTTCCGCGGTGCGATAACCTATCTGCCCTGGCTCGCAGTCGAGATCGGCAAGTCGGCGTGGGCCGTGACGAAGATCATCCTGCACCCGCGCCTGCCGATTTCTCCGACCATGACCGTCGTCACGGCCACTCAGCGGACCACGGTCGGCAGGGCCACCTACGCGAACTCGATTACGCTGACGCCCGGCACGATCACGGTTGCCGCAGACGGTGACAAGCTCACCGTGCATGCGCTGGTTACTGAAGGCGCCCTCGATCTCGAAGCGGGCGGCATGGACCGTCGGGTCAGCCGGTTCGAAGGCTCGGCCTGATGTTCGCCGTCGCCGCCGCCGCCATCCTTGTCGCTCTGGCGCTGGCGATCGCGCGCGCCATCCTGGGTCCGACGATCTTTGACCGGGTGCTTGCCGGCAACACCGTCGGCACGCTTGCGATCATGTTGCTCGCCGTGTTCGGCTTCCTGACGGGCCGACCGGAGTTCCTCGACATCGGGCTGACCTACGGCCTGCTCAATCTCATTGGCACGCTCGCGGTTCTGAAGTTCTTCCGACACGGCGATCTTGCGCACCGGGCCGACACGGAGCGCGGCTCATGACGTTCGCCCTGGATCTTGCAAGCTGGGTGTGCATCCTGCTCGGTTCATTCTTCGTGGTCGTCGGGGCTGTCGGCCTCGTCCGCATGCCTGAGGTCTTCACCCGCATGCATGCGGCAAGCGTCATCGACACGCTCGGCGTCGGCTTCCTTGTACTCGGCATGGCGCTGCAGGCTGGCCTCAGCCTCATCACCCTGAAGCTGCTGTTCCTGCTCGCCTTGTTCGTTTTTACCGGACCCGTGGTGACGCACGCGCTTGCGCAGGCCTGTCTCCAGGACGGCATCGCGCCGATGCTTGATGCCGACCGCAGGGCCGATCGCGCGGCCGCCGAGCAAACCGAGGGGAGGCGGTCATAGAAGTCCTCATCAACGCGACGCTGTTGACCATGCTTGCCGTGGTGACTGTCGCGATCGTCTTGCAGCGTCATCTGTTCGGCGTTGTCGTGCTGACGACGATCTACAGCTTCCTGATGGCGAGTGTGCTGATCGTGCTCGACGCGGTCGACGTCGCCATGACCGAAGCCTCGGTCGGCGCGGGCATCTCGACGGTGATCCTGCTTGCGACGCTGCATCTGATCAGCACCACCGAGATGCGCTCGTTTCGCACCAAGGTGCTGCCGCTTGTGGTTGCCATCGGCACCGGAGCCCTGCTGGTGTGGGGCACGCTTGCCTTGCCACCCTTCGGCACGGCGGATGCGATCATTCACAAGCACGTGGGGCCTCGCTACCTTTCCGACACCATCAAGGAAACCGGCGTTCCGAATGCCGTCACGTCAGTGCTGGCCGACTATCGCGGCTACGACACCCTCGGCGAGACGACCGTCATCTTCACGGCGGGCATTGGCGTGATGCTGTTGCTGCGCGGCATGCGCCGCAGGGGGCGGACCGAAGAGGGGGGCGACGGGCAATGAGTCTCGATCTCATTCTCCGGATCGGCACCAAGCTGATCCTGCCATTCATTCTGCTGTTCGCACTCTACGTGCAGTTTCACGGCGACTACGGACCGGGCGGCGGCTTTCAGGCCGGCGTCATCACGTCCGGCGTCGTCGTCCTGCTGACGATCACGTTCGGCCTCGAGGCAGCACAACGCATGGCGCCGCAGGCCGTCGTGCAGCGGATGATCCCCCTTGGCGTGCTGATCTATGCCGGCACCGGCGTCGCAGGACTTCTGCTTGGCAAGAACTTTCTCGATTATTCGGTGCTGGGGCACGACGCCGTGCATGCCCATGAGCTTGGAATTTTTCTGGTGGAAGCAGGCGTCCTGGTAACGGTCGCAGGCACGATGACGGCCATTTTCTATGCGTTCGTCGAGCGGGGCCGCTGATGGCGACGCTGATCGATCTTGCGCAGCACTACAATTACATCGTCACGATCTTCCTGATGATGGCCGGGTTGTACATCGTGATCGCCCGCGGCAACATGGTGAAGAAGTTGATCGGGCTGTCCATCTTCCAGACCTCGGTCTATCTTCTTTACATCGAGCCGGGAAAGATCATCGGCGGTACGGCGCCAATCATCGATCCGGCGTTTTCGGTCTATTCGAATCCACTTCCGCACGTCTTGATCCTGACCGCCATCGTCGTCGGTGTCGCCACGCTGGCGCTCGGACTTGCGCTCGTGGTCCGCATCAACGAGGCCTATGGCACCGTTGAGGAGGAGGAGATTGTCGAGAAGGACCGTGACGTATGAAGGCAGTCTGGCCGCACCTTCCGGCCCTGCAGGTGGTCATTCCCCTTATCGGTGCGCTGCTTGCCGGCTTCATGCGTCGCGGCACGACGGCTTTTGCGCTCGCTTTGGTCGTCAGCTGGTTGATGCCCGTCATCGCCGTCTGCATGCTGTGGCAGGTGCTCTCGAGCGGGACCATCTCCTATCATCTCGGCGGCTGGGAGCCGCCGTGGGGCATTGAGTATCGCGTCGATGCCCTGAACGGCTTCGTGCTGGTGCTCGTCTCGGTCGTCGGCGCAGTGATCATGCCGTTCGCGCGACGTTCCGTCGCGTTCGAGATCGCCGCGCCGCAGCGAGCCTGGTTCTATTGCATGTACCTGCTTTGCCTGACCGGCTTGCTCGGCATTGCGATCACCGGCGACGCCTTCAACGCGTTCGTCTTCCTGGAGATCTCGTCGCTGTCGACCTACGTGCTGATCGCGCTCGGACCTGATCGGCGCGCGCTTGTGGCCGCCTTCCAGTATCTGATCATGGGGACGATCGGTGCGACGTTCTACGTCATTGGCGTAGGCCTGCTCTATCTTCTCACCGGCACCCTCAACATGGCCGATATGGCCGTCCGCCTGGCTGAAGCGTGGCCTGGCCAGTCGCCGGCCGTGATCGCAGCCCTCACTTTCGTGACCGTGGGCGTCAGTCTCAAGCTGGCTTTGTTTCCGCTGCATGCCTGGCTGCCGAACGCCTATGCCTACGCACCCTCCTGGGCGACCGCTTTCCTCGCCGCGACGGCCACCAAGGTTGCCATCTATCTTCTGATCCGGTTTTTGTTCTCCGTCTTCGGCGCCTCGATCGACGTCCGTGCGCTACCGCTGTCGGACATCCTCATGGCGCTTTCGGTCGCGGCGATGTTCATCGCGTCGACGGTTGCGGTTTTCGAGCGCAACGTGAAGCGGATGCTCGCTTACTCGTCGGTTGCACAGATCGGATACATTACGCTTGGCATTGCGCTCGCCAATCAGGCGGGACTGACCGGCGGTCTCGTTCACATCGTCAATCACGCGTTGATGAAGGCGGCACTGTTTCTTGCCGTGGGCGCGGTCTTCTATCGTGCCTGCCCGATGAATCTGACTGACCTTGCAGGCATAGGCCGCAGGATGCCGCTAACCATGACGGCGTTCACGATCGCAGGCTTCGGCCTGGTCGGCACGCCGGGCACCTCCGGATTCATCTCCAAATGGTATCTGGCGATCGGCGCGATCGAGAGGGGGTGGTGGCCGCTCGTGATCGCGATCATGGCGAGCTCACTGCTGGCGTTGCTCTATGTCGGTCGCGTCCTCGAAGTGGCGTGGTTGCGCAAGCCGTCGCCGGCGATCGCGGATGCGAGCGATCCGCCGCTGTCGATGCTGCTGCCGCTGCTGGTGCTGGCTTTGGCCACGATCTATTTCGGCATCGACACTGAATGGACCGCCGGCATGGCGAGCACCGTGGCCAAGGCTTTGCTCGGAGGGGTGCGTTGATGACGGCTCCCTCAGCCGAGACGCTGGTGCTTCTCGCGGTGCTGGTGCCGTTCATCGGCGCTGTGATCATTCCGCTCTGTCACGCCGTGCCCAATCTGCGGGAGGCAGTGACGCTCGCGACCGCAGGCATCTTGTTCGCCATCGTCTGTGCTTTGCTCACCCCCGTGCTCGGTGGTGCGCGGCCGGAAGCGCACATCATCAACGTGACGCCGGGCCTTGCCCTTGCCTTCAAGGCTGAACCGTTGGGGATGCTGTTCGCGCTGGTCGCCTCGTCCCTGTGGATCGTTAATTCGATCTATTCGATCGGATACATGCGCGCCAACGACGAGCCGCGGCAGACCGGTTTCTACGTCTGCTTTGCGGTCGCCATCGGCAGCGCCATCGGCATTGCGCTTTCGAAGAACCTGTTCACCCTGTTCCTGTTCTATGAGGCGCTGACGCTGTCGACCTATCCGTTGGTCATTCACAAGGGCAATGAGGAGGCCATCCGCGCCGGCCGCCTTTACCTCGTGTTGTTGCTCGGCACGTCGCTGGTCCTGTTCCTTCCGGCGCTGATCGGCACGTATGCGCTTGCGGGCACGCTTGATTTTACCCCCGGCGGAATCCTTGGCGGCAAGGTAGGCGCCGGGATCATCGCGCTGCTGCTGGCGATGTTTGTCTTCGGCATTGGCAAGGCCGCCGTCATGCCATTTCACTTCTGGCTGCCGGCGGCGATGGTCGCGCCGACACCGGTCAGTGCGCTGCTGCATGCGGTCGCGGTGGTGAAGGCCGGGGTCTTTTCGATCCTGAAAGTCGTCGTGATGATCTTCGGCGTCGAGGCGCTGAGTGCGGCAGGGCAATCGCTCTGGCTCACGCTGGCCGCCGGAACGACGATCATTGCCGCATCGCTGGTGGCGCTGCGACAGGACAACCTGAAGCGCCGGCTGGCCTATTCCACCGTCTCGCAGCTGTCCTACGTAATTCTGGGGGCGGCGATCCTGGCGCCGATCTCGCTCATCGGCGCTGCGATACACATCGCTGCACACGCGGTCAGCAAAATTACGTTGTTCTTCGCGGCCGGCTCGATTCACACGGCCTCGCATCTGACGGAAGTCAGCCAGCTCGACGGTATCGGCAGGCGGATGCCGTGGACCATGGGCGCCTTTGCAATCGGCGCAATCAGCATGATCGGAATCCCGCCGGCCGTGGGATTCGTCAGCAAGTGGTTCATCCTGAGCGGAGCGATGCAGACCGGTAACTGGATCGCCGTCGCCATCATCATCGTCAGCACGATCCTGAATGCCGGCTACTTCCTGCCGATCGTCTATCGCGCGTTCTTCCGGGAACCGCACGTCGGCAAGCATCATGATGCTCCTGCGCATGGCGAAGCGCCATGGCCGATCGTGCTGGCGCTGACGGTCACCGCCGCAGGGACTATTCTTCTCTTCCTGATGCCGAACGTGCCATACGCGTTGGCAACGATGATGATGGAGCGCTGAGCCATGGATGATCACTGGCTGACGCGGGATAGCACCATCCGCCTGCTTTGGATCGTCTTTGCGATCGCTCTGGCCGGCACGGTGTTGATGGATCTGGTGGTGCATCATCATCCCTATTTCGGGCTCGACGGCACCTTCGGTTTCGGCGCGTGGTTCGGCTTTGCAAGCTGCGTCCTGCTGATCCTCGCGGCAAAGGCGCTTGGCTGGATGCTCAAGCGTCCGGACACCTACTATGACAGCTAGCGCGCTGCCTCCCGCCCTGGTGCTGATTGCGGCCGGGATACTGCTGCCGATGCTGTCCGGACGGCTGCGTCCAACGCTGCTCCTGCTGGCGCCGCTCCTGACGCTCTATCTCATCTGGCAGGTTCCGGACGGAGTCGCGGCTCGGCATGCCTATCTCGGCTACGAGCTCGTGCTCGTGAAGGGCGATGCGCTGTCGCGGTTGTTCGCGACCGTTTTTGCCATCATGGCGTTCGCCGGCGGGCTGTTCGCACTCAACCAGCGCCGCGTGATCGAACTTGCCGCGGCCTTCTGCTACGCCGGTGCTGCTATCGGCGTGACCTTCGCAGGCGACTGGCTGACGGTCTTCATCTTCTGGGAACTGATGGCGATCGCCTCCACCCTGATCATCTGGAGCGTGGGACCGTCCGCTTACGGTGCTGGTTTGCGCTACGCAGCGATCCATCTTCTGGGCGGCGTGCTGTTGATGGCCGGCATCGTCGGCGAAATCGCAAGCACGGGTTCGACCGCATTCGACAAGCTGACGCTCGACAGCGTTCCGCGCGGCTTAATCCTTGCGGCCTTCCTGCTCAACGCGGGCGCCTGGCCGCTCTCTGCCTGGCTGCCGGACGCCTATCCGGAAAGCTCATGGAGCGGGATGGTGTTTCTGTCGGCGTTCACCACGAAGACGGCAGTCTTTGTGCTGCTGCGGACCTTCCCGGGAACGGAGCTGCTGATCTACGTCGGCCTGTTCATGGTGTTTTACGGGATCATCTATGCGATCCTCGAGAACGACATGCGCCGAATACTTGCCTATTCGATCGTCAACCAGGTCGGGTTCATGGTCGTGGGTATCGGCATTGGTACGGAGATGGCGCTCAATGGCGCCGCCGCGCACGCATTCACGCACATCATCTACAAGGCGTTGCTGCTGATGTCGGCGGGCTCGGTTCTCTACATGACCGAGAGGCGCAAATGCACCGATCTTGGAGGGCTTTTCAGAACGATGCCGTTTACGGCCATCTGCGGCATTGTCGGTGCGCTCTCGATCTCGTCCTTCCCGCTCACATCGGGCTTCGTGTCGAAATCGATGATATCGGAGGCTGCAGGAAAGGAGCATCTGGCGGTTGTCTGGTATCTTCTGGCGGCGGCCTCCGCCGGCGTCTTTCTGCACGCGGGCATCAAGTTTCCCTGGTTCGTGTTCTTCCAGAAGGACTCGGGTCTGCGGCCCGCCGAGCCACCGTGGAACATGCGGATGGCGATGGCGTTCTTCGCGGTTCTCTGCATCGGCATCGGCGTGGCACCACAAGCGCTCTACGCACTGCTGCCGTTCGGGGTCGACTACATTCCCTATACGGCGAGCCACGTCGTCTTTTATCTGCAGCTCCTGCTGTTCTCGGGCCTGGCCTTCTTCCTGATGCTGAACCTGCTCAAGCGGACACTGACCATCACGCTTGACGTGGACTGGCTCTACCGGCGGGCAGGGGTCAGCCTTGCGAAAAGCTTTGACCGGCTCGCCGGGCGCGGCTGGAGCGGCATTGCTACTTGGACGACCGGTGGTGCCAGCGCAGTCGGGAGGGCAGCTCGCTACTATCACGGTCCAGAGGGCATTCTTGCTCGAAGCTTGCCGACCGGTGCCATGGCATTCTGGGCCGCAATCATGCTGGTGATCTACCTGGCTCTGTTCTACCTCTGACCGATGGAATCATCATTGTGCGCCTGCACAAGCGCCTTGATGCGCTGCATCACGCGCGCCTGATCCGCCATTGACGCTGAGCCCGGTCCGTATCATCCTCAAGTTGTAAAGACCTCCTGGCCCGATGAGGTGGTGGTCTGATTTTGCGCTCCGTATCCTGCTTTGATCTTGCAGCCGGTGCATACGCGAGATAGGCGCCACGAAGCGACTTGAAATCGGTCATCGGGACAGGCGCAGTTTCCGCCCTTTTGTTCGCTGCCTTCGATGAAGGATGAATGGGGGATGGTGGTAGCGCTCATACTGCTTTTGGTCGCGATCGGCTCGGTGTTGTTTCACCTGCTGAGCCCGTGGTGGTGGACGCCTATTGCGTCGAACTGGGGCTACATTGACGATACCATCTCCCTGACGTTCTGGATCACCGGCGCCGTCTTTGTCGCGGTCGTCGCGTTCATGGCCTATTGCGTCTTCCGCTTTCACCACAAGGAGGGACGCAAGGCCGCTTACGAGCCGGAGAACAAGAGGCTCGAATGGTGGCTGACGGTCGGCACGGCGGTCGGCGTCGCAGCGATGCTGGCGCCGGGTCTGGTCGTCTGGCACCAGTTCGTCACGGTGCCGGCAGATGCGTCGCAGATCGAAGTCATGGGACAGCAATGGCGCTGGAGCTACCGCCTTCCAGGAAAGGACGGCAAGCTCGGCACATCCGATGTCCGTAACGTCAGCTCCGACAACCCGTTGGGATTGAATCCGGGCGATGCGGCAGGACAGGATGACGTCGTGATCGAAAGCGGCGACCTCCACCTGCCGATCGGTAAACCTATCAAGGTGCTGCTGCGCTCCGTCGACGTTCTCCACAATTTCTATGTGCCTGAATTCCGCGCCAAAATGGACATGGTGCCCGGCGCGGTCACCTACTTCTGGTTCACGCCCACGCGGACAGGATCCTTTGACGTGCTCTGCGCGGAGCTTTGCGGCATTGCGCACGCGCAGATGCGAAGCAAGGTCATCGTCCAGGAAGAAGGCGAGTATCAGGCGTGGCTGGAGCAGCAGCAGACGTTTGCGGAGCTGTCCGGCCAGCGTAGGACCTTGAAAGCGACGTACCAGGTGAGTGGCGAATGAGTTGCTGATGCGACAGATCGCGAACGGCGGGAGCGGCCGGCCGCGACGAATCTGAAGAGGGCAGCCGATGGTCGATGTCCTGTCTGACACGAACACGGGGATCACGCCGGCCGAAGTGGTCGACGTCGAGCTTTACCATCCAAAGAGCTGGTGGACGACGTACATCTTTTCGCAGGACGCCAAGGTCATCGCCATCCAGTATGCGCTGACGGCGATGGCCATCGGGATGGTTGCGCTGGTGCTGTCGTGGCTCATGCGACTGCAACTCGGATTTCCTGGGACGTTCTCGTTCATTGATCCGAGCCAGTATCTTCAGTTCATCACCATGCACGGCATGATCATGGTGATTTACCTGCTGACCGCGCTGTTTCTGGGAGGCTTCGGCAACTACCTCATCCCGTTGATGGTCGGCGCCCGGGACATGGTCTTCCCCTACGTCAACATGCTGAGCTACTGGATCTACCTGCTCGCCGTGGTGGTGCTGGTCGCGACCTTCTTCGTGCCGGGTGGCCCGACCGGCGCCGGTTGGACGCTGTATCCACCGCAGGCCATTCTTTCCGGAACTCCCGGTGGGAACGAGTGGGGCATCATCCTGATGCTGGCGTCGCTCATCCTGTTCATCATCGGCTTCACCATGGGCGGATTGAACTACGTGGTGACGGTGCTGCAGGCACGCACCCGCGGCATGACGTTGATGCGGATGCCGCTGACGGTGTGGGGTATTTTCACAGCAACGGTGATGGCGTTGCTGGCGTTTCCGGCGCTGTTCGTCGCCGCGGTGATGATGCTGCTCGACCGGGCGCTCGGCACCAGCTTCTTCATGCCGACGCTCCAGGAGATGGGCCAACTGATGAAGTATGGCGGCGGCAGCCCGCTGCTGTTCCAGCACCTGTTCTGGTTCTTCGGTCATCCTGAAGTTTATATCGTCGCGCTGCCCGCGTTCGGCATCGTCTCCGACCTGATCAGCACGCACGCGCGCAAGAACATCTTCGGCTATCGCATGATGGTGTGGGCGATCGTGGCGATCGGCGCGCTCAGCTTCGTCGTCTGGGCGCACCATATGTATGTCAGCGGCATGCACCCGCAATTCGGGTTCTTCTTCGCAACGACCACGCTGATCATCGCCATCCCGACGGCCATCAAGGTCTACAACTGGGTGCTGACCCTGTGGCGCGGCGATATCCATCTTACCGTGCCGATGCTCTTTGCCCTTGCCTTCATCGTCACGTTCGTGAACGGCGGACTGACAGGGCTGTTCCTCGGCAACGTGGTCGTGGACGTACCGCTGTCCGACACCATGTTCGTCGTCGCGCACTTTCACATGGTGATGGGTGTGGCGCCGATCATGGTCGTGTTTGGCGCGATCTATCACTGGTATCCGAAAATCACCGGCCGAATGCTCAACGATGGGCTCGGGAAATTCCACTTCTGGGTGACCTTCCTCGGCGCCTATGCCGTTTTCTTCCCCATGCATTACGTGGGCCTTCAGGGCATGCCTCGTCGCTATCACGACATTGGCGAAACGTCTTTCATCCCGGCCTCCGCCCATGATCTCAACGCGTTCATCAGCGTGGCGGCGCTGATTGTCGGCGCCGCGCAACTGGTTTTCGTGTTCAACCTCGCCTGGAGCTTGTTCAAGGGGAAGGAAGCCGGCGGCAATCCGTGGGGAGCCACGACGCTGGAGTGGCAAACCCCGCAAACCCCGCCGGCACACGGCAACTGGGGCAAGGAGCTGCCGATCGTTTATCGCTGGGCGTACGACTATAGCGTGCCCGGCGCGCCGCGGGACTTCGTGCCGCAGAATGAGCCTCCGGGCGGGTTCGCGGTGCAGGGAGCCCGTGCATGAGCGCCATTGTGCTGTTCCTGGCGGTGGTCGCGGTCATTGCGGGGTGGTGGCTTTCCCAGCAGCGGCTGGCCAGCAAACCCTGGCTCGAAACGGGCGTGATCGACGATGCTCGCGGCGCTTCATCGCTGCCGCCGGCGAAAATCGGACTGGGCGTGTTTCTCGCGGTCGTCGGCTCGTTGTTCGCGCTTTTTGTCAGCGCCTACACCATGCGGATGGAGCTGGTCGACTGGCGTTCGCTGCCGGTGCCGAAGCTATTGTGGTTCAATACCGCCGTTCTCATCGTGAGCAGTGGCGCACTGCAATGGGCGCGGGCTGCGGTTGGTCGCGACGACGGCGAAGGGGTGTTGATCGGCCTGCTGGCGGGAGGCGCTTCCGCCCTTGTTTTCCTGATTGGCCAGCTGTTGGCGTGGCAGCAGCTCGATGCTGCGGGTTACCTTCCGGCAGCCAATCCAGCTAACGCCTTCTTCTATCTGATCACCGCGACCCATGCTCTGCACGTGGTGGGCGGCCTCGTCGCCCTGGGCAGGACAACGGTCAAGGCGTGGCGTGGCGCCGAACCGGCACAGCTGCGCCTGGGCGTGGAACTATGCACCATGTACTGGCATTTCCTGCTGCTGGTCTGGCTGGTGTTGCTTGCGCTGCTGACGGGCTGGGCGGACGATTTCGTCGCCATCTGTCGCCAGCTGCTGACATGAGGAACGGTTGGCGATGGCCGAGACTGCGCTGACAAACACCGTTGTGCCGCATCCGCGGCCACCAGGCTGGCAAGGCATTGTCGCGGACTGGTCGTCGGACCAGCGGGCGTTCAAGAACGTCCCGTGGGGGAAGGCCATGATGTGGATCTTCCTCCTCAGCGACACCTTCATCTTCGGCTGCTTCCTGCTCGCGTACATGACGGCGCGCATGTCCACGACCGTGCCCTGGCCGAATCCGAGCGAAGTCTTCGCGCTCGAGATTGCGGGGCACCATATCCCGCTGATCCTGATCGCCATCATGACCTTCGTCCTGATCAGCAGTAGCGGGACGATGGCGATGGCTGTCAACTTCGGCTACCGGCGCGATCGCGTCAAAACGGCGATCCTGATGCTGGTGACCGCCGTGTTGGGCGCAGCATTCGTCGGTATGCAGGCTTTCGAATGGACCAAGTTGATCATGGAAGGGGTGCGGCCGTGGGAGAACCCATGGGGCGCTGCGCAGTTCGGCTCGAGCTTCTTCATGATCACCGGCTTCCACGGCACCCACGTGACGTTCGGCGTGATCTTCCTGATCATCATTGCGCGAAAGGTCTGGCGCGGAGACTTCGATCACGGACGACGAGGCTTTTTCACCAGCAGAAGAGGGAACTACGAAGTCGTCGAAATCATGGGCCTGTACTGGCACTTCGTCGATCTCGTGTGGGTTTTCATCTTCGCTTTCTTTTATCTGTGGTGAGGTCGCCGGATGACAGAGGCTACAGCAACTCTCGACGGACAACGTCAGCACGACGCTCATGCACATGAGGCGCCCGCGCCGGCGTCGGCGCACGCGGAGGGCCAGCAGCACCCGATCAAGCTTTATCTCGTGGTCTGGGGATGGTTATTCGTTCTCAGCGCTTGTTCGTATTTCGTCGACTACTTCGCGCTGCAAGGCCATCTCAGATGGTCGCTGATTCTGTTGTTCATGGTGTTGAAGGCCGGCTTGATCGTCGCCGTGTTCATGCATATGGCCTGGGAGCGTCTGGCTTTGACCTATGCCATCCTGCTGCCGCCGGCGCTGATACTGGTTTTTGTTGCGATCATGGCGTTCGAATCCGACTACACGCATCTGACCAGGGTGATATTCTTCGCGTCAGGGACGTAACCATCATCACCATCATCGAGCTTGGGGCGACTGACATATTCGTCAAGGAGACGATCGGATGCGCATTTTCGGTTTCTTTGTCGTCCTTGGAGCTGGGGCGCTCGCGATGCTGCCTGGTTACGCCCAGGATCCGGCTGCGGGCGAGAAGATTTTCAACCAGTGCAAGGCGTGTCATCAGGTCGGCGAGAAGGCCAGGAACGCCGTCGGACCGATGCTCAACGGGCTGTTCGGACGGAAGGCGGGGACGATCGAAGGCTACAGCTATTCGCCGGCGAACAAGAACTCGGGACTTGTCTGGGATGAAGCAACCTTCCGCGACTACATCAAGGATCCCAGGGCCAAGATACCCGGGACCAAGATGATCTTTCCGGGTCTGAAGGATCCGAAGCAGATCGACGACATCGTCGCCTATCTCAAACAGTTCGATGCAACTGGAAAGAAAGCGGCGCGGATTGCTCCTGCCGGAACCGGACTGGCGCAGGTGCAGCGCTAGGGGCGCCGATGGGCCGCCACTATCCTCGGCGCTGCATCAAGGTCAGCGCTCCAACGATCCGCTCTCCGCTTTCCTTCTGAACCGACCAAAGTCGCTCGGTCCGGCGTTTGCGAACATCCGGTCCAGCATTACCTGGGCAATCTCGGGTCGGAAATGGGAGACATCGAGCCAATGGGCGAGATCTTCCGCCAGCCACTCAGGCGCGGTGAAGTCCCATAGGTCGGTGATTTCGTTGATACTGGCGATCGTGTCTTCGAGGCGTCCCGGTTCGTAGGTCGAGCTGTTGACCCGCGTCAGCGGATTGAGAGCGATCGTCAGCTGAATGTCCTTCCGGCGGCACAACTGAACGAACTCATCAAGATCCCTCAGTTGTTCGTTCAGAAACGGCTTGTGCGATTTGCTGATGCGCGAAAGCCGTTCGGGCGTCGGGGCTTCCTCCGCCTGTGCCGGTTGACCACCGGCCGCCACAAGTCCCGTTGGCGGGCCGTCCAGCGAGGCCAGGCGCACGTTGGGGGTGGCGGTCAGGTCGCGCCGTGCCGTCGAGGTGATACTCTCCCGCCATCCCTTGAACTGCACGGCGAAGAGGTAGCGCAGCCAGAATCTCAGCCCGGACTCGCCGCTGACCTCAGGTGGAAGGAAGCTGTCCAGGTTAAGGTTGGTCCAAGGGCGGGTGCCGAAGAAATCTGCGTCCAGCAGCAGCAGCACTTTCTGAATCTTGCCGCCATGCGCGGCCTGATCGCTCAGAATGTATTTCAGGAAAGGCAGATGGTCCGTTATCGCCCCGGCGGACACGGCAAACGAAGCGACGTGTTTGGCTCCGAGCGCCAGGGCGACGGCGTTGGTGTCGAAGGCCTTTCCACGGGAGTTCGAAAACAGCAGTCCATCGGTTTCCACCGCGCGCAGCTTATAGGCCAACAGCCGATGATATCGCTCGTTCGCGGTTGCGCGTCCGTCCGACGCACATGCGCGAAAAACGCATTGCGGATCGATTGCAACGTTGAGGGTGGCGGTGGCCGCGAGCAACGCTGCACAGGCCGCAGCGACGATGATGGAGTATGTCTTCGAGATCATGGCTGCCTAGAACTGATAATAGAGAAACTCCGTGAACTGGTTGAGCCGCGCGAACAGAACCGCGAACAGAACGACTGCTCCAGCGCACCAGGCCGCACTCGGGGTCCAGGTCAAGCCATACGAGCGTCTCCAGTCGGAATGAGGTTCGTTCTCGCGATAGTTCGTCAGCTCCATGGTGTCCGGGACAAGCAGCATGACCGCGAGCGCTGCGGCGGTGAGCAACGTTGCGGATATGCTCCAGTGCGCGCCGAACCAGGTTCGAACGAATTCCTCAGAGACATATCCTTGTCGCAGAAACCAGAAATCGGGCGCCGGATTGAAGTTCACGTCAGAGGCGCCCGGGCCAAAGCCGGCCATTGCCTGCAATAGCGATCCGGCGGTCTCGATGTTCGCGGCCCGAAACATCGTCATGCCCACCGCAAAAGCTGCGAAAGTCAGCAACCACCCCACGCTGCGGCCGATCATCGTCGGTCGAACCGGGCCCCGCAAAAGACGCCAGATGTGGTTGAGCGTAAGCAGCGCGCCATGGAAAGCGCCCCATGCAATGAAGGTCCAGTTCGCTCCGTGCCATAGCCCGCCGATCAGCATCGTCACGAACAGGTTGGCGCACTGTCGCAGGCCTCCCTTCTTTCCGCCGCCGAGCGGAACGTAAATGAAGTCGCGCAAGAATCGGGAAAGGGAGATGTGCCATCGCCGCCAGAGGTCGATAATGCTTGTCGAGCGCAACGGAGCGGCAAAGTTCACGGGCAGCCGAAGATTGAACAGCAGCCCAAGGCCTACGGCCATATCCGAATAGGCGGAGAAGTCGAAGAAGAGCTGCAGGGAGTAGGCGATGGAGGCGCCCCATGCCGCCGCCGCGCCGATCGGCTGGCCGGCGGCGGCCGCATCGAATACCAGCGAGACGTGTGGCGAGAGCTGGTCAGCAAGCAGAATCTTCTTGGCGAGGCCCAGCAGAAAGATGGTCAATCCCAGAGCCACATTGTCCCAGTTGATCCGATAGCGACCCCGATCGTCGAGCTGCGGCCCGAGCTCACTCCAGCGAACGATCGGTCCCGCAATCAGATGCGGAAAGAACGCGACGAACATGGCGTACTTCGCGGGCGCGACCTTTTCCGGGTGCCGCGCGAGCTCAACGAGAAACGCGATCTGTACGAACGTCGTGAAGGACAGGGCGAGCGGCACGTCCGGAACGGATGCGCTGCGCTGTTCAAAGATCGACAGGATGAAGTCGAAGTACTTGAAGTAAGCGAGGACAAGCACGTTTGCGGCGACGCCGGCAAGAACGAGGGGACGGCGCTCGGCAATCGGCGATGCGAGAATTCGACTGGCCAGCCAATAGTTCAAAACGATCGACGCGATGGGGAGCACGACGAAAGGAGGCTTCCACCACGCGTAGAATATCAGCGAAGAGATCGTCGTCGTCGCGACGGCCGCCGAGATGCTCCATCGGGCCGCAAGAAAGTGAGCCGCTAGAGCAAGCGGCAGGAAGAGAATGAATTCGTACGAATTAAAGAGCATCGATGGATCGCTCCCGCAACCGCATGACGAGCCGGTCGCCAATGACGGTCGCTGGCGAGGCGGCTGTCATCGGCTCAGTCGGGGGCGCTTGGTGGCAGCAGGGAGTCGATGGGCAATCGGTCGCCCGAAAGCGGATTGGAATTTTTCGTTGATTCGCGAATTGCGAGTGTCGTCGATTTTGATGTCGAGCATTGCCCACCTGCCCCAGTGAACGAGACGCCTACTATAGACCCGCGGCGGCTTCAGGCGAGTCCGGCGGGCAAGAATCCGTGGGTTCGTGTCGTCCGCTTCGGACAGGAGGCAATGAGGTCGCGTCGGCGATCGGTTGCTTCTGGGATATGAGTGCGGTGTTCAGGCTTCGCAGCCATTTGCTTGGCGCGCCACGCGTAGCCGAAGGCCAGGCGTGGTGCCGGAAGAGGGGATTGAACCCCCGACCTTCGGTTTACAAAACCGCTGCTCTACCGCTGAGCTATTCCGGCTGTGGCCGAACAGCTAGCAGCGCCGCCGCCGTCCGACAAGGTCACAGTTAACGAAATTAAAGCCTGCGCAAAACGCAGTCTTTCTCGCTGAGCGCATGCGCGCGAACTTCCATCTTCGTTAACGGGCTGGTTTACGCGCGCTTGCGAAGTCGAATGATCCCAATGCTTACGCGTTAGGCTTACCGCCACATTTGCGGCCACTTTTTACCCCCGACCGTGTCCATTGAACTACAGTCGCGGCGAGTTCCGGGGCGACAACAGATGCGGATGGCGTTTGGGCTTGCATTTCTGACAGGTATGACGGTCGCAGCCTTGGCCGATACAGGCCCAGTGGTCGTCATTCCGTCTCGGGCTGGTGTGCCGATTGTCATCGACGGCATCGATGCCTCGTTCGCGGTGGTCGAAGGCGACTGGGGCCTCGGCAAGGGAATTCACGTTCAGCCGACGGTCTACGGCGGCTGGCCTGCGGGCATGCCGCGTCCAGCAGGTCATTACTATCCGCGCACTGGACGCCGCCCTGGCTATGGTCGTCACGAGATCAACACACCGCCGCGCGTTCTGCCAGGTGCCGCTCCTTATTACCGGTCGTGGTCGACGGAGTCGCCGCGCGGCTACGAGCCGCCAACACCAGTGCCGGCCGACCCGCCGCAGATCATCTACTCGCCGGAGCTTCGGGCGCGCGGACAGCAGCTCCAACCTCAAATCCCATCCCGGCGCTGATTCATCCGTGATGGGTTCTGGGCGGCAAACAGAAGCGAAGAATTCAAGAAGCGTCAAACGAGAACGAGCAGCGTCAAGAGTTGCGTAACAGGAGAGCACAATGCGTCGATATCTGATTGGTCTTGCAGCCGCGATGGCGGTGGCGGCGGTGTCCGCCCCCGCGATGGCGGGTTGCGGAGGCTGCGGCCCGAGTTTGATTTCGAGTTGCGGGTCGGGAGGCTATGGCTCGTGCGGCGATTGGGGCTACGGCGTCGGCTGGTCCTATTCCCTGTTGCCCCCGCCGGTCACCTACTACTCGGTTCAGCCGCAATACTGGGTTCAGCCGCAGTACTACTATGTCAATCAGGGGCCGACCTATACTGGTCCGGGCATGTTCGCGCCGGCTGTCAGCTATCAGCAGCGCGCGGTCGGCGGCTGGAGCGGCTATTCGCGCGGCTACTACGGCTATGACGGTGGCCCTTACGCGCATCCGACCCATCACCACTATCACGGCATGCCGGCGGTTACGGCACCGACGGTCTACAGCTATCGCCGCGCTTATCGGCACCGGTACCACGGCTATTCGCGCTACTATGGGCCACGGCATCGCGGTTATCACAGCTATCGGCACCACGGGGCGCCGCGTCACTCGCATCACCATCGCTATCACTGACGGCGCTCGCAGCACTTGATCCCGGGGGAGACGCCGTGGCTCCGGGGTCGCATACTGCGTCACAGACCGAGCTGGGGATCAACCCTGCCGGGAATTCCGGCGACATCGTTATGCTGCGGCTCTAAAACCGCCTCATTCCTGGCGTCAGCAGTTTGTGACACAGTACAACTAATCTGTCCCATGTCCGTACTCATCGAATCCAGTGGCGAACAGCTGACTGACAACGACATTGGAGAGTTCGAGCGGGACATCGGTTACGCGATGCCACCTCGCTATCGTGCATTTCTTTTGCGATACAATGCTGCAAAATTTCCTCCACCGCGTCTCGATAGCCCGGATGGGTGGCAACTTGGTCTTTACACTGAGCCGCAACCACCGCTCACGGCTGCCGAGGCTTGGGTAAATCCCGACGGCTTCTGGGACCTGCAGCTCATGCACGGTCTGTTACGCGATCCGCGGCGATATGGAGATCTGCGAAACATTTATCGGGTCATGCGCGAGTGGAATCATCCAGGTGAGCTGCTGCCGATCGCAAGCCAATGCAGCAACGGAAAATACTTCCTGTGCTTGGATGGCCCGCGAAAGAATTCCATTCTGATCGCCGGTGAGCGATATCTTGGGAAATACAACGACGACGAAATCATCACGCCTGACGACTATCATATGATCGCCGAATCTTTCGATGATCTGATTGCGCGGCTGGAGTGGCGCAAAAGCGAATAATTGCGCTGCGGCGGACACAAAAGCACGATTGGGAAATTGAGAAGCGTCGGAATCATTCGAAGCTGGCTATCCGCCTCGATGCCAGCCTACCAGTGCTGCCCCGCTGCAATGATGACTACTTCACGAACCCCAGCTTGCTTGCTGCGATGTAAAGTGCAAGCACGGCTGCGTTCGAGACGTTCAGGCTCTTGATCTCGCCCGGCATGTCGAGCCGGGCGACGACGTCACAGGTTTCGCGGGTGAGCTGGCGCAGGCCCTTGCCTTCGGCGCCCAGCACGAGCGCCAACGGCTCCGTCATGGCGACCGCGCTCAAGGTCTCGCTGCCGGCGCTATCGAGTCCCACTGCCATGAAGCCGCGCTCTTTCAATTCGTTCAGGGCGCGGGCGAGATTCTGGACGGTGATGAACGGCACGAACTCCAGCGCGCCCGACGCCGACTTGGCGAGCACGCCGGTCACCTCCGGCGAGTGCCGGGCCGTCGTGACGATCGCCTTCACGGCGAAGGCTGCCGCCGAGCGGAGGATGGCGCCGACATTGTGCGGGTCGGTGATCTGATCCAGCACCAGCACCATGCCTTGCGTTTCCAGCGTGTCGATCGTCGGTGCGGGCAGGGGATCGGCCTCCGCCAGCAGGCCTTGATGCACCGCGTCCGGCGGCAATTGCGCGGCGATCTGGTCTGGCCGGACGATCTCAGGCTTCACGCGCGGCGCAATGCTCTCCTCGGCGAGCCGACGTGCGGCGTTCTCGGTCGCCAGCAGCTTGCGAATCTTCCGCTTCGGATTGGCCAGTGCCAGCGTCACCGAATGCCAGCCGTACAGAACGACGACATCCGTCGATGCGCGCTGCGACCGGCCGAACGGGCGCGCCGGTTTGCGTGAGCGAAAATCTCCCCCTCGCTTGCGGAAGCGCTCGCCCATGGATCAGTTGTCCTTCTTAGGCAGGCGATGGCCGGTGACGTGCGATCCCGTATGCGGCGACAGCCGGATATACGCAAGCGCTGCCACTGTCACCACTGTGAGCGTGAAGCCGAGACCGACGCGGAAGTCGAACATCGTGAGCGGCGCGTCCGCGGCACCTCGCGCCGCAGCCGACAGCGCCAGCACGAGAGCGGCCAGACCCACGCCGATCCCGGCACAGACCTGGAATGACATGCTGTTCAGCGCCGACGCGCTCGAGATCTGGTCCGGCCGCAGGTCGGCGAAGACGAGGGAGTTCAGCGCCGTGAACTGAATCGAGCGGCTCGCGCCGACCACGACGAGCAGCGGCACGAGGATCCAGAGGGGGGTCTGCGGGTCGATGACGAGCAGCGGGGCGCTCGCAATCGCGACGAACAGGGTGCCGCCAATCAGCGTGTTGCGAAAGCCGAAGGTGCGCACGATCCGGTTCGCGACCACCTTGATGCCAAGGTCGCCAGCGAGGTAGGCCCCGATCAGGAGACCACTTGCAAATGCGGTCATGCCGAAGCCCACCTGGAACATGATCGGCAATATGAACATCGTGCCGTTGGAGGAAAGGCGGAACAGGCCACCGCCCCAGAGTGTGCCGATCGAGAACGATGGTATTTTGAACGGGGCCAGCGACAACAGCGGGGCGGGATGGCGCTGCGCGTGGCGGACGGCCAGAAACCCGAGCACAAGTCCGAGCCCGACGATGCCGAGCGCCACGACCAGCGACTCGTTGCGACTGACGCTCTCAATGCCGAAGATCAGCGCACCGAGCGCGCCGCCGGTGAGCACGAACCCGAGCGCATCGAAGCGGCGCCGCGCACTCGGTCGGTGCCGGTCGAAGAATGTCAGCACCAGGACGATGCCGAGAATGCCGATCGGCACGTTGATGTAGAAGATCCAGCGCCACGACAGATATGTCGTCAGCAGGCCGCCGAGCGGCGGACCGATCACCAGTGCGCTCAAGCCGGGCCAGGTGACGAACGCGATCATGCGCAGGAGCTGCGTCGGGTGGGTACGCCGCATCACCTCGATGCGGCCGACCGGTGACATCATCGCGCCGCCGATGCCCTGCAGCACGCGCGCGGCGGTGAACTGGGTCAGGGTTTCGGCAAGGCCACACAGTACCGACGCGATGGTGAAGACGGCGATCGCACAGGCGAATACGTTGCGTGCGCCGAAACGATCCGAAAGCCAGGCGCTGGCCGGAATGAAGATCGCAACCGTGATGAGATAGGAGGAGATGCCGGTGGAGACCGCGACCGGCGTTGTTCCGAAGCTCGCCGCCATCTGCGGGATGGCAGGCGAGATAATGGTCGCGTCCAGGATCTCCATGAACAGCGCCGCCGCAGCAATCAGCGCAATCAGCGTCGGGTTGTCCGGCGGATGCGGGGCAGGGCTTTGAGCTGATCGCGTGGCCGCTGGGGCGGCCTGGTCGACGGCGCCGGATTGGGCCGGGAGGGTCACTTGCAACTCCGCGGAGATTCTCTTTGAGTTTCGGCGCTGTGTTCTTGAGGGAGGCTATTTCCGGATTCCGTGGCCCGGTCAAGGCATTCGGGCCCGGGTCCGAAAAGCGCTCCCAATCATCTTGGTCTGTGTCGCCGATCCGGCTTAACGATCGATCGCGGCGCTGCCGCTTTGGTCCATCTCGTTAAGGCCCTTTTTCTCCAAATCCTTCGCGGCATC
Source organism: Bradyrhizobium sp. LHD-71 (assembly GCF_031157255.1). Lineage (GTDB taxonomy): Bacteria > Pseudomonadota > Alphaproteobacteria > Rhizobiales > Xanthobacteraceae > P52-10. Next base: position 164,397 of record NZ_JAVIFX010000002.1, on the reverse strand, counting down.
AAGAAAAGCCCGCAATGCCGGCGGTACGGCGCGATGTCCGGGATAGTAGACCGCAACTCGCTCCGGAGCAGGCATCCAGGCCGTCAGGACCTTGAGCAGGCGGCCATCCGACAAGGCCGTTTCGGCGGCCCAATCCGCCACATAGGCGATGCCCAGGCCTTTTATGGCGGCTTCGACCATCAGCTCCTCATCGTCAAGGACGAGGGGGCCGTTCGCATCGATCGTCAGTTCCTGGCCAGCACGCTCGAATTCCCATCGGTAGAGCTTGCCGCTGGGCCTCCGATGGCCGATGCAACGGTGGCGTTGCAATTCCTCCGGCATTGCCGGCTCGCCGAAGCGATCGAGATAGGCCGGCGATACGACACAGATGAACGCCAGGGTGCGCGCAAATGGCACCGCGATCATATCTTTGGGGACCGACGCGAGGAGGCGCACGCCGGCATCAAACCCGCCGGAGACTATGTCGATCAGCCGCCCCTCGACCACGATGTCCACCGTCAAGTCCGGATGGCGCTCCGCCAGCTGAGGAAGAACGTCTCGGACGAGAAGCGCGGCCGGCAATCGTGGTGCGTTGATGCGGACCGTTCCCGCAACAGAGCCCCGGAACGCTGCAACGCTTTCGAGTGCCTCGTCCAGCGACGTGAGCGCGGGCTGAAGGCGGGCGAGCAACTGGAAGCCGGCTTCCGTCGGCGAGACGCTGCGCGTGGTGCGGTTCAGAAGACGCATCCCCATGCGTTCCTCGAGCGCACGCATTGTATGGCTCAGGGTGGAGGGCGCTGTCCCGATCTCGTCCGCTGCGCGGCGGAAGCTGCGGTGCGTGGCAACGGCTATGAAAGCGGCAAGATCGTTGAGCGACGGACGCGGCATTGATGGGTATTTTGCATCAGTCCGTGTCAATTTCAATGTCTAATGTGCGTAATGCCGCCGGTTTATGTCCTGTCAGCGCGGTCGATGTGGCGGCTTGCGGCCGCAAGACACGAGGCGTCTCACCCACAGGAAAGGGCAATACCATGGCCAAACGCGATGCAATCTACCCTGCCGATCGGCATGCGCTTTACGATGCTCACCGTTATTCGGCGGCGATCCGCTCGGGAGACCTTCTGTTCGTGTCAGGCCAGGTGGGTAGCCGCGAGGATGGTTCTCCGGAGCCCGAATTCAAGCGCCAGGTCCAGCTCGCCTTCGACAATTTGAATGCCGTTCTGGCGGTCGCCGGTTGCACCTTCGAGGATGTTGTGGACGTCACCACCTTCCATACCGATCCGGAGCGCCAATTCGAAACCTTCATGGCTGTCCGCGACAAGGCAATCGGCGATCCGCCTTATCCGAACTGGACCGCAGTGGGGGTGAACTGGCTGGCCGGCTTCGACTTCGAGATCAAGGTCATTGCGCGCATCCCTCAACGTTGAGAGGCGCTGCCGGCTTGCCGAGCCGTATCTGGCAAAGCCAGCGAAGGCTGGTGGGGGAGGCAGGACTCGAACCTGCGAAGCCATGAGGCGGCTGATTTACAGTCAGCTCCCTTTGCCACTCGGGACACTCCCCCGGAGCCGCCAAGGTCGGGATTGGCGCGGTCAGGACCGGATTGTGCGCGGATGCGGAACACAAGGCCCTGCGCAGGGCGACCCACGCTATTTGCGGCGGGCGGTTTATGGGCACCCCCCGGCCGGAAGTCAATGGAAACCGGCAGGGGTTGGGGATCCCGCGGACGCCGTCTCGATAGATATGCATGCCGCGCGTGATGTCAGCGCGCGTCATGCAGATCGCCGAGTTCGGCCAGGAGCCAGTGTTTGAACACTTCGAGCGCGCGATTGCGCCGCGCCGGCGGCGGATGCACCAGCCAATAGCTTCCGGCCGAAGACACGATCGGAAACAGACGGCAGATCGCGCCCTGTCGTTCGCGCGCCGCGATGAACGGCTCCATGCCAAGTGCGATGCCCGCGCCTTGCTCAGCTGCCTGAATGGCTGCGACGTAGTTGTCGACGGCAATCGAGCGGGCGGGCTTGAGCTTCGCCACGCCCGCCCGCTTCAGCCATTGCGGCCACGCTCCAGGGAATGGCGTGACATGGATCAGCACCGCGCGGCCGAGATCGCGAGGTTCCCGCAGCTTCAGGCGGCGCGCCAGTGCAGGCGTGGCGACCGGCGTCGCCCTCAAGGGAGCCAGATGCAACGCGTCCAGTCCAGCGAACGAGCCGTTGCTGACGCTGATGCCCGCGTCGAAAGCCTCCACGTTGAAGTCGACGTTGTGCATCGAGGTCTCGATCGCAAGATCGATGTCCGGATGCTTCGCAACGAAGCTGGCCAGGCGCGGGATCAGCCAGGCGGAGGCGAACAGCGGAAACACCTTCAGCTTCAGGCGCTGCCGGCCCGGCGTGCGGCCAGCCGGCAAGTCGACTCGCGCGAGTTCGGCAAACGCTCGCCCGGTCGCTCCGGCAAGCCTGCGGCCCTCGGTGGTCGGCTCGATGGCCCGGTGATTGCGCACGAACAATGCGACGCCCGTCTCTTCTTCAAGGTTGCGGATGCGGTGGCTCACGGCCGATGGGCTGAGGTTGAGCACATCCGCAGCTTCCTTGAAGCTGCCCAGCCGGACCGCGACGTCGAAGGCCTGTAGCGCCAGAAGCTGTGCCGGTCTGAGCGTCGCCGCCGCAATGCGCGGGGTGGCTGTCCTTCGGTTCGGCGGTGCACGCTTCATAGATAGGTCCTAGTCTTTCAATCTACGTCGCCTGGCGGGCGATGGCCAACATTTCGGATGAATGCGGCTCACCTGAGACGGATGCGGTTTCTCTTGCGCCTCGTTCAAGGTCCCGAAATGCTGTCAAACGTGCAGCCAACACTCGTAAGGGGCCTGATGTCGTCACGCCAAGGCCTAATGCTGAAGCCGCGCATGGCCTTCGTCGTGCTCGGCATCTGCTTCGCATTGTCCATGCTGGGGCGAAGCGCCAATGAGATCTTTCCGGTTTTCCTGCTGCCAATCTCGGCGGAGTTCGGTTGGGATCGAGCTGAGGTCGTTTCGATCTATTCGCTTGCGGCCCTGTCGGCAGGGCTGGCGTCGCCGCTGGTCGGCAGGCTCTTCGACCTTTTGGGACCGCGCGCTGTATATGCCTTCGGGCTGTTGCTCGTGGGTGGTGGCTTCTCGGCGGCCGCGTATGCACAGGCGCTGTGGCAACTTCAGCTCTGCGTCGGCCTTGCTGCCGGATTCGGCGCCGCCTGCCTCGGGACGGTCGCAAGCTCGTTGCTGCTCGGCCGCTGGTTTGGCCCGCGGCTGCCAATGGCCATGGCGGTCGTCTTCGCCGCGACCGGCATCGGCACGCTCATCGGGCTTCCGCTGTCGCAGGTGCTGATCGACGCTTATGGATGGCGCGGCGCTTATCGCTTGATCGGCGTTGTCATGCTTGGTCTTGCTGTCCCGCTGCTCGTGCTGCCTTGGCGTCGCCTCGCAGCCGGTGCGAGCGGAGCCATTGCGGCACCGTCGGACCAAGCCGGCGCGGAGTGGAAGCTCAGCTCGGCCATGTGCCATCACGCCTTCTGGGCGCTGTTCAGCACGTATTTCTTCACGGGCGTCGGTATGTACTGCATTGCTGCGCAGGTTGTCGCCTATCTCGTCGAAGCAGGCTTTCCGCCGTTGCAGGCGGCAACCGCGTGGGGTTTCAGCGGTGTAGCGCTTGCGGCTGGGATGGTGAGCGTCAGCTTGCTTGACGGGTTGCTCGGCCGGCGTCGTGCCATCCTGTTCGCCTATGGTCTCTCGGTGACCGGGATCATCATGTTGTGGCTCTTGCGCGCCTATCCAAGCATCTGGTTGCTCGCCGGCTTCATCATCTGCTTCGGCAGCACGATCGGTTCGCGTGGTCCGCTGATTTCAGCAACCGCCATGACGATCTTCCGCGGTGAGCGCGTCGGTACGATCTTCGGCGCGATCTCGCTGGGCAGCGGGCTCGGCGCCGCCTTCGGGTCCTGGAGCGGCGGCCTTATTCACGACTGGACCGGCAACTACGACCTGATGATCGTCTTTGCCCTGGTAAACCTTCTGTTAGGGATGATGCCATTCCTGGTCGTGCCGTCGCTGCGGCAGTGACAACGAGAAGAACACCCCGCTCCGCGATCATCGGGCGGCGCCGACAAGCCGGCCGTGCATCCCGCCATATCGCAGCCCGCCCATCTTACCTCATACCGCGCCCTCGATTAGGATTGCTCCGAGGGCCCCATGAGGTTGACGCGCCGCAAGCTTCTGGTCGTATCTGCCGCCGTATTGGCGTCACCCCGTGTCGCGCGTGCACTGACCATCGCAGACGCGGCCGGGCGGATGATCAACGTGCCGGCCCGCATCGATCGCGTATTCCCGGCCGGTCCACCTGCAGCCATCGCACATTACACATTGCAGCCTCAGACGCTTCTGGGCTGGCCGCGGGCCAACCGACAGGCTGAGCTTGCGTATCTCGATCCTGAGATCGGAGCGCGGCCGGAGCTTGGACGATTGACGGGGCGTGGCAACACCACGAGCCTAGAAGTGCTCCTTCAGCTGAAGCCTGACCTCATTCTCGATATCGGCTCGACCGCGCGCACCTTTGTCGAAACGGCTGATCGTGTGCAGGCACAGACCGGCATTGCCTATGCATTGCTCGATGGTCGATTCGACAAGATTGCCGAGAGTTACCGGCTCCATGGGCAACTCGTCGGCGAGCCGGCGCGTGGGGAGGATCTTGCGCGCTTCTGTGAGGATGTCGTGCGTACGTGTCGATCGCGGATTACGAGTGTTGCGGCCGAACGACGGCCGAGGGTGTACTATGCTCGCGGCCCGCGCGGGCTCGAAACCGGACTTGGTGGTTCCATCAACGTCGAGACCGTCGAGTTCATGGGCGCTGTCAATGTCGCCGGGCAGACACGCGGTGGGCTTGCCACAGTTTCCATCGAACAGGTGCTGGCGTGGGATCCGGAGGTGATCATCACCATCGATCAGAACTTTGCGCGTAACGTCCGCGGCGATCCGTCGTGGGCGAGTGTCAAGGCCGTGCGCGAAGGGAGGGTCCACCTCTCGCCCAAGCTGCCCTTCGGCTGGGTGGATTTTCCGCCGTCGGTCAACCGCGTGCCGGGCCTGATCTGGCTCGGCAAGCTGCTTTACCCGAACCTGTTTCCGGAAGATCTGGCCGAAGTGACGCGCGAGTTCTACGCGCGCTTCTATCATCACACGCCGACCGATGCGCAGATCGGCGCCGTGCTGGAAGGACGCGAATGAGCGATCGTTTCGGGGCGACTGGCGGATTGGTGCTTGGTCTCGGCCTGCTCGTTGTCGGCGTGTCGCTTGCCTTCTCCGTCGGGCGCTTTCCAGTCGGCCTGATGGACCTCGCCAGCGCGCTTTGGTCACGTCTGAGCGGCGAGCCTTCGACGCTGACGCCCGCAGCGGAAGCGGTCATTTTCAACATCCGCGGGCCGCGTGTGCTCGCCGCCATCCTTTGCGGCGCGGCGCTCGCGGTCGCCGGCGGCGCATTCCAGGGCTTGTTCCGTAATCCGCTGGTCTCGCCCGATATTCTGGGCGCATCGTCGGGTGCTGCGCTCGGCGCGATCACAGGCATCTACATCTCGGCCGGCATCGTCGTCATCCAGGGCCTTGCCTTCGCAGGCGGCCTGCTGGCGGTGGCGCTGGTCTATCTGATCGGCACCTCGATTCGCTCCGGCGACATCGCGCTCGTGCTGGTGCTGACGGGCGTGGTGGTTGGTTCGCTGCTCGGTGCAGGTGTCGGGCTCTTGAAGTACGTCGCCGACCCGTACAACCAGCTTCCCGCAATGACCTTCTGGTTGCTTGGCAGCCTCGCGGGCACCGACAAGAACGATCTGCTTCCGTTGTTCGGTCCGATCGCGCTCGGCACGATCATCCTGATTGCGCTGCGCTGGCGGATCAACGTGTTGTCGCTTCCGGAAGACGAGGCGAGGGCGCTTGGCCTCGCCACAGGCGCCTTGCGCATCGCTATCGTGGCGGCCGCCACACTGGTGACGTCCGCGAGTGTTGCGGCGGCCGGCATCATCGGCTGGGTTGGATTGATCGTGCCGCACCTGGCTCGCTTTATCGTCGGTCCCGAGTTCGGCAGGCTCATTCCCACCGCGGCGCTATTCGGCGCAAGCTACTTGCTGTTAATCGATACACTCGCTCGCAGCATGGCGCAGGTCGAGGTTCCACTTGGCATCCTGACCGCCATCATTGGTACGCCCGTGTTCATATGGCTACTGACGTCGGCGCGAAGGAGCTGGTCATGAGGCAGCGATCATGACGCTCGCGGCAGTAAAACTCAGCTACGGCTATCCCGGCCGCACCATCGGTCGCAACCTGTCGCTCGCGGTTGAAGCAGGAGAAGCGGTCGCTCTCCTTGGTCCCAATGGCGGCGGCAAGACGACGTTGCTGAAGACGATGCTCGGCTTGCTGCCACCCCATGCCGGCGCTGTGTCGATCGACGGATATTCGCTTCTGGCAATGACGGTCGGCGAGCGGGCGAGGCGGATCGCTTACGTGCCGCAGGGACATGCACCCGCGTTCGCTTTCAGCGTGCGCGATATTGTGCTGATGGGGCGCACCGCCCACAACGGTCTGTTCGCAAGCCCGACGGCCGTGGATCGCGTCGTCGTTGAGGCAAAGCTCGCCGAATTGGGGGTGAGGCACCTCCTCGACACGCCGTACACCATGATCTCGGGCGGCGAGCGGCAGCTTGTTCTCATCGCCCGAGCGCTAGTGCAGGAGCCGCGATATGTCGTCCTCGACGAACCCACGGCCAGCCTCGACTTCGGCAATCAGGGCAAAGTGATGCGGCAGATCCGCACGCTGACTGCGCAAGGGCTCGGCGTGCTGTTTACGACGCACGATCCGAATCAGGCGATGCGCTACGCCGATCGAGCGGCCTTGCTCGGCGACGGAATCCTGAAGGCTGAAGGTGCGCCCGGCAACGTCATCACAAGGGCGTCGTTGCAGGCGCTGTACGGCGCGCCCGTTACATGTGTCGGGAACGAGGCGGACACCGCATTCCTGCCCGCGTGAACCGCTCAACCGGCGAGAGGGAGAACAAAGCCGGAAATGAGGCCCCCGGAAATTGGCGCGGCCAGCGTCGGCGGCGTTGCAAAGCGGCATAAGGCGTTGCATATCTGGGTTCGCGCGGGTGTAGCTCAATGGTAGAGCAGCAGCCTTCCAAGCTGAATACGAGGGTTCGATTCCCTTCACCCGCTCCAGTTTCTTCGGCCGCTTTTGTCTGTAGCGTGCTGAAATGACAGCAGACTTCCCAATCAACTCGAAATCTTGGGAAGATCGGCGGCCCGCACGAGGGGTGCCATCAGGCAGACAACAAACAGCAAGCCCGACAATGCTATGAAAACCGGGCCAAAGCCTGTCCGCTCGGCGGCGAAGCCGATCGCCGATGGCGCCAGCAGTATGCCCGAGTAGCCCATGGTGGTGACGATCGCCATGCCCGTGCCCGACGCCATTCCTGACTGGTTGCCACCGGCCGAAAACGCGATCGGCACCATATTGGCGATGCCGAGCCCGCAGCAGGCGAAGGCGGCGATCGCCAGCCATGGCCATGGAGAAAGCGCGGCTGCCAACATGCTTGCCGCCGCGATCACGCCTGATATCCGAAACGTCTGGACGGCGCCAAAGCGGCTGCGCACGCCGTCGCCGAGGAAGCGCATGGTTGCCATGGTGCCGGAGAAACCGGCGAAGGCGAAGCCGGCGATGGCGAGATCGCTGCCAAGCTCCTGCTGCAGGTAGAGTGCAGCCCAATCGAGCACTGCGCCCTCCGGAACCATGACGCACAGCGCGATCAGCCCGATCAGATAGACGATTGCGGTGCGCGGCAGCGCGAATTTCGCGTGCTCGTGGGCGACGGGGCGGTCCTCAGCGATCAGATGCGGGAGCGCGCAGGCGACTGCGGCGATCGCGATGACCGTCACCAGCGCGGCGTGCTGCAGATGTCCGAAATTTTGAATGATGATGCCACCCGCACCGCCGCCGGCAAAACCGCCGAGACTCCAGAAGCCGTGCGACGACGACATGATGGCGCGCGTCAGCTTTCGCTCAACCACGACCGCATTGGCGTTCATGGCGACGTCCATGGTGCCGATCATGCCGCCGAACAATCCCAGCGCGACGGCCGCGAGCCAAACGTTCGGCGCCAGCGCTACTGCCAGCAGGCCGAGCGTCGCAATGGAGGCGAAGAAGCGCAGGACGTTCCGCGTGCCATGCTTCGCCATCAGGTAGCCGCTCCATGGCATGGACGACAGTGCCCCAAGGCCGAAGCAGAGGATGAGCAGGCCGAGCGTGGATTCGGTGATCTCAAGTCGAGTCAGGACTGATGGGATCTGCGGCGCCCAGCTCCCGACAAGGAAGCCATTGACCAGGAACATGGTCGCTACGGCCCAGCGGCCGCGCGCCGCAGCCGCGAGGGGATAGAGCATCGGATGTTCAATGACTCTATACCCGTGGGTTGTGAAGCCCTTTTTGCAATCATCAGACGAGGACAGCTTCCGTCGCCGGATTGGCTGAGAATTCCGCAGACGTCGACTCCAGGGCAGGGGCCGGGATTGCGGCATTGCCGCATCTTGCATTGCGATTTGCGCGGGTTGAGGGTTCCTCAAAGCGGCTTGCCCCCACTTGGCCGCGATGTATAGAAATGATCGAAGCCGTAGAAACACAAGCGTGAGGAATCGCCCATGAACTTCGATATGTCGGAACGCCAGCGCCATTGGCTCGATCGGGTCGTGAACTTCATGCAAAAGCATGTCGAACCGGCCGTGCCGACCTATCGGCAGCAAATGAATGAAGGCGATACCCGCTGGAAGGTCGTTCCCGTCCTCGAAGAGCTGAAGAAGAAGGCGCGCGCCGAGGGCCTGTGGAACATGTTCATGCCGCCGAACGACCATGAGGACGACGAGTTTCATGGCGCGGGCCTGACCAACCTCGAATACGCCCTTCTGTCCGAACAGATGGGCCGCATCAGCTGGGCGTCGGAGGTGTTCAACTGCTCGGCGCCTGACACAGGCAACATGGAAGTGTTTTTGCGCTACGGCTCCAAGGAGCAGAAGCGCAAGTGGCTGCGGCCGCTGATGGACGGCGAGATCCGCTCGGCGTTCCTGATGACCGAGCCGGCGGTCGCGTCCTCCGACGCGACCAACATCGAAACCCGTATCGAGCGCGACGGCGACTACTACAAAATCAACGGCCGCAAGTGGTTCTCGTCCGGCGCGGGCGACCCGCGCTGCAAGATCGCGATCCTGATGGGCAAGACCGATCCAAATAATCCGCGTCATCAGCAGCAGTCGCAGATCCTGGTGCCGATGGACACGCCAGGCATCACCATCGAGCGCATGCTGCCGGTGTTCGGCTACGACGACGCACCGCACGGTCACGCCCAGATCTTGCTCAAGGACGTGCGGGTGCCGCGCGAAAACCTTCTGCTCGGCGAGGGGCGGGGCTTCGAGATCGCGCAAGGGCGTCTCGGTCCGGGCCGTATCCATCACTGCATGCGCGCGATCGGCCGCGCCGAGGTCGCGCTGGAGAAGATGGTCAAGCGCCTGTCCGAGCGTGTCGCATTCGGCAAGTACATCGTCCAGCACTCGATCTGGGAGCAGCGCATCGCCGAAGCCCGCACCAACATCGAGATCAATCGGCTGATGGTGTTGAAGGCAGCCGACATGATGGACAAGGTCGGCAACAAGGCGGCGCAGCTCGAGATCGCGATGATCAAGGTCGCCGTGCCGAAGATGCTGTTGAAGATCGTCGATGACGCGATCCAGGCGTTCGGCGGCGCCGGCGTTACCGAAGACCCCGGTCTTGCGCGTATGTATGCTCAGTCGCGGACGCTGCGTCTGGTTGACGGTCCCGACGAGGTGCACAACCGCTCAATCGCGCGCATGGAAATCGCCCGCCACGGCAACTTCACGCCGATGAAGACCCGCTAAGAAGAAGGTTGGGCATCATGGCGCAAGCCGCAAGCCGCGATTCCGAGTTCTCGGGCACCAAGGAGGTCGAAGAGCGCCATCGTTTCAACGAGGCCAACCTCGACAAGTGGATGCGCGAGCATGTGGAGGGCTATTCAGGCCCGTTGAAGGTCAGCCAGTTCAAGGGCGGCCAGTCGAATCCGACGTACCGGCTCGATACGCCGGGGCGTGCCTATGTGATGCGCCGCAAGCCGTTCGGCAAGCTGCTGCCGTCGGCGCACGCCGTCGACCGCGAGTATCGCGTCATCACGGCGCTGCATGCGCAAGGGTTTCCAGCCGCCAGGACCTACGGCCTCTGCGTCGACGACAGCGTGATCGGCGCCGCGTTCTATGTCATGCAGATGGTCGAGGGACGGGTGTTCTGGGATCAGACGCTGCCGGACGTTTCGCGTGAAGATCGCAGGCCGATCTTCGAGGCGGAGATCATGACGCTCGCGAAACTGCACAGCTACGACCCCGCGAAGATCGGACTTGCCGACTACGGCCGCCCCGGCAACTATTTTGCGCGCCAGGTCGACCGCTGGACGAAGCAGTATCGCGCCTCCGAGACCGAAAAGGTCGACGAGGTCGAGCGGTTGATCGAGTGGCTGCCGAAGACGGTGCCGCAGCAGGAACGCGTGTCGGTCGTGCACGGCGACTACCGGCTCGACAACATGATCTTTGCGCCCGACACGTCGCAGGTCGTCGCGGTTCTCGACTGGGAGCTGTCGACGCTGGGCGATCCGCTGGCGGATTTCTCCTACCTGTTGATGCAGTGGATCATGTCCTCTGGCGGTGGCCGTACCGGGCTCGTTGGCGCGGATCTTTCCGCGTTGAACATTCCGACGCTGGAAGAGGCGATCGAGATCTACTGCAAGGCGACTGGGCGTCCCGGCATTCCGGACCTGAACTGGTATTTCTCTTATAATCTGTTCCGTCTCACCTGCATTCTGCAAGGCATCGCCGGTCGCATCCGCGACGGTACCGCTGCGTCGGCGCGCGCATCTGAAAGTGCAGCGCGCGTCGTGCCGCTGGCGAAGTCCTCGTGGGAGTATGCGGTGAAGGCGGGCGCGGCATAAGGGGCGAATCCGTAGCCCGGGCGAGCGAAGCGACCCCGGGGTCTGACTCTCCGCGAAGCAACCTCGGATGTCGCTTGCGCTCATCCGGGCGACAGGTCTTCAGTCATTCGCTATTCTGAGAAGGTGCCCCGGGCTGCGCTTCGCTCTACCCGGGCTACAGTTCGTTGCTGCTCCCTCACGTCCTCAACTTGCCGGCAAACGGCATCGACGCCGTGAGCCCGCCATCGACCGGGAAGGCCTGGCCGTTGACGTAGGACGCCTCGTCACTCGCAAGGAACAGACCCATCGCAGCGATTTCGTGCGGCTTGCCGCCGCGCTGCGTCGGATTGATCTGGCCGATCTTGTTTTCGGTACCACGCTCGCGGGCCCTCTCGAAGGTCGCGCGCGTCATCCCGGTTTCGATCAGTCCGGGGCACACTGCGTTGACGCGAATGCCTGTGCCGGTCAGGGAGTATGACGACGTTTGCACCAGGCTGACGACGCCGGCCTTGCTGGCGCTATAGGGGGTACCGCCGGCGTTGGCTTTCAGGCCTGCCACCGATGCCGTGCAGATGATCGAGCCGCCGTGGCCTTGCTTCATCATCTGCGCGGATGCGTGTTTGATGGCGAGAAACGGGCCGATCAGGTTGACGCGCAAAATTTCCTGCCAATGCTCGACGGTCTGGTCGTGCAGCGGCACCCAGCCGCCGGAAACGCCGGCGTTGGCCCAGATCGCATCGAGCTTGCCATAGGCTGACACGGCCTTGCCAATGAAGCTCGCGACGTCCTGCTCTAGTCCTGCGTCGCCCTTGATCGCCTCGGCCGTGCCGCCGGCCGCGCGCACCAGATTGACGGTCTCGTCGACGGCATCGGTCTTGTCGACGGCGATCAGCTTCGCGCCTTCTTTTGTGAACATCAGCGACGCGGCGCGCCCGATGCCCGAACCTGCGCCCGTGATCACGACCGATTTGCCTTCGAGACGGCCCATTTTTGTCCTCCCATATGTCACGTTTTTCACGTGTCACGTTTTTGGCGTGAGATGCATGCGCCAAAGCACCTTGAGGCTCAAGGCGTCTTGAAGCTCAAGTCACACTGACGTAGCTAATAACACGAAACAATATTGAAGGGCTTGTTCCATGTCCAATGCGTCCAGTGCCCATCCGGAGATCACACGCTGGTGGTGGGTTCGCCACGCGCCGGTGCGCGAAGACGGGGGACGTATTTACGGACAATCCGATCTCGGCTGTGATTGCAGTGATACGGTGGTGTTCCAGGGCTTGGCGCGCACGCTGCCTAAGGGCGCGATCTGGTGTTCGAGCAATCTGAAGCGCACGCATCAGACGGCCGCAGCGATCTGGCAAGCCGGTTTCCCGAAACCCGCATCGATGCAACAAGAGCCCGATTTCGCAGAGCAGAACCTCGGCGATTGGCAGGGCAGGGACCGCACGGCATTTTATGCGAGCCGGCCAGTGCAGCTTGGCAGTCACTGGTTCGGGCCGGCCGATGAAAGGACGCCCAACGGCGAAAGCTTTCTCGATCTCTATGCGCGCGTCGGCAACGGCATCAAGAAATTCAATGAGGCGCATCCGGGCTCCGACATCGTCGCCGTGGCGCATGGGGGCGTCATCAAGGCGGCGATCGCGCTGGCGCTCGGTCTCGGTCCGCAGGGCGGCCTCTCGTTCGCGGTCGAAAACTGCTCGCTGACGCGGCTCGACTATCTGACGCTGAACGGTGACGACGGCTGGCGTATCGGCATGGTCAATCATCAGCCATGGCTCGCCGGCGGCGATCATCCGGCGATGCATCAGCCGGCAGGGCCGGAGATCACGAAACTCGCCTGACGGGCCGCTGCCCGCGCGCCGTTCTTGCCGCAGGTTGCCGGAAACGGGAAAGCCTGCTTAAGCTTCGCGTCATCAAGAACGCGCGGGCGAGCGCGAACCTAGAGTCCAAAGGGAGGGTTGCATGCCAAGTCTGTTCGATATGTCCGGCAAGGTCGCGGTGGTCACCGGCTCGTCGCGCGGCATCGGCCGCGCCATCGCCGAACGCTTTGCCGAACACGGCGCAAAGGTCGTCGTATCGTCGCGCAAGCTGCCGGCCTGCGAAGAGGTAACGAAGGTGATCAACGAGCGCCACGGCGCCGGCACGGCGGTGTCGATCCCGGCCAACATTTCCTCCAAGGACGAATTGAAGAACCTGGTCGACCAAGCGACCAAGACTTTCGGCAAGGTCGACGTGCTGGTCTGCAACGCGGCGTCGAATCCTTACTACGGGCCGCTCGCCGGCATCAGTGACGACCAGTTCCGCAAGATCCTCGAGAACAACATCATCGCCAACAACTGGCTGATCTCCTACGCCGTGCCGCAGATGATCGAGCGCAAGGATGGATCGATCATCATCATTTCCTCGGTCGGTGGCTACAAGGGGTCGGCGACCATCGGCGCCTACGGCATCTCGAAGGCTGCCGACCTGCAGCTCGCACGCAATCTCGCGGTCGAATACGGTCAGCACAACATCCGTGTGAACTGCATCGCGCCCGGCCTGATCAAGACCGACTTCGCCAAGGCGCTGTGGGACAATCCGGAGACGCTGAAGACGACCGAAGCGCGCTCGCCGATGCGGCGCATCGGCCAGCCCGACGAGATCGCCGGCGGCGCGGTGTTTCTCGCCTCGAAGGCCGGCGCATTCGTCAACGGCCAGAGCATCGTCATCGATGGTGGCGGAACGATCAGCTAGTCCAAGCGAAGCAACGCCGTCATTGCGAGCGAAGCGAAGCAATCCAGTCTGAATCTGCTGCAAATGCCGCGCTGGATTGCCTCGTCGCCATAGGCGAGCGAAGCGACGCCGTTCTTACGAACGGCTATAGGCGAGCGAAGCGACGCCGTTCTTACGAACGGCTGTGCCTCGCAATGACGGCCGATCCCCAATTGGCAAGCTGCATGCGGATTGCAGCGACGAGCGCCATTGGCTGGTCGGCCATGATGTGATGGTCGGAATCCGGGATGACGACGAACGGCGCGCCCTTCGGGAGGTACGGCGCAAGCTCGTCCATGCGCCGCTCTGTCACGAAGCCCGAACGCGAGCCGCCGATCACCGCGATCGGACATTGCGCCATCGAGAGATCGTTCGCCGGATATCCGTGCAGGAATCCCGTGAAGCGCGTGGGGTCGAAGCGCCAGGTCCAGCCGATCGTATCGTCGCTACGGCGGACCTTTCGCAGCGACACGCGCGCAATCCAGTCGGCGATAAATAGGTTCTCGCAATCCTGGTCTGGTGAGAAGCGGAAGCGTGCGAGCGCCTGTTCGAGCGTATCGTAGACTCGTTTCGGGCGCGGCGCTCCCCGCATCTCGCGCTGCCGCTTGCGCGCGGCGGATCCGAGAAAAGGGCCGTCGAGCAACATCGCGCCGCCGACACGGGCGCCGGCGCGTCCGACAATTCCAGATGTGATGAAAGCACCGAACGAATGGCCAATGATGACAGGTTTCGCCGGCGATGCGAACAAGCCAGTCACCTCGGCAACGGCGAACGCCTCATCGACATAGAGATCGTAGCTGTACCGGTCGCGCCAGCCGGAGCCCCCCATGCCTGACATGGAGAAAGCAGCGACCCGATGGGTCTCCGCAAAGAACGGCGCAATGAAACTCCACCAGTCGGCGCAAGCGCCGTTGCCATGCACGAACAACAGGCCGGGCTTGCCGCGCTCGCCCCAGGCAAGTGTCTCGATCTGTGCGCCGCGCACATCGGTGAAAGTTCGTTCGGGCGCGTCGGCTATGGCCTCGTCGAACCACTGCGGAGCAGGCGGCCTTTCGCCGTGAAACGGCGCGAGCAGATGCCGCCGGTCGTCGACGATGGTCTCAACCTTGTTCATCCGTGTGTGCACCTGTTCCGTCAGCTCCTGAACGTGAATAGGGGCCGCCAATAGCTCTGTAAAGCTACGGCGGTCCCTGAACCGGAATGGGAGCTAAGCAGGAACGGTGCGTTCAGCCCTCGACCGCTGCATAGACGAGATTGCGAAACAGCACGCGCACGTATTCGCGCTGGCCCGGCGCCTGCACCATCAGCACCGCCCAGAGATTTTCAGCCGGATCCACCCAGAACTGGGTGCCGGCCGCGCCACCCCAGAAGTACTGACCGACCGAGCCGGGATAGGGCGCCATGCCCTTCTCGAGGCGAACGGCGAAGCCAAGACCGAAGCCGTGCCCGGGCGGAATGTGCGTCGTTGCGATCTTCACGTCGCTGCCGAGGTGGTTCGATGTCATCAACTCCAGCGTCTTGCGGCCGATGATGCGTTCGCCGTTCAACGAACCGCCATTAGCGAGCATCTGTGCAAAGCGCGCATAATCCGGCGCGGTTGACACCATGCCGCCGCCGCCGGATTCGGAAATCGGCTTCTGCGTCATCGAGAAATAGACGACCTTGTTGCCGGTCCACGGGTCATTCGCAAACGGCTCGGCAAGCCTGTCGTGTGCGCGCTCCTCCTCGATATGGAAGCCGCTGTCGGTCATCTGCAGCGGCGCGAGGATGTGATCGGTCAGATAGCTGCTGAGCGTCTTGCCGGAGACGACTTCGACCACTCGGCCAAGAATGTCCGTCGAGCGGCTGTAGTTCCACTCGGCGCCCGGCTGGCAGATCAATGGCAGCCCGGCGATGACTTCCGCGTGTTCTTCGTTGCTCATGTTGCGGCGATAGATCTTCGCCTCGGTATAAAGCGACTGGATCGGGCCGGGGCCGGTGATCTCGTAAGAGATGCCGCTGGTGTGGCTCAGAAGATCCTGAATGGTGATCTCGCGCTTCATCGGCACGAGATGAATCTTGCCGTCGCGCACCTCGCCGACCTGGGTTTTGGCAAAGGATGGAATGTACTTCGACAGTGGATCGTTGATGAGAAGCTTGCCGTCTTCGACCAGCTGCATGATGGCCACCGAGACGATCGGCTTCGTCATCGAGAAGATGCGGAACACCGAGTCTGGCCGCATCTTCGCGTCGGACGACGGACCCTGCCGGCCGATGGCGTCGAAATGAGCGACCTTGCCCTTGCGACCCACCATGACGACGGCGCCCGGCAGCGTGCCCTTGTCGACCTCGCGGCGGATCGCATCCGACAGGCCCTTCAACCGTGCGGACGAGAGGCCGAGGCTCTCAGGCTTGCCTTTCGGCAGGGGCGGCGTCTGAAGGCCATTTTTCTTCGGAGCTGCAGCCTTTTTGGCGGTCGCACGCGCAGGCATTGATGTCCTCCCGATCGTTCTTGATTTGCTGTTCCGGAATGCGGTCTGAACCGCGAAAGATCATCGCAGCTTGGCGCAGATTGAGAGTTTTGAACAGGCACGTTTCGCTCTGACAGCGATGCGCACAGACATAAGGCGCCTCCGTCGTCGTCCCGGCCAAGCGTAGCGCCGAGCCGGGACCTATATCCCCTGTCTTCATGAGACGACGTGCGTTTGTGACCTTCTTGCGTAACGCTTGCGTGCCGAGTCGAAGCTGCGTGGTGAACGTGACGAATACAAATCGGCGTCGGTGGTTATGGGTCCCGGCTCGGCGCTACGCTTGGCCGGGACGACATGCGGTGAGAGGCGGAGCTGGCAATCGAAGGGTAACGGAGCGTTCAGCCTCGCGGCGATGGTCGATCAGTATCTGCCGCCGTTGTTGACGCAGAATTCGATCCGACCCGGGCGGGCAATATCGTCATCGCGGGCGCCGCGTGCCACCAGCGCATCGCAACGTGCCCACAGCGATGCGCGATCGAGCCTTGGTGTCGATCTCACCGCCCTTGCTTGCGGCTCAGTCGAACCGGCTCGCCCAATCGGGTTGGGAAGGGATACGGCCTTGGACTGCGCAGCGATCCGCGCTTCTTCCCTGCGCTTCTTGCGTTCGGCGGCGGCGACCCGCGCCTGCTCGCGCTTCTTGGCATTCTCCGCGTCAATCTTGGCCTTCTGCGCAGCCTTGGCGTCGGCAGCGGCCTTCGCCTGTTCGGTGGCTGTCGCACCTTCCTTGGCCAGGCGCGCCGTCTCTTCGGCGGCCTTCTTCGCTTTCTCGGCGGCGCTCGTAGAAGCCTGCTCGGCATTCAGCTTGGAAAGCTGTGCGCGGGCCAGGTCGGCGTAGAAGCCGGCTGTATTCCTCCTCAGGAACGACTCCCATGCTTCCTTGGTGCCGACACGTTCGGCGGACTCGTAGTCGCGCCGGATCTCAGCCGCAGGATTGGCGGCTGCCGCAGGCTGGGCCGCAGCGGGCGTCTCGGGTGCAGCGGTTGTGATGAGCGAGGCCGTCTGCACCAGCGCGACCGTTGCTCCACCCAGCGAGCCATACACGAACGGCTCCTGCTTGTTGTCGGTCGCCTTCATCACATCGTCGCGCACGAGGCCGAACGCCTGGCGCAGGTCCAGGCCCGGAGTCGGCAGGTGCTTCAGCAGCGCCGTGGCGAACGGGCTGTTCTCGCCGTCGCCGTCTTCAGCCACCGATCCGCCCTTTGCCGCATAGGCGATGAGCGTGTTGGCCTTCATCGGTTCGACGGCGATCAGGCCGCGATTGAGCGAGCGCAGCGCCGACACGCGCTTCATTGATCTCGCGAACGGGTTGTCGCGGCAGGCGTCGAGAATGACGAGACGCAGTGTCTTGGCTTCCTCGACCGTCTGCAGGATGCGCTCGAGCGATATCGCTTCATCATAGACATCGCGGTCTCGCTGCAACACGGCGTCGGTCGGGATCAGATAGTTCTGCCCGTCGACCTCGATGCCATGGCCGGCAAAATAGACCACGGCCATGTCCGCGTTCTGCGACTTGTCCGAGAATTCGCGCAAGGCCCGGCGCATATCCTGGTTGTTGGCGTCGCGAATGCTCTCGACCACCTCGAAACTGGCCTTGCGCAGCATGTCGCCGATCGCGGCAGCATCCCTAGACGGATTCGAAAGCCTGGGTGCGTTCTGGTAGGCGGAGTTACCGATCACCAGCGCGATGCGCTTTTCTGCGAGTGCCGCATCATGTCCGAAGGCGAGGGCGAGGAGCGCGGCCAGGACTAGGACGATTGTGCGCATGACGTCACCAGACAGTTGGGCCAGCCGGGCGGCTGGCGTTCTACTACCGGATCGATAGCCCGGGGTCCTCATCCGTTCTGTTACCTGTGGCACACAGGCAAATCGGCCCATCAACCGCCCCGACTTTATTGGTCGGTGAACTCCGGCATGAGGTTCAGGAGCTCAGCTTCGCGGTCCCGGAACTCGGTGGCCGAGCGCGGGGCCGAAATTCGCCCTAAAACAGGACGTGACGCGAGCAAACGGCTTCGCTATAGAGACGATTCAGTAGGAGTGTAGCTCAATTGGTAGAGCACCGGTCTCCAAAACCGGGGGTCGCAGGTTCGAGCCCTGCCACTCCTGCCATTCCACTCCCGCCAATCATTTCAATCGTTTGCGTATCTGAATGACTTTGGATACCCGCATTTGGCAGGGGCGTTATCGCTCTTTCCGCCGCGCCGTGGTCCGTACGTCCGAGGGCGCAACGCCGTAGCGTTGCCGGAACGTCCGATTGAAATGCGAACGATCGCTGAAGCCGACTTCGCCCGCCACGATGTTGATGGGCCGGTTGGCGTTCCGTGGATCCGCCAGCAGGTCGTACGCGCGGGCGAGACGTTGCGCGCGAACGAACGCCGACAATGTAGTGCCCTCCCGCTCGAACAACGTCTGCACGTAACGCGGAGTGACCTGCTGGCGCGCGGCGACGGAGGTGACGGAGAGATCGTGGTTGCTTAGTCGTTCCGTGATGTCGGCCTTGATGGCGTGCAGGCGCGCGGCGCGGATGTCGCCTTCTTTGGCGAGGGACGCCGTATCGCGGGCGGCGCCGAGTGTCGCGGCGACGAGATCGCGAACGTGCGAGGCCGCAAGACGCTGGAGATCGGGTTTCGACAACACGCTGCCTAATAGCGAGTCGACGTGAGTGATCAAGAGCCGCAGGGCCTCGTTGTCTCTCAGTATCAGGTTTGGGCGTGCCAGCTGGTCGTCCAGGTCGGGTATGACGTCGGCCAGCAGTTTGCGTGACACCCGAAGCGCCGTCGCGCGTGTCGGTGCCACCCACACCATCGAGTGCGCCTCCGCGTTCCACGTGGGCACAGCTTCGCCGTTGAGAATGACGGGTTCGTGCCCGAGATGCGCAGGGCTCGAGATATCCGCATTACTGACAATGTGGAGCGCGACCTCGTCGGCGCCGTCAGCCACAACGCACCGCGTGCCTGACGTGAGCACACCAGACAGGATCATGCGTGTGATGTGGACTCCCGACGCTGACCACGTTGATGCTTCGGCATGAAGTCTGTGACGGAGCGGCATGGCGAGGTCGAGCGACGGGAGCATCCGCCTGATGCCCTCTCGCCAGAACTCTTCGTGCGAGGGCCGCCACCTCGCGACGTCGGAAGTCTCCGTCGCCATCGCGAGCGTTCCTCCAGTCCCGCACCTTTAACGCGCAATGATCGAGAAAAGTTTCAGCAGAAAAGTTGAATCGCGCTCGGGGGCGAATCGCAATCGGCGACTTTGTGCAATGGCTAGCGGAAGCCATGCGAGTTCGCTTCTCGCATCATCTGTTCGTTTTTCGCCATTGGCCGCTGCCTCCCGGCGCCACTAGCGTGAGCCAAGCTGGAATTCGAGGTGACGCAAGTTGCAACAAGATGGGAGGTCATACGATCACGCCCGATCCGATGGTCGTAAACACCGGTTTCCGCGAATTCCTTCATCAACAGGATGCGTCGAGCGGCAGATGATCCTGCCGCCGGACGTGATCCGTCGCGTCGAGAACGACCCCTTCTGGACCGATGCCAGGCGCAATCTGCGCGGCGTGCGGGTCATATAGCGGCGTCGGCATGCGTTGTTTCGGCACGGAGGAGGCCCGCATCCCTTTCATGATGCGTGACCACAGGCATCTTGAGAAGATCGAGATCGTCCTTGACGACGACCTCGTGAACAGGTGCGGCGGCGTCCTGGTCGACCACTCTCTGTCCGGCGCTAGCGCCAACGAGACAGATAGCGATTAGCCGAGGTTCAGGATTTCTGGTCAACCGACGGGTCGCAACATCGCGAGATCGATTGCAGCATTGCGCGATGACGTCGACGCGCCGTTATAAAATCGCCTCGTCAATTTTACAACAGTCGGTGGAAAACTCCCGTCGAGTTCGTTTCTCGCTCCACCTGTTCGTTTCTCGCCAATCGTCCCCATGCGCTGACGCCACTAGCGTGAATCAGCTGTGATTCTGGACGACGCCAATCGCAACATTGGGGGGCCAATGACGATTCTACGGAAGCGCCGCCTCGCGCCATCGAACAGCCGAGCCAGGGCAATCGCGCTCACAGCGACAATGATCACCGCACCCGCGAGCGCACAAGTGCAGCCCAGTTGGGTCGGAGCCACACGCCCGATTGACGACGTCGTCCTCGACGACATCACGCCCAATCCGACGGTCGTTGGCGCCCGCCTTCGAGAACTTCCTCACCAATAAGAAGTGGCAAGCATATGCGGCGGACCGTCGACAGGCTCTTTCATCAGGCGCAACGTCATCAGATGCCGCCGGTCAGGCCGGATGCTTTGATCGCCTCCACGCATGGGCGCTTCGACGGCGCCGTTCGGCGGGCGCGGCCGGCAAAAATCTCGCACGATCCTTCCGTTCGCATCCGCCGGCTGAGGCGGGTGCTCATCGGCACGACGGCGCTGGTTGCCGTGGCGCTGGTGGGGACTCTGCTGGTCGCCGCGCCGCCCGTCTTTGCGAGGGGCGGCAATGGCGGCGCCAACGGCGGCAGCGGCACCGGCGGCCAAGGCGCGTCCGACAAGCCCACGGACAAACCCGCCGCCGGTGGTGTAGGCACCACCGGCGGCGGCGGTGGTGGTGGCGGCAGCGGCTTCTACGGCTTCGGCGGCAACGGCGGCAACGACAGCGGCGAAAGCAGCGGTTACGGCAAGGGCGGCTGGGGCGTCTACAGCCCCACCGGCGGCACCGGCGGCACCGGCCTCGACGGCGGCAAGGGCAACGACGGCGGTGGTGGCGGCGGCGGTGGCGGTGGGGGGCACTTTTTTGTGACCGGCCCCTCCGGGTCTACGCTGCCGACCTCTAGCGGGACGGGCGGCAACGGCGGGCGCGGCGGCGACGGCAGCAGCGAGCACTTCCATGACGGCGGTGGCGGCGGTGGTGGCGGCGCCGGTGGCTTTGGCGCAGTCGTCACGGGTTCAGGTTCGCTCGGTACGATCGGCGTCAACCTCCAAGGCGGCACCGGCGGCAACGGCGGCAACGGCGGCGATCCGGCTGTCCCCACCGGGGGCTACGCCGGTGAGGGGGGCACTGGCGGCACCGGCCTCATGCTCACCGGGATCAGCCAAGTGACGGTCGGCGCCTCCTCAACTATTACCGGCGGCAGCGGCGGCTACGGCGGCACGGGGTTCGCCCCGTCCGGCTCGAGTCCCGCAATCGGTGGCACGGGCGGAGGTGGCGGGGCCGGGGTCTACTCGGCTAATGGCGCCAGTATTACCAATTACGGCAAGATCACCGGCGGCACCGGTGGCCCCGGCGGCCCCGGCGGTCGCTACGGCAGCAACAACAAGTTCGGCCCCAGCGGCACCGGCGGCACCGGCGTCTCGCTCTCCGGCAGTAGCACCACTCTGACCAATCACGGCACGATCACCGGCGGCACCGGCGGCTGGGGCGGCGGCACCGGCGGCAACGGCGTCTCGCTCTCCGGCAGTGGCGCCACTCTGACCAATTACGGCACGATCAACGGCGGCAACGGCGGCATCGGCAACGGCGGCGGCGCCGGCGGCGCCGGCGTGTCGCTCAGCAATGGTGCTAGCAAGATCAATCACGGCACGATCAACAACGGCCACGGCGGCGACAGCGGCCCCGCCGGCCCCGCCGTCTTTGTCAATGGTGGCACCCTGATCAACAGCGGCACGATTATCGGCGGCGGCGGTGGCGACGCCATCACCTTCGCCGGCGGCAACAACCGGCTCGAACTGCGGCAGGGCTCCAACATCCAGGGCGCAGTGAACGCCGTTGGCGGCAGCAGCGACACCCTGGCGCTGGGCGGCGAGGTGGATGGTGCCTTCGACATCAGCCAGGTTGGCGACACAGGGCAGCATCGGGGATTCGAGCATTTCGAGAAGAGCGGCGGAAGCACCTGGACGCTGACCGGCACCGCCATCCATACCGGCGACATGACCGTCAACGGCGGCGCGCTGATCGTGAACGGCTCGATTTCTTCGTCGAGTCGTCTCACGGTCAATGGCGGTGGCCTCGTCGGCGGCAGCGGCACTCTGCCCGCGACTACGATCGACGGCGGCACGCTGTCGCCGGGCAATTCAATCGGCACGATCAATGTGCAGGGCAATCTCGCGCTCTCGACCGCGGCGACCTACCTGGTCGAGGTGTCGCCCGCCGCCGCCGACAGCACCAACGTCACCGGCACGGCAACGCTCGGCGGCACCGTGCGGGTCGTGGCCGCGCCCGGTGTCTACACCCCCACCACCTACGCAATTCTCAGAGCTGACGGAGGCGTAAGCGGGACCGAGACGCTGTCGGTGAGTGTCAGCTCCGTTTTCCTCGATCCGACACTCAGCAACGACACCAACAACGTTTTCCTGACGCTGACAGCGCTTCCGTTCAATTCGGCCGCGCGGACGCCCAATCAGCACGCCGTCGCCGATGCGTTGCAGGTCGGCGGCGTTAACAGCACGCTGGGGGCCGCCGTGTTCAATCAAGCCACCGCCGCGGACGCACGGCGCGCCTTCGATGCGCTCTCAGGCGAGGTGCATGCGAGCGTAGGCGGCGTGCTCGTCAACGACAGCCGCTATGTGCGCAGCGCCGTGCTCGGCCGGCTGCGGCAAGCGCCCTATGCGGGCGCAGGCGGACCACTGGCGGCGCTCGGGATCGGCGGGCCGGCGCTGGCCTATCAGCCCTCGCCGCAGGAGGCGTACGCGGCGGACTTGCCGGCGAAGGCGCCGCCACCCGGTGCACCGCCGCCGCGTTCGTCCGGCCTCACATTCTGGACGCAGGGTTTTGGCGCCTGGGGTACTTTCGACGGCGACGGCAATGCCGCGAGCGTCAAGCGCAGCCTCGGCGGCGCGCTGGTCGGACTCGATGGCGATCTGGCGGGCAACGGTCTGGCGGATCGCTGGCGCGTCGGCTTTGCGGCCGGCTATTCGCAATCCGACGTCAACATCGGTGATCGCGCCAGCCGCGCCACGGTCGACAGCGGCCACGTCGCACTCTACGGCGGCGGCAGCTTCGGCGCCTGGAATTTGCGCGGCGGCGCGGCCTATGCGCATCACGAGATCGACACCCGTCGCCGGATCATGTTCCCGGGCTTTGTCGATCGTGCCACCGCCGACTACAGCGGCGGCACCGGACAGGTGTTCGGCGAGCTTGGCTACGGGGTCAACCTCGGACGGCTTGCGGTCGAACCGTTCGCGGGGCTGGCCTGGGTGCATGTGAAGACCAACAGCTTCACCGAGGGTGATGGCGTCGCCGCGCTCAGGGGCTCAAGCATTACCGAGGAGGTCGGCTACTCGACGCTGGGCGCACGGTTTGCGACGACGTTTGCGCTGGTGAACGGCGCGGCGCTGACGCCGCGGGCGTCGTTTGCCTGGCAGCATGCGTTCAACGACGTGACGCCGGAGGCGGTGCTGGCGTTTTTGCAGAACCCGGGCGTGGGCTTCAGCATCAGCGGCGTGCCGCTGGCGCGCGACAGCGCGCTGGTCGAAGCCGGGCTCGACCTAAACATCACGCCACAGATGACGCTCGGCGTCTCCTATCTCGGCCAGCTCGCCAGCAGCACCGAGGACCACGCCATCAAGGGACAGTTCACCTGGAGGTTCTGAGAAGCGGGGAGCGACGGGCAAGCCCATTCAAACAAGCCTTGTTCAATTGTTCTTTGCTCGCCGGATTTCGGCGCCAAGCAGCGCAACTCGTCATTGCGAGCCGCGAAGCAGCGCGGCGATTGCCGCAACCGCAGACTGGATTGCTTCGCTCCGCTCGCAATGACGAGTGAGACGATCTGCACAGGATGTTCACAGCGAATTCTCTTTTTTCCGAAATTGTTCTTGCCTTCATTCCTATCCGCAATATCCTCCTCCCGTCCCGCTCCAACGGAAGGGCGCGTCGCGGTCGTCTTATCGATGCGGAGCGGGATGCGGTGGCCGTTACGATGCCGGGCCTTTGGAAAGCGCCGGAGAAATCCGTGTGATGCCTGAAGGAAAGACGCCGGTACGACGGACGGACGGTCCAAGTGCATGCCCGGGCGACAGTTCGCACGAACCGGGCGAAGCCAGCGAAAGTGGCGAGGCCCGGGGGCATGCAGCAAGCCGTGAAAAGAACCATCGCGTGCGGAGCGCAGGCGTTGAGCCTCCTCCGTGGCTTGCCGTGTGCCCCAAAAGGCATACGGCCGCCGTGTGCTTCCCAAAGGCACACGGCTGCCATGTGCTTGCCAAGAGCACATGGCGCCGCGGGCGCGGTGAAACGCCCTTGCGTTCCGCACAGCCCTTTCGGGCCGAAGGAAAGCACAAGACGACCGGCAAGCCTCAGGCCGGACAAGAACAGGGGGGCGATGATGCACGCGTGCCCGGCGTAGCCTGTAGGGCGAAGCCGGGTCCGTAGCCCGGGTGAGCGAAGCGACACCCGGGAGCTGACTCTGCGACAGATATCACCCGGATGTCGCTTCGCTCATCCGGGCTACAGGCCGCATGCTGTTTGACAATTGAATAAGGGGCGCTGCCCGAGCTTGCCGCACCGTAGCCCAGGGGCGAAAGCGGGGCGTTGATTTTGCTTGCGGTGAGTTCCACTCGGTTATCTGATCGGCAAGCCTGCCAAGGCAGCCTTTTTGGCGGCCGCAGGTCCCGTCTGCCGGGCATCCTCTGGTTCTGCCGGCCGGGAACGAAAGAGGAAGCATCACCATGGCAAATGATCACTCAGCCAGGCTGCGTGGCCGCAGCCTGTTGATCGCAGGCGCGATTGCCGCGCTGCTGGCTGCATTGCCCGTTGCAGTCTGGCTGGACCTGACCCATCTGGCCGAGACCTCTCTCAGACGCCAAGCCGCTGACCTCAACTCCGTGATCTCCAGCGTTCGCGGCTACTACTCGACGAATGTCGTCGGCCGCGTGCTGGCAAATCCGGGCTCGACCCAGGTAGTCCACAACTACGAAGCGGTTCTCGGCGCCATTCCGATCCCCGCCACGCTTTCGCTCGAACTTGGGCAAGTCATCAGCGAGCAGCAGCAGAACATCCAATACCGCTTCGTGTCCGATGTTCCGTTCGCCAACCGCACGCCGCACGTGCTGGACGACTTCGAGAAGCGTGCGCTGGCGAGCCTGCGCGAGAATTCCGACCAGCGGCTGGTCGAGTCGTCATGGTCGTTGTTGAGCGACAGTGTTCGGCTGGTTGCGCCGGTGATCATGGGAGCGGCGTGCGTGTCCTGCCACAACAGCCATCCCGAAAGCCAAAAACGCGACTGGAAAGTCGGCGACGTGCGCGGAATCCAGGAGGTCACGATCACCCAGCCGATCGCCGCCAATCTTTTCTCGTTCAAGTTTCTGCTCGCCTACTTCGCCATTGCGACGATCTGCGGGGTGTCGTTCCTCCTGTTGCAGCAGCGGCAGGGGCGTGTGATCCGGCGGATGAACCAGGAGCTCGAATCGGCGAATGATTTCCTCGCCAGCCTTTCCATGAAGATCTCGCGATACATTTCCCCGCAGGTCTACAAGAGCATCTTCAGCGGCCAGAAGGATGTTGCGATCCACACCGAGCGCAAGAAGCTGACGATCTTCTTCTCCGACATCCAGAACTTCACTGCGACAACGGAGCGTTTGCAACCCGAACAGGTGACGCTTCTGCTCAATGAGTATTTCACCGAAATGTCGGCGATCGCGACGAAGCATGGTGGAACGATCGACAAGTTCATTGGCGATGCCATGCTGATCTTCTTTGGCGATCCCGAGAGTCGCGGCGAGGTCGGCGATGCCGAAGCGTGCCTGCGTATGGCATGGGAGATGCAGCAGCGCTTGCGTGAGCTGAACGTCAACTGGCGCAATCACGGCATCGAGCAGCCGTTCCAGGCCCGCATGGGCATCAATTCGGGCTACTGCAATGTCGGAAATTTCGGCAGCGCCGACCGCATGGACTATACGATCATCGGTGCCGAAGCGAACCTTGCCGCGCGGCTGCAGTCGGTAGCGGAAGCCGGTCGCATCGTCTTGAGCTACGAGACCTATGCCTTGGTGAAAAGGCTCATCACCGCGCGTCCATTGGCATCGATCACGATGAAGGGCATCAGCCGGGAGGTGATTCCTTATGTGGTGGAGCGCCTGTTCGAGGCCGAGGGCGGGGAGTCGCAGGTCTTGAGCGAGGAAACGGCCGGCCTCAGCTTCTACCTCGATCCGGCCGCGATCAATGTGAACGAGATCGACCGGATCAAGGTGATGCTCAGCCAGGCGATGGCGGTGCTCGAGCAGAGACCGGCAAAACCGGCCTGACGTGCTGGCTGCAGGGGTGGGAATGGATCACCGTCCCCGGGGGGACGGTCCGGGAACGGTTCAGGAACTTGACGTTTCGCCTGCGGCGCAGTACGAAGCGGCACCCGTGATCGGCCCGGCTGACGGACTTCCGAAACGGCACTGAATTTCCCAAATCAGGCCCGCTTGCCGGCCTCATCCTCAAATCCTGGGGTTGGGCACGAGGGGGCTTATCCGGATTCCTGCTTGTCCAGCGAATTCGTCCAAGGAACGTATCAAGAGCGATGGCGAACCCGTTCAAATTCCTGCAGGAAGTGCGGGCCGAGGCCTCCAAGGTCACTTGGCCTACACGCAAGGAAACCATGATCACCACGGTGATGGTCTTCATCATGGTGGCCGTGTCGTCGATCTTCTTCCTTGCGGCCGATCAGGTCATCCGGCTCGTCGTTACCTTCATCCTCGGCATCAAAGCGTAGGCTATCGGATCTCTTAATCATGAGCATGCGCTGGTACATCGTTCACGCCTATTCGAACTTCGAGAAGAAGGTCGCCGAATCCATCCGCGAGCAGGCCAAGCAACGTGGCGTGGAGGAGCTGTTCGAACAGATCCTGGTTCCGACTGAAAAGGTCACGGAAGTCCGCCGGGGCCGCAAGGTCGATACCGAGCGGAAGTTCTTTCCCGGCTATGTGCTGGTGAAGATGAACCTGACCGACGAGGCGTTTCACCTGATCAAGAACACGCCGAAGGTGACGGGTTTCCTTGGCGCCGATAACAAGCCGATGCCGATTTCAGAGGCTGAGGCGATGCGCATCCTGCACCAGGTGCAGGAGGGCGTGGAGCGGCCAAAGCCGTCGGTTTCGTTCGAGATCGGCGAGAACGTGCGGGTGGCCGACGGTCCGTTCGCGTCGTTCTCCGGCGTCGTGGAGGAAATCGACGAAGCCCGCTCGCGCGTGAAGGTCGCAGTGTCGATTTTCGGCCGCGCAACGCCTGTCGAACTCGAGTTCGGTCAGGTCGAGAAGGTTTAAGAGGTCTCGTCACGGTCGAGGGAAGGCCTCGGCTATGACGTGCGGAGAGAAATCTCCGAAGAAGCCGTGGAAGGTGAGGGGGTGGTCGCCAGCCGCTCTTGAGCCGCACCACGGTCCTTGGAAGGCACGGAATGGTCCGCGCCCACTTGAGGAAGAGACAGCATGGCAAAAAAAGTAACCGGATACCTGAAGCTTCAGGTGCCGGCGGGCGCGGCGAATCCGTCGCCCCCGATCGGCCCCGCGCTCGGTCAGCGCGGCCTCAACATCATGGAATTCTGCAAGGCGTTCAACGCGCAGACGCAGAAGGAAGAGAAGAACACGCCGATCCCGGTGGTCATCACCATCTACCAGGATCGCTCCTTCACCTTCGAGATGCGTACGCCGCCGATGTCCTACTTCTTGAAGCAGGCGGCGAAGATCCAGTCCGGCTCGAAGACGCCGGGCCGCGACAAGGCCGGCCAGGTGACGAAAGCGCAGGTGCGCGAGATCGCCGAAAAGAAGATGAAGGACCTGAATTGCGACACCATCGAAGCGGCCATGAAGATGGTCGAGGGCTCGGCCCGCTCGATGGGTCTGGACGTTGCGGGGTAACGGATCATGGCAACGGGTAAGCGTTTGACGAAGGCCTATGACGGCGTGAACCGCGAAAAGCTCTATCCGATCGCGGAAGCGATCAAGCTGATCAAGGAGCGCGCCAAGGCGAAGTTCGACGAGACCATCGAGGTGTCGATGAATCTCGGCGTCGATCCGCGCCATGCGGACCAGATGGTGCGCGGCGTGGTCACCTTGCCGAACGGCACGGGCCGCACCCTGCGGGTCGGCGTGTTCGCGCGCGGCGCGAAGGCGGATGAGGCGAAGGCCGCCGGCGCCGACGTGGTCGGCGCGGAAGACCTGGTCGAGAAGGTGCAGGGCGGCACGATCGAGTTCGATCGCTGCATTGCCACCCCCGACATGATGCCGCTGGTCGGTCGCCTCGGTAAGGTGCTCGGCCCGCGCGGCATGATGCCGAACCCGAAGATCGGCACGGTGACGATGGACGTCACCAACGCCGTCAAGGGCGCCAAGGGCGGTTCGGTCGAGTTCCGGGTCGAGAAGGCCGGTATTGTGCAGGCCGGCATCGGTAAGGCGTCATTCGACGAAGACAAGCTGGTGGAGAACGTGAAGGCGCTCGCTGATGCGGTGATCAAGGCGAAGCCGGCGGGATCGAAGGGCACCTACGTGCAGCGCGTGGCGGTCTCCTCGACCCAGGGGCCGGGCGTGAAGATCGATCCGTCCAGCCTGACGAGCTGATCCAGACCGGCATTCGTCATTTGAGCAATCAGAGCGGAGCGGGGAAACCCGCTCCGCCTTTCTTTGTGGGGCTATCGTCGGGCATCGGTCTCGCTTCGGGGTGAGGGCTTTTCCTGAACTTTCCCCTTGGCAACTCGGCCGCGAGCGACTAAACACCCGCCACCGGGCGTACCGGCCTCTGGCCAGTGCGCCCTTGCGCTTTCGGACAATTTTGAACTGGAGGCCATTCCTCGGCGAAAATCCGCTTGGATTGATCGGGGAGGCAGCCAATCTGTTGACCGGAACCGCTGGGATCGTCTGGTTCGCCAGGCGGTTCCATCCTGTCCGAGACTGCAGGCGCCCGCGGCTGAACGCAAGTTCTGACAACGGCTTAATCGCATGGCCTGCACAGACGGGTGAAGACCGGATTTCTGGTTCGCACATGCGGGCCGCATTGATGGTTCGAACCTCGACATCCCGCAGCGACCTTCGCTGGCGGAAGGGCAGGCTTCCTGAAAAGGCCGCCGGACCATCCCAGGGCAACCTGGATCATGGCAGGGCGGCGGGTGAAACCCGGTGATCGAGCGTATCCCGCAAGATCGCCAACCGGAGAGAGCTTGCTGTGGAACGAGCGGCAAAAAAACAGGCGATCGAAGATCTGAACGTTGTCTTCAAGGACACCGGCGTCGCGATCGTTGCTCACTATTCGGGCCTGAGCGTCGCCCAAATGCAGAAGCTGCGCATGCAGATGAAGCAGGCGGGTGCCGCGGTGAAGGTCTCGAAGAACCGTCTCGCCAAAATTGCTCTTGAAGGCACGGACGTCGTTGCCATCGGTTCCCTTCTGAAGGGGCCGACCGTGATCGCCACTTCGAAAGATCCGGTAGCGGCGCCGAAGGTTGCCGTCGAATTCGCCAAGACGAACGAGCAGTTCGTCATTCTCGGCGGTTCGATGGGTAAAACCGTCCTGGACACGAACGGTGTGAAGGCGCTTGCCTCGCTGCCGTCGCTGGACGAACTGCGCGGCAAGCTCGTCGGCCTGATCGTGGCGCCGGCAACCAAGCTCGCTCAGCTCACCAATGCGCCTGCGGGCAAGCTCGCACGCGTCATCCAGGCTCATGCCTCAAAGGGCGAAGCGGCGTAACGCGCTCTTCGCTTAACTCAACTGGTTCGAACTATCCAAGGAACGAAGACAAATGGCTGACTTGCAGAAGATTGTTGATGATCTGTCGAGCCTCACGGTGCTCGAGGCGGCAGAGCTCGCGAAGCTCCTCGAGGAGAAGTGGGGCGTTTCGGCCGCCGCGGCGGTTGCGGTTGCTGCGGCTCCGGGTGCCGGCGGTGGCGCCGCCGCTCCGGCTGAGGAGAAGACCGAGTTCACGGTCGTGCTTGCCGCCGCCGGCGACAAGAAGATCGAGGTCATCAAGGAGGTCCGTGCGATCACTGGTCTCGGCCTGAAGGAGGCCAAGGATCTGGTCGAGGGCGCGCCGAAGCCCGTCAAGGAAGGCGTTGCCAAGGACGAGGCCGAGAAGCTCAAGGCCCAGCTCGAGAAGGCTGGCGCCAAGGTCGAGCTGAAGTAAACACAGGCCGTTTCGGCAGATCTCGGGGGCCGGCGCATGGCTCCCCGGGAGCGCCGCAACTCAAGACGCGACTGGCCGGGCTGAGTTCCGGCCACGACGCGGCAGGTGTGGGACCCCGGGCGGTGGCTGGCGGGGTCTGGTTATGGGAACTGCGATTTCCCGGCGATCGATCGGCGGCCGGGGCCGTCGGACAGCCCGAACGGGCTTGTCCGGGACACAGAAATGTGTGGAGATTTATGGGCTTGCCCCTCGAATCGCCACGATCGCCGTCCTATATCAGGGCGGCAGCAGACAGAACGGTTCGCGACACGAGAATCAGCTAGATTTCGCGCGGGTCGTTGGGAGACAGGTCATTTCGGGCTTTTTTAGTCCGTGAAGGCAGATTTGGAACGTGCGGGGCGCAGGGTCGCGCCCAGCGCGTTCTTTTGCGTTCTGGATTTGGAACCGGTGAGGTCAGGAAAAATTTCCTGAGGGCGCGGATTTCGGGGCTCGGAACCACTTCGATTTTTTGACCCGGAGGCGGCGTGAGCCGCGCTTCGGACGGGCCGCTCCGGCAGGCGGCGATGATGAGAGGACACAATGGCGCAACAAACGTTCACCGGTCGCAAGCGTGTTCGCAAGTTCTTCGGACAAATCAAGGAAGTCGCTGAGATGCCGAACCTCATCGAGGTTCAGAAGGCATCGTACGACCAGTTCTTGATGGTCCAAGAGCCGGCGGGCGGGCGACTGGATGAGGGCCTCCAGGCCGTCTTCAAGTCGGTCTTTCCGATTTCGGATTTCTCAAACACCTCGATGCTCGAATTCGTTCGCTACGAATTCGAGGCGCCGAAGTATGACGTCGACGAGTGCCGCCAGCGCGGGATGAATTTCGCTGCGCCGCTGAAGGTGACGCTGCGGCTGATCGTGTTCGATATCGATGAGGAGACGGGCGCCCGCTCCGTCAAGGACATCAAGGAGCAGGACGTGTACATGGGCGATATCCCGCTCATGACCATGAACGGCACCTTCATCGTCAACGGCACCGAGCGCGTGATCGTCTCGCAGATGCATCGTTCGCCGGGCGTGTTCTTCGATCACGATAAGGGCAAGACCCATTCGTCGGGCAAGCTGCTGTTTGCCGCGCGGGTGATCCCGTATCGCGGCTCGTGGCTCGACATCGAGTTCGACGCCAAGGACATCGTGTTTGCGCGTATCGACCGCCGGCGCAAGATTCCTGTGACGTCGCTGATGTTTGCGCTCGGCCTCGACGCCGAGGACATCCTGTCGACCTTCTACAAGAAGATCATTCACAAGCGCGCCAAGGACGGCTGGCGCGTGCCGTTCGACGCGACCCGTTTCCGCGGCTATTCGACCATCAACGATCTGGTCGACGCCGACACCGGCAAGGTCGTGCTCGAGGCCGGCAAGAAGCTCACCGTGCGCGCGGCGCGCCAGCTGCAGGAGAAGGGCCTGAAGGCGCTGCGGCTGTCGGATGCCGAGCTCGTCGGCATGTATCTCGCCGAGGACCTCGTGAATCCGAAGACCGGTGAAATCCACGCCGAAGCCGGCGAGGAGCTCACCGAGAAGTCGATCAAGGCGCTCGTCGAGCTGGGCTACAAGGATCTGCCGCTGCTCGACATCGATCACGTCAACATCGGCCCGTACATCCGCAACACGCTTTCGGCGGACAAGAACATGACGCGCGAAGACGCGCTGTTCGACATCTACCGCGTGATGCGCCCGGGCGAGCCGCCGACGCTGGAGTCGGCGCAGAACATGTTCCAGTCGCTGTTCTTCGACCCGGAGCGGTACGACCTGTCCGCGGTCGGTCGCGTCAAGATGAACATGCGTCTCGACCTGGACGCTCCGGATACGCACCGTACGCTGCGCAAGGAAGACATCCTGGCCGTCATCAAGACGCTGGTCGACCTGCGCGACGGCAAGGGCGAGATCGACGACATCGACCACCTCGGCAACCGTCGGGTGCGCTCGGTCGGCGAGCTGATGGAGAACCAGTACCGCATCGGCCTGCTGCGCATGGAGCGCGCGATCAAGGAGCGCATGTCGTCGGTCGATATCGACACGGTGATGCCGCAGGACCTGATCAACGCGAAGCCGGCGGCTGCCGCAGTGCGCGAGTTCTTCGGCTCCTCGCAGCTGTCGCAGTTCATGGACCAGACCAATCCGTTGTCGGAGATCACCCACAAGCGCCGTCTCTCGGCACTTGGACCGGGCGGCCTGACGCGCGAGCGGGCGGGCTTCGAGGTACGCGACGTGCATCCGACGCACTACGGCCGCATCTGCCCGATCGAGACGCCGGAAGGTCCGAACATCGGCCTGATCAACTCGCTCGCGACCTATGCGCGCGTGAACAAGTACGGCTTCGTCGAGACCCCGTACCGCAAGGTGAAGGACGGTAAGGTGACCGACGAGGTGGTCTACCTCTCGGCGATGGAAGAGGGCCGTTACTATGTCGCGCAGGCGAACGTGCCGCTCGACAGCCGCGGCCGCTTCACCGACGAGCTTGTCGTCGCGCGTCATGCCGGCGACGTGCTGCAGGTGACGCCGGACAAGGTCGACTACATGGACGTGTCGCCGAAGCAGCTCGTTTCGGTCGCCGCGGCCTTGATCCCGTTCCTCGAGAACGACGACGCGAACCGCGCGCTGATGGGCTCGAACATGCAGCGCCAGGCGGTACCGCTGGTGCGTGCGGAAGCGCCGTTCGTCGGGACCGGCATGGAAGGCGTGGTCGCTCGCGACTCGGGTGCTGCGATCGCTGCGCGTCGCTCGGGCGTTGTCGATCAGATCGATGCGACCCGCGTCGTCATCCGCGCCACCGACGACCTCGATCCGACCAAGTCGGGCGTCGATATCTATCGGCTGATGAAGTACCAGCGCTCGAACCAGTCGACCTGTATCAACCAGCGTCCGCTGGTGAAGGTCGGTGACGTCGTCAAGAAGGGCGACATCATCGCCGATGGTCCGTCGACCGATCTCGGCGAACTCGCGCTCGGCCGCAACGTGCTGGTCGCGTTCATGCCGTGGAACGGCTACAACTTCGAGGACTCGATCCTGTTGTCCGAGCGCATCGTCAAGGACGACGTGTTCACGTCCATCCACATCGAGGAATTCGAGGTGATGGCACGCGACACCAAGCTCGGGCCTGAGGAAATCACGCGCGACATTCCGAACGTGTCGGAAGAAGCGCTGAAGAACCTCGACGAGGCGGGCATCGTCTACATCGGCGCCGAAGTGCGCGCCGGCGACATCCTCTGCGGCAAGATCACGCCGAAGGGCGAGAGCCCGATGACGCCGGAAGAGAAGCTGCTGCGCGCGATCTTCGGCGAAAAGGCCTCCGACGTGCGCGACACCTCGTTGCGCGTGCCGCCGGGCGTGCAGGGCACGATCGTCGAAGTGCGCGTATTCAATCGCCACGGCGTCGACAAGGACGAGCGTGCGCTGGCGATCGAGCGCGAGGAGATCGAGCGTCTCGCCAAGGACCGTGACGACGAGCAGGCGATCCTCGACCGCAACGTGTACAACCGTCTCGGCGAACTGCTCGACGGCCGTCAGGGTATTGCCGGTCCGAAGGGTTTCAAGAAGGACACCAAGATCACCCGCGCGGTGCTCGACGAGTATCCGAAGTCGCAGTGGTGGATGTTCGCCTCGCCGAACGACAAGCTGATGGCCGAGATCGAGGCCATGCGGAAACAGTACGACGAGTCGAAGAAGGGGCTTGAGCAGCGCTTCCTCGACAAGGTCGAGAAGCTGCAGCGCGGCGACGAGCTGCCGCCTGGCGTGATGAAGATGGTCAAGGTCTTCGTCGCGGTGAAGCGCAAGATCCAGCCAGGCGACAAGATGGCTGGCCGCCATGGCAACAAGGGTGTCGTGTCGAAGATCGTGCCGGTGGAAGACATGCCGTTCCTCGAGGACGGAACGCATGCCGACATCGTGCTCAATCCGCTCGGCGTGCCGAGCCGAATGAACGTCGGCCAGATTCTGGAGACGCATCTCGGGTGGGCATGCGCGGGCCTCGGCCGGCGCATCGCGCAGGCGGTTGACGCTTACTACTCCAAGCAGGACGTCAAGCCGCTGAAGGAAACGCTGAAGAAGGTCTATGGCGAAGACGAGACGATCAAGTCGCTCGGCGAGGGTGAACTGGTCGAGCTCGGCCGTAACCTCAGCCACGGCGTGCCGATCGCAACCCCCGTGTTCGACGGCGCCAAGGAGGGCGACATCGAGGAGATGCTGAAGATGGCCGGCCTCGACGCCTCGGGTCAGTCGGTGGTGTATGACGGCCGCACCGGCGATCCGTTCGATCGCAACGTGACGGTCGGCTACATCTACATGCTGAAGCTGCACCATCTCGTCGACGACAAGATCCATGCGCGCTCGATCGGTCCGTACTCGCTGGTCACCCAGCAGCCATTGGGCGGCAAGGCGCAGTTCGGCGGCCAGCGCTTCGGCGAAATGGAGGTCTGGGCGCTCGAGGCGTACGGCGCAGCCTACACCTTGCAGGAAATGCTGACGGTGAAGTCGGACGACGTCGCCGGCCGCACCAAGGTGTATGAGGCAATCGTGCGCGGCGACGACACGTTCGAGGCCGGTATTCCGGAATCGTTCAACGTGCTGGTCAAGGAAATGCGCTCGCTCGGTCTCAACGTCGACCTGCACAATTCGAAGCAGGGCCCGACGCAGGAGGCGGCGGAATAAATTTGTCGTACGCGGGCCCGTCCCGCGTACCCCGCTTTGGGAGCTGATGCTCCTCCAAGCAGGATGGCCGGGGTAGCCCGGCCATGGCGGCGATCAAGGATGAATTCGACAGCGGCCGACGATGGTCGGCAAGCGGAGAAGACGATGAATCAAGAGATCATGAATCTTTTCAGCCCGACGACCCCGGCTCAGGTCTTCGACCAGATCCGGATTTCGATCGCGAGCCCAGAGAAGATCCTGTCGTGGTCCTACGGCGAGATCAAGAAGCCGGAAACGATCAACTACCGGACGTTCAAGCCGGAACGTGACGGCCTGTTCTGCGCGCGCATTTTCGGGCCGATCAAGGATTACGAGTGCTTGTGCGGCAAGTACAAGCGGATGAAGTACAAGGGCATCATCTGCGAGAAGTGCTCGGTCGAGGTGACGCTGTCCCGCGTCCGGCGCGAGCGGATGGGCCACATCGAGCTTGCGGCTCCCGTGGCGCACATCTGGTTCCTGAAGTCGCTGCCGAGCCGTATCGGCCTTCTGCTCGACATGACGCTGAAGGATCTCGAGCGGATTCTGTACTTCGAATACTACGTCGTGCTCGAGCCGGGCCTGACCGCGCTGAAGGACCGTCAGCTGCTCTCGGAAGAGGAGTATCTGCGGGCGCAGGACGAGTACGGCCAGGACAACTTCACCGCCAAGATCGGCGCGGAAGCGATCCGCGACATGCTGGCCGGTCTTGACCTCGAGAAGCTCGAGGCGGACCTGCGCGCGGAGATGAACGCGACCGACAGCGACATCAAGCGCAAGAAGCTCGCCAAGCGCATGAAGATCGTCGAGGCCTTCCGCATTTCCGGCAACAAGCCGGAATGGATGGTGCTGACGGTCGTGCCGGTGATCCCGCCGGATCTGCGTCCGCTGGTGCCGCTCGACGGCGGCCGCTTCGCGACGTCGGACCTGAACGACCTGTATCGCCGCGTCATCAACCGCAACAATCGCTTGAAGCGGCTGATGGAGCTGCGCGCGCCGGACATCATCATCCGTAACGAAAAGCGCATGCTGCAGGAAGCGGTCGACGCGCTGTTCGACAACGGCCGCCGCGGCCGCGTCATCACCGGCGCCAACAAGCGTCCGCTGAAGTCGCTCGCCGACATGCTGAAGGGCAAGCAGGGCCGGTTCCGGCAGAACCTGCTCGGCAAGCGCGTCGACTACTCCGGCCGGTCTGTGATCGTGGTCGGCCCCGAGCTGAAGCTGCACCAGTGCGGCCTGCCGAAGAAGATGGCGCTCGAGCTGTTCAAGCCGTTCATCTATTCGCGGCTCGACGCCAAGGGCCTTTCGACAACCGTCAAGCAGGCGAAGAAGCTCGTCGAGAAGGAGCGTCCCGAGGTCTGGGATATCCTTGACGAGGTCATTCGCGAGCATCCGGTGCTGTTGAACCGTGCGCCGACGCTGCATCGCCTCGGCATTCAGGCCTTCGAGCCGGTGCTGATCGAGGGCAAGGCGATCCAGCTGCATCCGCTGGTCTGCGCCGCATTCAACGCCGACTTCGACGGCGACCAGATGGCCGTGCACGTCCCGCTGTCGCTGGAAGCGCAGCTGGAAGCGCGCGTGCTGATGATGTCGACCAACAACATCCTGCACCCGGCGAATGGTCAGCCGATCATCGTGCCGTCGCAGGACATCGTGCTTGGTCTTTACTATGTGACGCTGCTGCGTGAGGGGCTGCCGGGCGAGGGCAAGGCGTTCGGCGACATGTCCGAGCTCGAGCACGCGCTGCACTCGAAGGTCATCCACCTGCACACCAAGATCAAGTACCGGTGGGACGGCCTCGATGAGGACGGCAAGCCGGTCCGCAAGTGGTACGACACTACTGCGGGGCGGGTGATGCTCGGCCAGCTGCTGCCGAAGTCGCCGAAGGTGACCTACGACGCGGTCAACAAGCTGATGACCAAGCGCGAGATCTCCGGCCTGATCGATCTCGTCTATCGCCACTGTGGCCAGAAGGACACCGTGATCTTCTGCGACCGCATCATGGCGCTCGGCTTCTACAACGCGTTCAAGGCGGGCATTTCGTTCGGCAAGGACGACATGGTCGTTCCGCACTCGAAGTGGAAGATCGTCGACGAGACCCGCACTTACGCCAAGGAGTTCGAGCAGCAGTACAACGACGGCCTGATCACTCAGGGCGAGAAGTACAACAAGGTGGTCGACGCTTGGTCGAAGGCGACCGAAAAGATCGCCGAGGAGATGATGAAGGAGATCTCCGCCGTCAAGAAGAACCCGAAGGGCGGCGAGGCGCAGGTCAACTCGATCTACATGATGGCACATTCCGGTGCGCGCGGCTCGCCGGCGCAGATGCGTCAGCTTGCCGGCATGCGCGGCCTGATGGCCAAGCCGTCGGGTGAGATCATCGAGACGCCGATCATCTCGAACTTCAAGGAAGGCCTCACCGTGCTCGAGTACTTCAACTCGACCCACGGCGCGCGCAAGGGCCTTGCCGACACGGCGCTCAAGACTGCCAACTCCGGTTACCTGACGCGGCGTCTGGTCGACGTGGCGCAGGACTGCATCATCACATCCGATGACTGCGGAACCGACCATGGCATCAAGATGCGCGCGATCATCGACGCGGGTACCGTGGTGGCCTCGCTGGCGTCGCGTATTCTCGGCCGGACCACCGCCGAGGACCTGAAGGATGCGACCTCCGGCGACGTGATCGTCAAGAAGGGCACGTTGCTCGAAGAGCAGCACCTGGATGCGATCCAGCAGGCCGGCATCCAGGAGGTGAAGATCCGTTCGGTCTTGACCTGCGAACTGGAGAACGGCGTGTGCGGCAAGTGCTACGGGCGCGATCTCGCTCGCGGTACGCCGGTCAACCACGGCGAGGCGGTCGGTGTCATCGCTGCGCAGTCGATCGGTGAGCCGGGCACCCAGCTCACCATGCGCACCTTCCACATCGGCGGTGCGGCGCAGATCAACGAGCAGTCGTTCGTCGAATCCAACTTCGACGGCAAGGTGCGGATCAAGAACAAGTCGATCGCCCGCAACTCGGACGGCGACCTGATCGCGATGGTCCGCAACATGGTGGTCGCGGTGGTCGACGCCGACGGCACCGAGCGCGCAACGCATCGCATCCAGTACGGCTCGCGCATGCGGGTCGACGAGGGCGACACGATCAAGCGCGGCCAGCGGATCGCGGAGTGGGATCCTTACACCCGCCCCGTGCTCACCGAAGTGGACGGCACCGTCGGCTTCGAGGACCTGGTCGAAGGTCAGTCGATGTCCGAGACGGTCGACGAGTCGACCGGCATCGCCAAGCGCGTCGTCACCGACTGGCGGTCGAGCCGCGGCGTTGACCTGCGTCCGGCAATCGTGATCAAGGGCAAGGATGGCAAGGTGCTGAAGGTGCCGCGTGGCGGTGACGCCCGCTACATGCTCGCGGTCGACGCGATCCTGTCGGTGGACGTCGGTGCAAAGGTGAAGGCGGGCGATGTGATCGCGCGTATCTCCACCGAAAGCGCCAAGACGCGCGACATCACCGGCGGTCTGCCGCGGGTGGCCGAACTGTTCGAGGCGCGCAAGCCGAAGGATGCGGCAATCATTGCCGAAATCGCCGGTACGGTGCGCTTTGGCCGCGATTACAAGAACAAGCGCCGCATCTCGATCGAGCCTGCCGACAAGAGCGAGGAGGCGCGTGAGTATCTGATCGCGAAGAGCAAGACCGTGCATCTGCAGGATGGCGACATCGTCGAGAAGGGCGACTTCATCGTCGAGGGCAATCCTGCGCCGCACGACATCCTTGCGATCCGCGGTATCGAGGAACTGGCAGCCTATCTGGTCAACGAGATCCAGGAGGTCTACCGGCTGCAAGGCGTGTTGATCAACGACAAGCACATCGAGGTGATCGTTCGCCAGATGCTGCAGAAAGTCGAGATCACCGAGCCGGGTGAAACCGATCTGATCCAGGGCGAGCAGATGGATCGCATCGAGTTCGAACACGTCAACGTCAGGGCAAGGGAAGAGGGCAAGAAGATCGCCTCCGCCGTGCCGGTGCTGCTCGGCATCACCAAGGCAAGCCTGCAGACGAAGTCGTTCATCTCGGCGGCATCGTTCCAGGAGACCACGCGCGTGCTCACCGAAGCCGCCGTCAACGGCAAGGCGGATGCGCTCGAGGGCCTGAAGGAGAACGTCATCGTCGGCCGGTTGATTCCGGCGGGCACCGGCGCCTCCATGACGAAGATCCGCGAAGTCGCCGCCAAGCGCGACAAGCTGATCCTCGACGAGCGCGAGAAGCAGGCGGCAGCAGCTGCTGCCATCGTGCCGGATGCGCCGCAGCCCGAACCGGTCGCTCTGCCGCCAGCGGAGTAGCCGCTCCTCCAATCGATCGATCGAAAGGCCGCCTTCGGGCGGCCTTTCTTTTGTCCGGCGATTGCCACCGCGGAACAAGCGCCGCCGGGTGCAGCTGGTTTTTCTTCGCGCGCAATCGCGTTTTTTGTTTAGCACCCCCGGTTTGTTCATCTTCCTTTCAGGTGAAAAACACTCTTCCTTACGAGGCTCGTGGCCGACTGCGCGCGGGCAAAGACGGCGTCGCGGTCGCGTCCGGGGAAGGGGCGAATGTTGGATCTGGCGATCGTTGGGGGAGGGCCGGGCGGCCTGATGACCGCCTGGTACTTGCGCAAGAAGCTTGGACCACTGTGCAAGGTGACCATCTTCGAGGCGACGGAACGCCTTGGCGGCAAGATCCTGTCAAAGACATTCGACAAGGCGCCGGCGCTGTACGAGGCCGGCGTCGCTGAAATCTACGATTACTCGATGCTCGGTCCGGACCCGCTACGGGACCTTGTCCAGCATCTCGGTCTGCAAACCATTCCGATCGATGCCGAGCAGGTGCAACTTGACGGCGAGTTGCTGGACGACTTGCGCGGCATGCGCCGCAAGTACGGAGACAAGACCGCAGACGCCATCGAGACGTTTCGAAAGCGCTGTACGCAGATGATGTCGCCTCAGGAATATTATGAGGGCGTTGGCGCACACGATAACGAGCACCCCTGGGCCTTCATCAATTGCGAAGAACTGCTCGACCGTGAAGTGAAGGATCCGATCGCCAAGCGATTCCTGAAGGTGATGGCGCGTTCCGACATCGCCACCGAAAGCCACAATACCAACGGGCTGAATGCGCTGAAGAACTTCGTGATGGATATCGACGGCTATATCGGCCTCTACTCCATCCAGAACGGCAACGAGCAGATCATCGAGCGCCTGCGTGAGGAGATCGACGCCGATGTCCAGTTCAATCATCGCGTGTTGAAGGTCGGCAAGAGCGAGAGCGGCCGCTATCAGCTCAACATGATGAACGGTAAAGGTCCGGAGACGCGCGACTTCGACCTCGTGGTGATGTGCTTGCCGCACAGCTGGCTCTCCACGGTGGGCTGGGACAACGAGCGACTGCGATCGTCGATGGTCAGACACGTGGCCTATTTCGACCGGCCGGCGCACTATTTGCGTGTGGCGCTGCTGTTCGATGAGCCGTTCTGGGGGGACAAGGTCGCCGGTGCATGGTGGATGTCAGAAGCTTTTGGCGGCTGCTGCGTCTACGTCGAGGGCGCGCGGCATAATGTCGGCCGCCACGGCGTGCTGAACTTCCTGATCGCGGGCTCCGACGCGCTGGCCTACGTCAACCTGGGTGACCAG
The DNA here is from genome assembly GCF_031157255.1 of Bradyrhizobium sp. LHD-71. Lineage (GTDB taxonomy): Bacteria > Pseudomonadota > Alphaproteobacteria > Rhizobiales > Xanthobacteraceae > P52-10. The sequence continues at coordinate 123,701 of NZ_JAVIFX010000002.1, read as the reverse complement.
CAATTGGTGGATGCAGCGATCAAGTCGCTGCCAGCCTCGTTCGGCGATGCGCGCGCGCACTTCTTGGAAGGCAAGGTCCATCGATGGCTGTCGTCGGTGAACGCGGTTCCGGGCGGATTTCCGGTGCGCGACGTTCTGACCAACCATCGGCCGGAGCCGAACGATCACGCTGGCCTCGTGCTGGTCGGTGACTACCTGTTCGACTCGACGCTGAACGGTCTGCTCGACTCCTCGGACGCGGCGACGGACCTCATCCTCACGGAGACGATCAAGCTGCGCTATGCCAAGGGGCAGGGTGCGCAGCCGGTGTCGGATAAGATCGACCGCGATTACTTCGACAATTACCGCGGGGTCGGCTCCTATAGTGATGTCTGGAGCCAGTTCACGGATCCCGATTATCTGATGAGCCTCATCAAGCTCACTTGGAACAGAGCGAAGGGGTACAAACTGCTGGTCGCAGGATCGGCGAGCGGTGAACTCGTCGGCGCGCTGCGTGAGCGCGGCGTCGATGCATGGGGTATCGAGCGCAATCGGGCGATCCATGCCCGTACGCGCAAGGACCTGAAAAAGTACAACGTGGCGGGATCGATCACCGATCTTCCGTTCGCGGACGGGGAGTTTGACTTCGTCTACGAGACGAGTCTCTGCCACCTCACCGACAGGCAGGCGGTCAAGGCAATCGGCGAATTCAACCGCGTGGTTCGCAGGGGGCTGGTTTTCGGTTCGGTGACCAGCGACCTTCCGGCCGCACTGATCGACAGATACAACCTGTTGCGTGGCGTGAAGAAGCTCGGCACGTGGTGGGAATGGTCGGAACTGTTCTTCTCCAACGGCTTCGATCTGTCGATGAACCGGCGCGACGTCACCGATGTGCTGTGGCAGGCGACACTCGCGGCGAATAAAGGCCCCGGGCACTGGTACGCCGACGCCGAGTCGCTGCGCTACTCGTTTTTCGACAAGACCTCCGACGATTGATTGCGGGCGGCGAACCGGCGGCTATTGAGCCGCTGCCGTGGTCCGTGTCATCCTGCAATCAACTTCCATCGGTAGTCCTGTTGCATGGCGTCGCCGCCACAATCTCCGTCCGACGCGAACGCGGCCCCCGACGACCAGGCGGCGCAGGCTGCATCCCTTGAGTCCGATGACAAAGACGGACCGCAGGACAATCCGGCTGCTTTGGCAAAAGTTGCGAATGTCGGGACCAACTCCCCGGCCGCCGTGATCGATGACGAAGACGACGAGGATTTGCTCGTATTTACCGCGCGCGAGGCGGCCGGCGCATTCTCGACAGTTTACCGGTTCACGCGGCCGTTTCTGAAGAATTACAAGAAGGGGCTTGCGATCGTCGGCTTCGGCCTTCTGGTCGAGACGCTCTTCAACGTCATCATGCCGTTGAGCCTGAAGTTTCTGATCGACGATGCGTTGAATGAAGAGGATCTGCAGACCCTCTACCGTATCCTGATCGTGCTTGCGGTTGCGGGCGTCTTCACCTCCATCGTCGCCATCTGGTATGAACTATGGGATGCGCGTACGGCCTCCGGCGTCATCTCAGATGTCCGTGCCAGACTGTTCGACCATGTGCAGAACCTGCCGTCGGCATTCTTTGCAAAGACCCGGCGCGGCGAAGTTCTGGCGCGCTTCTCCGTGGACATGGCCGCCTACGAAGGTTCGGTGAAGCACTTCGCCAACGGCGCGCTGCTGCCGCTCATGGAACTGATCGCAGGCATCGGGTTGATGCTTTATCTGAACTGGCAGCTTGCCGTGGTGGCTCTCCTGATCTTCCCGATCACGCTGATCGGCCCGCGCATTCTGACGCCCAAGGCCGTGCAGGCCAACTACGAGCAGAAGGTCAACGAGTCGGCCATTCTCGGCGTCGTGCAGGAGACCGTCGCCGCGCAAGCCGTGGTGAAGGCGTTCAGCCTGCAGCGTCGTGCACTCGGCTGGTTTTCGTTGCGCAACCATGCCGCGCGGTTCAGCATGATCCGCGCCACGTTTCTCTCGACCATGGTCGAGCGCACGGTGACGATCGCGGTACTGCTGTTGCACCTCGTCGTGCTGGCGATCGGCGCCTACCTCGCAACGACGGGTCAGATTTCCATCGGCACGTTCGTCACGTTCGAAAGCGCCTTTTGGGAGATCTCCTACAACATCGCTCACCTGATGCACTTCATTCCGGTCGCAATTCAGGCTGCGGCGGCGACGCGGCACATGCAGGAATTGCTCGACGAACGGGCGACGGGGGCAGACCGTCCCGCCGCGCCGGTTATGCCGCGTATCACCAACGACATCACCTTCGATCACGTGAGCTTCGCTTACGAAGGCGCGGAAAAGCCGGTGATCGAAGAACTGTCGTTGAAAATTCCGGTCGGCCGCAGCATTGCCGTGGTAGGGCCGAGCGGTTCGGGCAAGAGCACGCTGCTCAACCTGATTTTGCGGCTCTACACGCCGACCAGCGGCCGCGTGACCATTGATGGCGTCGACATCCGGCGGGTCACGCGGGATTCGCTTCGCTCCAGCATGGCTGTCGTGTTCCAGGAGAACATGCTGTTCAACATGTCGTTGCGCGAGAACATTCGCCTCGGCAAGGAGGGCGCCACCGACGAGGAGGTGGAGGAGGCCGCACGCAACGCCGAGATCCACAACTTCATTATGAGCCTGCCGGAAGGCTACGACACGATCGTCGGCGAGCGCGGCGAGACGCTTTCCGGCGGACAGCGCCAACGCATCGCCATTGCCCGCGCGATCGCCCGCAATCCGTCGGTGCTGCTGCTCGACGAGGCGACCTCGGCGCTCGACCAGACCACCGAGGCTGCGATCAATCGCACGTTGCTGAAACTCGCGAAGGGCCGGACGATGATCTTTTCCACCCACCGCCTGACGTCGGTGGTCGAAATGGACGAAATTATTGTCCTGGCCGGCGGCCGCGTGGTTGAGCGCGGCTCGCATGACCAGCTTTTGGCGGACGGCGGAGCGTACGCGAAGCTTTGGGAAGACCAGTTGCATCGGGCTCCTGAGCCCACCGATCAGGATGTCGATGACGAAGACGCGGATGATGATGACGACTAAATTACCCGGGTAGTATTGACTGCTATATTTTATCCGGCTAAAAATGCGGGTCGGAGGTCGTCATGCCAGATATCGATCCAGCGTCCTGTACTGCCTTTGCGGGTAATTCCCGAATCGCGGCCGGCTCACTCGCCGACGTTGCGCTTGCTGTGAAGGCAGTGGTCGATCGAGGCGATCAGTCGCCGGTGCTGATTTTTGACGACGCGACGTCACAGCAGATCGAGGTCGATCTGCGTGGAACTCCGCAGGACGTTGCTGCCCGCCTGGCAGGGCGCCCCCCGGCTTCCGTGGCTTCCACAGGGCAGCCACGCCGGGCAGGGCGGCCGAAGCTCGGCGTTGTCGGACGAGAAGTGACGCTCCTGCCGCGCCATTGGGATTGGCTTGCAGAACAGCCAGGAGGGGCGTCAGTCGCCCTTCGCCGGTTGATTGATGCGGAGAGAAAATCAAGTGAATTCAATAATTTGGGACGAAAAGCTCAGGAGGTGACTTACCGCTTCATGCACGCTGTCGCTGGCAATTTTTCGCATTTCGAGGAGGCCTCGCGCGCGCTGTTTGCCGGCGATCGGGAGACCTTTGTGCGGCTTACGGAAGCCTGGCCCGTGGACGTACGTGACCATGCGCGTTGGTTGATGACCGGTGGTGCGGCGGCGCGCGACGCAACTGGCAACGGATGAAGAACTTCCGCGAGCAGATTCGCCGTACGTCAGAAGTGCTTGTTTGACGCTGGTTTTACCTTGACTTGCCGACTCGCGATGGTTAGAAACCGCGCACTTTACGACAGGCGGTGAGCTTCCAAGACGTCGGAACGGATCACCCCCTTCGCCATTGTGGTGAACAGATCATCGTCGTGATCAGATCATTCTTGGCGAGGAGCGGGCACCAACCTCGACCAATGTCGCTCAGACGCTGTTGATCAAAGCCAGGCAATGCCAGGACGATCTTCGGTCTCTTGAGAGAAACTCCTGAGATCGATTTCGAGTGCATGATCTTGATGGGCCATCAACGGCTTGTTGAGGTCCTCTGTGGCGACGAACGCTTTCCGCTCGGGTGACGAGTGGTTGGCGTTGTTTCGTTTTGCGCATCGAAGCGAGTTTCGGCCCGTGAGGGCATGTGGATTTGCGAGGCCCAGTCGGGCTTCGCGCGAATGAAGGATGAAGGCTGCCAATGCCGACGATCAACCAGCTGATCGCAAATCCGCGCGTCGTTCAGAAGTCGCGCAAGAAGGTGCCGGCGCTGAAACAGTCGCCGCAGAAGCGCGGCGTCTGTACGCGCGTCTATACGACCACGCCGAAGAAGCCGAACTCGGCGCTTCGCAAGGTTGCCAAGGTGCGCCTGACCACCGGCTTTGAGGTCATTGGTTACATCCCCGGCGAGGGCCATAACCTGCAGGAGCACTCGGTCGTCATGATCCGTGGCGGCCGCGTGAAGGACCTTCCGGGCGTGCGCTACCACATCCTGCGCGGCGTTCTCGATACGCAGGGCGTCAAGAACCGCAAACAGCGCCGTTCGAAGTACGGCGCCAAGCGTCCGAAGTAAGCGGGAGGGGATCCATGTCGCGCCGTCACGCCGCAGAAAAACGCGAAGTGCTTCCCGATCCGAAGTTCGGGAACATCGTCATCACCAAATTCATGAACTCCGTGATGCATCACGGCAAGAAGTCGGTCGCCGAAGGCATCGTCTACGGCGCGCTCGGCATCATCGAGAACAAGACCAAGCAGAACCCGCTCGGCGTGTTCGAGCAGGCGCTCGACAATGTCATGCCGTCGATCGAAGTGCGCTCCCGCCGCGTCGGCGGTGCGACCTACCAGGTGCCGGTCGAAGTGCGCTCGAGCCGCCGTCAGGCGCTGGGCATTCGCTGGATCATCTCGGCGGCGCGCGGTCGCAACGAGAAGACCATGACCGAGCGACTTTCTGCAGAGTTGCTGGATGCGTCGAACAATCGTGGAAACGCCGTCAAGAAGCGTGAAGACGTGCACAAGATGGCGGAAGCCAACCGCGCGTTCTCGCATTATCGCTGGTAACGGCGAAACGAACGGACACGAAGGACAGTCTCATGCCCCGTCAACATGCCATCGAGAATTATCGAAACTTCGGCATCATGGCGCATATCGACGCCGGTAAGACCACGACGACCGAGCGCATCCTTTATTACACCGGCAAGAGCCACAAGATCGGCGAGGTGCACGAAGGCGCCGCGACGATGGACTGGATGGAGCAGGAGCAGGAGCGCGGCATCACCATTACGTCGGCTGCGACGACCGCGTTCTGGAACGGCAAGCGGCTGAACATCATCGACACCCCCGGCCACGTCGACTTCACCATCGAAGTCGAGCGCTCGTTGCGTGTGCTCGACGGCGCGGTGTGCGTGCTCGATTCGAACCAGGGCGTCGAGCCGCAGACGGAGACCGTCTGGCGCCAGGGCGATAAGTACCGCGTGCCGCGCATCGTCTTCGCCAACAAGATGGATAAGACCGGCGCCGACTTCTACAAGTGTCTCGACGATATCGTCGACCGCCTGGGCGCGAAGCCTGTCGCGATCCAGCTGCCGATTGGTTCGGAAAGCAACTTCAAGGGCATCATCGATCTGGTGCGCATGAAGGCTGTCGTCTGGGAAGACGAAGGTCTCGGCGCAAAGTTCCATGACGAGGACATCCCGGCCGACCTCGCCGACAAGGCGAAGGAGTATCGCGAGAAGATGGTGGAAGCCGCCGTCGAGCTCGATGACGACGCGATGGCCGCCTACCTCGACGGCAAGGAGCCGGACGAGTCGACGCTGAAGCGCTTGCTCCGCAAGGCCGTACTTACCGGCGCGTTCTATCCCGTGCTCTGCGGCTCGGCATTCAAGAACAAGGGCGTGCAGCCGCTGCTCGACGCCGTCGTCGACTATCTGCCGTCGCCGATCGACGTGCCTGCGATCAAGGGCGTTGACGAGGCGGGCAACGAGGTCGTCCGCAGCGCCGACGACAAAGAGCCGATGGCGCTGCTCGCATTCAAGATCATGGACGATCCGTTCGTCGGCACCATCACGTTCTGCCGCATCTATTCCGGCACGCTGCAGTCGGGGACCGGTGTCATCAATTCGACGCGTGAGCGCAAAGAGCGTATCGGCCGCATGCTGCTGATGCATGCGAACAACCGGGAAGACATCAAGGAGGCTTATGCGGGCGATATCGTCGCGCTGGCTGGTTTGAAGGAAGCGCGCACCGGCGACACGCTGTGCGACGCTGCAAAGCCCGTGATTCTGGAAAAGATGGAGTTTCCGGATCCGGTCATCGAGATCGCGATCGAGCCGAAGTCGAAGGCCGACCAGGAGAAGCTCGGTGTCGCGCTGGCGAAGCTTGCAGCCGAGGATCCGTCATTCCGCGTGTCGACCGATCAGGAGTCCGGTCAGACGATCCTGAAGGGAATGGGCGAGCTGCATCTCGACATCAAGGTCGATATCCTGCGGCGCACCTACAAGGTTGACGCCAACATCGGTGCGCCGCAGGTGGCGTTCCGGGAACGCATCACCAAGCGCGCGGACGTCGATTACACGCACAAGAAGCAGACCGGCGGTACCGGTCAGTTCGCGGCCGTGTCGCTCATCGTCGAGCCGAACGAGCCCGGCAAGGGCTATGAGTTCGAATCCAAGATCGTGGGCGGCGCGGTACCGAAGGAGTACATCCCGGGCGTCGAAAAGGGCATCGAGAGCGTGCTGGGCGCAGGTGTGGTCGCCGGCTTCCCGGTGGTCGATGTCAAGGTGCAGCTCGTGGACGGCAAGTACCACGACGTCGACTCGTCGGCGCTGGCCTTCGAAATCGCATCGCGTGCGGCATTCCGGGAGGCGTTGCAGAAGGGCAAGTCGATCCTGCTCGAGCCGATCATGAAGGTCGAGGTGGTGACGCCGGAAGACTACACCGGTTCGGTGATCGGCGACCTGAACTCGCGACGCGGCCAGATTCAAGGCCAGGACATGCGCGGCAACGCCAACGTCATCAACGCGATGGTGCCGCTGATGAACATGTTCGGTTACGTGAACAACCTGCGCTCGATGAGCCAGGGCCGCGCGACCTTCACGATGCAGTTCGATCACTACGCAGAAGCGCCGGCCAACGTGTCGGCAGAAGTCCAGAAGAAGTTCGCTTAAAGCTGTCTTTGACGAGAAGTCGAAGCCTGAACGGAGAGTGTCATGGCCAAAGAGAAGTTTGAACGTAACAAGCCCCACTGCAACATCGGCACCATCGGTCACGTCGACCATGGCAAGACGTCGTTGACGGCGGCGATCACCAAGGTGCTCGCTGAGACGGGTGGCGCGACGTTCACGGCATACGACCAGATCGACAAGGCGCCGGAAGAGAAGGCGCGCGGCATCACGATCTCGACCGCTCACGTCGAGTACGAGACCAAGAACCGTCACTACGCGCACGTCGACTGCCCAGGCCATGCCGACTACGTGAAGAACATGATCACCGGCGCTGCCCAGATGGATGGCGCGATCCTTGTCGTGTCGGCTGCCGACGGCCCGATGCCGCAGACCCGTGAGCACATCCTGCTCGCCCGCCAGGTCGGCGTGCCGGCGATCGTCGTGTTCCTCAACAAGTGCGACATGGTCGATGATCCGGAGCTGCTCGAGCTCGTCGAGCTCGAGGTCCGTGAGCTGCTGTCGAAGTACAACTTCCCCGGCGACAAGATCCCGATCATCAAGGGCTCGGCACTTGCCGCGCTCGAGAACAAGGATCCGAAGCTCGGCCACGACGCCGTTCTCGAGCTGATGAAGGCGGTCGACGAGTACATCCCGCAGCCGGAGCGTCCGATCGACCAGCCGTTCCTGATGCCGGTGGAAGACGTGTTCTCGATCTCGGGCCGAGGCACCGTGGTGACCGGTCGCGTCGAGCGCGGCATCATCAAGGTCGGCGAGGAAATCGAGATCGTCGGCCTGAAGCCGACGCAGAAGACGACCGTCACCGGCGTCGAGATGTTCCGCAAGCTGCTCGATCAGGGACAGGCGGGCGACAACATCGGCGCGCTGCTGCGCGGCACCAAGCGCGAGGAAGTCGAGCGCGGCCAGGTGCTCTGCAAGCCCGGCTCGGTCAAGCCGCACACGAAGTTCAAGGCCGAGGCCTACATCCTCACCAAGGAAGAGGGTGGCCGCCACACGCCGTTCTTCACCAACTACCGTCCGCAGTTCTATTTCCGCACCACCGACGTGACCGGTGTGGTGCACCTGCCGCAGGGCACGGAAATGGTTATGCCGGGCGACAACATCGCAATGGAAGTGCACCTGATCGTGCCGATCGCGATGGAAGAGAAGCTGCGCTTCGCGATCCGCGAGGGCGGCCGCACGGTCGGCGCCGGCGTCGTCGCCAGCATCATCGAGTAAGCGGCGAACAAGGAGTAGTGAATAGCGGGTGGTGTGAATTCCATTCGCTGTTCGCAATTCGCCACTCGCGATGTCCGCGACCAAGTGGTGACGATCTGAGAAAGAGACAACGGCAATGAACGGCCAGAATATCCGCATCCGTCTCAAGGCGTTCGACCATCGTATCCTCGATACGTCGACCCGTGAGATCGTGAACACGGCGAAACGGACTGGCGCGCAGGTGCGTGGACCCATCCCGTTGCCGACGCGCATCGAGAAGTTCACCGTTAACCGTTCGCCGCACGTCGACAAGAAGAGCCGCGAACAGTTCGAGATGCGCACGCACAAGCGTCTGCTCGACATCGTCGATCCGACGCCGCAGACCGTGGACGCGCTCATGAAGCTCGACCTCGCCGCGGGCGTCGACGTCGAGATCAAGCTCTAGCGCACGGCCTTGCTGCCGCGCGCAACTGATTAAAGGTAATCACGTCCTTTGGGACAGAACGGACAGGAAGCACGAAGATGCGTTCCGGTGTGATCGCACAGAAGGTGGGAATGACGCGGGTGTTCACGGACGCCGGCGAGCATATCCCTGTGACTGTGTTGAAGTTGAGCAATTGCCAGGTCCTGGCCCACCGCACGAAGGACAAGAACGGCTACGTCGCGCTGCAGCTCGGTTCGGGCTCGCGCCGCGCTGTGTATATGCCGAAGGCGGAGCGCGGCCAGTTCGCCGTCGCCAAGGTCGAACCCAAGCGCGAGGTGGCGGAGTTTCGCGTGAGCGAGGACGCGATCCTTCCCGTGGGCGCCGAGATCACCGCCGACCATTTCGTCGCGGGCCAGTTCGTCGATGTGACCGGCACTTCGATCGGTAAGGGTTTTGCCGGCGGCATGAAGCGCTGGAACTTCGGCGGCTTGCGCGCGACGCACGGCGTCTCGGTATCGCACCGTTCGATCGGTTCGACCGGTGGCCGCCAGGATCCCGGCAAAACGTTCAAGAACAAGAAGATGCCCGGTCATATGGGCGTCGATCGCATCACCACGCTCAATCTTCGGGTCGTGCAGACCGACGTGGAACGCGGCCTCGTGCTCGTTGAGGGCGCGGTGCCCGGCTCCAAGGGTGGCTGGATCATGGTGCGCGATGCGGTGAAGAAGCCGCTGCCGAAGGAAGCGCCGAAGCCCGGCAAATTCCGCGTCGCCGGTGGCGAAGCGGCGGCTGCCGAAGCGCCGGCCGAGAACGAGAAGGAGGGGGCGTGACATGGAACTGAAAGTCACAACCCTTGAAGGCAAGGAGTCGGGTTCGGTGCAGCTGCCGGACGCGATCTTCGGTCTGGAGCCGCGCAAGGACATCATCCAGCGCTGCATCCAGTGGCAGCTCAACAAGCGACAGGCCGGCACGCACAAGACCAAGGGTCGTGCGGAGATCTGGCGCACGGGCAAGAAGATGTACCGGCAGAAGGGCACCGGCGGCGCTCGTCACGGCTCGGCACGCGTGCCGCAGTTCCGCGGCGGTGGTCGTGCATTCGGTCCGGTCGTGCGCAGCCATGCGACCGACCTGCCGAAGAAAGTCCGTGCCCTTGCGCTCAAGCACGCCTTGTCGGCGCGCGCGAAGGATGGCGGCCTGATCGTGCTCGACAGTGCGCAGCTCGCCGGCGCCAAGACGAAGGCACTTGCCGCACAGTTCTCGGGCCTCGGCCTGACCAATGCGTTGATCATCGATGGCGCCCAGGTCGACACCGGTTTCGCCAATGCCGCGCGCAACATCCCGAACGTCGATGTGCTGCCGGTGCAGGGCATCAACGTCTACGATATCGTGCGCCGTCAGAAGCTCGTGCTGACCAAGGCTGCGGTCGAAGCGCTGGAGGCGCGTTTCAAATGAGCATCGACCCGCGTTACTACGACATCATCGTCGCGCCGGTGATCACCGAAAAGGCGACGGTTGCCTCCGAGCACAACAAGGTTGTGTTCAAGGTCGCGCGCACCGCGACCAAGCCGCAGATCAAGGAAGCGGTCGAGAAGCTCTTCGACGTGAAGGTGAAGAGCGTGAACACGCTGAACCGTCCCGGCAAGATGAAGGTCTTCCGTGGCCGCTTCGGCATGCAGCAAGATTCGAAGCGTGCGATCGTGACCCTCGAAGAAGGTCACCGGATCGACGTGACGACCGGGCTGTAAGGGCGGATTAGTCAGATGGCACTGAGAACTTACAACCCGAAGACGCCTGGCACGCGCCAGCTCGTGCTCGTGGATCGATCGGCCCTTTACAAGGGCAAGCCTGTCAAGGCTCTGACCGAGGGCTTGAACCAGAGCGGTGGCCGCAACGCCACCGGTCGCATCACTGTGCGGTTCCGCGGCGGCGGCCATAAGCAGTCGTACCGCACGATCGACTTCAAGCGCGCAAAACGCGACGTGCCGGCGACCGTCGAGCGGATCGAATACGATCCGAACCGCACGTCGTTCATCGCGCTGATCAAGTACAAGGACGGCGAGCTCGCCTATATCCTTGCGCCGCAGCGCCTGGCCGTCGGCGACACCGTGATTGCCGGCAGCCACGCCGACGTGAAGCCGGGCAATGCGATGCCGCTCGGCAACATGCCGGTCGGCACCATTGTCCACAACGTCGAACTGAAGATCGGTAAGGGCGGTCAGCTTGCGCGATCGGCCGGTACCTACGCGCAGATCGTCGGTCGTGATCAGGAGTACGTCATCCTCCGCCTGAACTCCGGCGAGCAGCGTCTGGTACACGGCCGCTGCACCGGCACTATCGGCGCGGTGTCGAACCCCGATCACATGAACATCTCGATCGGCAAGGCCGGCCGCAATCGCTGGCTCGGCAAGAAGCCGCATAACCGCGGCGTCGCGATGAACCCGATCGACCACCCGCACGGCGGCGGCGAGGGACGCACCTCAGGCGGACGCCATCCGGTGACCCCGTGGGGCAAGCCGACCAAGGGCAAGAAGACTCGCGTCAACAAGTCGACCACGAAATTCATTCTGCTCAGCCGCCACAAGCGGAAGAAGAAGTAAGGGATAGCGACGCCATGGTTCGCTCGGTATGGAAGGGCCCGTTTGTCGAGGCCTCGATTTTGAAGAAGGCGGACGCCGCGCGCGCGTCGGGCCGGCATGACGTGATCAAGATCTGGAGTCGGCGCTCGACGATCTTACCGCAGTTCGTCGGTCTGACCTTCGGCGTCTACAACGGCCAGAAGCATGTGCCGGTTTCGGTGAACGAGGAAATGGTCGGTCACAAGTTCGGCGAGTTCTCGCCGACCAGGACCTTCCACGGTCACTCCGGCGACAAGAAGGCCAAGAAGGCGTGACGCCGGCTATTGAGTTTTGTGAGCCTGAAGAAACAAGCAGGCTTGAGGATTGAGGCTATGAGCAAAGAGAAACGAGCGAGAGCCCTTGCCGACAACGAGGCGAAGGCCATTGCCAAGATGCTGCGCATCAGCCCGCAGAAGCTGAATCTCGTCGCCGGGCTGATCCGCGGCAAGAAGGTGTCGTCTGCGCTCGCCGACCTGCAGTTCTCGCGCAAGCGGGTCGCGGTCGACGTGAAGAAGTGCCTGGAGTCGGCGATCGCCAATGCCGAGAACAACCATGACCTCGATGTCGACGATCTGGTCGTCGCCGAGGCCTTCGTCGGCAAGGCGATCGTCATGAAGCGTTTTCATGCCCGTGGCCGTGGCCGTGCGGGCGGAATCTTGAAGCCATTCTCGAACCTGACGATCGTCGTTCGTCAGGTCGAGGCGAGCGCATAACGGGCGCGGGAGAGAACGATGGGTCAGAAGATCAATCCGATCGGGCTGCGTCTCGGCATCAACCGGACCTGGGATTCGCGCTGGTTCGCCGGCAAGAGCGAGTACGGCAAGCTGCTGCATGAGGACGTGGAAATCCGCAAGATCCTGATGAAGGAGCTGAAGCAGGCTGCTGTCGCCCGCATCGTGATCGAGCGGCCGCACAAGAAGTGTCGCGTGACGATCCACTCGGCGCGTCCCGGTGTCGTGATCGGCAAGAAGGGCGCCGACATCGACAAGCTGCGCAAGCGGGTGGCCGACATCACTGCGTCCGATGTGGTCATCAACATCGTCGAGATCCGCAAGCCGGAACTCGACGCGACGCTGGTCGCCGAATCGATCGCCCAGCAGCTCGAGCGCCGCGTGGCGTTCCGCCGGGCGATGAAGCGGGCGGTGCAGTCGGCGATGCGTCTCGGCGCCGAAGGCATCCGGATCAACTGCTCGGGCCGTCTCGGCGGCGCCGAAATCGCTCGCATGGAGTGGTATCGCGAAGGCCGCGTGCCGCTGCATACGCTTCGCGCCGACGTCGACTACGGCGTTGCGACGGCGTTTACGACCTTCGGCACCTGCGGCGTCAAGGTGTGGATCTTCAAGGGCGAGATTCTCGAGCATGATCCGATGGCGCAGGACAAGCGCATGGCCGAAGGCGATAGCGGTCGTCCGCGTCGCGACGCGGCATAAGGAATTGAAGGCTTAACAACCATGCTGCAACCCAAGCGCACCAAATTCCGCAAGGCCCACAAGGGCCGGATTCACGGCGTCGCCTCTTCGGGCGCGACGCTGTCGTTCGGTCAGTTCGGGTTGAAGGCGATGGAGCCGGATCGTGTCACAGCGCGCCAGATCGAGGCAGCCCGCCGCGCACTGACGCGCCACATGAAGCGCGCCGGACGCGTCTGGATCCGCGTGTTCCCGGACGTGCCGGTATCGAAGAAGCCCGCCGAAGTGCGGATGGGCTCGGGCAAGGGCACCCCGGAATTGTGGGTCGCGCGTGTCAAGCCGGGCCGCATCCTGTTCGAGATCGACGGCGTGACGAACCAGACCGCGCGTGAGGCGCTGGATCTGGCCGCCGCCAAGCTTCCGATCAAGACGCGCTTCGTCGCGCGTATCGCGGAGTGAGTGAGATGGCCGAATTGAAGGTCGAGGATATCCGGCGGATGACCGCCGACCAGATGGATGACGAGATCCTGAAGCTGAAGAAGGAGCGTTTCAACCTCCGCTTCCAGCGCGCAACGGGTCAGCTCGAGAATACTTCGCGCATGCGCGAGGCGCGTCGTGACATCGCACGAATCAAGACAATCGCCCGGCAGAAGCGCCAGGCCGACAGCAAGAAGGCTTAAGGGGTTCAGATGCCGAAGCGAACTCTTCAAGGCGTCGTGGTCAGCGACAAGCAGAACAAGACGGTCGTGGTGCGCGTCGATCGCCGATTCACGCACCCGATCTACAAGAAGACGATCCGCCGTTCGAAGAACTTTCACGCGCACGACGAGAACAACGAGTACGCGCCGGGCGACGTGGTGTGGATCCAGGAAAGCAAGCCGATTTCGAAGCTCAAGCGCTGGGTCGTGACCCAGGGCGAGAAGAAGACAACCGCCTGAGCGCATTTTGCGCTTCAAGGCTTAGATGAAAGAGGACGAGGTGCATCAATGATTCAGATGCAGACCAACCTCGACGTGGCCGATAATTCCGGCGCGCGCCGTGTCATGTGCATCAAGGTGCTGGGCGGCTCGAAGCGTAAATACGCCAGCGTCGGTGATGTGATTGTCGTGTCGGTCAAGGAAGCGATTCCGCGCGGGCGCGTGAAGAAGGGCGACGTGATGAAAGCCGTCATCGTTCGTGTGGCGAAGGACATTCGCCGCGCCGACGGCTCCGTCATCCGCTTCGACCGCAATGCGGCCGTGCTGATCAACAATCAGGCGGAGCCGGTCGGCACCCGCATCTTCGGGCCGGTGCCGCGCGAGTTGCGCGCCAAGAACCACATGAAGATCATTTCGCTTGCGCCGGAGGTGCTGTGATGGCTGCCAAGATCCGGAAGGGCGACAGGGTGATGGTGCTGAGCGGCCGTGAGAAGGGCCGCACGGGTGAAGTGTTTGAAGTGCGCCCCACGGAGAACCGCGCGCTCGTTCGCGGCATCAACATGGTCAAGCGCCACCAGAAGCAGACGGCCCAGCAGGAGGGCGGCATCATCTCGAAAGAGGCGCCGATCCACCTGTCGAACCTCGCTTACGTTGGCAAGGACGGCAAGCCGACCCGCGTCGGCTTCAAGATTCAGGCGGACGGCACCAAGGTGCGCGTCGCCAAGCGCTCAGGAGCCGAGATCGATGGCTGAGACCGCATATATTCCGCGGCTGCGCACGCAGTTCGACAAGGAAATCCGGACCAAGCTCACCGAGCAGTTCGGTTACGAGAACCCCATGCAGGTGCCGACCCTGGAAAAGGTCGTGCTCAACATGGGCGTCGGCGAAGCCGTCAATGACCGCAAGAAGGTCGAGCTCGCCTCCGCCGATCTTGCGCTGATCGCCGGCCAGAAAGCGATCGTGACCCATTCGCGCAAGGCGATCGCCACCTTCAAGCTGCGCGAGGGACAGGCGATCGGCTGCAAGGTCACGCTGCGCAAGGCGCGTATGTACGAGTTCATCGACCGTCTGGTGAACATCGCGCTGCCGCGCGTCCGCGATTTCCGCGGCCTCAATCCGAAGAGCTTCGACGGTCGCGGCAACTATTCGCTCGGCCTGAAAGAGCACATCGTGTTCCCGGAGATCGACTTCGAGAAGTCGGGCGAGACCTGGGGCATGGACATCACGGTCTGCACGACGGCGTCTGACGACGAGCAGGCGCGGGCGCTGCTGACCGCATTCAATTTCCCGTTCCGGCAGTGAAAGCTGACTGACGCTTTCAAACGCGGAACCTCTGGAGAGACGCATGGCGAAGAAGAGTTCGATCGAGAAGAACAACCGGCGGCAGAAGATGGCCAAGCTGGCCCAGGCCAAACGCGCCAGGCTGAAGGCGATCATCGCCGACAAGAAGAAGCCGATGGAAGAGCGGTTCGCGGCGACGCTCAAGCTCGCGGCCTTGCCGCGCAATTCGTCGCCGACCCGTATCCGCAACCGTTGCGAGCTGACGGGACGTCCGCGCTCGGTCTATCGTAAGACCAAGCTCAGCCGTATCGCGATGCGCGAACTGGGCTCGAAGGGGCTTGTTCCGGGCCTCGTGAAGTCGAGCTGGTGAGGGAGGATCGAGCATGAGCACACACGATCCCATCAGCGATCTGATCACCCGCATCCGCAATGCGCAGATGCGTAACAAGTCCAAGATCTCGACGCCCGGCTCGCGCATGCGCGCCAACGTCCTCGAAGTGCTGAAGTCGGAAGGCTACATCCGCGGTTACGCCACCGTAGAGCATGCCGGCGGACGCAGCGAGATCGAGATCGAACTGAAGTATTCCGACGGCGAGCCGGTAATCCGCGAGATCGACCGGGTTTCGAAGCCGGGCCGGCGGGTCTACGTGTCGGCAAAGAACCTGCCGCGCGTAAACAACGGCCTCGGCATCTCGGTGCTGTCGACGCCGAAGGGAATCATGGCTGACCACGACGCTCGCGAAGCGAATGTGGGCGGCGAAGTTCTCTTCACGGTGTTCTAAAGGAACGCGCCATGTCCCGTGTAGGCAAAAGACCGATTACCATCCCGACCGGCGTTACTGCCAACGTCGAAGGGCAGACCGTGAAGGTGAAGGGGCCGAAGGGCCAGCTTCAATTCGTGGTTCACGATGACGTCGCGGTGAAGTTCGACAAGGGCGAGATCACCGTCGATCCGCGCTTCGAGACCAAGCGCTCACGCTCGCTGTACGGCACCTCGCGCGCGTCGATCGCCAACCTGGTCGAGGGTGTGACCAAGGGTTTCGAGAAGAAGCTCGAGATCACCGGCGTCGGCTATCGCGCGGCAGTGCAGGGCAAGAACCTGCAGCTCTCGCTCGGCTACAGCCACGATGTGAACTATCCGATCCCGGAAGGGATCGCCATCACGACGCCGAAGCCGACCGAGATCCTCGTCGTCGGCACCGACATCCAGCGGGTCGGCCAGGTCGCAGCCGAGATCCGCGACTACCGTCCGCCGGAGCCCTACAAGGGCAAGGGTGTGAAGTACGCCGACGAGTTCATCTTCCGCAAGGAAGGCAAGAAGAAATGACGACGGCTACGTTGTTCGAGTTGTTGCTGCCGGGCGAACTGCTCGTCCGTCGCGAGGACGGATCGCTGTTGCGGACCATGACGGTCAGCGACATCCACGTCGCCCGCGAGCTGGGTCCGGTGAATGTGCGCAAGCTGATGCGCAAGCTCACCGTGGTGAAGCCAGTCAAGAAGAGGTAACTGGTAATGTCGAAGATGAAGATCACGAACGCGCGGCGCAAAGTTCGTGTACGGAACTCGATCAAGCGAGCCGCGGGCGGTCGTCTGCGCCTGTCGGTGTTCCGCTCGTCGAAGCACATCTACGCGCAGGTCATCGACGACGCGAAGGGCGAGACGCTCGCTGCCGCCTCGTCGATGGAAAAGGCGTTGCGCGAGTCCGGTAAGACCGGCGCGAACATCGAGGCTGCGGCGGCGGTCGGCAAGCTCGTGGCCGAACGTGCAGTGAAGGGCGGGGTGAAGGAAGTGGTCTTCGACCGCGGCCAGTATCTCTACCATGGACGCGTCAAGGCGCTCGCCGATGCGGCGCGCGAAGGCGGACTGAGTTTCTAACGGCGGCGGCGGTTTTTCGAAAAGCGGCTAACGTTTTTCGGTCGGATCGCATCCCATAGATAAAGATGATGAAGGGTTCGAGGGCAGCGGCTCTCGTGAACAGATCGGAACAACACCATGGCAGGTGAACGCGAACGCGGCGGACGCGAACGGAGCAGGGATCGGGAAGAGCGCGACAGCGAATTCGTTGACAAGCTCGTCCATATCAACCGTGTCGCCAAAGTTGTGAAGGGCGGACGCCGTTTCGGCTTCGCAGCACTCGTCGTTGTCGGCGACCAGAAAGGCCGTGTCGGCTTCGGCCACGGCAAGGCGCGCGAAGTGCCGGAGGCCATCCGCAAGGCGACCGACTCGGCGAAGCGCAACCTGACGCGCGTTCCCTTGCGCGAAGGCCGGACGTTGCATCATGACGTCGCCGGCCGTCACGGCGCGGGCAAGGTGTTCCTGCGCGCCGCACCTCCAGGCACCGGCATTATCGCCGGCGGCCCGATGCGCGCCGTGTTCGAGACGCTCGGGATGCAGGACGTCGTGGCGAAGTCGCTCGGCTCGTCGAACCCCTACAACATGGTGCGGGCGACGTTCGATGCGCTGAAGCATCAGGATTCGCCGCGTTCGGTTGCGGCACGCCGGAACATCAAGGTGTCCACTTTGCAGTCGCGCCGCGTTGGTGGCGACGCTGAAGCGGCTGCCGACTAAGCGGCGCCGTCAGGAGTAGAGAGCCATGGCCAAGGCCACGAAAACCATCAAGGTCGAGCAGGTCGGCAGCGCGATCCGCCGCCATCACTCGCAGCGCGAGACGCTGGTCGGCCTCAAGCTCAACAAGATCGGCCGGGTCGCTGAACTTCAGGACACGCCTGAGATTCGCGGCATGATCGACAAGGTCAGACACCTCGTCCGTGTCGTGGACGGGAAGTAAGGAAGAGCGAACGATGAAACTCACCGATCTCGCCGACAACCCCGGCTCGCGCAAGAAGCGTATGCGCGTCGGCCGCGGCATCGGCTCCGGCAAGGGCAAGCAGGCCGGCCGCGGCGGCAAGGGCCAGACCGCGCGTTCGGGCGTGCGCATCAAGGGCTTTGAAGGCGGCCAGATGCCGCTGCACCGCCGGCTGCCGAAGCGCGGATTCAACAATATCTTTGCGCTGGATCTGGTTGAGATCAATCTCGATCGTGTCCAGGACGCCATCGATTCCGGCAAGCTCGACGCCAAGGGCGTGGTCAACGCCGAGGTGCTGGTGAAGGCCGGCGCGCTGCGCCGTGCACGCGATGGTGTGCGGTTGCTGGGCCGCGGAGAAATCAAGTCCAAGGTGTCGTTCGAGGTGCATGGCGCGTCGAAGTCGGCGATCGCGGCGGTCGAAAAGGCCGGCGGTTCGGTGAAGATTCTGGCGCCGAAGAAGGAAGAAGAGGCGGCCTAGCGCGTATCGCGCGAGGTTGGAAAGCGGGTTTTGCGACAGGGGATACGCGCCAGCCGGCATTGGTCACTTTGCTGTCATTTGCGGCCGCAGCCCCTAGGCTGTGGGATCAGCCCGTGGATTTTGCGGCAGGCCCATATCATATTGGGCGCGGTGGCTACCGGACGGTCCTTCTCGGGCGACGGTGAAAGAGGCGCGGGAGAAGTCCGAAGATGGTCTCGGCAGCGGAACAGTTAGCGGCGAATATCAACTTCTCCTCCTTCGCGAAGGCGGATGAGCTGAAGAAGCGAATCTGGTTCACGCTCGGCGCGCTCCTCGTCTACCGACTCGGCACCTACATCCCGCTTCCCGGCATCGACCCCAACATCTGGGACCAGGTGTTCCGCTCCCAGGCGGGCGGCATCCTCGGCATGTTCAACATGTTCGCCGGCGGCGGTATCAACCGCATGGCGATCTTCGCGCTGAACATCATGCCGTACATCTCGGCATCGATCATCATTCAGCTTTTGACGACCGTTTCGCCCCAGCTCGAAGCCCTGAAAAAGGAAGGCGAGGCCGGGCGCAAGACGCTCAACCAGTACACGCGCTACCTGACGGTGATCCTGTCGGTTTTCCAGGCCTATGGCATCGCCATCGGTCTCGAAGGCGCCGGCAACGTGGTTGCCGATCCCGGCTGGTTCTTCCGAATCTCCACCGTGATCACGCTGACCGGCGGCACGATGTTCCTGATGTGGCTCGGCGAGCAGATCACCGCGCGCGGCATCGGCAACGGTATTTCGCTGATCATCATGGCAGGCATCGTCGCGGAGCTTCCGTCGGCGATTGCCGGAACCCTCGAGCTCGGCCGTCAGGGCGCGCTGTCGACCGGACTGATCCTCCTGGTCATCGTCATGGCGGTGGCCGTGATCGCCTTCATCGTGTTCATGGAGCGTGCGCAACGCCGCCTGTTGATCCAGTATCCGAAGCGTCAGGTGGGCAACAAGATGTTCGAGGGGCAGTCCTCGCACCTGCCACTCAAGCTCAATACCTCTGGCGTGATCCCGCCGATCTTCGCATCGTCGCTGCTGTTGCTGCCGACGACGATCGCGAGCTTCAATGCCGGCAAGGGCCCGGAATGGTTCCAGTGGCTCGTGACTCAGTTGGGCCACGGCCGGCCGCTGTTCCTCATTCTCTATATCTCGTTGATCATCTTCTTCGCGTTCTTCTACACGGCGATCGTTTTCAATCCGACCGAGACGGCCGACAACCTGAAGAAGCACGGCGGCTTCATTCCGGGCATTCGCCCCGGCGAGCGCACGGCCGAATACATCGACTACGTGCTGTCGCGCATTACTGTCCTCGGCGCCGCGTATCTTTCGGTCGTTTGTCTCATTCCGGAAATTCTGATTTCCTACGCATCGGTGCCGTTCTACTTCGGCGGCACGTCGCTGTTGATCGTCGTCAGCGTGACGATGGACACGGTGGCGCAGGTGCAAGGCTATCTGCTGGCGCACCAGTATGAGGGTCTGATCAAGCGTTCGAAACTGAAAGGCCGTCGCAGATGAGGCTGATCCTTCTCGGGCCACCGGGGGCAGGCAAGGGAACCCAGGCACAGCGTCTCGTTCAGAAATACGGCATCGTTCAGCTTTCGACAGGCGACATGCTGCGCGCCGCGGTCGCGGCCGAGACGCCGATCGGCCTCAAGGCCAAAGACGTCATGGCGAATGGCGGCCTGGTCAGCGACGATATCGTTATTGGAATCATCTCCGACCGCCTCGATCAGGAGGACGCCAGGAACGGCTTCATCCTCGATGGCTTTCCGCGCACGGTGCCGCAGGCCGAAGCGCTCGATCGTCTTCTCAAGGAAAAGGGCCTCAGGCTTGATTCGGTAATCGAATTGCGCGTCAACGAGGCTGTTCTGCTCCAGCGGGTGGAAACCCGTATCGCCGAAATGCAGGCACGCGGCGAGGCCGTCCGGGCGGACGACAATGCGCAGGCGCTGGGCAAGCGCCTTGAGGCCTACCGCGCGCAGACCGAGCCGCTGGTGCACTATTATGGTGACAAGCGGGCGCTGGCGACCGTGGATGGCATGGCCTCGATCGACGAGGTGACCGCCCAGATCAGCCGGATTCTGGAGGCCCAAGTCCAGCCGAAGCCAAAAAAGGCAGCCAATGCGGCCCGAAAAACGGCCCCAGCGGTGAAATCGCCAGCGAAGGCCAAATCTGCCGGCAAGAAGGGCAAGAAGGCCGCCACGGCCAAAAGGCCCGCCCTGAGGGCGAAATCCAAGGCCAAATCGAGGGCGGGAACCCGGACTGCGGCAAAGGCCAAAAAAGCCGCAAAGAAAGTCACCAAAAAGGCCAAGAAGACGGCCGCTAAACGGCGGAATCGGTTGACGAAACGCCGTTGAATACCTTAATAACCCGGACATCCAGTCGGAGAGCTTCAGACGATGCCGGGCCCCGAAAGACCTGCGGGGACGGGCGTCGTATTCGCGTTTGTGGCCCGACGATGATTGAAGCTCAAGACGAACAGCCGAACCGAACAGGACCGGCAACAGGAGAATAAGCCGTGGCTCGTATTGCCGGCGTCAACATTCCGACCAACAAGCGCGTGCTGATCGCGCTCCAATACATTCATGGCATCGGCCAGAAGAACGCGGCCGAGATCATCGAGAAGGTCAACATTCCGGTCGATCGCCGCGTGTCGCAGTTGAGCGACCAGGAAGTGTTGCAGATCCGCGAAGTGATCGACCGCGACTACATGGTCGAGGGCGACCTGCGCCGCGAGGTCGGTATCAACATCAAGCGTCTGATGGATCTTGGCTGCTATCGCGGTCTGCGCCATCGGCGCGGCCTGCCGGTTCGCGGCCAGCGTACGCACACGAATGCGCGCACGCGTAAAGGTCCGGCGAAGGCGATTGCCGGCAAGAAGAAGTAATCAAGCGAATAGTGAGTGGCGAATGGCGAGTAGGGTCCTTCTGCTCGCTGTACGCTTATCAGGTGGAGCCGCTGGCATTACGGCGGTGTCGAGATCGTAAGAAAGGTTTGCAATGGGTAAAGAGGCTGTCGCGCGCGTTCGGCGCCGTGAACGCAAGAACATCGCTTCCGGCGTCGCGCATGTGAACTCGTCGTTCAACAACACGACGATCACCATCACCGACGCGCAGGGCAACACCATCGCCTGGTCGTCGGCCGGTACGATGGGCTTCAAGGGTTCGCGCAAGTCGACGCCGTATGCGGCACAGGTTGCCGCTGAGGACGTGTCGAAGAAGGCGCAGGAGCACGGCATGCGTACCCTCGAGGTCGAGGTCGCAGGCCCGGGTTCAGGACGCGAGTCGGCGCTTCGTGCATTGCAGGCAGCGGGCTTCACGGTGACGTCGATCCGCGACGTGACGCCGATCCCGCACAATGGTTGCCGTCCGCGCAAGCGCAGGCGCGTCTGATTTTTCCTCGCGGGTCGACGTGTGTGGCCCGCGATTTCCACGTAGGTGAGTGAAGCGACGCCGTTCTTCGAACGGCTATGTGTTGAGCGGGCTGGTCCGCAGTCTCCAACGTGATGGGTGAAGAGAGTGACGATCCAGAAGAACTGGCAAGAACTGATCCGTCCGAACAAGCTGCAGGTGACTGCCGGCAGTGATCCGACGCGTATTGCGACGATGGTCGCCGAGCCGCTCGAGCGTGGCTTCGGCCAGACGCTCGGCAATGCGCTTCGCCGCATCCTGCTGTCGTCGCTTCAGGGCGCCGCGGTGCAATCGGTGCACATCGACGGTGTGCTGCACGAATTCTCCTCGATCGCCGGTGTGCGCGAGGACGTGACCGACATCGTGCTGAACATCAAGGACATCTCGATCAAGATGCAGGGCGAAGGCCCGAAGCGGATGGTCGTCAAGAAGTCCGGCCCCGGAGCCGTCACCGCCGGTGACATTCAGACCGTGGGCGATATCACGGTTCTGAACCCGGAGCTGCAGCTCTGCACCCTCGACGAGGGCGCGGAAATCCGCATGGAGTTCACGGTCAACACCGGCAAGGGCTATGTCGCCGCCGAGCGCAACCGTCCCGAGGATGCGCCGATCGGTCTGATCCCGGTCGACAGCCTGTTCTCGCCGGTGAAGAAGGTGTCCTACAAGGTTGAGAATACGCGCGAAGGCCAGATCCTCGATTTCGACAAGCTGACGCTGACGGTCGAGACCAACGGCGCGGTGACGCCCGAGGACGCGCTCGCTTATGCAGCGCGCATCCTGCAGGATCAGCTCAACGTGTTCGTCAACTTCGAAGAGCCCCGCAAGGAAGTCGCGCAGGAGGTCATCCCCGATCTCGCGTTCAATCCGGCTTTCCTCAAGAAGGTGGACGAGCTGGAGCTGTCGGTCCGTTCGGCAAACTGCCTGAAGAACGACAACATCGTCTACATCGGTGACCTCGTGCAGAAGTCGGAAGCGGAAATGCTGCGCACCCCGAACTTCGGCCGCAAGTCGTTGAACGAGATCAAGGAGGTGCTGGCGCAAATGGGCCTGCATCTCGGCATGGAAGTGCCCGGTTGGCCGCCGGAGAACATCGACGAGCTGGCCAAGCGGTTCGAGGACCACTACTGATCGAAAGATCATCGTCATGGCCGGGCATAGCCGTTCGAAGAACGGCTTCGCTAGCCTATGCCGGCCATTTATCTGGGCGAACGCAGGCAGCCCACCTGAGCAGCACGTCCGGCGTACCGTCGCGACGAGAGAAAAGAGAGACAAGACCATGCGTCACGGCAAGGTACACCGCAAACTCAATCGCACCGCCGAGCACCGGCGTGCGATGTTCGCCAACATGTCGGCGGCGCTGATCAAGCATGAGCAGATCGTCACCACGCTGCCGAAGGCGAAGGAGCTTCGCCCGATCGTCGAGAAGCTGGTGACCCTCGGCAAGCGCGGCGGGCTGAGCCTGCGCCGCCAGGCAATCGGCGAGCTGCGTGATCCCGCAATGGTCAGGAAGCTCTTCGACGTGCTCGCGGTTCGCTACAAGGACCGTCAGGGTGGCTACACCCGCATCATCAAGGCCGGCTTCCGCTATGGCGACAACGCTCCCATGGCGGTGATCGAATTCGTCGACCGCGACGAGGATGCCAAGGGCCAGGATTCTGGTCCGGAGCAGGAGAAGGCGGCGGAAGCGGCATAATTTCGCGAACCCGAGCAGATCTGAAAAGGGCGGCGCACAGGCCGCCCTTTTTTGTGCGTCCCTCACGTCTGCGTGCGACGTGTTGCGAGGCGGACGACCGGCGCTGATATCAGGCGAGCAACAGACAGGGCTCGTATCTCATGAATATCGATCTTTCCGGCAAGACGGCGCTGGTGACCGGTTCGACCAGTGGCATCGGCTTTGCCATTGCAAAGGGATTGGCCGAGTGCGGCGCCGAAGTCGTTGTCAACGGCCGCACGCAGGCCAATGTCGACAAGGCGCGAACCGCGATCACGAAGGCGGTGCCGAAGGCGAAAGCCGCAGGAATTGCCGCCGACGTCTCGACAGCCAAAGGCCACGAGCAGCTTCTGGCGGCGATGCCCGAGGTGGATATCCTGGTCAACAACGCCGGGATTTTCGAGCCCAAGGATTTCTTCGATATTTCCGACGAGGAGTGGCGAAGATTTTTCGACGTGAACGTTCTGTCCGGTGTGCGACTGTCGCGCGCCTATCTGAAGGATATGCTGCAGCGGAACTGGGGACGCATTGTTTTCATCTCCTCGGAATCGGCGCTGCATATCCCACCCGAGATGATCCACTACGGCGTCAGCAAGACGGCACAGCTCGGCGTATCGCGCGGGCTTGCTGAGCTGACGGCGGGCACCGGCGTGACGGTCAACGCAGTGCTGCCGGGGCCGACGCTGTCGGAAGGCGTCGAGGAGTTCGTCGCGGCCCTCGCAAAGCAATCGGGTCAGAACGCCGAGACCGCGGCCGCTTCGTTCATCAAGCAGCACCGGCCGACGTCATTGATCCAGCGCTTTGCGACCGTCGAGGAGGTCGCCAACATGGTCGTCTACGTCTGCTCGAAGGAAGCCTCTGCCACGAATGGCGCGGCGCTGCGTGTCGATGGCGGCGTCGTGAGAACGATAGCCTGATGACCGCCTACGTCATTTCCGAGGTTGAGGCACGCGACACCGTTGCTTTCGAACGCTATCGGCGACTTGCGGCGGACTCGATCGTGGCGCATGGCGGGCGCTACCTGGTTCGGGGCGGCGCCGCAGAGACGGTGGAGGGAGGGCCGCCGCCAAAGACCCTGATCGTCGTCGAATTTCCCTCCATTGCTCAGGCGCGCGAATGGTACGCATCGGCCGATTACGCAGAGGCCCTGAAGGTTCGAGGGGCCGCCCTGGATCGCCGCCTGATCTTTGTCGAAGGTGTGCCGCCCAGTGATTGATTCGCGCCGGCCATTGGCTCGTTTTGCCTTCAAATGAAGGCCTGCGGCGATTATATCTAGGGAAATGGCTGCTTCGCCCCAGGTCTTGTCGGGAGACGTCCTCAATGCCCCACGCATCGCGGCTGCTGCTTGCAGCGATGGCGCTCATTTCAGTCGCCTTTCCCGCCCTGGCCCAGGATCGACGGGTTCCGGCATCGCCGACTGAACTGAAGCTCTCATTCGCGCCGATCGTGCAACGGACGACGCCTGCGGTCGTCAACGTCTACGCCGCGAAGATGGTGCAGAACCGCAATCCGCTGCTCGACGATCCGATCTTCCGACGCTTCTTCGGCATTCCTGGCAACCAGTCGCCGGAGCAGATGCAACGCTCGCTCGGCTCTGGCGTAATTGTCGATCCCTCCGGCCTGGTCGTCACCAACAACCATGTCATTGAGGGCGCCGATCAGGTGAAGGTTTCGCTCGCCGACAAGCGCGAGTTCGAGGCAGAAATCGTGCTGAAGGACAGCCGCACCGATCTCGCCGTGCTGAGGTTGAAAGCGGCGCGTGAACAGTTCCCCGCACTCGAGCTGTCCAACTCCGACGAACTGCTGGTCGGCGACGTGGTGCTCGCAATCGGCAACCCGTTCGGCGTCGGCCAAACGGTGACGCACGGTATCGTCTCCGCGCTTGCTCGCACCCAGGTCGGCATCACCGACTACCAGTTCTTCATTCAGACCGACGCTGCGATCAATCCCGGCAATTCGGGTGGCGCGCTGGTCGATCTCTCCGGCAAGCTGATTGGCATCAATACCGCGATCTTCTCGCGCTCGGGCGGTTCGCAAGGTATCGGCTTTGCGATTCCGACCAATATGGTGCGCGTCGTCGTCGCCTCCGCAAAGAGCGGCGGCAACGCCGTCCGCCGGCCATGGCTCGGTGCGCGGCTGCAGGCCGTCACGTCGGAAATCGCCGATTCGCTCGGACTGACGCGACCGTCTGGCGCGCTGGTGGCGAATGTCGCGCAAGGCAGTCCCGCCGCGCGCGCCGGCCTTCGTCTGAGTGATCTCATCACCGGCATCGACGGGCAGGTGGTCGACGATCCCAATGCTTTCGACTATCGTTTCGCCACGCGGCCGCTTGGCGGCACTGCGCATATCGATATCGTTCGCGCCGGCAAGCCTCAGCGCCTTACGATCGCACTCGAAACTCCCCCCGATACCGGCCGCAACGAGATCGTCATCAAGTCACGCTCGCCGTTTCAGGGCGCGAAAGTCTCCAACATCTCGCCGGCGGTTGCGGACGAGTTGCGGCTCGATTCGAACATTGAAGGTGTCGTGATCGTCGACGTCGGTGACGATGGACCCGCCCAGGGCGTCGGCTTTCGGAAGGGTGATGTGATCCTGAACGTCAACAACCAGAAGATTGCCAAGACCGCCGATCTTGATCGGGTGACACGTGAGCCCGCTCGGCTCTGGCGGATCACGGTTCTGCGTGACGGGCAGCAGATTTCCGTCACGCTCGGCGGATGAGCGCCAAACGCCCGCGCGAAGGCCCGTCGCTGTTCACGGCCGCAGGTCTTGAACAGGACGCACCGCGCCCGCTTGCCGATAAGCTGCGGCCGCGCTCGCTTGCCGACGTCGTAGGGCAGGATCGCATTCTCGGGCCCGATGGCGCGTTGACGCGCATGCTCGAGACCCGCACGCTCGGGTCGCTGATCTTCTGGGGACCGCCGGGGACCGGCAAGACCACAGTGGCGCGGCTGCTCGCGGACGCCACTGAGCTGGAATTCGAGCAGATTTCCGCGGTGTTTTCTGGCGTCGCCGATCTGAAGAAGGTGTTCGATGCTGCGCGCGCCCGCCGCGAGGTCGGCAGGGGCACGCTGCTGTTCGTCGATGAGGTGCACCGGTTCAATCGTGCCCAGCAGGATTCGTTTCTGCCGGTGATGGAAGACGGCACCGTCGTGCTCGTCGGCGCGACCACTGAGAATCCATCGTTCGAGCTGAATGCGGCGCTCCTGTCGCGCGCGCGGGTGCTGGTGTTTCAGTCGCTCGATGCGGAAGCCATCGAAAAGCTGTTTGCGCGGGCGGAGGAGGTGGAGGGTCGCAAGCTGCCGCTTGACGCCGACGCTCGCGCCTCGCTGGTGCGCATGGCCGACGGCGACGGTCGCGCCGCACTGACACTCGTTGAGGAGGTCTGGCGGGCGGCGCGCGAAGGCGAGGTCTTCAATGCCGACGAGTTGCAGGATGTGCTGCAACGAAGGGCGCCGATCTACGACAAGTCGGCCGATGGCCACTACAACCTGATATCGGCGCTGCATAAGTCGGTCCGCGGCTCCGATCCGGATGCGGCCCTG
The DNA here is from genome assembly GCF_031157255.1 of Bradyrhizobium sp. LHD-71. GTDB lineage: Bacteria > Pseudomonadota > Alphaproteobacteria > Rhizobiales > Xanthobacteraceae > P52-10. Next base: position 96,678 of record NZ_JAVIFX010000002.1, on the reverse strand, counting down.
TACTATCTCGCCCGGATGCTTGATGCCGGCGAAGATCCGCTCTATCTCGCGCGGCGGATCGTGCGCATGGCGATCGAGGACATTGGACTTGCCGATCCGCAAGCGCTTATCGTCGCCAATGCGGCGAAAGACGCCTACGACTTCCTGGGCTCGCCGGAGGGTGAGCTGGCAATCGCGCAAGCCGTGATCTACGTCGCCACCGCGCCGAAATCGAATGCGGCCTACACCGCCTTTGGCGCAGCCAAGCGGGTGGCCAAAGAACACGGCTCGCTATTGCCGCCGAAGCATATCCTGAACTCGCCGACCCGGCTGATGCAGGATGAGGGTTACGGTGCGGGCTACGAATATGATCACGATACGGCCGAAGGCTTTTCCGGACAGAATTATTTCCCCGATCAGCTCGAACGGCAGACATTCTACGATCCGCCCGAGCGTGGGTTCGAACGAGAAATCAGGAAGCGGCTGGACTATTGGGCCAAGTTGCGCAGTGGAAAGAAGACATGAGCCGCAGAGACAAGAAGCCGCTTGCAAAAGGATCGCGGCGACCAGGCGACCGGCCGCGCGGCGCACGTCCCTTTGTGGACAAGGTGCGGGGCGACAGGAGCAAAGGCAAATCCACTTTCGGCGATCGAGCCGGCGGCAAGGCTTCGGTTCGTTCGACGCCTGCGGCCCCGCAGCGGTTGCGATCTTCGGCACCTGCCGAGGAGCCGCGAAGAAAGGCGCCTGATGCAAAGCCGCTGCCGACCAAAGTGCAGACGGTCACGGTGACCGCGGACGAAGCCAACATGCGCGTTGACCGGTTTCTCGAGGCGCGGTTTCCGGGGCTCAGTTACTCGCACATCCAGCGCATAGTACGGAAAGGCGAGCTGCGCCTCGACGGCAAGCGCGCCGACAGCAAGGACCGGTTGAAGGCCGGGCAGGCGGTGCGCATTCCGCCGCTGCATCTGGAGGCGCCGAAGAAGTCGTCGGGCCTGAGTGAGGCGGAGCAAAAGACGCTTGCTGCACTCCAAGAGATGACGCTGTTCGAGGACGACGATGTGCTGGTGCTGAACAAGCCGGCCGGGCTTGCGGTGCAGGGCGGTTCGGGTACGACACATCATGTCGATAGGATGCTGGAGGTGATGCGCGACGCGAAGGGGCAGAAGCCGCGCCTCGTGCACCGACTCGACAAGGAGACGTCCGGCTGCCTGCTCGTCGCCAAGACACGCTTTGCCGCGTCGATGCTGACCGGCGCATTCCGCTCGCGTTCAGCACGCAAGATCTACTGGGCGTTGGTCGCCGGCGTGCCGAAACCGAAACAAGGCCGGATCTCCACCTTCCTTGCCAAGGAGGAACGCGAGGATGATTCATTCATGCGGATCGCCGAGCACGGCGACGAGGGCGCAAGCCACGCGGTGACGTACTACGCGGTGGTGGAAACGGCGGCGCAGAAACTCGCCTGGGTGTCGTTGAAGCCGGTGACCGGACGCACGCATCAACTGCGCGCGCACATGGAGCATATCGAGCATCCGATCGTCGGTGATCCGAAGTATTTTGACATCGAGAACTGGGAGTTGCCTGGCGGCATCCAGAACCGGCTGCATCTGCTGGCGCGGCGGATCGTCATTCCCCATCCGCGCGGCGGGCTCATCGATGCGTCGGCGCCGCTGCCGCCTCACATGCAGCAGTCCTGGAACCTGCTGGGACTCGATACCTCGCGGTTCGATCCGATCGAGGACGCGCCGGAAGAGTAGGGGGCTTGCCCGGCGCGGTTGCGATGACGATATCTTTGTCATGAGGACAATCGCCGCCTGTCTGCTGTCGATCGTCGTGAGCCTGCTGGTCATTCACGGGAGCGTGATACCTGCAGCGCTGGCGCAGGACCTCAGGTCACCGCCGCCAAAGATACTGCCGCCGCCTCCACCACCTCCACCGCCACCACGAATCGAAGTGCCGCGGGTTCCGCAACTGAACGAAATCCCACCTTCGCCGAGGGCGGCCGTACCGCGGCCGACGTCTTACAGCGATCGCGTGCGCGGATGCATCCACCAGGGTGCCGCGATGGGGCTCCGCCCGAACGCTCGCGCCGCCTATACCCGCGCGTGCGCGAACAGGTAAGGCGAACCAATTCGTGGCGAAGAACTGAGGTGCGCTAGCGCAGGCTGGCGTTCAGCTTTTCCAGTGCGCTTTGGCCCGGGCACAGCTCCTTTGCGTTGAGCTGATTGAGCGGCGTTTCGACCGTGCCGAAGCTTGCGTGCAGATCGTCGGGATCCGGCTCGATGTAGAGGAGGCCTGTGACCACTTCGCCCTTGGCGGCGTGGCGCTGCAGGAAATTCTGTGCGGCGAGCCGATCCGTCGGATCATAGTCGTTGTTCAGCTTGCGCAGATTGATCGACGAGCCGTCATGCTGCTGCACCGTAACGACGTTGCCCGGCTCGTAGTCGACGGTGATCGCTGCACGCCCGATCATGATGTCGAGAGCATTGACGGCTTCATTGTGCTCACGCACGTAGTCGAAGCTTTTGGTCGAGCCGGCGTGATTGTTGAAGGCGATACAAGGCGAGATCACGTCGATGAACGCGGCGCCGCGGTGCTGGATCGCGGCCTTGATCAGCGGCACGAGCTGCGTCTTGTCGCCGGAGAAGGAACGCGCGACGAAGGTCGCACCGAGCTGCAACGCGATCGCAACGAGGTCGATCGAGGAGTCGCTGTTGAGGACACCCTTCTTCGACTTCGAGCCCCGGTCGGCCGTCGCCGAGAACTGCCCCTTGGTCAGGCCATACACGCCATTGTTTTCGACGATATAGGTCATGTTGACGCCGCGCCGCATCGCGTGGCCGAACTGGCCGAAGCCGATCGATGCGCTGTCGCCATCGCCGGACACCCCGAGATAGATCAGGTCCCGGTTGGCGAGATTTGCTCCCGTCAGGACCGACGGCATTCGCCCGTGCACCGAGTTGAAGCCGTGGCTCTGCCCGAGGAAGTAGTCCGGCGTCTTTGACGAGCAGCCGATACCGGAAATCTTGGCCACACGATGGGGTTCGATCGCCAGCTCGAAGCAGGCTTCGATGATGGCGGCCGAGATCGAATCGTGTCCGCAGCCCGCGCAGAGCGTCGAGGTGGAGGCCTCGTAGTCGCGGCGGGTAAAGCCGAGTTTGTTGGTCGGCAGGGACGGGTGGTGGAATTTCGGCTTCGTCAAATAGGTCATGGGCGAAATATACCCATGTTTTCACTTACTTGACCAGCCTTTCGCCGTTATAGTCCGCCGCGTTTCCAGGGCTGCAGGTATGCTTTTCAACTCACCGCAATTCATCTTCGGCTTCCTGCCTGTCTCCCTGATCGGTTTCTTCCTCCTCGGTCAATTTGGATGGTATCGGCTGGCGATCCTGTGGCTCGGGTTTGTTTCGCTCGTCTTTTACGGCTTCGACAATCCCGCACTGCAACTGCCGCTGATTCTGGCGTCCATAACCTTCAATTTTACCGTAGGCCGGTATCTCGCGACTGCGAAAAGCCGCAACCTGTTGATCGCGGGCGTTGCTGGAAATCTGCTGCTTCTGGGCTTCTTCAAATATGCAGGCCTGCTGGCCAGCACGTTCAATGCGATCACCGGCCTTGCTGTGCCCGATCCGCACATCCCGCTGCCGATCGGCATCTCCTTCTACACGTTCACGCAGATTGCCTTTCTGGTCGATGTCTACCGCAGGGAGGCGCGCGAGTACGAATTCGCCAAGTACGGCCTGTTCGTCACCTTCTTCCCGCATCTGATCGCCGGTCCGATCCTGCATCACAAGGAGACGGTGCCGCAGTTCGATCATCCGAAGGTCTTTCGTCCCCAGCCCGACCGCATCGCGCTTGGGACAGGCTGGCTCGCGATCGGCATGTTCAAGAAGGTGATGCTGGCCGACAGCGTTGCGCCGTTCGCCGACGCGGTGTTCGGCGCGGCACAGAAGGGGGCGGCAATCGATTTTGCTGACGCCTGGATCGGCACGCTCTGCTACACGCTGCAAATCTATTTTGACTTCTCCGGCTATTCCGACATGGCGATCGGGCTGGCGCTGCTTTTCGGCATCACCTTTCCGCTGAACTTCAATTCGCCCTACAAGGCGCAGTCACTGATCGAGTTCTGGCGATGCTGGCACATGACGCTCTCGCGTTTCCTGCGCGATTATCTTTACGTGCCGCTGGGCGGAAATCGACGCGGCGCGCTGCGCCGCTATATCAACTTGTTCATCACCATGGTGCTTGGCGGGCTTTGGCATGGCGCAAGCTGGAATTTTGCGATCTGGGGTGCTCTGCATGGTGCAGGACTGGCGCTGAACCATCTTTGGCGAGGCATCGCGGCGCGGACCGGGCTAGGCATTCCCGCCGGTTTTGGCTGGCTTCTGACCTTTGGCGTCGTGGCTTTCGCCTGGGTGCCCTTTCGTGCCGATACGTTGGCGGCCTCGACCACCATCTGGCAGGCAATGCTGGGACTCGGGGAGCCTGCAGCCGCGCTGGGCGGCAATCCGCTTCTGCCGGTGATCTGGATTGTCGGTCTCGGCGCGATTGCGCTGTTCGCGCCCAATACGCAGCAGATCATGTCACATCCCTGGATCGATGAGCGCGCCCGGATTTCCTGGACACCACGGCCGGTATGGGCGATCGCCCTCGGCTGCCTGTTTGGTATTGCCGTTGCCGGCACGTTCGGGCGGGAAACTGTGTTCCTGTATTTCCGGTTTTAAGATGCGAACGAGCCTGCGTGCGTACCTTGCGATGTTCATCGTCGCCGCCGGCATCGTCGGCCTCGGCTATCGAGCCGTCGATCGCTGGTGGGCATCGATCGGATGCTATCCGCAGGCACCGGCGGGGTATTTCCTGGCCTACTGCGCATCGCCGCAGTTCGGCAACTTCGAGCATGGCGCCTACTACTACAATCTCGAGCCGGAAGCCGTTGCTTCGCTGAAGCGGAGCGAGGTCCTGTTCTTCGGGACGAGCCGCGCGCAATTCGCGCTGTCGACGCGCAAGCTGTCCGATTTCTTCGCAAGTCTCGGCATCGCACCGTATCTGCTCGGGTTTGGCTACAATGAAGCGGGGGCGTTTCCGTTGGCGCTGATCCGCGAGTATGAGCTGAAGCCGAAGGCCATCGTCATCCTTGCGGACCCGTTTTTTCGCGACTGGAGCACGTCGCACATCCGCGTCACGCAGTATTTTCGCTGGCGCGTCATCACTGAGCTCTATGAGTATCTGCAGAAGCAGGCATTCATTCAGGTCGGGTCCCGGCTGTGCGGTTTGCGGCCCTCGCTGTGCGAGACGACGGACCCGGTCGTCTATCGGTCCAAAAGCGACGGCTGGTGGCGGCCGGTGAGGTTCGATTTCGCCCGGCAATCCGCGGTCGGCCAAGAAGCGGCGATCACCTACACGGCCGCGATGGCATCCGCAGATGTGGCCTTCGCCGAACGCTTTCTTGCTGCAACCGGCGTTTCGCGATCCTGCGTCGTGCTGTCGGCCGCACCGAGCGCATCGGTGAATTCCGACGCCTATGTGACCGAGATGGGCAGGCTACTGGGCGTTCGCGTATCGCTTCCGCGGCTGGATGGGCTGACGTCGTTCGACGGCAGCCACCTCACGCCGGCAAGCGCGGAGCGCTGGTCGGCGGCGCTTCTGGCCGATATCGGCAAGACGGTCTCAGCCTGCGCGGGAAAATAAGGCGGCTTGCCCGAGGACGCGCCTCACGTTTCATTTTCGTTAGGGCGCGAACACATTCTCTTCATTCATTGTGCGAGCGGGAGATCCGTCAGACTCCGCGAGCGCCTGTCGAACAGTTTCGATGAGATCCACGGCGACCGGCGACGGGCTGCGCTGTACAGGAAGAACGGCAGCGAACTCGAATTCGATCCGCGGAAGAAAAGGCCGCGTGACGACGCCGCGCGTTGCAAACTCCTGCGCAGTGAAGGGATCGCAGATTGCAACGCCGAGCCCGGACGAGACCAGACCGCACATGATCTCCGACAAAGCTGTCTCCACGCGCAAAACGCGGCGGACGTCGTCGCGGTTAAAGGCCTGGTCGATCAGATGCCGACCGCTCGATCCAGCGGACAGCGAAATGAACGTTTCGCCCTCAAAATCGCGTGGCTGCAAAACCTGCTTCGCCGTCAGGCGATGCCCGACCGGCAGAATGGCGACGCGCGGCGGCGACGGCATCCGCAGGCTCGGCAGACCGGAATGGGCGATGGGGACTTCGGCGAAACCAATGTCGCACTGATTGTTCAGCACCCAATCGACAACAAGCGGTGAGATCACCCCGAAGAAGGAGAGTTTCAGGTTGGGACGTTCCTTAAGAAAATGGCCGGCAAGACGTGGCAGGTAGCCATTCGAGAGCGCCGGCAACGCCGCGATCCGCAAAGTGCCGGTCCGGCGGCCGCGTATTTCTTCGGCCGCAGCGGTGATGCGCTCGAGGCCCACAAACGAGCGCTCCACCTCCGTATAAAGCGCCGTCGCGGCCGCGGTGGGCACGAGCCCGGTGCCACGGCGTTCGAACAACTCCATTTTCAAGAGTGCCTGGAAGTCACGCAGGAGCCGGCTGACCGCGGGCTGCGTCACGGCCATCAACTTCGCTGCCTCGGTCACGCTGCCCGTCAGCATCGTCGCGCGGAAGGCTTCAACCTGTCGCGAATTGATCCGCGCCATTCCGGAACCTTTTTCCATAACATTTAGGTATGCAGAGGGTGCCATTATTCATTGGACGGCGAAAGCGTTGATTGCGATCTTTTTCATCAACACTGGAGGCCGCCTGTTTTTTCGGCAGTGCCGGTCAGGCCGGGGACGTTGCCCAGAACGACAGCCCTTGAGAGGCCTTGCCGTGACTGCCGGTCGCTTTGGCCGTCAGATCGTCAGCACATCGCCTCGTCCACGAATGGAGATGGATCCCATGAAGCTCCTCAACCTCCTGACAGCGGCCAGCATCACGGCGCTCACCGTGCTCCCGTCAGGCGCTTCGGCTCAGCAGAAGACGCTCTATGTCGCCGGCTACGGCGGATCGTTCGAGAAGACGATGCGCGATGAGGTGATTCCGGAGTTCGAGAAGGCAAATGGCGTCAAGGTCGAATATGTCGCCGGCAATTCAACCGACACGCTGGCCAAACTGCAGGCGCAGAAGGGCAATCAGCAGATCGACGTCGCCATTGTCGACGACGGGCCGATGTACCAGGCGATCCAGCTGGGCTTCTGCGGCAAGGTCGACGGCCTGCCTGCCGACCTCTACGACGCGGCCCGTTTCAAGGATGACCGGGCGGTCGGCGTCGGCCTGGTCGCGACCGGCCTGATGTACAATACGAAGGTCTTTGCGGAGAAGGGCTGGGCACCGCCGACCTCCTGGAATGACCTGAAGGATCCGAAGTACCAGAAGCAGATCGTCATTCCGCCGATCAACAACACATATGGTCTGCACACGTTGTTGATGCTGGCCAAGATGAACGGCGGCAGCGAGAGCAATGTCACCGCCGGTTTCAAGATATTGAAGGACGAGGTCAATCCCAACGTCCTGGCCTATGAGCCGTCGCCGGGCAAAATGACGGAGCTGTTCCAGTCCGGTCAGGCTGTGCTGGCGGTGTGGGGTTCGGCCCGCGTGCAGAGCTTTGCCAACACCGGCTTCCCGGTTGATTTCGTCTATCCCAGGGAAGGCGCAGTGACCCTGCTGACGACGGCCTGTCCGATTGCGAAGCCGAACGCCTCGCCGTTGGCATCGAGTTTCGTCAAGCTGCTGCTCGATCCGAAGGTCCAGCTCGTGATGCTGAAGGAGTATGGTTACGGGCCGGTGGTGAAATCGGTCGTCGTGCCGCCGGAACTCGGCAAAATGGCTCCGATCGGTGAGCGCACCACCAAGCTCTACACGCCTGACTGGAGCATCATCAACGAGAAGCGCGAGGAGTGGACCAAGCGCTGGAATCGCGAGGTCGAGCGCTGAACCACGATCGAACAACGGAGAGAGACTGATGTCTTTTCTCGAGCTCGACCGAGTGGGCAAACGCTTCGGCCCGACGACTGTCGTCGACGACTTCAGTCTTGTGGTCCGCAAAGGGGAGTTCATCTCCTTCCTTGGTCCGTCCGGCTGCGGCAAGACCACCACCTTGCAGATGATCGCAGGCTTCCTTGACCCATCCCGAGGCGCAATCCGGCTGGAAGGGAAGGATCTGACTGCAGTGCCTCCGGCGAAGCGCGGGCTTGGCATCGTGTTTCAGAGCTACGCGCTGTTTCCGCACCTGACGGCGGCTGAAAATGTCGCCTTCGGTCTCGAGATGCGGCGCGTGCCACGCGCCGAGCGCGGTGAGCGTGTTCGCGCGACCCTCGCCATGGTCGGGCTCGAAGGCTTCGAGGAGCGCTATCCGCGCCGGATGTCGGGTGGTCAGCAACAGCGCGTGGCGCTCGCCCGCGCTCTCGTCATCCGCCCGAGTGTCCTTCTACTCGACGAGCCGCTCTCGAACCTCGATGCCAAGCTGCGCGAGGAGATGCAGATCGAATTGCGGCAGATCCAGCGCAATCTCGGCACCACCACTATTCTCGTGACCCACGACCAGAGCGAGGCAATGTCCTTGTCCGATCGGATTGTCGTCATGAGCCAGGGACGCATCGAGCAGATCGGCACGCCGCAGGAGACTTATGAGCGGCCGGCCACGACCTTTGTGTCCCAGTTCCTCGGCAAGACCAATGATTTCGCCGCGGAGATTGATCGCGGCACGGCTCCGGCGCGGCTGATTGCAGGATCCTGGAGCGCGCCCGCGCCACCCGGAGTTGCTGGCCCCGTGACCATCAGCGTGCGCCCCGAACGGATCGGCTTCGGCGAGGCGGGGCTGACCGCTGCGGTGGTCACCCGCATCTTCCAGGGCAACCACTGGCTGTTCCAGTGCGACAGCGAATGCGGCCCGGCGATCGTCATCCGTCAGAATGATGGGACGCCGCAGCCGGCCGAAGGTGAAGCGGTGCGGCTCACCTGGCGGACCGAAGACATGAGCTTGCGCGCTCGAGGGTCCGTATGAGCGCGATGGTCGACACGGCTCCGGCGCATCCCGTTGCACCGGCGCGCGATGAGGGCCGTGCGTCGGCGCCGTGGGCGCTTGCAGCGCCGGCGCTGATGCTGTTCCTCGGCGTGCTGGTGATTCCGCTCGCGATGACGGTACTTCTGTCGTTCCATGACTGGGGCCAGTACAAAGGCATCGAGCCGGTGCTCATCCTGAAGAACTGGCACGAGATCGCGACCGATCCATACTATCTGGAGATGTTCGGGCGGACCTTCCGGATCGCTCTCCTTACCACCCTGATTACGGCCGTGCTCGGGGCGCCCGAGGCGTACATCCTCAACCGCATGGCCGGGCCCTGGAAGAGCTTCTTCCTGCTCGTGATCCTCGGCCCATTGCTGATCTCCGTCGTGGCGCGCACGCTTGGCTGGGCGTTGCTGTTCGGCGGCAACAACGGGCTCGTCAACAAGCTCCTGATGTCGCTCGGGCTGATCGATGCGCCGCTGCCTTTCATGTTCACCGAGACCGGCGTGGTCGTGGCGCTGGCGCATGTGATGATGCCGTTCATGGTGTTGTCGGTCTGGGCCGCGCTCCAACGCCTCGACCCGCAGATCGAGAATGCCGCGACCTCGCTCGGCGCCGGCTCGTTCACGATCATGCGGCGCATCATCATGCCGCAGATCATGCCGGGCGTGCTGGCGGGGGCCATTATCGTGTTCTCGCTCTCCGCAAGTGCGTTTGCCACACCCGCGATCATCGGCGGCCGCAGGCTGAAGGTTGCCGCGACACTCGCTTATGACGAGTTTCTCAACACGCTGAATTGGCCACTTGGCGCGGCTGTCGCCGTCCTTCTCCTGGTCGCGCTGGTGTTGATCGTCGTCGGCAGCAACGCGCTGATCGAGCGACGCTATGCGGAGGTGTTCCGATGAGACGGAATGGACCTCTGGCGCTGACGTTCCATGCGATCTTCGTCATCGTCATGCTGGCGCCGATCGCGGTCGTCTGCCTCGTCGCCTTCACACCTGAAGGCTACCTGTCGCTGCCGACCAACGGTTTTTCGCTGCGCTGGTTCAGGGCGATTGCGAATTACCCCGAGTTCGTCCGTGCATTCTGGGTCAGCCTCGGTCTCGGCGCGCTGTCCTCCTTGATGGCACTGCTGTTCGCCATCCCCGCCGCGCTTGCCATCGCGCGTTACAAGTTTCGCGGTCGCGACACGCTTGCGGCGCTGTTCCAGTCGCCGCTGATGATTCCGCATGTGGTGCTTGGCATCGCCTTTCTGCGCTTCTTCACCGCGATCGGCATGGGCGGCACGTTCGGGGCACTGCTGGTCGCGCATGTGATCGTCGTGTTTCCGTTTGCGCTCCGCCTGACTCTTGCCGCCGCAACCGGCATGGACCGTTCGGTGGAAATGGCGGCGATTTCGCTCGGCGCGGGCGGCTGGACGCTGTTCCGTCGCGTGACGTTGCCGCTCATCCTGCCCGGCGTCGTCAGCGGCTGGGCCTTGGCCTTCATTCAGTCCTTCGACGATCTGACGATGACCGTCTTTCTCGCAACGCCGGGCACCGAGACGCTGCCCGTTCGCATGTTCCTTTACATCCAGGACAATATCGATCCGCTGGTGACCTCGGTCTCTGCCTGCGTGATCGCGATCACCATGGCTGCCCTCGTTCTGCTGGACCGCTTCTACGGGCTCGATCGCGTGCTTGCGGGCAAGAGCGACACCGGTCGATAGAAGGGCTGGCGACAGGAGAACTCATGCATCGCGATTATGACGTCGCCGTTGTCGGCGGCGGCTTACTTGGCTCCGCTATCGCCTGGGGTCTCGGCCGGCTCGGCAAGAAGGTTGCCGTTCTCGATGAAGGCGACCTCACGCGCCGCGCGTCACGCGCGAACTTTGCGCTGGTCTGGGTGCAGAGCAAGGGGCTCGGCATGGCCGCCTACACCGGCTGGACGGTGCGGGCGTCCGAGAGCTGGGGCAGGCTGGCTGCGGAATTGAAAGAGCAAACGGGCCTGGATGTCTGCCTTCAGCAGAATGGCGGCTTCCATCTCACGCTTGGCGAGGATGAGTTTGAGCACCGCGGTCAGCTTGTCACGCGCATGCACAACCAGGTCGGTGCCGCCGACTACAAGATGGAAATGCTGTCGGCATCCGAGGTCAAGAAGATGCTGCCGATGATCGGTCCGGAGGTCTCCGGCGGCAGTTTTTGTCCGCTCGATGGTCACGTGAACTCGCTCCGCACGTTCCGCGCCTTCCATACCGGCTTCAGGGAGTTCGGCGTTGACTATCTCCCGGAGCAGCCGGTCTCGCAGATCGCCCATCGCGGCGGTGAGTTTGAGCTGACGACGCCGAAGGGTGAGATTCATGCCGGCAAAGTCGTGCTCGCTGCAGGAAATGCCAACCAGACGCTGGCGCCGATGGTCGGTTTGTCGGCGCCCATGGCTCCGACACGCGGTCAGATCTTGGTGACGGAGCGCACGGTGCCGTTCCTGCCGCATCCGCTGACCACGATGCGGCAGACCGACGAGGGGACGGTGATGATCGGCGACAGCAAGGAAGACATCCTTGATGATCGCGAGCTGAACCAGGGCATCAATGCGGTCATGGCGGATCGTGCACAGCGGATGTTTCCTCATCTGGCGCGCCTCAACGTCATCCGAAGCTGGTCCGGCATTCGCGTCATGCCGCAGGATGGCTTTCCGATCTACGACCAATCGGTGAGCCATCCCGGCGCTTTCGTCGCCTGCTGTCATTCCGGCGTGACGCTCGCCTCGAACCACGCCTTCGAGGTCGCGCGCATGGTCGCGGCAGGTGCGCTCGAATCCGGGTTGGTCGGTGCGTTCTCGGCCAGTCGTTTCGTCATGAACACCGCTGCCGCAGGCAACTGTCACCACTGACTTCAGAAGGAGCCCTGGAGGCATCCCATGTTCAAACGATCCGATCAGGACCAGCGACCATCGGTGCAGATCTTCGTGGACGGAGTGGCCGTCCAGGCCCGCGGGGGCGACACCGTCTCCGCGGCGCTGCTGGCGTCGGGCCGCGACGTGCGCCGCAAGACTGCCGTCAGCGGGGCACCGCGCCTGCCTTATTGCATGATGGGCGTTTGCTTCGATTGCCTCGTGACGGTCGACGGCGTCGGTAACCGCCAGGGCTGTCTGGTGCCGGTCGCCGAAGGCATGACGATCGAGATCCAGAAGGGCAAGCGGGAGATCGAACGATGACAACCATCGCCAAGCGCGACAGCTACGATGTCGTCGTGGTCGGCGCCGGGCCTGCCGGGTTGGCTGCCACGGCGATGCTTGCTGAGGCCGGCCTGTCGACCCTGTTGCTGGACGAGAATGCCGGTCCGGGCGGACAAGTCTGGCGGGCGATTGCCTCTACGCCCGTGACCAAGCGTGAGCAACTCGGTGCGGACTATTGGGCGGGCGAGGATCTCGTGCAGAAGGTTCGCGCGAGCAGTGCCGAAATCATTCAGCGCGCGACTGTCTGGAGTCTCGATTGCAACCTCGAGATCGGCGTTTCGGCCGGCGGAGTCTCGATGTTCGTCAAAGCACGCCGTGTCATCCTTGCAACCGGCGCGCAGGAGCGCCCCTTTCCGATCCCGGGCTGGACCTTGCCGGGCGTGATGACGGCAGGTGCGGCGCAGACAATGCTGAAGTCGTCGGCGCTGGTGCCGGATGGGCGCACCATTGTGGCAGGGCAGGGGCCGCTGTTGTGGTTGCTTGCAGCACAGATCCTGCGCCTCGGTGGTCGTATCGATTGCATTCTCGATACGACCGAGCGTCGGAACTATTTCGGCGCGCTGCCGCACGCGTTCACCTTTCTCACCTCGCCTTATTTCGCCAAGGGATTGGCGCTGATGAAGGAGGTGCGCGCGAAGGTGCCGGTCGTGAAAGGCGTCAGCGAGCTTGCCGCCACCGGGGACGGTCAGCTGACGAGCGTGACGTATCTGGCTGGCGGCCGGCGTCAGACCGTGCCTGCAGACCTGCTGCTGCTGCATCAGGGCGTCGTACCCAACGTCAACCTGGCGATGGCGGCTGGCATCGAACACCGCTGGGACGATCGGCAATTGTGCTGGTCACCGGTGCTTGATGGCGATGGCAACTCGTCCGTTCAGGGCATTGCGATTGCGGGCGACGGTGCCGGCATCGGCGGTGTGGACGCGGCAGTGTTTCGCGGTCGTATCGCCGCGCGTGCGACGGTGGAAGCGCTTACGCCGGCGGCTGCCGCTGGGCTTGCGCCGACCGCGTCGTTCAGAGCGGACCTCGCTCGCGCCGAGCGCGGCCGTGCGTTTCTCGATTGCTTATTCCGCCCCGCGCCGCAGTTCCGAATTCCTTCGGGCGATACCATTGTCTGCCGCTGCGAAGAGGTCACAGCGAAAGACATTCTCGATGCGGTGGCAATAGGGGCGACTGGCCCCAACCAGCTCAAGGCCTATCGGCGTACCGGCATGGGTCCGTGTCAGGGCCGGCTCTGCGGTCTCACTGTTACCGAGCTGATGGCGCAGGCCCGCGGCAAGAGCCCGCAGGAGATCGGCTATTACCGGCTGCGTGCTCCCGTGAAGCCGATCACGCTCGCCGAACTGGCGGCCGGTCCGAAGACCGATGCGAGCGTCAAGGCGGTGGTGCGCGGATGACAAAGCTCGTGGATGCGATCGTCGTAGGCGGCGGCATCCATGGCTGCTCGACCGCGCTTCACCTCTGCCTTGCCGGGATGAAGCCGGTGTTGATCGAGAAGGACTATGCCGGTCGTCATGCTTCGGGGGTGAATGCCGGCGGCGTCCGTCAGCTGTCACGACATATTCCCGAGATCCCGCTCTCGATCCGCTCGATGGACATCTGGGAGCGCATTCAGGAACTGCTGGATGACGATTGCAGCTTCGAAAGTCATGGCCAGGTTCTGGTCGCCGAAGATGCGGCAGAACTCGAAGCATGTCGCGCCCGCGTCGCGGAGCTGAATGCCCTGGGCTTCACGCATGAGGAGTTGATTGACGCCCATGAGCTGCGGCGGCTCGTTCCGGCTGTGGCGGAGACCTGTCCTGGTGGCGTGGTGTCGCGACGCGACGGCGCGGCAAATCCGGCCCAGACGACGACTGCATTTCGGCGCAAGGCGTCTGCGCTGGGCGCGACTGTCCGAGAGGGCGTCGCGGCGAACAACATTCGGCAGCGCAATGGATTATGGCAGGTGGACGCCGGAACGGAGAGCTTTGCCGCGCCGGTGCTTGTCAACGCCGCCGGCGCGTGGGCAGGCAGGATCGCCGCGGCACTGGGAGAGCCGGTGCCGGTCGAGACTGTCGCACCGATGCTGATGATCACGTCACGCGTGCCTCACTTCATCGATCCGGTCGTGATCCTGCGAGGCCGCAAACTGTCTTTCAAACAATTTGCCAATGGCACGGTTCTGATCGGTGGCGGCCATCTGGCAACGGCGGATCAGGATCGCAACGAAACCGTGCTGGACTGGAGCAGCCTGGCCGTGAGCGCGCGTACGGTGTTCGAGCTGTTTCCGATCATGCGCGGCGCGACAATCGTCCGGGCCTGGGCCGGTATCGAGGCGCGGACGCAGGATGACCTGCCGGTGTTCGGGCCCAGCGGCCGCCACAAGGGCCTCTATCACCAGTTTGGTTTCTCGCTGCACGGCTTCCAGCTTGGCCCCGGCGCCGGCGCGGTCATGTCGGAGCTGATCGTGAACGGCGGCAGCCAGACCCGGGTCGGCGACCTCGGCATCGGTCGCTTCTCACCCTCCACATCCTAACCAGAAAATGAGGATCCCATGAGCATTACCCGCAACATCCGCACGCCCATCATGCACCGTGCGGTCGAAGCCAACGGTTTTGTCTTCGTCGGCGGCACGATCGCCGATGACACCAGCGTCTCGATGGGCGAGCAGACCCGCAACATCCTCACCAAGATCGGTGGCTATCTGAAAGAGGCGGGAACCGACGCGTCCCGCGTGGTCAGCGCCTCGATCTTCGTCACCGATCTCTCCAAGAAGAAGGAGATGGATGCCGCTTGGACGGAGTTCTTCGGCGACAATCTGCCGACGCGTGCGACGGTCGGTGTTGCGGACCTCGGCGGCGGCGCCCTGATTGAAGTGGTGGTTACCGCACTTAAAGCCTAAGCGCTGCCCGGTGAGTGCCGGCGAAGCGTCGCCAACGCCGGCACGATCACCGGGACCGTGACACGTCGAAGAATTGAGCTGCCAGAGACTTACGAGACGGCCTTGCGGAGCGGGCGGACCTTCAGCGTATCGAGCCGGTCACCGATGGCGCCGACAATGAAACGCGCAGTGATCGGCGTGCCGTCATAGTGCAGGATCGGCACCAGCCGCACCGGATCGATGCCGAGCTCGTTGACGATCAAGGACCGCATCTGCGAGTCGCGGTTCTGCTCGACCACGAAAACGAAATCGTGGTCGGCAATGAAGCTGGCGACGTCCTGGTGGAACGGGAAGGCGCGAATCCGCAGCATGTTGAGGTGATAGCCGTTGGCTGCGAGCGTCTCTGCCGCCTCGTCCATCGCTGGTGACGTCGAGCCATAGTAGATCACGCCATAGCGCGTTCCCTTGACGGAATCCTTGCGCAACGGCTTCGGCAGAATGTCCTTTGCCGTGTCGAGCTTGCGCAACAGCCGCTGCATGCCCTCGACATAGGCCGAGCCTTGTTCGCTATAGCGCGCGCGGCTGTCATGCGACGTGCCGCGGGTGAAGAACGCGCCCTTGTCTGCATGTGTGCCGGGGTAGGTGCGATACGGGATACCGTCGCCGTCCACGTCCATGTAGCGGCCGAAGTCCTTGGCCTTCTCGAGCTCGTCCGCCGACAGCACCTTGCCGCGATCATACTGGCGTTTGTCATCCCAGGTCAGCGGGCGGCAGAGGCGGTGATTCATGCCGATGTCGAGATCGATCATCACGAACACCGGGGTCTGCAGCCGGTCCGCGACGTCGAATGCATCGGCCGCAAAATCGAAAGTCTCGGCCGGGTCTTCCGGGATCATCAGTGCATGCTTGGTGTCGCCGTGCGAGGCGTAGGCACACGCCATGATGTCGCATTGCTGTGTGCGCGTCGGCATGCCGGTCGAGGGGCCGGCGCGCTGCACGTCGAACACCACCGCCGGAATTTCCGCGAAATAGGCGAAGCCGAGAAACTCCTGCATCAGCGATATGCCGGGGCCCGAGGTCGCTGTGAACGCACGCGCACCGTTCCAGGCGGCGCCGATCACCATGCCGATCGACGCAAGTTCGTCTTCGGCCTGCACGATCGCGTATTTCGCCTGGCCCGTCGCGGGATCGTGACGGAATTTCTTGCAGTAGTTTGCAAATGCCTCGGCCAGCGACGACGACGGCGTGATCGGATACCAGCCGCATACGGTGGCGCCGCCATAGACCGCGCCGAGCGCGGCCGCGGCGTTGCCCTCGAGCAGAATACGGTGGCCAACGTCGTTTGCACGCTTGATGCGCAGGCCGATCGGCTTGAGATTCGCTTTCGCCCAGTCCTTGCCCATGTGCAACGCATGCACGTTCGGCGGAATCAGTTTGTCCTTGCCTCGATACTGCTCACCGATCAGCTTTTCGACTTCGGCGAAGTCCATGCCGAACAGCTCGGTGAGGACGCCGAGGCAGATGATATTCTTGAACAGCTGCCGCTGGCGCGGATCGGTATATTCCTTGTTGCAGATCGCGGTCAGCGGTACGCCGATCACATTGATGTCGGTGCGCATCTTGCCGGGCGGCAGCGCGCGGGTGTTGTCGTAGAGCAGGTAGCCGTCCGGTTCGATCGATGCGACGTCCGCGTTGAACGTCTGCGGGTTCATCGCCACCATGAAGTCGGTGCCGCCGCGCGCGCCGAGGTGGCCTTTGGCCGAGACGCGGATCTCATACCAGGTCGGCAGACCCTGAATGTTCGACGGAAACACATTGCGCGGCGCGACCGTCACACCCATGCGCATGATCGCGCGTGCGAACATCTCGTTGGCGGACGCCGAACCGGAGCCGTTGACGTTGGCGAAACGGATGACGAAATCGTTGACGGCTTCTATCGGCATGCCGGTCCTGCGTGAGTCATTTCGAGATAGAACTTGTTCATGTCCCACGCTCCGGTCGGGCAGCGCTCCGCGCACAGGCCGCAGTGCAGGCAGACGTCTTCGTCCTTCACCATCACACGACCCGTCTTGAGGCCATCCGCGAGATAGAGCGACTGGTCCTTGTTGCTGGCCGGCGCCCGCAAGCGTTCGCGCAGGTCATCCTCATCGCCGTTGCTGGTGAAGGTGATGCAGTCCATCGGGCAGATGTCGACGCAGGCATCGCATTCGATGCACAACGGGGCGGTGAAAACGGTCTGTACGTCGCAGTTCAGACAGCGTCCGGCTTCCGAAAGCGCCAGGTTCGGGTCGAAACCAAGCTCGACTTCCGCCTTGATGTCGGACAGCGCCACGGCGTTCTCACGGTGCGGAACAGCGTAGCGCTCATCGAGCACGACCTCGTTTTTGTAGCTCCATTCGTGGATGCCCATTTTCTGATTGACGACGGTGACGGCGGGCAGGGGACGAACAGCGATGTCCTCGCCGTTCAGCATCTTGTCGATCGAGACGGCAGCCTCGTGGCCGTGCGCCACCGCCCAGATGATGTTCTTGGGGCCGAACGCAGCGTCGCCGCCGAAGAAGATCTTCGGGTGAGAGGAGCGGAACGTCGTCTGGTCGACGACCGGCATGCCCCATTCGTCAAAGTCGATGCCGATCTCGCGCTCGATCCATGGAAACGCATTTTCCTGGCCGACGGCAACCAGCACGTCGTCGCATTCGAACGTCTGGTCCGGCTCGCCGGCGTTGACCAGCTTGCGGCGGCCCTTGGCGTCGTATTCGGCGCGAACCTTCTCGAACACCATGCCGGTCAGTTTGCCGTTAGTGTGCAGGAACGCCTTCGGCACCAGGTAATTGTGGATCGGAATGCCTTCGCGGGCGGCATCTTCCTTCTCCCACGGCGAGGCCTTCATCTCCTCGAAGCCGGAGCGCACGATCACTTTCACGTCGCTGCCGCCAAGCCGGCGCGCCGAGCGGCAACAGTCCATGGCGGTGTTGCCGCCGCCGAGCACGATCACGCGCTTGCCGATCTTGTCGATGTGGCCGAACGAGATGCTGGATAGCCAGTCGATCCCGATGTGAATGTTGGCGGCGGCCTCCTTGCGGCCGGGAATGTCGAGATCGCGGCCGCGCGGGGCTCCCGAGCCGACGAAGATAGCGTCGTAACCCTGGTCCAGCAGTTTCTTCATGCTGTCGACGTATTCACCTCCTCGGAATTCGACGCCGAGGTTGAGAATGTAGCCGCATTCCTCATCGATCACGCTGTCGGGCAGGCGAAACTTCGGGATCTGTGAGCGGATCATGCCACCGGCGCGCTTGTCGCCGTCGAACACGACACATTCATAGCCAATCGGTGCAAGGTCGCGCGCAACGGTGAGGGAGGCGGGTCCGGCTCCGACAAGGGCGATGCGCCTGCCATTTTTCGTCTTCGCAGGCTGCGGAAGCAGCGCCTGGATGTCGTCCTTGTAGTCGGCTGCAACGCGCTTGAGCCGGCAGATCGCGACCGGTTCTTCCTCGACCCGCACTCTGCGGCAAGCCGGCTCGCAGGGACGGTCGCAGGTTCGGCCGAGCACGCCCGGAAACACGTTGGATTTCCAGTTGATCATGTAGGCGTCGCTGTAACGGCCCGCCGCGATCAGCCTGATGTATTCGGGAACGGGCGTATGGGCAGGACACGCCCACTGACAGTCGACCACCTTGTGAAAGTAGTCGGGGGCCGCGATATTGGTCGGTCTCATTCCCACCTCATCCACGCGGCAGCGCAGGCCGCGCCACGTGGTCAGTTAGTTTCCTCAATCCGCCGAAGCGGTTCTCGTTCTTTATTGTAGTTGGATATCGAAGTTTTGAATTGGAAGTATTCAATATGACCCGAGATGTCATTGAAAGTCATTTCTGCTTGATTCTGCTGGCGAATTAGTGCTGCAACGCACAAATTGCAGCATGTGACGGTAAGGTCTGACCGATGCGGGACTTTTTTGAGCAAGACGCGAACGGCGCACCAGCCGATCCGAACGAATCCGCCCGCCGGGCGGCACGGCCGGTGTTGCGCAACCGTTTCTTCACCTCGGCCGGGACCGAAGCGGTTTCGGAGGGATTTTCGATTACGCTTGACGGCAAGCCGGTGCGAACACCGGCTCGGCGGCTGCTCGCTGCACCAAGGCCGGCCATTGCGGAAGCTCTGCGCGCCGAGTG
This sequence comes from Bradyrhizobium sp. LHD-71, assembly GCF_031157255.1. Taxonomy (GTDB): domain Bacteria; phylum Pseudomonadota; class Alphaproteobacteria; order Rhizobiales; family Xanthobacteraceae; genus P52-10. The sequence goes on along the minus strand of NZ_JAVIFX010000002.1, from coordinate 77,443 downwards.
GGATCAGCAGACGGAGACCATCGATCCTGCACGCATGCCGCTGACGCGGCTCGCCAACAGTATCATCGATGGCGTCGCCGACCGGCGGGAGGCTGTTGCCGAGGATATCGTCAAGTATCTCGGCTCGGATCTGCTGTTTTACCGCGCCGACAGCCCGGAGGGCCTCGTCGCGAAGCAGAGCGCCGCGTGGGAGCCGGTGGTTCGCTGGGCCGCGGACGACCTCGGTGCGCGTTTCGTGCTGGCCGAAGGCGTCGTCCATGCCCGGCAACCCGATCACGCCATCGAAGCTGCGCGCAGCGCCATACCTACCGACGCCTGGCGGCTCGGCGCTTTGCATTCCGTCACGAGCTTGACGGGCTCGGCGCTGTTGGCGTTGGCGCTGATGCGGGGTTTCGGCGATGCCGCCTCGGTCTGGCGTGCCGCGCATGTGGATGAGGACTGGAATTTCGAGCACTGGGGTTTCGACGATCTCGCCATGACTCGTCGCGCAGCGCGCGAAAGCGAGTTCAACGCTGCTGCATTGGTGCTTGATGCGATGCGGGATCCCATCGAGCCACGATGAGAGGCCCGTTCTCGATATTGCCACCGTGCCTTGGATCAACCGCGGCGAGACTTCCGTCGCTTCGTTGTGGGCGCTGACGCTTCGGCCCCGGCAGCTGCCCGCTTCCCTTCAATCAGCGCACGCTGTTTGGTGAGATGACCGGCGACGAAGTCGAGAACAGTCCTCACCCGAGCAACGCGCCGCAGGTCCGGATGAGTCAGTAGCCATAACGAGGCTTCCATGGCCATGAGCGGTGGATGAATCCGCCGCAGGGCCGGATCTGCGTCTCCGAGGTAGCAGGGGAGTGCTGCGACGCCCATGCCTGCGCGGGCCGCGGCGCGAAGAGCCATGAGCGAATTCACCCGGCAGACAATTCGATCACGCGCGACATGCGCGTCCAGCCATCTGGCCGAGCCCAGATGGCCAAGACTGTCGTCAAAGCCAACCCACTCGTGCGCCGCAAGATTGGTTTGGCCACTCCACCGGGCGAGGTACGCCTGCGAAGCATACGGCGCCGTTGCCACCGCTGCGACGCGGCGCGCCACCAGGGTCTCTGGCGCTACAATCGCCGGGCGGACGGCGATGTCTGCGTCGCGCTTCGTCAGCGTCAGAAATGAATTGTCAGCCGCGAGCTCGATGGTGATCGCAGGATGCTCGGCGCGCAACTCGGCGAAGATCGGGCCGATCAGTTCAAGCAATGTGTCGGCCGTCGTCACCCTGACAACCCCCGACGGTCGTCGATCCTCGCCGGCGAGGCGGAACTCGAGCGCGTTCAGGTCGTCGAGGATTCGTGCCGCCGTGGCGACCGCTGCTTCCCCGGCCGACGTCGGCGTGTAGCCATTGCGGGCGCGTTCAAACAGATGCGCTCCGAGGCGTTTTTCCAGGCTGCTGAGCCGCCGAAACGCGGTCGAATGGTCGACGTTCAAGCGACGGGCTGCGCCGGTGAGCGTGCCGACCTCGCTGATCGCCTGTATCAGGCGCAAGTCGTCCAATGCGAAGAACTCTTGCATGTTTCCCACGCCCAGCCGTCATGACTTTCGATATTGGGGTTTAGCATCATGCCATTTCGGGCCTTTTCAGTCTCGCAGAGGTGACTCGCGCCTATCGTTCGAGGCTGGTCACGAAGGTCCCTGAAGCAGAGCTTGTAATACGTGCAAGCTGAGCTTTCTTCGTGGCCGGGTTTTGTAGCGGACCGCCAATGCCGACATTGATCGCACCGAAACCGACAAAGGAGGTTGGCATGGGCGCTCCTTCACCTGAGCTCTGCAATTTGTGGCTCGCACGCGCCTTCAACGCCCAGGACGTCGAGGCCGCTGCTGCCATGTATCACCCGGAGGCCTCGATCGTGCAGGTCGACCAGGTCCACGGCGGCACCCGGACGGCTCGAGGCGCCGACGGCATCCGCGAGACGATGGCTGCCTATATCGGCATGAAGCCGCATATGGATGTCATCACCCACCACACAACCATCGCCGGCGACTTCGCCATGACCCGCTCGCAGTGGCTCATCAAAGGACGCGACAAAAACGGCAAGCCGACGCAAGTGCACCATCACGGGATGGAGGTGCACCGCAAGCTGCCGGACGGGACCTGGGCTTTCTTCATCGACCATCCGTTTGGCGCTGATCCGTCCTGGGCCGTCGACGCGCCTCCAAAGACGGAGTAGTCGGACTCGCGCGCCGACCGACCAGCGACAGGGCCGCAGCGGTCGTCTAGGACGCAGGCAAGACCCCACCGCTTTCATCCCGCAGTCCAAATACCCGCTGCGGCCGTGCAAATCCAGGAACGGCGAATTCGCCAATGTCCATCCAGTCGCCGCGCGTGTGGCTGGCAAATTCAGGTGAAGCCAGCACGTTGCGGCCGAGACCACCGGTGAGCTTTTCCAGGCGGGCGGCGAGATTGACTGCGGGACCGATGCAGGTGAAGTCGAGACGATGTCGTCCGCCGATATTCCCGTAGAGGACGTCGCCGACGTGCAGGGCCAGGCCGAAATTCACCGCTTCGGCCGGGCTGCCTTCCTCCAGGCAGCCGAGGGATTTGATTGCGGCTCGCGCCTCGCGCGCCGCGACGAGAACCGCGGCGCAGATCTCTCGCTCATCGCTTCCATCATCGGCGGTCGGAAATACCGCCAGCAATCCATCGCCCATGAATTTGAGCACCTCGCCGCCGGCCTTCAGAATCGACGGCACCTGGCAATCAAAGTAGCGATTGAGCAGATCGACGACCGTGCGCGGCGGCAATCGGTCCGACAAGGCGGTAAAGCCGCGCAGATCGGAGAGCCAGATCGCTGCATGCAGTGTTTCGGCGTCGCCGCGGCGGATCTGGCCGGCCAGAATGCGAGCGCCTGTGCGATTGCCGACATACGTATCAAGCAACGTGATCGCGGTCCGCTGCAACGTCCGCACCTCGGCCAGCCGCGCGAGCAGTGGTACGATTTTCCCAAGGACGTCGATTTCGGCTTCCGCGAAGCCGGCGAGTTCCTTCGTCTGCATCGAGGTTGCGTGTACCGAGCCATCGGTGAAGACGAGCGGAAAGGCGAGGTAATCCGTGATGCCCTCAGCCCGCATCTCTTCGAGTACCAGCGAGCGCAGCGGCACGTTTTGCGTCAGCCGATGTCGCACCATCGTCGTCGTACGTATGGCGGTATGCAGCGGACTCGTCTGGAATTCTTCCGTGTCGGGAAAGCTGAAGTCCGCAGCCCCTTCTTCGACCTGCTTTCCGAGGCGCCAGATGTAACTGCGGCCGAACACGTCCGGGTGCAGCGTGCGAACGAAAACGCCGACCCGCCAAATAGGAACGCCGCTGTCGACAAGACGCTCGCATAGCTGGGCGACCAATTCAGCCGGACCTGCCGCCGATCGAGCGCCATCGACGAGCCAGTCCATGATTTCCTGCAGGCGATCCGCCGACATGACGATGTTCCGGCTCTTTTGGTCGGGTCCGAGACGTATCCTAGGGTAGACTTAGCTGATGCTGCCTGAGGTGCAACGTGGCTTACGCCCGATTTTCGGCCAAGCGAGGTCAAGTGTCGCGCCGGAACGGGAATGCCGCCTAGGATTCCTTGATCGGGATCGTGTCGTTGTCGCGAGGTGTCGCGTGCTCGTAAGAGGTGATCGCCTCGTCGGTCGAGCCGCGATACTGCTTGAGCGTCTGTGGGGCACGGTCACGCATGGCAATAAGGTGGGCGAGAAAGGTTGCGCCTAGTCCTGAGAACTTGTCGAATTCGTCAGGCGGGGTTTTTTGCGACACCGGGACAAGCGCGCGGCTGCGCCGCGCCTCCAGTCGGGCGGCGGCAGCGGATACCAGGTCGGAAAATCTGGCCGGGCCTTTGCTCATGACCGGCATTAGACCAGCAGCCGAGGCGATTGTTCCGTGCCGTTGCGCGGCATGGTTAGGCGGGCGTAAAGGCACTGGTTGCCCGCTTGGCGGAGAGCCCCGGAGCGGCCGCAAAGCGTGCATGGTTAAGACAAGATTAGGCGGCATTTGCGAGCAATGTTGTCCGGGCGAGGGCAGGAGGCCGCTGCGCATATGAGAGCCGCCGGACTGGCATTGGTCTGCGTCGTCATCGGCGGGGGTATGACCTTTGGCTACGTGGCGGCAGGTCGCGATTACCTCGCGAGCCTGCGCGTGCTCGATTTCCTCGATCGCGAGCAGCGCGACAGCGAGGCCTACCCTGAGGCGAATCGCGAGGGTAAGCACGATCGCATGGTGTCGCTTCGGTCCGGGGGGGCGGACGACATGCCCCAATCAAACGTCCAGCGGCGAGGAGACTCGCTTCGTCAAAGCTATGCCGCGGTCGATCCTGTCGATCCGGTTGATTCCGTCACCCCGCAGTCACCGCAGTCACAGCCTGCGTTCGCTGAACCGCCGCCCTTGCCGAAGCCGCGACCGAAAGCGCTGTTGTTGCGCCGGCAGCAGGCCGTCTACACGCTGCTCAGCGATTTGCAGATCGACGCAATCAAGGCGCGGCTGAAGCTGACGCCGGCGCAGGAGCGCAATTGGCCGGCAGTCGAGGTTGCGCTGCGCGATCTGGCGGGGCGCTTGCAGGCGATGAAAAAGTCCGGCGAAGCATCGACGGACCTGCCGCCGGACAGCGCCGAGTTCGCCAAGCTGAAAGCGGCGGCAACGCCGTTCGTGGCTCAACTGACGGCTGATCAAAAACGCGAGCTGAAGATGCTTGCCCATCTGATCGGATTAGGAAAAGTCGTCGCACAGCTTTAGGCGCGCCCAGTGTCTGGCCGCGAACCCTTCGTGCGAGCGTCAGCACCGCATTGCGGCGAGGTTAATGAGGCGTTTACGGCACGTGCGCTAGCCTTTTGCCAGAAAGGCTGCCGATGTCCGCCGTCATCACCCAGATCGGTTCGCTGTCGCAACCCGCCGGCGCGTCAGCGGCTGTGGCCGACCTCATATTACAGCCAGGCACGGTGATCGATGCGCGTGTTCTCGCGGTCCGTGAGTATCTCGTACGCCTTCTGATCGCCGGACAGGCGATCGAAGTGCTGAGCAAAACCGTGCTGCAGCCCGGCGCTACCCTGAAGCTTGCGGTTTCGCAAGGCGCGGACGGGAGCGTACGACTTGCGATCGTGCCGGCGAATATGCCGGGCACGACGGCCGGTGCGGCCGCGCCGCGGATCGTTTCGGCTTCCGCGATCGAGCAAGTGCCTGCGCCTTCAAGTGAGGAAGCGATTGCGCTCTCGCATGCGGTGCAGATATCCGCGTCGCGACAGGCAAGCCTCGCGCCACTGTTTGCGAATCTTCCCGTCATCGTTGCCGCAAGTGACGTGCCGGAGCAGGTGCAGAACGCAGCCACGCGGCTTCTGACGAACCGGCCGCCGCTCGAAGGCACGCTGACTGCGGCCGATCTGCGGCAGGCGTTTCAGAAGTCGGGCCTGTTCCTTGAAGCGACGCTTGCGCGCGGCGCGGCGCCTGCAGGTCGGCCCGACCTGAAGGCGGCGCTGGTTGTGTTCAAGCAGGTTCTGAGCAACTGGCTTGAAACGGCAAGTCTAACCACGCCATTTTCGTCGCCCGGAACGCCACCCACGGCGCCCTCGCGACCGCCGCACAATTCGCAACCGGATCCTGCATTGACTGGCGCACCGTCAGCTGTCGCGCCCGCCGTTTTCAAGGCGGCCGCTTTGTCTGCCGAGATTGCAGTGGTCGCGGTGGATGCAGGCGATCGCTCGACCGAAGGTCAGGCGAATGGTTCCAGCTTCGCTGCGCTACGGCCGACGCCGCAGGCGGCCGAAGTGGTGCGAGGGCCGGTCGCGAGCACCGCCGCGCAGGCGTTCCCACATAACGGAGCCGCGCTGTCGCGCGGGGCGCGGCAACCAAACGATGACGATCCTGCAAGCAGGCCGCCGCCGGAGCGGGCCCAACCCGTAGCCGCAGCGAGGCCGTCTGATCCTGCGCCGCCGCTGCGTGGCGCGCTGCCGGCGGCGCAACCGGTCGCATCGCCGTCCTTTTCGGCTGATGCCGCGCCAACCGACATGGGACAGAAGCTTCTGGAGCAGTCCGACGCGGCACTGGCCCGGCAGACACTGTTGCAAGTCGCCTCTCTGCCGGATCGCACGGAAACCGGCAGTGCGAACCAGGCTGCGCAGGCGCGCTGGAGCTTCGAGATACCGTTCGCGACACCGCAAGGCACGGCGGTTGCGCAATTCGAGGTCGCACGGGATGGCGGCAGCGACGTCGAGGCGTCCGCATCGCGCATCTGGCGTGCTCGCTTCAGTCTCGACGTCGAACCGGCCGGGCCGGTGCACGCCCTGATCTCGCTGGTCGGTGAGAAGGCTGCGGTCCGGATGTGGGCGGAGCGGCCTGAGACTGCTGCAGAGCTTCGTGCCAATGCTGATACGCTGAGCCTGGCCCTGCGCCAGGCTGAGCTAGAGCCCGGCGACATCCTGGTCGCCCACGGGGCGCCGCAGCCAGCACGACTGAGCGCCGGCCAGTTTCTGGATCGCGCGACATGAGCACGAAGACTGAGAACCAGCTCGCCGTGGCGCTGCATTATGACAAGCAGGGGGCGCCGCGCGTTGTTGCCAAAGGCAGGGGCACGATCGGCGAAACGATCATCGAGGTGGCGAAGGCCAACAACATCCCGATCGAGGAGAACGAGATCCTGGCTGGCGCGCTGTCGAATGTCGAACTCGGCGATGAGATTCCCGAGGAACTCTATAAGGCGGTCGCCGAAGTGCTGATCTTCGTGCTGCGGCTGTCGGGGCGGGTGAGGTAGGCGTTGTCATCGCCAGCGAAGCGAAGCAATATTGGTTGAGCTGGAGTTTGCAAGAAATGGCCGGAAAGCAGCATCGCTATCGCCCAATTGTGGCCTGGACCGGCAACACGGGTGAAGGCACCACGAGTTACAAGGGCTACGAACGGGCGCACGCCATAACTGCGCAAGGCAAGGCGGAGATTGCCGGGTCGTCCGACGCAAGCTTTCGTGGCGACGCCGGCCGATGGAATCCTGAGGAACTGTTTGTCGCGTCAGCCTCCACCTGCCACATGCTCTGGTATCTGCACCTGTGCGCGACGAACGGCGTGGTCGTTCTCGACTATCGGGACGAGCCGGAGGGGCTCATGATCGAGGAGGCCGACGGCAGCGGTGCTTTCGCGCGTATCGTGCTCAGACCGCAGGTCAAGCTCTCCGCAACCTCGAGTGAAGAGAAGGCCCGAGAGTTGCATCACAAGGCGCATGAGATGTGCTTCATCGCCAATTCGGTGAAATGCGAAATCTCGACTGAGCCGTCGTTCAGCCGCTGAGGCCGGACTCCCTGTCAGCAGCGCTGTCGGCATGGCGCCCTGCCGCAGATCAGCCTATCGGGCCATTTTCCGCTCCTCAAATCCTTGCTAAGCGATGGGGAAAGCATGAGACATCGTGGGTCGGGCAGCCGGCCTTGGGGGTAAGGGTACGTCAAATGAAGAACATCCTCGAAGCGCTGGACGAACGCCGGGCCAACGCCAAGCTCGGTGGCGGAAAGAAGCGCATCGCCAGCCAGCATGAGCGCGGCAAGCTGACCGCGCGCGAGCGTATCGAGCTTTTGCTCGATAAGGGCTCGTTCGAGGAGTTCGACATGTTCGTGGAGCATCGTTCGACCGAGTTCGGCATGGAGAAGTCGAAGGTCCCGGGTGACGGCGTCGTTACTGGCTGGGGCACGGTCAACGGACGCAAGATCTTCGTCTTCGCCAAGGACTTCACGGTGTTCGGCGGCTCGCTGTCGGAGACGCACGCGCAGAAGATCACCAAGCTGCAGGACATGGCGATGAAGGCGCGCGCGCCGATCATCGGCCTTTACGACGCGGGCGGCGCGCGCATCCAGGAGGGCGTTGCGGCACTCGCGGGCTATTCCTACGTCTTCCGCCGCAACGTCATCGCGTCGGGCGTGATCCCGCAGATCAGCGTCATCATGGGGCCGTGCGCGGGCGGCGACGTCTATTCACCAGCAATGACCGACTTCATCTTCATGGTGAAAAACACGAGCTACATGTTCGTTACTGGTCCCGACGTGGTGAAGACTGTGACGAACGAGGTTGTCACGGCGGAGGAGCTTGGCGGCGCGTCTGTGCACGCGACCAAGTCGTCCATCGCCGACGGCGCGTACGACAACGATGTCGAGACACTGCTGCAGATGCGCCGGTTGATCGATTATCTGCCGTCGAACAACACCGATGGCGTGCCTGAGTGGCCGAGCTTCGACGACATCGAGCGGGTGGAGATGTCCCTCGACACGCTGATCCCGGAAAATCCGAACAAGCCCTATGACATCAAGGAGCTGATCCTGAAGGTCGTGGACGAGGGCGACTTCTTCGAGATTGCCGAGACGTTCGCGAAGAACATCGTTACCGGGTTCGGCCGCATCGCCGGTCGCACGGTCGGTTTCGTCGCCAACCAGCCGATGGTGCTCGCCGGAGTGCTCGACAGCGATGCGTCGCGCAAGGCTGCGCGCTTTGTCCGCTTCTGCGACGCCTTTAACATTCCGATCGTGACCTTCGTCGACGTGCCGGGCTTCCTGCCGGGAACGGCGCAGGAGTATGGCGGCCTGATCAAACACGGCGCCAAGCTTCTGTTCGCCTATTCGCAATGCACCGTGCCGCTCGTGACGATCATCACCCGCAAGGCCTACGGCGGTGCGTTCGACGTGATGGCGGCCAAGGAGATCGGCGCTGATATCAATTACGCCTGGCCGACGGCGCAGATCGCGGTGATGGGCGCCAAGGGCGCGGTCGAGATCATTTTCCGGCAGGACATGAAGGACGCGGAGAAGATCGCCGCGCGCACCAAGGAGTACGAGGACCGCTTTCTGTCGCCATTCATCGCCGCCGAGCGCGGCTACATCGATGACGTGATCATGCCGCACTCGACGCGCAAGCGGATTGCACGCGCGCTAGCGATGCTGCGCGACAAGAAGGTCGAGATGCCGGCGAAGAAGCATGATAATCTGCCGCTGTAATTGAGGCGGAACAGAAATGTCAACGCCAGCGCAAAGAGGTGTTTTTCATGCCGCACTTCCTGACCGTCCGCGCCATTGTCTCTGATCCCGCCAAGCGGGAGGCCTTTGACGACTGGTACCACCGTGAACATCTGCCCGATGCAGCCAAGACGTTCGGCGCCGAGAAGGCATGGCGGTTCTGGAGCGTGAGTGATCCCTCTCAGCACCTTGCGACGTACCAGTTTCCCGATCTCGCCGCGCTCGAGCGTGCGATGGCCGGCGGCGAAATGACGCGGCTCGTCGCGGACTTTGACAAGGCCTTTCCAGGGATTCCACGCACGCGCGAGATCACGGCGCTGGCAGAGGAGTGGAAAAGGGGCTGAGCCGCAAGTAGCGCAAGCTTCTCCAAGACAATTGCAGGCGGTTGACGTTGGGCGCTGAAGAGGAGTGTCGCGCGCAATTGCGTCTTCGATACGTCGTTGTTGCGCGCGTCCATCATCGCGCTGTCAAGCAGCGGGGAACCTTGTCCCCATTCATTCATTTCCGGTTCAGTCGCACGCGGCCACCTTGTTTGCGTGAGTGATATTGGCATTCGTCACTTGCACGATGCGGGGCAGGAGCGGGGCGAGACGCTTAACCTGAGCCGGAGGTTGGTCGATGGAAAGACGCGAGTTTCTTAAAATTGCATTCGGTTTCGCTGCTGCTGCAGGGGCGGTCGCTACGACTGTCGCAACAGCACAAGCGGCACCATTGCTGCCGCAAGGCATACCACCCGATGGTCCTGCCAAGCCTGACCAGCTCGCGGCGCAGGACGAGGCCGCGAAAGCAGAGCCGGCGATCGCCACGCAGGATGATATCGACTCGATCGGCCCCGAGCAGGTGCAGTGGCGTCGACGTTATTGGCGCCGGCCCTATTGGCGGCGCAGATACTGGCGTCGCCGTTATTGGCGCCCAGGCCCACGCTACTGGTACCGTCGCCGTTGGCGTCGCCGGCCGATCTACATGTAAGCGTTGGCTGTCCGTCGTCGGCGAGCGTACCGTTCTTCGAATGGCGGTGTGCTCGCGGCGGCGTCACGAGCGACTGCGCCGTTACCTCAGTCCGGCGCAGTTTGCATAGAAGGTCGTCGTTGCAGGCCAGTCCGAGAAGACGCCGCGTACGCCGACCTGCTTTGCCAGCACGTCGAGCACAGTCAGCGTGTCGCCGTCCCGGTCGATCGCGGCCTTGATCGAGCGATGATAGAAGCCGCCGCCCTTGTCGAGCGGGCCGTCGCGCTCCAGCGACCAGGCGATCAGGTCGAGGCCCGCGCTTTTCGCTGCTTTCGCGTAGGCCGACGGAACGATCTCATTCTTTTCGTTCAGTGCCACCAGCATGTAGATCGGCGGTGCGAGAATCTTGACGCCGGCCTCCGCCATCTCCTTCATGCCGGGCTTTAGAAGCTCCGGCCTGGTGTGATCGAAACCAGGCTGCTCATAGCGTCCATCAAGGTAAACGGCTTGCGTACCGAACGCCGGTTCTGCCTTGATCCAGTACAGCACGTCCGCATAGTTGAAGCTCTGCGCGAACACGTCCTTGGGATTTATCCCTGCTGCCTTGTACTCGTCGAGCATCGCCTGGGCGTATTTCTCTTGCGTGTAGTCGCCACCGAACGGCATCGGCACCTCCGGCGACTTCAGCTCGGGCGTGAATTTCGCGCCGAAGCCCTTGATCAGCGCAATGCTCTCGGCGTGCGTCAGGAGCGTGCCGTTCGCCGCATAAAGGTCGGTGCGCCAGGGCGCCGTGCCGCGCATGTAGTCGGCCACGGTCGTCGCGTTCGCGTTGGCTGCATCCATCTTGCCCTGCAGGGTGCGGAACTCGGCGAGCGTGATGTCGCTGGTGCAGCATTTCGCTGACGCCTTCTTGCCGGTCGCCGGATCGGCAGGACTGAATCCTTGCGAACATTTTGCCGCAAGCTCCGGTCTGGCGAGAATGTTCGTCGTGGTGTGCAGGTCGCATTGTGCGTGGCGGCAGACCAGCTGACGATCCTTGGTGAACGTGACGTCGCACTCGATCACGCCCGCGCCCATGCGCGCGGCCGCTTCGTAGGACTCCTTGGTGTGTTCCGGGAACTGCAGGGGTGCGCCGCGGTGACCGATCGAAAAATCGGTTTTGCGGAACGGGCCGGTGCACTGCTTGAGGGCGGCCTTCAGCGGGCCATCCTTCATTCGTTCGACGAGATAGAAGGGGCGGGGACCGAGCTGCGGTGGCATGCTCTCCGGTTGCGCGGGGGCTGTGCCACTGCCCAAAAGCATCGTCGTTGCGACGAGGACGGCTGCAAATCGGATCATCATAATTCCCCCGCGATCTGAGCGGCGCTGGCAACCTTCGATCATTGTCCTGTGACGGGCGTTTGTCACCGATTCGGGCCTCCGCAAGCGCGCGAGCTGCCAGGAAATGACCAAAGGTCATATTGCCAACGGCGCTGGCGGGTGCCGTAATCGGACAAACAATTGAGCACAGTGCCAATATGATCGGGGGAAAACCAATGTTTCGACTGACGTCGTGGATCGCCATCCGTGCAGCCGCGGTCCTCACCGCCGCCGTTGCCGCCCTTGCCGGCGCCACTCCGCCCGCGTCGGCGCAAAGCTGGCCGCAACGTCCCGTCAATCTGATCGTGCCGTTCCCTGCAGGTGGCGGCACCGATGCTTTTGCCCGGCCGCTTGCCGCTCAGCTTGAAATTCAGCTCAAGCAGCGCTTCCTGATCGACAACCGTGGAGGGGCGGGAGGCACGATCGGTGCGAGCGCTGCGGCGAAGGCGGAGCCAAACGGTTACACATTTCTGGTTGGCGCCGCCCATCACGCAATTGCGCCATCGCTGTACCCGAAGCTCGACTACGACATCGAGAAGGACTTTATCCCGGTGGCGGTGATCGCGATGCCGCCGCAGGTAATCGTCGTCAATCCAGGCAAGGTGGAAGCCAAGACCCTGGCCGAGTTCATCGCCTACGCCAAGGCTAATCCCAACAAAATCAACTACGCGTCAGCCGGCGCGGGCACGACGCATCACCTCGCGGGAGAGCTGTTCAAGATCCTGACGCAGACCCAGCTGAACCACGTGCCTTATCGCGGTGCGGGTCCGGCCATGCAGGATCTCGTCGCAGGCCACGTGCATGCCATGTTCGATGGCCTCGGCTCGTCGGCCAACCAGATCCAGAGCGGCGCGCTGCGCGGACTGGCAGTGGCGGCGACAACACGCTCGCCGGCAATCCCCGAGGTGCCTACGTCGGCGGAGGCCGGGCTCAAAGGCTATGAGGTCTCCACCTGGTACGCGGTGTTCGCGCCGAAGGGAACGCCCGAACCGATCGTGGATCAGATCACGACGGAGATCCGCAAGGCGCTGGACGCGGATGCGATCAAGGAAGCGTGGAAAAAGAACGGGTCGCCGACCCCGACCCTGGTACGCGCGGACTTCGGCAAGTTTGTCACGTCAGAAGTCGCGCGCTGGGGCAAGGTGGTCAAGGACGCCGGCATCAAGATCGAGGCGCCGTAAGTCCGTCCGTGCTTAAGGTCGCTCGTTAGTCTAGACACCAGGCTCCGCAAAGTGACGGGCGTCGGCATCGACGTCCCGCCACGCGGGCCTGTCTGAAAAGCGCGGCCTACTGCTTCGGTGCATCAGCCGGTGCCGTCGGTGCCGGCTGCGAGGGCGCTGCGCCGGTCGTCGTGCCCGGCGCCGGAGCCGGCCGCTGAGCTGTGCCGGTCGCCGGCGTGTTCGATGCGGTGTCATTGTTGGTCGCCGTCGACATGCCGTAGAACAGTGCACCGACCAGTGCCAGCACTGCCAGGGCGTATAGCGCGACGCGGGTGCCGCTGACCGGGCCAGCGTCGTCAAACCGGTCGGACTGCAGCATCGGGTCGGCGCTGCGCGGAATGTCGTCCGTTGGCGGCGGCGTGATGAACGGATCGTTCGGGTTCGGTCGATAGGCCATCTCGGTCCTCCATTGGCTCTTCTGAAGACAATGGCGCTTGGGCCAACCGGTTCCGGCAAACATTACACTTTGGTAGGGAACAATACAGTAGAGGAACCTGATTCAGGTTCCCGGACGCGGAACGAGGAGCACACCGCGCGCCGTTCACGGTTACTGCTGATTCACTATGGCACGTGATTCGAGCGCCTGAGCTCATCGTCATCGCAGGCGTAAACGAGCCGTGACTTCTTTTCGACATGGTCCTGCGTTGTCGGCGACGCTGCGTCAGTTTGCGCCGTGCAACGCACGCGGCGCTCGTCGGAAGCGACGGCGACTCGCCGTGGCTGATTCGCGAGTACCGGACTCCGAACGCCGCGCGGCCCACGCCTACCGCTGCTGCGGCGCATCAAGCTTGCGCAGCTTTTGGTCAAAGCGACGCCGATAATCGGCATAAGGCTGCGTCGGCTTGCGCGCAGCCGGCACGAAGTTGCCGTGTCGCAGTGGCCCTAGACCTGTCTTAGATTCTTGATGCTTTTGCAGGCGAAACATATTTAGATTGCTTCAAAGGTAGCGATGCGGCGTTCAACGCCGCTCACCGTTCAGAGGCAGACATGGGAATCAATCAAGGCCCGATCAGTCTCGACCAGAAATACACTGCCCGATCCGGCCACATCTTCTTGACAGGGACACAGGCGCTGGTTCGGCTGCCGATGGCGCAGATCCGGCGCGATCGTGCGAACGGCTTGAACACTGCGGCGTTCGTCTCCGGCTATCGCGGCTCGCCGCTCGGCGGTTACGATCAGCAGCTACACGCTGCGCGCAAGTATCTCGACGAGTATGGCGTCAAATTTCAGCCCGGCGTGAACGAGGATCTCGCCGCGACCGCCATCTGGGGGTCGCAGCAGCTTCAGCTGTCGCCGGGCGCAAAGCATGATGGTGTCGTCGGCATCTGGTACGGCAAGGGCCCCGGCGTCGATCGCTGTGGCGATGTTTTTCGCCACGGCAATACCGCAGGCTCGGCGAAACACGGCGGCGTGCTGTGTCTTGCGGGCGACGACCACGGCGCGAAATCGTCCACCGTCCCGCATCAGTCCGATCACGCGTTCATCTCGGCGCTGATGCCCTATCTCTATCCCTCCAGCATTCATGAAATGATCCAGATGGGGCTGCTCGGCATAGCCCTGTCGCGCTACTCCGGCTGCTGGGTCGGCATGAAGGTGATCACCGAAACGGTCGAGACGACCGCCGAGATCAACCTCGCCGACGAGATGAATCCCTTCATCATTCCGACCGATTTCGAAATGCCGCCGGGCGGCTTGAACCTGCGCTGGCCGGACGACCGCATTGAACAGGATCGCCGGCTGCAGGAATACAAGGGCTTTGCCGCGATCGCCTTTGCCCGCGCCAACAGGATCAACCGCGTCACGCTGGATTCGCCGAATGCGCGCTTCGGCATCATGGCTTCCGGCAAGAGCTATGAGGACGTGCGGCAGGCGCTGCGCGAGCTCGGCATTACGCCCGAGGTCGCCGCCCGCATCGGGCTCCGCCTGTACAAGATCGGCATGCCGTGGCCGCTGGAGCCCCAGGGCGTGCGCGAGTTTGCCGTCGGGCTCGAGGAGATCTTCATCGTCGAAGAGCGGCGCGAGATCGTCGAAAACCAGGTCAAGCAGGAGCTGTTCAACTGGCGCGACGACGTGCGTCCCCGGATTGTCGGCAAGATGGACGAGCACGACAAGCGCTTCCTGCCGTTCGAGGCGGAGATCAGCGTTGGATCGCTCGCGGTCTCACTCACGGAACGGCTGCTGCGTCTCAATCTGAATCCTGAGATCGCCGACATGCTTCGCGCCAGAGCCGACTGGTTCAACGGCCGCGAAGCGTCGCAGGTGCAGGCGGTGGCGCCTGTCGTGCGCACGCCGTACTTCTGCTCGGGCTGTCCGCACAACACCTCGACGAAAGTGCCCGAAGGCAGCCGCGCGATGGCCGGCATCGGCTGCCACTTCATGGCGCTCTGGATGGACCGCAACACCGAAACCTACACGCATATGGGCGGCGAGGGCGTCCCGTGGGTGGGGACCGCGCCGTTCACAACCGAGAAGCACGTCTTCGCCAATCTCGGCGACGGCACCTATTTTCACTCCGGCAGTCTCGCGATCCGCCAGGCGCTCGCCTCGAAGGCAAACATTACCTACAAGATCCTCTATAACGATGCCGTCGCCATGACCGGCGGTCAGCATGTGGACGGCGATCTCTCGCCGCAGCAAATCACGTTCCAGCTTTACGCCGAAGGTCTGCGCGAGATCTATCTCGTCTCGGAAAATCCGGACGAGTATCCGGCGGGAACGATCGCGCCCGGCGTCAAGCTGGCGCATCGCGATCAGCTCGATCAGGTGATGCGGACCCTGCGCGATACGCCGGGCTGTTCGGCGATCGTCTTCGTGCAGACCTGCGCCGCCGAGAAACGCCGCCGCCGCAAGCGCGGTCTCATGGAAGACCCCGCCCGTCGGATCATGATCAACGCCGCCGTGTGTGAAGGCTGCGGCGACTGTTCGGTGCAGTCGAACTGCATTTCGGTCGAGCCGTTGGAAACTGAGTTTGGCCGCAAGCGTGCGATCAACCAGTCGAGCTGCAACAAGGACTATTCCTGCGTGAAGGGCTTTTGCCCCTCGTTCGTCTCGATCGAGGGCGGGACCCTGCGCAAACGTGCGCCGGCCGAGCTCGGTGATCTCGGCGACTGCCCGGAACCGGCCTTGATGCCGTCACTGGAGAAGCCGTGGAACATTGCGGTGGCCGGTGTCGGAGGCACCGGCGTATTGACCATCGGTGCGCTGCTCGGCATGGCGGCGCATATCGAAGGCAAGGCCAGTATGATCCTCGACATGTCGGGCCTGGCGCAAAAGGGCGGGGCGGTGCTGAGCCACGTCCGTCTGTCGCAAGATACCGAGGAAGTGGCCTGTTCGCGCATCGTCAGCGGCACCGCCGACGTACTGCTTGGCGCCGACGAGGTGGTTGCGGTTGCGAAGGAAACCATCACGCTTTGCGACTCGCAGCGCACCAACGGCGTCATCAACACCCACCTGATCCCGATTGCGGATTTTATCCACAATCGGGATTTTGATTTCCAGCACGGCAAGGTCAATCACGTGCTGGAAGCATCGCTCAAGCAGGGCTCGACCTTCTTCGATTTCACCCACGTGGCCGAAACACTGCTCGGCGACAGCATCGCTACCAACATGATGATGATGGGCTATGCCTATCAGCGGGGACTGCTGCCGCTCGGTGCAGGAGCGATCGAGCAGGCGATCATCGTCAACGGTGTCTCGGTCAAGATGAACACCGAGGCCTTCCGACTCGGCCGGATCGCTGTGGCCGATCCGAAGCGGCTGGCCGCGATGCTGCACGAGGAGACGACGGTTGCCAAGACTCAGGGTGAGATGTCGCTCGACGAGTTGATCGCCCATCGCACGAGGCATCTGACCGCTTATCAGAATGCCGCCCTCGGCAGGCGCTATCGCAAACTGGTCGACGACGTCGCGGCCGCAGTCAAGGCGAAGGGGCTGAGTGAGTCGCTGACGCGGGCGGCGGCCATCGGCTACGCCAAGCTGCTCGCCTACAAGGACGAATACGAGGTCGCGCGCCTGTACTCCGACGGATCCTTCGAAAAGGAGCTGCGGGAGCATTTCGAGGGCGATTTCAAACTCAAATATCATCTCGCGCCGCCGCTGCTGCCCGCGCAGGACGATGGCGCCGGCCGGCCGAAGAAGAAGACGTTCGGTCCCTGGATGATCAACGGCTTCAAGGTGCTGGCGAAGCTCAAAGGCTTGCGCGGCACGCCGCTCGATCCGTTCGGCTGGTCGAAGGACCGCCTGCTGGAGCGTGAACTGATCGCCGACTATGAAAGCGACGTGCGCTCAGTGCTCGCGAAGCTTTCGGAGCAGACGGAGCCGATCGCGCTCGCCTTGCTGTCGCTGCCGGAAGATATCCGTGGCTATGGCCCTGTGAAGGAGAAGGCGGTGCAGCAGGCGAGGGCGAAACGGGCAGCGCTGCTAAAGGATCTTTCCGACCCGCCGCCACTGGTCGCTCCGTCGATCGCAGCGGAATAGGTGCTCTCGTCATTGCGAGCGCAGCGAAGCAATCCAGTCGGCGGTTATCATAACCTCAGACTGGATTGCTTCAGAGCTCACGCTCCTCGCAATGACGAGCAACGACGGCTCAATGCTCCGCTGCGCTCTTCTTCGCAGCCTCGTTGTTCAGCACGATCAGTCCGTCCACCGCGACACCGGCCTTGGTATTGATCAGGAACGGATTGACGTCGATCGAGGCGATCCGCCCCTGGGCGTCGGCCATCAGGTTGGAAAGCCCGACCAGCGCCTTTACGACCGATGGCTCGTGCAGCGCAGGCTTGCCGCGGTAGCCCTTCAGCTTTACGCCTGCCTTGGTGCGGTTGATCAGCTCCTTGGCGTCGTCGGTATCGAGCGGCGCGCCGGCCAGCGCGACGTCCTTCATCAATTCGATGTCGACGCCGCCGGTGCCGAACAGCACCACCGGGCCCATCTCCGCGTCGAGTGAGCCGCCGACCACAAGCTCGAGCTCGGACTTGACCATCTGCGCGATCAGCACGCCTTCGATTACCGGCTTGCCCTTGATCTTCTTCATCCGCGCCATGATGTCGTTGAAGGCCTTCTTCACCTCGGCAGCGGTCTTCAGATTGAGCACGACGCCGCCGACGTCCGACTTGTGCAGGATCTGCTCGCTGACCACCTTGGCGACCACCGGAAAGCCGATTTTCTTGGCGATCTTTGCCGCATCGTTGGCGGTCGTTGCGATCTCCTCCTTCGACACCGGAATGCCGTAGGCCTTCAACAGCTTCTTCGAGGCGACCTCGTCCAGCGCCGCGCCGTTGGCGGCTTTCAGCGCCTTCTCCAGCGCCGCCTTGGCGGACGCGCTCGAGGAGGACTGTACGTCGGGCACGTTCTTGCGCAACCGGCTATAGTCGATGAGCTGCTTGATTGCGCTCACCGCGCGATCGGTGCCCTGCATCACGGCGACGTTCGGCACCGACTTGCGCAAGCTCTTGGTGAACTCCGTGAAGCCGACCGACAGCGCGCTGATGTAGACGACCGGCTTTGATGCCGCGCCGGCCAGATCGTTCACGAGGCGGATGTTGCGTTCGCGCAGTTCGTGCGGCGCTTTCGGGAACTCGGCGTCGATCAACACGATGTCGGTGTCCGGATCCTCGATCATCAACTGCACCGACTTGATGTAGACGGTTGGGTCGACCACCGCGGCGAACCCCGCATCCAGCGGGTTGCCGACGATGCTCCCCGGACCGAGCATCTGGCTGAGCTTTTCCTGCAGCGTCTGGCTCAGGGGACGGAAGTTCAGGCCGGCCGACGAGAACGCGTCGATCATCAAGCCGCGCTTGCCGCCGGACAGGGTGACAGCGGCAAGGCGATCGTCATTCAGTGGCTTCACGTGCACGAAGCATTCAGTGGTCTCGATCAACTCGTCGAGGCCGCGCACGCGGATCACGCCCTCGCGGGTCGAGATCGCGTCGAACGTCTCGATCGAACCGGCAAGTGCGCCGGTGTGCGCCATGGCCGCGGCGCGGCCGCCTTCCGACGCGCCGAGCTTCAGGGCGATGATCGGCTTGCCGGCCGCGCGTGCAGCCTTGCAGGCGTCACGGAACGTTTTCGTATTCCGCACGCCTTCGAGGTAGACCACGATCACGCGGATGCTCGGGTCGGCGGCAAAGTAGGCCATGAAGTCTGGAGTCTCCAGGCCCGACTCATTGCCGGTTGTGACCATGTAACCGACGTCGATGCCGCGATCCTCCAGCGCCTGACGGATCTGCATCACCACGGCGCCGGACTGCCCGGCCACGGCGACCGGACCCGGCACCATCGATACGGGGCGCTCGTCGATGTTGGTGAAGATGCGCTCACCGGAGGAGAGATTGCCGAGGCAATTCGGGCCGGTGACGGCGATGCCGGTTTCCTGGATCGCCTGCTTGAGCTCGACCGCGAGCCTTTGGCTCTCCTCATCCACCAGTTCGCTGAAACCGGAGGTGACGATGGTCGCGGTGCGCGCGCCTGCCGCGGCGGCGTCGCGGATCACCTGAACCGCAAAGCGTGCGGGCACGAGCACGAGCACATGGTCCGGCTTCTCGGGAAGCTCGTTGAAATCCTTGTAGCACTTCACGCCCCAGATCGTCTCGCGACGGGCGTTTATGGGATACATGCCGCCTTCGTACTTGTACTTGACGAGGTTGTTCCAGATGCGCTCGGCGTAGTTGCCGGGTTTGTCGGTCGCGCCGACCACGACGATGTTGCGCGGATGCAGCATTGCATGGATGCTTTTGACCACCTCGCTGGCGCTCGGAGCTGGCTCCCACTTCGTCGTCAGATCGGAATTGTCGGTGACCGCGGCGTCCATCGGCGTGACCTCGTTGCTGTCGTCTTTGATGTTTCGTTGTGCGTCGATCTTAGATGTCGGCCTGCGTCCGATCGACAACGCAAGCCAAAGCAAATCCTTGGCAGCATGGCAATGCGCGACTTTTGAACTGGCCCTCCATACCAGAATAGGTCCAATGAAATTTGCGCGGTTGCAGCTAAGCAGAGCTTGGTGCTTAGAACATGGCAACGGCTTCGCGTGTTGCGGAACGCAAGGCGCGGGATAAACTGAAAGCCATAAGACTGAAGAGCCAAGGGCGAGACACGATCTGGGAGAAGGGGCGCGGCGAGGCAATCGCCTGCCCGGGGCGCAGATGACAGGCTTATTGCATCGCACCATGCAAGATGAGCGACAAGCGGGCGGATGCCGGCTTGGTTGCCGCCGCAGGCAAATGGTGGTCGCCGCCCGCGAGCATGCAAATCGTTTCCAGCAAATGACCGGTCAGGGAGATGCCACATGAACGTAATGGTAGACGTCGAAGACACGCGCAGGCTGGAGGCATTTCGCGCTGAGGCGGAGGCCTGGATCAAGGCCAACTTTCCGGAATCGCTGAAGTCGAAGCTGGAAGAATACTATCAGAACATGCCGCGCTACCCGGACGGACCGGATTGGGCGCTTTGGAAGGAGCGGGTCCGCGACAAGGGGTGGGGCACGCCGGGCTGGCCCAGGGACTATGGCGGCGGCGGATTGCCGACGCCCGAGGCGCGGATCGTGCTTCAGGCCTTCACGGACTGTAGTGCCTTCAACCCGATGATAGGCATGGGTACGTCGCTGCTCGGTCCGACGCTGCTCGAATATGGAAACGAGGAACAGAAGAAGCTGCACCTGACCCGCGTTTCGCGCGGCGAGGTCCGCTGGTGCCAGGGCTATTCCGAACCGGGGGCGGGCTCCGACCTCGCCGGGCTGCAGACCAAGGCCGAGGACAAGGGCGATCATTATCTGGTCAACGGCCAGAAGATCTGGACATCCGGCAGCCGGTTCGCCGACTGGTGCTTCTGCCTCGTGCGCACCGACCCCAAGGTCAAGCAGGACGGCATCAGCTTCCTTCTGATCGACATGAAGACGCCCGGCGTCGAGGTTCGGCCGATCAGGACCATCTCGGGCGAGTCGCCGTTCTCGGAAGTGTTCTTCACCGACGTGGTGGTTCCGAAGGAGAACCTGGTCGGCAAGCTCAACAAGGGATGGACGATCGCCAAGCGCCTGCTGCAGTTCGAGCGCAATGCGACCAACACCGCCCGCCGCCAGCTCGCCGGCGACACGCGCCCGCTTGATGTGGTCGCCAAGGAATACATCGGTACCGACGAGAAAGGGCGGATCGCCGACCCGGATCTGCGCCAGCGCATCATCAAGCACATGATGGAGTTCCGCTCGCTGAAGCTGATGCAGCAGCGCATGCTCGATGAGACCAAGGCCGGGCAGGGGCCGAGCGAGTTCACTTCGGTGGCCAAGAATGCGCGCGCTCGCATCCAGCAGGAGCGCGAGGAACTGCTGGTCGAGATCTTCGGGCAGCAGGGGCTCGGCTGGGGCGCCGCCGGCGATCAGTTCAAGCAGGAGGAGATCGACACGACCCGGGCCTTCTTCTCGAACAAGGCCATGACGATCTTCTCCGGCACCACCGAAGTTCAGAACAACATCATCGCCAAGCGGATGCTCGGCCTGTTGGATCATCAATAAGAAACCGCGCGGGAGAGCATCATGTCGTTGTTGACCGAAGAACAAGTCATGCTCCGCGACAGTGCGCGGGGCTGGGTGAAGGCAAATGCGCCCGTCAGCGCATTCCGGAGAATGCGCGACAGCGAAAATCCGAAGAGTTTCGACGAGGCGACGTTCAAGAGCATCGCCGAAATGGGCTGGACCGGCGTCGTCATCCCTGAGGCCTATGGCGGATCCGAGTTCGGCTATCGCAGCATCGGCGTGGTGCTCGAAGAGCTCGGCCGCAATGTTGTCGCCGCGCCGCTGATCGGTTCGGCGGTGGGGGCCGCGAGCGCACTCGTGCTTGGCGGCACGGAGGCGCAGAAGAAGGCGTGGCTGCCGAAGATCGCCGAAGGCACCGCGATTGCCGCGCTCGCGATCGACGAGGGGCCGCGCTATGCGCCGGACAAGATCGCACTCGCAGCCAAGAAGAAGGGGAAAGGCTACACGCTTTCAGGCAGCAAGACGTTTGTGATGGAAGGCATGGCGGCCGATGTGTTCGTGGTTGCGGCGCGCACCAGCGGCAAGCCGGGCACCGAGAAGGGCATCACCCTGTTCCTGATTCCGGCGGATGCGACGGGCCTCAGCCGCAAGGGTCGTTCGCTGATCGATTCGCGAGGCTATGCGGATCTGACCTTCGAAGGCGTCGAGGTCGGCGCTGATGCGGTGATCGGTCAGGCCGACGCCGGCAAGGCGCTGCTCGACAAGGTGCTCGATCGCGCGACGGCGGCTGTCGCAGCCGAGCAGATGGGCCTCGCGCAGCAGGCGTTCGACACAACGATCGAATACATGAAGACCCGCGTTCAGTTCGGCCAACTGATCGGTTCGTTCCAGGCCCTGCAGCATCGTGCCGCCTATCTCTTCACGGCGATGCAGCTTGCGCGGCCGACGGTCGACGAGGCGTTGCAGGCGATCGATGAGGATCGGGACGAGGTGCCGGAGCTGGTCTCGCTGGCGAAGGCCGCCGCGAACGACTTCATCAACTACGCGACGCGCGAGATGATCCAGCTGCACGGTGGCATCGGCATGACCGATGCACACGACGCCGGCTTCTACCTCAAGCGCGCGCGCGTGCTTGAGGCGGCGTTCGGTTCCTCAGCCTATCATCGCGAGCGATACGCAAAAATCATCGGCATGTGAGTGGCGCGGTAAAAAGCAGGGGGCGGATGATGCCGATCAAGTATCCCGAGGTGATGAGCCTGAAGACGGAAGGCGTCCCGTATGCCTGGTCCGATCGTGAGGTGATGCTGTATGCGCTCGGCATCGGCATGGGGGAAGACCCGCTGAACGGGAAGGAGTTGCTGTTCGTCAACGAGGGCTATATCAATCCGAAGCCGCTGAAGGTCGTGCCGACCTTCGCCTCGGTTTGCACCTGGGGCGCCAATCCCGGGCCGATCGACCTCAATCGTGTGATGGTGGTCGACGCCGAGCGCGACATCTCTTTCCACAAGCCGCTGCCGGTCACAGCGAAGGTGACAGCCGATTCATCCGTCGTCGGCGTCTATGACAAGGGCAAGGAAAAGGGTGCCGTCATCCAGCGGCAGACCGTGGTGAAGGATGCGGCTTCCGGCGAGAAGCTCGTCACGATCCGCTCCTCGACCTTTGCTCGCGGCGATGGTGGGTTCGGCGGCCCGACGGAAGGCCAGCCGGAACCGCACCAGGTGCCGACGCGTACGCCGGATCTCAGCGTCGACATTCCGATCCGGCCGAACCAGGCGCTGATCTATCGACTGTCCGGCGACCGGAACCCGCTGCACTCGGACCCGGAGTTCGCCAGCCGCGCAGGCTTCAAGATGCCGATCCTGCACGGCATGTGCACCTACGGCCTGACTTGCCGCGCCGTGCTGCAAACCTACGCGGATTATGATCCGACCGCCTTCCGCCGCCACGCGGTGCGGTTCTCCTCGCCGGTGTTTCCTGGCGAAACGATCACCGTCGACATGTGGAAGGACGGCAATGTCGTTTCGTTCGAGGCGCACATCAAGGCGCGCAATGTCACGGTCGTGAAGAACGGCCGGACCGAACTCGCTTAAGTCAGCCAACAGAATCCGGGAGGTGTGAATGGGCTTGCTGGACAAGAAGGTTGCGATCATCACTGGTGCCGGCGGCGGCCTCGGCGAAGCCTATGCAAAGCTGTTTGCACAGGAGGGCGCCTCGGTTGTCGTCAACGACCTGGGCGGGCCGCGCGACGGCAGCGGCAAGGACGCATCGATGGCGCAGAAGATCGCCGATGCCATCATCAAGGAAGGCGGCAAGGCGATCGCCAACGGCTCCGACGTCAGCACGATGGAGGGCGGCGAGGCGCTGTTCAACGACTGCATCAAGGCGTTCGGCAAGGTCGACATCCTGGTCAATAACGCCGGCATTCTGCGCGACGGCACCTTTGCCAAAATGACCGAGGTGCAATGGGACTCGGTGGTGAAGGTGCACCTGAAGGGAACGTTCTGCGCCACGCTGCCGGTGTTCAAGCACATGAAGGATCACGGCGGCGGTGTGATCGTGAACACCTCGTCCGGGTCAGGCCTGATAGGCAACTTCGGCCAGACCAACTACGGTGCTGCGAAGGCGGGCATCGCCGGATTCACGCGAGTGCTGTCGATCGAGGGTCGCAAGTACAACATCCGCGTCTGGACACTCTCGCCGGGCGCACTGACGCGAATGACCGAGGATTTGCAGGAACGCCGCGGCGCGAGCTACGCACCCTGGAAGCCCGAAATGATCGCGCCGGGCGTGCTCTATATGGTGAGCGACCTGTCCGGCGATCAGACCAACAAGATCCTGGCGGTGTCGTCGGCACGCGGCGTGCGCGAGATGAAGATTTTCATGGCCGAGGGCTGGATGCCGACCGGCCCCTGGACGGCACAGGATCTCGCCAAGCACGCCGACAAGGTATTCTTCAAGGAAGACGCCAAGGTTGTTTGATCAGGGCGGGTTGCGAGGCGTAGCCGCTGGTCAAACGGCGTTGGCGGCATTGATGCTGCGGGATGACGTCCTCGGCTGACTTCGGTATAAGGGGTAGAGACACTCCTGAAGGACAACCCCATGCCGCTTTCCCACGACGCTTCCGGAACCTTTGCGATCGCGCCGACGCCGTTTCACGAGGACGGCCGCATCGACGAGGCCTCGATCGAGCGGCTGACCAACTTCTATCGGGATGCCGGTTGTAACGGCATCACAGTGCTCGGCATCATGGGAGAAGCGCCGAAGCTTGACGGCCAGGAGGCGGTGGACGTGGCCTCACGCTTCATCCGCTGTGCCGACAAGATGCAGATCATCGTTGGCGTCTCGGCGCCGGGATTTGCCGCGATGCGATCGCTCGCGCGCGGCGTCATGGAGGCGGGTGCCGCCGGCGTCATGATTGCGCCGCCGCCGCATCTGCGCACTGACGATCAGATCGCGACGTATTTCAAGCAGGCCGTCGAGGCGATCGGCGCCGACATTCCATGGGTGCTGCAGGACTATCCGTTGACGCTGACGGTCGTGATGACGCCGCAGGTGATCCGCCGCATCGTCATGGACAATCCATCCTGCGTGATGCTGAAGCACGAGGACTGGCCGGGGCTGGAGAAGATCAGCGCGCTGCGCGCGTTCCAAAAGGACGGGTCGTTGCGGCCGCTCTCGATCCTCACAGGCAATGGCGGGCTGTTCCTGGATTTCGAGATGGAGCGCGGGGCGGACGGGGCGATGACCGGCTACGCCTTCCCGGACATGCTGGTCGATGTGGTGCGGATGTCGCAGGCAGGCCAGCGTGATGCGGCGCACGACCTGTTCGATGCGCATCTGCCGCTGATCCGCTACGAGCAGCAGCAGGGGGTCGGACTTGCCGTGCGCAAATACGTGATGAAGCGGCGCGGCATGATCGCGAGCGACGCTCAGCGCAAGCCGGCGTCGGCACTGACCGCAGCAGCGCGCGCGGAGGTCGATTATCTGTTGTCGCGGCTCGCGCGCAAGGACAAGCGTGCCGACCTTGCGGCGCGGCTGAACGTGGCTTGAGGGACGGATGAGCAAGGAAGCAGTCGCCGTTCGTCCAGCCTCCACGATGCTGCTTCTGCGTGATGGCGCCGAAGGCATGGAAGTCTTCATGGTGGTGCGTCATCACCAGATCGACTTCGCCTCCGGCGCTCTGGTGTTTCCAGGCGGCAGCGTCGACGCAGACGATCATCGCATTGCCGGCGATCCCACGCTCTACGGTGACTCTGCGGGCCTCGACGCGGCGGCGCTTGCGTTTCGGATCGGCGCGGTGCGGGAGACCTTCGAGGAGTGCGGCATCCTGCTGGCGCGGACGAAGGGATCGAATGCCCTGGTCTCGGCAGCACGTGCTGACGAAGTTGCCGCTGCGCACCGTGCCGCGCTCAACAAGGGCGAAAGAAGTTTTTCGGAGATCCTGACGACCGAAGGGATGGTTCCTGCGCTCGACCTGCTGGTGCCGTTCGCGCATTGGATCACGCCGGTCGGCATGCCGAAGCGCTTCGATACGCATTTCTATCTTGCTGTCGCTCCGGCGGATCAGGTCGGCGCCCATGACGGGACCGAGTCGGTCGACTCGATCTGGGTTTCTCCGAATGCGGCCGTGGAGGGCGCGAAGACAGGCAAGTTCAAGCTGGTGTTCGCGACCGAGCGCAACCTGATCAAGCTGGGCAAGCAGAACTCGGCTGCAGCTTCGCTCGACGCCGCAAGACGGGACCGCGTCGTCACCGTCTGCCCGGAAATCATCCGCAGCGAAACAAGCCGGCAGCTTCGTATCCCCGCCGACGCCGGCTATGACGGCAGCCTGTTCGACATGGGCGCGGGATAGTCATTGCGAGCGAAGCGACGCCGTTCTTCGAACGGCTATGCCTCGCAATGACGGCTAGAGCCCAACTTCCGCCTTCGAAGCTTCGTTCAGCACCTGCTCGCCCGCGAGATAGCGCCTCAGGTTTTCCAGAAACAGCTCATCGCCGCGGCGGACCGTGCCCGATCCGAACGGGGAGGTGTGGGCGCTGACACGGATGTTCGGATGGCTCCACATCCAGTTGTCTGCCGGCAGCGGCTCCTGCTCGAACACGTCGAGCACCGCATGGCCAGGCTGGCCGCGCTCGAGGCCGCGCTTCAGCGCCTCGGAATCAATCAGGGCGCCGCGGCCGATGTTGATCAGGATTGCGCCCTTCTTCAGCTTCGCAAAGAAGGCCTCGTTGGCGAGATACCGGGTCTCATCGTTCAGCGCGC
Source organism: Bradyrhizobium sp. LHD-71 (assembly GCF_031157255.1). GTDB lineage: Bacteria > Pseudomonadota > Alphaproteobacteria > Rhizobiales > Xanthobacteraceae > P52-10. The sequence goes on along the minus strand of NZ_JAVIFX010000002.1, from coordinate 51,190 downwards.
AGGCAAGAACGACGACGTCGGTCTCGGGCAGAACCTTGCTGATGTCCGAAAGCGGAATGACAGCGTCCGCAAGCCCGCGATCGTCCGACTGCCGCCGCACGACGGTGAGATGCACGCCATAGGCCTTCACGCGCTTGGCGATCTCCGGACCGATGGCGCCGAAGCCGACGACGGTCCAGCGAGTCTCGTTGATTTCACGAAAGGCCGTACGCGTCCATTCTTTCTTGCCTTGCGCGGCGCGCTGCGCGTCGATCGGCACGATCAGGCTGAAGGCGTGCGTCGTGACGTATTCGGCGATCGATATTGCCTGGGCGCTGCTTTTCGACAGGCGGATGCCTTTGGCGATGATCTGCTTGAATGCTGGATGGTCGAGGCCCGCAAGGAACGACTGCATCCACTTGGTCTTCTTGCTGTTGACGACGCAATCAAGGAAGTTCTGAAGGTGTCCCTCGCGCATGGCGTCAGACGCGATCCAGACGATGTCCGGGTCGACCTGATCGGCAGAGATCTCCTTGCCGTTGCGTTCGAACGTGCCCGCCGGCGTGATGAGCGTGAGTTCGAGGTCGGGGGCGAGCGCCTTGAGGCGCGGCTCGATCCGCGCGAGCGCGGTTTTTCCAAGAAGAAGCTGCACGAAGATGCTCTCTGCGATGGGTTATGGCGCCGGATCGGCGCGATTGATGGCCGGAAAGCTTAGCGCAACCGCCGCGCAGGCACCAGCCGCGCAGCCTGGCCTAGGCCGTACTGGTCGGGTCGGCCTGGATCGGCACGTCTTTCGCCGCGCGGTCCGGCGTCTCGTCCTTCCAGCGCACAGATCCGAATGGGCGCTCCAGCATGCGGCGGATGCGCACCGGTTCGGGCCCTAAGTGAAATTCCTGGGCGCTCTGGGTCAGCGCGCGTTCGGATTGCGTCGGCCGGTTGCGTTGGCGCAAATAATCCAGCCAGGTCGGGCATTGGTATCGCTCGGTCCATAGTTCAGGGTCGGCGATGTCACGGGCGATCGACCAATTGTAAGCTCCGTTGCGCTGACGTGACAGCTGCACCTGCTGCATCAAGTTGTGAAATTCGCGCGCGCGCGCTTGATCGACCCGGTATTCGATCTCGATCACCACCGGGCCGCTGCGCGCCGTGAGCGCCAGGTGGACCTCCGGATCGGCGAGCGCCTCGGCATCGTCGCTCGGAGTGCCGACCGTCGGCATCGTCAGCCAGAAGCCGATCAGCGGCGAGGCCAGCATCACCCCACCGGATAGCAGCAGGGTCTCGCCGACGCCTGCACCGTCAGCGACGTGGCCCCAGATCCAGCTTCCAAGCGCGACCCCGCCGGCGATCGACGCCTGAAATGCAGCAAGCGCGCGACCGGCAACCCAACGCGGAGCGGATAACTGTACGCCGATGTTGCACAGGGCGATCGCGAGCATCCAGACGGCGCCGGCGATCACGAGCGCGCAGGCGGTCAGGATGGACCATGGGCTCAGCGCAGTGACGATGACGGACGCGCCCATGATGAACGAGCAGATTCGCACAGCGGTTTCGGCGGCAAATGTCCGCCGCACGGTTGAGATGTTCAAGGCGCCAATCACCGCGCCCAGACCGAACGCGCCGAGCATGATGCCGTAAAGCCGGGCGCCGCCGCCAAGCAGGTCGCGCGCGAGCAGCGGCATCAGCGCCGGCACCGCACTGCCGATCATGCCGAACAGCAGCGTCCGGCTTAGAATGGTGCGCAGATTTGGCGAATGGACGATATAGCGGACACCGGAGACGATCGCGCGGGTAAGCCGCTCCGGTGGCAGGCGAGGCGGCTCGACGGTTCGCTTCCACAACAGCAGCACGACAATCAACGGAATGTAGAGCAGCGCGTTGACGACGAACGACGCCATTGCGCCGGCAGCAGCCACGATAACGCCGCCGATGGCAGGGCCGAAACTGCGCGCAATGTTGAAGCTGATACCGTTCAGCGCCACCGCCTGCGGCAACGTCTCCGGCGGCACCTGTTCGTTGACCGAGGCCTGCCAGGCAGGCTGGAACAACGCCATGCCGGTGCCGATCAGGAACGAGAAGCCGAGCAGGATGTAGGGCGAAAGCAGGCCGATAGAGGCGAGCACGGACAGCGTCGCCGCGGACATCAGCGAGATCGTAAGCCCGACCAGCGCGACGATCCGCCGGTCGTGCATGTCGGCGATGGCGCCTGCCGCGATCGAGATCAGCAATGTCGGCATCAGCGCGGCCGTCTGCACCAGCGCCACCATGTCGGCAGACGACGTCATCAGCGTCATCGCCCAGGCCGCGCCGACGCCCTGGATCAACAGGCCGAGATTTGACAGGAGGCCCGCGACCCAGATGCGGCGGAACACGGAGAAGCGCAGCGGCGCCACGATGCTGTCCGGTGTGGCGATGCCGGCAAGAGAAGTTTTGATCATGCACGAGGACCGTGAACGTTCGCAGCGGGAAGGTCAACGCCAGACGCGACACCTGCGCCTTTTCTCGCAGGCGCTGACGGCGACGTCAGGGGCCGAGCAGTTGCTCCGCATTGGCCGTCACGAAATAAACTGAACCTGCGACGGTAAGATGGCCATGATCCCAGGCGATCGGTTGCGGCGGCGTACCGGGAGATGTCAGCCGGCAACCGGCAGAATTGCAAAGCGTTGTCCGCGGCGAAATGAACGTCACGTTCGACGCCATCCAGGATTGCCTGACAAAATCGTCGGCAGCGAAAGCCTTCTGGTCGAGGTACTTGGTCTCGTAGTCCGCAAGCGGCGTGGAAGCTTTGGCTTCGCGCGTGAGCAGGCCAAGCTGGTGGTTGCGGATCAGAATGCGCGAGGGCGCGAGTGACCAGGCTGGGAACTGCCCGACCACGACGATTCGCTGCACACCGCTTGCCGCGAGCTTTGCGCGCGTCGCGTCGATTGCGGATCGGTCCATGGCGCCCCAACCGCGATGTCCGTCATAGAGATTCCACCGCCCTGCAAGGATCACGGTATGCGGCTTTAACGTTTCGATCCGTTTCATCACGAACGTGTTCACCGCATCGCAATTGGTTCGTTGCGTGCTGGTGAATCCCAGGATCGGCGGACAACCGGACGCCGTATATTCCGCAAGATCAAAGTTCTTCGTGCGCTGCAGGGCGGCTAGTCCTGGAAACAGATGCGCGGCATAGGAGTCGCCCCACAGCAGGACAAGCCGCGGCGCGGACGGTGTCGCGCTGACGCAGGCATCGGAAAAAGCGGAAGGCGCCTGCGTCTCTGTCAGGAAGCACGTGTTGGTGCGATAGGCCTGGTTGGCCTCGGTCTGGAAATCTTTCGCCAGTTTCTGGACGTGATTATCGAAGCGGCCCGGAATGCCTGCCTGGCTCCAGACCAGCACAGCCAGACAGGCCGCTGCCGCAAGACCCGCCGATGCGCCGATCGGCTGCAGGAGCGACGGATGGCCAGTGCGGAACGGGCGTTCGATCCACCGCCAGGTCAGATGCGCGAACACAAAAGAGGCGCCGACAAGGGCGAGCTTCATGATGATCGTCGGCTCGGCGCCGAAACGCGCTATGCGCGTGAACACCAGCAAGGGCCAGTGCCACAGGTACAGCGGATAGCTGATGAGGCCGATGTAGACGAGCGCGGGATGCTTGAGCAGCAGCCTGTTGATGTGGGCGGTGGGACCCGCGAAGATCAGCAGGGCTGTACCCGCAACCGGCATCAGCGCCCACCAACCTGGAAAAAGGCTGTCGGGATCGATCAGCATAACGGCGGCCACGAGCAGGCCGAGGCCGGTCCATGCTGCGGCATTTTGGATCGCGAAAGGGTGCGGGCGCCGGGGCATGAGGGCGAGCAGGGCGCCAGCCGCCAATTCCCAGGCGCGCGATGCAGGCAAATAGAAGGCTGCCGTCCGATCGGCGGCTGACAGCGCGATATTGCAGGCGAATGAAAGGAGCAACACCACAACGGCGGCGCGCCACATCCAGCGTCGTCGCGCGGTCAGCATCAATAGCAGCGGCCAGATGATGTAGAACTGCTCCTCGATGCCGAGCGACCACAGATGCAGGAGCGGCTTCGTCTCGGCCGCAGCATCGAAGTACCCGGCCTGGAAGAACAGTGCGATGTTGGCGACGAATGCCGCGGACCAGGCCGCGTCTGCACCCAGATTGCGGTAGTCGGCCGGCAGCAGCAGGAGGAAACCCGCAGCAAGGCAGACGAGCAGCACGAGAACCAGCGCAGGGAATATTCGTCGTGCCCGTCGGCCGTAGAAGACCGGCAGGCTGAACGTTCCCGCCTCGAGCTGCTGAGCGATCAGGCCCGAGATCAGAAAGCCGGAAATCACGAAAAAGACGTCGACGCCGATGAAGCCGCCGGGCACGGCGTTCGGAAACGCATGGAAGCCGACAACCAGCAGCACCGCGATTGCGCGCAGGCCATCGATGTCGGGACGGTAGGCGGGGGAGCGCTGCGCGCAAGATATCATGGGCGTGGCGCCACCGTCAGCATCGTGGGAAAGGGATTTGAAGTAGGCGAGGCTCAGGGCGAGAGTATGATCTAGGCGGCCCGCTTATGTGCCACGAGCGCCTCGCCGAACGCCTCGAACAGCTTGCGGTTGATCGGGTTCTTCTGCGGATCGTATTCGGCGTGCCATTGAACGCCGAGCGCGAAGCCAGCTGCTTCCGCGATGCGAATGGCCTCGATCGTGCCGTCCTCAGCAATTCCTTCGATCACCACCCGCTTGCCAGGCTCGAGGATGCCCTGGCCGTGCAGAGAGTTGACCCGGATCTTTTCGCATCCGAGCAGCCGGGAAAACGTGCCGCCGGGTGTCAGGGTGACGTCGTGACGGTCGGCGAAGATGACCAGGGGGTCGGGATGGATCTCACCCGTCTCCAGCCGCGGCATCCGGTGGTTCATGCGGCCGGGCAGCTCGCGGATCTCCGGGTGCAGCGAGCCGCCGAAGGCGACATTCATCTCCTGCAGGCCGCGACAGATACCGAAAACGGGCACGCCGCGGGCGACGCAGGCTTTCGCCAGCTCGAGCGCGACGCCGTCGCGATGCTCGTCATAGGGTTCGTGCTTCGGGTCCGGTTCGAGGCCGAAATGGGTGGGGTGCACGTTGGCGCGGGCCCCGGTCAGCAACACGCCGTCGACCACGTCCAGAAGCGCGCCGATATCCGTGATTTCGGGCGAGCCCGCAAACATCAGGGGCAGCGCGCCGGCGACTTCAGCGACGGCGCGGAGGTTGCGCTCACCGACCATCTGGGTCGTGAACCGGTTCTCGACGCGCTGGGCGTTGCCGATCACCCCGACAACGGGTTTTCTCATCGTCAGCCTTGGTCCTGCAGCGGGCACTCAAATCAGTATATTCGCCAATCATGCCCGGGCGTTGCGGCGGGATCAATATCCACAGGACTGCTTGGTTCGGACCCCTCATATGCATCTCTCGCCTTTCCGAGCATATTGAACGGCTGGCTTAACCAGACTTAACTGGCGGCGAAAAAAGAGGCGGAGCAGGGGGACAGTCATGTTCGAAGGTAATCGCGTCGTTGCGCATACGCGCTCCCGCTACCCGATTTTCCAGTCGCCGATGACCTGGATTGCACGTTCGCCCCTGGTGTCGGCCGTCTCGGCGGCGGGCGGCATGGGCCTGCTGGAAAACTCGATCGCCGACCTGTCCGTGACCACCCGCGAATTTTCCGCCATCCGCGCTGCGACCAACCAGCCGTTCGGCGTGAACCTGCCGGTGCGCTACCTGCAGGCCAACCAGAACGAGGAAAAGAAGATCATCGACTGGCTGCTCGCACAGGGCATCCACTTCGTCACCACCTCGGCAGGCGATCCGACGCGCTACGCCAAGCTATTGAAAGACGCGGGCGTGATTGTCTACCACGCCACCGCAACCTTGCGAGGCGCGCAGAAGGCCGTGGACGCGGGTGTCGACGGGCTGATCGTCGAGGGCGCGGAGAGCGCCGGACTGCGCAACCCGGACGAGGTGCATTCGTTCGCGCTGCTGCAGGCAGTGCGGGAAGCTGTCGATGTGCCGATCGTTGCGGCTGGCGGCATTGTCGATGGCCGGGGCATGGCGGCGGCCTTCGCGCTCGGCGCCGAGGGCGTCACCATGGGTACGCGCTTCGTCGCCTCGCTCGAAAGCCCCGTGCACCAGAACTACAAGAACGCGATTGTGAATGCGCCGATCACCGGCACGATCCTGACCGACAATCCACCGCGCGCACGCTCGCGCGGTTTGCGCACGTCCTATGCGGAGGGCGTCAAGGAGGGGACCCGCGAGCGCCACCAGGGCAGGGCGACGCTCGACCTGCTTTATGTCAACGGCGACGTGGACAACACGTCCGGCTCGGCGGGCGAAAGCGCCGGTCTGATCCACGAGGTCAAAGCAGTGCGCCAGATCATCGACGATACGGTCACAGGCTTCTGGCGTGAGATTGACCGGCTTGCGGCGCTCCGGCCGCAAATTCGGCAGGGGCAGCAGAGGCCGGTGCGATCCGCATAGCGGGTTCCGGGACAGGGCTTATCGGCGCCGTCGAAGCCTCCCCGGGCAACGGGCCGCGCCCCTTTTTTTCGACCGTCCGACACTCGTGCCGTCGTGCGCGGGCTGTTGTATAGTCAAGGAAGGCGGGGGAGATGTTGCAATGCATCCAGCAACGGAGGTCCGCCATGAAAGTCAAAGACGCGATGCACAGGGGCGTCGACTGGGTCAGCCCGGACACCCCGATTAGCGAAATCGCAAAACTGATGCGAGCGCACGATATCGGCTGCGTCCCGATCGGCGAGGACGACAAGCTGGTTGGGATGGTCACCGACCGCGATATCGTCTGTAAGGGAGTCGCCGACGGGCAGTTCGACGCCGCCCGCGCGACTGCGCGCGACGTGATGACCGAAGGCATCCATTGTTGTCGGGAGGACGACGACCTCGCAAAGGCCGTGCATCATATGGAGCAGTTGAAGGTCCGGCGGTTGCCGGTGATCAACAAGAGCAAGCGGATGGTCGGCATGATCAGCCTGGGCGACGTTGGCACCTTTGCCCCCAATGATCTGCTGGCTGGGTGCGTCAAGACGGTGTCGGCGCACCACTGACGACGGTGAGGCTGTTCGCCGGCGCGCAGCGTCTTGAGCCAATGTTTCGGGCCGAAGCCGCGGTAGCGCACGCGGCGCGGGGTCCGTCGTGCCGGAGCTAATGGTCCGCCGGTGCTGTGGTGTTGCAAAAATGCACCGCGTGCCGATGATCGTTTCCACAAGGTGGGCTCTGGCGTTGCGATTCACAGTCGCGCAGTAGATGTATCGGCCCCTAGGTAACTTGGGGGTTTTCAAAAGAAATGAAGAAACTAGTTCTTGCCGCTGCCGCGCTCGCTGTCTTCGGAACGACGGCATCGGCAGCCGATCTCTCGGCCCGCATGCCGCTCAAGGCTCCTCCGGTCGTTTCTCCCGCCATCAACTGGTCCGGCTTCTACGCGGGTGCCATGGGCGGATATGGCGTATCGGATGAGGTCAGCGCGTCCATTCCGGGCGTGGGGGGCGTGTCGGTCAGCTCGAGCGATCTCGACGGCGGCTTCGTCGGTGGCACGATCGGCTACAACTGGCAGGCGCCGGGCAGCCAGTTCGTCTTCGGTATCGAAGTGGATGCGGCCTGGTCCGACATCAGCTACAGCGAAAACTTCGGCTTTGGCGTCACGGCTGAAGATCGCATCGAGGCTCTGGGCAGCGTCACCGGCCGTCTGGGTGTCGCGTTCAACTCCGTGCTGCTTTACGCCAAGGGCGGTTACGCCTGGGGTATCAACGAAATCTCGGCATCGAGCGTCGGTGTTACCTTGTCCGAGAGCCAGACGCATCACGGCTGGACGGTCGGCGCAGGCGTGGAATGGATGTTCCTGCCGAACTGGTCGCTCAAGGGCGAATACATGTACGTCGATCTTGGCGACGCGAACTACCTCACCAGCGCGCTGCTGCCGACCGGCGTCGACCTTGGTGTGACGCTGCACACCGGGAAAGTTGGTGTGAACTACCGCTTCTGATCGAGCGGACTGTCGAGATCCCAAAGCCCCGCTTCGGCGGGGCTTTTTTTGCGCCATGGGACAAGGCGACGCTATCTGAGTAACCTCCAACGATTCATGTCTGTCTGCTCAGGCGTAATGGGGCTGGCCTCATGATCCAGACAGTCGTCTCGCGATTGATAGCGGACCTGCTCCAGGCCTTTGCCTTTGCGGTTGGCGCGGAAAAGCAACTGATGCGTGGGGTGCGATTACGTGGTGGAGCGTCTTGTCTCTGGTCGAGGGAGATGGCTCCTCGTGCCTGTTCAAGGCTCACTCATACGTAACGGACCAGTGCCAGACAACGGCGTAGTGTAACTCTCCATCTGTCGGTCCGGCCGTCATACCCTCGCTTTGAAACGGCACTTCTTCCTGCAGCCCGGTTGGAAAGTTGATGTACTTCGTCTTCAGGTCCGGCCGCCCGGGATGCCAGTAGTGAGCGTCATCGGTCGAGTAGAAGAGCGTGAACAGCACCTCGAACCGATCATACTCCCTTCCTTCGGTGCTGACACCCACACCTTTGCCCTCTCCATTGAGGGCCTCCGGACCGATCGTGTGCTTGAAATTGAGGTCGAAGATCTTTTTGCTATTCGATGGATCATTGCTGTCATCTATTTCGATCTCGCCGAGGTGAAATTCCTTCACCTCCGGGCCGTTGTGCACCTTGAACCAGAATCTGGCTTCGCCGGTATCTTCGATCCCGATCGAATCGCTGTCGTCATGAACGACGAGCCGATCAAATTGAACCTCGACCTTGCGGCGTTTGGTTGTGATCTCGTAGTGCAGGTTCTGCCAGCTTCCCTGCGCATCGCTTGCCCGAACGACGACATGATAGCGGGTGCCGGGTATGAGGGGCTGAGCGGTGAGCCCATGCGCTGTCCCGATGAAGCCGGAAACAGTAACGACGGGCGATGCAATGTCGATCGATCCGAATGGGCCTTGCACGGGAGCGTCCCGTCCAACCTTCATGACCAGGTGCGCCGGCCGGCGCGTGAGGAGGCGCGCGTCGTGAAAGGTTCCTCCGGTCAACAACGAGCCACGATCCGGAAGCCATAGTCTGTCGGAAACCTCGAGCGGCAAGATCAGGTCACTGGGACCGGGTTGCTCGAGCAGAGCGAAGATCGTGATGAGGGGGCGGAAGCGCCCGAGGCTCATTCCGGAATTATTCGGATCAAGCTCCTGCGGCAGCAGGCCATACTGCAACACGTCTCCCGGCTTCATCAGAGGCGTGAGCCGCCGGCCTTCGCGTTCGAGCTCTGCTGCTTCTGCGGCCGTCGTGGCGTCTTCAACGAGATTCTCTTTCGTCCATGGCTGACCCACGAAGCGCCGCCACAGCACGGTGAAGGCGTCGTCGATCTCGTAATTGACCCCTGTAGACAGCGTCATTCCAGGCTTCAGGTAGAAGGTTTCGGTGTCGGCCGTCAGCTTGCTCATGGCACTCGCACTCCAATTCGCGATGTCGCCACGCTGTACGTCCGGCCGTCGGTCAGCATCATCCAAACGAAGGAGGTTACGGAAAAGCTTAACGATGGCAACGGCTCTTGCCCCGCACGTACCAGACCGCCGAGCAGGGCGGTCGGGCCTGGTCGTTGCTGATACGCGCTCGATTCCCGACAAACGGATTGCTCATGGTCCGTTTTCCGTCATCAGCACGTCAACGCCGCCAACCTCGATGGCGCAACGGGAAAGGCGATGTCCAGTTACGATGAGGTGTAGGCGCGGTCGCCGCGGCGAACATCACGGGAGCGCGGGACGTTCCGCGACACCGGACTGACGTAACCGGTGCAAGGATCCACGCGCCAGTCTCAATCCCGCAAATGCCAAGTGCGCCACACGTGCAACCGTTGTTGCGAAAGCGCGGCCAGCGCGGCAAGGGTGTGCTTGTGCTGATAGATGATGATCTTGTGACCCGCATTCGCCGCATGGGATGCAGGCATGTGGCAAAGCGCGCCTCGCGTCATCTCAAGAGATCGACAACACGGAAGGAATCATCGCCCAATACGACTTGGCGCGGGGGCTTCTTGTCTGGAGAAACTGCCGATGAACAGTCTGCATGCAACCGCGCAAACCAGAGGTCTGACGTTCGGAGCTGCCGCCGGTCCCCGGACGATCACCGAGCCCGAGCTTTGCGCGCTTGTGAAGCAGCATTGCGGAATCATCACCACGGACATTGCGCTGAAGTGGAATACCGTCTGCCCGTCGGGACCCTCATATGATTGGACGCAAGCGGACAACATGATCGCCTGGGCGGAGGCCGCAAACATCAAGGTCAAGGGCCATCCACTGGTCTGGAACGAGTTCAACCCGACATGGCTCTGGACCGACAGCAAGACTGCGCCCGATTTCGGCGAGTTGACATCGCCTATGACCGTCGACGAAGCGAAACGCGTATTCGATCAGCACATCACGGAAACGATCGAGCGTTTTTCCGGGCGCATTCACATCTGGGACGTGGTCAACGAACCCATCGAGCTCGCGCACGGTCGTGACGACGGGATGCGCGCAAAACTCTGGATGAAGGTTTGGGGACCTGACTACGTCGCGCGCGCCTTCGTCCGCGCGCATGCCGCCGATCCGCACGCGAAGTTGTTCATGAATGAGCAGTCGCTTGAGAAATTCAACAACGAAAAGGCGCGCGTCAAATTTCTTGCGTTGATTGACCGGTTGCTCGACGCCGGCGTCCCCATCCACGGCGTCGGGCTCGAAAGTCACCTGATCATGTGGGCGATGGTGACGCATGAGGGCATCATGTGGCTGCTGAATGAGTTGCACAAACGGGGCCTCGAGGTGCACATATCCGAACTGGATGTCGCACACGTGGGTGACAGCGGTCAGGGCCTTCCGGCTGGTACTGATCCGGCGACGGTGGATGCTGCTGTCGCGAGTTTCGTGGGCTCGTACCTCGATGACGTGCTGTCGTTTCCGAACGTGACGACAGTGATAACATGGCAACTCATCGACAAGTACTCGTGGCTCTACAACTCAAATCCGCGCCCGCTGCCGTTCGACGACTGCTGTCAGCAGAAGGCCTTTGCCCGGGAAATCGAGCGGGCGCTCATCTCGGCGCGGCCGCGCGCGCGGCGATGAGATGGGCAGTTACGGGAGAGAGGCGCCCGAAACGAAGCTCCCGGCTTCTGGTCGGGGCTTTTTCATCGGCCTGAAACCAGTACGCCTTATCCTGAGCGGGGATTTAAAGTCGTTCGGTGCGCGGACCTGGCGCAATCAGTGCGTCCGCCACTCTGGGCTATCGCACTCGAAAGCTAGACCTCCGCATGCTTCGCATGGCGCAGGTGCGGATGGCGATGTCGAGCGGAGGTTGACCGGGAATATCGTGAGGCGAGATGGCGGCTTCAGTGATACCGGTGCAGCCTAGAGCATCAGTAGCCCACTGATCATCGTCACTGTTCCTAGAAGGATCGCGGCCAACAAGGCGTTTTCAGCAAGCGTGGTGTTCTCCATCGCGCGAACCCCTCCCAGGCTAGCAACACAACGATATGAAATATGAGTCCTAGGAGGCGACCGTCGTTCCTGCGGAACCGAAAATTTTGTTCACTTTGTAACACTGGGGCAATCGTAACCATCAATTGCAAGGTTTTCGCAACCTTATCTAAAACACTGACTTGCGGTTGGCGCTAAATCGTTCATCGTTGCCGAGCTTTCGAAAGAAAGTATGTGGAACTCCTGGCGGTGTCCCTTTGGGGCGCCGCCTTCTCTTTATCAGCACTGCTAACTGGGATTAGCGAGGGCTGCGTTTGTTGCGTACATCCGCACCAGTCTCTTGCGAGCCGCCGCTGCCGTTGCCAGCACACCGTCGAGTTCACCAGCCTCGGTCGCTGCAATCAGCTCGGTGAGGGCATCCGTACTGCGTGCTGATCAAACTTTCCGATCATGAGACCAGCTTTGCCCGGTGAGAGCAGGACGTTCTGCAGCCCGTTCAGCTAATCCGTTGCGCTGTAAGGATTTTCATTGGCGCACTCGGAGTGCTTCTAAAACGCTCCCAGCTCGGTGTCTCTATTTTGAGCGGCTACCTCACTTCCGAGGAGCAGCGGACTGGTCATATTTTTCGGGAGATGCCGATCTCGCAGAGCCGTGCGCTGATGACCAAGGGCCAACTCTATGGAGGGTAGCGTGCACGTCCGGATAGAACCGTGTGAGCCTCTCTCTGATCTTCGGAGCCCCCAGCTCGGCCTGTCCTGCTTCAGGCGTAGGATCTGCGTCTAATCTGGACGCGAGTTGGCTGGCGTAGCGATAGGGCCGGCGAGCGGGTCGCTCAGCGCTTCCAGACCGCATTGTTGTAGCGGGTGATGAGCTTGTCGCCGGTCTTACCACCGCACCTGTCCTAGATTGGATTTTCCCGATACGCGAGAGCCTGCGCTGCGCGATCGCGCCTGACGCACTCACCTGCACCTCACCAGCATGACGTCCCGTCTCGATCTTCCGCGTCGGGACAATCTGGTGACGACATTGCATCAAGAGGCGCGGCAGATCGAAGCGCAGCTTGAGCCCGTATTGGCAATGGTTTTAGCGACTGATCGGCAGGCCCCAAGACCCGGAATCAGCTACTGACCTCTCCGCGCTTTTCCTTGTTATCGGGAATCACCTTCGCCAGTGCTGCCTGAAAGGCAGGGCCGTAACGCTCAACCAAATGGTCGTGATCGGGGTACGGGTCGGATACGCGTCGTACTCCGTCGCGGGCCGTTTGCGCCAGCGAATTAGCCATTTGCGTTTCCACCTAGGGCCTCTCGGTCAGGTGGCAGGCAACCTGATGGCCGGCTGCCGTGGTGCGAAGCTGCGGTTCCTGTGTGCGGCAGATCGGCATGACGTGCGGGCAGCGCGTGTGGAAGCGGCAGCCCGTCGGCGGATTGAGTGCGCTCGGGATGTCGCCAGCAAGACGCGCGCGGCGCCCGCGGCCGCGGTCCTGCGGGCGCAGCACCGGCACGGCGGCGATCAGCGCCTGCGTATAGGGATGTTGCGGGGATGCGTAGATCGCGCGCTTCTCCGCGATCTCCACAATCTTGCCGAGATACATCACCGCCACGCGATCCGAAATGTGTTTCACCACGCTGAGATCGTGCGCGATGAACAGGTAGGTGAGGCCGAGTTCGGCTTGCAGGTCCTGCAGCAGGTTGACGATCTGCGCCTGCACCGAAACGTCGAGTGCCGAGACGGGCTCATCGCACACCACAAAGCGCGGCTTTAGCGCGAGCGCCCGCGCAATGCCGACGCGCTGGCGCTGGCCGCCCGAGAATTCGTGCGGGAAGCGGCTAGCCGCGCGCTGCGGTAAACCGACGAGGCGCAGCATGTCAGCCACCACCGCACGGGCTGCGGCGTCGGCCCTGGCGCCGTGAATTACCAGCGGCTCCATGATGATGTCTTCGACCGACATGCGCGGGTTGAGCGCGCCATACGGGTCCTGGAAGATGATCTGCATGGCGCGGCGTTTCGGCCGCATCGCTTTCATGTCGAGCGAGGTGATGTCGTCTCCATCGAACAGGATCGTGCCGCCGGTGGGTTCGATCAGGCGGATCAACGTGCGGCCAAGCGTCGACTTGCCGCAGCCGGATTCGCCGACGAGGCCCAGCGTTTCTCCGGGCATGATGTTGAGGTCTACGCCGTCGACCGCGCGCAAGGCAATGGCTTGCCGGCGCAGCAACAGGCCGCCGGAGATCGCGTATGTTTTGGTGAGGCCGGCGGCGGAGAGGAGATGGGTCACGTGGCAACCAGTTCATCGGCGCGGATGCACGCGACGGCGCGATCGTCATGCTGGACCACGAGCGGTGGATTGGCCGCGCGACATGCCTCAATGCAATAGGTGCAGCGTGGGGCGAAGCGACACCCCGCCGGACGGTGCGCGGGTTCGGGCAGCGAGCCCGGAATGGCGATCAGGCGGTGCCGGTCCTGCTCCAGGGTGGGCACGCAGGCGAGCAGGCCTTTGGTATAGGGGTGCTGCGGCGCATCGAACAGGTTTGCAACGGAGGCGCGTTCGACGATGCGCCCCGCATACATCACCAGCACGCGATCGGCGACCTCGGCGATGACGCCCATATTGTGGGTGATGATCATGATGGCCATGCCCAGCTCGTCGCGCAGGTCCATGAGCAGATCGAGCACCTGCGCCTGAATGGTGACGTCGAGCGCCGTGGTGGGCTCGTCCGCAATCAGCAGCTTGGGCCGGCACGCGAGCGCCATCGCGATCATCACGCGCTGGCGCTGACCGCCGGACAACTGATGCGGATAGTCGTTCAGCCGTTTTGTCGCCGACGGGATGCCGACGCGCTCGAGCATTTCGAGTGCGCGATCCCGCTGATCGCTGGCGGACATTCCTTCGTGCGCGCGAACAGTTTCCATGATCTGCTCGCCGATGGTGAACACCGGGTTGAGCGACGTCATCGGCTCCTGGAACACCATCGAGATGCCGGCGCCGCGGATTTTCTCCATGCGGCTTTGCGAGGCGGTGGTGAGTTCCTCCCCCGCGAACCTCACGCTGCCGGCGGCGATGCGTGCGGGAGGCTGCGGCAGCAGGCCCATGATGGTCAGCGCAGTGACGGATTTGCCGCTGCCTGACTCACCGACGATGCCGAGGATTTCGCCGGCGTCGAGGTTGAAGCTGACATCTTCGATGGCGGTGATCTCTCCGCGGGCGGTCTGGAACGCAGTCGTGAGGCCGCGCAGTTCGAGCAGGCTCATTGCTGAATTCTCAAGCGTGGATCGAGCACGTCGCGTAAGCCATCGCCCAGCAGATTGAGGCCCATCACGGTGATCATCAGCGCAATGCCCGGGATGGTGATGATCCAGGGCGCCTCGACCATGTATTGGCGGCCCTCGGCCATGATGTTGCCCCAGGTGGGCGTCGGCGGGACAGCGCCAAGGCCGAGGAAGCTCAGCGTCGCCTCCGAGAGCACAGCGTAGGCGAACAGAAAGCTGAGCTGCACGATCAGCGGCGCCATCGCGTTGGGCAGGATGTGGCGGCGCAGGATGCGCCAGTGCCCCGCGCCGGCCGCCACCGCCGCCTGCACATATTCCATCTCGCGCAGCACGATCACGGAGGAGCGCACAATCCGCGCCGTGCGCGGGACATAGACGATGGCGAGCGCCAGGATGGCATTGAGTGTGGATGGGCCGAGCACGGCGGTGATGCCGATCGCCAGCAGGATCGCCGGAAAGGCCATCATCGCGTCGTTCACCCGCATCAGGGCATTGTCGAGCGACCTGAAATAGCCGGCCAGCGCGCCGATCAGCGTGCCGAAGACTGCGTTGAGCGCGACCACCGAAGATCCGATGATGACGGACAGCTGCGCACCCCAGATCACGCGCGACCAGAGGCTGCGGCCAAAATTGTCCGTCCCGAATGCGAACTCCGAACCGGGCGGACGGAATTTGAAGCGCATTGCGAGCTTGGTCGGATCTGTCGGCGCGATCCATGGCGCGAGAACCGCCGCAGCCAAGATGATGCCGAACAGACCGAGCCCGGAGAGGAAGAGGCGGTGGCGGAACAGACGCTTCAACGTGGCCCGCGCGGGATGCACATGCGTCTCGGGGACGTCGGCGTCGAGTTCGAGTTGCGCCGCTGCGCTATTCATGACGCACCCGCGGATCGAGCAAGGAGTAGCACACGTCGACGCCGATATTGATCAGAACAAGAAATGCCGTGACCAGGAACAGCCCGCCCTGGACCATCGGGTAGTCTCGGTTCAGCACCGCCTGCGTCAGCAGCTGCCCCATGCCGGGAATGGAGAACAGCGTCTCCGTCACCACCGAGCCTGAGACCAGAAGGCTCACGATGATGCCCACCACCGTGGTGATCGGGATCAATGCATTGGATAACGCATGCTTCATCACCACGAGCCGTTCCGGCAGACCCTTGGCGCGCGCGGTGCGGATGTAATCCTGCCGTAGCACCTCCAACATCGTAGAGCGCGTGATGCGGGCAAGCAGGCCCACCTGGAGCAGCGCGAGCGAAATCGCCGGCATGGTGGATGTGCGCAGCCACCCGATGGGATCGTCAGTGAATCCGACGTATCCGCCCGTCGGCAACCAGCCGAGCTGCACGGCGAAGAAAATGATCATCAGCAATCCCAGAAAGAAGTTCGGGATTGAAATTCCCAGCATCGCGAGCATCATCGCAAGCTGGTCGATCAACGTGTTCTGGCGCAGCGCCGCGAAAATTCCGCTCGCCAATCCCAGCACCAACGTGATGACGAGCGCATAGGCCGAGAGCGCAATCGTCACCGGCAGCCGCTGCAGCGTCACCGACATCACGTCCTGGCCCATCAGAATGGACCGCCCGAGATTGCCCTGCAGCAGTCCGCCGTACCAGCGCACGAGCTGCACGGCGATCGGTTCGTCGAGGCCGAGATCTCTCCGGATCTGCTCCAGCTGCGCCGGCGTCGCGCTCATGCCGCCGATGACCGACGAAGGATCGCCGGGGATCAGCCGCATCATCCCGAAGGTGATGAGGCTGACGATCAGCAGAACCGGCAGCGCGCCGAGAACGCGGCGCAGGACAAGGCTTGCCAACTCATCATCCCTTCATCGGCTCATTTCGTAAACCACACGTTGGACATGCGCGGAATCCGGAAGGACTTGTACCCTTGCACGTTCGCCCGCACACCCTGTACCTTGGTCAGCGCACCGAACGGAAGGGCGTAGACCTTCTCGAGGATGAGTTTCTGCATGCGCGCGAATGCGGCCTGACGGTCCTTCGGGTCCGGCAAGTTGTTCATGTCGTCCCACGCCTTGATGATCTCCGGATCGTCCTTGCCTTCGCCGGGCTTGTAGTTGGCATTCGGCGGCGTGAAGAACTGCATCGTCGCGAGCGCGCCGAGTGCGGGCTGCGTGCCGTATCCGGTGAAGAAGAAATTCCAGCCCGGCTCGTTCTTGGTCATAATGCCGACCGAGGTTGGCCAATCGACCACCTTCAGGTCCGCCTTGATCCCGATCGCCTTCAACTGCTCCGCCATCACGAGCGCAGCGTTGTACATCGAGGTGTAGTCCTTGTTGGTGAGCAGCACGATCGGCTCGCTCTTGTATCCGGCTTGCTTGAGATACTCTTTCGCCTTGGCGGGATCCTTGATGTTGTAGGTCTCCTTGCCGACGTCGGTGTAGCTTGGTTGGTTCGGATACTGGAAACCGACGTTCAGTTTGTAATTGCCGTCGGTCGCGGCATCCATGATCTCATCCATGTCCAGCGCTGCCTGGATTGCCTTGCGTAGCAGCAGATTGTCTGTGGGCGGGTTGGTGATGCTCGGCAACGCGATCTGGATCCACCAGTTCGGCAGTGGCACGATCGTGATGTTCTTGTCCTTCTTCAACTCGTCGAGCGACTTGGTCGGCAGGTCCTCTACGCCCTGCAACTCGCCCGTCTTCAGGCCGGCCACACGCGCGCCTGCCTCGGTGACGATCCGGAACACCACGGTATCGAAGCAGGCCTGCTTGTAGCCGCCAAAGCCGGTGCGCTCCTCGTATTTCGTGTTCGGCGTATAGCCGTCATAGCGCTTCAGCTTCACCTGGCCGCCCGGCGTGAAATCGACGAGCTGCCACGGCCCGGTGCCGACGACATGCAACTGCATGGCGGGATCATCCTTGAATTCTGCCGGGATGATGACAATCGGAACCGAGAACGAGCTGAGCTGCTCGATGAAGGTTGGCTGCGGCTGCTTCATTTTGATCACGAAGGTCGACGCATCCGGCGCGTCCCAGCCCGCAACATTCTTGAACATGCCACGCTCAAGCCCGACCTTGTTGTAGCGGTCGAACGAAGCGAGCACGTCCGCCGAGGTCATCGGCTTGCCGTTGTGGAATTTCACGCCCTGACGAAGCTTGAATGTGTAGGTCAGCCGGTCAGGCGACTCCGTGTAGGACTCGGCGAGGTCCGTGATCGCGTTGTTGTTCTCATCCCGAGTCATCAGCGTCTCGAAGATGTTCATCGCGATGTTGCGGGTCGAGATGGTGTTCGACGCGGGCTGGTCGAGGCTATTGACGTTAGCCTCCTGGCCGAACACGAACTCTCCGCCCACGGACGGACATTTGAACGGCGCCGCGGATGCCAGACCGGTCGAGCACAGAAAGGCAGCAGCGAGCCCGATCGGGACAAGTCTCACGCGAACCATGGGGTGCCTCCAGGATGTTGCGGCGCCCGGGAGCGCCAGGACCAAACCGTCACGTCTCTCCCGCGAATTTTCGAACGACGTTCTCCAGCAAGCAAGAGATGGGCCCGTTAAATCCGCGATTGGCGGGAGCCGGGTTCCAGAGGCTACCGCAGAACGTGATGGAGCCAACCGCGAAGACGGCCCCGCCGGACTCCGTGTTGAAATAGACGATTTCGCCACGCATCAGCGCGTCCGGTTCTTCGCCGCTGACCGTGTGCAGGTGCGAGAGGAGTTCTTCCGGTACGGTGACGAATGAGGCGGGGGGATTTTCCGAGCGAGCGAGGATCGCCGCGTTGGCGGGCGTGCCGAGAACCGGGTCCGCGCGGTCGAGCTCGAAGCCAGCCGCACCACCGCCGGAGAGGCCGTAGTCGCCGATGATCTCCCCGTCGATGCCGGCAAACATCCAGGCGTAGTCCGGATGATAGGAAGCGGGCAGTCGGCGATAGTAAGTGCCTTCGAACTTGCCTTGGCCCGAAAAGCCAACGCCAGCCAGCATTTGCGGCGGGCGGCGATTGCGGCGCCAGAGGCCGCCGTATTGGCCATCGAGCTGATGATAGTATTCGCCGGGTTCGGCTTGCCAGGCGCGAATGCCGCCCTCGGCGCGGCGCAACTCGATGATGTGGGGAAGTTCGGGCACACGCGCGACGCGCCAGTAGAAGCCGTTGCCGCCGAGATAGGCGAGCTTGCCCCCGGCGTGCGTGTAGTGCTGTAGCGCGTTCAAGGTGTTGGGCGTGTGGTACTCGGGATGTGAGCCGGTGAGCACGGTGCGGTACGTCGCGAGCAGTGCCGGGCCCTCGTTGTCGAGGTCTTCGTCGGTGATGACGTCGAAGGCGATGTTCTTGGCCTCGAGCCACCCCAGCAGATGCGTGTCGGCGGGATAATGCCGCAGGCCAGAGCCACGCGCATCGTCGAAGGTGAGAAAGCCCGGGCGCATCGTGAGGATGGGGCGCCGGCGCGACGAGATGCTGATGCCGCTATTGTCGGCGTGGCAGTTGTAGGTGGAGCGGCCGTAAATCGGATAGTCGTCGGGGTTGTAGGGCGAGGCACCCCAGGCCGCGGCGCGCGCCTTGTAGGCAGCGTCGGCATTGCCGCGCGCGTGGTTGGCGTAGGCCTGGTATGTGAAGGTCGAGGCCAGGAAGGCGACCCGCGCGAACGGACCGGTTTGCTTGGGCAGTACATAGAACGGGATGTGATCCTGCCCCGCATCGCAGGTGAGGTGCAGCGCGTAAGCACCACTCGGCATGTCCGACGGAACGGTCCAAGTGAAATCGGAATCCCAGCCGCAATCGTCGAGATCGCCATCGTGGAATTGGATGGCGGCGTAGTCCTGCGGGGCGTGGCGCCAGCACATTTCTCTGCCGATCCAGTGAGCGCCGACGATGGCGCGTGCGGGAAGGTTGACGAGGTGCCCGTGGCAAGCCTGCGGACCGGTATCGGTGATGACTTGCGTCGGGATGCCGATCGCGAAATCCCAGGCGGCGAGTGTCGGGGGGAGGGGCGCCGACCAGTCGGTGACAAAGCCCGCGAGAATGGCAGGGGCTTCGAGCTTGCCGGTGAAGTGATGCCGCGGAGTGCCGGGTGTATCGGCCGCGAACATGACTGCGGCGGCGCTGGGAAGTTGCAGGCCGTCGAGTTCACGGCTCGCCTGAACGATATCGCTGGAGCCGAGCGCTTGTTGTCCGACCACGATACGACCGGCTGCGGGGTCGGCTGACAGCCACACGCGATACCATCGCCGGGGCGCAAGCGGTGTGCCGGTGTTGATCCGCACGACACCACTGGAGCCGGCTATTTCGGCGAACGCGCCGGCACTGTCGCTGCCGATGCGCAAGTGACCGTCGGAAAGGAGAGTGGCCGCGCCAACGACATCGGCGGTCCAAACTAGAATAGTCCATGTGCATGGCGCCGTAGGGCTACGTGCGGGACCTTTGGGGACCAATCCGTAGGAGCCGAGATGGATCGGCTGATGGCGGCCCTGGAGTGTGCGGTCGAGGCGCGCGGACAGGTCCTCGAACTGCATGCCCGGTCCATCCGGGTTCGGATCACCACAGATCACGCGCACCAGCCGGGCGCGATAGGGGCCTGCAGTGCGCAGACTGATGCGGGCAACGACGTCCTCGCCGGGGCGCGCAGAGAAGCGGTCGAGATATCCGGTGATCGGCAGGACCGCTTGGTTCACTGTGCCTCTCCGGGCGCGGGTTACGAACTCTTCGGCAGCCCGGCGATCGCGTCATCCACAGCGTCGCCGAGGCGCTCCACGATCGCGTCGATGTCGGAGGGTGTCGCGATATAAGGCGGCGCGATGCAGATGTGGTCGCCGTACTTGCCGTCGACGGTGCCGCCCATCGGATAGATGGCGAGGCCATGCGCGAAGGCGGCGTCCTTGATACGCTCGTTCAACTTCAGCGCAGGATCGAAAGGCGTCTTGCTGGCGCGGTCGCTGACCAGCTCGATTGCCTGGAACAGGCCGCGGCCGCGGATGTCACCGACGTGGTGGTGGTTGCCGAGGCGCTCGGTCAGCCCGCTCATCAGGCGCTTGCCCATGACGCTGACGTTCTCAACGAGGTTATCCTCGGCGATCACTTTTTGCACGGCAAGCGCAGCCGCGCAGGCGACGGGGTGGGCCTGATACGTGTGGCCATGCATGAACGCGCCGGAGCCGGCGCGGAAGGCGTCGATGATCTTCTTGCCGATCAGGATGCCGGCGATCGCCTGATAGCCGCCGCCCAGCCCCTTGCCGATGACCTCGATGTCGGGTGCGATTCCTTCCTGCTCCCAAGCGTGCATCGTTCCGGTGCGGCCCATGCCGCACATGACTTCATCGAGAATAAGCAGCGCGCCATGGCGGTCGCAGATCTCGCGCATCGCCTTGAAATACCCCGGCACGGCGGTAACGCAGCCGGTGGTGGCGCCAACGACCGGCTCGGCCATGAAGGCGGCAATGTTGCCGGGTCCGAGGCGCTGGAATTCGGCTTCGAGCTCGTCCGCGAGGCGCCGAACGTACTGTTCGTCCGTTTCGTCCGCATTCTGCCAGCGGTAGGCGAAGCACGGTGAGACGAGAGAGAAGGCTTCGGACAAAATGGGCGCATATGGCGCGCGGCGCATCATGTTGCCGCCGGCGGAGAGCGAGCCGAGCGTGTTGCCGTGGTAGCCTTGGCGTCG
The DNA here is from genome assembly GCF_031157255.1 of Bradyrhizobium sp. LHD-71. Lineage (GTDB taxonomy): Bacteria > Pseudomonadota > Alphaproteobacteria > Rhizobiales > Xanthobacteraceae > P52-10. The sequence continues at coordinate 29,872 of NZ_JAVIFX010000002.1, read as the reverse complement.
GGCGATGAAGCGCGTGCGCTGAGGCTGACCGATCTCGATGAAGTATTGGCGTGCGAGCTTGATCGCGGCTTCGTTGCCCTCGGAGCCGGAGGAGCAGAAGTAGGCGTGGCTGAGGCCGCCGGGTTCATGGCCGACGAGTGTTTCGGCAAGCTCCTCGGCGGCCGGGTTGGTGAACAGAACCGTGTGGACGTACGCGACGTTGGAGAGTTGTTCGGCGATTGCGGCGTTGATCCGCGGATGCCCATGGCCGAGGCAAGCGACCGCGGCGCCGCCGGAGCCGTCGATGATTTTGCGGCCATCGGCGGTGTGCAAATAGATCCCTTCTCCTCGTGTCGCGAGGAGGGGATCGGCGAACAAGGTGCGGTGGAAGACACGGCTCATCGAGATGGACTCGCTACATCAGTGCCGAGATGGAACAGGCAATCTCCGCGTTCGCAGCGCGCAGGCTGGCGTTTGCATAGGACGAGCCCGGCACGGGCGAACTTCAGCAGGATCGGCTCCCGCCAGGGCACATCAATGAGGTGGATGCGGGCGGCAGGCTGATTGGCCTCAACCTCATCGCCCGGCTCGACGAGCGCTTCGTAGACGCCGGGATCGGACGCATAGACGTAATAGTCATCGCCACCGAGTTCGGTCAGCCTCGTCTTGCGTGGCGGCGGTACTACAACGCTCTTCTGCAACAATCCGACGTGGGAGAGGGCCCGCAACAGGCAGGACCGTGCCACCTCTATGGTGGTCTGGCTGAGCGAACCCGCGCCGCCGAGCTCGGTGCCGATTACTGCAACGCCTTTGCGACGACACGCGGAGCTGAACGTCCGTCCACCGCCCTGCGGCGCGGCCGCGATATAACTGACGGGCGCACCGAACGCCTCTATGAGGTCGAGGCATCGTTTGACATAGGCCTCGTCACCGTCGCGCGTCATCAGGGCGCTTGGCGTGTACATCAGCGAGCTGCCGCCGGAATGAAGATCGATCGCGTAGTCATTGCCGGGCAGGAGCACGTGTTCGATCCAGAAGGCGATCTGGTGCGTGATGTCGCCGTCCTGGTCACCCGGATAGGCGCGATTCATGTTGCTGCCATCGATGGGCGAGGTGCGCGTTGCCGCCATGGCGGCGGGGAAATTCGCTGACGGCAGTATGATGAGCCGACCCTTGATCTGCGAGGGCTCGAGCTTGCGGATCAGTTCGCCAAGTCCGAGCTGACCTTCCCATTCGTCGCCGTGATTGCCCGCGATCAGCACTACGCGTGGTCCTTCGCCGTTGCGGATGCACACAATCGGGATCGGGATCCATCCATAGGCAGAGCGATGCACGGAATGCGGTACACGCAGGAAACCGCAGGCCTTTCCCTCTGCCTCAAGGTCGATATCGGCATAGAGTCGGCTGACGGCGGAAAAATCCGTTCGCGCGGGCGTGGAGGCCATGTCGTTCACAGTGGTTGATCCTGATTGGGCCCGTGGCGGGATTGAGCTGCGACGTTCTCACGTCGCGTAGTCCGGTTCTTCCCGATCGAGAATCCGCCTGTAGGCGGCAAATTCGAGGTTCGAGTCCCAACGCTCGCTTAAGGGACCGTAGTGCCGTTTGCGCAGCTGTTCGGGCATTTGTTTGAGCTTGCCGCCGTAGCTGGCGGCGATCGACTGCCACATCGCCGAGCGCTCCACGGCCGCAAGCTCGCAGAAGGCATCGGCGACTGTGCTGCCAACCGTCGTCAACCCGTGGCTGCCCATGATCAGCGTTGTTCGCTGGCCGAGCAGATGGGCGATGCGGTCGCCCTCCTCGTCGTCGTTGACGGCGCCATTCATCTCGTCGTCGTAGGCGATGCGATCGTTGAACAGCAGGTCGTTGCTGTGCGCCACGGCCAGCCGGCCGCCTTCGACCAGGGAGAGCGCCGTCGTATAGGGCGGATGCACGTGCAGCACCACCTGTGCCTGCGGATGCATCAGATGGATGCGCGAATGAATGTGATGCGCCACCTTGCGCAATTCGCCTTTGCCCGAGACGACATTGCCTTTCAGATCGCAGACTAGGAGGTCGCTCGCGCGGAGTTCATGAAAGATCATGCCGCGCGGGTTGATCAGCATGTACTCGGTATTGGGGATCATCGCGCTGTTGTGGTTGCCGATCCCTTCGTTCCATTTCTCGCGCGCGCTTAGCCGAAACGTCGCCGCGAGATCGACCCGCAATGCCCACTCAGCGGCATCAGCGTCCTTCAACACGTGCAATTGCGCCATGAGTGGCCACCACTCCCATCTCGCCTGCAGCAGGTTTGCCGTTCAGTAGATACGAAAACCCGCCTGCCTTCAACGTGTGGCAGGCGCGGTCCAGTGCGGCGAGAGGCGCGGGGCTCGGCTTGATGCAAGTCGTCGTGGTCGAGCGCTACTCAGCAGCCGAGCTATTTATTGCGATGCGCAACGACGCCGAAACGTTCCCAAAGTAGCAAGGCAGGCGCGTAAAAGCGCTTCCGCATCAGAAATCGTGGTCCGCATAATGTGGGCGCCTGCCAATGGGGCGCTGCCCGGACGCCGGCGGGGTTGGTGGGACCACCGATACGAGATCTACATATGGAGGCCGCACAAACGCTGCGGGGTTTGGGCGCTTGTGTTGAAACGCCTTGAAGTTCAATCGCGACTCATTTCGCGAAGATGCCAGATCGCAAGCAACGTCGCCTCGACATGCTTTGGCATGATTTCGTCAAGCCACAGATCGTGCAGTGGCTTGCAGTGGTTGTCGATGATGTTCTTTAGTTTCTGACGCGCTTTTGGATGGCGCAGTCCCTTTTCCATCTTCAGCCGCCATTCGGTGGCGAAGGGATAGAACTTTTTGCGGACCGTCGAATCCTTCGCGTCGCCGCGCGTGTCGCCCGGTACGCCATTTTCGAGGACGTTCTGCTTCAGCCCCAGCGCTTTCTCTTGGCTTCGCTGGGGGTCAACAACTTGGCTGCGCCAAGGCCGCGCTTGAACGGCTTGCCACCCACATGCCACCGAAACTTCCAGCTACGGTTCGTGACTGACACCACATCGTAGTAAACGTTGTTCCCGCATGCGTAGACACCCGGTTCTAGCTTCGGTGACAGGTAATTCTTTTCCGTGATGGTGGTTGTGTCGGACATTCGATCGTTAGTGCGGTCGTTGTACCTTTGTTCTTCGGAGTGATCCTAACTCGCGAAAAGGTACAGGCAAGGGTACAGCGAAGCGGGGTGGAAGCACCGGACAGGGACGGCCGCCTACAGACAGCACAGACACACGAAGTGCCTAGTTTTATGGGAGTTTTGATTTTTTTGGATGGCGGCGGATGTGAAGGATGCTGTCAAACAGCGTCTTGGCGCACTCGGAGAGATTCGAACTCCCGACCCTCGGAATCGAAATCCGATGCTCTATCCAGCTGAGCTACGAGTGCGTTGGGGCACACAATACTGATCGTGCGGCAGAACGCCAGAGGGGGCGTGATTTCAGTCAGGCATCGACGGTCGCGGGTCGCTGTGTCGTTCCCCAGTGGTCGAAGGCCTGAAACAGGGCCATTCCGCAGAACATTGCTGCAACGAAGACGGCCGCGGGGGTGCTCAGGAAGCCCAGATTGACGAGCGCCGGTCCTGGACACACGCCGGCGAGACCCCAGCCGGCGCCGAACAGCAGGCTGCCGACGATCAGGCGCACGTCGATCGTCGTGTTCGAGGGGATCTGCATCGGTTCGCCGAGCGCGCTGATGCGACGGCCACGGGTGACAAGATAGGAGATGCCCGCGACCACGAGCCCGGCCGCCATCGTCAGGATCAGCGAGGGATCCCAGGCGCCGAAGAGATCGAGGAAGGCCAGAACCTTGCGCGGCGCCACGAGGCCCGAGATGCAAAGCCCGAGGGAGAAGCAGCAACCGATCAGAAACACCGAAATGTTTTTCATCTGAAGCACTCCTTCAGAACACGTGCCGCGTCAGGTAGACGATCAGAAATCCCGTCAGCATGAAGCACGCGGTCGCCGCGATCGAACGCTTCGAGAGGCGCGCCAGGCCGCAGATGCCGTGTCCGCTGGTGCAGCCGGATCCCATCCGCGAGCCGAAACCCACGAGCAGGCCGGCGGCCCCGACTATCCAAAGAGGGCTTGCGAATTCAGGCGCCTCCATCGTGCCCGATAGCAACAAGAGAAGTGGCGACGCGAGCAGTCCGGCAATGAAGGCGAGCCGCCAGCCGGTGTCGCCGGCGCGCGGTTGCAACAGGCCGCCGGCGATGCCGCTGACGCCAAGGATGCGGCCGTTCAGCAACAAGAGCGCCGCGGCAGCGACGCCGATCAGCAGGCCGCCAAGCAACGCCGACACCGGCGTGAAGTTACTCCAGTCGATCGTCACCATGAGTGCCTCCCGGACAGCCGGTCCAATTTATTGTCCTTGCGACCCGGCTACGGCCTTCGGGCTACGCCGGGGACGAGGTGAAGCGACTTGTTCGCCGCAGCGCGAAGCGGGCAGGCGGAAGCGATCCGGCAACGTGAGCGCAAGCTCAAACCTGGACTGCCAAAGTCCCTTCGCCTCGTCCGGCGTCAGCCCGGCAGGCGAAGCCGATCGGTCGCAATATCCATCTCAAAACGTTACCACGCTCCTGATCGACTTGCCCTGATGCATCAGATCGAAGGCCTTGTTGATATCGGCGAGCGGCATCACATGGGTGATCATCGGGTCGATCTGGATCTTGCCGTCCATGTACCAGTCGACGATCTTCGGCACGTCGGTGCGGCCACGCGCGCCGCCGAAGGCGGTGCCTTTCCAGACGCGGCCGGTGACCAATTGAAACGGACGGGTTGCGATCTCGGCGCCTGCCGGTGCGACGCCGATGATGATCGATTGACCCCAACCCCTGTGGCAGGCTTCCAGCGCCTGCCGCATTACTGTGACGTTGCCGGTGCAGTCGAATGTGTAGTCGGCGCCGCCAATCTGGTCGTCGCCTGATTTCGTCATGTCGACCAGATGCGGGACCAGATCCTTGCCGGCATCTTTCGGGTTGACGAAATGCGTCATGCCGAAGCGCTCGCCCCAGGCCTTGCGCTCGTTGTTGAGATCGACGCCGATGATCATGTCCGCACCGGCGAGCTTCAAGCCCTGGATGACGTTCAGGCCGATGCCGCCGAGCCCGAACACGATCGCCTTGGCGCCGACTTCGACTTTGGCAGTGTTCAGGACAGCGCCGATGCCGGTGGTGACGCCGCAGCCGATGTAACAGACCTTGTCGAACGGTGCGTCCTCGCGAATCTTGGCGACGGCGATCTCCGGCAGCACCGTGTAGTTAGCAAAGGTCGAGGTGCCCATGTAGTGATGCACCATCTGGCCGTCACAGGAGAAGCGCGAGGTGCCGTCCGGCATCAGCCCCTGGCCTTGGGTGGCGCGGATTTTCGTACAGAGGTTGGTCTTGCGGGATCGACAGGACGGACACTCGCGGCACTCGGGCGTGTAGAGCGGGATGACGTGATCGCCCTTTTTCAAACTGGTGACGCCCGGGCCCACATCCACGACGATGCCCGCACCCTCATGGCCAAGGATCGCCGGGAAAAGTCCTTCCGGATCGGCGCCCGACAGCGTGAATTCGTCGGTATGGCACACGCCGGTCGCCTTGATCTCGACCAGGACTTCGCCCGCCTTCGGCCCCTCGAGCTTGACGGTTGTGATCTCGAGCGGTTTTCCGGCGGCAAATGCGACCGCGGCGCGAACATCCATGACGAACTCCTTAAGCTCATTCCGCTCCGGCGCAGGGCGGAGGCGACGAATTGTCGATTGCACGCCATCATACGATCGGGCAAGCAGCGCGGCAAATGACCGATCGGTTCGACGATTTTGCCGCGCGTGCGGCGCCTGCGTTGTTCGTGCTGCTGTGGAGCACCGGCTTCATCGGCACGAAATACGCGCTTGAAGGCGCCGAGCCGTTGACGATGCAGGCGCTGCGCATGACGCTTGTGGTCATTCTGCTTGCGGTGCTCGCGCTGATGACGCGACCTGCCTGGCCGGACCGGGCAGGGGCGATGCACAGCATCGTCGCGGGCATTCTGGTGCACGGCTTCTATCTCGGCGGGACAGCTATTGCGATCGCGCATTCGGTGCCGGCAGGACTGTCCGCGCTGATTCCAGGATTGCAGCCGGTGCTGACGTCGACGCTGGCGAACCGCTTTCTCGGCGAACGCGTGACGTCGAAGCAGTGGGTTGGGCTGCTGCTCGGACTTTCCGGGGTGGTGCTGGTGCTTCACAACCGGAATTTCGAGGGGCAGTCCCTCATCGGCTGGGCGGCCTCCGGCGTCTCGCTCGTCAGCATCACCATCGGCACGTTGTACCAGAAGCGCTTCTGTAGCCTCATCGATTGGCGCGCGGGCAACTTGATTCAGTTCATTGCGGTGACGATCTTCTTCGCGCTCGGAGCGCTCGCATTCGAGACGCGCGTCGTGACGTGGAGCACGACGTTCGTGCTCGCAACCGCCTGGCTATCGGCGGTGCTGTCGGTCGGCTCGATCGGGCTGCTGTACTGGCTGATCCGGCATTCCGCCGCAACACAGGTGGCGAGCCTGTTCTATCTGGTCCCGGCCGTGACCGCGCTGATGGCCTATGTACTGTTCGACGAGCGTCTCGATGCGCTGTCCGTCGCCGGCATGCTCATCTGCGCCGCAGGCGTCGTGCTGGTGAACAGGCCGGCGAGGCTGGGCAGCTAAAGCACGATGAATCTAGCTTCGAAAGCCGACGCCACAATGCTCGGCGTCATCCCTGCGAAAAGCAGGGATCCATATTCCAGAGCGACTGTGATCTAGTCTCGAACGCTCTGGAATATGGGTCCCCGCTTTCGCGAGGACGACACCGGGGGGCGTAGTTGCGACCAAACTGATTTCGTCAAGCATTAGTTAGTCGCGCGAGCCAACTCTCGGGTCATCACCGGGCTTGACCCGGTGATGACGTTTAGCGACGCGGTGCTCGCCCGATCAGGGGCGATTGCGTTACTTCGGCTGCGGCACGATGCGGATGTACGGCTTCGGCGCCTTCCAGCCCTGCGGGTAGATCTTCTTGGCCTCGTCGTCGCTGACAGAGCCCGCGATGATCACATCCTCGCCTTGCTGCCAGTCGGCGGGGGTCGCGACGCGGTGCTTTGCGGTCAACTGCAGCGAGTCGATCGCGCGCAGGATCTCGGCGAAGTTGCGGCCCGTGGTCATCGGATAGGCGAGCGCCAGCTTGACCTTCTTGTCGGGGCCGATGACGAACACGGTGCGGACGGTCTGGTTGTCGGCCGGCGTGCGCGTCGCCGGATCGCCCGATGTCGACGCCGGCAGCATGTTGTACAGCTTCGAGACGTTGTAGTCGCTGTCGCCAATCATCGGATAGTTCGGCGCAAAGCCTTGCGTCTCCTTGATGTCGTTCGACCACAGCGTGTGCTTGTCGACCGGGTCGACGGAAAGACCGATCAGCTTGACATTGCGCTTGTCGAACTCCGGCTTCAGGCGGGCGAGCGTGCCGAGTTCCGTCGTGCAAACCGGCGTGAAGTCCTTCGGATGCGAGAACAGCACCGCCCAGCCGTCGCCGATCCAGTCATGGAACTTGATCCGGCCTTCGGTCGTCTCCGCCTCAAAATCCGGTGCAGTGGCGTTGATCTGCAGGGTCATTCGAGCCTCCTCGTCGTGAAAAATCAGGTTAAGATATAGCTCGTTGGCCCTTGAGCGAAATGCCAAGTCTCAAGTTGGGAAAGTTCTTTTAAGGCTTGAAGATTCCGGGGATAAACCTTCTTTCGCAAACGTGATGGCAAGAAGACCCCAGTTAACAAGGTCTTTACAGTTTGCCGCGAATTTGCCCGCGCCCGGCCTCACCGAGGCCCGCCTGCATCGCCATCTGAACCTCTGTGACGTACGTCACGACAAAACGGAAGCCACTCCGGTAGAGCCGCCGTACCTCAAGGGGTCGCGCAATTCACCGGGCGTTCAGGCGGGCGCGGGCATGATGGAAGAAAGACGAAGAGATTGGAAATGTTGACCGCTGTGAACCGTCCGACCGGCAGCCCTGCTGCCCTCGTTGCCACCATCGAATCCTCCGCCATAGCCACCATCACAGATGCCGCGCAGGCGCTCGCCTTCGTCCGCGATGGCGTCATCACCGGCGAAGGGCCGACCACCACCGGCCGCGTCCACTTTTCGCGTTCGCTCGATGCCCGCGATGCCGAGTGGTGCACGCGCATTCTGACCTCTGACGCCCTCAATGAGAGTGCCGTCAGCCGCGAAGAGGCGCAGGCGTTGTTCCAGATCGATGAAGCTGCCGCCGAGCGTTCCGACGACGGAAAATTCGACGACCTGTTCGCCAAGGCTATTCTGCATCATGCTGCGAGCGCGTCCGGCCTGCCGGTGCCTCCGCGTGCGGTTGCACTGTCGCCCACGACGGCGATCGAGAGCTGGGCGCCGAGCCGCTCCAGCGACGTCAAGGTCGAGGTGCTCGAGTGGGTCGCCGCGCAGATGCGTGGCAGGCGCCGCACCAGCCGTACCCTGATGACGGTCGTCGCAGCGCTGCTGGGTGCCGCCTTGCCGCTGTCGCAGTCCCTGCCGCACGTCGCCGACCTGGCGATCTGATCGGAGCCGCGCAGAGCGGCCGCTCCAAGTGATATTGCCGCGCTGCGGAAAAGCCCGGCCGCAGCGCCGCCCATGCGCCACTGAACGTTGACTTTTTCCGGCCAACCCGCGAAGGCTGGATCAAGGGTTTCCAGCGACGGGCGTACATGTTCAAGAAGATCCTGATTGCGAACCGGGGCGAAATCGCCTGCCGGATCATCAAGACCGCGCGGCGGATGGGCATCAAAACCATCGCCGTGTATTCCGAAGCCGACGAGGACGCGCTGCACGTGGAGATGGCGGACGAGGCTGTCTTCATCGGCCCACCGCCAGCCGCCGAATCCTACCTCCTGATCGACCGCATCATCGATGCCTGCAAGGCGACAGGTGCTGAGGCGGTGCATCCCGGCTACGGCTTCCTGTCCGAGCGCGAAGCGTTTCCGAAGGCGCTCTCCGAGGCGGGTCTGGTCTTCATCGGCCCGAACGCCGGCGCGATCGCGGCCATGGGCGACAAGATCGAATCCAAGAAGGCCGCGGCGAAGGCGGGCGTCTCGACAGTGCCTGGCCATCTCGGCGTGATCGAGGACGACAAACGCGCGGTGAAGATCGCCGAGGAGATCGGCTTTCCGGTGATGATCAAGGCCTCCGCCGGGGGCGGCGGCAAGGGCATGCGCATCGCCTCCAATGCTGCCGAGGTCGCCGAGGGCTTTCGGCTGGCGCGCGCGGAGGCGAAGTCCTCGTTCGGCGACGACCGGGTGTTCGTCGAGAAGTTCATCGTCGACCCGCGTCACATCGAGATCCAGGTGCTCGGCGACAAACACGGCAATGTGATCCATCTCGGCGAGCGCGAATGTTCGATCCAGCGCCGCAATCAGAAGGTCATCGAGGAGGCGCCGTCGCCGCTACTCGACGAGGCGACGCGGCGCAAGATGGGCGACCAGGCGGTGGCGTTGGCGAAGGCGGTCAATTACGATTCCGCCGGTACCGTCGAGTTCGTCGCAGGCCAGGACAAGAGCTTCTATTTCCTGGAGATGAACACCCGTCTGCAGGTCGAGCATCCGGTCACCGAACTCGTGACCGGCATCGACCTGGTCGAGCAGATGATCCGTGTCGCCGCAGGCGAAAAACTGGGGATCGCACAAAAAGACGTAACGCTGACCGGCTGGGCGGTGGAGTCGCGCGTCTACGCGGAAGATCCGTTCCGCAATTTCCTGCCCTCGATCGGCCGGCTGGTGAAATACCGTCCGCCGGCGGAAGGGGCCACAAAGACGATCACCGTCCGCAACGACACCGGCGTGCAGGAAGGCGGCGAGATCTCCATCTTCTATGACCCGATGATTGCGAAGCTGGTGACGCACGGGCCGTCGCGGGCCGCCGCAATCGAGGCGCAGAGCCAGGCGCTCGACGCCTTCTATATCGACGGCATCCGCCACAATGTGCCGTTCCTGTCCGCCGTGATGCAGCATCCGCGCTGGAAGGAGGGGCGGCTCTCGACCGGCTTTATTGCCGAGGAGTTTCCGCGCGGCTTCGCTCCGCGCGCGGCGGAAGGCGAGGTGGCGCGCCGTATCGCCGCTGTTGCGGCGGCCATCGACCATGTGATTGGCGAGCGCAAGCGGCGTATCTCCGGCCAGATGATCGGTCGGCCGGTGACTCGCGAGCAGCGGCGCGCGGTCTGGCTCGGGCGCGCTGAAATACCACTCGAAGTATCGCGCGAAGGAGACGGCATCGCCATCCGCTTTGTCGAGGCCAACGGGGAGGTCGGGTCGGCGCATCTCCTGGTTTCGAACTGGAAGCCGGGCGATCCGACATGGCACGGCACGGCCGACGGGCACCCGCTCGCGGTGCAGGTGCGCCCGATCGCCAATGGCTTCCGCCTCGCGCATCAGGGCGTCGAGGTCGCGGCGTATGTGTTTACCGAATTCGAGGCGCAAGCCGCGCGGCTGATGCCTGAGGAGACGAAGGCCGATGCCGGCAAGAAGCTGTTGTGCCCGATGCCGGGCCTCGTCATCTCCATCGACGTGAGTGAGGGACAGGAGGTCAAAGCCGGCGAGACGCTGGCCGTGGTCGAAGCCATGAAGATGCAGAACGTGCTGCGCGCCGAACGCGACGGCGTCGTCAAGGCAATCCATGCCAAGGCGGGCGCAACGCTCGCCGTGGATGCCCCGATCCTCGAATTCGCGTAAGGAGCCCTTCCGATGTCGTGGTCCAAACAGCGCGCAGGCCTGCGAAGCATCCTTTCCGGCAGCACCTGCATTCGCCCGGCGTCCGTCTATGACGCCGTCTCCGCGCGCATCGCCGAAGACATTGGCTTCGAACTTGGCATGCTCGGCGGTTCAACGGCGTCGTTGACGGTGCTCGGTGATCCCGACCTGATGCTGATCACCTTGAGTGAGCTCGCCGAAACGGTGCGGCGCATTACGCGCGCCGGGACATTGCCGCTGTTGATCGATGCGGACCATGGCTTCGGCAACGCGCTGAACGTCCGTCGCACGGTGCAGGAGCTCGAAAACGCGGGTGCCGCAGGCCTCACGATCGAGGACACGCTGCTGCCGACTGCTTATGGCCAGGCCAAACCGCAGCTGATCTCGCTGGAGGAGGGCGTCGGCAAAATGAAAGCGGCCGTCGAGGCAAGGGTCGATCCTGTGCTGTCGATCTTTGCGCGGACGGCTGTGAACATCACCGGCCTCAACGATGCCATCGCACGCGCCAAGGCCTATGAGGGGACCGGCGTCGACGCATTGTTCTTCACCGGCATAAAAGCCCGGGCTGAACTTGACGCGGTGAGGGCGGCGACCAGCTTGCCGATCATGCTCGGCACTACCGAGCCGGAGCTCGACGACATTCCCTATCTGACATCTGCCGGCGTGCGGATCGCCAATCAGGGGCACACGCCGTTTGCCGCCGCTGCCTTGGCCGTTCACGAGACGCTTAAAGCGTTGCGTGAGGGAACGAAGCCGAAGGATTTGAAGGGATTGCCGTCCGCCGATTTCGTCAACCGCTACATGCGCAGTGGCGACGTGCAGAAGCGCTCGGCGGCGTATCTGGGATTGAAGGCGTAGCGTCTCATGGTGAGGAGCCGCGCAGCGGCGTCTCGAACCACTCGGCGCGCGCCTCGGAACCCGGACTTCCCCCAAACACCTCCTCGAACGCGTGCTTCAGCGCTACGTCGAGATCGTCCATCGTCACCGGCAGGCCGAGGTCGACCAGGCTGGTGACGCCGTAGCGGGGGTCCGCGACGCCGCAGGGCACGATGCCGCCGAAATGCGACAGGTCCGGCTCGACGTTGATGGCGATGCCGTGCAGCGAGACCCAGCGCTTCAGCCTGACGCCGATCGCCGCAATCTTGTCTTCGTAGCCGTCTCCCTTGTCGGGCCGCTTAACCCAGACGCCGACGCGGTCCTCGCGCCGAAGGCCGCGCACGTTGAAGGCATCGAGCGTGCGGATGATCCATTCCTCGAGACCGGCCACATAGGCGCGCACATCCGGCTTTCGCCGCTTGAGGTCCAGCATGGCATAGGCCACCCGCTGGCCAGGGCCATGATAGGTGAACTGACCGCCGCGGCCGGTCTGAAAAACGGGGAAACGCTGGTCGAGCAGATCGGCGGTTCTGGCGCTGGTGCCAGCGGTGTAGAGCGGCGGATGCTCAACCAGCCAGACGAGCTCCTTGTCCGCGCCCGCAGCAATGGCGGCGGCCCGCGCTTCCATCAGAGCCACGGCGTCAGGGTAGGCGACCGGGTCGTCCGCGATACGCCACTCGACATCGCTTCGCCCGGCGGGGCGGGAGAGGGTCAGATCGAGGCTGTCGCGTGTGTTAACCATTGCTTCACCATACCGTGGTGACCTGAAGCCAGCATCCTCATTTGAGTCACCTCGTCCGACCTGCGCCGGAGCGCCTGTGCCAACCCTCGATAAAGTCTCAGTCGATCTCATGGTGGTGCTCGGCACCACCTCGATGCCCGTTCACCAGGTGCTCCGCCTCAGCCGCGGTGCCATCATCGAGCTCGACGCCACCGAGCAGGACGAGGTGAAGGTGCTCGCCAACAACCTGCCTGTCGCCAGCGGCGCGGTGGTGGTGAATCGCAACCGTATCGCGGTGGAAGTCAAGCGCATGCTGCCGCGCGAGGCCGGCGCAAGGTAATAGGGCGCTTGGCACAGGCGGCTCTTGTACCCCCTATCTCGATTTGTTACATGGGCCGGCGTTGCTCAGGCGCTGGTCATTCGACCGGCGCTATCTCCCTGCGGCCGTGGCGGAATTGGTAGACGCGCTAGCTTGAGGTGCTAGTGGGGCAACTCGTGGAGGTTCGAGTCCTCTCGGCCGCACCAATCTGGAAAACAAGGCTCCAGGTTCGTGCTTTCAATTTGAAGGCAGCCCCATCCGACCAATTTCCTCAGCCTCGCTGTGTTCGGTCTTGACCGGATGCGCGCAATGTTCTTATTTTGTTCCATTGCGGGTTAAGGTATTTGGGGCGGGGCACAATGAGTGAACTTCAATCGGCAGACGCGCCGGCCGTGCCGTGGTCGGCGAGTGGATCGGCCGCGGCGGAGCTGCGGGGCATCGGCGGCTGGCTGCTGGTCGCAGCCCTGGCTCAGCTGTTCGGACCTCTCCGACTGCTGATCCTGCTCGGGCGAGATTATCTCAATCCGGAAAACAAGGAAGCCCTCGAGCAATTTCCGATCGCAGGATATGGCGAATTTGCGCTCAACGTCATGTTGCTGCTGTTGATGACGGTCACGGCGGTGCTGTTCTTCCTGACGTCCCGCCATTTCCCACGCTTCTTCATTTGCACGCTGATCACGGTCGTCATTTTCCCGGTTCTCACGTCGGCCTGGCTGGCGTTTGCGCTCTCGGTCCAACTCGACGAGCCGTTCGGCGACCACTTTGTGTTCGAGGGGCAAGACGTTGCGCAGATCGGCTTCGCAGCGATATGGGCGCTCATCTGGATTCCCTACACGCTTCGATCGAAGCGCGTGAAAAACACCTTCGGCGCACCGGCGCTCGCGGCGGAAGAGGCAACGGGTCCCGTCAGCTAGATGCTTCTCACGGTTGTCTGCTTCTTCGTTGTGTCCGGGCTGTTCGGGGTGCTTGCAGGCCTGGGCCACTTGTACGGCCGCGGCGTCTTCAGCGGCCAGTTGGTCGGCGGGTCGCTCCAAATTGCACTCGCTGTCTGGCTGTTTCGCGGCTCGAACATTGCGCGAGCCCTTCTGGCGATTCTTTCCTTTGCTGGCGCTGGCCTCTTCGGTGCGCTTGTTATCTTTTTTCCGGGGGAACCTGCCGCCATCATGCTCTGGCTCGCGCTGGCGGCCACGTCTGTTGTTATGTTTTGGGTGTTGGTTTTCTCGAAGCGTTTCCGCGCGGAACTCGCGCTGAACGCAGCGAAATATAGGGATCCCGAACTGGCGATTGTCTCGGGAGAGCGATAGGCTCGGTCACGACTGTTGGATCGAGTGGAGGCATGCATGCGAGAGCTGACGCCGGAAACGATCACAGACGCGGTGCTCGAGCAGATGGCGGCGACGCCGGATCCGCGTATGCGGGAGGTGATGGCCGCTGCAGTGAGACACCTGCACGCCTTCGCCCGCGAGGTGAACCTGACGCCGTCGGAATGGCTCAAGGGCATCGCCTTCATGACCGCCGTCGGCAAGATGTGTACGCCCGAACGGCAGGAATTCGTCCTGCTTTCGGATACGCTTGGTCTGTCCGCGCTGGTCAACGGCCTGCATGACAAGACGGCGATCGAGGAGGGCACGCATACGAGCCTGCTCGGCCCGTTCTATCGCGAGGCGTCGCCGAAGCTCGCGGCCGGTAGCCAGATCGCCAGGACCGTCAAGCCCGGCAGCGAGTGTGTTCTCTACGGTCGCGTGACCGATACCAGTGGCATTCCGATCGCGGGCGCGACGGTATCGGTTTGGCAGACCGGCGCAGACGGTCTCTACGATATTCAGGAAGACGGGGCTGCGACCGACTATCGCGGGGTTTTCACGACGGACGCAGATGGCAGCTACCTGCTGCGTACCGTCAAGCCGATGGGATACTCGATCCCGATCGACGGCCCTGTGGGCGAGCTGGTCAAGGCGCAAGCGCGGCATGGCATGCGGCCGGCACATATCCATTTGCTGGTCGGAGCGCCGGGATATCGCGAACTGGTGACGGCGCTTTATCTGCGCGACGATCCTCACCTTGCAGACGACGTTGTGTTCGGCTCGTCCGATGATCTCGCCGTCGATATTCATCCCAACGATCTGAACTGCCCCATCACGGGGCTGCCGAGCATTCGTTTCGATATGCGGCTCTCACGCGAAGGGGCAGCCGACGCAGCAAACGGACGCGTCGGCGCCGACCCGGCCGCGATCGTGAAATCATCGGCCCAGGCGGCGAGCCAACAGCGGGCATGAGCACGCGACTGCGGCGACACCGATTGGCGGGATTTGACCTCGGCGCAGCGTAGCTGCAAGCTGCCGGCACGACGCGCGGGTGCAACGTCAATAGCAGGGGACCATCTTCAGAGCGATACCATCCCGTCCATCATAAATCGGGCGAAGATCCGAATGCGGCCGGGAGCAACAGACACGTGGGAGGATCGATGAAACGCAGAGCACTTCTCGGTGCTGCGATTGCCGTTGCCGCAATCGCCATCGACGCAATCGCGCTTGCCTCAGGCGCTATCGCTCAACAACCGCCGATCAAGATCGGCATGTCGATGGCGCAGACGGGAGGGCTGGCGGGGGCGGGAAAGGCCTCGCTGCTCGGTATCCAGATCTGGGCGGATGAGCTCAACGCCAAAGGCGGTTTGCTCGGCCGCAAGGTCGAGCTTGTCGTCTACGATGACAAATCGACTGCCGCTGAAACGCCCGCGATCTACGCAAAGCTGCTTGATGTCGACAAGGTCGACCTGCTGTTTGCGCCTTACGCAACGGTGCCGACTGCGCCGCTCCTGCCGCTCGCCAAGCAGCGCGAGCTGCTGCTCATGGGAAACTTCTCGTTCCAGGTGAACAGCAAGGTCAAGCACGACATGTGGTTCAACAACGCGCCGTGGGGTCCGGCCGACAGCTGGGCGGCGTCGTTTCTCGAATTGGGCCAGAAGGCGGGCGGCAAGCGGATCGCGCTTCTCGCGGCGGACCAGGAGTTCGCGCAGAATCTCGCACTGACCGCCCGGGAGGTGGCAAAGACGCGCAACATGCAGATCGTTTTCGATCAGGCCTATCCGCCGAACACGGTCGAATTCTCCAGCATCATCCGCGCGCTCAGCGCCACCAAGCCCGATATCGTCTACGTCGCGTCCTATCCGCCGGATTCGGCCGGCATCCTGCGCGCCGTGAATGAGATCGGGGTCGGCGACAACGTCAAGATCTTTGGCGGCGCCATGGTCGGCCTGCAGTTTGCCGCAGTGATGGAGAATCTCGGCTCGCTGCTCAACGGCGTCGTGAACTACAACACCTGGCTTCCTGAGCCGAGCATGTATTTCGAAGGCACGAAGGCGTTCTTCGAAACCTATGCGAAGCGTGCCGTTGAAGCTAAGGTCGACCCGCTCGGCTATTATATCGCGCCTTATGGGTATGCGATGGGCCAGATGGTGGAGCAGGCCGTAAACGCGACAAAATCGCTCGACCAGAAGGCCATTGCCAAATATCTGCACGCGAACGAGCACAAGACCATCGTCGGTCCGATCGCGTACTCGCCCGATGGCGAGTGGAAGGAAACCGCGACGCTCCAGGCACAGTTCCGTGGCGTCAAGGACAAGAACGTCGAGCAGTTCCGCTCCGCCGGAAGGCAGGTGATCCTGTTTCCCGAGAAGCTGAAGACCGGCGATCTCATCAGCCCGTTCGAAGCCGCCCGTAATTAAGACTCGCCGGGGGCACGCGTGTTTTCTTTTGACCTGCTGCTAGGCGCGATTGTGCTCGGCACGCTGCTTGGCTGCTTTTACGCGGCCGTCAGCATCGGGCTGTCGGTGTCGTTCGGCCTTCTCGACGTTCCTCACGTTGCGCACCCGGCCTTTCTGGTGCTGGCCTCCTACGGCGTCTATCTGCTCAACGATCGCTATGAGGTGGACCCGCTGCTTGCAGGACTTTTGATCACGCCGCTGTTCTTCCTGCTGGGTCTGTTCGTCTACCGTCTTTACCACGAAACCTTCGAACGACGCGGCACCGACGCAGCCGTGCGCGGCATCGCCTTCTTCTTCGGCGTCGCCTTCATCGTCGAAGTGCTGATCGTGCTGCAATTCGGCGTCGATCAGCGCTCGGTCACGGCGTCCTATATCGGCAGGTCGTGGCGGATCGGCGATCTGCGGATTCCGATCCGCCAGCTCGTCGCATTCGCGGTGGCGCTCTCCCTGACGATCCTGCTGACGCTCTATCTGTCGAAGACGTTCATGGGCCGCGCCATCCGCGCGGTCGCTCAGGATCAGGAGGCGCTGCGGCTGATGGGCGCCAACCCGGTCCGCGTCAAGCAATGGGCCTTCGGCATCGCGACCGCCGTGCTTGGGATAGCGGGCGCACTGCTGATCATCGTCGCACCCGTCGAGCCGATGCTCGACCGCGCCTATATCGGCCGCACATTCTGCGTCGTGGTCCTGGCGGGTCTCGGCAGCATGACCGGGACACTCATTGCCGGCATCATCCTCGGTGTTGCGGAATCCATCGTGCTCACCATGTTCGGCGCCTCCTGGGCGCCAGCCATCGCCTTCGCAATGCTGCTCGGCGTGCTTGCCGTCCGGCCGCAGGGTCTGCTCGGCAGGCGGTTATGAAGAGCAAGAGCACCGGCGTCCGGTTCTGGATTGGCGCGATCCTGTTTCTTGCGGCCATGCTGGCGGCGACGCAGGTGATCCGCAATGAATATCCCTTCTTTGCGGGCTACATCATCCTGCAGTTCGTGGTGCTTGCGGTGGCGTGGAGCATCCTCGGCGGCTACGCCGGCTACGTGAATTTCGGCACCAGCGCGTTTTTCGGCATGGGCGTCTATACGGCGGTGTTTCTGGTCAAGGCGACGGGCGCGCCGCTTGCCGTGCAGATCGCGGCCGCCGCAGGCGTCGGCGCGTTGCTCGGCTTCGCCGTAGGCCTGTTGACATTGCGCATGCAGGGCATCTTCTTCTCGATCGCGACGATCGCGCTGACGATCATCATCGAGACGACGGTGACGAATTGGCGGTTCGTCGGCGGGGCGGCCGGCATCCAGATCCAGCGGCCGCCGGTAACGCCGCCATTCGACACCTATGTGCAGATGCTGTTCTTCGTTCAGGCCCTGCTGGTGGTGCTTGCGGTTGCGATCGCGCGCTACATCCAGCGTTCGTGGATCGGTCGCGGTCTGCAGGCGATCAAGGACGACGAGCTCGCCGCCGAGTGCACCGGCGTGCCGACGTTGCGGCTGAAGCTCCTGGCCTGCGTGATCTCCGGCGCGCTGATGTGTGCGGCGGGCGCGCCCGCCGCCATGTATTTCCAGTACGCGGACCCGTCGTCCGCCTTCAATCTCAATTACTCGGTCTCGGCGCTCGCCATGTCGCTGATCGGCGGCACCGCGCACTGGGCGGGGCCTGTGCTCGGCGCGATCCTGCTGGGGGTCACGCAGCAGTTCCTCGCGGTGACCATCTCGTCGGAAGTGAATGTGCTGATCCTCGGCATCATGCTGGTGCTGTTCGTGGTGGCGGCGCCGGAGGGCCTCATCGGCCTCATCCGCAAGATCGGCAACTGGCGCGCGGGGAGGGCGACGTGATGGCTGTAGCCGAAAGCGCATCCCCCTTGCTGCGGATCAATGCGGTTACCAAGCGGTTCGGCGGCTTCGTGGCGGTGAACAACGTCAGCGTCGACATTCGTCCAGGCGAGCGCTTCGGCCTGATCGGCCCGAACGGCTCGGGAAAGACGACGCTGATCAACTGCATTTCCGGTGCGTTCCGCACCGAGGCCGGCACGGTGATGTTCCGCGGCGACGACATCTCGCGGCTGCCCGCCCATATGCGCACACGGCGCGGCATCGCGCGGAGCTTCCAGATCCCGCGGCCGTTCCGGAGCATGACGGTCGCCGAAAATCTGTTGGTGGCGCTCGACTTCACGAGCCTCCACGGCTTCGCCTCGGCCGTGCAGCGGCGCGACATCGTGATGTCGATCCTGATGCGCACAGGTCTTGCCTTGAAAGCCGACGTCCCGACGGGAAACCTCAGCCAGGTCGAGTTGCGCAAAATGGAGCTTGCGCGTGCGATGGCGACGCATCCGAAGCTCCTGATCTCCGACGAGGCCATGGCCGGGCTTGCCGGATCGGAAGTCGACGAGGTCCTTGATCTCCTCATGAAACTTGCGAGCGAAGACATCACGATCATCATGATCGAGCACATCATGCAGGCGGTGATGCGCTTCTCGGAGCGAGTGATGTGTCTCGACGCCGGCAAGATCATCGCGATCGGCACGCCGGCCGAGGTGATGGCGAACAAGCGAGTGCAGGAGGCCTATCTTGGCACTTAGCCTCGCGGTCACGGGCCTTGATGCGGGATACGGCGCCGTGAAGGCGTTGCGCGGTGTCACGCTTCATGTCGAGGCCGGAGAGACGGTCGCGCTGCTCGGCACCAATGGCAACGGCAAAAGCACGCTGATGAAGTGCATCGCCGGCCTGGTCCGTCCACAGCGCGGCGGCCTGTCGCTCTCGATCGATGGGCTCGCGCATGATCTGGCAAGGCTTACGCCCGAGGCCATCGTCGATCTCGGCGTCGCGCTGGTTCCTGAAGGGCGGCGACTGTTCTCCAAGCTGACCGTCTCGGAGAATTTGATGCTCGGAGCGTTCCGCAAGGCCGCCCGCCGCGACATCGATCGCAACCTTGCCTTCGCCTATGAGACGTTTCCGGTGCTTAAGGATCGGCAGCGCCAGCTCGCCGGCACGCTGTCGGGCGGGCAGCAGCAGATGCTTGCCATCGCGCGCGCACTGATGTCGTCGCCGCGGCTGCTGCTGATCGACGAGCCCTCTGTCGGCCTGTCACCGCTGCTCGTGTCGCAAACGATCACCAAGATCGGCGAGCTCAACCGGCGTTTCGGCCTGACCGTGCTGATGGCTGAGCAAAACTTCAATCAGGCGATCCGGATTGCCGACCGCGGTTACATCATCGTCCATGGCGAGATCGTCGTCGCGGCAGGCTCAGTCGACGAGTTGCAGGACAACGACATCGTCAAGCGGCTCTATCTCGGCGGCGTCGCATGATTTGCCGCAAGCACGTCCAGGTGTAGGTTCGGGAGCAGGTCCATGAATCTCGGCTTCTTTACGATGCCAATCCATCCATTGGACAAGGATTGGCGGCAGTCGTTGCGGGAGGACAGGGACGCGTTCGCGCTCGCTGACGAACTCGGCTTCACCGAAGCCTATGTCGGCGAACACATCACCGACAGGGCCGAAAACATCACGTCCTGCATCAGTTTTCTTGCCTGGATCGCCAGCGACATCAAGCGCATGCGGCTCGGCACCGGCACGGTGAATCTGCCAAATGCACATCCCGCAGCGGTGGCCGCGCAGGTCGCCATGCTCGATCACATGCTCGACGGCCGGTTCAATTTCGGCATCAGTCCTGGCGGCCTGATGTCCGACGCGGAGGTGTTCGGAAACATCGATGCCAATCGCAATGCGATGTTCCTTGAGGCGATCGATTTCGTCATCAGGATCTGGACCACTGACCCGCCCTATGCGCTGGGAGGGACGTACTGGAAGGTGTCGACGGCGCGGACGATGATGGCCGAGATCGGTCAGGGGGCCATCGCAAGGCCGTTGCAGAGGCCGCATCCGCCGATCGTCGTGACGGCGGTTTCACCACACTCGCAAGGGGTCGCGGAGGCTGCGGTTCGCGGCTGGCTGCCGATTTCCGCGAACTTTCTGCTTCCGAAGTGGGTCGCGACCCACTGGTCAAAATACACTGAAGGCTGCGAGCGCACCGGGCGGCCGGCCGATGCGGCCAACTGGCGGGTGGCGAAATCCATCTTCGTCGCCGACGATCTTGCCGAGGCCAGGGCTTACGCGCTTGGGCCGCAAAGCCCGTACCGTTTCTATTACCGCCAGTTGCTCACCAAGCTTCTTAAAGGCGGCCGCGGCAACCTCTTCAAGGAAGACCCGAACGCACCCGACGAGTCCGTCGACCTCGACCGCGTTCTGAATGAGCTTGTGATCTGGGGCACTCCCGACAAGGTGGCCGACGACCTGCTCGCGTTCGGTGAGAAGGTCGGCCGCTTCGGCACGTTGCTCTATGCCGGCAAGGACTGGGCCGATCCGTCACTGGCGCGCCGTTCCATGATCCTGCTCGCCGACAAAGTGCGCCCGAAGATCGCGTCGATGGCGGCGCTGCCACCGTAGGGCCATCCCATACGATCGCCGATAAGTCTCTCTGAACAGCGGATGCGGCGTGCTCCCTCTCCCCATCGGGGAAAGGGTTGGGGTGAGGGGGCTCGGCGCTAATGGTGGAAAGTAAACGACAGGACACTCGCGCGCATTCATTCCATCGGCGCCGCTTCCTGCGCGGAATAAGCCCAGCAGAGTTCCGGGGGCAGCAGGATTTCGACGTCGCTGCCGACCGGGTAGCGCACGTTCGTGCCAAGCTCCAATGCCTCGAGCCGGCCGCCGAGGGTCGCGAGCTCATAGATCGTCTGTGTGCCCTGGTAGCGCTGGCCGGTGACGCGCGCAGTGAAATGATTGGGCTCGGCCGCAGCCTGCACGCCGAGCCGGATGTTTTCGGGCCGCAGCGCAACATTGACCTCGCTCCCGGCCGCGACGCCCGGCGGCAACCACGCGGTCAGGCGATTGCCGCCGCCGGTCTCAACCGTGCCGAACTCGCCGTTGCGCGCGAGCAGACGCCCGGGCAGCGCGTTCGACGCGCCTGTGAAATTCGCGACGAACATGTCAGCCGGGCGATTGTAGATTTCGTTGGGCGGGGCGATCTGCAGCAGCTTGCCGTCGCGCATGACGCCGATCCGGTCGCCGAGCACCACGGCTTCGGACTGATCGTGCGTCACGTAAAGCGCGGTGACGCCGGTCTGCTTGATGATGCGCCGCAAATCGTCACGCAGTCGCAGCCGCAATTTCGCGTCCAGGTTCGAGAGCGGCTCGTCGAGCAACAGCAGTTGCGGCTGATACACCAGGCTGCGCGCGAGCGCCACGCGTTGCATCTGGCCGCCCGAGAGGGAGACCACCGGTCGTTCGGCGTATTCGGAGAGCCCGACGAGGGCGAGCACCTCGTCGACCTTGCGGCCGGCCTCGGCCCGCGGGACTCTGCGCTGGCGCAGCGGGTAGGTCACATTCTGGCGGACGGTCATATGCGGCCACACCGCATATGACTGGAACACCATGCCGATATTACGCAGGCGCGGTGGCACCAGTACACCGCGCGCCGGCACCGAGACTGCCTCACGACCGATGGCGATTTCGCCGCTGGTCGGCGTCTCCAACCCGGCAACACAACGCAACGTCGTGGTCTTGCCGCAGCCCGAAGGCCCCAGCAGCACCACGATCTCGCCGGCTGTCGCGCGAAAGCTCACATCGTCAATGGCCGGGCGGCCGACCGAAAAGACTTTGCGCAGGTGCTCGACTTTAAGTTCCGCTGACATGTCGTTGGATTCACTCCATTGCGAAAGCGGGCTCGACGACTGCTACTGGCGATAGCCGTAGGTCTTGTTCCATTCGTCGATCCAGGCGTCGCGCAGCGACTGATACTGCTCGAAGTTCGGCGCCCAGGTCTTGATCACCGCCGGATCGTAGCCTGGCGGATTGAACGGCGGCTTCTTCAACGCCGTCAGATAGCCTAGTTCCTTGATGTGGAATGCCTGTCCTTCTTCGGACATGCACCAGTTCAGGAACAGCTTCGCAGCGTTCGGGTTGGCGGCGGCCTTAGTGACGCCGGCCGCGTAGTAGTTGAGCGGCACACCGTCCGAGGGGAAGATGATCTCCAGCGGCGCGCCATCGCGCTTCTTCATATAGGCGATGTTGTAGAGCAGAACGCCGATCGAGACTTCGCCACGTACCAGCGCGTCCGCGGTCGGAGCGCCTGATGGATAGAGCACCGGCTGGGTCGCGGCCTGCTTTTTCCAGTAGTCGTCGCCGAACGTTTGCCGCTCGAACATGATGCGGGTCCAGGTCGTGCCGCCGGACGGCGCAATCACCTGACCGATCTTTTTCGGGCCGTACTCCGCCTTGCAGAGATCCATCCAGCTGCGCGGCGGTTTCTGCTCCAGTTCCGTGTTGTAGGCGATGGACCATCCGAGCGTGGTCTTTGGCCAGAGCTGTGGCGAAACCTGCACGTCATCGCGATAGGCGTCGGCGTTCGGCGGTCGATAATCCTGGAACAGGTCGGCGATGTCCTTCATCAGGCCGCGATCGGAGTGGTTGACGACGTCGGCAAGTAGCTTGTTGGCCGCGGCCTCGGTCTTGATCCGCGTGATCAGCTGTCCGCCCGGTGCGCGCACCATCTCGACCCGGACGAAGGGAAATCGCTTGTTGAAGGCCTTGATGATCTCCTGTTCCGGCTCGGTGAAGTCGGCGGTGTAATAGACGATCTTGCCTTCCTTCTTGGCGGCGTCGATGAGTTCCGCCGGGCCGTATTCCTGGGCCGCCGCGCCGCGTGCGCCGAGGGCTGCGGTTGCAACGCTCGCCGCCGCCGCGGTGGTGAATTGCCGACGCGTGAGGTGGGTTCTCGTCATGGCGCTCCTCCGAAGTTCGTCATCATTTATCCGGCCTTGCCGACGCCGGTGTCGGTGCCGCCGCGCGACAGGACGTGTGCAAATCCAATCAGCACGCCGAGCAGAATCGTCTGGACCAGGCTGAAAGCCGCGGTGATGCCGACATTACCGCCCTCGTAGTAATCGAGCAGCAGCACCGCCATCACCATGGTTTCGCTGGTGTAGAGAAACAACGACGAGCCGAGTTCCCGGATCGCCAGGACGAACAGCAGCGTCATCGCGGCGATCACGCCCGGCCGCGCCAGCGGCAGCACAATCATGCGGATCGTGCCGAGCATGCGGGTGCCGCAGATCCACGCGGCTTCTTCGAGTTCCCGGTGGATCTGCAAGAGCGAGGTCGAGAGCGCCTTGATGGTGTCCGGCATGAAGCGGGCGACGAAGGCCAGCGCCAGGATCCAGATCGTGCCGTACAGACCGCCCGGCAACCCGATCCAGGCCCACAGATAGGCCACGCCGATCACCAGTCCCGGAATGGCGACGGGCAGGGTGGAGATCACGTCGATGCTCTTGCGGCCCGACAGTCGCGTGCGATGGATTGTGTAGCCGATCGCGAACGACAGGATTCCGCCGATCACCGCGGTGATCAGGCCGACCTCGATCGTATTGACGATGGAGCGAAGCGCGAGGGGATTGTCGAACAGCCGCTCGAAGTGGATCAGCGAATATTGCCGGGCATCGAACAGGCTCGCCATCGTGCGGATAAAGAGGAACTTTCGAAATGCCGCCACGATCAGGGCCAGCGTCGGCAGCACCACCACAATCACCAGGTAAACGATCGCCAGCCCCAGCGTGAAGTAGCGCCAGCGGCCCAAATTCATCACGGCCGGGCGAAACGCCTTGCCGGCGACGGTGATGTAGCTGCGCGCGCTGACGACGCGATGCTGCAGCCAGACGAGGAAACCGGTGACGGTCATGAGGATGACGGCGACTGCCGCCGCGGTCGAATAGAGCGGCGGCGACCAGGCCGTGAGCTTGAAGATGTACGTCGTCAGGACCGGGATATCGCCCGGCGTGCCGAGCACCGCCGGTATTCCATAGATCCCGAGCATCACGATGAACGAGAGCAGCATGCCCGAGATGATCGCCGGCGCGATCAGCGGGAACGTCACCGTCAGAAGCGTGGAAAGCGCGGTTGCGCCGGAGATCTCGGCGGCTTCCTCGAGCGCCGGGTCCATGTTCCGCAGCGCAGATGCTGTGAACATGTAGACGTAAGGCGCGTAATAGACGCCGAAAATCACGATCATCCCCGGCATCGAGTAGACATCGAACCGCCAGTCGATCCCAAGCCCCGCGAGTAGCGTGTTCAGAAGACCGGATTTGGGCGAGGCCAGAATCGACCAGGCGACGGCAGCAACCAGGGGCGGCACGAACAGCGGCACCAGGCTCACCGCGGCAATGAAGCCCTTGCAGGGGGTGTTGGTGCGCACAACGATCCACGAGAAGCCCAGGCCGATCACCACCGCGAGCGCGGTGCCGCCGCCGCAGGCGATCAGCGAATTGATGAGGGCCAGGTGGACGTTCGGATTGGCGAGAACCGTGACGAAGTTCTCGAGCGACAGATTGAAGGTGGCGAACCCGTCGACGACCGGATTGGTGTTCGTCAGCGCGCCGAGCAGCAGCATGCTGACGGGGTAGACCACCAGAAAGCCGAGGATGACGAGCAGCCCGGCCGACCACAGCCAGCGTCCGGCGGCCCGCAAACGCGCGGAGCGCTGGCTTGCCTCGTATGATCCGGTCAATGGCTCGATATCTGCCCCAAGGGCAGTGCTGTCCGCCGCCACAGACGTCTCCCTCTCGTCGTCTCGCGTTCAAACCCGCGCGAGTTGTTCGTTTTTTGTAACGCCTAAAGGCCGATGAGTCCCGCAGCTTTTGCCGTTCCAGCCTGAATCGCGACTTAATGCTTCACGCGTGCTTGAGTGCTGCGGTGCAAAACCAGCGCCGAGCTGCAGCCGGCTCAGCGCATCGACATCCGCGGAGCACCTGCCGCGGAGTCAGATCGGGGGTATCGCTGTGCTCAGCCTCACCAGGGCCCCGGTGCGACCTTGTGATCATTGAGATCACTCCAGCGAATTTAGCGAAGATACTTGGAATCTCAGCAACTTTCCCTTGGTTCATCGTTGTGAGGCTGAATGCGACGGCAATCTCAACCATGATTTTCTCAAGGAGACAGTCCATGAAAAGTGTACCCTCTGCCGGTACGACCGCAGGGGCGCGTGCGACGTCAAGCGCGGCTGCCGAAGGGCGTATCCATCACGACATCTTCATTACGCTTAAAGACAAGAGTTCCGCCGCCGTTCAGAAGCAGCTGGAGCTTGGAAAGAAATACCTGACCGATCATGCCGGCGAGCTGTCCTTCTCCGCGACGGCGCTGGCGGATGATCTGACGCGACACAAGCAGGTGGCTTATCTCTTCAATGACGATGGCTTTGACGTCGCCTTTCACATGGTGTTTTCCGGTCGGCAGGCGCACGACGCGTATCAGGTTTCCGACGCGCACGTGAAGCACTTCATCCCCGAGAGCAATCCCAACTGGGTGAAGATTCGGGTATTCGACTCCGTGGAGCGGTGAGATTGTCGTAGCCCGCATGAGCGAAGCGATATGTGGGGACGGCCCTGCAGAGCACTGATGCTGTCCCGCATGTCGCTTCGCTCATGCGGGCTACGACAGGCGGTCTTGCTTGGTCGCAAGATCGAGGGTCATGAATACGCTGTTCGGATCAAGGGTGTAGTCGCCGAACGGTCCCGTGCCGATGAAGCCGAAACCGGAATACAGCGCTCGCGCTGCAGCAAAGGCATCCATTGAGCCGGTCTCGAGGCTGAGCCGGCGGTAGGCGCGGGATCGGGCTTCAGCGACAATGTGCCTGAGCAGGCCCATCGCTACGCCGCGGCCACGATGTTTTGCGGCCGTGTGCATTGATTTTACTTCCCCGTGGAGCGGATCGAGCTGTTTCAGAGCCCCGCAGCCCAACAGGCTGGCGCCGTCCCACGCCGTCCAGAAAGTGATCTCCGGCGACCGCAGCGCTTCCAGGTCGAGAGCGTGAACGCTCTCGGGAGGTGACCACTTTTTGCAGTGCTCGAGATGCGCGTGAAGGAGGCCAATGACTTTGGCCTCCCGCAGCTCATCGACACGGATTTGCATCGTCATCAGGGCGCCGCCTGCGGCAAGGCCTCGCCAGCGAAGAAGCGGCGTGGATTGTCCTCGAGGATCGAGGCGATGTCCGCCTGATTGACGCCGTGCGCATGCAGCATCGGAATGAAGTCGGTGAACATATAGGTGTAGGGCGGCGGATAGCGGCCCTGCGAGCGCAGTTGCTCGATCCTGGCTTGTTCCTCAGCACTGACCTGACGCGGAAACTTTCCGAGCCAGCCACAATGCCGGTCCTGGCTCATCATGATCTGCGCGCGGAAGCCGGACTTCACGAGCGTGGCCAGATTGTCCGCCCGCACTTCGTCCGGCTGAAATCGCGTGATGCCGATGCGATCGAAGCCGATATAGGAGCCGCCATCGACCACCTGGCGGTGGTAGGCCGGATCGGCATTGCCGCAGCAGTGGCCGATCAGGCAGCGATGCGCGTCGACCCCGCCCTCGGCGAACAGCTTCTGTTGTTCGGGGCCGGCGCATCCGTCTTGGGTATGCGTGATGATCGGCACGCCCGTTGCCTTCTGGGCGATGCAGGCGGCGGCCAGAAATTTCTTCTCCATTGCCGTCACGACCGGCGCGCCGGTCGCGACCTTGATCGCGCCAGCCCTGATGCCGGTCTCGCCGATGCCGTGGGTGATTTCGCGGATGTAGAGCTCTGCGATCTCGTCGACCGTGCGCGCACGCCAGTACACGGGCAGACCCATGTCCTCGAAATAGAAGCCGGTCGTGCAGATGATGTGCATGTCGGACTTTTCCGAGATCTCCTTCATGACGGCGGCGTCACGACCGAGTTCGATCGGGCAGGGATCGACGAAACTGCGCACGCCGTGCTCGGTGCGCAACTGCACCAGCCGTCGCACCGCCTCTTCGATGAAGGCGGCCCGGTCGAATTTTGCCGTCGGATCGAACTCGGCGCCGGGGAAGGCGATGAAGAGATGCTCGTGCATCAGCGTTCGCCCAAGCCGCTCGAGGGGAATCGGGCCCGTCACCGTCTGCACCATCATCGTCGATCCTCCATTGTTGTTGGATGTTGTTGGTATCTTATTATGGACGTCGTCGTTGCGGCGCTCAATGCGCGAGCCGGCCGGGAGATCGCGAGTGGTGGTTGTGGCGACAGCGCGCGCGCCGCGCGTCATCAACACGGTTATTTGCCGAACATTCTCTGAAGCTTACGCCCGTGCCGGCCACGTGATACCGCTTCCTGTCTTTATTGGTGCAATCTCGCGCGTCGCAAGCGCGTGACGATCCAGCTTTCGCATGACTTCGGAAGGTGATACTCAACTGGTCGATAAGGCTCGTTGATTTTTTTGTCCGTAGCGTCGCGAGTTCACATTGAGCGTCACCGAAGTTTCCAACCTCGGTTTGGCACTGTCCGGTTTGGGTTCTCATTCCCCAAACATCGCGATCGATTCCGATTCGTCAAATGACACGCTCGCAGACGCGGTCGTCGTCTCCGATGCGGACCTGCTTTTCACGGGCGAGTTCAGGCGGTCCGGTTCGGACCTGATGATTTCGAAAGACGACAGACGAATCGTCATCGACGACTATTTCAAGAGCGAGACGCGGACGGCGCTCGCGACGCGCGACGGTGCCGTGCTGTCAGCCGACGTCGTGCAGGCGCTGAGCGGAGAGGTCCAGTACGCACAGGCGGCTCCTCTCGCAAGCGCCGGCGCAGTGATCGGACGGGTCAGCAAACTGACCGGTTTTGCGACGGCGGTCCGCAATGGCGTCTCAGTTCAGCTGAATCTCGGCGACAATGTTCAGAAGGGGGACGTCGTCCAGACCGGCGCGGGCTCGTCGCTCGGACTGGTTTTCATCGACGGCACCGTCTTCGGGCTCGCGGCGAACGCGAGGATGGTTCTCACCGAAATGATCTATGACCGGGCGGGGTCATCCAATTCGTCATTGCTGAGCCTGGTGCAGGGGACGATCACCTTCGTCGCGGGCGAGACGGCCAAGCGCGGCGACATGCGGGTCGAGACGCCGGCGGCAACCATGGGAATCCGCGGGACAGCGGTTCTGGTCGAGATCGAGTTCGTGGTTCCGGGAGCCGGCGCTGCACCCTCGGTTCGTGTTCAGGTGCTCTCCGAGCCTGGCGGTGTGACGGGCTCGCTTGTCCTGTTTAGCAGGAGCAGTCCGAACACGCCGATCGGACAGGTCAGCCAGGCCGGGCTTGTGACGAGCATTACCGGCACCGGCGATGTGTCGACGCAGCCCGCGCCGCCGCTTTCTCTCGCGGCACAAGCGATCGTCGACCAGACGTTGCGGGAGTATTTTCCGAACTACCGGCCGGGTGGATCATCGACACCGCCCGGGTCGCCTGATGACAGGTTGCAGCCCGATCCGATCAACTTTCCGGTCGACAGCCCGACGATCCTTCCGCTGAAAGTCAATCTGACGACGCAAGACCTGCCGACCGACGACATTCCCATCAGGGTTACGCGGTTCAACACGCCGCCCGATGTCAGCGTCAATGACCTGACCGTGGTCGTCAACAATGTGGGTGCCAATCCCGCGTTCAACATTGCCGAGCGGGTCAACATCGTTGACCCGGACGCCGGCAACGACGTCCAGGTCCTCTATGTCGCCGATACCGCTCGGCTCATCGGTGTGACCGGTCCGCCGAGTGTCCCGGCGACGATGGATCTTGCGAGACTGATCAACATCGATCCGCAGACCGGCACCGTCAGCTACGATCCTGCCAGTTTCGCTTTCCTCGCCCAGGGCGCCTCGGTCGGATACATGATCGCCTTCGACAGCCGGTCCGGGCCCGATACCGTGCACCGGACTTTGCTCGTGACCATCGTCGGCGTGAACGATGCCCCGGTTGTTACATCGGCTTCGCTGGCAATGGACGAGGGAGCCAGCGTCCTGCTAACAGCTTCCAGTATAGGCATTACCGACCCCGACGCGACGAGCTTTACGGTCGCCGCTTCGAACATCAGCAACGGCCGGTTCGAGATCTTCAGCGGCGAAAGCTGGGTGAGCACGACGACGTTCACGAGCGCAGACATCGCTGCCGGCCATATCCGCTTTACGCACAACGGAAGCGAGAGTGCGCCGACGTTCTCGGTTCAGGTCCATGACGGGCTCGATACGAGCAGCACGTTCGACGCGACAATAGCCTTCAACGGCGTGAACGACGCCCCGGTCATTACGTCGGCGTCGCTGGCGGTGGACGAGGGAATCAGCGTCGCGCTGACAGCGTCCAGCATAGGCATCGTCGACCCCGACACGACGAATTTCACGGTCGCCGCTTCGAACATCAGCAACGGCCAGTTCGAGATTTTCAGCGGCGGCAGCTGGGTGAGCGCGACGACGTTCACGAGCGCAGAGGTCGCTGCCGGCCATATCCGCTTTACGCACAATGGAAGCGAGAGCGCGCCGACGTTCTCGGTTCAGGTCAGTGACGGGTTCGACACGAGCAACACGTTCGACGCGACAATAGCCTTCAACGCCGTGAACGATCCTCCCGTTGCGGTCGCGGACACAAACTGGGTGC
>NZ_JAVIFX010000001.1 GCF_031157255.1 Bradyrhizobium sp. LHD-71 | reverse complement strand
GCGCCGACGTTCTCGGTTCAGGTCAGTGACGGGTTCGACACGAGCAACACGTTCGACGCGACAATAGCCTTCAACGCCGTGAACGATCCTCCCGTTGCGGTCGCGGACACAAACTGGGTGCAGGAAGATCTGTACACCAGAGCCGAAGGCAACGTTATTCTCGGCGCCAGCCATTTACTCGACCCCGCGCTGGGCCATTTGCCGGGCGATACGTTCGCGGATGTTGCGGACACCGATGCCGAGGCCTCACCACTGACGCTGAACAGCGTGAATGGCTCGAGCGCCAACGTCAGCACCCCCATTGCCGGCAACCACGGCACCGCGTGGCTGAACCCGAGCGGCAGCTACTTCTACATCCTCAACAACGCGACAGCGCAGTGGCTGGACGCCGGCGAGACGGTGACCGACCAGTTTACATACACGGTGACGGACGGGACGGCGACGTCGAACACCTCAACGCTGACGATCACGATATTCGGCAGCAGCGACGCCGACAACTTCCAGTTCGCGGCAGATGTGGGCACGGCCGCGGACGAGCTTGCGTCAGCGCAAGGCACCGTCGATCTGTCGATGCTCATGACAGCAGGCAATGTCGAGGAGGGGATCGCCCAGGTTGCTGCAAGCGTGCCGGATGGGCTGACCTCGCTCGACGACGATCAGCTTTTCGCACCCCAGAACGTGCTCACGGCAAGCCTCGCCGCCACCGATTTCATCGTCAATCCGACCGGCGGTTTCCGTTGAACGGCTGACCAGCTCTTCGTCATTGCGAGCGAAGCGAAGCAATCCAGTCAGCAGATGTGGCACACGTGGCGCTGGATTGCTTCGTCGCCCATAGGCGAACGAAGCGACGCCGTTCTTCGAACGGCTATGAGGCGAGCGAAGCGACGCCGTTCGAAGAACGGCGATGCCTCGCAACGACGGGAGTCGAGCGACGGAGGCGAGAAAACCACCGAACTTGCGATCTGTCAGATCACCACGCGGCCGCCGCGATATGAATTCCGTCCGGGGACCCGCCCAAGGACGGTCGAGTATGCAGAGGGGCAAGGCGCGGTCTTACAGCACAGTGCTTGGATCCGAGCTCGCCAGGTCCGAACTCGGCCGGGCGATGCATGCTTGCCGTGGCGCCATCGTCGGCGTCGCCCTGATGAGCTGCATGGTGAATCTCCTCTACCTGACCGGCTCAGTGTTCATGCTGGAAATCTATGACCGCGTGCTGCCCAGCCGAAGCATCTCGACGCTTGTCGGTCTGACCGTCCTGGCCGGAGGCCTGTATGTCGCGCAGGGAATTCTCGACCTGATCCGCGGGCGCATCCTGGTGCGGATCGGAACGACGCTCGATGAGGCTCTGAGCGGCCGCGTGTTTGGAGCTGTCGTGCGGCTGCCCTTGGTGAGCAGCGGCAATGAAGGCCTGCAGCCGCTTCGCGACCTCGACAGCGTTCGTTCCTTTCTGTCCGGAATGGGGCCGAGCGCGCTTTTCGATCTGCCATGGCTTCCTGTCTACCTGGCCATCTGCTTCGTATTTCACCCGCTGATCGGAATGACGGCGCTGATTGGCGCCGTCATTCTGATCGCGCTCACGGTCGCGACCGAATATCTGACGCGCATCCAGTCGGTCGGCGGCGTGGGCCTTGCGGCGCATCGCAGCGACATCGCTTCTGCCAGTCACCGCAACGCGGAGGTCCTGCGCGCAATGGGGATGTCGAGGCATCTGATGATGCAATGGACCGACATCAACCGGAAATACCTGTCCGGCAGTCAGCGCACCAACGACGTCGCCGGCGGCCTTGGCGCCGTCGCCAAAGTGTTTCGCATGGCTCTGCAGTCGGCGGTGCTCGGCGTCGGCGCCTACCTTGTGATCCACCAGGAAGCGACGGCGGGCATCATCATCGCGGGCTCGATCCTGAGCGCAAGGGCGTTGGCCCCCGTGGACCTGGCGATTGCGAATTGGAGAGGCTTTGTGGCGGCCCGGCAGAGTTGGCAACGGCTGAACGGGCTGCTCAAACTGCTGCCGCCAGAGGGCGAGCCCATCCTGTTGGATCCGCCGTCGCAGCGCCTGTCGGTGGAGAACATCAGCGTCATCCCGCCTGGCGACGAGCGAGTCGTGGTACATGACGTGACGTTCGCGCTCGAAGCCGGACACGGCCTCGGCATCATCGGGCCAAGCGGATCGGGAAAGTCGTCCCTGCTGCGCGCGCTGGTCGGTGTGTGGTTGCCCGCGCGTGGCACGGTTCGGCTCGACGCGGCCGCCTTGAACCAGTGGTCCGCGCACAGTCTCGGACGGCACATCGGTTATCTGCCGCAGGATGTCGAGCTTTTTGCCGGTTCTGTCGCGCAGAATATTTGCCGACATAATCCCGACGCCCGGGCCGACGCAATTATCGCCGCTGCGAAGCAGGCCGGCGTCCACGAGCTGATCGTCGGGATGCGTGAGGGGTACGACACTCAGATCGGGGCGCACGGAAGCGTATTATCCGCCGGGCAGGCCCAGCGGATTGCCTTGGCGCGCGCGCTCTATGGCGATCCGTTTCTGATCGTCCTCGACGAACCCAACTCCAACCTTGATGCCGAAGGCGACGCAGCGCTCACGCGCGCAATACGCGCGGCGCGCGACCGCGGCGCCATCGTCATCGTCGTGGCGCACCGGCCGGTCGGAATCGAGGCGGTCGACCTGCTGCTTGTCATGAAGGAGGGACGTCTGCAGGCCTTTGGCGTGAAGGAGACGGTCCTGGGTCAGGTGCTTCAGCGGAGCCCGCATCCATCTCCCATCAAGATCGTAGCGGACGCAGGGGCCGCAAAACCATGATGGACACCGCATCGACTGGTACTGGCCGTTCGATCCGGGTTCACCTTCTCCTCGGCCTGATCGTCGTCGCGCTGCTCGCCGGTGGGCTCGGAGGCTGGGCATCGACGACAGAGATCTCCGGCGCGCTCATCGCGCCCGGTTCGATCGTGGTCGATTCGAACGTCAAGAAGGTTCAGCACCCGACAGGCGGCGTCGTCGGCGAATTGCATGCTCGCGACGGCGATGTGGTCAAGGCAGGCGACGTCGTCGTGCGCCTCGACGACACAGTGACCAGGGCCGGGCTCGCGATCGTCACCAAGAGCCTCAACGGCCTGCTGGCGCGCGCCGCGCGGCTCGAGGCGGAACAACGCGGCGCGGAGAGTATCGTCTTTTCGCCGGCGCTGATCGAGCAGGCGGGCGATCCAGAGGCCCAGGCGGTCATGGCGAGCGAAGCCAAGCTGTTTGAGGTCCGGTTGAACGGACGGATTGGCCAGAAGGCCCAGTTTCGGGAACGCATCGCCCAGTTGAACCAGGAGGTGTCCGGCCTCTCGGCCCAGGAGGCGGCAAAAAGGGGCGAGATTGAACTGGTGGCGACCGAATTGGGGGGCGTTCGCCAGCTCTTCGCCAAGAACCTCGTCGGAATTTCCAGGCTCACGGTTCTGGAGCGCGATGCCGCGCGCCTTGCCGGCGAACTCGGGCAGTTCGTCGCTGCGAAGGCGCAGGTATTGGGAAAGATCACCGAAATCGAGTTGCAGATCATCCAGATCGACAAGGACCTCGTGAGTGAGGCCTCGAAGGACTTGCGGGAGACCACCGAACGGATCGGCGAGTTCGTCGAGAGAAAGGTTACTGCTGAGGATCAATTGCGCCGCGTCAACATTCGCGCGCCGCAAGACGGAATGGTGCTGCAGTCGTCGGTCCACACCGTCGGCGGCGTGATCTCGGCAGGAGACGTCATCATGTTGATTGTGCCGCAGGCGGACAACCTATCCGTCGAGGCGAAGGTCAATCCCCAGGACATCGATCAGCTACAGATCGGACAAAGAACCTTGCTGCGTCTCTCGGCGCTGAACCAACGGACGACCCCGGAGCTCAATGGCACGGTAAGCCGGGTGTCGCCGGACACGACTGTGGATCAGCGCACAGGCCAGACCTTCTATACCATCCGGGTTTCTATGCCGACCGAAGAGATTGCGCGGCTTGGGCAGGTCAAGCTGATCCCGGGCATGCCGGTCGAGGCCTTTATCCAGACGGGAAATCGGACCATGCTGTCCTATCTCATGAAGCCGCTGCATGATCATTTGATGCGCGCGTTTCGCGAGAAATGATCTGCCCGATCTCCGAAAGTCTCTCAGAGATTGCGGCGAACTCGACTTCACCCTCCCCCTCGAGGGGGAGGGTCGCGTAGGCGGCCTGCCGGCCGCCGTTCTTTGAGAAAGCACGCCGATGCTTTGCGTCGGCTATGGAAGCGGTCGGGGTGGGGTGACAGCCTTTCCGCGCCGTATGAGCTGAACGTGATCAAACCAGCGTCTGCAATTGTCGAAAGGCACAGCACCCCACCCCGCTTGCTTCGCAAGCGACCCTCCCCCTCGAGGGGAGGGTGGAGCAAGTGCGTGGCGGTCTCCCGCTCAACCTCTCGCTTTGATCCGGGCGACAATGTTGATCAGACATGAAGACGCCGCGGCAACTTAGGCTGTTTGCGCGACGGTTCGGCCTCGCGAGGGCTCTTTGTCTCGTCCTGCTCGGTTTATTTGCCGCGTTGCGGATTGCCGACCCGTATCTGATCGAAGAGCTTCGTCTGCGAACGTTCGACACGTACCAGGCGCTCGATCCTCGAATGAAGGCGGCAAAGCCTGTCGCGATCGTTGATATCGATGAAGCGAGCCTTGCGAAGTACGGTCAATGGCCATGGCCAAGAACGCGTGTCGCAGATCTGGTGGCCGCGCTGACACGAATGGGCGCCATTGTGGTTGCCTTCGACGTAATGTTCCCCGAACCCGACAGGCTCAATCCGGATGTCGCCGCTGATTCATTCAGGAACCTCGACGAGGGCGTCAGGGCCATGCTGCGGGCGCTGCCGAGCAACGACGAGGTCCTCGCAGACACGATCAGCAGCACGCGCGTCGTCCTGGGAGAGACGGGGCTGCCTTCCGTTGGCCGGGAGACCGCGGACGCCCTGCCGATGACCGGCGTCGCCATGCTCGGTGAGGATCCCAAGCCTTTCCTGTTCGAATTCCCAGGCTTGCTTCGCAACATCGCGCCGCTGGAGCAAGCCGCCGCCGGCCGTGGGGTTCTGACGATACGGCCGGAACGGGACGGGATCGTGCGGCGGGTACCGATGGTGGTCATCGCTCAGGAGGCGGTGGTGCCGTCGCTCAGCCTCGAAACCCTGCGCGTTGTGACCGGGACGGAAACGATACTGATCAGATCTGATCGTGCGGGGATCAAGAGCGTGGCGGTCGATGGTTTCGACGTGCCGACTGACGCAAACGGACAGGTGTGGGTTCATTTTGCGCCGCGGGATCGGTCGATCTACGTGTCAGCGGCTGATGTGCTCGATGGACGCGTTCCAGCAGAGTCGATCGCGCGCAAGCTGGTCCTGATCGGAACGTCGGCGGCCGGGCTGCTCGATACCAAGACGACGCCGATTGACCGGGTGATGCCCGGAGTCGAAATCCACGCCCAGGTGCTTGAAAGCGTCCTTTCTCGCGCAGTCCTTTCGCAGCCCAATTACGGGGTCGGCGCCGAACTGGTCGCGGCAATCGCGTTGGGGCTTTTGATCATCTGGCTTGCGCCGCTTTTTGGCCCGAAGGCCCTGCTTGCTTTCGGCGTGGCGATTGCCGCCGGATTGATCGCGGTGTCCTGGTCCTTCTACGTGCGACACCGCCTGTTGATCGATTTCACCTATCCCTTGTTATCCAGCTGGCTGATCTACCTCACCTTGGCGTTCAGCAGCTACGTGCGCGAACAGGCGCAGCGCCGGCAGATCAGATCCGCCTTCGGCCAGTATCTGTCGCCGGTTCTTGTCGAGCAGTTGGCGCAGTCGCCGGAAAAACTCGTCCTCGGCGGCGAGGAGCGGGAAATGACCGTTATGTTGAGCGATGTCAGAGGTTTCACCGCGATTTCCGAAACCTACAAGCATGACCCCCAGGGCCTGACCGCGCTCATGAATCGTTTTCTGACGCCGCTCACCAACGCAATTCTCGATCACAAGGGAACGATCGACAAGTACATGGGTGACGCCATCATGGCGTTCTGGAATGCGCCGCTCGAGGATGATGCGCACCAGATCAATGCATGCGCAGCGGCACTGGACATGCTCGATCGGCTCGCGGCGCTCAACCAGGAGCTCGAGGACGAGGCACGGGAAAGCGGCCGGCCATTCATGCCACTGAAGATCGGCGTGGGCCTGAACACAGGCCCCTGCGTTGTCGGCAACCTGGGTTCGGACGTTCACTTTGACTATTCAGTGCTGGGGGACAGTGTCAACGTTGCAGCGCGCCTTGAGAGTCAGACGAAAATCTATGGTTTTCCGATCATCGCCGGCGCACGGACGGCGCTTGCCGCAAAGGACGCGTTTGCAATCCTGGAGATCGACTTCGTGATCGTGAAGGGAAAGACGGAGCCGGAATTCGTGTATGCAATTGTTGGCCGCAAGGACATGGCAGCGACGGATGAATTCCAGTGCATGCGCTCACTGCTGGCAGAAGTGCTCGGATGCTACCGCGGCCATGATTGGCAGGGGGCCTTACGGGCGATCGAGCGCGGACGTCAGAGGCCCGATCTCGCCGGTCTCGGCCCGCTGCTTGAGCTCTATGCCGAGCGAGTTCAGGCATTTCAGTCGAATTCGCCGCCCGAGAACTGGAACGGCGCCTACTTGCTTCTGGCCAAGTGAAGTGCCTTCAGCTGGCTTCGCCGCAAGTCGTCGCCGCGAAGGCGGAGACGCAGTCTTCGAAGGCCTCAGAAATTTTATCGCAGATGCGGCCGGTTACTGGAGGCCCACGCGGGCATGACGGCCGAGACCTCTCTGTGGAGCCACCGGCTCAGGCGTTGGCCGCGTGCGGAATCTCGATATCGACCGCGAGCGTCGAAACCCGATCACGGCGATCGAGTTTCACCTGAACCCTGTCGGGATCAATCCTCACGTGCCGGCTCACAAGCTCGAGAATTTCGTCACGCAGAAGGGCGGCCAGATCCGGCTTTCCGTCCTGGCGTCGCTCGTACTCAAGCAGGATCTGCAGCCGTTCACGCGCAACGGGAGCGGAGCCTTTCGATTTGAACAGATTGAAGATGTTCATGCTGCTCTCCGTCCGAACAGTTTGTTGAGCAGTCCCTTCTTCTCGGAGGGAATTGTCATGTCCACGGCTTCGCCGGCGAGCCGGCGCGCGGCATCCTTATAGGCGCGGGCGGGGGCGCTGTCGGCGCTGCTGATGGGAACGGGCGAGCCAAGATTCGACGCCCGCAACACCTCTTCGCTCTCCGGAACAATGCCCAGCAACGGAATCGACAGGATCTCGAGTACGTCGTCGATCCGAAGCATTTCACCGCGATTTGCTCGTCCGGGATCGTAGCGCGTGATCAAGAGATGCTTGTCAATGCGCTCGCCTTTCTCAGCCTTTATGGTCTTGGAATCCAGAAGGCCGATGATCCGATCGGAATCCCGCACCGAAGAGACTTCCGGGTTGGAAACGACGACCGCGGCGTCGGCATATCGCATCGCCAGTGTGGCTCCGCGCTCGATGCCGGCCGGGCTGTCGCAGATCACCCAATCGAAACGCTGGCGTAGCTCGTTGATGACGCGGCCGACGCCATCCTCGGTCAGGGCGTCCTTGTCCCGCGTCTGCGAAGCCGGAAGCAGGTAGAGGTTCTCGAGTCGCTTGTCGCGGATGAGTGCCTGGGGCAGCTTGGCCGTACCCTGGACCACGTTGATCAGATCGTAGACTACCCGTCGCTCGGCCCCCATCACCAGGTCCAGGTTGCGCAGACCGACGTCGAAGTCGATGACCGCGACCTTCTGGTCCATCTGCGCGAGCGCAGCCCCGAGCGCGGCTGTCGAGGTCGTCTTGCCGACGCCGCCCTTGCCGGATGTTACAACGATCACCTTAGCCATTTGGTCGCCCTCCCACGCGCTATTACCCAAGTGCCGATATCATCAGTGTCTCGCCGTCCAGCCAGGCTTGAACGGGTCGCGCGCAAAGGTTTGCCTCCAGATCGTCAGCGGTCCGGTAGTAACCGTCGATCGCCAGCAGCTCGGCCTCGATCCTTGAGCAGAAGATGCGCGCACGGCGGTTGCCGCCGGAAGCGCCGGCCAGCGCACGTCCGCGCAGCGTTCCATAGACATGGATCGATCCGCCGGCGACGATCTCCGCGCCCGATGCGACCGAGCCGAGGACGGTGACGTCGCCGTTCGGAAAGAAAATTGATTGGCCTGATCGCACCGGCTCTTCGAGCAGCAGTGACGTTGGCTCCGGCGCCGCCGTTGACTTGCGCGATGGCGTATTTGCAACCTCAAGTGTGGTCGCCCGCCCACCTTTCAGGGCAGGCGGCAATCCTGCGCCGAGCTGATCGGCGGCCACGCCTTCGATGCCCATGATACGGATACCGCGAGTCTCGAGCTCGGAGACGAGGTGCGCGATCGCCGATTGGCTCAAGTTCACCGACGCGAGATCGAGGACGGCTGGGCGGCCAAGAAAGAAGCCCGCCGAACTGCGTATCGATATTTCGAGGTCCGCAAGCCAGTCGGCAACCGGCGGCTCCGGCGACAGCACGAATGCCATATACGACCGGCCACGGAACCGTATGGAAGTGCGCGGACTGGCGACGTTAGACAAGACGAATCTCTCAGTTTCATTCCCCAGTACCCGAAATCCGAGCTACGCGCACATGGTTAACGGTTGGTTAACGAGCTGGCAGTCGCCGACAAGCGGTCTCGATGGGGCGGAAGCGAAATCCGAGGTTTCTCTGCCTGAGAGGCACCGGCCTTCTTAAGAAAGAACGGCGGCGCTATGCCATCACGGCTCCTGCTCGGCGTCGTCGCCAGGCGAAGCGCCGAGCAGGAATCCACAACCTCCGCGGCAACGAAATTGCACGCGCTCAATGCAGTCTTTGAATTCCGTGGTCATCGGTCCCTGCCTCTGCAGGGACGACTCAGAATGCTTGGCCTGCAATGACGTGTCTCACGCGCGCCATCACAACAGGTTTTTGATGTCCGATGTGAAAGTCGGGTAGGCGTAGATCTTGTCGCGGATTTGTGTCGCCGTCAGCTTGTGGGCGATCGCAAGGCCGAAGATGTTGACGAGCTCTTCGCCGGAGTGGCCGACGAAGTGCGCGCCGACAATGCTGTCGTCGGTTTCGTCGACGATGATTTTCGACCACGCGACCGTCTCCGCATAGGTGCGGGCAGAAAACCAGGAAAGCATGTCATTCACACGGACCTTGACCTTGCGGCTCTGGTCCCGGGCAGCTTGCTCGGTCAGTCCGACGCTGGAGAGGGCAGGAACGGTGTAGACGGCCGTCGGCACGCTCGCGTAATCGGGCGTGTGCCGCGGCCCATCGACAATGTTGCGTCCGACGATCTCGCCCTCGTAAGTAGCAATCGGCGAGAGCTGCGGCGACGTCGGCACAGCGTCACCGCAGACATAGACCGCGGGATTCGATGTCGAGCGCAAGTGCGCATCGAGTGCGATCCGGTTGTTGTCGTGCGCGACGTTTGCGGCGGCGAGATCAAGTGTATCGACGTTGGCGACGCGTCCGGCACCGTTGACGACGCGGTCGGCGTCGACGGTGAATGTCTTTCCGTCCCGCTCGAAGAAGACGCGGAGGGCGTCCGGCGTCTTTTCTACCCGGACCACCTTGATGCCGGTCTCAATGCGGATACCGAGCCGCTCGCTCTCGGCCTGCAGGCGGGCTACTGCGTCGGTATCCACCGCCGGCAGCAGCCGGGGCAGGACCTCCAGGATCGTGACCTTTGCGCCGGCGCGAGCATAGACATGGCTGAACTCCAGCGCGATCACACCGCCGCCGACGAAAACGATCGATGCCGGCGGCGTACGCTCACTCAAGACGTCGTCGGAGGTGATCATGTGCTCGGCACCCGGGATCGGCAGCGGGCGAGGCTTCGATCCGGTGGCGATCACGATGGTCTTCGCCTCCAGCATGCGGCCGTCGACGCGCGCCGCGTGCGGTCCGGTGAAGACGGCATCGCCGCGGACGATTCCGATACCGCGCTTCTCCATCGCCCGTGTCAGGCTCGCGGGCACGTCCTTGATCAGATCCTTCTCGCGATCGATCATCGCGGCCCAATCGAGATGTGGCTCGCCGACGGTGATGCGATGAACCTTTGCTTGCTCGATCTCGTGCAGCGCATGCGCAGCTGCGACCAGCACCTTCTTCGGCGTGCAACCGCGATTGGGGCAGGTGCCGCCCATATCGCGGCCTTCCACCATGGCGACCGACAGGCCCGCGGCTCGGGCACGGGTCGCCGCACCGATGCCGGCGTTGCCGCCGCCGATAATCAGAACGTCGAATTTGCTGGTCGCCATAGCGGTCGCTCCTCGAATTCGTGTGGCCCCCATCAACGCGCGAGCTTAAGCGATCATTATGACTGATCCGGTCACGTCATCGCGAGCAGTCGCGAGTTTCCGCATGGAGCCGACTGCGAGTTCTATCCTCACGGCATGGAAAGGCGCGCCCAATGCAGGGGCTGTAAGAATCCGGCACGAACTTTCGGATGGTGCAAATCAAATCGTCAAGACTGTTCGCAATGATGGCTGCCAGCCCGCCGCTCGAACACGTTTTCCGATGAGCAGATTTTCTATGCGGGCGCAGATTGCGGCGTCTGGTCAACCGGCAGCTTCACGACCTGGAGCAAGCCCTGCAAAGGGCCATTTTCTATCGTGATGCTGCCTCCGGCTCGCTGCACGATCTCATGTGCGATTGTCAGACCGAGTCCTGCACCGTCGATGTCCTTCGTGCGCGCAGGATGAACTCGGAAGAATGGCTCGAATACTTGACCGATCACCTCCGGCGGAATTCCTGGCCCGTCGTCATCTATGACAACGTGCGCCTGTGAAGACGTGCTTTGGACGGCGATGCGCGCTCGTTTGCCGTGGGTGGCCGCGTTGATGATCAAATTCCGAAAGGCGCGGTTGAGGCTCGTTCGGTTTGCCCGCACGATTGTTTGCGCGGAGCCGATGAGCGTGACGTCATATGACAATGTCTGCAACTCGCCGACGAGATCCGAAATCAACGTGTCTAGTCTGAGAGGTTCGGGCGCCGACTTTCCGGAGTCTTCCCGAACGAGGAGGATCGCGCTGTCTGCGATTCCCGCGAGCTCGTCGATGTCTTTGAGCCACATCCTGCGATCGTCGTCGTTCTCAACGAACTCCGCCCTCAAACGCATGCGCGTGATGGGTGTCCGCAAGTCGTGTCCGGCTGCGGCCACAAGGCGCATTCGACTCTCCAGGGCCACCTTGAGACGCGAGGACAGCGAGTTGAGTGCCTCGGCAGCGACGCGGGCCTCCGCTGGTCCCGTAATCGCAAGCTCCGGCAACAGGGCATCCGGCCCCACCGACTCGATCGCCCTCTCGAGCAGCACGAGAGGCTTGACCATGCGGTTGGCGAAGAAAAGCGCGATCGCGATCGCGCCGAGCGCAATGAGCCCGAGCCACATCGAAATTATGTTGAAGACACCGACTGACGGGGGCAGGTCGGTGATTTGTGTAACAAGCCAGCCTTGCTCGACAGCAATAGACAGCATCGGCATGTCTTGCGAGTTCCGAGATACGACGACGTCACGCGGTGCTCCCCGCGCTTCCAACGTCTCTCGCAACCACAACGTTACGTCAGTTTCGATGGCGCCCTCGGCTGGCGTCTGCTGAATTGGGGCCAAGGCAGGTTCGACACGCGCTACTTTCGCCAGCAATTGGACTTGGTCGGCGAGGGGGGCGAGCGCGTGCCGCTCATCTGGCGGGTTCAACAGATAGACAAGCACGCCAGTCAGGATGCTGACCACCGAAATGATCACGACGGCAATGAGCATGGCGAGTTTGGCTCGCAAGGTGGTCACGATGGAGATCCCCCGAACTCGACCTTCGCGAGCTGATATTCACTTCTGCAAACCGTCTTGATTGCGGGCGTGTCCAGTTTGCGTCTCAAGCGGCTGATAACGGCGTCGATCGAAACGATCGAGTTTTACGGCGAAGCATGGGTCAAAAGGAAGCCAGGATCCATATAGAAATACGGTCGCCCGCGTTTCCAGAAACACTTCGACACAAATTGATTGCGGCCAACATAGTCAGACCCACGCCGTCATTGCGAGCCGCGCGACACTACGCGTCATTGCGAGGGCGCAGCCCGAAGCAATCCAGTCTGAATCTGCTGCAAATGCCGCGCTGGATTGCCGCGTCGCTGCGCTCCTCGCAATGACGGAGTGTGACGATACGCACAGGATGCTCACAGGAAATTCGTTTTTTCAGAAATTGTTCTTGCCTTCATTCCTATCCGCAATACGATGCTCCCGTCCCGCTCCAACGGAAGGGCGCGTCGCGATCGTCTTATCGATGCGGAGCGGGATGCGATGGCCGTTACGATGCCGGGCCATAGGCGAGCGAAGCGACGCCGTTCTTCGAACGGCTATGGAAAGCGCCGGAGAAATCCGTGTGATGCCCGAAGGCAATCAAAGACGCCGGTACGACGGACGGACGGTCCAAGTGCATGTCCGGGCGACAGTTCGCACGAACCGGGCGAAGCCAGCGAAAGTGGCGAGGCCTGGGGACATGCAGCAAGCCGTGCAAAGAACCATCGCGTGCGGAGCGCAGGCGTCAAGCTGCCTCCGTGGCATTTGTTTTTTGCCATGTGCTTGCCAAGAGCACATGGCGCCGCGGGCGCGGTGAAACGCCCTTGCGTTCCGCACAGCCCTTTCGGGCAAGGGAAGGCACAAGACGACCGGCAAGCCCCAGGCCGGACAAGAACAGGGGGCGACGATGCATGTGTGCGATGCTGTTTGACAATTGAATCTGCGTTTTGCCACGCCAGATTAGTTATAGGCGGGCGGGAACGGAGACGGGCATGTCGGTTCCGGCGAACGAAAAGCATGGACCTCGCGTCGTAATCGTCGGCGCAGGCTTCGGCGGGCTCACGCTGGCAAAGGGGCTCGCGGAGTCGACGTATGATGTCACCGTGATCGACCGCCATAATTATTACCTGTTCCAGCCGCTGCTCTATCAGGTTGCGACGGCGGCGCTTTCGCCGGCCGACATCGCCGCGCCGATCCGCGCCATTCTCCGCGGCCAGGCGAACACCACGGTCGTGCTCGCCGATGTGTCCGGCATCGACGTCGTCGGCAAACAGGTGATCGTGGAAGACAGGCGCTTTCCCTACGACCTCCTGCTGTTGGCGACCGGCGCTCAGCATGCGTATTTCGGCCACGATGACTGGGCGGAGTTTGCTCCCGGTCTCAAGACGATCGACGAT
Source organism: Bradyrhizobium sp. LHD-71 (assembly GCF_031157255.1). Taxonomy (GTDB): domain Bacteria; phylum Pseudomonadota; class Alphaproteobacteria; order Rhizobiales; family Xanthobacteraceae; genus P52-10. The sequence continues at coordinate 259,865 of NZ_JAVIFX010000001.1, read as the reverse complement.
GCGACGTATCTGCGCCGACAGATCCTGCTGGCATTCGAGCGAGCGGAGGCTTCGAGCGATGCCGCCGAGCGGGCGCAGCTCCTGACTCTCGTCATCGTCGGTGGCGGGCCTACCGGTGTCGAAATGGCTGGCGCGATCGCCGAGCTCGCGAAGCGAGCGCTTGCAGCGGATTTCCGCAATATCGATCCGAAAAGCACGCGCGTTGTTCTGCTTGAAGGTGGGCCCCGGCTGCTCCCAACGTTCCATCCATCGTTATCGGAGAAGGCGCAGCGGTCATTGGAAGATCTCGGCGTCGAGGTGCGGCTCGGCGCCATGGTGACCGCGTGCAGCGCGGACGCCGTCGCTGTCGGCGACGAACGCATCGAGACGCGAACCATCATGTGGGCGGCGGGTGTCAAGGCGTCACCCGCCGCCCGATGGCTGGATGTCCCGACGGATCGCGTCGGGCGTGTCAAAGTCGAGCCCGATCTCTCGGTGCCGGGACATCCGGATATCTTCGTGCTGGGCGACACCGCGCTTGTCCTTGGTGCGGACGGTCAGCCTCTGCCGGGTGTCGCGCCTGTCGCAAAGCAGCAGGGCGCGTATCTCGCAAAACTGCTGGTCGCGCGGACGAAAGGTCGAACACTGCCGCCGTTCCGCTATCGCGACTACGGTTCGCTCGCTACCATCGGCCGCAGCCACGCCGTGGTGGACTTCGGCAAGGTTCATCTGTCGGGCTTCGTGGCCTGGCTGTTGTGGAGCTTTGCGCACATCTACTTCCTGATCGGCTTCCGCCGTCGCGCAATCGTCGCGCTGCACTGGGCCTGGAGCTACATCACCTTCCAGCGCGGCATGCGGTTGATCACCGGTTCGACCGGTTCACGCTTGAAGGACGATGCAGGCAAGGAAGGCGAAGGCGCGCGGATGCGCGGCGTCGCTTGAGTATGCACGTTGCTATCCGCGATGGATCGCGAGATAGCGCTTCGTAGTTTCAATTCTGCTGTCATTGTCAGCTGCTTCGAAGAGAGCGTAGCTTGCTCGTCGCGACGACGAGGAGGCTCACCCATGGGAAATCTCAGTGCAATCGAGCGCGTGGTGCGCGCCGTCTTCGGCGTCGTCGTTGTCAGCTATTCACTGCCGCGTGGATTGGACAACGACGCCTGGCATTGGATCGGCATTGCCGGAGCGTTTCTTCTGCTGACGGCTGCCGTCCGGTTCTGTCCGCTCTCTCAGCTCCTGGGTCGCTCGCGATCTTTGTCTCGGCCCTGAAGCAGGTACGTCGCCGAACAGCGTGACGATCGCTCCATTCGCAAAATGACGATCGCTCCATTCGCAAAATCAAGTAGGAAGCAAATGACCAAATCGCGTGTACTTCGTCTCGTCGTCTTTTTCCTGACGATGGGTTTCGTCTTCCCGAACGTCCTGCAGGAAGGCGGCCAGGAGACAGCGGCCGTGGAAGAGCAAGTCAGTAAATAGCGGTCGGCCGGCACAGGCGGTCGCAAGAGTGAGGTCGGTCGGCGCCCGTCAATGCGACGGTCGGGCGCTGTTCCCGACCCCTCATGGCCGGTTCACGGCAGCGGCAGCCGGTGTATGCTGTCGCCATGAATCTTCACTCGCTTCTGCTTCAGCGTGAGGTTGCCGGGCGACCCATTCGGGTCGGCGTCATCGGCGCGGGCAAATTCGGAACCATGTTCCTGGCACAGGCCCGGCTGACGCGGGGCCTCCATGTCGCGGCGGTCGCCGACCTCGACGTCGCGCGCGCCATGACGCAGCTCGCGACGGCGGGCTGGCCTGCAGAACAGTTCGGCGCCGGATCGCTCGGTGAGGCGCTGCGCACCCGCGCCACCTGCGTGACCGCCGACGCGGACGCGCTGATCGACTTTCCCGGGATCGAAGTCGTGGTCGAAGCGACCGGCATTCCCGAGGTGGGCATCAAGCACGCGCTCGGCGCGATCGCTCATGGCAAGCACGTGGTCATGGTCAATGTCGAGGCGGACGCGCTGGCCGGTCCGTTGCTCGCCCAGAAGGCGAAAGCGGCGGGGACCGTTTACAGCCTCGCCTGGGGTGACCAGCCGGCGCTGATCTGCGAACATGTCGACTGGGCGCGGGCGTGCGGCTTCAAGGTCGTCGCCGCCGGCAAGGGCACGCGCTACGAGCCGCACTACCATCAGTCCAATCCGGACAATGTCTGGGACATCCTCGACAAGTATCTGAACATCGCCGATCGCGCCTCGATCAATCCGAAGATGTTCAACAGCTTCGTCGATGGCACCAAGTCCGGTATCGAGATGACGGCGGTCTGCAACGCTACCGGCCTCGTGCCGCAGAGCGAAGGCTTGAGTTTTCCGCCGGCGACGCGCTTCGAGCTGGCCGAGATCTGCAAGCCGAAAAGTGCAGGTGGCGTGCTGGAGAAAGAGGGGGTGACCGAGGTCGTTTCCTCGGTTGACCGCAAGGGGCGCGACGTGCCGCATCATCTGGCGCTCGGCACCTACGTGGTGATCGAAGGCGAAACCGACTACGCGCGCCGCTGTTTCAAGGAGTACGCGATGCTGCCGGATGCGGGCGGGCGTTACGCCGCGCTGTACCGGCCCATCCACATGATTGGGCTCGAGCTCGGCATCTCGGTCGCGAGTGCTGCACTCCGTGGCGAGCCGACCGGTGCGCCGACAGGCTTTCGCTCCGACGTGGTGGCGACCGCCAAGCGGCCTTTGAAACGGGGCGAGGTGCTGGACGGCGAGGGCGGCTTCTGCGTCTGGGGCAAGCAGACGCCGGCGGAGCGCTCGCTCGAGCGCGGCTTCCTGCCTCTTGGACTTGCGCAGAACGTGCGGCTGAAACGCGAGGTGGCCGAAGGCGAGGCCCTGAAATGGACCGACGTGGAGCACGATCCGAACGATCTTGCCGTGCGGACGCGCCGTGAGATGGAAGCGGCCTTCGGCCCTGCCGCTGCGGCTCGCTAGCCCGGGGCCGACTAGAACTTGTCCTTGAGCTCGCTCATGACCTTGCTGGCGCGATCGGGGCGGGGGCCGGCTACCACGAAGAGAACCACGTCCTTGCCCGGCACGCAGCGCACCGACGCCGTGTAGTCGCCCTGTTCGCCATAGACGGTGAGCTGCAGCACCTGCAGGTTTCTCGTCAGGCCTGCCTCGCGCATGATTGCCTCGCCTCGCTTCAGGCATTCGGCAAGATCAAGCGTGGTCGCCTGCAGGCTTGTGGTCATGCTGGGACCTGCGTTTGCAGGCAGCGCGGCGGTGATCAGGACAGCGGCAAGGGTTGTGCGGAGTAGGATCGTCGAGGTCATCTGGTCCGAAGGCAGCTAAGTGTCATTGCGCGTCGTCACAATCTAGACGACGCCGGTTGCGGCAGCAATTTGAGTGCGATCGCGCGGGCCGTTTGTCAACGGCACGCCGATTGGCTAAGGCGGGCGGGCCACAGGCAGTTCGAGACGTGTGAGAAGCGCGGGGTTTCATGGCCGACGATCGAGACCGGGCTGATACGACCGCGCCGACCGAGGGTGAGGCCTTTCTCGCCCGCGTGCCGATGCGCGATGAGGACGGCGCCGTCCGCGAGGCCTTCATCGAAGACGTTTCCGGCAGCATCCAGCGCGGCGATGCCGGCTTCCTGCGCTCCCTGGTCGGCGAACTGCACGAGGCGGATCTCGGCGATCTGATCGAGGCGCTGGAGCCTGAGCTGCGGCTGCGCCTGATCGAGCTTGCCGGCAAAGACTTCGACTTCTCGGCGCTCAACGAGGTCGACGAATCGGTCCGCGAGGAAATCCTCGAGGAATTGCCGCCGCAGACAGTCGCCGAGGGCGTGCGCGAGCTGGAATCCGACGACGCCGTCGAGTTGCTGGAGCACCTGCCCGAGGAAAGCCAGGAGGAGATCCTCGAGAGGCTGCCTGCCTCCGAGCGACGGATGATCGAGCGGGGCCTTCTGTACCCCGAAAATTCCGCCGGGCGGCGGATGCAGACCGACTTCATCTCGGTGCCGCCCGATTGGACAGTTGGCCAGACCATCGACTACATGCGCGAGACGCCGGACCTGCCGGAGCGCTTTTACGAGCTTTATGCCACCGATGAGGAGCGTCGGCTGCGCGGCGCGGTATCGCTCGATGCGCTGCTGCGCGCGCGCCGGCCGGTGCCGATCGCCGAACTGATGGATGAGGAGCGCCGCCGGGTGCGTGCCACGGACGACCAGGAGGAGGTCGCGCGGCTGTTCGGCAAGTACAACCTCGTCGCCGCGCCTGTGGTCGATCAGGACGAGCGGCTGGTCGGCGTCATCACCGTCGACGACGTGGTCGACGTGATCGAGGAGGAAGCCGAAGAGGACCTGAAGGCGCTCGGCGGCGTCACGCGCGACGAAGGGCTGTCCGACACGGTCTGGACCATCGCCAGAGGCCGCTTCCCCTGGCTGTTCGTCAACATGCTGACCGCCTGCCTGTCCGCCTTTGTCATCAGCAGGTTCGAGAATGCGCTTGAGAAAATGGTGGCGCTGGCGGTGCTGATGCCGGTGGTGGCCAGCATGGGCGGCAACGCCGGCACCCAGACCATGACCGTTGCGGTGCGTGCGCTTGCGACCCGGGAGCTCAACCGTGGCAACGCCTTGCGCATCCTGCGGCGCGAGCTTCTGGTCGGTGTCCTGAACGGGCTTGGCTTCGCTGTCATTCTCGGCGCGATAGCGGCGACCGCTTTCAAGATCGCAGACCTCGGCGCGGTGATCGGGCTTGCCATGGTCACCGTGTTGATCTGCGCGGCGCTCGGCGGTCTCGTGATCCCGCTGACGCTGAACCGGATGGGCGTCGATCCGGCCGTCTCCTCCGGCCCCTTCGTGACCACGGTCACCGACGTGGTCGGCTTCCTTTCGTTTCTCGGCATCGCGACCCTGTGGTTCGGGCTCAATTAAGTCTTCATTAACCATAACTGCCCAGCATGGTTTCGATTCGGAGATATCCCCATGCGGCGGCTCAGACTGAAAGCAGACGGGCGTATCGTTGAAGTGCAGGATGGCAACGAAGCACCGCTGGTGCCGACGCTGCCGCCCGGGGTCGACCTCATAGCGCCGGTGCTCGACGTTCGTGCGTTGCGCAACCGTTCGCAGCTGACGCAGGTCGAGTTTGCCGAACGGCTCGGCGTGCCGCTCGAGACCATCCGGAACTGGGAGCAGGGCAAGCGTGAGCCGCGCGGACCGGCGCGGGCATTGCTGACACTGATCGCCCGTGCGCCGGATCTGACCTTTGCGCTGCTCGCCAAGGCGTCATCGCCACATTGACGCCGAACCTGCCGACCCCTCATCATCGGCGACGAGGGGCCGAGCTGGAGACGCTCATGCACATCATTGAAGCCGGCGGAGCGCGTATTCCGGCCATAGGCCTCGGAACCTGGGAGTTGCGCGGCCGCACCTGCGCGCGCATCGTCGAGCAGGCGCTGCGTCTTGGCTATCGGCACATCGATACCGCGCAGATGTACGACAACGAGCGCGAAGTCGGCGAGGGGCTGCGCGCATCCGGCGTGCCGCGCGACGATGTCTTCGTCACGACGAAAGTCTGGCCGACGCATTTCGCGCCGAACGACCTCATCCGCTCGTTGAAGGAGAGCCTCGTCAAGTTGCGCATGACGGACGTCGATCTCGTGCTGCTGCACTGGCCGAGCACCCGTGTGCCATTGAACGAAACGCTCGAGGGGCTGGCGCATGCGAAGCAAACGGGCCTCACGAGGCATATCGGCATCTCGAACTTCAACGTGACGTTGATGCGCGAGGCGGTTTCGCTGTCGGCCGAACCGCTGGTGTGCAATCAGGTCGAGTATCATCCTTATCTTGACCAGGCCAAGGTGCTCGACGCCTGCAACAGTCTTGGTCTGGTCACCGTCGCCTATTCGCCGATCGCGAAGGGGCGGGTTAAGGACGATCGGACCTTGGCCCGGATCGCCAGCCTGCATCGCAAGACCGCGGCGCAGGTCTGCCTGCGCTGGCTCGTTCAGCAGAACGTTGCCGCGATTCCGCGCACCTCGAAGCTCGAGCGGCTGCAGGAAAATCTGGCGGTGTTCGACTTCGCGCTGAGCGACGACGAAATGACGACAATCTCCGCCATGGGCAGCAGCAAGGGCCGGCTCCTTGCGGGCGGAGCGGATTGGGATTGACCGGTCGCATCGGCCGTTCCGATTGATCTTGTGATCCGCTTCGCGCATGAAAGCTGCGCCATGTTCTTCGCGCTTTCGAAAATCCTTGGCTTCCTGACAGTCCCGTCCAACGTCCTGGCGGTCGTGGCGATCACCGGCGTCTGCCTGTTGATGACGCGCTGGCTGAGGCTGGCGAGGGTGCTTTTGATCGGCAGTATCGGGCTGCTTGTGGTTCTCGGGTTCTCGCCCTTGAGCAATGCATTGCTGCTGCCGCTGTCCGAACGGTTTCCGGCGTGGGAAAGCGGGGGCAGGGATCCCGAAGGCGTGATCGTGTTGGGCGGCGCGATCGATCCTGAGGTCTCGGCCGCGCGCGATGCGGTCGAACTGGACTCCTCGGCCGAGCGCATGACGGCGCTGGTGATGCTGGCGCGCCGCTTCCCGGAAGCGCGCATCGTCTTCTCGGGCGGCAGCGGCAATCTGATCCAGAACACGTTCGCTGAGGCGCCGTTTGCGCGCAAGCTGCTGGCCGAGGCCGGCATCTCAGGCGACCGCTTCGTCTTCGAGGAAACCTCCCGCACCACCTACGAGAATGCGGTCAACTCGCGCGACCTGCTGAAGCCGAAGGCGGGCGAGCGCTGGCTGCTCGTCACCTCGTCCTTTCACATGCCGCGGTCGGTCGGCGCCTTCCGCAAGGCGGGCTTCGATGTCGAGGCGTTTCCGGTCGATTGGCGCACCCGTGGCTGGCGCGACCTGTGGCAACCCTTCGCCAGGCTCAGCAGCGGCCTCGCTCGGGCGGATGTCGCGGTCCACGAATGGACCGGCTTGGTCATCTACTGGCTGACCGACCGCAGCAGCGCGCTGTTTCCGGCGCCGCACCCGGCAGCCACTAGTCGTGGCGCGGCAGGCCAAGCCGGTAGACGCCCCTGAAATCGCTCGGATCGGCAGGCCTGCCTTTGCGGTAGATGATGAGCCGTCCATCGAGGGCGAGTTTCACAGCCGCGCGGCGGATGGGCACGAGCAGGTCGTGCCAGTTGCCTTCTACCGCGATCTCCTGTGCAAGCTCGGGAGCGCTGAGCGTCTTGCCGGGCACGCGCCCGAGCGCTTTCAGCAGTGCTATTTCAAGGGGAGCGGCGGAAGCATCGGCAGAATCGGGACTGAACATCGGCATGCCTTGCCGGATCAGGCCTCGGGAGGCAACCCTTCCGATCTGGCGGGGTGACCACGTTTGGCGTAAAAGCCGAGCCCGATGGAAAAGGTTGGTGCGACATGGCTCTGACGTTGGTGGTCGGCAACAAGAACTATTCGTCATGGTCGATGCGGCCGTGGATCGCCTTGAAGGCGGCCGGGATTCCGTTCGACGAGGTGGTTATCCCGCTCTACACCGGCGACGCCGACAAGCAGCGCATCCTCAAGTATTCGCCGGCCGGCAAGGTGCCGATCCTGGTCGATGGCGAAGTGACGGTCTGGGATTCCCTGGCGATCATCGAATACCTCGCCGAGAAATTTCCCGGCAAGGGTTTCTGGCCCTCGGATGCCGGTGCGCGGGCGCATGCGCGGTCGATCTCAGCCGAGATGCATTCCGGATTCATGGCGCTTCGCAACGAGTGCTCGATGAACATTCATCGACCGGTGCACAAGCGCGCGCTTTCCTCCGACGCGAAGGTCAACGCGAACCGGATCCAGGAGATCTGGACCGCTTGCCGGCGGACCTATGGGCGGGGTGGTTCGTTCCTGTTCGGCCCATTCTCGGGCGCGGATGCGATGTACGCGCCGGTGGTGCATCGTTTTCGAACCTACGGTGTCGATGTTGCGGGCGAGGCCGCCGACTACATGAGTGCGATGCAGGCGCATCCGGCGTTTGCCGAGTGGAGTTCCGACGCCCTGAAGGAAACGTGGGTGATCGAGAAGTTCGAGAACGATTAAACCTCACGACTTTGCTCTTCGGCGGAATTTCATTCTCCGGTCAGGGTGTTTGAATCGATGACCTGCATCTAGGAATTATTTCATAAATCTGCTCTCCGGTGCGCCGAGCCGGCTGCCATTCCTGCGCCCCTTCAGGGTGCGACAATCTTGCTCAGTTTGCCTCCCTGAGGGCCCTACCGGGAGAGGTGTTCGAGGAACCCGGAATGACCCGTCTCGGCATTAACTAACATATTGAATTTATGGGAGCTTTTAGCGATCGGAGCAGGCCCGGAAATGCTGGCCAAATTGTGTTCAATCGTGCTATATCGGCGCCCGGGTGGTGTCGCCAGGCGGGCCTTCAATTCTTTGGACCGGCTGGCTTTTTCGCGTATCGCGTGAAGGAGAGGGCGTTGACGCACAAATATAAGGTCGGAGAGACCGTTTATTTCACCGCAAGCAACGTTTCGCGTCCGGCAGCCAGCGGAACCTATGAAGTCATCAGGCTGTTGCCGACCGACGGCGACGATTGCCAGTACCGCATCAAAAGCACGACTGAAGCGTTCGAGCGGGTTGCGAAGGAAAGCCAACTGAAGGCGGCCTGAGCTCGGCCATTGCCCCATTGATGTCGTGTTCGTGACCCACTCTGGACGAAGGGATGGGCGCGACGCAGGGACAGCGCGTCGCTCCGAATTAATGATGCATCGCTCGAGGCGCGCCGGATCGTGTGCGCACATGACTTTCGACGGTTGCAAGAGCAGGGGGCTTTCGCATGCAATGGGCATGGGCAACGACGCTTGACGAGTTGTGGCGTTCGCCAACGCTTCCAATGTGGGCGACGCTGGTCGGGGCCGCCTTCTTCGCGCTGGTGGTGCTGATCGTGTTGCTGCGCGCCGACAAGACCATGGCCAACGGCGCGCTGGCGGTGATCGCGCTACTGGCGATCGGCATCGCCTCGACCGCGACCGTACGGGGTCTCGGAACCTCGGCACGGCCAACCGACGTGCCGGTGGATGCACGCGTGAGCACCCAGCAGGTCGCCGCTTCACCCGCGCTCGCCTGCCTCGACGGGCTGGCCGGCGAAAGCGTCGAGGCCGCCTGCGAGAAAGCCGTGTTCGGCTCTGCGGACACCGCCGCGGCGGCCGTCTCGTATACCGCCGGCCAGATTTCCCGGGTGATTGCCGCCGGCAATTCGCGCTCGCTGACGCCGGAACAGCAGCTTCTTCGACGAACCGTCGAGCGCGATCGCTATGGGCTCGTGGCTCAGGTCGTCGCAGTGCGCGAACGGTGTGCCGCAACGGACTGCCCGCTCTTTCGCATGCTGACCGACGTGGATCAGATCAAGGCAAACATGAACGACCGGCTCTACGACACGCTGGTCGCGCGCTATTCGCCATCCTGGAACAGTGCGGCCGCCGGCCCCGCGGCGCCTAACGCAAATCTGCTGTCCGGCGTCCCAGCCGGTGCGAACACGCCGACCGGCAGGCCGACATCGGTGGATTTTGCAAACTCCGCCGCCATTCCTCCGGTCAGCATCATGGGCTCCGAGCCGTCGGCGCAGGCGGCTGCGCCTGCTCCCACGGCTGCGCCGAAGCACACGACCTCTCCAGCGTCCAAATCGGCCAATGCGCAGGCGCAGGCGAAGCGACCGTCAGCGCCGCCGGCAACTGCGGGTCAGACGCAGGCTCCGGCTGCGGCGGTCGGTCGGCCGCGCGTGGTCGCGCCCGTGCCATTCGTGCCGTCACAACCGGGCGACAAGAACTAGCTTTCGCTTGTGTTCGCGTAAGGTGTGAAGTTCCGCCAGGAACGGCTTTCGTCACGCATGCGCATGCCGTAAATTTCCGCCATGCCGCTTCACCTCATCAAGCTCGCCGTCGGCTGCGACTCGGTCAAGGACCTGCAGGATTGGGTGCGCGAGCGGATGCGTCAGGCGAAGGCGCAGGGGTTGCCCCGTCGCCACATCCATATCACGCGGATGACGCCGAAGCGCGATGAGGAGCTCCTCGGCGGCGGCTCGCTTTACTGGGTGATCAAGGGCCAGATCTCGGCGCGCGAGCGGCTGGTTGGTATCGAGCCTTTCCGCGACAAGGCCGGCATCGGCCGTTGCCGAATCGTCATGGAGCCGAAGGTCGTGCCGGTCACACCCCGGCCGATGCGGGCGTTTCAGGGCTGGCGCTACCTGGCGGCGAACGATGCGCCGCCCGATCTTGGCAAATCCGGCAAAGGCCTTGCCGCCATGCCCGAACCGATGCGCCGCGAACTGCGCGAGCTGGGGCTGCTATAGCCTTCGATCAGGCGCGCATGTTGTCGATCAACCGCGTTCGGCCGATCTTGGCTGCGACCAGCAGCCGAACCGGGCCGTCTTTCATCGACGAGATCGGCATCAGGGCCTCCGCATGCCGCGCCTCGAGGTAGTCGATCGCAAATCCGGCCTCGGTGATTGCTGTGCGTCCCTGTACCAGCGCCGTCTCGACTTCAGCACCGGCACGAAGTTGTGCCGATATCTCCTTCATCGTCCGGTGCAAAATCGGAGCCGTGCGGCGTTCGTCGGCTGACAGGTAGACGTTGCGGGATGACATCGCGAGACCGTCCTTTTCGCGTACGGTCGGAACGCCGATCACCTTGACGCGCATGTCCAGATCCCGCGACATGCGGGTGACCACCTTCAGCTGCTGATAGTCCTTCTCGCCAAAGATCGCAAAATCCGGTCGGCACTGGTTGAACAGTTTGCCGACCACGGTCGCGACCCCGCTGAAGAAGTGGGGGCGATACTTGTCTTCGAGTCCGGCGACGGCCGGGCCATCGACAGCGATGCGCGAGGCATAGTCCTCCGGATACATCACCGCGGCGGTGGGTGCCCAGACCAGGTCCGCGGCAAGCGTTGCGAGCTTGTCGAGATCGGTATTCATTGTGCGCGGGTAGGATGCGAAATCCTCGTGTGGGGCAAACTGCGTCGGGTTAACAAAGATCGAGACCACAACCTTCAGACCGCGCCGCTTTGCATTGCGAACCAGCGTCAGATGCCCGTCATGCAGCGCTCCCATCGTCGGGACGATCGCAACCTTCGCTTTGCGCGCGCGCAGCTGGTCGATCGCGCGGTGCAGCGCGGGGAGGGTGCGGGCGACGGGAGGACGTTTGGGCATCACGGACCTTGAGTTCGTCGGAAGCTTCGGCCTGGAAGCGGCGCGCGGAACCTATCAAAGGCGAGGCTGCGCCGCCAATCATCCGCGTCTGCGAAAAATGAAGGGCGCTTCGCTGCCGCTGTCACAAGCTCCGGCGCGACCTTGGGATTCGCGACCTGGGATTAACGTCGGGCGAGTTCGCATTTCGCTTGACCGGCAACGGCCCCGATTTGATGATGAGAAGGCAGAGGGCTTCGAAGATGTTGGCACAGGCTAGTCCGGGCCAGTCCGGCTCCGCGCATGTCATCGTGCTGGGGAACGAAAAGGGCGGTTCTGGAAAATCCACGACGGCCTTCCATATCGTCATTGCGCTATTGAAGGCCGGTCAGCGCGTTGCCACAGTCGATCTCGACGCCCGGCAGAAGAGCCTCACGCATTACGTCGACAACCGCATCGCATGGGCGCGCCGGACCGGCCTCGCGCTTGAATTGCCGCACCACATCCATATTGCGCTCGGCACCAGCATGCACATCGATGAGAACGAGGTCGCGGAGTTCGAGCAGTTTTCCCAGGCGATCACAGCGGTGGAGCGCGCCTTCGATTTCATCGTCATCGACACGCCCGGCACCGACAGCTATCTGATGCGGCTTGCGCACTCGATGGCCGACACGCTGGTTACCCCGATCAACGACAGCTTCGTCGATTTCGACGTGCTCGGCACCGTCGACCCTGCGACCTACCGCGTAACTGGTGAGAGCCATTACGCCAGGATGGTGCGCGACGCGCGCCGCCATCGCCGTCAGGTCGATGGCGCCTCGACCGACTGGATCGTCGTGCGCAATCGCCTCTCGTCCGTCTCCTCGCGCAACAAGCAATTGATCGCCGAGGGTTTGAACGGGCTCGCCTCGATAGTGGGCTTCCGCGCCGTGGACGGCCTCGCGGAGCGAGTCGTCTATCGAGAGCTGTTTCCGCGCGGACTGACCGCGCTGGACGATTTGACTTCCGAGACGCTGGGCACGCGACCGAACATGGCGCACGTGACCGCGCGCGAGGAGGTGACGAGCCTGTTGCGTCACCTCAAGTTGCCGCTGGACGAGCGCGGCCGCCGCCGCGCTGTTGCCCGTGCCGAATGGTTTGCGCAGGCCGGCAAGCCGCTCGAGACCCACGACATCGTCGAAAATTGAAGCGACCGATCGGGTACCCGCATCGAACGGCTTACCAGGCCTCTAGCCGAGCTTGGTTCTCGAGCGATTGACTTTGTTCCTCAACCTGAACGCGGCTGGAGCCGTTATATTTATATTTTCGGCCGTTGAGGAACTTCACCGAATTTTCACTGTTTTCGCCACGTTACGCGCGGCCGCTGAACTCCCGTGTCGGGAAGGGCGTGCGAGTTCGATTTGCTTTTGAAGTTCGCGCGACGAGGCGCCTGCGCGCCGCAACGTCGAAAGCGAACGCGCAACGAACCGGAGGAAACAATGCACGGCATCATTTATCTCATCGGTCTGATCGTCGTGATCATGGCCATCCTTTCCTTCTTCGGTCTCCGTTAGCGGAGGCCGGCCATGAGCGCCGCAATGGACGATGCTCGCACGCGCACGGTGACCCGTCCGGCCGTCCAATGGGCTGCGGTCTTCGCGGGCGCACTTGCGGCCGCCGCGCTCGCCGTAGTGCTGCACAGCTTCGCCGCGGCGATCGGGCTTGCCGTCAGCTCCACGGCGCCGACCTGGCGCGACGGCTCCACTGCACTCTGGATCTTGTCCGGCATCTATCTCGTGCTGGTTGCACTCGGCTCCTATGGCCTTGGCGGCTATGTCGCGGGTTGGATCCGTTCCTGGTCGAGCGTCGATGACGGCGATGCCGCGGATACGACCAATGGCATACACGGTCTGCTCGTCTGGGCGCTGGCAACGCTGATCACACTATTGATGATCGGCGCCACCGTTCTCGCGGCCTCGCAGCTCGCGGCGCCCTCGGGCGGTAACACGGGTCCCGGCGTCTCGGCCGGCAGCGAAAATCTTATCGCCTACGATGTCGACCGGCTGTTTCGCGCTGACGGCCGTGCTCCGCAGGGCGACGTCGCGCGCGTGCGAAGCGAAGCGGGGCGGATCCTGTTGACCGCGTCGGGGCATTCGGGTGTCAGCAGTGAGGACCGACAATATCTGATCCGGCTGGTGTCGGCGCAAACAGGGTTGGCGGCACCGGAGGCCGAACGCCGCGTCGACGCAACCATCGAGCGCGCGCGTGACAACATCCGTCGCGCGCGGCGGAGCGCCGTCATCGTCGCCTTCATGGCTGGCGCTGCCGCGCTGCTTGGGGCGGCCGCGGCCTGGTTCGCCGCAGGCATCGGCGCTCGGCACGGGCGCGACCCCACCGCCAATTCGATTTGGAGCGAACGTCTATCGTGGCGCTGAGCCGAGACCAGAGCCTTATGCGGATGCTGAATTGCCGGATTGAATTCAAACCGGCTCACGCAAAGGACCAACCGTGAACAGTGCGGGGGCCGCCCCGACGGACCGGCGCGATCAGATGAATTTCACGCCGAACGTTTTGCCGCGCTGCCAGATGATTTCACAGGGGCGTCCGGTTCTGACGTCGCGCGAGAGCGCGAGGCGAAACCGCGCGCTTACCGTGCCAGGCTCGCTTGCGGTGATCTTCGCGCCGTTGTCCGACAGGTCGTGCACCGTGCATGGCCGCGCAGCGAAGTTGCCTTCGAGGATCAACCATCCAGGCTGCTGGATTGACCGTCGCGGCCCGCGCGCCTTTCGTGACGAGGCCATGTGATGTGCTCCCACATCGTTTATGTAAGAATTTTATACGCCAACCGCTTCATGAACTCTTATCTGGGTTGACCAATCGCCGGCCGCAATTGATTTTTCAGGTTCCACACTACGAATGAGGCCTGATCCATGACCTACGGCAGTCGATCCGGCGCTTATCCGCCCGCCTCCAAATGGCTGCACTGGCTCGTTGCCGGCAGCGTGCTGACGATGATCCCGATCGCCATTGCGATGGTGCGTGTGGGAGAGGGGCCATTGCAAAACACGCTCTACACGCTGCACAAGTCATTCGGCATTCTCGTGCTCGGGCTGATGGTTGCCCGGCTGATCAATCGCATCGTGGCCGGGGCGCCTGCGCCCGAACCCGGGCTGGCGCCCTGGCAGCGGGTGGCATCGTCGGCGACGCACGGGCTCCTGTATGTCCTGTTGATCTTGCAGGCGCTCGGCGGCTGGCTGGCGAATTCCGCCTACGGCGCACCGACGCCATTCTTCGGCCTGTACCACCTGCCGAATCTGATGGCCGAGAACAAGGGCTTCGCCGACCAGGTGTTTGCCGTGCACCGCATCGTCGGCTTCGTGATTGCAGGTCTTGCCGCCATACACATCGCCGCCGCCTTCCAGCACTACATCGGCAGCAGGGATCGCGTGATGCAGCGGATGTTACCCCGCGCGCTTGGCGGGGATTGACGGCGGCCCGGGCGCACCGATTGCTGGCACAGACAGAACGAACATGATTTGGTCCCTGCATGACGGAGCCGACCCACGAACAAGTCGACCAGCTCACGCGGGCCTTCGAACGGTTCACGCGCCGATTCAAGGTGGCCGAATCGGCTGCGGCCGCCGACAACGCGCTCAACGCGCTCGACGCTGAGGCCTTAGTTTTTGTCGGCGACAATCCCGGCTGCGGCGTCGGCGAAGTCGCGAGATACCTCAACGTCGCCATGACGACCATGTCCTCCGCCGTTGACCGGCTGACGCGGAGGAGGCTGATCGAGCGTCGCCGGACTGAGGACGATCGCCGGTCGCTGGCGCTGACAGTGACCGACAAAGGCCGTCAGGCCATCGACGATCACATCGCGGCCTATCGCGAGTTGTGCCGCGTCATGCTTCGTTCTCTCGATCCGCGCGAACAAGCCGAACTGATCCGGCTCACGGAAAAGATCGCTGGCTCGTGAATTGAATACTACGAAGTTCGTACTATTTTGATGGCCTTCCTTGGCTCTCGTTCGGGGGCCGCTTCTACACGGAGGCACGATGGCAATCGTCATCAACGGAACGAACTATCCGCTGCCCGACGACCCGCGGGTCTCGCTGCTCGACTTCTTGCGGGAGCGGCTGGGGCTGACGGGCACAAAACTCGGCTGCAACCAGGGCGGCTGCGGAGCTTGCACCGTCATCCTCGATGGCACCCGCGTGCTCTCCTGCCTGACGTTGGCGGTACAGGCAGACGGGCGGGATGTGCTGACGATTGAAGGCCTGGCGAGTGACCAGAGCGGGCTTCATCCGCTGCAGCAGGCCTTCATCGACCATGACGGCCTGCAGTGCGGCTATTGTACGCCCGGGCAGATCTGCTCGGCGGTCGCCATGATCGGAGAGCTACGCCGGGGAGATCCCAGCTACGTGACCGCCGATCTCGTCGAAGGCCCGAAGGGTGGGCTGCGCCAGGAAATACGCGAGCGCATGAGCGGCAATCTGTGCCGATGCGGCGCCCATAACGGGATCGTTGCGGCGATCGAGCAAATGCTGAACGGAGAAGCGCCATGAGGTCCTTCGACTATCGGCGTGCTGCGGATCGGACCGAAGCCTTGTCTATCGCCGGCGAGGGAAGGGCTCGCTATCTTGGTGGCGGCACTAATCTGGTAGACCTGATGCGGCAGAATATCGAAGCGCCTGCTGCGCTGGTCGATGTGTCCCGTCTGCCCGACAGTATCGAGGAGACGCCGACCGGCGGCTTGATCATCGGCGCAGCCGTCAGCAACAGCGTCGTTGCCGTGCATCCTGCCGTACGGACGCAGTACCCGATGCTGTCGCGTGCCTTGCTGGCAGGTGCTTCGGCGCAAATCCGCAACATGGCGACCATCGGCGGCAACATTCTTCAGCGAACCCGCTGCGCGTATTTCTACGACGTCGCCGGATCGCGCTGTAACAAGCGCGAACCGGGCGCCGGCTGCGACGCCATAGATGGTCACAATCGCTATCATGCGATCTTCGGAGCGTCTGAGCGGTGCATCGCCACGCACCCGTCGGACATGTGCGTGGCGCTCGCAGCGCTCGACGCTACGGTTCATCTCCTCGGTCCCGGCGGCGAACGCGAAGTGCGGCTGCTCGATTTCCACCGATTGCCGGGCGAGCATCCGGAGATCGAGACGGTGTTGCGTCCGGGCGAGCTTATCACTGCGATCGAACTCGATCCGAGCGCGGCGGCGGCGAATTCCCGGTACCGCAAGGTCCGTGACCGCTCGAGCTACGCTTTTGCGCTGGTCTCGGTCGCTGCGGGGCTCGAGGTCGTCGGGGGGAGGATCGAAGACGTGCGGATTGCTCTGGGCGGCGTCGCGGCAAAGCCGTGGCGTGCCGTGCGAGCCGAGGGCCTTCTGCGGGGCCAGGCTCCGACGCGGGCGCGTTTCCTTGAAGCCGCTGATGCCGAACTTGCCGCGGCAAAGTCTTTCCACGGCAACGCCTTCAAGGTCGAACTGGCGAAAAGAACCGTCGCCGCTGTGCTCGGCGAACTCACCGGAGCGGACGCATGAGCAAGCTGCAGAACGCTATCGTCGGCGGTGTCCGCACCGCGATGGGCTATGTCCCCGGCAACTGGCTGCCCGGTGGGACGCCGGATCCGCTGATCGAAAGGCGCGTCACCCTCGGCACACAGCAGTCGCGCGTCGACGGGCCGGACAAGGTTCGAGGTGCCGCGCACTTCGCCGCCGAGGTGCCGATGGAGGGATTGCTCTACGCGGCCTGCGTCCATTCGACGATTCCGCGTGGCAGGATCACGGAGCTGGACGTTGCTGCTGCCGAGACAGCGCCTGGTGTTGCCCTTGTCATGACACATCGCAACGCGCCGAAAATGGCGGTGCCGCCGCCGATCGGCCTGACTAATCTCAAGGCCGCAGGCAACAATATCCTGCCAGTGATGCAGGACGCAGAAATCCGCTGGAACGGGCAGACGGTCGCGGTCGTGCTCGCCGAAACACAGGAGCAGGCCGACCTTGCGGCGTCGTTGATCAAGGTAGGCTACGAAGCAGCAGTCGCACGCACGCGGTTCGAGAAGGCCAAAGCCGATGCTCGCACGCCCGACTCGCTGATGATCGAGAAGAACCGTCTGAAGAAAGGCGACGTTGCGGTGGCATTGCAGGCCGCAGCGCGCAGTGTCGATGCCATCTATCGTACACCCTGGCATAATCACACACCGATCGAGCCCAACGCTGCGACGATTGCCTGGAAGGGCGATCGGCTGACCGTTCACGATGCGACACAGATGCTGAATGGCACCGCTGGCTCACTCGCCAAGGTCTTCGGCATCAAGGAATCGCAGGTATATGTCAGCTCGCCCTTCGTCGGCGGCGGGTTCGGCGGCAAGGCGCTCTGGGATCATCAGATTCTGGGGGCCGCCGCAGCCAAGCTCGCTGGCCGGCCGGTGCGTATCGCGCTGTCGAGAGCGAGCATGGTCCGCCTGATCGGCGGCCGTTCGCCAACCGAACAACGTGTTGCTCTCGCCGCTGCCGCGGACGGCCGGCTCAAGGGGCTGCTGCACCATGGTTTTTCGGTGAAGCCACCGCACAGCGCCTGCGACGAGGCCTTCACTCTCACGAGCCGATCGCTCTACGCGTCGGAGAGCTTCGATGTCGTCCAGCATACAATCGATCTCGACGTGCTGGCGAACACGTTCATGCGCGCTCCCGGAGAGGCGCCAGGCACCTTTGCACTCGAAAGTGCGATGGACGAGCTGGCGCATGAGCTCGGAATGGATCCGATCGAGCTCAGGCGACGCAACGTGCCCGATCGCAATCCGGTCAGCGGCGCGCCGCACTCTCAAAGCGATGTGATGCTCGCCTACGACCTCGGCGCGAAGCGGTTCGGATGGGATCGGCGTGCAGCAGCACCGCGCTCGCGTCGGGAGGGCGAATGGCTCATTGGCATGGGCTGTGCGACCGGCTCGTTCCCGTACGCGCGGATGCCCGGCATGACGGTCCGGATCACCCTCGACGGCAGCGGTCATGCGACCGTGTCCAGCGCCGCTCACGAAATGGGAATGGGGACCGCGACGGTGCAGCGACAGCATACGGCGGATCGCCTCGGCCTTCCGCTTGAGAGTGTCACAGTCACGATCGGGGATACCAGTCTGCCCTTCGGCAGTTTCGCCGGCGGTTCGTCGCAGACCGCTTCGCTCGGGGCGGCCATCAACGCGGCGAGCGGGAAACTGGCCGTCGAACTGTTGCGCCTCGCCGGCAACGATACGCCTCTTGCCGGTTTGAGGCCGGCCGAGATCGAATTCGTCAACGGCGGCCTGCGAAAGATCGGCGAGCCGTCACGGTACGAAAGCTTCGTGTCGATCCTGAAGCGCGCGGCACGCGACCAGATCAGCGTGACCGGCGTGAGCAGCGCGCCGCTCGAGATGCTCAAATTCTCGATGCACAGCAGATCGGCGATCTTTTGCGAGCTCCTCGTCAGCGATGTGACCGGCGAGGTCCGCGTCGACCGCCTTGTCGGTTGTTTTGATTGCGGCCGCATTCTCAACCCCAAGACCGCTGCGAGCCAATTCCGGGGCGGCATGATCATGGGAATC
The DNA here is from genome assembly GCF_031157255.1 of Bradyrhizobium sp. LHD-71. Lineage (GTDB taxonomy): Bacteria > Pseudomonadota > Alphaproteobacteria > Rhizobiales > Xanthobacteraceae > P52-10. Next base: position 241,192 of record NZ_JAVIFX010000001.1, on the reverse strand, counting down.
GGTATGGCTTTGACCGAGGAGGCCTTGTTCGATGAGCGCACCGGGCGGGTCATGAGCGCCTCGATTGCGGACTACCATGTGCCGGCGCATCTCGACGTGCCGGATATCGACATCCTGTGGACCGACATTCCTGATCCCCGAACCCCCATGGGCGCGCGCGGCATCGGCGAAATCGGCATCACCGGGGTCGCAGCCGCGATAGCCAATGCAGCGTTCAACGCCACCGGCAAGCGTGTCCGGGAGTTGCCACTGACGCCTGACAAGTTCCTGTTTGCTTGAGCTCTTGGTATGTCGCGCTGGCGGCGCGGACCGGGAATGCCCATCTTAAGGTGCCGCAGCTGTCGGGACAGCGCTCCCACATATGCGTGAAACGGAAGTGTGCCCATGACGCGCGATGACCGGAAGACGCCTGCGTCGGCGCCGGACAAGGCGCCGACGGTGCAGTCGTCGTCCGCAGATATCTCGAACTTCCTGTCGCAGGTGAAAGCTCTCGGTCCCGCAGGCAACGGCGCATCGGGCAAGCTGATCTTTGCGCTGGATGCGACGCTGAGCCGTCAGCCCACCTGGGATATGGCCTTGAGCCTGCAGGCGGACATGTTCAAGGAGGCAGGCCGCGTCGGCAAGCTGGCGATGCGGCTGATCTATTACCGCGGGTTCAACGAATGCCGAGCGACCGGCTGGATCACCGATACGGCGCAGCTCGCAGCACTGATGGGCCGCATTGCGTGTGTCGGCGGCAAGACGCAGATCGGCCGGATTCTCGCCGACGCCCGGCGGGAGGCGTCGGCGTCCGGTGTGCGCGCACTGGTGTTCGTCGGCGACGCAATGGAAGAAGATATCGACGATCTCTGCGCCCGAGCTGGTGAACTGGGCCTCCTGAAAGTGCCTTGCTTCATGTTCCAGGAGGGCCACGATGCAGATGCGGAGCGTGCTTTCCGCGAGATCGCGCGGTTGACCGGCGGCGCATGGTGTCGCTTCGATCCCGGCTCGGCCGCGCAATTGCGCGAACTGTTGCGAGCCGCGGCGGCCTACGCCGCCGGCGGCCGTGAGGCGCTGAAGCAGCTTTCGTCGGCATCTCCGGGCGCATCGCTGCTGCTGGGGCAGATGCGGTAGGGCCACGTGTCCGCGCGCCGCTGCAGCGAGGAAAAATTCGAATGTCGCCGGCCGCGCTTCATGCGCGCCGGCCACTACCTTCGCCTTAACTCTGCGCTTACATTCGCGGCATGGCTCTCATCGCAGGCATTGTTGCCGTCGTCACCCTGTACCTGTTGTTGCAGGTGCTGCGCACCGCCAATCCGGCGGTGCTGGCGCGAGGCATGAAGATCGGCGGGGGTATCGTCTCGCTCGCCATCGCAGCGTTCATCGGCATACGCGGTGAACTTGCGGTTGCGATTCCGCTCGGCATTTTCGGCGCCGGCCTGCTTGGCTGGACGCCGTTCGGGACCGGCGGATTCAGTATTCCGGGTTGGGGGTCTCAGCGTTCGCGCGGCCAGACGTCGCGTGTGCGCTCGGCCTTCCTCGACATGACGCTCGATCACGATAGCGGCAACCTGCGCGGCCAGATCATCGCCGGTGAGCACGCCGGGCATTCGCTCGACGAATTCGACCTGCGTCAGCTAGTTGCGATCGGCTCGGCGTTCGACGCCGAAAGCCTGGCGCTTCTGGAAAGCTATCTTGACCGCCGGTTTCCCGCCTGGCGTGAGAACGCGCAAGGCGAACGGGCAGGGGGGCAGCGCGGCAATGTCGGCAGTGCGGCGTCCGGGAAAATGACGGAGCAGGAGGCCTATCAGATCCTTGGCCTGCAGGCGGGGGCGTCGGCGGACGACATCGGCCGGGCGCACCGCTCCCTCATGAAGAAACTCCATCCCGACCAAGGGGGCTCGACGTACCTCGCCTCGCGGGTAAACGAGGCCAAGGACACCCTTCTTCGACGCCATCGCAACTAACTCCGCACGCATAAGCAACGCTACGCGAGCGATCCTGTGCCCTGTCTTGACGCGCCTGTGACCTCGTTCCGGGTCTCATACGGCCCGGTTTCCGGGCTCGATGGCTCCAACGTTAGACAGCGATGGTTAGTATTTCATTGCGAAACAAGGTAAATCCGACCGCTTCAACGTCTTGCAGGCCGCTTCCGCCTTGTCCTTGTCGACGAAGCCAGCGAAGCGGGCGCGATAGAACTGCTTGTCGCCCTTGGCGACGGCTTCGGTAAAGGGCTCAGCCTTGCCGAGGATGGTGCGGGCGTGGTCGCGGGCTTCGCTCAAGCGACTCTTCGCTTCGGCTTCGCTTTCGAGCGCGCCGACCTGAATGATCCAGCTTCCGGGGCGAATGGAGGGCTTGTGCGCGTCGATCTGCGATTGCGCAGGTGCTGCTGCGACGGCGGCCACCGTCGTTCCGGCCCGTGCGGCCGGCTCGGCATAAGCCATGGCACTGGCGGGTAGCGTGCCCAGGATGCCCTGACCCTTGCCGTGATGCGGCGCGAGTGGAGCAAGGTCGGATTTTGCAACGGCGTTGCTCTGCGGGGGTTCGACCGCGCTGGCGACCTGCGACGGCGAGGGCTGCGGGACGATCTGCGTCGCGCCGGCGCTTGCGACCTTCAACGTGCCGGCCTTCACCTGCAGGGTCCTCACACGCACCGGTGTCATTGGCTCGGTCGAGCCAGGGATTGGCGCCAGCGCCTGGGCGGCCACGACGCCGTTGGTGAGCGGCGCCATCCGCTGCTGCCGCGTGGCGGGGGTCGTTGCTGCGATTGGTTCGGCGCTGCCGGCGGCTGCGACCTGAACTGGCGCGAAGTCGCGGCGGGCGGGGTTGCCTTCGCCATCGAAGTCGCTTGCAGCATTCGGTTTCAGCTCAACGGTCTTTCTATCTGCCGACCTGATCTCAGATCGGGCGGACGTACCGCTCGGCTGTGCAACAGCAGTGGCGGAGGGCCCATTCTCCGTAATCGCGGCGACGGTACGCTTGGTTGCGCCACGCTCCAGATTCTCGGCGATCAGGTTGCGCATGATGGAGTCGCGCGAACCGCCGGAACGGCCGCCGAGCACGACCGCAACGAGATAGCGGTTGCCGCGCTTGATCGAGGTGACGAGGTTGAACCCGGACGCGCGGGTAAAGCCCGTCTTGATCCCGTCAACGCCTTCGACCCGACCAAGCAGCTTGTTGTGATTGCGGATCGCCTTGCCGCGATAATAGAAGCTGTTCGTCGCGAAATAGCGATAGTAGCGCGGGAAGCGGTCCTGGATCGCGCGGCCGAGCAGCGCCTGATCGCGTGCCGTCGTGACCTGGTCCTCATCGGGCAGGCCGTTCGCGTTGCGATAGGTGGTTCGGTTCATGCCAAGCGCGCGCGCCTTGCGCGTCATCTGTCTGGCGAATTCTTCCTCACTGCCAGCGACTGCCTCGGCAATCACGACAGCTGCGTCGTTGGCCGAGCGCGTGACGAGGCCCTTGATCGCGTCCTCGACCTTCAGCTGCTCGCCTTCGCGCAAGCCGAGCTTGGTCGGCGCCTGAACGGCCGCATGCTCCGAGACAGGCATCATCGTGTCGAGCTTCATCCTGCCGGACTCGATCTGCTCGAACAGTAGATAAAGTGTCATGACCTTGGTCAACGAAGCGGGAAAACGCTGGGCGTCAGCGTTGTTCGCCTGCAGCGTCGCGCCGGAATTCGCGTCGACCACGATCGTGGAAAAGGGCGGCGCGTAGGCGACGCGCGCGACGTGCGTGCGCTTGCCGCCGCGCTTGCGCTTGGCTTCAGCAAAGTCGCTGGTAAACATTGTGGCCGACACCGCAGTGATCAGGCCAAGCACGAAAAGACGACGACCGCGAGAGGACGCGGCGATTGCGCGGAACATGAACTTCCCGTCCCCTAGTTTTTCCCTGCCGCTCACGGCACCGTGACCCTCGTTGAGCAGCATTCGAAAGGCCATTTTGTGTCCATCGGCCAGGGGGTGGACGTCAGGTGAACACCCGGTTGATGGGTTCCGCCTAACGAGCTGTCCTGGCTCGATTTTCCGGCTTTTGGCCGCACAAAAACGTACGGCATCACGGTAGGGGGACGGGATTGCCAAAGGGTTAACCGGACCTTGCACCCGAATCAGACCTTTGATGTAAGGTTTATGTTGTGCGTCGCACAACATTCATTGACAATTTTGTGCACTGCACTATAATGAGATCATTGATGGGGAGGTCGGGCCTGCGCCGCCGGATCAAGGCGGCTTTGGGCGTCACATTTTTTGTTAACAGCTCAGGGAAAAGGAATCACAAATGTTCAAGGTTGAAGAGTTCCAGAACTACGGCAAAGAGCAATTCGATGCCGCTGTTGCCTCTGCGGGGACGTGCACCAAGAACCTGCAGGCGATCGCCGCCGCCTACACCGATTATGCGAAGAAGTCGTTTGAGGAGGGCAGTGCCTTCCTGGAAAAGCTCGCTGGCGTTCGTTCGTTGGATAAGGTGATCGAAGTGCAGACCGACTATGCGAGGACCGCGTACGAGACCTTCGTCGCCGAAAGCACCAAGATCGGCGATCTGTACAAGGATCTTGCCAAGGAAACTTACAAGCCGTTCGAGACGTTCGGAAAGCCGCAAAAGGCGGCATGACGGAGCCCAGTTCCGGATTCCGGACGCTCCAATAAGGTTGCTGAGCCCGGCGTGAGCCGGGCTTTTTTTGTTGTCTTGACGGCGTGCGAGGGGGAGACTGATCACTTCGAGACCAAGCGAAGCTAGGTCGCAACAAAAGCCAGAAGGTGAAAACGGCGACTGATCTTGCGAGTGCTGCCAATGAACGACGCGTCCTCGATCCGCATCGCACGGCCGATGCAACTCTTCGAAACCGCTCTCGTGATCGATTACTTTCTGAACGCGACGCCGGAATATCTGAACAGTCTCGGTGTCGATCCGAAGCTCGTACCGGAACGGGCGCTGTGGATCGCACGCTTCGAGCAGCAGTTTGCTTTGCCGGTCGAGGAACGAAAAGTCCTGCTGGTGCTATGGGAACTGGATGACAAGCCTGTCGGCTTCTCGTCGTCGGACAAGATCAGGTTCGGCGAGGAGGCGCATATGCACCTGCACATCTTCAACCCCGAACGCAGGCTCCGCGGTAACGGCACGGCTTTCGTGCGCCAGACGGCAAAAATCTATCTCGAGACGTTGAAGCTCAAGCGGCTATTCTGCGAACCTTATGCGCTCAACGTCGCGCCGAACAGGACGCTGCAGGCCGCAGGATTCAAATACATCAAGACGTACGAGACGACGCCCGGGCTGATGAATTTCCGTCAGCCGGTGACGCAATGGATGCTCGAGCGCGAGGCGGTGCTTTAGCACCCAACGATCCGGGGCAGTCATGGTGGGTGAGATCGCCCGCAGCCCGGATATCCGCCCGCCAGATAGCTCGGCGATGCGGAACGAGCGCTGGACCTCGCCGCGAGCTTGCCTGTGAGCTGACGCACCAATCCGTCCGTGACTTGAAGGATTCTGTAACCAGATCCGCTATTTCGCGCCGGGTCCAGGGTTGGCCGCTGCGCGTGCCCGCTAACAGCACCTAACAACTCATAACGGGCGTTTGCAGCCATCTTCGCCTAGGTGTCGAGGCACCAAGTCCGCATTCACCGAGGAGAATGGTGATGCGCGCGACGTACCGAACCCGGCCGCACGCCAAGGCCACGCGCGACAACGTCGATATCGCAATCAATCCTGCCTGAGTGGAGCCGAGTCCAATGCATTCGAATCAAGGAGAGCCACCGATGGATGCGAGCGCAATGTCAGAGCAAATCAATCATCGTCGACGTCGCTTTTTCGGCATTGCCGCCGCGACCTTCGCTCTCGCGCAACTCGGAGTGATCAGGTCGACCAGTGCGCAGGCCGCCAGCACGTCCGCGCCGAAGCTGCCCGCCGTCCGACCGGGAACGCATACGTCCTTCAGCACACTGAAGCAGGTCGATGCCGGCGTCCTGAACGTCGGGTACGCTGAAGTCGGTCCTGCTGACGGGCCTGCCGTCATCCTGCTGCACGGCTGGCCTTACGACATCTATAGCTATGTCGACGTCGCTCCGCTGCTGGCTTCCGCTGGATACCGGGTGATCATCCCGTATTTGCGCGGCTACGGCACGACGCGCTTCCTTTCAAATGCGACACCCCGAAACGGCCAGCAGGCGGCGCTCGCGACTGACATCGTCGCGCTGATGGATGCTCTCAGGATCGAGAAGGCAACCATCGCCGGTTATGACTGGGGCGCGCGGACAGCCGACATCATCGCGGCGCTCTGGCCGGAGCGCTGCAAGGCCTTGGTGTCCGTGAGCGGCTATCTGATCGGCAGCCAGGAAGGCAACAAGGTGCCGCTGCCGCCGAAGGCGGAGCTCGAATGGTGGTACCAGTACTACTTCGCCACCGAGCGCGGCCGCGCTGGCTATGACAAATACCGACATGATTTTTCGAAACTCATCTGGCGGCTGGCTTCGCCAAAGTGGCATTTTGACGATGCCACGTTCGACCGTAGCGCAAAGGCTTTCGATAATCCTGATCACGTCGACATCGTGATCCATAATTATCGCTGGCGGCTCAGCCTGGCTGAGGGCGAGCCGAAATTCGACGATCTGGAAAAGCGGCTTGCTCAGGGGCCGGTCATCTCGGTGCCCACCATCACCCTTGAAGGCGATGCCAACGGTGCGCCGCACCCGGACGCCAGTGTCTACGCCAAGAAATTCTCGGGCAAGTATGCACACCGCGTCATCAAGGGCGGTATCGGGCACAATCTGCCTCAGGAAGCGCCGCGCGAGTTCGCTCAGGCCGTCATCGATGCTGATCGCTTTTGATCAAGAGCCGGAGGAACTCGATGATGAGATCGCTCTATCTCCTGCTGTCTGCAGCCGCCGGGGTCTCGGCCGCGTTGGCCATGATGGTTGTCGCCGAAAGCAAGGCAAGCGCTGAAGCGGCGTCGCCGATCTATGGAGTCACAATCCCGGAGGGATATCGCCAATGGGAGTTGATTGGAGTGGCCCAGGAAGCGGAGCCGCTGAACGAGCTCCGCGCCGTCCTCGGAAACGCCACAGCGATCAAAGCCTATCGTGAGGGGACGCTGCCGTTTCCGGATGGAACCGTTCTCGCAAAGCTTGCCTGGAAACATGTGCAATCGCCTGAATTCGAACCTGCCTCTGTTCCAGGTGCGGCCACGACCATCCAGATCATGGTCAAGGATTCGAAGAAATATGCGGCCACCGGCGGCTGGGGGTTCGGCAGATTTGTCGACGGCAAGCCCGTCGACGAGGCGCAGCATCAAACCTGCTTTGCGTGCCACGAGGCGCGGGTGAAAGGACACGACTACGTCTTCACGCGGTTCGCGCCTTAGCGCAATCAGGTCCCGACTTGCCGTTGCTGAAGGCGTGATGAGTTTAGGTTGAACGCCGATACGACAAAACGCTCGGCGTCCTCCTCGCGGAGGCGGGGATCCATATTCCAGAGCGACAGTGATCTAGCCTCGGACGCTCTGGAATATCGGCCCCCGCCTCCGCGGGGGCGACACCGAGACTGTGATTGCGACGAGACCAACCTGATTTCCAGGTCGTGAAAAGGGCGTCAGTTCGTGATGCCCTTTTCCTTAAAGTACTTCAGCGCGCCGGGATGGAACGGGATCGGCGACTTCGACTGCTTCTGGTTGTCAAGGGAGAAGCTCTCCGCTTCCTTGTGCACGGCGACCAGATCGGCCTTCTTCTCCACCAGCGTCTTGACGATGTTGTAGGCCTCGTCGTTGCTCATCTTGTCGCCGGTGACGATGATGTTCCAGACTTCGGCGATCGCGTTGTCCTTGTCATAGCCCGGATAGGATCCCTTCGGGATCGTGCCCATCGCATAGAGATCGCCATACTTCGCATTCATCTTTGCGACAGCGTCCGCGTGATCGATCATCTTGATCTTGACGCCGGGCGTCGCGGCGAGGTCCGTCACTGCAGCCGTCGGAATGCCGCCGACCCAGAAGAACGCATCGATCTTCTTGTCCTTCACCGCGTTCACAGACTCGGCCACACCGAGCCGCTCACGCTTCATGTCTTTGTCCTTGTCGAGGCCGGCGGCCTCGATCACGCGGAAAGCCATGACCTCGGTGGCGCTGCCCGGCGAGCCGGTCGACACGCGCTTGCCTTTCAGGTCGGACATCTTCTCGATGCCGCTCCCTTCGACCGTCACCACATGCATGCGGTTTGGATAGACAACCAGAAGCGTCTGCAACGGTACCTTGCCGCCTTTGAACTTGTCCTCCCCCTTCAGCGCATCGAGCGCGGCATCGGCCATGGTGAAGCCGAGTTCACTCCGACCAGCGCCGATCAGCTTGAGATTGTCGACCGAGCCGCCGGTCACCTCGGCGGTAGCCTGCACGTTCGGCAGGTTCTTCGACAGCACGTTGGCGACCGCGCCGCCGAGCGGATAGTAGACGCCACCGGTGCCGCCGGTGCCGATCGCTATCGTCTTTTGCTGCGCATGCACGATGCCGGCGCAGGCAAGGCCGGCCGCGGCAACCACCGTCAGCGCAGCTGCGGTTCTAAAAACTCTGTTCGACATCGTTCACTCCCATTACGTCGTGACCGCCGGCTGTGTCGGCGTTCTTGCTTGCCACAGTACCACGCCGAGCCCGATCAGGACGCCTGGTACAAAAGTATAACTGATGTCGCGCCCGACGATGAGTTCGATGATCGCCTCGATCAATGCGGGAAACACCAGCAGCAGCCCCGATAGCACAAGCAGCGCGCGTTCAAGCGTGGTATTTTTTCGCAGCACCCAGTTCTGTGCGGCGGCAGCCAATGCCAGCAGGCCGAGTGTCGTCTTGGCGGTGATGAGCAGGATGTCGATCCAGGATCCGTCCTTCGGAATCTTCAGCAGCAGGCCGACGCCTTGCGGATCGACCACGAACACGAACGGCACGAGGAAGGCGGGAAGGGTGTATTTCCAGGATTGCAGCGTGGTCCTGTAGGGATCGCCGCCGGTGATCGCAGCGGCTGCGAACGGCGAGAGCGCCGTCGGCGGCGACACCTCGGACAGCACAGCATAGTAGAAAATGAACATGTGCGCAGCGAAATCCGGAACGCCGAGCTTGGTCAGCGCAGGCGCTGCGATCACCGCGCAGATGATGTAGGAGGCCGTCACCGGGACCGCGAGCCCGATGATCCAGACGATCAGCGCCGTGTAGGCGGCCGTCAGCAGCAGGCTGCCTCCGGCATAGGTGATGACGATCGACGAAAATTTCAGCCCGAGACCGGTCAGAGTGACGACGCCGACGACGATGCCGGCGCAGGCGCACGTCGTCGCCGCGTTCAACGCGCCAATCGAGCCGTCGGCCATCGCGCGCACCAGCTTCTTCGGTACCAGCGCGGTTTCGGGGCGAAGGAAGCTCAGCGCGAAAGTCGTAAGTGTGGCGTAGAACACCGACAGCGACGCGGAATATCCGAACAGCATGAAGATGACGACGGCGAGCAGCGAGACGAAGTGGAAGCCATAGCGCCGCGTCATCTGGCCGAGCGTCATGTCGAGGTGGAGCGACACGTCGTGCGCGCCGAACCGCCGCGCATCGAGCTCCACCATGATGAGCAGCGACAGGTAGTAGAGGCAGGTCGGAATGATCGCCATCTGAATCACTTCGAGATAGCCGATCTTCAAAAACTCGGCGATCAGGAAGGCTGCGGCACCCAGCACGGGCGGAGACAGGATCGCGCCGAGCCCGCCGGCGGCAAGGAGTCCGCCGGCAGCGTTCTTCTCGAAGCCCGCCTTTTCCAGCATCGGATAGGCGACGGTGCCGATCATTACCGTGGTGGCGACGCCCGAACCGGATGGGCCGCCCAGCAGGAACGACGACAGCACAACAGTGCGTCCGGCGCTGTTCGGCTTGCCGCCCATGAGCGCCAGCGAGAAATCGATGAAGAACTTTCCCGCACCCGACTGGTGCAGGAACGCGCCATAGATCGTGAACAGAATGATCAGGGTCGCCGACACGTCGACCGCGACGCCGAAAACTCCTTCGAGGGTGATGAACAGGTGTCCGACCAGGCGCGCAAGGTCGTAGCCACGATGCGTCCAGGGCGCAGGAAGGTAGGGTCCCAACATCGCATAGGCGATGAACACGATGGCGACCACGGGCATGATCGGGCCGGTGGTGCGCCGTGTGGCTTCCAGCAATAGCACGATGAAAACGACGCCGACGGCGATATCCCAGCGCTCGGGAACAGCCGCGCGATCGGTGAAGTCCTCGCCGCCCCATAGCGCATAGGCGATGGTGGCGACTGCAAGGAGACCCGGGATGATATCCCACCACCGTACGCGGTTGCGGAAGCGTGCGGCCAGCGGGAACAGGAGGAAGCTTAACACCAGGGTAAAGGCGACGTGGGTGTAGCGCAGCTCCTGCGTTGGCACGATCGCGTAGGCGGCATAAAGGTGGAAGAGGGTCATCGCCACGGCAATGGCGGTCACCGCCGTTCCGGCCCAGCCGGACAGGCGATTTGTCGCGCCTTCCTCCGCCTCGACAAACTGCTCCGCCTTGCGCAGCGCGTCGTCCGAAACTGTAACAATCTCGTCTTGCGCCGGCACGTCCTTCGCCGGCGTATCGTTTGATGACATGCGTGTCCCCCGGGGGCTGCAGCGGCCGCGTTGTTCTCGGGCCTTCAGGCAGCGGTTTCGCTCGTTGCCGGAAAGTGCCCTGGCGGCTCGTTTCAGCGCGGCGTATCGAGACGGATTTATCGAGCGATGGCAAGCATTTATTGCGCGAAATTCGCTCAATTAATGTTGGGCTTGACGTGGCCGATTTGAGGGCGGCGGGCGCAAGCTCCGCTTCAGGTCCAGCGCTCCCGGTCTTCGCGGTCCTCGGCCGTCATCAGCGTCGTGGTGTAGACGTAGGTCGACGAGCAGAGGTCGTAGCGGCGGCTCAGCGCGTCGCGCACGGCTTGTTCCTTTTCGCCTTGGGGGATCTTCGAGCGCTCCCACATGGCAAGGTCAGGCCGGCGCGTCAGCAACAGGCTGCGCACGACGTCGGGCTGGGAGACATCCTCGACCTTCCAGAGGCCGATCACTTGCGAGTCGTAGGACGATTCGAAGCCGGGCCACGCTTGCGCGCAGAGATCGAGAAACTCCTGCCAGTTCTGCCTCGGCGTCTCGAACCAGCGAAAAGCGAAATTTCCTTGTCGTCTGGGCGGTGTGTCGCTGAGGGGGCGCAGCGTCGGCGTCATCGCCGTGACGTCCTGGGTGCGAACGCTGTTCGTCGGTCCGAGCAGATCCATAAAGGCGGCCTGGCCAGCGCCGGCTTCGCCCCACACGGTGATGGCGTTGAGGGTGTCGCGCGGTTGGCCGATCTGGCTTCGCCAGATGCCGTAAAGCAGGCCGTCCGCGGCCTCGATCGCCGGCGCCTTGGCGACCAGTGCCTTGCCGACGGCATTCCATGCCATTGGCTCGCAGTCGATGCGATGGTGCAGATAGTGGGTGCGGACCGTTGTCATGCCTCGTCTCGAAAGTTCGTCGCAGCAGACCTTGCACAGCTACATTTGTCTTCGCAAGCGAGCCGGCTTAAGAACTGTATGCCGCGGGAACCCGCGGGGCGCCGCGCGGGTTGATCGGCTGCCGCAGGGGATTGCGGGTCAAGGGGACAGCCAATGGCTACTGAAGCGACATTGAATGCGACATTGAACTCCTGGGCGCCGCGTGTTCTGAGCGTGCTGCGCATCGTGACAGGTCTCGAACTGATGCAACACGGCACCGCGAAGTTCCTCGGCTTCCCGGTCGTGCCGGCGCTCGCGAATGCGTCGGTGACGTCGTTGTCGGGCATGGCCGGTGTGCTGGAATTGATCGGCGGGGCGCTGTTTACGATCGGTCTGTTCACACGGCCTGTCGCGTTCGTCCTGTCGGGCCTGCTGGCGGCCGCCTATTTCATCGCGCATGCCACCCGAGGCTTCTTTCCGATCGTCAATAGCGGCGAACTTGCGGTGCTGTACTGCTTCGTCTTCTTCTACTTCGTGTTCGCAGGGCCCGGTCCCTGGAGCGTCGACGCGGCCATGCGCCGGGACAGCTAAGGGCGCGTCTCCTCGTCTGGTGTCAATGTGCCGGCAATGACGTCAGCAATCCAGACGGCCTCTGCGGATGAGGCTCAGGAAAGCCATGGCGTTCTGAGAGTGCAGCAAGAATCCTGTCCTTGTCCGAGATGAAAGCTCGGCCTTTGTACGTGTTTGTCTGATGTGCAGATGTCGCGCCTGACACCAGGACCAGCAAGGGCAGGGACTGGCTCTCCTCTCCGACGAGATCAATGACCTCCTGTCTCGGGCGGCCCATGCGACCCGCACCACATCAAGGTCTCGGCTGAGTTCGGGGAACAGGGTCAGGACACCTTCGATGAGCGCGCAATGCCATCAGTAGAACCGCCGGGATGGAGCAGGAAGAGCTTATCGCGGTTCATTGTAACCCCGATCACGCCGCCGGTCGTACGTGAAGCAAAAGGCAGTTCGCAGGAAAGCTTCCCTGACCGCATCGGGGGCAGTCCTAGTGTCGTGGATCAGAAATTCGCACCATCATTGCCGCGAGTCCATCGTGCGAATTTCTGATCCATAAACGACACTAGAATCGTAAGCTTGCTAGTGTCCTGATCGAATCCGAAGTTCGCTCTGAGCTCGCTGCAAAGTATGGCGAACCTCGGATTCGGGACACTAGCTCCGGCGCGGCTCTTGGACCGCGAGCGCCTCGCGCACCGATGCGCGCTCGCTCATGCGGCGGCGATGCTCGGCGACCTTGGGGAATTTCGCCGGGTCGATGCCATCGCCTTCAATCCACCGTGCGACGGTGAAGAGATAGGGATCGCAGATCGAGTAGCTTTCGCCCAGCACCCACGGGCCTTTGAACATAATCTGCTCCACGAGCGAGAAGCAGTCGCCGACTGTCTGTGGCACCTTGCGCTCCATGTCGGCGAAGGACGACGGCTCGTCGGCCCAGCGATAGCCGCGCCGACGGTGGGCGTGCGCAACATGCAGCGTCGAACAGAGGTAGCTGTTGAATGCCTGCGCCTGCGCGAATTGATAGGGATCGGTCGGCGCAAGCTTTGCCTGCGGCCAGCTCTGGGCGATGAAAGCCAGGATCGCCGGCGTCTCGGTCAGCACGCCACGGTCAGTGACCAGCGAGGGCACGCGCGCCTTCGGATTGATGGCGAGGTATTCCGGCTTGCGCTGCTCTTCCTTCTCGAAGCTGACGAACACCGCTTCGTGGACGGCGCCCGCGTCGATCAGGGCGATATGGGAGGCGAGTGCGCAGGTCTGCGGAGCGAAATAGAACTTGAGCATGACGGGCCTGATCTTGATCGAGGGAAGGGCGGCCTAATCTTACGCGTCACGCCCGTGCTTGTCGCGGGCCTCCACGTTCGCAAAATTGTCTCCGTTCATAGTCCCCGGATCACGCCGATCACCTTGGTCTCGGCCAAGAGCTTCGCGTCGTGCTTGGCCCAGGCGGCTGTGCGTTGCTCGGGCGTGAACAGGCCGCGCTTCTCGGCGAGGATCATCCAGGCAAACCCCCACCAGTCGGACACATAGCCGCCGTTGTTGTAGTCGGCGAGGTCGTAGCCGTTCTCCAGCGCGAATTCGTACGCGGTCTTCTTTGTCAGGTTGTCGAGGAAGGCGTGGTCCTCCACCGAGAGCGAGTCGTCGTGGAAGTCGTCGCACGTATAGGCCCACATGGCGCGGCAGACGGCGTTGAATTCGCGATCGATCTCGTCGTCATCGCCCCACAGGTGCAGCCGCTCCAACTCGCGGCAATATTCGCAGAGCCGCACGACTGCGGAAAAATCACGAGCGATTTCAGACATCTTGCCCCACCCATCAGGAATTCAGGGCCGAGTATCCTACGTGAGTCGTTGAAAAAGTGTTCGAGTTTTGTTCTGGCGTTGCCTGGAATTCATAGCGGGTCGCGGCGGCAGTCAAAATTCTAGTTGCGAATGCTTCTCATTATCATTATCAATCTTCGCGAACTGGCCGGGCTTGGATCATTGGGGTCGCCGGCTGCGGGGACCGTCGCGTGAGCGGCCGGTGTTGGGGATCGCTGTCGATGCGTGGGCTGACTGTTGTCGATGTGGGAAACGTCAATGGTCTGCCGCCGGCTTTGCGCCGGGCGCTCGTTTCGACCGCAACCGTCCTTGTGCTGACGTCGTCCGCCTTCGGGCAGGGCGATCCGCCGCCGGGCGTGTCTCCGCAGCCGACGATCGCGACCAGCCTGCCAGAGGATGGCGACCCGTTCGGTGCGCGGCGCTGGCTTGCAGAGCGCGGCATCACCTTCGGCCTAATCCACACCACCGAGGTCTTGTCGAACGTCGCAGGCGGGGTCCGGCGCCGCACCATCTTCGATGGGAAGCTCGAAGCCATGATCGGCGTTGATCTCGGCCGGCTCGCAGGGCTCGACGGCTTGAGCTTCTACGCCAACGCCTTTCAGCTTCACGGCAGCAAGGGCCCAAATCGCAACCTGATCGGCGGCTTGAACACGGTCAGCAACATCGAGGCGCTGCCGGCGACGCGGCTCTCGGAGCTCTGGCTCGAACAGCAGCTGTTCGGCGGCATGGCGAGCCTGCGCGCCGGCCAGCTGGTGGTCGACACCGAATTCCTGTTCAGCCAGTATTTCGGCTTCTTCATCTCAAGCGATTGGCCAACCAACCCGAAAGCCGGCATTCCGAGTGCTGGGCCGGCATACCCGCTATCGACGCCGGGCGTGCGGCTGAAGCTAGACCCGACGCCGCAGACCACCGCGCTGCTCGCCGTATTCAACGGCGATCCAGCCGGCGCGTGCGGGTTCGAACCCGAGCAATGCAACCGCCACGGCCTGAACTTTCGCGTCAACGATCCGCCGTTCGTGATCGGCGAACTGCAGTATCGCTATAACCAGGAGCCGACGGCGAAAGGCCTCGCCGGCGGCATCCGCTTCGGCGGCTGGCACCACTTCGACCGGTTCGATCACCTGCGCTTCGACATCAACGGGTTTTCGCTCGCAAGCCCGCTCAGCGTCGGCATTGCGCGTCGCGTGCACGGCAATGACGGGATTTATGCAGTGCTCGATCAGCAGCTCTACCGGCCGCCGGGCGGCGACGCCAATTCAGGCGTCTTGCTGTTCGCGCGCGCCGCCTGGAGCCCGCCGGATCGCAACCTCGTCGATTTCTATCTCGATGGCGGCATCATCTTCGCAGGCCTGATCCCGCAGCGTCCCGCCGACGCGTTCGGCGCATCGTTTCTCTACGCGCATGTTTCAAAGCATGCGCGCGCGTTCGATCACGACGCGCGACTTTTCACCGGCTTGCCGACGCCACTGCGCGACTACGAGCTGTCGTTCGATCTGTCCTATTCCGCGAGCATCGCGCCGGGCTGGACCGTGCAGCCAAACCTGCAGTTCGTGTTCCATCCCGGCGGGCACGTTGCCGGCGACGCGTCACCCACCGAGCCTGTCAGGAACGCCGTGATCGTCGGGATACGCTCAACCATGCGCTATTGAAGTCAGCGCCTTGCGCGGTCAGGGCTCAGGCGAGCGTCCCAAAGAAGCGCGGTGGGACTGACACGTCCGCTCTCGATCCGGGTCGCGAACTGGGATCCTTGCAATCGTTCGGCTGCTCGATAACAGGCTGCACGTAAGCCCTCGCATAAAGATGCATGGCGAACAGCGGCATTGTGAACAACAATGCGATCAGGGTCATCGCAGCGATCTTCACTTCGAACTACTCCTTCGCTTGGCTCGCGCCCGAGGATTTGCAATGGCATCGCGGCTCTTACGATCGATGAAGGGCGCGGCTGAGCACTGCGCTCCGGCGCGTCTTGCAGATCGGGTCCTTGGGCGATTTCTGCGACCAGCTTTTTGGTGATGGCCTCACCAAACGACTCGAAGTTCTTCGCAGCGATCACGAAGGCACCGGGCCCGCCGATGACGTTGTCGCGATAGTAGGCTTCCAGCCCGCCAGGGGGATTGGTGTGGTCGGAATCCCATAGCTGTGGGTTCTCTGTCAGGATGACGAGCCCGTTGATCGTGATACCCTTGGCCAGTGCCGCATCGCGGGCGACGGTCACGTCGCGGCCGGAATTGTTGTTGCCATCGCCAGATACGTCGATCGTTCGCCGATTGGATTCAAAAGGGGCATTATCGAAGCGGGTTGCTGCGAAATCGATTGCGCCGCTGATGGACGTGCGGTCCGCGAAGGAGCGGGGCGCTTCCAGGAGCTGGTCGCCGAAGCGGCGTGCAGACGCCTTGTCGCTGATAAGCGTCCAGTCGATCACGACCTTCTGTGAATCCGCACCGGACCATTCGACAAAGGCCAATGCAATCCGCTGGTGAGTGCCGGAAACGATGGCATTTAACACGTTCGGATTCGAGATCGCGGCAGCGTAGCCCTCGCGCTGAAGCTGGAACTTCTGCTGGTCGACGCTGCGCGAAACATCCGCTGCCAGCACCAGCAGCATATCGACCGGCTCGCCGGCTTTCGCCGACGACAGGTGGACCGCCATCGCAAGAACAAGTGCGATCAATGCAGATCGAACAGCTCGAACCAACTTGCGAACTCCGCTGCCGGTTTCGAGGAAAAGCATAGCGATCCCCGGCCGACCCGACGATCACAATTCTGATTGCATATACATGAGTATAATTTTCGGAATGTCCGCCCGTAGAGGCGCATTGGTCGCTTGACACGTTCGATTTTGGGGCGCATTCCCCGCGCGGCCTTCCGGTTCCGGAGCCATTTCTCGATCAAACGAAGCAGGTAATGGACAGCTACCCTAGTCGCTGTCCGGCAGAGACGCGAAACTTCTGTCGGACACTCAACCCGTCAACCAGGATTGCTCCCGGCATCACCCGCCGGGCGAGTGCCGGCTGGGCCAGATAAAGGTCTGTCCGCTTCGCCTCCCGGGTCCTGCAGGGGACATTTCCGGGAGGTAAGCCATGAACAAGAACATCGTCTTTCTTCGCGAGAATGTCGCGGCGCCCGCGTCACGTTCCGAGCGGGCGAACACCTTCAAAACAAGAACTACCGCCGTTCTCCCCATGGAGGGGCGACCGCGAGCGCCGGTACGCCGCGCGCTCGTTGCCGGCTGGCACACGAACCCGACAAGCGGACGGCTCGAGTGCCGTTGGACCGAAGCCGCGGCAACCGACGATGGCGACAGTTTGCGCCGCGCCGCGTAACCCAGCTCAACCGATGTTGCGCTTGCAGGTATCCGCAGGGCGCAAGCGCGCACGGCTCATGTCGCCGGGCAGGGCGAGTATCGGTCTCGATTGCCGCGAGGCTTGCCATGGTCTTTCTTCCTGACGATCGTCCGGCGCTCGGCGCCGTCGCCGCGCTCGTGCGCGCTCGCATGCGACCGAATGTCTATGACCTGGCCGCGTTCTCCCTCATTGCGGCCCTGGTCATCCTTGCCGCGCACGGGGCGGCCGGCATGGGTGACTCGCTCGACGCGTTGTCGCGCGAACCTGTCTCGCTGGACGTTGCCGGGCTTCCCGAATATGCGCTGCGCACGACATTGCGCATGTTCGCGGCGATCTTCGCCTCACTGTTGTTCACTTTCGTCGTGGCGGCGCTCGCAGCCAAGAGCCGTCGTGCCGAACTGATCATCATCCCTGCGCTTGACATCCTGCAGTCGGTGCCGGTGCTCGGCTTCCTCACCTTTACCGTCACCTTCTTCATGGGACTTTTTCCAGGAAGTGAACTCGGCGCTGAATGCGCGTCGATCTTCGCAATCTTCACGAGTCAGGCATGGAACATGGCCTTCTCGTTCTACCAGTCGCTGAAAACTGTGCCGCGCGATCTCGATGAGGCGAGCCGCAGCTTCGGGCTTTCGGCTTGGCAACGGTTCTGGCGGTTGGAGGCACCGTTTGCTGCACCGGGACTCATCTGGAACACGATGATGTCGATGTCGGGCGGCTGGTTCTTCGTTGTCGCTTCCGAGGCCATCACGGTCGGCAGCACGACAGTCCAGCTTCCCGGGATCGGCTCCTATCTCGCCCTTGCCATCGACCAGCAGGATTTCGCCGCCGTGGGGTGGGCTGTCCTGGCGATGGCGTTTGTCATCCTTCTCTACGATCAGCTCCTGTTCCGGCCGGTCGTGGCGTGGGCGGACAAGTTTCGCGCCGAGCAGACCGCCAGTCAGCAAAAGCCGCGGTCCTGGATGTACGGTCTCATCCGGCGGACCTCGCTAGTGAAGCACCTGCTGGCGCCGTTCGGCTGGATCTGGCAACGCCTCCTGATGTTGCGGCTTGGCGCACGCATGCCCAGGTTGGCAACGGCGCGGAGCAGGCGCACGTCATCGTCCGTTGATTATCTCTGGCTCGCAGTCGTCGTCGCTGTAACGGCGTGTGGGGCCTGGCTTGTCATCGACTATGTGCGCCAGACGTTGTCATGGCGTGACGCGTTCGAGGCCTTCGGAGGCGGCTTGGCCACGCTTTCACGCGTCGTGATTCTGATCGCGGTCGCGAGCCTGATCTGGGTTCCCATCGGAGTGTGGATCGGACTGAGGCCGGTTGTCGCCGAGCGTGTTCAGCCGCTGGCGCAGTTCCTCGCTGCTTTCCCGGCCAATGTGCTGTTTCCCTTCGCGGTGATGGGGATCGTCGCAACGGGCGTCGATCCCAACATCTGGCTCTCGCCGCTCATGGTGCTCGGGACGCAGTGGTACATCCTCTTCAACGTCATCGCGGGCGCGAGTGCGTTTCCGAGCGACCTTCGGGAGGCGGCGGCGATCTATCACCTGCGGTCCTGGACCTGGTGGCGCAAAGTCATTCTGCCGGGCATCTTTCCCTACTATGTCACGGGCGCGCTGACTGCCTCCGGCGGCTCCTGGAACGCCAGCATCGTGGCGGAGGTCGCAAGCTGGGGTGACACCAGGCTCCAAGCCTATGGCCTCGGCGCCTACATCGCCAAGGCGACCGCAGCCGGAGACTTTCCGCGCGTCGTGCTGGGCATTGGCGTCATGTCGCTGTTCGTCACGCTGTTCAACCGCATGCTCTGGCGTCCGCTCTATGTGTTCGCCGAGCGCCGCCTGCGTCTGAACTGACCAACCATGCGGAGGAATGCCATGGACGCCGCCCGCTCTGTCAACGATGTGCCTCTCATCTCGGTGCAAGGCGTATGTCAAACCTACGACAAGGGAGCTTCGGGTCGGCTCGTCGTTCTCGATAACGTCGACCTGACTCTTCGGCCGGGCGAAATCGTCGGTTTGCTTGGCCGCTCGGGAAGCGGCAAGTCGACGCTCCTGCGCGCGATCGCGGGTCTCATTCGGCCGAGCGATGGCAGGATTGCGTTCGAGGGCGCGCCGGTGACGGGCCCGCCCGCCGGCATGGCGCTGGTGTTCCAAAGCTTTGCGCTCTTCCCCTGGCTGACCGTTCTGCAGAACGTCGAGCTGGGGCTAGAAGCTCGCGGGCTCGCACCCGCCGAACGCCGCCGGCCGGCGTTGGCTGCGATCGACCTGATCGGCCTCGATGGTTACGAGAGTGCCTATCCCAAGGAGCTCTCCGGCGGCATGCGTCAGCGGGTCGGGCTGGCGCGGGCGCTGGTCGTGCATCCCAAGGTCCTGCTGATGGACGAGCCGTTCTCGGCCCTGGACGTCCTGACGGCCGAGACCTTGCGCACCGATCTGCTCGACCTGTGGGCGGAAGGACGCATGCCGATGCAGTCGATCCTGATGGTCACCCACAACATCGAAGAGGCGGTGTTGATGTGCGATCGCATTCTCATCTTTGGATCCAACCCTGGGCGTGTCGTCGCCGAAATCCGGATCGAGCTGCCGCAGCCGCGCAATCGCCTCGACCCTGCGTTTCGAAAACTTGTGGACGACGTCTATGCGCGGATGACGATGAAATCGGGTACGCCGGCGCGCGATGGTTTCTTTCCCGGCACGGGCATCGCCATGGTTCTGCCGCGCGTGTCGTCCAACCGGCTTGCCGGGCTGATCGAAACCGTGGCGGCTGAACCCTACCGCGGACACGCCGATCTGCCGCCGCTCGCAGCAGGTCTGCAGCTCGAGGTCGACGACCTCTTTCCGATCGCAGAGACTTTGCAGCTCCTGCGATTTGCAGAGCTGGAGGAGGGCGATATCCGCCTGACGGCCGCCGGTATGCGCTTTGCAACGAGCGATGTCGACGAACGCAAGCGCCTGTTTGCCCAGCAACTGGCAACCTATGTTCCGCTTGCCGCGCACATCCGCCGTGTTCTCGACGAGCGGTCGAGTCATCAGGCCCCGGCGCGGCGTTTTCGGGATGAACTCGAGGACCATATGTCGGAAGACTACGCAGCCGAGACCGTGAAGGCCGTCACCAGCTGGGCACGCTATGCCGAGTACTTCGCCTATGACGAAGAGGCCGACGTATTCACGCTTGAGAACCCGGCTTGATGCGACCTAAGGGGAGGTGAGATCACGTGCGATCCAGCCGGCATTTCTGGGCGACGTCTCCGTCGATGATCCCGCCGATCACCACGGCCTTACTGGCTGCGGCGATCTTCGTTGCGGATACTGCGACCGATCTGGAGATCGCCGTTGCTGTCTTCTATGTCGCTGTCGTGCTGCTATCCTTGAATTTCTGTCGCACACGCGGTGTTTGGCTGGTCTTTGCGGGATGCGTGGCGCTAACGGTCCTGAGCTTCGCTCTGACGCGCACCGGTTCGCTACAGTCCGGGTTGATCAACTGCATCATCAGCATTTCAGCTATCGGGGCCACGACCTATCTGGCTCTGAAAATCGAATCAGCGAAGGCCGCGGTGCACGAAGCTCGCGCGCAGCTAGCGCACGTCGCTCGCGTGACGACTCTGGGCGAACTGACGGCATCCATAGGCCATGAGGTCAATCAACCGATCACCGGTGTCGTCACCAGCGGCAACGCCTGTTTGCGCTGGCTGTCGGCTCAGCCTCCCAATCTCGAAAAGGCCAAGCAGGCCGTCGAACGAATGCTCAGGGACGCAAATCGAGCGAGCGACATTATCGGCCGGATTCGCGGTCTCGCGAAGAGAGCGCCACCGGAGGAGCGAAAATGGCTCAGTATAAATGACGTGATACTGGAGACGCTCGCCCTGACGCGCAGCGAAATCGAAAAGAGCGGCATTTCGCTGCAAATGCAGCTTGCAGAGGATATACCGTTGGCGTTGGCAGATCGCATTCAACTGCAGCAAGTGATCCTGAATTTGACCATCAATGCCATCGAAGCCATGAGTGCCGACGGGCCGCGACAATTGTTGATCAGAACCGTGAGGGACGGGACCGGCAGTGCCATCGTAGCGATTCACGACTCCGGTGGCGGGCTGGAAGCAGGAAAAATTGCACGACTTTTCGATGCCTTTTACACGACCAAGCGAGAGGGCATGGGTCTTGGATTAACGATCAGCCGTTCGATTGTCGAAATGCATGGCGGACGATTGTGGGCGGAAACAGGGACCCCGCGCGGTGCCGTCTTTCAGTTCACGCTTCCGATTGAAGGAAAGACAGTGGCATGAACCAGGGAGCTGCCATTGCCCAGGGTGAGCGGCCGCTGGTGTTCGTCATTGATGACGATCCCTCCGTACGCGACGCCCTGGAAGACCTCCTCGCGTCGGTTGGACTGGAGGGACGATCCTTTGCTTCGACTGACGACTTCTTGCAGGGCGAGCGTCCCGACGTCCCGGCGTGCCTTGTCCTCGATATCCGGATGCCGGGTATGAGCGGCCTCGACCTTCAACGCGAGTTGGCCAGACTGAACATCGATATACCGATCGTCTTCATTACCGCCCATGGCGATATTCCGATGACCGTGCGAGCGATGAAGGGTGGCGCGATCGAGTTCCTGACCAAGCCGTTTCGCGATCAAGAGTTGCTCGATGCGATCCAGCTTGGAATCGAACATGACCGCGTCAGACGCCAGGAAGCGGCGGCCATGGCCGATCTTCGGCTGCGATCTGCTGAGCTGACGGAGGGTGAACGAAAGGTCATGGCGCTTGTCGTCACTGGTCTTCTCAACAAGCAGATCGCGGCGGAACTTGGCTTGAGCGAGATTACGGTGAAGGTCAGACGCGGTCGCATTATGCGGAAGATGCGGGCGAAATCCTTGGCTGAACTTGTCCGACTGGCCGATAGGCTCAAGAGCGTCGTCAGGACTGGTTAGCCAGCACCTGTCGGGATGCGGATGGTCGAGAGCTCGTCGCGGCCGGGATGCAGGCGACTTCGAACGGAGTCGGTAAGCGCGGCTAGTGATATACGGCCGTATAGCGTCGCTATCCCCTTGCGCTCCTGACCTTCAGCGCGTCCAGGAGTATTGGTTGCCAGCAAGGCGCGGCGAGTGGGTCGACATTGATCATGGCAGGGCAAGATGCCAACGCAAGCGGTCATCTCTATCGTCGACGACGATCAATCGGTACGCGAAGCGACCGTCGATCTCATGAATTCGCTCGGTTTCGGCGTCGAAGCATTTCCAGACGGAGAGACATTTCTTAAATCCGACGCGCTCCGGAGCACAAGATGCTTGATTGCCGACGTTCAAATGCCTGGCATCGGTGGCCTCGAACTCTACGCGCGCCTGATTGCATCCGGCCACGCCATTCCAATGATCCTGATCACCGCTTATCCGGACGAGGGAGTCAAAGCGCAGGCACTGAAGTCTGGATTGATTGCCTATCTGACGAAGCCGTTCAGCGAGGAGGATCTGATCAGCCGTATCGATGCCGCGCTTGAAGTCGCTCTTTAGCACTGTCGTTAGCGCTGCTGTCGTTTCAACAACCAGCGAAGCGCTGGCGCGCAGTGTGGATCCAGGCAAGGCATCCCGTTTCGAGCCATGATCCCGGTCGGAGTGGATGATGCGTTAAGTCAAAACTCCGCGTGGAAGCGTCCCGTAAAAATGGAAACTGGGCCACGATCGGCGTTGTAGGCCGGGTTTGTGATGAACTGGTAGTCGGCGGTCAACGCGGCCCCGGTCCACAGCCCGATCGAGTAAAAGGTCTCGAAGATGCGCTCATGAGCGTAGTTCAGCCGGCCGTCGCCGATCAGGAGGCCTGTGGCGCCCGCCGCCAGGAACTCGCGGTGGGCTTGCGAAAGCCCGTTCACGGCGCCGCCGATACCCCACGTATCCATCGGACGGCCCCAATGGCTTCCCTTGATCGACAGGCCGCCTGAAATGCTGCGGTCGATGTCGGTGAACGACAGGATCTCGTTGCGGCCGTCGTTCCAGCTCGCACGGGCGAACAAACCGACGTCAGTTATGATCTGCTGTTCGAGGTTGGCGTAGACGCCGTACTTGGAGCGGTCGCGCCGGTTGGCGACTTTGATGTCGTCGATGTCGAGTTCGGGTTCGATGGCGGCAAGCGCCACCGTTTCGCGGTAATTCGCCGTATTGCCGCGGTTTGCGAATACGCCGACGCGCAGCTTGCCCGGTTGGCCGAAGATCGTGTGGCGTTCCTCAAACTCGACGACGACGCCTCCCGTGTCGAAGGTGAGCACGTCGCTGTTCGGCGCTGATGGCACCTGGAACGCGCCAGCCCGAATGGCCCAGTCCTTGCGATTGAGCTCGATGACGGCGCCTCTCGTCATGCCCGGCAGGTCGGCCGGAAAATCCCATCCCGCCGCAGCCCACATCGACCAGTTGAGAAAATCGACGCGTGGGTCTTTGGCGTAAGAATTGCCGTCGAAGAAATCGCCCACGGCAAAGCGCCCGATGTTGATGGTGATGCGATCGACGTCGCGCTTTCCCGGCAGCTGATTGATGGCATCTGCGACCGTTTCCTGCTCGCCGCCAAGGCCGAACGTCTGCCGAAAGAAATAGCGCTGAGGTCTGAACTTCGGATACTCCGCGCCGCCCTTCTGCGCTTCGCCGTTGGAGAAGCCGGCGAGGCCCAGCGAGTTGCCGATGCCGAACCCTTGCGCAAGCTCGGGTCCGAAATAGAGTTCGCCACCTTCCCACAGGCGCCATCCGAGGAATGCGCCGACGGTCCAGGTCTCGCGGCCGCGTCCTCCGCCGGGCAGGCTGTTGGGCCCCTGATAGGGGGAGCGGAACGACGGGTACCCTTGAGCGATCAGCGTCGTCTGGCCGTGGACGTTCCAGTCACCTCCCTCGGGCAATGTCAGCGGGCGTATCGTCTGACCGTCCGCGGCGCGCGCATCCCAGATCTTGTAGTTCAGCCCGAGGCGAACGGTGTGGATGTCAGGTGCGACGCGCACGTCCGGCAGAGCGAGGTCGGCCAGCCCATAGGTCTGCACCCCGAAATTCAAATAGGTGTATTCGAGCTTGGCCGACCAGCCATCTCGCAGCGCGACCTCGACGCCGGTGCCGACGGCCCAACCGAGATGTGTGCGGCTGCGCCTCACGAGCGGTTCGCCCGTGGCATCGTTGAGGTCGACATGTGTCCCGGCGAACGCAAGCCCGCCGGTGATGTAAGGAAGCAGCGTCCCGAACGCGTAGCCGATCCGGCCGCGCGCCGTGCCGAAATAATCGAATGTCGTATTGAATGGCGCCGGCTGCAGCGGAGGACGGTCGAGCGGGCTCGTGAACGAGATATCGGCCTCGAGCCCAAAGATGACATTGCTCGAGAGCTGCCAGTTGTAGCCGGCCTGATAGCCGCCGATCATGCCGGTGAGGCTGTGCGGAAAAAAGACGCCCTGGCTGGGCAGCGGCTGTGTGTCGCGACCGAAGGTGCCCGCGCCGTAGCCGACGTGCCCGCCAAGATAAAGGCCCTGCCATCCAAAGCTGGGCGAGGGGGCTCTCATGGCGTCGGCGGCAAGCGCGGGGCCTGTTCCCAAGGCGCTCAGGATCAAGCATTTGATCCCGATTTCGGACACTGCGTTCTTCATCCGATGCCACATCCCCAAGCGCGGTCTATCGGCGCCGATATCCGATGATCATAACAAACCTGTTGCGAGCCTGTCGCACGGCGAGCGGCGCCATCCCCAGACCGATTACATTCCGCTGCCCCCGGCCTGCCGCCAGTGCGTCAGAGCCGGGGCCGTCATCTGAACAGCTTCAGGCTAGCTACTACGGCGACGAGCCGCGCTCACTGTTCACATTCGCAGCGGGGCGGTCAAAGCTGCTGCAGCATAAGGACGGTATACGGTCGTATATTTGCGGTGGGTTGTGCGGGTGTGCGTGGACCGTGCGGCGCTCGCATTTCGGGCGGCAAGAGAAGCCCGGGAATGCCAGGTCTCGGCTCCACGGAGGAGCCGGTATCGCTTGATTGCTTCACGTCGTCACTTTGCGACGCGTAGCTTCGCAAGCTCCTTGAAGATGTTCTGGAACTTCACTGTCATCTGCGACGCCTGGGTGATGTGGCTGAAGTAGTTCGGATTGTCTGGCTCGCTGGCACAGTTCTTCGTCACTGTCGATACGGGATCGCGATCGGTTGCGACCTGGATCGCAAAGATCTTGATGCCTTGCGCGCGCGCGTTGGTGCAAAGAAGCGCTTGCCGAGCGTCGACCCGTGTCGAATGATTTCGTCCGTCGCCATCGTAGCGGTTCTCGGTGTTCAGACCGTCGGTAAGCAGGATGATCACGTCCTGATACACGTAGGTCGAATCCTTGGAAGGTGTCGGGAATGGGCCCGCGTTTGCGTGGGTGAGCCACGCCCAGAACATGCCGATCCCCTGATTGGTGCTGCCGTTCGGCCGCATGGCGCTGATCTTGTCGAGCAGCGTCTGTTTCGAGGCTTTCACCGAAGTCATGCCGATCATGGCAGTCGGACAGGCCTCGGACTGCCAAGCGGGGATCATGGTGGCTGTGACTGCAGGATCCGGCGGCGTGTTGGTGGTGTCGAAATCCTGGTCGCGATCCATCACGCAACCATTCCAATCGGTGTGAGGAGCAGTGACCGTATTCCAAGTTCCCCCGTTGTCCTCACACTTCCGCTTCGTCGTGTATTGCGACTTGGTGCAGACTTTCTTCTTGTTGTCGTTGTCCCATTCGGTCCAGCGGATCCAGTTCGCATCCTTCTTGTCAGTGCCGATGTTCACATCTCTAGCGAACGGCACGATCGAGATGTAGACGTCCTCGTTTGTGGTCGCCATGTCGTAGAAGTCGCCGATCAGCTTGTTGGCGGCCTTCTTCAGTTCCTCCATCTTGCTGGCGCTGGACATCGAGCCGGTGTTGTCGAGCGCCAGAGCGATGCGATAGCGGATGTTACCCCACTTGGTGGTGGAGGCGACATTGATCGGCATGTCGGTTATACTGGCAAACTTCATGAAGTCGGTCTGCACCGAGCCCGACGCGATCACCTCGACGCTGGCGCCGTTGCCTGCGTTGGGGGTGTAGGTGGCGTTGAAGCTGACGTCAGCGACTTCGGAATGCGTATAGAGTGCGTTGAAGTAGGCATGCGCCTTGGTGGTGATCTCCTCCGGGTTGAGGCTCGACGCCTCCTTGGAGATCATCAGCGCCGTGGCGTCGACCGCCGCCTGCATCGCCGAGCGAGCATTGACCGCCCGGCTGTAATCGATCGCCGCGCCGACGGCGGTCAGCAGAACCGGCAGCGTGACAGCGAACATCATCGCCACATTGCCCCGCTCACTGCGGACAAAACGGGCGCAAACGCCCCCCAAACCATTCACAATCCGCTGGAGCGTCATAGCTGCACCTAGTCGTCGGCAATGGAACCGATCGGTAGGTTTCAGGCGTGAAGGGGTGGTAAATCCGATAGCCGAATTGAGTAAATGGCGACGTGTTTTTTGGCTCGAATGCAATCTTCAATGAATATCGCCAACGGATCCTGAACGGGGGCCGACCCTTTTGTGGCCCGGCGTCCCGTTTCCATTAACTGAGGATTGCGATTGCCCGAGCGCAAAAACAGGGCGATCGGCCGGCAGAGATGGCCCGTTGCGGCCGGCCCGCCGCGAACCCATATGGAAAATTAGAGGATTTCAACCGCGAGGGGGCCCCTCCTTACACTGCCAAAGGCCACTCTCGCTCTGGAATCCGGGGTGTACGGACTTTATGATGGCCAGGGGATGGGCCTCATTGGGTTCGTCGCAACTGCTCGTCAAGGGGATGCTTCGCTTTTCTGCCATGGTCCAGACGTTCGCCTCGCTCCGTTCTGCAAAACCCAAGATCTCATCGGCGGAAATGCCCCAGATGAGCAACGACGAGGGCCGGCCCGGCACGCCGGGCGGTCCGGGAACGTCCGTCATCACCAAGGTCAAGCCGAAGACGAAACGGCCGAGCCTGTACCGCGTCCTTATCCTGAACGACGACTACACGCCGATGGAGTTCGTCGTTCATGTCATCGAGCGGTTCTTCCACAAGGATGTGGAGACGGCGACCAAGATTATGCTCCACGTCCATCAGCACGGGATCGGCGAGTGCGGTATTTTTACATACGAGGTCGCCGAGACCAAAGTGACGCAGGTCATGGATTTTGCGCGCAAGCATCAACATCCTTTGCAATGCGTTATGGAAAAGAAGTAGCCTGAAGCACGACGCCGAAAAGCGTTTTGTTTCAATCAGCGCATGGAACCTCTGGGGCCATGTCACACTTGAAATTGGCGGGGGCCAAAAGGGACTCGAATGCCGACTTTCTCCCAGAGCCTAGAACAATCCCTGCACCGTGCGCTGGCGATCGCCAACGAACGTCATCACCAGTATGCCACGCTGGAACACCTCCTGCTGTCGTTGCTCGACGACAGTGACGCTGCGGCCGTGATGCGCGCCTGCAATGTCGATCTCGACAAGCTGCGCGGGAGCCTGGTCAACTATCTTGAGACCGAATTCGAAAACCTGGTCGTCGACGGTGGCGAGGACTCGAAGCCGACCGCCGGCTTTCAGCGCGTGATCCAGCGCGCAGTAATCCACGTGCAATCCTCCGGCCGCGAGGAGGTGACCGGCGCCAACGTGCTGGTGGCGATCTTCGCCGAGCGCGAGAGCCATGCGGCCTACTTCCTGCAGGAGCAGGACATGACCCGTTACGACGCGGTCAACTATATCAGCCACGGCATTGCCAAGCGGCCGGGCGCGTCTGAAGCACGCCCCGTGCGCGGCACCGAGGAAGAGAACGAAAGCAAGCCGGGCGAGGACGCCAAGAAGAAGGGCGACGCGCTCGAAGCTTATTGCATCAACCTCAACAAGAAGGCGCGCGAGGGCAAGATCGACCCGGTGATCGGCCGCAACGCCGAGATCAACCGCGCGATCCAGATCCTCTGCCGCCGGCAGAAGAACAATCCGCTGTTCGTCGGCGACGCCGGCGTCGGCAAGACCGCGATCGCCGAAGGCATCGCCAAGCGCATCGTCGATTCGGAAGTGCCGGATGTGCTCTCCGCAGCCACGGTGTTCTCGCTCGACATGGGCACGCTGCTGGCGGGCACCCGCTATCGCGGCGACTTCGAGGAGCGGCTGAAGCAGGTGATCAAGGAACTGGAAGCGCATCCGAATGCGATCCTGTTCATCGACGAGATCCACACGGTGATCGGCGCAGGTGCGACCTCGGGCGGGGCGATGGACGCCTCGAACCTGCTCAAGCCCGCGCTCGCCTCAGGCTCGATCCGCTGCATGGGCTCGACGACCTATAAGGAGTATCGCCAGCACTTCGAGAAGGACCGCGCACTGGTGCGCCGGTTCCAGAAGATCGACGTCAATGAGCCGACGGTCGAGGATGCGATCGCCATCCTGAAGGGGCTGAAGCCCTACTTCGAGGATTACCACAAGCTGAAATACACCAACGAGGCGGTGGAGGCGGCGGTGCAGCTCTCCTCGCGCTACATCCATGACCGCAAGCTGCCCGACAAGGCGATCGACGTGATCGACGAGTCCGGCGCGGCGCAGATGCTGTTGCCGGAGAACAAGCGCAAGAAGACCATCGGCATCAAGGAGATCGAGACCACCATCGCGACGATGGCGCGAATTCCGCCGAAGAGCGTTTCGAAGAATGACGCCGAGGTGCTGAAGCACCTGGAGCAGACCTTGAAGCGCGCGGTGTTCGGCCAGGACAAGGCGATCGAGGCGCTGTCCGCGTCGATCAAGTTGGCCCGCGCGGGCCTTCGTGAGCCGGAGAAGCCGATCGGCTGCTATCTGTTCTCCGGACCGACCGGCGTCGGCAAGACCGAAGTCGCCAAGCAACTGGCGAGCTCGCTCGGTGTCGAGCTCCTGCGTTTCGACATGTCGGAATACATGGAGCGGCACACGGTATCGCGGCTGATCGGCGCACCTCCGGGCTATGTCGGCTTCGATCAGGGCGGCCTTCTGACCGATGGCGTGGACCAGCATCCGCACTGCGTGGTGCTGCTCGACGAGATCGAGAAGGCGCACCCTGACCTGTACAACGTGCTGCTGCAGATCATGGATCACGGCAAGCTCACCGACCACAACGGCAAGCAGGTGAACTTCCGAAACGTCATCCTGATCATGACGACCAATGCGGGCGCCGCCGACCTGGCGCGGCAGGCGTTTGGCTTCACTCGCAACAAGCGGGAAGGCGACGACGCGGAGGCGATCAGCCGGCAGTTCGCGCCGGAGTTCCGTAACCGGCTCGACGCGATTGTCTCGTTCGCCCACCTCAACACCGACGTGATCGGCATGGTGGTGGAGAAGTTCGTGCTGCAACTCGAGGCGCAGCTCGCCGACCGCGACGTGACCATCGAGCTGTCGGAACCGGCCAAGGCCTGGCTGATCGACCGCGGTTACGACCAGCAGATGGGCGCGCGGCCGATGGCCCGGGTGATCCAGGAATACGTCAAGAAGCCGCTCGCCGACGAGGTGCTGTTCGGCAAGCTGAAGGGCGGCGGACACGTGCGCGTCGTCGTGGTCAAGGACGAAGAGAAGAACGAGGACAAGCTCGGCTTCGAGTTCGTCGAGGGCCCGGTGACGCCGAAGCCCGAGAAGCTGCCCGGCGCAAGAAAGCGCGCCGCACCGAAGAAGCCGAAGGGCGATGGCCCATCGGGAGGCACGAAGGGACCGCTGGTGAAGGCCTGACGCTCTCTAGTATTGCTTATACCGTAACGGCCGGCAGTCTGCGCGACTGCCGGCCGTTTCGTTTGCGGCTCAGACTATCGGGCTCGGCCGGCAGGGCTCGTGCGACCGGGTGCGGCAGCAGAGATTGGGCTGCCGTGGCTAGCTGGTCGCCCTGAGCGGATTGATGACTTCGATGCCCTCGAAATCCTTTTCGTTGGCGGTAACGACAACGCAGTCATTTGCCTCGGCGATTGCGGCGATGATGGTATCGAGGGCGCTGCGGGGACGTCCACGCGCTGTACCGTCGGCCATCAGCTTGGCCCATGCGAGGCCGGCTTTCTCATCGAAGGGAAGCACACGGCCCGCAAACAGCGCTTGCGGACCTTCGGGGCCGGAAAACCATGCTTCGAGCTCGCGCCGGCGCTTGCCGGCCGGCTTTTCAAGCACGCCGCGGCAAATCTCCGCCACGGTCAGTGAGGAAATGTAAAGGTCCTGGTCCGTCTGCTCAGCCATCCACGCCAGAAGCGCCGCGGAGGGTGTCGGCTTGGTGACGTTGCTGATGATGTTCGTATCGAGCAGGAGGCGCATCAGATGTCGACCTTGCGCCCTTCTTCATGTGGGCGTTTCAGGTCGAGATCGGCGCCGACAAGCGGAGAACGTCGAAGCGCGGCGAGAATGCCACCTTTGCGGGGAGGCTCGCGGGCAATCGACTTCCTGACAGTGGCACGTAGCTCCGATGCCTCAGGCGTGTCTTCCGCCAGTCGCCTTGCCAGGGATCGGATCAGATCGCGATCAGCGTTGCGGCCTAAAACCTCAAAGCGCGCCAGCCCGCGCTTGCCGAGACGAGATCGGTAGTTCTCGATAGCGCGTCGCTGAGCTTTGCTGATGGCTGCCTCCTGATATATCCAGTAATATAACCAGCGAATGTCCTTTCGGCAAGGTTCAAAGGCTCGGGAACGTGGCTGCACGTATCGAGCGCGGGGAAGGTCGCGCTCACGATCCTATCGATAGCGATCAGCGATTGGCTGGGCGACGGGCCCGATCCGCTCAGACCATCGAGCTCGGCCGGTAGAAGGGCTCGTGTGTGCGGGGGTCGATATAGTCGGCGTAGAATTTGCGCACATGCGGCAGCAGCGCCTTGGAGAGGTTGCGCCGCTCGACCTCGTCATCGGCCAAGGCCTTGGAAAGGTCGTCGTGCAGCGCCTTGAGTGCGCTGTCGCGGTCGATTTTGGTGAACTTGCCGTCGGCATAGATGACCTCCCCATCGCACATCACGGCGGTGACGCCGGAGCTCTTGGCGCGCTGAATGACGGCGTCGAGCAGCGGCGTCTCCTCGTCGAGATAGGGGTATGAGATCTGCTTCCAGTCGTGCAGCGAGAGATCGGCGGCCTTGCCGACTTCGAGCGTGCCGATCGAACCGCCGTAGGGGGTCGTTCTGGCGCCGCCAACTGTCGCCATGCGGAGCACCTGGGCCATGGTCGGAACGTCGAGATCGTCCATGCCCGGCACGCGGTGGGCGCGCAGCACGAGCCGCATCTCCTGCAGCATGTCGCGATCGTCGTTGAGGCCGGCTTCGTCGAGCCCGATGGCGGTGTTGATGCCCTTGGCCTCGAAGCGGTTGAGCGCGGCCACGCCCGAACGCAGGCGGAAGTTCGACGAGCAATTGTGACAGACGCAGGCGCCGGCCGCAGCCATCTTGTCGATGTCGTTCTCGTTGAGCCAGACGCCGTGGCCGAGCGTCAGGCGTGGGCTCAGCAGATCGAAGCGCTCGATATAGTCGACTGCGGTGCCGCCGCCGCGCCGCTTCGCATATTCCTTCTGGTAGGCCGTCTCGAGCAGATGCATGTGCAGCGGCACGTTGTATTTCTTCGAGGTCTCGGACAGCGCGGCGAGCGCCTTGTCCGAACACCAGTGCAGATTGGCGGGAGCGAGCTGGATCTTGACCCGCGACTTGTTCTGGTGGCGACCATGGAGGGAGGTGAAGAGGGCCATGCTCTCTTCGAGATTGGTCTTGAAGCGCCCGAAATAGCGCTTCATCGGCTCCTGCAGCTCCTTGGGCAGACTGGCGACGAAATCCTCGTCGGCCTGGTAGACGAGGCGGTTCTGGTCTCGCACCGCGTAGCAGTAGGAGACGCGCATGCCGATATCCTCGTAGGCGCGGATCACCTCGTTGGATTTGGCTTCGATGTCGGCCAGCGTGCCGGGCATCCAGCCATGGATATGCTGGACCGTGGTGATGCCCGAGCCGATCATCTCGAAGGCGGAATAGAGCGTATCGAGATAGAGGTCGAGGCTGCGGATCACGAGCCGGGTGATGAACCAGAGCTCGAGCGGCATGTCGGGTGAGCCGAGCTGGACCGGCGTCAGCCCGATATGATGATGGCCGTTGACGAAACCCGGAACGACGATTTCGTTGCCGGTGCCGACGACCGGCGCGGTCGGATATTTGCGCTTCAGGTCATCATAGGTGCCGATGGCGACGATGATGCCGTCTTCCTGCAGGAGCGCGCCGTCGTCGATCTGGTCCCAGGCGGTGCGGCCGTCGACTCCGGTGATCATGGTCTTGCTGCGGACGAGTGTCGTGGACATGCGCTGGCGTTCCTCGTGAAGGGTTATGGTCGGATCGGGAATCCGACCGAAGTGGTTGCTATCGATCTGAAGCTCAGGCCGTCTCTCGCAGAGCCTCCTGCTCGGCGAAGGCGCGGTCAACCTCGTCGCGCAGAAGCTCGGTGAGCTGCCTGCGCAAACCTTCCGCCTCGCGCGAGAACAGGTCGCGTGGCCGCGGCAGGTCATTCTGGACGATGGTCTTGATCCGCCCGGGCCGCGCCGTGAAGACGACCACCCGGTCGGCCAGGGCGACCGCTTCGTCGATATGATGCGTGACGAACAGAACCGAGGCGCCGCTGTCCTGCCAGACGTCGAGCAGGAAATCCTGCATCTTCTGGCGTGTCTGCACGTCGAGCGCTGCAAAGGGCTCATCCATCAGCAGCACTTTCGGCCGCATGGTCAGCGCGCGGGCGACGGCGACGCGCTGGCGCATGCCGCCGGACAGCTCGTCGGGACGCTTGTCCATGGCCTCGGCGAGGCCAACGCGCTGCAAGGCCTTGCGGGCGATATCCTTGCGCTCGTCCGCGCCCATGCCGCGGATGGAAAGGCCGAAGCTGACGTTCTGCCAGACCGTCAGCCAGGGAAACAGCGAGGTTTCCTGGAAGATGAGGCTGCGGTCAGGCGAAGGTGTCGAAACCCGCTCGTCGAACGAGCGGATTTCGCCGCCGGTCGTGTCCTCCAGTCCGGCGATCAGGTAGAGCAGGGTGCTCTTGCCGCAACCGGAAGGGCCGAGGAAGGCAACGAATTCGCCCGGCCTGATGTCGAGATCGATGTCGCGCAACGCCTCATGGGCACGTGGCGTGTCTTCGTTCCAGACCTTGGACACGCCACGGCAGGCGACGGCGTGGTTGGAGGAATGAAAATCCGCGGAAGAATGAGGTTTGATATCAGAGACCACGCAATCCTCCAGTCGCTTGCGGCACCCAGTAGAGAAGCCGTTTCTGCACCAGCCGCAGCAGCCAGTCGGACAGGAAGCCGAGCAGGCCGATCAGGGCGATCGTGAAGAAGACGAGCGAGGGGTTGAAGGTGTTGCGCGCCATGGTGATGACCTGGCCGAGCCCAAAACCGACGCCGGTGGATTCCGCGATCAGAACGACCATCCAGGCGCCGAACATGTTGAGCCTCAGCACCATCAGCAGGCCAGGCAGAATGGCCGGCACGATCACGCGCTTGTAGATCTGCCATTTGGTGGCGCCCATGGTGCGCGCCACGTTGATAAGGTTGCGGTTGACGCCGTCGATCTGGGTGATGGTCGAGAGCACCATGTGGAAGAAGAGTGCGACGACCACCATGAAGATCGCCGGCGCATTACCGATGCCGAAGACGAAGATCGCCACCGGCAGCCAGGCGATCGGAGAGACCGGTGACAGCAGCGTCACTGTGGGCAGGACGAGCTTTTCCACCAGCGCGAAATAGCGCACCAGCACGCCGAGCGTGATTGCGAGCACCGAGGCGATGATCAGCCCCGCGATGACGCGGCCCCCGGTGGCGCCGACCGTGATCATCACCGCCTGGAAGGGCGAAGGTCCGGCATTCGCAGCGACGCCGATCTGCCAGCGCGTCGCCGTGTTGAAGAACTTGGCCTGGTCGGCGAAGTTGCCGAGGAAGACATGGGGTGGCGGCAGGAGTTTCGGATCGGCCAAACCGACCAGCCAGAGCAGCTCCCACAGCCCGGCGAAGAGACCGATCGAAGCCATCGCCCAGCCAATGCGTGACAGGATTGGCGCGAGAGCCCGCATGCGCGCGGAGCGGCGTGGCGCCGGCGGCCGCAGACCGCTGGCCGTGCCTTTCGCAAGGCTTCGCGTGTCCGACGAAGAGACGACGATCGTCATCTCACGCCGCCTTGCGCTTGAGCTTGCCGTGAAGCTCCTTGTTCTCGGCAATGACCTGTTCGAGCAGGCTCCAATCGATGGCGTCCCGCGTCGGCTTCTTGGTGATGTAGCCCATCTCGACCAGGCTCTCGGTGCGTTCGAGGATGAAGTCGGTCTGGCTGCGGGCATCGACCACGGCCGGCTGCTTGCCCATGGCGAGGGCCGCGTTTTCCATCGAAGTCTTGTAGTAGGTGCCAACAACCTTCTTCAGCGTCTCTTCCTGCTGGGTCTCGCCCATGAGCTGGGCCTTCATCATGCCCTTGATGAGCGCCTTGAGACCGGCGGGGTTGTCCTGAATCAGGTTCGAACGGCAGGCGAGGACGCAGTCGGTGTAGCCCGCGCCGTAGATGTCGCGACCGTCGGAGAGCTTGTGGGAGCCCTTGACGTCGTTCAGCAATGCGGTGCCGTAGGGTTCGATGGTGCAGATCCAGTCGACCGCGCCGGCCTTGAACGCCTCCACCGCCTCTGGCGTCGAGCCCATATAGCGCACCGTGACATCCTTGAAAGCGACGCCGTGCTTTTTCAACCAGTCGTAGGGCATCACTTCCAGGGTATCGAGCTGGAAGGTCGCCAGCGTCTTGCCCTTCAGCTTCTCAGGGGAATCCAGGCCCGGCTGGGAAACGATGACGCAACCTTCGATGCCGCCGCCGGCCACGATCTTCACCGGCGCGCCGGCATTGAAGAGCGCCATGAAGCTCGTATAGGGCATCAAGCCGACATCGACCTGGCCGATGCCGAGAAAGGTGACCTGCTCGGCGAAGGTCGGCGTATTGATGAACTGCAACTCGACGCCGTCCTCCTTCGAGAACTGCATCGCGTGCGCCAAGAAAATGTTCATGTTGCAGAAGCCAGTGCCATGCGTCGACTTCAAGCCGCTCGCCGCCATGGCGGGCGACCCCAGCAATGCCGGGCCGACGGCGACGGTGAGCGCGGCTGCGCCGGCCGCCCTCAGGAAACGGCGCTTCGTGAAATCCAGCGCCTTAAAATTTGGCAGATGCATGCATCCGTGACGATCACACATGTCGGTTGTCTCCCTGGTTGCGACGGGGTGGCCATGGGGTGAGGGCGTCCGCAGCGCGCATCACCGGTAGTGGCTGGCGGCTTGCGGCTGGACGCGACTGCGATAATGAAAAGCACTCAGCCGAAATCGTGCGCACAAGACGCCGAGGTCCCGCAAAGCGAGCGCCACACGAACTTGATCTTCGCACCGACGCAGCCACGCCGGTGCCGCTGATGATCGGGATCATCGCAATCCCCCAACGGCTGAACGGCACGCCAACCAGAAGCGATCGCACGAGCGATGCTGCGCTGAGAAAATCTCAAGCAAGGCCCATGCCACCCGAACCTTCGAAGGCTTGCGCGGCTCGTGAAATGACGTGGATGCCAGGCGATGCCGCAAGCACAGCCGCCCGGCTTCAAAGCCAGCATGACGGGTATGGCCGCCTGTCGGCTTGACGGCCTGCCGTTTTGTTTGCGTGATGTGCCGAAAGAACAAGCTGCACTTGCACTTGGGAAGTCAGGAAACGCCATGCGCAATACTGAAGAGATCTGGTCGTTCGTCGACACGAAGAAGACGGCTTTCGAGAAGCTCGCCGACGATGTCTGGGCGGTGCCCGAGACATGCTTTGGCGAGTTCAAGTCGGTGGCCCTGCACAAGCAGGCGCTGGAGCGCGAGGGCTTTCGCGTCACTCAGAATTGCGGCGGTCTGCCGACAGCGGTGATGGGCGAAGCGGGGGAAGGCGGCCCGGTGATCGCCATTCTTGGCGAATTCGACGCGTTGCCCGGGCTCAGCCAGGAAGCCGGCGTCGCCGAGCGGCGGGAGATCGAGTCGGGTGGCGCGGGCCACGGCTGTGGGCACAACCTGCTCGGTGCCGGTGCAATGCTGGCCGCGACTGCCATCAAGGACTACCTCGCCAAGAACGGCCTCAAGGGCCGCGTGCGGTACTATGGCTGTCCGGCAGAAGAGGGCGGCTCCGGCAAGGCGTTCATGGTGCGCGAGGGTGCGTTCGACGACGTCGATATCGCGATTTCCTGGCACCCGGCGCCGTTCATGGCGCTGAATGTCGCGAACTCCCTGTCGATGATCCAGGCCGATTTCACCTTCGTCGGCCGTTCGTCGCATGCGGCGGCGGCACCGCATCTCGGCCGCAGCGCGCTCGATGCCGTGGAACTGATGAATATCGGTGTCAACTACATGCGCGAGCATGTGCCGAGCGACGCGCGCATTCACTATGCCATCATGGATTCCGGCGGCATCGCGCCGAATGTCGTACAGGCGCGCGCCAAAGTCCGTCACATGATGCGGGCGATCGAGCTGCCGACCATGTGGAACATTTTTGAGCGGGTGAAGAAGGTTGCCGAGGGCGCCGCGCTGATGACCGAGACGACGGTGACGTCTGAGGTTGTCAGCGCGATGAGCAACCTGCTCGGCAATTCGCCGCTGGAGAAGGCGATGCAGGCGAACCTGCAGCATCTCGGGCCGGTGTCGTTCGACGACAAGGACCGCGCATTCGCCAAACAGATGCGGGCGACGTTCCAGGACGAGGATATCGCCACCGCCCACAGACGCTTCGGGGTGCAGCCGTCCGACGCGGTGCTCGGCGAGCAGGTGGTGCCGGCAGATTCCCCGCGCGCACAGCTTCGCGGTTCCACCGACGTTGGCGACGTGAGCTGGGTGGTGCCGACCGTGCAGGCCTACGGCTCGACCTATGCCATCGGCACGCCGCCGCATTCGTGGCAGATGGCCGCGCAGGGCAAGGCTGCGGCCGCGCACAAAGGCATGGCGCATGCCGCGAAGGCGATGGCCGCGACCGCGCTGGACTGCCTGCGCGATCCGGCGCTGCTGTCGGAGGCGAAAGCCGATTTCATCCAGCGGACGAAAACATTCGCTTATAAATCGCCGTTGCCGGGCGAAACCAAGCCTCCGGTTCTGCACCAGGCGGCGGAGTAATCGAACGGTGGAAGTTTCAGTGACGCCTGACGGATCGTTGC
The DNA here is from genome assembly GCF_031157255.1 of Bradyrhizobium sp. LHD-71. Classification (GTDB taxonomy): domain Bacteria; phylum Pseudomonadota; class Alphaproteobacteria; order Rhizobiales; family Xanthobacteraceae; genus P52-10. The sequence continues at coordinate 203,903 of NZ_JAVIFX010000001.1, read as the reverse complement.
CGGACCGAGAACGATGGCTGCGCCAGACGGCGATGACCGATCCAGGCAGCGGAGCCTCTTCGCTTGACGGGCTGCCGGATGACATCGCCGGGCTTTGCAGGGTCGTCCAGGGTGCCCTTATCCATACGTCATGGATATCGGCTTACGATTTGACGCAGAGCGACCTTGCCAGCGCATCTCGACAAACGCTGCCGCTTTCAGACCGTCTGCGTCGGCTCGCAGCCACCGCCTCGGAACCGCTCGGGCGCCAGCGATCGCCGAAGGCACGCTTGCCGGGCACCTGCCGTGACTTTGCGGTGATGCTCTGCGGTCTGCTCCGGCACAAAGGCATTCTGGCCCGCGTGCGCTGCGGATTTGCCGCCTATTTCTACGAGAGGCGCTGGGAGGACCACTGGATCTGCCAAGCTTGGATGCCGAGGGAGCGCCGCTGGCGAAGGATCGACGCGCAACTGGACGATGTATTGACCAAGCATCTGCAGATCGATTTCGACGTGACGGATATTGCGGAAGACATGTTCATCAGCGCCGGCGAAGCGTGGCGCCGGTGCCGTTTGGGGCAGGACGACCCGAACATGTTCGGCCACGGGACAATCGGCGGCCTGTGGTTCGTTCGCGTCAATGTCATACGCGATCACTATGCCCTGAACGGGGCCGAGGTATCAGACTGGGATACCTGGCGCGATGCTGTTGCTCGGCATCAGCAGCTGAGTGACGACGAGCAGCGAGAGGCTGACGCGATCGCTGCGCATCCCGCACAGCCGCTCAGGCGCGGCATCCCGCCTTGGATCGCATCTTGAGGGCGACGTAACCGTCAATCACGCGTCGAGTCCGACACCTCGATTTTTCCTGCGCGGCTGTGCGCGATGTAGCCGCGCCATCGTGTGAACTCAGCGCTTCGTCACGCGTTGAAGAAATTCAACCAACGCTCTGCGGTCCTCCGCAGAGGAGATCACCTGCTCAGGCATCTTGGTTCCGGGCGTGTAGGTCGAAGGCCCCACCTCGAACAGCTTCGACACCGTTTCCGGCGTCCAGATGATGTCGAGCTTCTTGAGCGGCTCAGAGAAGTTGTAGCCAGGTAAGGTCGCGATCCGCCGTCCGAAAACGCCGGCAAGCGTCGGACCGGCCCTGTTGCCCTGGTCGGGTGCCAGCGTGTGACAGGCGATGCAGGCGCGGAAGATTTCTGCGCCCCGATCGCCCGCATGCGCCGCGAGCGGATCGGCCGAACCTTGCTGAACGGTTGCGCCAAGCGGTTCACCGGTGAGCGCATTCCAGCGGCGGATCAATGCGTCGGTGCCTCCGGTGAGCAGCGTCACGTTGTCGGGCAGGAATGCAAGCGACCAGAGCGGACGATCCGCGCCGACCAGCCTGCGCGCCAGGGTGCGCGACTTGCGCTCGACGATTGCCACGGATCCACGAATATCGGCGGCAGCGATCATCGCGCCATCATGCGACAATGCGATCGTCACCACGGGGGCCGGCCCAAGTGCAACCTCGCCATTCACTTCGCCCGCGCGCGTCAGGAAATGGACCTTTCCGTCGGCGCCTGCGGCTGCAATCTCGCCGTCATCGGCAACGGTCACGGCGTTGAGCGGCGCCGGCAGCGTGACGATGGACGGCGCGCGTCCGTCAAGCGGCCAGATGCGGACCGTCAGATCGTAGCTTGCCGTGACCAGTGCGCCACCTTCGGCGGTGAAGGCTATGCCGTTGACGTTCTGCGTATGCCCTTCAAGCACGCGCGGCGCGCCGCCGGCGACCGGCCACAGCCGCACGGTATGATCCCATGACGCAGAGGCCAGTGTCGCGCCGTCGGGCGAGAGCGCGATCGCGGCGACCGGCGCGGTGTGGCCTTCCAGCACCTTGTCAGGCTGCGCCCTGCCGGGGCTCCAGATGGCGATCCGACCGTCCGCGCCGGCGGTTGCGGCGCGTCCGTCCTTGAACAGGGCGGTGGCATTCACCGCATCGTCGTGAAAGCGGAGCACCTGCTCGGCGGCCTCGCGCGTGAGCGACCAGCGGATCGCGCTGCCGTCGAAGCTGCCGGACAGCAGCGTCGTCCCATCCTTGGAAATTGTCAGCGCCCGGACCGGGCCGCCGTGGCCGCGAAGCTGGGCCGGCGCAGCATTGGTCCCGAGCCACAGCGCCAAGGCTGCAAGAGCCGGCAGACTGCAGAGATCCCAGCTGCGCGGACCAGCATGCAACACCGCCAGGCTCCATTACCCTTGCCGTCGGCCTCCATCGAAGCATGAACGCGGCCGCCGTTAAAGCGCCGCGGCATGCGAACCGCGATAACGTTTCTGTAGGTGGCGGCCTATTGCAGTCCGAGAAGAGCTGCATGTCGCAATCTGCATCGGCTCGATCTTGACGGCGGGCGGTTCCGCCTGCGTCATGCCGATGTGACGCATATGGATAAAGCCGAATCGCCGTGGTCGAGTTCGCAGCACGCCTTCGGCAAAGGCGTGCTGGCGGCGTTCAAAACGATACTGACCTACACGCTGTTTGCGACCTATCTCGGCGTCGGCGCGCTGGCGCATGACCTGAATTTCAGCCCGCTCTGGGCCATTCTGGCCACCGCGCTGGTGTGGGCGGCGCCTGCACAGATGATCCTTTTGACCGCCCTCGGCAGCGGCGGCACCGCGGTGCAGGCCGCTGTCGCAGTCTCCCTCAGCGCGATCCGGCTGCTGCCGATGGTGGTGGCGCTGCTGCCGATGCTGCGCGGTCCGAACACGAAGTCCTGGCACCTGATCCTGCCTACGCACTTCGTCGCGGTGACGGTCTGGGTGGAGAGCATGCGGCTGGTGCCGTCGGTGCCGCGCGAACGTCGGATCGCCTTCGTCAATGGGCTCGGCATCGGCGTGCTCGGCGCGACGACTGTCTCGACATTGGTCGGTTACAATCTTGCGGCGATACTACCGCCGCTGTTCGGCGCCGCGGTGCTGTTCCTGACGCCGATCAGCTTCCTTCTGACGACGGCGAGCAACAGCAGGATGCTGATGGACCGGCTTGCCCTTGCGCTTGGCATTGTCTTCCTGCCGCTGGCGACCCTGCTTAACACCGGTGTCGATATGCTGATCGCCGGCGTGGCGGCCGGCACGATCGCCTACGCGGTGCACCGCCTGCGAGCAAGCCGGTGAGCAGCTTCATCGGCGACTGGCATGCGTTGTGGATGCTGTTGATCGTCGGCGTTTTGCCGAACGAGATCTGGCGGGTGTTCGGTTTCCTTGCCGGTCGCAAGATCGACGAAGGCGCCGAAATCCTGGTCTGGGTGCGCGCAGTTGCGACTGCGATCATCGGCTGCGTCATCATGCAGGTGCTGATCGTGCCGCCGGGCGCGCTTGCGAGTGTGCCGACACCGGTGCGTTTTTCGGCTTTCATCGCCGGTTTTGTGATCTATCTTCTGGTTCGTCGCTCGGTGCTCGCCGGCGTCATCGGTGCGGAACTGGTATTGCTCGGCGGCAAATGGTGGTTGACCTAGCTGACGCAAGGAGTTGCACGATGGCCGACATCAATGAAATCCGCGCCGGCGAGATCGCGGTATCGCCGCCGGCCGCCGGTGACGCCGGCCTGGAGTTTATCGGCCGGATGCACACGCCCTGGACCAGCCGCGCCGAGACGCCGCGGCAGGGACGCGATGACGGCCCCATTTGCCGCATCGAAGTGTTCGACAAATGGGCGCCGGCCCTGAAGGGGCTCGACGCATTTGAGACAATTTTTGTGATCTACTGGTTGCATCAGTCGCGCCGCGACCTCGTGACTCAAAGCCCGAGAAGCAATGGAACGACGCTAGGCACCTTCGCGCTACGCTCGCCAGTACGCCCCAATCCGCTGGGACTGTCGCAGGTCAAACTGGTCGGCATCGAAGGCAATATCGTCTCGGTCCGCGGGCTCGATTGCCTGGATGGCACCCCCTTGATCGACATCAAGCCGGATCGCTGCCCTCATTCCGGATGACGACGGCTGACGGGACAGCCGATATCGGCTACGCTGGAACCCCGTCCAGCCCGCGGAGGCCCACATGGCGCGCATCACGACTGTCGAGCAGTTGAGGCAAGTGCTCCCCGAGCCACGCGCGACGACCAGGCTCAAGATTCTGCCGGAGCTCGACGAGCAGGCAAGAGAGTTCGTTGAAACCAGTCCGTTCGTGTTTCTGGCAACGGCTGACAAGGCTGGAGCGGTCGAAGTGTCGCCCAAGGGCGATGAGCCGGGCTTCGTCAAGATCGAGAACGCCAAGACGCTGCTGATGCCGGAGCGCGCGGGCAACAATCTCGCCTTCGGCCTGCAAAACATCCTTGCCATGGGAAGCGTCGGCCTGATTTTCGTGCGCCCGCGCACCGGAGAAACCTTGCGCGTCTCGGGGCGGGCGGAGGTCTTCGATGATACCGAGCTGCTGCAGCGGCTCGGGTCGGAGAAGCGGCCGGCGCTGCTGGCGATCCGCATCCACATCGAAAGATGCTTCTTTCACTGCGCACGCGCGTTCTTGCGGGCGCGGCTCTGGGAACCAGACTCGTGGGGAGAGGCCAGACGCATCTCGTTCGGCAAGGTGATTGCACCGAGGATGGATGGCGACCAGACAGCTGAAAAGCAGATCGACGACAGAGTTGCCGCGAGCTACACGACGCGGCTCTGGAGTAACACGTAGACCGCGTCAGGGTGACGACGAGGCCGAGCCGAAGCGCCGCGTCGTCCACCATTTCGGTCCCCAGTCGTCCTGCAGCTTATGGACGACATAAGAGGCGGTGACTGCAACCAACCCCGTTACCAGCATCGCGACAACGACCATGCCGCCCTGGACGTGGAGGATGCGGACGAACAGGAAGTTCATCACCACGGCCGCCACCGGTACGTGCAGCAGGTAGAGAGGGAACGACCAGGCGCCCACCGGCGTGAGTGTAGGATTGCGCAGGAAGCTGTTGGCGTTGTTCAGTTCCGCGCCTGCGAGCAGGGCAACCAGACCGACCTGGAGCACGGCATAGGGTATCAAAGGATCCATGCCGATCATCATTCCGGCAAGCGACGCAACGAACACCACATAAGCGGGAAGGAAACTCGTGACGCGGTCCCTGATCGCCGGCAGGCATTCGGCGATCAGCATGCCGGCGAGAAATGTCGGGATGCCGCGCAGGACACCCAAATCGTAGGTGAGCGTGGTCCAGTGCGGAAGGCCGGCCAGTCGGTAAGCCACTTCATAGATGAGCACGGCAGCAATGATGATGACGGCGAGCGTCCATGCACCTGCCTTTCGCACGAGAAAATGGAGCGGCGCATAGGCGATATACATGACGAACAGCGCGCTCAGGAACCACGATGGGTAATTCATGCAGCGCTGGTCGAGCGTACCCAGTGCATGGGTCAACGTCACCGTCGGGATGACGCATTCCCATGTGGAACGCGTACCACCGAGACCGCCCATGCGCTCCGTCATCACGATGATGGCGATGTAGAACAGGCAGGTGGCAAAATGGAGCGGATAGAGCTTCCAGAATCTCTTCTTGACCAACGGGCCGGCAGCGACGCTGTCCTTGTTCAAGTTGACATAATGCAGCAGGAAGCCCGAGCAGCAGAAAAAATAGTCGCTGAATGTCACCCGTCCCAACACCGTCGCGACGTCGGGGAAGTAAGGCTCCAGAAAATAAGAATAGTGCCGCACCATGATGCAGACGCTGGCGAAGAATTGAACAACGGATATCGTAACCAGTCGCTTCCTGTTCAATTCATTTCGCATGTTCGGGTCCGTCGTGAAAACCTTGCGGAAACGCCAGAGCGGCAGACGTGCTCTGGCGCGGTGTAGCCTCGTTAAGCGGTTCAGATGTGAGTTTTTGATGACGATATGATGCAAGACCGTCATCGTCCTGGAACACTTGGAGTCAAGGGCTGAGATGCAACTCGGTGCGAGAGGCTGTCGCACTCCGCGCATTCATGCGCGAGGTCGTCGATGCGGCGGCAGGAGGCTCACCGGCGACGGGCCGAGAGCCTTTCATCAACTTTTCAGCGCCGCGATCATCCGCGTGGCATGATCCTCCAGCACCTTCATATCTTCCTTGCGGCTTGCCGCTGGCAAAAGAGCCACGCCGTCGTGACGCGGCATCACATGCATATGCAGATGGAAGACCACCTGGCCGCCGGCGCGTTCGTTGAACTGCTGGACCGTGACGCCATCGGCGGCAAACGCCTTCTTGCCGGCCGCTGCGATCTTGTGCGCTGTGCGGGAGACGGCGGCAAAATCATCCGGAGTGATGTCGAAGATGTTTCGCGCCGGCGCCTTCGGAATCACCAGTGCATGGCCTGGGCAGCGCGGCATGATGTCGAGAAATACGAAGGTCTTGTCGTCCTCGTAAATCTTGAAGGCAGGCAGTTCGCCGCGCAGGATCTTGGCGAAGATGTTGTCGTTATCGTAAGCGGTCATCGTGTCCTCGAAGTGGCCGTGAGTGCCAGGTTTTCAATTACCAGGCCGGATGTGACAGTGCAGATTGTCATGCCTCGTCGCTGCTGTCGGTGGCCTTCCGGAACGGCGCATACTCTGTCAGCTCGTCCACCGCATGCGACACATATTGCCGCTCGCGCTTGAGATAGCCGGCGACGGCATGCCGGAACCCCGGGTCGGGGATGTAATGTGCCGAGAACGTCTCCGTCGGCAGATAACCTCGCGCCAGCTTGTGCTCGCCCTGGGCACCGGCCTCGACGCGTTTCAGGCCGCGTCGGATCGCAAACTCGATGGCCTGATAGTAGCAGACTTCGAAATGCAGGAACGGGTGGTGCTCGATCGCGCCCCAATGGCGACCGAACAGCGTCTCCGAGCCGATGAAGTTGATTGCACCTGCAATCCAGCGACCATTGCGCCTCGCCATCACCAGCAGAATGTCGTCAGGCATCGACTCGGCGACGCGCGAATAGAACTCACGGGTGAGATATGGCGAGCCCCATTTGCGTGAGCCGGTCTCCATGTAGAACCTGAAGAAGGCGTCGAAGGCGGCTTCGTTCAGATCCTTGCCGGTCAGATGCTCGATGGTGATGCCGTTCGCGACGGCTTCGCGCCGCTCGCGCTTGACCTGCTTACGATGGCGCGAGTTGAGGGCACCAAGGAAATCCTCAAAGCTGCAATAGCCTTGGTTCTCCCAATGGAATTGCTTGTCGGTTCGTTGCAGGAAGCCGTTCTTCGCCAACAGTTCCCACTCGTCCTTTCGTGTGAACGTGACGTGGACGGACGAGGCCTTCACGGTCCGGCACAGGGCCATCAGGCCTTTTGCGAGCAGATCGCGGACCGCGGTCGTGTCGGCAGCACCCTCGCGGACGAGCAGGCGAGGGCCACTCGCCGGCGTGAACGGCACGGAGACCTGCAGCTTCGGATAGTAGCGCCCGCCGGCGCGCTCATACGCGTCGGCCCAGCCGTGATCGAACACATACTCACCGCGCGAATGCGATTTCAGGTAGCACGGCACCACGCCGACGATGTCGCTGCCGCGTCTGGCGATCAGGTGCTGGGGCCCCCAACCGGTGCGCGGACAGGCCGAGCGGGAGGCCTCCAGCGCATGATAGAACGCGTGCCGGACAAAAGGATTGTACCGTTCTCTGGCGGTGCAGGGTGAACCGCCGGCCGAAATATTCGCATCGGTGCCGACCGCCGGATTGGCGCAGGCATCCCAGGCCTCCGCCGGGATGTCGTCGATCGAGGGAACCGCCTGAAATTCGATTTGGGAAGGGGGCATAGGGACCGGAGATTGTCCGCGGATGCCCTAAGATTAGCAGATAAGGGGGCGCGAATGCCACGTGGCGGCAGTGTCCTGTTTCCGATCGCTCGCTCACTTCGCCGCGAGTCGTTCGCGCGAACGAGCAACAAAGAACGCTCGCAACTTTATGATTCTAGTGTGGTTTTTGCTTCTGGAGTTCCGACGAACGGGCTTGCGGCAAGAGTGATCGGAATGTCAGAAACACCGCACCAGCATGGCCGATGATCCCTCGCTTCAACTCTCCGGCACAAACCCTTCGAAAATCATCTGATCGGCGTATTGAGCGGCGCGCGCACGCTGGTCCTGGGTGCGCACCGTCCAGGTGAGGAGCGGGCAGCCGAACAACTTGCGAGCGATCCAAGGGGCGGGCGCAGGCAGCTCATCGACACGATAGGCGACGAAGTGCGGCTGCGTGCGAAAAGCGTGCCGGAGCGCCGTCATCTGGTGTCGTTGCGCGACCGAGGCCCTGGTCCATTCGTCCTCGTGATAGCGGCGCTGGGCGACAACTCCGCGCACGAGGGTGGGCGCGAGCTCCCTCAGCGCGATCACCTGATCCGGATCGAACGACATCGCAACGGCAGGGGCGCGGTAGGACGCCAACACCTGGGCCACACGTGTCACCAGCTTGCGGTCGCCGTCGAAACGGCTCTTCACCTCGATAACCAGCGCCACGCGTCCTGCGACCATATCGCCGAGCTCGCCAAGCGTGAGCATGCGCTCGGTCGTATCCTTGAACGGCACCTGCTTCAGCTGCGCCGCCGTCAGCGTGACCAGTGCTGCTCGGCCCTCATTCAGTCGTCCCAGGACATCGTCATGATGCACGACCGCTTCGCCGTCGGCGGTAAGCTGAACGTCGACTTCGATCGAGAAGTTGCCGGCGATCGCAGCCTCGATCGCCGACGGCATGTTCTCGATGATACCTCGCGCGCGGTCGTGCAGGCCGCGATGGGCCACGGGCCGGGCGGTCAGCCAGTCCGGCGCGCGCATTCTCTTCTCAGGCGAGTTCGAAGATAGCCTCGACCTCGACAGCAGCGTCAGCAGGAAGGGACGCGACGCCGACCGTGGTGCGCGCGTGTCGACCCTTGTCTCCAAACGCCGCCACCATCAGATCTGACGCGCCGTTCAGCACCTTGGGTCCGTCGAGGAAATCCGGCATCGAATTGACGAAGCCACCGAGACGCACAACGCGAGCGACTTTGTCGAGGTCGCCCACCGCCGCCTTGACCTGCGCCAGGAGGTTGATCGCACAACCGCGCGCCGCCGCAGCGCCTTGCTCCACGGTGACGTCCTTGCCGAGCTTGCCCTTGGCGATCAGCTTGCCGTCCGCACCGAGGCAGATCTGGCCGGAGCAGATCAAGAGGTTGCCCGTGCGGACGAAGCCGACATAGTTGGCAACCGGCGATACGGGCTGATGCAACACGATACCCTGCGTTGCGAGCTTCTGTTCGACTGCACCTGCCACGGGCCACCCCTTTCGTTCACGCTCGTTTGAGACTGATGCCTCTTTTTGCCCATCATATGGTCGCAAGCAAGGTGCGAACGATGTGCCCTCCACGAAAACCGCCCATTTTTGGACACCTCACAGCAAGTTTGCACCCCGGCGCGGTTGTTGCGGGCCGATTGTGGCCTCACTATTCTCGCGATTCGATGATCAACGGAGACTTCATGCCTTTGTCCGCGCGCGTTCCCGGCATCTTTGCGAAGTCCGGGCTAGGATCCGGCCTTTGTCTCGCCGTTTTGGCGGTCCCGTTGCTCGTGGACATAAGAGTTGCGACCGCTGCCGGTCCGGCGCCATTCCTCGCCCATCAGGCGGCCTACGACCTGTCATTGAAGACCTCGCGCCGCAGCCCGTCGATCGAGGCCGCCGAGGGGCGCATCGTCTACAATTTCTCTGGCAGCGAATGCGAGGGCTATACGACCGACTTCCGCCAGGTCTCACGGCTGAACACCGGGGAGGGCCGGACGGTGGTAAGCGACCTGCGCTCGTCGAGCTGGGAAGAGGGCAAGGGCTCGAGTTTTCGGTTCAGGATCGAAACGCGGATGAACAACGAAAACTCCAGCTCCGTGGACGGTGCTGCCGAACGCACGGCGAACGGCATCGTCATCAAGCTGAAGCAGCCGCAGACCAAAACCTTCACCATCGACAAGGCGACCGTATTTCCGACCGAGCAGGTGCATCGCATCCTGGACGCGGCGCGCGCCGGCAAATCGATCCTTGAGCTCTCCGTCTATGACGGTTCCGACAACGGCGAGAAGATCTACAACACGCTGACGGTGATCGGGCAGCCGATCCCGGGTGAGCGTGCGCCATCGCACCCGGATGTCGGCTCTGGTAATGAGGCGCTCAAGAGCTTGGCGCGTTGGCCGGTGACGGTGAGCTATTACGACCGCGCAGCGAAGTCGGGTACTGGCGAGCAGACGCCGGTCTATGCCATGTCGTTCGAGCTTTACGAGAATGGCGTGTCGCGCGCGCTGACGCTCGACTACAACGACTTCGTCATCACCGGCGCCATGAGCAAGTTCGACGTCAAGACGACCAAGCCCTGCAAGTGACGGGCCGGCTCCCGAAGCCGAACGTTAGAACCGAGACGCCAGGCGGTCCGGAATCCGGACCTGGCGTGGCGCCCCCTCCGTGCTAAGCTTTCGTCATGGCAAGCTACGGTCAGTTCTGCGCCATGGCACGCGCGCACGAGGTGTTGGGCGGACGCTGGACACTTCTGGTCGTGCGCGAACTCCTCTGTGGAAGCCGGCGTTTCAACGATATCCGGCGCGGCATTCCGCGGATCTCTCGCACCATGCTTTCGGAACGCTTGCAGACATTGACGTTCGTCGGAGCGGTGGCTCGCAGCGACGGCGAGCATGGTCCTGAATATGCGCTCACACAGGCTGGCGAGGAGTTGGCAAGCGTCGTGAGCGCGCTTGGTACCTGGGGGCAGCGTTGGTTACCGCGGCATGCTGCAAGTGAGGACGTCGATCTCGAACCGCTGCTCGTCGATATGCAGCGACGTGTTTGCTTCGATGCGCTGCCGAAAGATCCGATGGTGGTGCGCTTCGAACTTCAGCGCAGCCAGCCGCGCTTCATGTTGCTGAAGGCAGCGGAAGCGTCCGTCTGTACGCAAAACCCGGGTTTTCCCGAACCTCTGCGGATCCGTGGTCCGCTGGCCGCGCTGGTTGCGTGGTGGCGCGGCGATACGAGCTTTGCCGAAGCGCAACGCGGCGGATTGGCGATCGAGGGCCCGCGGACGCTTGCGCGCGCGTTTCCGGGCTGGTTTGCGCGCTACCAGTTCGCACGCGTCGCGCCGACTCTGCAAACACGCGAACTGCAGCGTCGCCGGGTCGCTCATGCGGACAAGCGCCATCGCTGACGCGCGCGCCCTCGGACAAGTCCGGAATTCGTACCCCACAGCGGCCCGCGGCGGGCGCATAACCCCGCAGGTTGTCACACCTGAAGAGGAGAGAACCTGTGACCGCTCATCTGCTTATTGTCTATCCCACTCCGAAAGACCCGCAGGAGTTCGACCGCGCCTATCGCGAGCAGCATCTGCCCTACGCCGGGCCGCGGCTCAAAGGCGCGGCCAGCGTCGCGACCAAGCGTGTGGTCGGCCCGGCTTACGCGATGCCGCCATACCACCTGATTTCAGACGTCACCTTTCCATCAGTTGACAGCTTGAAGGCCTGCGCCATGTCGGACGAGGGCAAGGAAGCGTTGGCTCACGCCGCCTCAATCTCGTCCGGCGGCAAGCCGACCGTCATGGTCGTCGTCGACGACAAGTGAACGAAATCGCGACCCGGCCTGCATTGTTCTTGCGTCAGGCCGGGTCGTGAGGGTCAAGGCGAGCCACGCGACGCATCATCCCTGGCCGTTTTTCGCAGGCCCCTCATAGGCGATCCCGCGGATTACCGACCCTTGGCCGAAACGTTGGCGCAACTCGTCCATCGCCCGCTCAGCGTGCGCGCTGCGGCGATCGAGCAGATCGGAATCTTCCGCTTCGGACGCCGGCCGCAAGGCGCTGACGCCAGCTCCAATCAGGCGGAACGCCGTTCCGTCGATCTCCTTGGCCAGAAGTTCGCGGGCAGTCGAAAAGATCCGGTTGGCCAGTTGTGTCGGCCCGCCAATTGATTGCGCACGTGTGCGCTGGCGAAAGTCAGCGGTCTTCAACTTCAGCGTGATCGTGGAGCCGGCCAGCTCGACCGATTTCAGCCGCGACGACACTTTCTCGGTCAATTGCCAGAGGATGCGTTCGAGGCTTGCGAGGTCGCGCAGATCGTTCTCGAACGTCGTTTCCGCCGAGACCACCTTGGTGTCGCGGTCCGGCTCCACCTTGCGATCGTCGATGCCTCGCGCGAGCCGCCACAACCGTCGCCCTTCGGGGCCGAACTGCTTCATCAGCTCGATTTCATCCGCGCGCTGAAAATCCGAGATCAGGCGAAAGCCATGGGCTTGCAGCCGCTGCTGGGTGGCGGGTCCGACGCCATAGATGAAGCTCACCGGTTTTCCCGCCAGTAACGTCTGCCCGTCCGTCTGATCGAGCACTGCAAAGCCGCGCGGCTTGTCGAGGTCGGACGCGATCTTGGCGAGGAATTTGTTGCAGGAGAGGCCGACCGAAACCGTGATGCCGATTTCGCGCTGCACGTTGAGGGCGAAGCGCGCCAGCGTCAGCGCCGGGATCGCGCCGTGGATGCGTTCGGTGCCGGACAGGTCAAGGAATGCTTCGTCGATCGACAGCGGCTCGACCAGCGGCGTCAGCGCCTGCATCGCGCGACGCACCTCGCGTCCGACACGGACATATTTTGCCATGTCGGGCTTCACCACGACCAGTTCGGGACACAACGCGCGTGCCTTGAACATCGGCATCGCCGAGCGGACGCCGAATGTGCGCGCGATGTAGCAGGCCGCCGACACCACTCCACGCTTGCCACCGCCGACCACGACCGGCTTGTCGGCAAGCTCCGGATTGTCGCGCTTCTCGACGGTGGCGTAAAAGGCGTCGCAGTCGATGTGGGCGATCGCCAGCGAGGCAAGTGCGTGATGGCGCAACAGGCGCGGCGAGCCGCACTGCCTGCACCGTGCCGTCCGCGTGTCGACCGTCGTCAGGCAGTCGCGGCAGAAGCCGGTGGCGGGCGGCGTCACGGTCACGGCACGTCGCGCTCCCAGGTTGGTCCGCCGAGCGCCTCGCGTGCGGCGATCAGCTGGCGTGGCTTGATGCCGTTCGCTGCACCGAAATCGTCGATCAGGCCCTCGTCGCTAAGAATGAAATCCAGCACGCCGACGAGAAACGCCTTGTCCTTCGCAGCGGTGCGAATCGTCTCCGGACCGAGGCCGGTCTCAGCCAAGAACCGACCGAGACGCGCCGGTTCCTGGGCAAGGAAGGAAAGGGCCCGAATCGCCAGTGTTTCAGCGACTTGGCCCGGGGTGAAGTCCCGCTTTGTCATCGGTTGAATTTGCCTTTCCGTAACCTATCCTTTCTATTTTGAATTATCTTGCCACGCTGGCTTTGGCGTGGCGAACCGTTTTGCGCCGACAGCCGGCAATCAATCAGGCCGACAGCGGGCAATCCATCGAGAATGAGGAGGACGGGATGGCAAAAACCGTCCTTATCGTCGAAGACAACGAGCTCAACATGAAGCTCTTTCGCGACCTCCTCGAGGCGCATGGTTACCAGACGGTTGGCACCAACAAGGGTATCGAGGCGCTCGATCTGGTGCGCCGTCACCGTCCGGATTTGATCCTGATGGATATCCAGCTGCCGGAGGTCTCCGGACTCGATGTGACGCGCTGGATCAAGAACGATCCCAACCTTCGCTCCATTCCGGTCGTCGCCGTCACGGCGTTTGCAATGAAGGGCGACGAAGAACGCATCCGCGAAGGCGGCTGTGAAGCATATCTGTCTAAGCCGATCTCGGTCGGCAAGTTCATTGAAACAGTTCGACATTTTATAGGGTAGGGGGACGCAAATGTCCGCGCGCATACTGGTTGTCGATGACATTCCTGCCAACGTAAAGTTGTTGGAAGCGCGGCTCTCAGCCGAGTATTTCGACGTCGTGACAGCCTCGAACGGCAAGCAGGCGCTGGAGATCGCCCTGCGCGCCGAATGCGATATCGTTCTGCTCGACGTGATGATGCCGGACATGGACGGCTTCGAGGTCTGCCGCCGGCTGAAATCAGACCCTGCGACCCATTTCATACCAGTGGTGATGGTCACTGCGCTGGACTCGCCCGCCGATCGCGTGCGTGGGCTGGAAGCAGGCGCCGACGATTTCCTCACCAAACCCGTCTCCGATGTCGTGCTGATCGCGCGCGTGCGGTCGCTTACGCGGCTGAAGATGATGACCGACGAACTCAGGATGCGCGCGATCACTTCGCACGAGATCGGCATCCAGAGCCCGGAGCGCGAGGCGGTCACCGATCAAGGCAAGGGCGGGCGGATCCTTCTGGTCGACGACCGGCCGGCCTCCTACGAGCGGCTTGCGGCCATGCTGACGGAAGAACACAGCGTCGACGTCGAGCCTAATCCGGCCGAGGCGTTGTTTCATGCCGCCGACGGCAACTATGACCTTTTGATCGTCTCGCTCGGCCTGGAGAATTATGACGGCCTCAGGCTGTGCAGCCAGGCGCGCTCGCTGGAACGGACGCGGCACGTGCCGATTCTTGCGATCGCCGACGCTGACAACAGCTCGCGCCTGCTGCGCGGGCTGGAGATCGGCGTCAACGACTACCTGCTGCGACCGGTGGACAAGAACGAACTGCTGGCGCGAGTCCGCACGCAGGTCCGCAAGCGCCGCTATACCGACCACCTGCGCGACAATGTGCAGAACTCGATCGAAGCCGCGATCACCGACGCGCTCACCGGGCTGCACAACCGCCGCTACATGGAAAGCCATCTGGTGACGCTTGCCGAACAGGCCGGCGTGCGCGGCAAGCCGCTGGCGCTGATGGTGCTCGACATCGACTACTTCAAGTCGATCAACGACAGCTACGGCCACGATGCGGGCGACGACGTTCTGCGTGAGTTCGCGGTGCGCATCCGCAAGTCGATCCGCGGTATCGATCTCGCCTGCCGTTTCGGTGGCGAGGAGTTCGTCATTGTGATGCCCGAAACCGACATGCATGTTGCGGGCGTGGTTGCCGAGCGCTTGCGCAAGTCGATCGCGGGAGAACCGTTCACGATCGAGAAGGGTGCAAAGCGCATCGACGTGACCATCTCGATCGGCATCGCGACGCTCGACCGCAAGGGTGAGCCGATTGCGGCCGTTCTCAAGCGCGCCGATCAGGCGCTCTATCGCGCCAAGCGCGACGGCCGCAACCGCGTCGTGCTCGACGCGGCTTAGCAGTCGGGCGAATAAGCACGTCATTGCGAGCGAAGCGAAGCAATCCAGTCTGATTCTGCCGCGAATGCCGCGCTGGATTGCTTCGTCGCCATAGGCGAGCGAAGCGACGCCGTTCTTCGAACGGCTATAGGCGAGCGAAGCCGACGCCGTTCTTCGAACGGCTATGCCTCGCAATGACGGCTACGGCGTCTTCCGCGCCAGTGCCTTCTGCATGGCGGCTGCGCCAAGGTCCATCTGACCGCTGATATAGGGTGCAAGATCATTCGGCAGCACGTCGGTAATCCACGTCAGTCGCGTGCCACCCTTGCCGTCGTCGAACACCTGTGCGGACGCGCTGTGCTGTTTGATGTGATCGCTGACCACTGCGTAGACGAGACGCCGTCGTTCGCGGTCGCTCGTCACCAGAAATTCACGCGCGACGGAACCGTTCGAAAAGGTGACCGTGCGCGCCTCACCGTCGAATTCGCAGGCCGTGACGAAGCCGGGAACAAGGCGCTGATGCAATGCGCCGAAATCTTCGAGCGCGTCCCAGACCTCGGCCGGACCGGCGTCGATCGAAACGTCCTTGATGATGGTAGCCATGGCTCTCTCCGTTGTGGCATCCCGCGGAGATATTGGGCCGGAAGGCTGCCGTCTGGCCGTTTTCGGACGCGATCGATTCGAAAGGGGTCGTCACGCGGACAAACAAAAACGGAGCCTTTCGGCTCCGTTTTTGCACTTCACCCCATAACGCCCGGACTGTGCGAGCGCCTGCGAATGCTACTTGATCTTCGCCTCGACGAACTCGACGTGCTTCTTGGCGACCGGATCGTACTTCTTCTTCTTCAGCTTGTCGGTCATCGTGCGCGAGTTCTTCTTGGCAACGTAATAGAAGCCGGTGTCGGCGCTCGAGACGAGCTTGACCTTGATGGTGACGGCCTTGGCCATGATGCGAACCTCGAATGCGGCAAAAACAATGAGGGCGGGAAACCCCGCCCAATTGGCCGGCAACCTAGCCGGGAATGGCCTAAAGTCAAGGATTTAGGGGGCCGAAAATGGCCCGCTTTTGCAGGGATCCCGGGCTATTCGACGTTTCCGGGCAGCATATCCATCTGCATCTTGCCGCCGTAGAAGTGGAAGAACGGAATCGGCGCGTCATGGCGCAACGGCCCCGTCGCCAGCCGGATTTCGAGCTGTTCCAGCACCTTCACCGTCATTGGATGCATGTTGGCGAGCGGTTTCGAGCCGATTTCGACCCACACCAGTTCGACCAGTTCCGCATCGGCGTGAACAATGCCCGGCACCCGATGGGTGATGGCGGACGCATCCGCCGTGAAGAAGCGCGTATCGAAGCGTTTGACCCGCCCGGGTGGCGTGATCGCCCGCGCGATCAGGTAGAGCGAGGAGGGGTCAGGCAGCAGCCCTGCCTCGCCGAATGGCTTCCAGCTGCCCTCGAATTTTGCCGTTTCGCCGTTTGCGGGCTTGCCAAGGCAGAGCCCGGTTTCCTCGCAGGCTTCGCGGATCGCCGTATTGGCGAGCGCACGGGCCCGGGCACCAGAAATCTTCGGACTGCCCTGCAGGAGCCGTGCTTCGAGTGCCGAAGGGATGGGCGCTGCAACCTGGATCTTGTTGTCCTTCGGATCGACACGTCCGCCGGGAAACACGAACGCTCCCGGCATGAACACCACCTTGTCGTGCCGCTTGCCGACGAGCACCTTCGGTTTGGCCTCCGATCGATCGATCAGGATCAAGGTGGCCGCATCCTTCGGACGGAAGTAGGGATGCTTCGTCGTGTCTTCCCGGTAATTTCCCGGATTGGGCAGGTTGGAACGCTGCTCGGCCGTCTCGGTCATTCGCCCCTCAAGTCTTCTTATCTCTCAAACCCGCTTCAAGCGGGTCGGCGGGACCGTTTTCGTCGAATCCGTGCATGCGAAAGGCCCATTGCAGACCGACAATGGCGCCTTTGATCGGCTGGAGCAATGCCAGCGACATGCCCAAGGTGAGGGGGAGCCATACCGCAAGGTGCACCAGATAGGACGGCTGGAAATTCTGCTCAACGGCCAGCACCAGCGGCACGATGATATGGCCGACGATGACGATGACGAGATAGGCGGGCAGGTCATCGGCGCGGTGATGATGAAAATCCTGCCCGCACACGCTGCAGCTGTCGCGCGTCTTCAGATAGGCGCGGAACAGCTTGCCTTCGCCGCAGTTCGGGCAGCGGCAATGAAAGCCGCGCAGCATCGCCGCAAAAAGATCGCGCTTCGGCGGGGCGCCGGCTTGGTTGGTCCAGACTTGCTTGGCTTCTGTCATCGCCGGTCTCGCTTGCCTTTCCGCTTCGCCTTCGGTTTCGACGTGTGGGTCTTCGAGCCGCCACCCTTTTCGCGGCGTTTTCCGGCGACGAACGACCGCTCCTGGCGATCGCGTTGGCTTCGCACCTCGTCGTCTCCGCGGCGTCGTTCCTTCCAGCCGCGCCGCGGTGCCATGGGCGCTTCAGACAGGAGCTCGAACCGCAAGGCGCCGGCGACTGGCGCCGCTTCTACCAGACGAACCTCTACCGTGTCGCCCAGTCGGTGCATGGCTCCGCTGTGCTTGCCGATGAGCGCATGGCGCGCCTCGTCGTACTGGTAATAGTCTTCCCCCAGCGTGCGCACCGGGATCAGCCCGTCGGCACCGGTGTCGTCGAGTTTGACGAACAGGCCGGCGCGGGTGACGCCGGAAATGCGGCCGGCGAACGTCGCACCAACACGGTCGGCAAGGAAGTGCGCAATCAGCCGATCCGTCGTTTCACGCTCCGCTTTCATCGCACGCCGCTCGGTCGCCGAGATATTCGCAGCGGTCTCGGCCAGCGTTTCGAGGTTCTCGGTCTCCGGCAGGGCGCCGGCGCCGAGGGAGAGCGCGCGCACCAGCGCACGGTGCACGACCAGGTCGGCATAGCGCCGGATCGGCGAGGTGAAATGCGCGTAACGGCGCAGGTTCAGTCCGAAGTGGCCGTAGTTCTCTGCCGCATATTCGGCTTGCGCCTGGGAGCGCAGCACGATCTCGTTCACCAGCGGCTCGGAATCGTGGCCTTTGGCCTGCCGCAGCGTGCGGTTGAACATTTCCGGGCGCATGGCGCCGGTCTTCGGAAACGAGATGTCCAATGTTTGCAGGAACTCACGCAGGGCCACGACCTTCTCGCGGCCCGGCTCGTCGTGCACGCGATAGATCAGCGGCGTCGCCTTCTTCTCCAGCGTCTCCGCGGCGGCGACATTGGCGAGGATCATGAACTCCTCGATCAGCTTGTGCGCGTCGAGCCGTTCCGGGGTGATGATGCGATCGACGGTACCGTCGGCCTTCAGCAGGATCTTCCGCTCGGGCAGGTCGAGATCCAGCGGCTCGCGGC
Organism: Bradyrhizobium sp. LHD-71; assembly: GCF_031157255.1. GTDB lineage: Bacteria > Pseudomonadota > Alphaproteobacteria > Rhizobiales > Xanthobacteraceae > P52-10. The sequence goes on along the minus strand of NZ_JAVIFX010000001.1, from coordinate 185,492 downwards.
TGTCGCGCGCTTGCTTCAGCGCTGCGTAGGCGTCGTACAGGGGCCGCAGGATCGGCGCGAGCAGGGGGCCGGTGCTGTCATCGGGGCGGCCGTCGATGGCCGCCTGCGCCTGCGCGTAATGCAGCTTCGCCGCGGAACGCATCAGGATGCGATGGAACGTATGTGAGCGCTTGCGTCCGTCCTTGGCGACCACCATGCGCACCGCCAGCGCGCCGCGCGCAGCGCCAGGGACAAGCGAGCAGAGGTCATTGGAGATGCGCTCGGGTAGCATCGGCACGACGCGATCCGGGAAATAGACGGAGTTGCCGCGCTTGACTGCTTCGTGATCAAGGGCCGAGCCCGGCCGCACATAAAACGACACGTCGGCGATCGCAACGGTAACGACGAAGCCGCCGCGATTGTCCGGATCGGTATCCGGCACCGCATGAACAGCGTCATCGTGGTCCTTCGCGTCGGGCGGATCGATGGTGACGAGCGGCAGATCGCGCCAATCCTCGCGGCCTTCGAGGGTTGCGGGCTTTGCGGCATCGGCTTCCGCCAGCGCGGCCGGCGGAAACACGTTTGGAATCTCGTGCGCGTGGATGGCGATCAGGCTCACAGCGCGTTCGGTCTTCAAGGAGCCGAGCCGCTCTTTTACCCGGCCCGACGGCAGGCCATAGCCGCGTCCGCGCACCAGTTCGACGGAGATCAGATCGCCGTCCTTTGCTTCCATGCTGTCGCGGGTGGCTATCGCAAGTTCACGGCCGATGTTCTTCTTGTCGATCGGCACCAGCCTGCCATTGCCGTCGGGCAGGCTGCGGAAGATTCCAAGCACCCGATGCTTCAGGTGATCGAGCAGCTTGATGATACGTCCGCGCGGATGGGTGACTTCGTCCTGATCGTGTGCGTGCTCGATCCTGAGCAGCACGCGGTCGCCGATGCCGCCGGTGACGCCTGCATGGGCGCGGCGGGAGACATGGACGTGAATTTTCGGCGGGCTGCCACGCTCTTCGTCCCACTCGGTGGGGACAGCAATCAACTCGCCGTCCTTGTCGCGGCCGACGATATCGGCGGCAAGCACCGGTGGCAGCTCGCCGGTGAGGTGCACGGTCTTGCGGCCGCGGCGCGAGACGACGCCGTCGTTGGAGAGCTCGCGCAGCAACCGTTTCAATTCGATGCGGTCGGCATTCTTCAGCCCGAAAGCACGGGCGATTTCACGGGTGCCGGTCTCGCCCGGTTGCGAACGAATAAACGCGACGATCTCGTCCCGTGAGGGAAAGTTGGCTTCGGCGTCGCGTTTGCGTTTCACAATCGTCCGGCGGCCTTCTCTAATGCGCAGCCTTGCCTGCGGCCTTCTTTGCCGGCGAAGCCTTCGCGACAACCGGAGCAGCCTTGTTCGTCACGCCGCCGCGCGCTTTCGCGGCGGACTTCTTGGCCGCACCGGATGCCGCCGGCTTCGCGGCCTTCTTCGCCTTGGGCGCGGCCTTCTTTGGCTTCCCGGCCGGCTTGGCCGCAGCCTCGACCGTCGCTCCGCCGTTCGCCTTTTTCGGCGCGGCCTTTTTGGCTTTCGGCTTGCCCTTGCCTGCGCGCGCATCGATCAGCTCGATCGCCTGCGCGAGCGTGATGGTCTCGGGCGTGATTTCAGCCGGCAGCGTCGCATTGGTGCCGTCGTGCGAGACGTAGGGTCCGTAACGGCCGTTCTTCACGGTGATGACACCGCCGTTCGGATGATCGCCGACGGGTTTGCCCGGATCCTTCTGGAAGCGCCCGCGTCCCGGACCCTTCGCCACCTTCTCGGCGATCAGCGTCACCGCCCGATTGAGACCGATCGTGTAGACGTCGTCGCCAGCTTCGAGGCTGGCATAGGTCCTCTCGTGCTTCACGAACGGTCCGAAGCGGCCGATACCAGCCGTGATCGGCTCGCCGGTTTCCGGATGACGGCCGATCTCGCGCGGCAGCGAAAGCAGCTTTAGGGCCAGTTCAAGATCGACGTCGCCGGGCGAGGTGCCCTTCGGAATGCCGGCGCGCTTCGGCTTTTCGCCCTCGCCGACATCCTTCTGCTCGCCGAGCTGGATGTAGGGGCCGAAACGGCCAGACTTCACTGCGACGTCGAGGCCGGTCTCCGGGTCCTGGCCGAGCACGCGGTCGCCGCCGTCATCGCTGGCCGCGAGGGGACGCGTGTAGCGGCACTCGGGATAATTCGTGCAGCCGACGAAGGCACCGAACTTGCCGGCCTTCAGGTTCAGCCTGCCGACGCCGCAGTTCGGGCATTGCCGCGGATCGCCGCCGTCCTCGCGAGGCGGATAGATGTGCGGGCCCAGCATGTCGTCGAGCACGTCGAGCACCTGCGTGATGCGCAGGTCCTTGATCTCGTCGACCGCACCGATGAAGCCGCGCCAGAAATCCTTCAGCACGTCGCGCCAGGCGACCTCGTTGTTGGAGATCTTGTCTAGCTGATCTTCCAGCGACGCCGTGAAGTCGTATTCGACGTAGCGGGCAAAGAAGTTCTCCAGGAAGGCGACGACGACGCGTCCCTTGTCCTCGGCATACAGGCGCTTCTTGTCGAGCTTGACGTAGCCGCGATCCTTCAGCACCTGCAGGATCGAAGCATAGGTCGAAGGTCGGCCGATGCCGAGTTCTTCCATGCGCTTCACCAGCGACGCCTCAGAGAAGCGCGGCGGCGGCTCGGTGAAATGTTGCGTGACGGCGAGGTCCCTGCGCTCCAGCGGCTCGCCCCCGCTCATCGCGGGCAGGCGGCGGCTATCGTCGTCATCCGAGGCGTCGTCGGTGTCTTCCTGGTACAGCGTGAGAAAGCCGTCGAACTTGATGACCTGGCCGGTGGCGCGCAGCTCGAGGGTGCGCGCCCCCGCTTTAGCGGCGATGTCCACAGTGGTGCGCTCGAGCTCGGCGGATTCCATCTGGCTTGCGATCGCGCGCTTCCAAATCAGCTCGTAGAGCTTCGCCTGCTCCGTATCGAGCTTCTTTGCCAAGTCGCGGGGGCGCCGCGACAGGTCGGTCGGGCGGATCGCCTCATGCGCTTCCTGCGCGTTCTTGGCCTTTGTCTGATACACGCGCGGAGCGTTCGGCACGTAGTCCTTGCCGTAGTCGTCGCCGATCACCTTGCGGGCCTGCGTGATCGCCTCGGTAGCCATCTGCACGCCGTCGGTTCGCATATAGGTGATGAGGCCGGTGGTCTCGCCGCCGATGTTGACACCTTCGTACAGGCGCTGGGCGATACGCATCGTATGCGCCGGCGCGAAGCCGAGCTTGCGACTGGCCTCCTGCTGCAGGGTTGAGGTCGTGAAGGGCGCGTACGGGTTGCGGCGCGCGGGCTTGGCCTCGACGGTCGTGACCGTGAAGTTGGCCGCTTCGATCGCCTTCCTGAAATCCTCAGCCTCGGCACCGGAGCCGATGTCGAGCCGCTGGATCTTCTTGCCGTCGGCGCCGACAAGGCGGGCCTCGAAGGTCTCGCTCCTGGGCGTCGCGAGCGTCGCCACCAGCGACCAGTATTCCCGAGGGACGAACTTTTCGATCTCGAGCTCGCGGTCACAGACGAGCCGCAAAGCGACCGACTGCACGCGGCCAGCCGAACGGGCGCCGGGCAGCTTGCGCCACAGCACCGGGGAAAGCGTGAAGCCGACGAGATAGTCGAGCGCGCGGCGCGCCATATAGGCATCGACCAGGGCGCCGTCGATCTTGCGCGGATTCTTCATCGCGTCCGTCACCGCCTGCTTGGTGATGGCGTTGAAGACGACGCGTTCGATTTCCTGATCCTTCAGCGCGCGCTTCTCTTTCAGCACTTCCAGCACGTGCCACGAGATCGCCTCACCTTCGCGATCAGGGTCGGTGGCGAGGATCAGCTTGTCCGCTCCCTTTACCGCCTTGGCGATGTCATTGAGCCGGCCGGAGGCCTTCGGATCGACCTCCCAAATCATCCGAAAATTTTCTTCTGGATCGACCGATCCATTCTTCGCCGGAAGGTCCCGAATATGGCCAAACGAGGCCAGAACCTCGTAGGAGGGGCCTAGATATTTGTTGATCGTCTTGGCCTTGGCGGGCGACTCAACGATGACGATATTCATGCAATTCCAATAGCTTGGGAGTGGAATGGGCGGCGGCAGCGCAAGACTCGCCAGGGCCCGTTGCCGCGGAACATGGTGGTAGACACCCCCGCTGTCAAATGACGTGCAGGTAACATGCGATTACTCTTGGTTGTATTCACCCGAAGAATGTAATTCTGAGTAGCGAAAAATATGGCCCAGTGCCGGCCATCCGGACGGGCTTTCCTGTGCGCTTCAGGTCGGGTGCGGCAGCTCCTTCAGGGCGACCAGTCCGCCGCCGTGCCGCTCCAGCCGCCCGGCCAATTCAAGTTCGAGCAGGACGACCCGCACGATGGCGGCGGACGTGCCCGACATGCGGATCAAATCGTCAATGCCGACCGCCGTTGGACCGAGCAGGGCGACAATCCGCGTGCGCTCCGAGGTGTCCGGCGCGGAACGAAAGCCCTCGACATCAGGCTCCCTCAATCCCGTCTCGATCGGCCGGGAGAGGATTGGATTAACCACGGTAATAATGTCTGCCGCCGAGGTGACGAGGGTGGCTCCTTGCTTGATCAGATCGTTAGCGCCGGCTGAACGCGGATCGAGGGGTGAGCCGGGGACCGCGAACACCTCGCGCCCCTGTTCGGCCGCCATCCGGGCCGTGATCAGTGAGCCCGAGCGATGGGCCGCCTCGACGATCACGACGCCGACCGCGGCACCTGAGATCAGGCGATTGCGGCGCGGAAAATCGCGGGCGCGCGGCGCGTGATCGAGCGGCATCTCGGTGATCGCCGCGCCGGCGCCGCCGACGATCGAAAGCAGAAGGTCCCGGTGCTCCGGCGGATAGATCTCGTTGTGACCACCGGCGAGAACCGCCACGGTGCCGCTCGCAAGGCTCGCGCGGTGCGCGGCCTGATCGATGCCGCGCGCCAGTCCGGAAATAATCATGAAGCCGGCCTGACCGAGTTCATGCGTCAGTGCTTGCGCGAATTTCATGCCGGCAGCCGACGCATTGCGGGAGCCGACGATCGCGATCATCGGCCGCATCAACGCATGGCTGTCGCCGCGGATGGCCAGCAGCGGCGGCGCGTCGTCAATAGTCGCAAGCCGGGGCGGGTAGCCGTCCTCGCCGTCGGCGACGAACCGGATCCCCATCCTGTGGGCGTTGTCGATCTCTCGCATTGCGTCTTCGCGCGAACAGATGCGTCCGCCTGCCGAGGCGCCGCCGCGTCGCGCAAGCTCCAGCAGCGCCTTCAAGGCGGCGCCTGCGCTACCGGTATGCCTGAGAAGGCTGCGAAACGTGCGTGGCCCGACATTGTCGGAACGGATCAGTCGCAACCAGTCGATACGCTGTTCGTCGGTGAGGGGCGGAGTCATCTTTCGGGCGAAATACACGGGTGCTGAAATATCGTGTCGATCCTATCACGCCGCTACGGATTGCAATCGAGCGTCTCGATCACGCCTTTGCGCCGATCTTCGATTCGCTCCCCGACATGAGTTTCGCAATGTTGCTCCGATGCATGAACCAGAGCAGCAGCGTCAGGAACGCGAACAGCAGCGCCAGCGCCGGGTGGCCGAAATACCAGAGCCCGAACGGCGTCACGAGGCTCGCGATCAGTGCTGCCGCCGAGGAGTAGCGCGTCAGCAGCGCGACGACGATCCACAGCGCGCAGAATGCGATCGCCGCAGGCCACAAGAGGCCGATCAGCAGACCAATATAGGTCGCAACGCCTTTGCCGCCCTTGAAGCCCAGCCAGACCGGAAACAAATGGCCGAGGAACGCGCCAAGCGCGGCGACGAGAGCACCGTCAGGTCCCGCAATTTGGCCGCCGACGAGCACTGCGACCGTGCCCTTCAATGTGTCACAAATCAGCGTCGCGGCGGCGAGGCCCTTGCGGCCGGTGCGCAGCACGTTGGTCGCGCCGATGTTGCCGGAGCCGATCGAGCGCAAATCGTCGGTGCCGGCGAGGCGTGTGAGCAGGATGCCGAACGGGATCGAGCCGAACAGGTAGCCGAGCACAAGCGCGGTCGCGAGCTTCACGGTCAGCATGGCGCGGCATTCCTCCGTCTTGTCGCTAAAGCGGGCATCCCGGACGCCGCCGCCTCATCGAGGAAGTCTCCGAAGCTCCTCAAGTGCCGGATCGCCGCCTGCGCGGCAATACCGCTTGTTTGTCCAACTCCTACGGCATCGCTCTTTGAAAGACGGTACGGCCGCCCGCGATCGTGCGCACCGCTCCGCCCATGAACTTTGCCTCATCGAACGGCGTATTCTTGCATGATGAGCGCAGCTTCGCGGGATCGACCACCCACGGCGTGTCGAGATCGATCACCACCAGGTCCGCCGGCGCGCCGGGCTTGAGCGTTCCGCCAGGCAGGCCAAGCAGCTCGGCCGGGCGCGTCGACATGGCGCGGATCAGCGCCTTCAGGTCGAGCTCGCCATTGTGCACCAGCCGCAGCCCGGCCGGCAGCATTGTCTCGAGCCCGATGGCGCCGGCCTCGGCTTCTTCGAACGGCAGGCGCTTGGTCTCGACGTCCTGCGGATTGTGGTCGGACATCACCGTGTCGATCAGCCCTGATGCGACGGCAGCGGCGAGCGCGGCGCGGTCGGCCTCGGTGCGCAGCGGCGGCGACAGCTTCAGGTAGGTGCGGTAGGGACCGATGTCGTTCTCGTTCAGGTTGACGTGGTTGATCGAGACGGATGCACTGACCCTCAGCCCGGCGTCCTTGGCGCGCTTCAAGATCTCCAGCGACTCGATGCAGGTGAGCGAAGCGGCGTGATACCTGCCACCGGTGAGCGCCACGAGGCGCATGTCGCGCTCCAGCATGATCGCCTCGGCGGCGGTGGGGGTGCCGACCAGGCCGAGGCGCGCTGCGAACTCGCCTTCATTCATCACGCCTTCGCCGACAAGGTTCGGGTCCTCGGTGTGATGCACGATCAGCGCATCGAAATCCTTGGCGTAGGTGAGGGCGCGACGCATCACCATGGCGTTGGTGACGCTCTTGCCGGCGTCGGTGAAGGCGACGGCGCCGGCTGCCTTGAGCAGGCCGATCTCAGTCATCTCCTCGCCGCGCAACCCCTTGGTCAGCGCCGCCATCGGTTGGACGTTCACGACCGCGGTGTCGCGCGCGCGGCGCAGCACGAAGTCGACGGTGGCTGAATTGTCGATCGCCGGCGAGGTGTCGGGACGGCAGACGATGGTGGTGATGCCGCTCGCCGCTGCTGCCGCGCTCGCCGACTCGAAGGTCTCTCTGTGGTTTGCGCCCGGTTCGCCCGCGAATGCGCACATGTCGATCAGGCCGGGTGCAACGACCTTGCCGCCACAATTGATGATGTCGGTGCCTTCCGGCACGCCGGCCGCGCCGATGCCACGCCGCGCGTCGCGAATGATGCCATCGGCGATCAGCACGTCCCCTGGCTCGTCCACACCACGCGATGGGTCGACGAGCCGGGCGTTGGCGAGCAGGATGGGGCGGCGGTCCGTCAGCATGGCTTGCTTGCCCGCCCTATGCATTTGGAAGGTTGCGCGCGAGCGCCTCGAGCACCGCCATGCGGACGGCGACGCCCATCTCCACCTGTTCGCGGATTAGGGATTGAGCCCCGTCGGCGACCAGCGAGTCGATCTCGACGCCGCGATTCATCGGCCCCGGATGCATGACTAGCGCGTCGGGCTTCGCATAGTTCAGCTTCTTCTGATCGAGGCCGAAATACTGGAAGTACTCCTGGCTCGACGGCACGAAGGAGCCGTTCATCCGTTCGCGCTGCAGCCGCAGCATCATGACGATGTCGGCGCCGTTCAGTCCCTCGCGCATGTCGCGCGCAACCTCGACGCCCATCCGTTCAATGCCGGGCGGCAGCAGCGTGGAGGGGGCGACCACCCGCACCCGCGCGCCCATAGCGGTCAGCAGCAGGATATTGGAGCGGGCAACGCGCGAATGCATCACGTCGCCGCAGATCGCGACCGTCAGCCCTTCGATGCGCCCCTTGTTGCGGCGGATCGTCAGGGCGTCGAGCAGGGCCTGGGTCGGATGCTCGTGGGCGCCGTCGCCGGCGTTGATCACCGAGCCGTCGACCTTGCGGGCCAGGAGTTCCACCGCGCCGGAGGCGTGGTGGCGCACGACGAGAATATCCGGGTGCATGGCGTTCAAGGTGGCCGCCGTATCGATCAGCGTCTCGCCCTTGCGCATGGAGGAGGAGGAAACCGACATGTTCATCACGTCGGCGCCCAGCCGTTTGCCCGCGATCTCGAACGAGGATTGCGTGCGGGTGGAGGCCTCGAAGAACAGGTTGATCTGCGTGCGGCCGCGCAGGTAGGTCGTCTTCTTTTCGATCTGCCTGTTGAGCTCGACGAACTCTTCCGAAAGGTCCAGGAGGCCGGTGATATCGGCGACGGAAAGGCCTTCAATCCCCAGAAGATGCCGGTGGCCAAGGACGAAGGACGATTTCGGAGCGGCGGTCATTAAAGCAAGTGCTATAGGAGCAGACGTATCGCGGGGCAAGGCCGATTTCGCTGGATCTGCGCCTGTCCCCAGGCTGACGCCCCCCATAGGCGAGCGAAGCGACGCCGTTCTTCGAACGGCTACGGGCGAGCGAAGCGACGCCGTTCTTCGAACGGCTACGGGCGAGCGAAGCGACGCCGTTCTTCGAATGGCACGGGCGAGCGAGCCGACGCCGTTCTTCGAACGGTTATGGGTCGAATAGGCAAAATTCGCATCTTCTTTGACCGTTCCCTCCGGATTGGAAAACGTTCCTTTGCGGCCTATGATTTTGCCTCCCGGCAACGCGTACGAGACCAGGATTTGCCATGGCAATCGCTCGTTTCGAGACCCATGACGTCTTCAATCAGTCGCCGCCGTTCGAAGACGTCGACCTGTTCTTGCTGGACCGGCCGCTTGCGGAGGCGGTGGCGGCGAATGGCGGTGGCGCCGCCCGGTCCGAACTGTCGGCATTCGGCAAGGAGTGGGGATCGGCCGCAATGGCTGCAATGGCCCGCGCGGCAAACGAGAATGCGCCAAGGCTCCGGCCGTTCGACTCCAGAGGATTTCGGCGCGACGAGGTAGAGTTTCATCCGGCCTATCATGACCTGATGGCCCACAGCATCCGCGCCGGCCTTCACAATTCGACGTGGACTGCCCAAGGCCAGCCGGCGGGGGCGCCGTCCGAGGTGGTTCGCGCCGCGAAATTCTATATGGCCGCTCAGGTCGAGACCGGGCATCTGTGCCCGATCACGATGACGCGCGCGTCGGTGGCCGTGCTCGGAGCGTCACCTGCGTTGCTTGGCCGGACGATGCCGATCATCGCCAGCCGCAGCTACGATCCCTCGTTTGCGCCGTGGTGGAACAAGCGCGGCATGACGCTCGGAATGGGCATGACCGAGAAGCAGGGCGGCACCGACGTGCGCGGCAATGCCACCCGCGCAGAACGCGACGGAGACGCTTTCCGCATCATCGGCCACAAGTGGTTCATGTCGGCACCGATGTGCGACGCCTTCCTGGTGCTGGCGCAGGAAGACGCCGGGCTCGGTTGCTTCTTCATGCCGCGATTTCGCGGCGACGGTTCGATCAACGCGATTCATTTGCAGCGGCTGAAGGACAAGCTCGGCAACCGCTCCAACGCCTCATCCGAGGTGGAATTCACGGACGCCTATGCAGAGCGCGTCGGCGAGGAGGGCAAGGGCATCCGCACGATCATCCAGATGGTGCAGCTGACGCGCCAGGACTGCGCGATAGCTTCCGCAGGGCTGATGCGAAGCGGGCTGGCGCATGCGCTGCATCACGCCCGCCATCGCAGCGTGTTCCAGAGGCATCTCGCCGACCAGCCGCTGATGCAAAGCGTGCTCGCCGATCTAGCCCTGCATGTGGAAGCGTCCGTTGCGCTCGTGATGCGTCTATGTCGCGCGTTCGACCTCGCCGACCGCAATCCGGGCGAGGCGGCGTTCGCGCGCCTGATGACGCCGGTGGTGAAATACTGGATCTGCAAGAGCGCGCCCGGATTCCTGTTCGAGGCGATGGAATGTCTCGGCGGCAACGGCTATGTCGAAGAGGGCGTTCTCGCGCGGCATTATCGCGAAGCGCCCGTGAATGCGATCTGGGAGGGTTCGGGCAACGTCATGTGCCTCGATGTTCTGCGGGCGCTCGCGCGGGAGCCGGATGCGGCGGCCGCCGTGCTGGAGGCGCTGCGCGCCGAGGCCGGGGAGTTCGCCGGCACCGACGAAGCTGCAAGCCTTGTGATGTCGGCGTTTCAAAAGGCTGATGCCGAGCGGATGGCCCGCCATGCGGTTGAGACACTGGCCCTGTTGGCGGCAGTGGCAGCGCTCGGCGCCGTCCATTCCTCACACGCCGGGCTGTTCGCGCAGACGCGGTTGAAGGCTGCCCATGGCGGCATTTATGGTGCGGCGGATCTTTCAGCGGCAGACAGTCGATCTCTGCTCGAGCGGGCATTGCCCGCGTGAAACGGCCAGCGTAGGCGGGCAAGGCGCGCCGCGGCGGCGGTTCTGAACCAGGCGAGCTCGGAATGCGACCAAGTGCCGAAGAGGTCATGCATGTCGTCCGCCGAACTTGCCGTCGTCCCCACATCATCTCGAGCGAAGATGCCGCGCACCTGGAAGTTTTTTGGCACCGCCCTTTGGGGTGCTCTCGCATTTCTTGCGATGTCGGCAGGTCAACTGATCGCGATCCTGATTGCGGTCAACCTCAATGGCGCCGGTGGCATCAATGAGCAAAGCATAAAGGCCGTTGCCGGGCACGGAGCCGTGGTTGCGGGTTCGGTGCTGCTCGGTCTGCCCGCGGCGCTCACGGTTCTGTGGCTTGCCACGCGCCTGGCGCGCCGCTCGTTCGCGTCCTACCTGGCGTTGCGACGGCCGCTTGCAAAGGAGATCGTGTTCGGGCTCGCCGCGTCGGCCGTGCTGCTCGTGGCTCTCGATGTGATCGCCTGGTTCGCCGGCTATCCGCTGTCACCGGACTTCGCACTCGACAGCGTCCGGTCGGCGCGCGACAGCGGCACAGTCTGGCTGGTGATGCTCGGCTTCTGCGTCGGCGCGCCGATCGCGGAAGAGTTCATCTTCCGCGGCTTCGTGTTTCGGGGCTGGTCGGCGACATTCCTCGGTCCGGTCGGCGCGATCGGTCTGTCCTCGGCTCTGTTCGCTGTCATTCACCAGCAATATGACTGGTTCTATATCGCGGGCATTTTCCTGATCGGCGCATTGTTCGGATATCTGCGCTATCGCTTCGGTTCGACCTGGCTCACCGTCATCACCCACGCCTTCTACAATCTGATGGCCGGGCTGCAGGCGTTGTGGCTCATCAACTAGAATCCTGAGCTGATCAGGTTCGCGTCGTTCTGGCCCTCGCAAGGTCACCGCGCGATGACGAAGATTTCATCGTGCGGTACCTTATTCCTCGCAAGGCACTGAAACCATTTACGAAGCCGAGCGTTGCGGTTCGCAAGCAAGGCCGTGCCGGCTGGATATCCGTTCAGGCCTCCGCGGCTTGTCATCAGGAGATGAGCATGACCACGACGAAGTGGAAACTGGCAACGGCATTGGGCGTGGCGGGAGCGATCGCGCTTTCGGTGCCGTCAGCCGAAGCGCGCAACGGACGTAACGCCGCAATTGGTTTCGGTATTGCGGCCGGTGTATTGACGCTCGGCGCTATCGCGGCCGCCGCGTCGCAGCCTCGCTATTACGATGACTATGGCTATGGTGGCTACTATGGCGGGCCTTATGCCTACTATGGCGGACCCTATGCGTATGGTGGATCGTATGGCGGATATTATGATCCGTACGCCTACAACACCTACTACGGTGGATATGGCAGCTATTACGGCAACCGGCGTGGCCAGATTCCGGGCACCAACTGGAATCCGAACCAGTGACATCGACACGCCATCCATGAAGGACGGCCTGCGCCAGCTGCAATTAGAATTCGTGTAAAGCTCGCGTTGAACAAGATCGAAAAAGAGGCTGCGGCGCAGCCTCTTTTTTTGTTTGCCGCTCTGTGCGCGATTTTTCTGTCGCCGATCGCGTCCGACGGAGCATGAACTTTCAAGCGCAGCGCTCACCGATTGTTTACAAGTTAATCAATTACAAAAAGTTCAATGCGCTGCATCTTGTGCAACGCCGATGACACAGCCACCTCGAAGCCGCAGCGCGCGACGACATGTTCGATTCCGCGCGCTTCCCTTCAAGGAGCCAAAAATGATCAGCATCAACTCAAAACTCGCGGTGATCCTGGGTGTGGCAGGGGCAATCGCGCTGTCAGCGCCGTCGGCGGAAGCGCGCACCAAGCGCACCTCAGCGAAAGCCCATAATGCTGCGTCCAGCGCCCCCGTCGTTCGCCAGCCGTCGTTCCGGGCGACCTATGGCTTTGTGCCGGGGCCGGCAGGCGGAGGCATCAATTTCAACGATGGCCGCAACGGCGCCAACTACAATCCGAACCAGTAAGCACATCATGGCGTATTCAGGGGAGGCCGCAACGCGGCTTTCCCTGACCATCCGCGGCGGCGGCGATTTGCGTCGTTAATGCGAGCGAAGTTGGGATGGGCTCTAAGATCCGCGCTCACCGATTATTGAGAGCACGCAGGTTACAAAAAGTTCAACGCAGCGTCTCTTGTATCCCACGACTGGCGAGATCACCTCCCGCGCGTGCCGTGGCCCGGCTGAATCTTCTATTCAGGCTTCCGCGGCACGTATCGTCAGGAGGAAGAGAAAATGATCATCAGCAGATGGAAACTAGCGACGGCCCTTGGCGTCGCAGGTGCTGTCATCCTTTCCATCGCGTCGGCTGACGCGCGGAGCGGACGTCATCCGATGAACGCGTATGGCGCAGACCAGGCCCCTGTTTACGGCGGCGGTCCGTATGCCTACCAACCTGATGGCGCAGGTCCGTACGTCTATCGACCCAATGGTGGCCCATACGCCTATCAACCATCGTTCGGCGATTCCTATAATTCCAGCTCCAGCCCGTCGACCGGATATTTCGGCTCCGGAACGTTCAGCGACGGCCGACGGGTCCCTGGCACCAACTTCAATCCTAACCAGTGATTGCTGAAACCATCGACGGCAGGAGGGAGGCTGCGTCGCGGTCTCCTTCCGCCTATCTGGCCAGTGAAATGACGATCGGCATCGTCAGCACGGCGAGTATCGTCTGAAGCGTCAGGATCTGTGCGAGCAGGGGCGCATCGCCACCAAGTTGCTTTGCGAGCACGTAGGCGTTCGATGCCGCCGGTACCGATGCACAACAGGCGACAACCGCAAGGTTCACGCCCGACAGCCCGAAGAGCAGGGCGTAGCCGATTGCGATCGCCGGCATTGCGATCAGTTTGAGAAACACGGTGAACGAAGCCGCGATACCGGGGCGGATCAGCTCGCCGATGCGCAGGCCCGCGCCGACGACCAGAAGCCCGATGGCCAGTGACGAACGCCCGAGCGCATCGGCGAAGTCGTGCACCACCTGTGGCATCGGCAGCCGCGACAGGTTCAGCGCCAGGCCGATCACGCAGGCCCAGATCAAGGGGTTCTGCGCGATTGCCAGCAGCATTTGCGGCCAGGCCAGCCGCTGCGGCCGGGCATAACGCGCCAGCACCGCCACGCTCATGACGTTGAGAACCGGAATCATCGCCACCATCGCCACCGAGGCGAGCGCCACGCCAACATCGCCGTAGAGATTGTTGGCGACGGCGAGCGCGACGAAGGTTTGCCAGCGCGTGGCCGCCTGGAAGATCGACGTGAACGCCGGGCCGTCGACGCCGAGCGTTGCCGCAAGCGGCCGCCGCAGCGCGAGGCAAAGGGCCGCCATCGTCAGCACTGCCAGCAGCAGCGCGCCGCCCACGTCGGCGATCGGTACGGACGAGAGATTGGCGCGCGCCAGTGTGTCGATCAGCAGGGCGGGAAACAGCACGAAGTAAACCAGCCGCTCGAGGCCGAGCCAGTGAGCATCTTCTTTGAGCATGTAGCGGCGCAGCGCAAAACCCAGCACGATAAGCAGGAAGACAGGAAGCAACGCGGCAAGAACAGCGGCCATGCTTATCTGCCGCTTGCGCGCGCGAGAGTTGCGAGACGGTCGAGCGCGCCTTGCAGGATGAAGATCGCCGCGTGCTCGTCGATCACCTTTGCGCGCTTGGCGCGACTGACGTCGGCGGCAATCAGCTCGCGCTCGACGGCGGTCGTGGACAGCCGCTCGTCCCACAGCGCGATCGGCAGTTCGGTCAGCTTGGCGAGATTGCGCGCGAAGGCGCGGGTCGACTGCGCGCGCGTACCTTCACTGCCGTCCATGTTGATGGGCAGGCCGAGGACGATGCCTGTTGCCCTTCGTTCGGCGGCGAGTGCCAGTACACGCGCGGCGTCGGCGGTGAAGGCCTTGCGGGCGATGGTCTCGACGCCGGTGGCGACGCGACGGGCGGGATCGGACACCGCAACGCCAATGGTCTTCGTACCGAGATCAAGGCCGATCAGCGCGCCTTGCGCAGGCAGGTGGGCGGCAGCTTCGGTTAACGGCAGGACAGGGGCGGGCATGGCTTTGCGTAACATCGGGCGGCGAGGAAGGTCAAAGGTGTCCTTGTCCTCCCGCGGGATCTCGCACACCGGCTCGCCAACGAGGGGGCGTGAAATCATCGTCTCTCCAGCACCATGCAATTCCGAGCTGCTTGAGCAGGCTTGAACTGCGGCCGTCATTGGGAGCAATGTGCGCCTTTCTCAGGAGGGTTCGCCATGTGGCCGGATCGCAGATTGCTCGATCTTTTCAAGATCGAAGTGCCGATCGTGCAGGCGCCGATGGCCGGTGCGCAGGGTGCCGAGATCATGATCGGCGCGGCACAGTCCGGCGCGCTGGCGTCCCTCGGATGCGCAATGCTTCCGGTGGAAAAGGCGCGTGAGCAGGTCAACATCGTCCGGCAGCGCGTCTCTGCGCCGCTCAACATGAACTTCTTCTGTCACAAGGCAGCAGAGGTGGAGGCCGAAGCGGAGGCGCGCTGGCGAACGCGGCTCGCGCCCTATTTTCGCGAGCTCGATATCGATCCTTACGCGCCGATCGCGGCCGCCAATCGGGCGCCATTCGATGCTGCGATGTGCGAACTGGTCGAGGAGTTGAAACCGGAGGTCGTCAGCTTTCACTTCGGCCTGCCGGACAAGGCGCTGCTCCGCCGCGTGAAGGACGCCGGCTGCCTCGTCATAGCGTCAGCGACGATCGTGCGCGAGGCGGTCTGGCTGGAAGCGAACGGCGTCGATGCAATCATCGCGCAAGGTGCCGAAGCTGGCGGCCATCGCGGCATGTTCCTGACCGACGACATCGCCAATCAGCCGGGCACATTCGCGTTGGTGCCGCAGGTGGTGGATGCGGTGCGCGTGCCCGTGATTGCGGCGGGCGGCATTGCCGATGGACGGGGCATCGCCGCCGCGTTTGCGCTCGGCGCAGCGGGCGTGCAGATCGGCAGTGCCTATCTGCGATGCCCGGAGTCGCTGGTTGCGCCGCTCGTTCGCAAGGCGCTCGCCGAAGCAAGCGATGACTCGACGGTCATCACCAACGTGATGACAGGGCGTCCGGCACGCGGCGTGGTCAACCGCGTCATGCGCGAGGTGGGCCCGGTCGCACCGGAAGCTCCGCCATTTCCACACGCCGCGACGGCGCTGTTCCCGTTGAAGACCGCAGCGGAGAAGCAGGAAAAAGTCGATTTCACCAATCTCTGGGCGGGACAGGCCATCCCGCTGGGACGAGAGATGCCGGCCGCCGACCTGACACGGTCGTTGGCCCAGGCGGCGCTGCAGCGGCTCGAGCAGATGAAGGGTTGATTTCCCGCCTGCCGGGGACGGTTGCAGCGCAAAAGCCAAGTCTGTTATAGCCGGACATCCCCAACCGGGGCCGGAGACATTATATATGGCAGTCGACGCAGCCGCGACCCGGCGGATCGCGCATCTGGCGCGGATCGCGGTCAAGGACGAGGAACTTGCTCACCTGCAGGGCGAGATCAATGCCGTGCTGGCATTCGTCGAGCAGCTTCAGGAGGTTAATGTTGATGGCGTCGAGCCGATGACCTCGGTGACGCCGATGGAAATGAAAAAGCGCGAGGACGTGGTGACGGACGGCGGCATCGCCGACGCCATCGTCGCCAACGCGCCGGCCTCGGAGAACCACTTCTTCGTTGTGCCGAAGGTTGTGGAATAGCGTTCACATAGTGCGCTGGATTTGACGTTCGTACATCATTGCTGCGAGTCCTGCGTACGAACGTCAATCCAAAAAGCGCACTAGCTATATGAAGTTGCTAGTGCCCTCTTGGATCTAACATTCGCAGGCGAGGTTGCCGCAAAGTGGTGCGAACGTTAGAACCGGGTCACTAGGGTTCGGAGAACCGCGATGTGCATGATGTGCCAGGATGAGCGGGCCTACCAGGCCTACATGGCCTATCTCGACGCCAAGGAGAGGGCCGGCGAAATGGCCGATCCCGACAAGGCGATGGACGAGATCTTGAAGCAGCTTGAGAAGGAAGCGGCCGCGGCATGGAATCGCAATCCCTGGGATGACGACAAGACGCTCTCCACTCACACGCCGTTCATCTGCGCCCCGGCCGACGATAAATGACTGATCTGACATTGTTGACGCTGGCGGAGGCCCGCGAGGGTCTCGCCAGTAAATCCTTTAGCTCCCTGGAATTGACCGATGCCCATCTGAAGGCGGTCGAAGACGCGCGCACCCTCAACGCCTTTGTGCTCGAGACGCCAGAGCGAGCGCGGTCAATGGCGCGCGCGGCGGATGCAAAGATCGGCAAGGGCGAGGGGGGACCACTCGCGGGCATTCCGCTCGGCATCAAGGATCTGTTTGCGACCGAAGGCGTGCGGACCACCGCCTGCTCGAACGTCCTCGACGCGTTTGTGCCGCCATATGAGTCCACCGTGACCTCGCAACTCTGGCGCGACGACGCGGTCATGCTCGGCAAACTCAACAACGACGAATTCGCCATGGGGTCCTCGAACGAGACGTCATGCTTCGGCCCGGTGGTCAATCCCTGGCGCCGCGCGGGCTCGAACGGCGCGATCGAAGGTACGCCGCTGGTGCCCGGCGGTTCGTCCGGCGGCTCGGCCGCTGCGGTTGCAGCCAACCTTTGCCTCGGCGCGACCGCGACCGATACGGGCGGGTCGATCCGCCAGCCTGCATCGTTCGCCGGCATCGTCGGCATCAAGCCGACTTACGGCCGTTGCTCGCGCTGGGGCATCGTCGCATTCGCGTCTTCGCTCGATCAGGCGGGGCCGGTTGCGAAGACAGTGCGCGACGCTGCCATCCTGATGCGCTCGATGTCCGGCCACGATCCGAAGGACACGACTTCGGCGAACCTGCCGGTGCCGGATTTCGAAGCGTCGGTCGGAAAGTCCGTGAAGGGCATGAAGATCGGTATTCCGAAGGAATACCGGATGGACGGCATGCCCGACGAAATCGAGAAGCTGTGGGCGCAAGGCGCCGACTGGCTGAAGGCGGCGGGCGCGGAGCTCGTCGATATTTCGCTGCCGCATACGAAATACGCGCTACCGGCCTATTACATCGTTGCGCCGGCGGAAGCCTCGTCCAACCTCGCGCGCTACGATGGCGTGCGCTACGGCCTGCGCGCGCCGGGGCGCAATATCGCGGAGATGTATGAGAATACGCGCGCCGAAGGCTTTGGCGCAGAAGTCCGCCGCCGGGTTATGATCGGCACCTACGTGCTGTCGGCCGGCTACTACGACGCCTATTATCTGCGCGCGCAGAAGGTCCGCACGCTGATCAAGAAGGATTTCGAGGATTGCTTCGCCAAAGGCGTGCACGCGATCCTGACGCCTGCGACCCCGTCGGCGGCCTTCGGCATCGGCGAGAAGGGCAAGGCCGATCCGGTCGAAATGTATCTGAACGACATTTTCACCGTGACGGTGAACATGGCGGGTCTTCCCGGCATTGCCGTGCCTGCCGGCAAGGATGCCCAAGGGCTGCCCCTCGGTCTGCAACTGATCGGCCGTCCGTTCGATGAGGAAACGCTCTTCTCGCTCGGTGAAGTGGTCGAGCAGGCCGCGGGACGCTTTGTCGCCGCAAAGTGGTGGTAACCGCGACATTAATCATGCTTGGGATGCGCCTGCGCTAGGGCGGTTAGCTGTTGGCCTCGGGTGCGCGGGTCGAAGATGTTTTGTATGCGTCGCGTTGTGGGGGTGATGGCGCTGGGCGCCGCGTTGCTGGGCTGCGCGACGGTCCACAACGCGCCGGTCAACCTGCCGCTCACCGGCAGTGCCTCCGAAAACCTCCGCGTCGGGATCGAGGATCCCGCCTATCTCGACGATGTGCTGGTCGGGCTGACATTCTCCGGCGGAGGAACGCGCGCGGCGGCGTTCTCGTTCGGCGTGCTGGAGGAGATGAACCGCATTCCGCTGCGCGGCGCCTCCAGCGCATTGATCGAGCGGATCGACTTCATCTCAGGTGTGTCGGGCGGCGCGGTGACGGCTGCCTATTACGGCCTCAAGAAACGCCAGGCGCTCGCCGACTTTCGCGAACGGTTTCTGCTGCGCAACGCTGAGGAAGACCTTGAGACGACGTTGTCGCTTGGCACGCTCGGACGCGCCCTCGGCGGCGGTGTCAACGACCAGACCGGGTTCACACGATGGCTCGACGCCAATCTGTTCGAAGGCGCGACGTTTGGTCATTTCCGCAATGTCCGCCGCCCGCGCATCTGGATCAACGCCTCCGACATCTACAACCGGACGCCATTCGTCTTCGGCTCCACGGCCTTCAGTGCGATCTGCAGCGATCTCTCGGCCTATCCGTTGTCGAGTGCAGTCGCTGCCTCCGCCGCCGTGCCCATCGCCTTCGCGCCGGTGGTGGTGAAAGCCTATCCCGGCACCTGCACCGATCCATTGCCGGCATGGATCCTGCGTTCGCGTGACGCCCGCAACAAATCGCCGATGCTGACGTCGTTCGCGAAGGCGATCAGCGGTTACCGCGAAGGCGCCGTGCCGTATATCAAGCTGCTGGACGGAGGTCTGGTCGACAATTACGGGCTTGCCGGCTTTACGATCGCGCGGGAATCGGCGGAGACGCCTTATGGCCCGCTGACGCCGTCGCAGGCCGTGAAGCTCAGGCGGGCGATGTTTCTGATCGTCGACGCCAAGGCGGGGCTTGCGGGCAACTGGGTCAACACCGTCGAAGGACCGAGCGGCGTCGAGCTGATCAAGGCGGCGATCGACACCACCATGGATGCGAGTCTCGGCGCAAGCTACACCGCCTTCGACCGTACGATGAGTGAGTGGCAGGCGGCGATGGTGCAGTGGCGGTGCGGCCTGTCGGCTGCCGATCGCGCGCGCTACGGCGCGCCGCCCGGCTGGAACTGCCGCGATCTGAAATTCTTCATCGGCCGTCTTGGTTTCGACCAGCTCGATCCGGCGCGGGCCGCTCAGCTCGAAGCCATCCCGACGCGCTTCCGACTGCCGCCGGAGCAGGTGGACGCGGCGATTGCCGCCGGTCGCGACGCGCTGCGTGCGAGCCCGGTGCTGCGCGGCTTCATCGCCGGTCTCTAGGGGATCGATCTCCGGACGCGGGCTCCGTTTCCGAAGTTCGCATCACTTTGCAGCAGGCTCTCATGCCATCTTCGGAAACATAAAAAGCACCAGCAACTTTATGATTCTAGTGCGATTTTGGAAGTGAATTCGCTGCGATGAGATTGACCGTGAGGTTGGCAGGGATTTCAAATTCACCGCACTGGCCGGGGGTTTTCTCGGACAGAGCGAGCGGGTAGAAGCGCCATCATGAACGCATCCGCCAAAAAGCCATCGAAACTGCTCCGCGGCGCCACAGGGGACTGGGAGGTCGTGATCGGCATGGAAATCCATGCGCAGGTCACCTCGAACGCCAAGCTGTTCTCGGGCGCCGCCACCGCCTTCGGCGGCGAGCCCAACAGTCAGGTGTCGCTGGTGGATGCGGCGATGCCCGGCATGCTGCCGGTGATCAATGTCGAGTGCGTGCGGCAGGCAGTGCGCACCGGGCTCGGGCTGAACGCGAAGATCAACTTGAAATCGGTGTTCGACCGCAAGAACTACTTCTATCCGGATCTGCCGCAGGGCTACCAGATCAGTCAGTACAAGTCGCCGATCGTGGGCGAGGGTGAGGTGACGGTCGATCTGGAGGAGGGCGAGAGCATCGTCGTCGGCATTGAGCGGCTGCATCTGGAACAGGATGCGGGCAAGTTGCTGCATGATCAGCACCCGTCGATGTCGTTGGTCGACCTCAATCGTTCAGGCATCGCGCTGATGGAGATCGTGTCCAAGCCGGACATCCGCTCCTCGGAACAGGCAAAAGCCTTCGTAGCCAAGCTGCGCTCAATCCTGCGCTATCTGGGTACCTGCGACGGTGACATGGAGAAGGGCAACCTGCGAGCCGACGTGAACGTGTCGGTGCGCAAGCCCGGCGAGCCGCTCGGCACCCGCTGTGAGATCAAGAACGTCAATTCGATCCGCTTCATTGGCCAGGCGATCGACTATGAGGCGCGGCGGCAGATCGACGTCATCGAGGATGGCGGCGCGATCGAACAGGAGACGAGGCTTTTTGACCCGAACAGGGGTGAGACGCGGTCGATGCGTTCGAAGGAAGAGGCGCACGACTACCGCTACTTCCCCGATCCGGACCTGTTGCCGCTTCAGTTCTCGCAAGCCTTTGTCGACGACCTGAAAGCGCACTTGCCGGAGTTGCCTGACGAAAGGAAAGCTCGATTCATCAATGACTTTGCGCTTTCGCCGTATGACGCCGGCGTTCTGGTTGCCGAGCGCGAGAGCGCGGAGTTCTTCGAGGCTGTGCTCGATGCGCTGAAAGATCGTGCGCGCGACGGCAAGCTGGCGGCGAACTGGGTCATCAACGAGTTGTTCGGGCGCCTCAACAAGGAAGCCAAAAGCATCTCCGCCTCGCCGGTTTCCGCAAAGCAGCTCGCTGTGATCATCAACCTGATCGGTCAGGCGACGATCTCGGGAAAAATCGCCAAGGATTTGTTCGAGATTGTCTGGACTGAAGGCGGAGACCCGGAGGCGCTGGTCGAAGCGCGCGGGATGAAGCAGGTGACGGATCTCGGTGCAATCGAGAAGGTGGTCGACGAGATCGTCGCCGCAAATCCGGACAAGGTGGCGCAAGCGAAGGCAAAGCCGGCGATGATCGGCTGGTTCGTCGGTCAGGTGATGAAAGCCTCCGGCGGCAAGGTGAACCCGCAGGCCGTCAACGACCTTCTGAAGATCAAGCTCGGCCTTTGAATCAAGCTTAGCCTTTGGATTTGAACGCACGTTCGCGCGGTCGGGGATGGTTAATCTGCGCCGTGCGTGTAGGCGCACACCGGCGCGAAGCATCGTTTCCATCGTCGTAGTTGCGACTCACATGCGAATCGAAGACGCCTCGATTCGCCGTCGACGGGCGCTTCAGCGGGCGCTTTGGCGCCGCTTCACAGTTTTCCTCGAAAATTTTTTCGTTGCCGGTTTCTTGCGACTCGGCATTCGCAAAACGCGATTTGCGATGCCAACGCTTGTTCGATTCGATAAATCGAAATCACGCGCGCATGTTTTGTTGCAATCAAGAAGTGCCTGTGCCGCAGGCGTTTCTTGCATGCTTGACACGTCAGCACTTGAGTTTCTCGCGCGCTCGTCGCCGCAGAGACTCACCTGCACGCGCGCATCGCATTGATCGCGTTGCGTAAGTTCTGAGCCTCCGCCATCAACACTTCCTTAAGAGGCACAGTGGTTTTTTTATTTCGTTAGTGTATTCGAATTGTAGTGCATCTCGAATCGCGGGGTGCACGAACACTGACGAGCCATCTCACACTTTTAGGAGGGCAACATGGCTAAGAAGGCAAAGAAGGCGAAGAAGACGGCGAAGAAGGTAGCTAAGAAGAAGAAGTCGAAGAAGAAGTAACGCCGTACTTCTAGGAATTGCCGGCGGCTTGCCGCCGGCACCGTCACTGGATCCTTCGTCGGTTTCGCGTCCGCGAACAGGTCGTAAGGATCAGGTTGACGAAAGAGGGTGTCGGCGAGACATCAGGTCAGGCGGCCGGATCGCACTTTTCGAAGAGTTCACTCGGCGAGAGCCGACCCGGCAGGAAAAGGTTTCTTTCCGTTTGCGGAAACTCTTCCGCGACTTCACCACCGAACTCCGGCTGAGTGAGACCTGGACCCTGACGTGTTCGCCGACGCCCTCGAGTGCTAGAGGGCGCCATGCCATCGCACTCGATCTGCTTACTTCTGAAAAGTATCTATTCAAACCCGATGCCGTGGCGAGAATGCCGCCACGGAACGGTGGCGATTTGCTGTGCAGATGCCGAAGCGGGTCAGCTCTTCATGCACTCGCTGCGAAACTTGTTCCAGGCCTCGAGGCCCTTCACGCCCTTGGTCTCTTTCTCTTCCTTCCACTTCGCGCCGCATTCCTTCATCTTGAGCTGCTGCGCGGTGAGGGGACGCTTGGCCTTGGCTTCCGGTTTCGTATCATTCGCGCTTTCCGGCTTTGCCGCGACGCGCGCGTCGGCTTTCGGCGCGTCCTGCGCGATCGCTACGTGGGGTAGCCCGATCACTGCCGTCGCCAGCAAACCCGAAACCAGAAATCCGAGAACGTTCTTCGCCATAATTGCCTCTCCCTCATTTCCAAAAAAAAGCCGGCGTCTCGCGCGGCGGGGCGAATAAAGCATGAGAACAAAAAGGGAACAAGAAGAATCTTTAGCGATCGACCTTCCGCGCGTCTATTCGGCGGCTTTTTTGAACTCGAATGAAGGCTCGAGCGAACGAAGATAGTCGCGACCCGCAGGCAAGATCCGCCAGACCCCTCTTGCCGGACGGTCGACCAGGCCGCCACTGAAAATGTCGCACGGATGGTGGGTGGGGATGGACCGACGCAGCCTGGCCTCCCATTCATCTGCGCCGGTGACGAGAATGGAGAGAGAGCGGGTGACTGATGCCACCGAAGCCTGACCATCCTCTGACACTGCCAGGATCTTCAACACCGCAAGCTGCCAACTCAACGCCACGCAACTCCTAGCCTTTTCTTCCTCAAACGGCTTTGCGGCGCATAAAGCACTTGCTGCAGAGTCGCGCTAACGTCGACGGCGCTTTATCCACATCGTGGTACCGCAACGCAGGGTGCGTCATGATCATGGCGTGTGGTGCCGGCCATCATTGCGGCGATGATCGCAGGCGACGCGATGTGTGACTGCAAGCGCGGAGGTCGGATGCTCTGCGCCCCGATCAAGCCATGGTTTGCTGGCATCACACCATCTGCATGAAGGGTGGGCAGAAACGGATTTCCGGATGCGGCGCATCTTCGTCCGCCAGAGAACGACGCAGCAGGATCTCGTAAGACTGTTCGGCGAGCGCAAGCCGAAGGCCCGCAAGCCGCTGACGGACCTGCAGGCGTTCGGCGTCATCATGTCTTTCTTTGTTTGTCTGTCCGCGATCGGATTTGCCACGTTCGCAGTTCTGGCCTGGCTCGCATGGGAGCGGCACGAGTTCGGTCCGAATGATCTGCGCTATCTCGTGTTCGTGCGCGGCAGTCTGGTCGAACGCATCGGCGCCATCGATGCCGAACCCGGCACTCTGGTGTACGAGGGGCAGGGACGCGACGGCACCGCGCCAGGATTTGTCCACGCACACTATACGTCACGGGTCGAGGCGAATGCCTTGCTGACGCGCATTGCGGAGCGGTGTCGGTCGCTTGGCCTGCAGGTAAAGGTGCAGGATCGGACCTCCTCCGACGGCACCCGCTACGCCAGTTGCGGGCGCACGCCGAATGACGAGTTTGACGTCGGCATCGGCGTTCGTGCCGGCAGCCTGACGGAAGTGACGATGGGCCAGGATGTGGACGACGGCTGATGGTGTCCGTCAGATCAGGCCTGTGGGCCTATCCGGACAAAGGGACTGGCGGGGCTGAGAACGTCGAAGCGGAGAACTACGCCTAGGCTAATGGCCCTCCCGAATAGAGCTACGGGCCGAACGTCAATGCAGGGTAGGGGCGTATGTAGATCAGTAGGTTTTCATGGCCAGATGAGGGATACCTGCATCCAAGAATTGCGGGCCAAAGGTGACGAACCCCAGCTTCTCATAGAGCCCGAGTTTATCGACCTGAGCCGTAAGGTAGAAGCGATTAACGCCGAGTGCTTTGCAATACTCCATCGCGAAGATCATCATACGCCGCGCGATGCCCAATTCACGACGTTCACGGCGAACTACGACGCGGCCGATCTTGGCGTGCTCTGGCCTGAAGACCACCCGTAACGTCCCCACAATTTCTCCTTCGTAAATGGCCACGAAGTGCGTTGCGGTCGCATCGTCCTCGTCGATCTCCTCCTCTACGGGTACGCCCTGCTCCAGGACGAAGACTTCATGCCTAAGCGCCAGGGCCTCCCTGCCAAGCGTTGAAGAGGCAGGAACCCGAACCACGTTGGTTTCTGACGGTGCTTCTGACATCGAACCTCTATTGCCGCTTCCGCTGGCATTGAATGGATGGCCGGTGCCACGCGACACAGCACGCGCTGACGGCTCCAACGTCCGCCCTCGTCGCACTGAACAAGGTCTGTGGCCCCAACTGCAGAATCGGCGATTTGCTACGCGGCTTGGCGCTAAGCGGTAATCGGCGGCAATATCGGACTATGGAGAGAAATCGGGCAGTTTGTGGCGGAGACGGAGGGATTCGAACCCTCGATAGGGCTTTACAACCCTATAACGGTTTAGCAAACCGCCGCCTTCAGCCACTCGGCCACGTCTCCGTCGAGTGTCGGGTATGCCCGACGCAGAGACGGCTAGCAAGCCCATGATTTGCAAGTTCCGGCGGGGGTCCAGCTGGCACCGCAACGCCGACGGCCGCCCGGCGGGAAACTGCCGCTGATACCGATCTGACCAACGCGGACAGCTCTAAAAATCGAGGCGGCCGTAGAGATCGCTGAATGGGATCATGACGTGCTCGCGATAGGCCTCTCGATCCTGAAGCCGCCGATACCAAGCTTCCACATTCGGCACCGTTGGGCGGTCAATTTCCAGCTCGAAGTATCGATAGAGGGAGGTACCGGTCGGAATATCCGCAAGGGTCAATTGATCGCCGCATACGAAGGTGCGCCCTTCTAGCCAGCGGTCCAGAAGCTGGAAGTATTGAGCACAGCGGGCAATGCCCTGGTTGATCGTCGGCCAATCGCGCCGATCTTCGGGCGTCCGGTAGAAGCCCCAGAAGACCTCAGTCAGAAAGGCTGGCTGCAAGGAGGTTTGCGACCAATCCATCCATCGATCCGCCTGCGAGCGCTCGCCGGGATCGTTCGGCCAGAATTGCTCTCCGCCAAATCGCGCCGCGAGATAGCGAAGGATGGCGTGAGATTCCCAGACTATCGTTCCTGCATCATCGATCACAGGAACGCGCCCATGCGGATTCATGGCCAGAAATTGCGGATCATTGAGCTGGCCGAAGCTGCCACCGGCAGGAATGTGCTCATGAGCGAGGTTCAATTCGCCGACAAGCCACATGACTTTCTGGACATTGAGAGAATTGCGGCGGCCCCAGATTGTCAGCGTCACAACCATTCCTCTGGTGATTTGGAGAGCGCAAATTTCGCACACGAGCCCATGGCAATCCATCGCTCCTGGCTGGGCACAACGAATTGTGCTGCAACCCTTGGGTGAATCCGGCTATGTCACGACCAGCGTCTCAGGTGCGACCGGGTCAGGCGCGGGTAGGCGCGGTGCCAGGGAAGGTTGCGACGTGTTTGCGTCTTCCGGTGGCGTTCTTTAGATGAACATCAGCGTTTCCGACGAACAGCCGTGGGTCATGTCGCAGCTCGAAGAACGATTTTTGGCCAAGCCGCCCGAGGGCCGGCGCGAGCAGACGAAAGCGCGCAATCGCGCCGCGATCCTTGCTGCCGCCAAGGCCGTCTTTGCCGAGAAAGGATATGAAGCGGCGACGGTCCGCGACATCATACGGTCGACGGACCTCGCCTCCGGCACCTTCTACAACTATTTCAACTCGAAGGAAGAAATCGCCGCAGCGATCGCCACCGACGCGGCCATGCGCTTGCGGCCGATCCTGCAGGAGCAGCGCGAGAAATACCGCGATCTCGAAAGCTATCTTGACGGCATCATGAATGCGTATTTCAGGTTTCTGATCGACGAATATGCCTTCAAGGGAACGGGACGTCGCCGCTTCATGCGTCCTCCGACCACCCAGGTCGCGACGCCTGCGCAGCGGGCCGTGTTCGAGGAAATTCAGCTCGCCGTCACACAGAAGCTCGGGGCCGAGCTCGCAAGCGATGCCGACGTCGAGTACATCACTGCGTCGGTCACGGGCATCGCCCGAAACGTCGGCTTGCAGATGCTTTACCGCAAACCGCAGGATCCCGACCACGCTGCACGGTTTGCCGTCGGTCTGATTCTACGCGGGCTGGCGGGGCTCGTGGCCCGCCACCCTGGCAGCAACGCTTCCTCGCGTCAGGACGACGATTCCTAGCCCGGAATCCGGACAGGAAGCTCGGAAATGCCGTGGACGAACGCGGAGTAGATGCGCTGCGGCGGTCCCATGACCTCGATCCGCTCAAAGCGCTTCAGGATCTCCTCCCAGAGAATCCGCAGTTGCAGCTCGGCGAGACGATTACCGACACAGCGGTGCAGTCCGAAGCCGAACGACAGGTGCTGCCGCGGCCGCTTGCGGTCGATGATGAAGGTGTCTGGGTTTTCGATCGCATCAGCGTCGCGGTTGCCGGAGATGTACCACATCACCACCTTGTCGCCCTTGCGGATGGTCTTGCCGTTCAGCTCGGCATCCTGCACGGCGGTGCGCCGCATGTGCGACAGAGGCGTGTGGTAGCGGATGATTTCAGGCACCATGGTGTCGACCAGGGCAGGGTTCTCGCGAAGCTTCGCGAACTCGGCCGGGTTCTGGTGCAGGAACCAAAGTCCCGCGCTCATCGAATTGCGCGTCGTGTCGTTGCCGCCGACGATCAACAGGGTCAGCGTGCCGAGAAATTCCTTCGGCGACAGGTTCCGCGTCGCCGGCCCGTGGGCCAACATCGAAACAAGGTCGGACCCCGGCGCCGCGTTGGCGCGTTCTTCCCAGAGGCGCGTAAAATATTGCAGGCACTCCTGCAGGACTTCCGTGCGCTTTTCCTCCGAATTGATCGGCCCGCCGGCATTCACGTCCGCTGTGGCGACATCCGACCAGTAGGTGAGCTTGCGCCGGTCCTCGAACGGAAAATCGAAAAGCGTCGCGAGCATTCGCGTGGTCAACTCGATCGAGACGAGGTCTACCCAGTTGAATGTCTCGTTGCGGGGTAGGCTATCGAGCACGCTGCAGGTCCGCTCGCGGATGATCTGCTCAAGCTTCGCGAGGTTTCCAGGAGCAACGATCGGCTGGACGACCTTGCGATGTTCGTCGTGTTTCGGGGGGTCCATGGAGATGAAGCTCGGCCGCCGAAATTCCACCGGCCGGTCGACGATGGAAATTCCTCCAAGCGCCGACTCCGACGAGTATGTCGTATGGCTCGTCTCCACCGTCATGATGTCCTTGTACTTCGTCACTGACCAGTAAGGTCCGAACCGGCTCTCCTTACAGTAGTGAACCGGATCCTCCTGGCGCAGCCGCGCGAAATACGGCATCCACACATCGTCCTGGAACAGCTTCGGGTTGCCTGGATCGAACTGGTCAAGCGGTAGCGTCCGGGCGAGCGTTTCGTGGTCAATGTTGGCGGCAACGTTCATGACGTGGCTCCTTGTTCTCGGGCTGGCTTTTAGTGCTGGGCTTCCGGAAGCCTCACGACGAGACCGTTCAACGTCTCGTCGAGGAGAATTTGGCAGGACAGGCGTGAGTTCGGCTGCAGCGTTGCGGCGAAACCCAGAAGCCGCGTTTCCTCCTCGCTCGGGGCGCCGGTGCGGGGAAGCCACTCATCATCGACAAACACGTGGCAGGTCGCGCAGGCACACTCTCCGCCGCAATCGGCATCGATGCCCGGCACATTGTTGTCGACCGCGTTGCGCATCAGCGACTTGCCGACCTCGCCATCGATCTCGTGTTCCGTTCCATCGTGTTCGATCAGTTTGATCTTTGGCATGCGTCCTGTGATCCCTAAATGGCGACATCGCGAATTGCGACCGCCATATTGCTGAGCTTCTCGCGCGAAACGGGCCGTTGCTGCGCGATCAGCGTCTTTCCCATCATGAATTCCGGGGCGGCATTGACGGCTTCGACAGCGCGCACGACGTCGCCCTCGCCAAGGTGGAAAACGGCGAAGCGGGCGCTTTCCACCTCGCCGCGCACGATCGTTTCGGTCGTCCCATGGCGGAGGCCGGCGATCTGAATTCTCAAATCGAACTGGTCGGACCAGAACCATGGAACTTCCGGCTTCGGCGCCGGGCGTCCGCAGATGGTCGATGCCGCCTGGCGCGCCTGCTCAAGCGCGCTCGGCACGCTCTCCAGCCGCGCGCGAATGCCGAGTTGGGGCAGGGGGCGATTGGTGCAGTCGCCTATGGCAAAGATAGCATCGTGGCTCGTCCGGGCGCAGTCATCGACGATGACGCCACTTTCGCAACGGATGCCGGCTTCGCGCAGGATTGCGTCATTCGGGCGTGCGCCGATCCCCACCACCACGGCATCGGCGTTGAGCTGCGCTCCGTTCGACAGACGAACGCCGGTCACGCGCCCTTCATCGCTGGCGAAGGAGTCGACGGTGCAGCCCAGCTCGAGGCGGACCTGGTTGCGGCGGAAAAAACCCTCGACGAACGCGGCCAGCGTCCTGCTTGCGACACGGGACAACAGATGTGGTTCACGCTCCACGATCGTGACGCTCATCCCGAGCGACCGCGCAGTCGCGGCAACTTCAAGGCCAACGAAGCCACCGCCGATCACCACGAGGTTGCTACCGGCGCGCATGGCGAGCCGGATCTTCTCGGCGTCCGCGATCGTTCGCAGCAACAACACCCCGGTGAGACCCTCAGTCCCAGGCATCGCCAGGGGATGCGCCCCGGTGGCGGCAATCAGGTGCGAATATTGAAGGCTCGCGCCGCAACCAAGTCTGACCGTCTGTTGGCCGGGATCGACCGCCACGGCGGCCACGTTTGGGCGAATGGCGATGGCGTGATCTGAATAGAACTTGGCTGGTCGGAGCAGCAGGTCTTTCTCCGAGATCTCACCGTTGAGCCAGGCCTTGGACAGGGGCGGGCGCTGATAAGGCAGCGCGGATTCCGCGCACACCAGTGTGATCGGATCTTTCCAGCCGAATTGCCGCAGGAAGGCCACGGCGGCGCCGCCGGCGTGACCGCCACCCATGACCACGATGTGAGAGGCGCCTGCGTTCATCGGCCATGACTCCTGCATCGATAATGCGTAAGTTGACGCCGGCGTCAAGTTTCTTGTCCCGGCGCGGCGTATGCGCGCCGCGCATCTCTGCTGCGGAGCGGGAAGCCTGAGGCGATAATGAAGAACACACACCTTTCAGAATGGTGGAAACCGGAGTGGAGAATGACGTTCAAGCGAACAATTGCTGCCGTGGCGGTGCTGCTCGGAATCGCAACGGCGACGGCAACCGCGCAGGATTTTCCGACCCGCCCGGTCACATGGGTGGTGGGGTTTGCACCCGGGGGTATCAGTGACCAGGGCGCGCGTATGGTTGCCAAGACGCTTGGCGAAAAGCTGGGCCAACCGGTGATTGTCGAGAACAAGCCGGGCGCCGGCGGGATCGTTGCCGCGGAGTATGTCGCGGCGGCAAAGCCAGATGGATATACGCTGCTCTACGCCGCGAACGGTGTCATGGCCGCCAATGTGTCGCTGTATAAGAAACTCTCCTACGATCCTTTGACGTCCTTCACCTTGATCCATGGGATGGGGTCGTCGCCGCTGGTGCTGGTGGTACCTGCAAGTTCACCATTCAAGTCGCTGGAGGAGTTGGTCGCGTTCGCCAAGAAGAACGCGGGTAAGCTGACCTATGCGTCCGTCGGCAACGGCACCGCGGCGCACCTCACGGCCGAACTGATGTCAAAGCACGCCGGCATCAACATGGTTCACGTGCCGTATCGGGGATCGGCACCGGGCATGACCGATCTGCTCGCCGGCCGCGTCGACCTGATGTTCGACTATTCGATCGTGGTGAAGCCGCAGATCGATGGCGGAAAGCTGCGCGCGCTTGCGCAGACCGGAGCGAAGCGGATGGTCAGCCACGCCGATGTTCCGACATTCGGTGAGCTCGGATATCCCGATGTGCAGTTCGCCGCGTGGGCGACGCTCGTCGGTCCGGCGGGCATGCCGCAGCCGGTCGTAGACAAGCTGGCGACAGCCTTCAACGCGACGCTGAAGGATCCTGCGATCGTCAAGTATCACGAGGAGCAGGGCGTCGCCCTGATGCCGGACGTCGATGCGCCCAAGCTCAAGCCGTTCATTGTCAGCGAAACCGCGAAATTCAAGGATCTGATCGAACGAACCGGAGCCACGGCAGAGTGAAGGGCAAGTTGGTTCGGCAAACAAAAAGGCCGCCCGCGGGCGGCCTTTTAACGGCGCATGTATCGAACGCTCAGCGGACGACAGAAGTGCCCGAATGCGTGACCATCACCGGCTTATCAGCCTTAATGACGCGCACGGTTTGGGTGTAGTCGCCAGAGGCGCGGGCGGTGATGCCGAGAGCTGCGACCGAAATGGCTGCGACCGCCGCGACGATCACGATCTTGAGGTGCGTGCTGCGGTCGGCGCTGTACATCGAGTGGTTCATCGGAGCCTCCTGCGGCCTCTTGAGAGATCCGGCCAATCAGTTCGGCTGGGCGATCTTGGCGTTGTTGAAGGCGAACATGCCGGTGTTCGGCACGCAGGTGGATGACGATCCGGCCATCGAGACGCCAGAGAGAACCAGGGTGAAGGCGAGGACCAGGCTGAGGCTCAGAGCGCGCATTTTCGATCTCCATCCACGTTGCTTTGCTTGCGACTGTCCGCCGCGTCGTTGGATGGTGTTCTAGGGCCTCACGGCTGCAGGAGTTTTGCGTGAGGGCGGAAAACGGTTTCGTCGGAGAGGAGAATTGTTTCGTGAGGAGCGAGGCGAAGAAACAATTCGCGCGCGTGACAGTGCGGGTGCCTCATCGGGCGCTTCCGATGCTAAATTGGTTGAACGAAAATATTTAGCAATATCAGTTAGATGCCATGAAATGTTAATGTTGCTGCGTTACTGCAGGTCGAGGGCAGGGAGGGGTTACCGCGCGCGGGCGAGCGTCTGCGACGGAGTTTCACCGAACTGGGCAGTGTAGAACTGCGCGAATTCGCCAAGGTGCCAGAAGCCGTTGGCGAGCGCGCAGGCGCTGACCTTGTGCGCGCCAGCCAGAAGCTGCCGCCGCACCGACCACAGCCGCTTCATCCGCAGATAGCGATGCAGACTCATGCCGCGAAATTGGCGCATGGCGTTGTGCATGGTGCGAACGGACACGCCGATCTCGCTCGCAAGGGCCGCGCTGTAGATCGGCCCGCCGAATCGATCGACGAGCGCATTCTCGATCTTCTGCACGATGTCGAAGTAGCGCCGCGACGTTCCGATCTTGTATTGCTCGAACGGCAAGGGATCGGCGAGTGCGCTGTCGATTGCAGCCAGTATGGTCTCCTTCACACCCTCCAGCGCGCCGGCCGCTGCGGCGTCCGCAGGTGCGTCCGAGGCAAACTTGAAGGCGGCGCAGATGATGTCGCGAATGCGCTGTTCGGCCTCTGCGCTGATCGCGCAGGCGAGGAAGACCTTGTCCCTTGATGGCCAGCCGCGGCCGCGGATTTCAGGATTGAAGATCGCCGCTGCGGTGAAGCTACCCTGGCTTTCGAGAAATTTGTAACCGGCGCCGCCGTAGCCGAGCGACATCGCAGGGCGATCTTTCTCCAGGCCATTGAAGCGGAGCGGGACGTTATCCGCCATCGTGACGCCGACATACGTGCATCCATCCGCCAGCGAAGCGTCGAGCAGGCGCGGGAACGTGCGGAGCAGATAGAGCTCGCAGCCGGGCAGCAACAGGATCGCCTGTTCGGCAGAGCCCGTCCGGCACATCGGGGTGAATTGCACATCGACGAGGCGAAAGGCCTGACGAAACTCGTCAAGATCGGTGTAGCCGAACCTCTTCAAGGCCGATGAGGGCTTGAGCGACGAGATGTGCATCCCGATGGGTATTCCGAGTCACGTCAGCTACTCGAAAATAGCGGATACGGGGCTCAAACGCGAGCGGCAAACCGGCGATTTGCGCCGGTTTGCCGTCCAGGCTCGACAAAGCTTTGCCGCTTGACCGACCGCTACTCCTTCAGGGCTTCCTGGCGGGTCGATCGTATCTGCGGCAAGGTGATCAGGATCACCGCGATGACGGCGATGCCCAGCAGCGTCGCCGAAAGCGGCGAGGTGACGAACACGGAGACGTCGCCGCGCGAAAGTAGCATCGCCCGGCGGAAGTTCTCCTCGATCTGCGGACCGAGCACCAGGCCGAGCAACATCGGCGCAGGCGGGAGCTGCAGCTTGATCAAGAGATAGCCGAAGATGCAGAACAGTGCCGCTTCGTATACTTCGAAGGTGTCGTTCTTCAGCGAATAGACGCCAATGCAACAGAACACCATGATCGCGGGATAGAGGTAGCGGTAGGGGATGGTCAGGAGCTTCACCCAGAGCCCGACCAGCGGCAGGTTCAGGATGACCAGCATCAGGTTGCCGACCCACATCGAGGCGATCAGACCCCAGAACAATTCCGGGTTCTTGGTCATCACCTGCGGGCCTGGCTGGATGTTGTGGATCGTCATCGCGCCGACCATCAGCGCCATCACCACGTTCGAGGGCAGACCAAGCGTCAGCAGCGGGATGAACGACGTCTGCGCGCCGGCATTGTTTGCGGACTCGGGTCCCGCAACGCCTTCGATCGCGCCCTTGCCGAATTCCTCAGGGTGCTTCGAGAGCTTCTTTTCCACCGTATAGGCTGCGAACGCCGACAGCACCGAGCCGCCGCCGGGAAGCACGCCGAGGCAGGTGCCGAGGGTCGTGCCGCGCATGATCGCGGGGATCATGCGTTTGAAATCCTCGCGCGTGGGGAACATGTTGGTGATCTTCTGCGTCATCACCGTTCGTTCCTCGTGCGGCTCGAGGTTCTTGACGATCTCGGCGAAGCCGAAGATGCCCATCGCCAGCGGCACGAAATCGAGGCCGTCGAACAACTGCGGAATATCGAAGGCGAAGCGCTGGGTCCCGGTGTTGACGTCGGTGCCCGTCAAGCTCAGCAGCGTGCCGAACAAGATCATGGCGACACCCTCGATGAACGGGCCGTTCGACAGCACCGTCGCGAGCAACAGGCCGAGGATCATCAGCGAAAAGTACTCTTTCGGGCCGAACTGCAGCGCGACCGATGCGAGCGGTGCGGCAAGTGCCGCGATCGCAAGCGTAGCCACGCATCCGGCGAAGAACGAACCGATTGCTGCAGTCGAGAGCGCGACGCCGGCCCGGCCTTTCCGGGCCATCTGATATCCGTCGATGGTGGTGACGACGGAGGATGATTCGCCTGGCAGGTTGACGACGATGGCGGTTGTCGATCCGCCATACTGCGCGCCGTAGTAGATGCCGGCCAGCATGATCAACGCTGCGTCAGGCGACAGCGCGTAGGTGATCGGCAGCAGCATGGCGATCGTCGTCAGCGGGCCGAGACCCGGCAGCACGCCGATCAGTGTCCCAAGCAGACAGCCAACGAACGCGTAGGCGAGGTTGGTGAGTTTCAGAGCCGTGCCGAAGCCGGTGGCGAGATTGGTGAAAAGGTCCATAGCGATCGCTCCCGTCTACCGGAACCAGACTGGCCAAACGGGAAACTGCAGATTGATCCCGTAGATGAAGACAGCGACGCAGAAGATCACCAGCACCACCGTGTTGACGAGGGCGCCGGGCCAGGTGAACTCGGGGCTCGCGAGGCTCGCGACGATGACCAGCGCGGCGAGCGCGAACACGAGGCCGAACGTCGGTAGCAGCACTGCAAACAGCGCCACCGAACCGGCGATCCAGAGCAGGCCTTTGACATCCCACTTTTCCAGCTTCTCGATCTTCGCCTTCGGCGCGACCGCGCTGAGCAGGATCCCGACCGCGATGAGCGCAAGTCCGATACTGACCATTCGCGGGAAGAAGCCGGGTCCCATGCGCGCGGGCGTGCCTGTCACATAATTGAATGACATCACGAAGTAGAAGATGGAAACGATCAGAAAAAGCACGCCCGCTGCAAAGGCGCGCTGGTTGCGGATCAGCATTTGTGACCACCCCTCGAACTCACCGCCGGACTCCGCTTGGACGGAGCGCAACGATACCCTAGACCATCCCCGGCTTACGTGCCCGCGCACGCCGGGGCGATTTCTTTTTCACGTCAGAACGCTTTTGCGCCCGACGCCTCGATCAGCTTCTTCCACTTCACCATTTCCTTGTCGATGAAGGGATCGAACTTGTCCTTCGTCCAGCCGACGAGACGAACCTGACCGTTGTCTGCGAAGTACTTGGCGACGGCCGGATCTTCAAGTGCCTTGCCGAATTCTGCCCCGAGCTTGGCGACGACATCCGGCGGCGTGTCCTTGGCGACGAAGATGCCCGACCAGGAACTGATTTCTCCGTCCGGATAACCGGATTCGGCAATCGTCGGCACATTGGGCAAAACGTCGAGACGTTGAGGCGTCAGCGTGGCCAGCGGCCGGAGCTTATCGGCGGCTGCCAGCGGGATGATGGTGACGGGATAATCGAAGATGACGTCTGCGACGCCCGCGATCACGTCAGTAAGAGCTGGTGCCGAGCCCTTGTAGGGCACATGCGTCAGCTTGGTGCCGGTGACTTGCTGGAACAATTCGCCCGCAAGATGCGTGGTCGTCCCGGCACCGGCCGATGCGAAGTTGACCTTTTCCGGGTTCTTCTTCGCGTAAGCGATGAACTCGGCGACGGTCTTGTAAGGCTTCTCCGG
Source organism: Bradyrhizobium sp. LHD-71 (assembly GCF_031157255.1). GTDB lineage: Bacteria > Pseudomonadota > Alphaproteobacteria > Rhizobiales > Xanthobacteraceae > P52-10. The sequence continues at coordinate 150,580 of NZ_JAVIFX010000001.1, read as the reverse complement.
ATTGGCGACGAGCACAGGTGGTGACACCGCCATGCCGTGCACCGCGACCAGATCCTTGCGGGTGTCGAACGACAGATTCTTGTAGAGGACGGGGTTGGTCGCGATCGTACCTGCCGTTCCGTACACCATGGTGTAACCGTCCGGTTTCGACTTCGCGACAAATTCGGTGCCAACAACGCCGCCGGCGCCTGGGCGGTTTTCGACCAGCACCGGCTGACGGATCCTTTCGCTCAGCGCTTTCGCAATGATGCGCGCGCCGCTATCGGTGATCCCGCCAGGCGTGAACGGCACAATCCAGGTGATCGGCCTGCTGGGATAGGTATCCGCAACGGCGCTGGTTCCTGCAAGGGCAAGGCAGGTCGCCGCGGCAAACGCCGCCAGGGTCGAGCAAAACTTCATCAACGTCCTCCGGTTGCCGCGTTGATCGCGGCCTATGTCGCCCGTCGCAGTAAGAGCCCTTTTCGCGGGGCGAAATTCGCCGCACGCTAAAGGCCATTGAGGGGATGGGCAAGGCCTCAATCGCGTTTCGATATGCGAATAGTTTTGGTCCGAATATTGGAACACGCAGGGGAGCAAGACAGGGCCAGTCCTGCGCGGATCGACGGTTGGAATCGTTTCCATTTCATCGATGAGGTGGAAGGTCAATCGCTCTGCCTCAAGTTGACGGAGAGTTGCTGTGGCAGCCGGCCGTGTGTGGCGCGTTCGGCGGGCCGCCATGCAACATGTTAATCGAGACTTACGCCGGCCTTTTCCACCAGCTTTCTGAATTTCTCGGTTTCGCTGATGTAGAAGGCCTTGAGCTTGTCAGGTCCCATGTGGCCAAGATTGCCGAAGTCGTTTTCCTCATTGTACTTGATCACGGCCGGATCGCGGCTCGTTTCGGCGAAAGCGGCCGACATCTTGTTGACGATCTCCGGCGGCGTGCCGATCGGCATTGCGATCGACGACCATGCCGTAAGCACGACATCGAGGCCGCGTTCCTTGAATGTCGGCACGTTCGGGAAGCTCTTCAACCGATCCTCGCGCGAAATGCCGAGCGGGATGATCTTGCCCGTCTCGATGTGCGGCCGCATCACCACGGTGTAGTCGAAGATCGCATCGATTGTGCCCGACAGGAGGTCGGCATAGAGGTTGGCGGATGCCTTGTAAGGCACGTGCACCATGCTGGTGCCGGTCGCTATCTGGAACATTTCACCGATCAGGTGAGGTGCCGTGCCGGCGCCGGCCGAGCCGTAATTCACCTTGCCAGGGTTTTTCTTCAGATAGTCGATGAACTCCTCGACTGTCTTGTAGGGACGCGATGCGTTGACGACCAGCAGCAGCGACGAGTCGCCCATGCCGTTCACCGGCACGAACGATTTCAGCGGCGTGAACGACAGCTTCTTGTAGAGCGAGACGAATGTCGCCATCGGGCCGGATGAGGCGTACAGCATCGTGTAGCCGTCGGGCTTCGACTGGGCGACGTATTCGGCGCCGACGATGCCGCCGGCGCCAGGCTTGTTTTCGACGATCACGGCCTGACCGATCTTCTCAGACAGGACCTTTGCGACGAAGCGGGCCGAGTTGTCGGTCACCCCGCCGGCGCCGAACGGCACCACCCAGGTGATCGGCCGGTTCGGATAGTCCTGCTGCTGAGCCTGCGCGCCCACGGCCGTGAATGCCACGGCGAGCAGCGCAGCGCCGAGCTTGATCATCGTTCTCATTCTGAGGTTCCTCCCAGCCGCTTTGCTTGCGGCCGTCACTGAAATTTGTTGAATTTTGTTCTGTTATTCCGCGGTCGCTCCGGATTTTTCGACCAGCATTTTGAACTTGGCGTTCTCGTCGACAATGAATTTCGTCAACTTTTCGCCCGTCAGCGGCGGCATGACCGCCGAACCGTTGCCTTCGAAGTAGGCGACGACGTCCGGCTTCTTCAACGCTTCGCCGAAGGCCTTCGCGAGCTTGTCGACGACAGGCTGCGGCGTGCCGGCTGCTGCGACGAGCGTCGACCATCCCGCCAGCACCGCGCCAGGATAGCCGGACTCTTTCAACGTCGGCACGTTCGGCAGCACCTTCATCCGCTGATCGCTGGTGACCGCCAGGGTGCGCAGCTTGCCGGATTCGATGTGCGGCTTGACCACGACCGCATAGTCGAAGGCGACATCAAGCACACCCGCCAGGAGGTCGACTATCTCCGGCGATGAACCCTTGTAAGGGATGTGTGCCAGTTTGATATCGGCTTCCTTCTGCAACAGTTCGCCGACCAGGTGGGTGGCGGTGCCGGCGCCGGCGGAGCCGAAGTTGATCTTGCCGGGGTTCTTCTTTGCGAACGCCACGAATTCAGCCACGGTCTTGTACGGGGTGTTGGCGTTAACGACCATGATGAGCGGTGACTCGGACATGGTGTGGATGAGCGAGAACGACTTCACCGGATCGTACGAGATCTTCTTGTAGAGGTAAGGGTTGGTCGCCATCGGTCCGGAGGAGCCGTACAGCACCGTGTAGCCGTCAGGCTTCGACTGTGCCACGTATTCGGTACCAACGATGCCGCCGGCGCCACCCCTGTTCTCGACGATCACCGGCTGGCCAAGCGTTTCGGAGAAGGCCTTGGCAACGACGCGGGCGCCGGTGTCGGTCACACCGCCCGGCGTGAAGGGAATAACCCAGGTGACCGCGCGGCTCGGAAAGTCCTCGGCGGACGCTGCGGATATGACGAGCGTGGAGAGCAAGGCGCCGGCCAGCGTCTTCTTGAAATTCATTGCAAAAGTCCTGTTTCTTTCATTTTGGTAACGTTTCCAGCGGCGCTACGAAATGCGCCGCCGGTCGGGTTTTACGATGTGGGGCGGGGCCGCGGCAATCGTCCGCGCGGCCGAAATCTGCGCGTCGAGATGTCGCCTCAGGGCATTGCTGGCGGCTTTACTCCGCCGTTGCGCCTGACTTCTCGATCAGCAGCTTAAATTTGTTGCCTTCACTGATGTAGAACTCCCGGGCCTTGTCCTTGACGCGCTTGTCAAGGATCGTCGAGCCGGCATCGTTGTAGAATTTCTGCACGCCCGGATCGGCCATCGTCTCCACCATGACGTTTGCGATCTTGTCGACCACCGGCGCCGGCGTGCCGGCAGGCGCGGCGAGGCTCGACCATGATGCCATCACGACTTCGGGAAATTCGAGTTCGCCCAGTGTCGGAACGTCGGGCAGCGAGGTCAGGCGCTTTTCTGCGGCGACGCCGATCGGAATCATCTTGCCGGCGTCGATATGTCCCTTGTTCGGAGCATAGTTGTCGAACGCAACGTCGATGCGGCCGGCCATCAGGTCGAGCACCGCCGGCGCCGAACCCTTGTAGGGGACGTGCACCATCTTGCTGCCGATGGCGATCGACAGCATTTCGCCGCCCAGATGCTGCGTGCTGCCAATGCCAACCGACGAGAAGGTGAGCTTCTCAGGATTCTTGCGCGCGTAATCGACGAATTCCTTGAAGGTTTTGTACGGCTTGCCGGGAGGAATGAGGAGCACCAGCGGGGAGACCGCGACCGCGGCGATCGGCACGAAGTTTTTCACCGGATCGTAGGAGAGGTTCTTGTGCAGCTTCGGCAAGATACCCATCGGCCCGGACGAGCCGTAGAAAATCGTGTAGCCGTCCGGTTTGGCGTTCATGACCATTTCCGCGCCGATGATGCCGCCGGCTCCGGGCCGATTATCGATGACGATCTGCTGCCCGATCTTGTCGCCGAAGACCTTTGCCAGCACGCGCGCTGCAGTGTCGGCCTGGCCCGCCGGCGTGAACGGCACCACCCAGGTGATCGGCCTGTTCGGATAATCCTGCTGGGCCGAGGCGGTCGTTGCCAAGCCGAACGCCGCCAATGCGGTGAGCAGAACCTGAGCGATCTTCATTGAAAGTTCTCCCTGCGGTCTTTTCGGTCGGCTTGGTTGCCGTGCTCACTCAGGTTCGACACCTGCGCGCGTGATCAGGTCTTTGTATTTGACGTTCTCCGCGTCGATGAAACTGCGCAGCTTCTCGCCGGCATACCCCTGCAGGATGCCAGCGCCCTGATCGTGGAAGTATTTCCGGATCGTGGGGTCATCGAGCGTTGAGCTATAGGCTTTCGCAAGCTTGTCGACGATCGGCTGCGGCGTGCCGGCCGGAACGGAGATGATCGCCCAACCGGTGAAGACTGCATCGGAGAATCCCTGTTCGACGAAGGTCGGAATCTCCGGCAGCAGCGGCATCCGCTGGTCGCTGGTGATGCCGATTGCGCGGATCTTGCCGGCATCCAGCAATGGCTTCAGCACCACCGGATATTCCCACACGACTTGGATGACGCCGGCGAGGAGATCGGTCATTGCCGGCGACGAGCCTTTGTAAGGGACTTGCGTCATCTTGAAGCCGCCGGTCCTCATCAGCAGCTCGGAGACGAGATGGTTTGAGGAGCCCGGTCCGGTCGAATAGTAGTTGATGCTTTCGGGCTTCTGCTTGGCGTAGGCGATCAGCTCCCGGAAGGTCTTGTAGGGGGCATTGGCGTTCACGACCGCGATCATCGGCGAGAAGGCCATGCCGTGCACTGGCGTGAACGCGGTGAAGGGATCGAATGACAGCTTCTTGTAGCGATAAGCAAAGGCGCCGACCGGGCCGCTCGATGTGTACATGAACGTGTAGCCGTCGGGCTTTGCCTGTGCGACGTATTCTGCGCCGACGATGCCGCCCGCGCCGGGCTTGTTCTCGACGATCACCGGTTGAGCGATCTTCTCGGAGAGCACCTTGGCGATCATGCGCGCGCCGTTGTCCGTCACGCCGCCTGGCGTAAACGGCACCACATAGGTGAGGGGACGCGAGGGATAGTCCTGGGCGAAGGCGCCGGTGGCGAGCACGGCGGCAACGAACACGGCGCACGACGTCGTCAGTCTCATCTCGATCCTCCCTTGAATGATTTTGCATTTTTTTATGAGACTAACGTGCTTACGGCGTTCGGCAAGCGGGCGCGCGGCGGCGTAACATCAATTTCGCGGCGCAATACAAAAAAAGGCCCGCGCTTGGCGCGGGCCTCAAAGGCAAACCGTGTCGCACTGGTTCGGACACCCGTTCCGAATGCGACGCGAGGGGCATCGGGCGCTACTGCGGCACGATGCCGAGCCGCTTGGTCTCCTCGGCCTTCTGCTTGATCTCGACGTCGAGATTCTTCAGGAACGAATCCATCGTGCCTTTGTAGGGCGACAAACCGATCGTTTTCAGGTGTCCTTTCATTGCCGCGGACGCCATCACCTCGGCCGACACCTTTCGGAGCTTCTCGACGATTTCCTTCGGCGTCTCCGAGCGGACGAACAACGCGTACCAGCCCTGCTCGACGACGCCATTATAGCCGAGCTCCTTGAACGTCGGGACGTCGGGAAGAAATTCGCCACGCTCTTCGGCGCCGATTGCCAGCAGCCGGACCTTGTCCGAGTTGAGGTAGGTCGTCGCGAAGGTCTGCGTCGCGAAATAGCCCTGCACGTCATTGCTCATGAGCGCCGTCAGCGTCGGCGTACCGCCGCGGAAGGCGATGTCCTGCCATTGGAAGTTGGCAGAGCGCGCGAACCGGTCGGCCAGCACGTGCGAAGGCGAACCCTGGCCGAGCATGCCGTAGTTCATCTTCGACGGGTTTTTCTTGGCGTATTCGACGAACTCCTTGGCGTTTGTGACCGGCAGTGCTTTCGGAATCAACAGGACGTAGTACTGGTCGCCGAGCATCGTCACCGGCGTGAAGTCCTTCATCGTGTAGCCTGGCTCCTTGAGTGCCAGCATCGTTGAGATCATGGTGCCCGAGCCGAACAGCAGGGTGTAGCCATCGGCCGGCGCATTCCGCGCGGTCTGCGTTCCTATCGCTGTACCCGCGCCGCCACGGTTCTCGACGACGATCGGCTGGCCGATCACTTTGCTCGCTTCGTCGGCGAACGCGCGCGAGATCGCGTCGGTCGATGCGCCCGGCGTGTAGGGCACGATCAGCCGGATTGCCCGGTTGGGATAATTGTCCTGTGCCTGCGCGCCAAACGCCGCAAGGGCCAGAGCGACCGCGGGCAGCGACCGTCTAACCAGCGAAAAGATCTTCATGATGTTGTCCTCAGGTCCTTAAATCGCAGGCCGTCAGGCCGGCTTGAAGCGTGCAATGCCGTGCCCTTGTTCCTCGGCGGGTACAAAGGTGAGCGGCTGGTCGATAACAAGTTTTTCGGCGTCGTCGATGACGATGTTGGTGATCATGCGCGGGCCTTCGGCAAGTTCTACAACCGCCACGTTGTAGGGCAGGCGCTCCTCGAATGCCGGGTGAAACGCCCGGTGGAAGACTACCCAGCTGATCAGCTTGGCTTTGCCGGAGGCCTCATGCCATGCCCAGTCTGCCTCGAGGCACCTCGGGCACTCGCCGCGCGCCGGCAGCCAGTTGTTGTTGCATTTGCGGCAGTGCTGGAAGGTCAGCTTGCCCTTGGCGAGCGCATCCCAATACTGCTTCGAGACCTCGTTGATATCCGGATCGGGAAGCGTGGCTTTCGGCTTGGTTGCGGTCTGTACGGTTGCGTTCATTGGCCCAAAATCAGCGATGCATGGGTGTGCATCACTCCTCCCTGATTGCTGATGATGCAATGCTTGGCGTTCTTGACTTGCAATGTGGCTTCTCCGCGCATCTGCCGCACGCCCTCGTGGATGAGCTGCATGCCGGGCATGCCGGTCTCCGACAACAGTCCGCCGGACGTATTCACCGGCAGTTCGCCGCCGATCTCGATATTGCCGCCCTTCACGAAGTCGCCGATCTGGCCCCTCTTGGCAAACCCGTAGTCCTCGAGCGTCATGAGGACGGTGATGGTGAAGCAGTCATAGATCTGCGCCACGTCGATGTCCTTTCGGCTGAGTCCGGCCATCTTGAAGGCCGTTTCGGCGGCGATCTTCGCCTGCGTCGAGGTCATATCCGGTCGCTGCGCCACCTCCCACGAGGTCTGGCCGTGGCCGAAGCCGAGGATCGGCACCGGCTTTTTCACGCCCATCTTCTTCGCACGCTCAGCGCTCATGACCACGACTGCGCCGGCGCCGTCCGAGACCAGCGCGCAATCGTCGCGACAGAACGGCGCCACCATCGGCGGCAGCGCCATGTATTCGTCGAGCGTGAGGGCTTTGCGCAGTTGCGCATTCGGGTTCTGCGCACCATGCCGGCGTGAGGCTACCGCGACCGCGCCGAGGTCCTCCCGCCTGGTGCCGAGTTCACCCATGTGCCTGCGCGCGATCATCGCGTAGGAGGAAAGGGTCGCGAACCAGCCGTAGAGCGCATCGTCGCCGCGCGGGCGACTGTAGCTCGCCGCCGATCCGGTCTTTGGATTGTCGGCAAAGCAGATCACCGCGATCTCGCATTGGCCGGCCTCGATCGCCATCGCCGCATACGAGATCATCATGATGTTGGAGGCGCCGCCCTGATCCCACACGCCGCCGATCCGCGGCTGCAGGCCGGTCGCTTCGGCGATCTTCTGGCCGTACATCAGTTCGAATTTCGACGTGGGGCACTTCACCCACAGCGCGTCCACGGCGTCCTTCTCGACGCCGGCGTCCTGCAACGCCTTGCGGATCGCCTCGACGTTCATCGAGATCGTGCTGCGGCCGGGCAGGGCGCCGAATTTCGTCGCGCCGATGCCGGCGATGACGGATTTGCCGCTGAGATTGGTCGTCATCTCAGTTCCCCTTGAAATTAGGTTTGCGCTTCTCGCGGAAGGCCTTCGGGCCTTCCTTGGCGTCTTCGGTCTCGCGCAACATGCGCCCGATCAGCTGCTCGATGCGCAAGCCCGTGTTGATGTCGGTATCGCGTGAGCGCACGGCGAGCTCCTTCGCCGCCTGCACGGCGAGCGGTGCATTGGCGGCGATGCGGGCGGCATATTCGCGCGCCGAAGTCATCAGATCCTTGTGCGCCACCACCTTGTTGATCAGGCCCCAGCGCTCGGCGGTCTTCGCGTCGATCGGATCACCGGTCAGCAGCATTTCCATGCCGATGCACCACGGCAATTGCTGCAAGGTGCGCTGCGTGCCGCCGTTACCGGCGATGATGCCGCGCTTGACCTCCGAAAGACCGAACGTCGCATGCTCCGATGCGACGCGGATGTCGGTTGCAAACAGCATCGTCATGCCGCCCCCCACGCAGAAGCCGTTCACCGCCGCGATGATGGGTTTCCACACCTCGAGGCCACGGTTGAGCAGCTGATCCTTCTGCGTGAGCCACACGTCGGACCAGTTCTGCTTCATGGTCAGGAAGTTTTTGATGTCGGCGCCGGCGCTGAAAGCCTTGTCGCCCGCGCCGGTGATGATCGCGCAGCGGATCTGCGGGTCGTCACGCACGGTCTTCCAGGCATTGGAGATGGCAGTGTAGTGCTCGGCGTCGAGCGCGTTATGCACTTCGGCGCGATTGATGGTGACGGTCGCGATGCCGTCCTTGTCGACTTCGAGATCGATCGACATGGCTCCCTCCCTCTATACTCCGGCGGAGACTGCGCCTCGGCGCCAGACTCGCTGCTGTTTTTGTTTGAGCATGATCTTGTCCGAAAACCGGTTCCCACTTTTCGGGATCATGCTCTACCCCCGATTGCTCAACAGGTTGCGGGCGACCACCATGCGCTGAACTTCCGACGGTCCCTCGCCGATGCGCTTGATGCGCAGTTCGCGGTACCAGCGCTCCAGCGGCAATTCCTTGGAGACGCCGAGTCCGCCGAAGATCTGAATGCAGCGGTCGACCACGCGGCCCGCCGTCTCGGTCGCCGTGACCTTGGCGATCGAGGCGTCGAGCTTCAGGTCCTGGCCGAGATCGGCCTTCCACGCCGCCGCCCAGGTGAGGAGGCGCGCAGCGCGCAGTTCCATCTCGCTGTCGGCCAGCATCCACTGGATCGCCTGCTTCTCCGACAGGCGCGAACCGAAGGTCTCGCGCTGCTTCGCCCACTCGACGGCGAGTTCAAGCGCGGCCTGGGCGATGCCGATTGTGCCCGCAGCGTAAGGCACCCGGCCTTCGACCAGCCATTTTTCGGCCAGCTTGAAGCCGCCGCCTTCCTCGCCAAGACGGTTTTCGACCGGCACCTCGACGTTATCGAAATGCACTTCGTACGGCGCGTAGGCGCGGATGACCGGGATCACCTTGTAGGAAATGCCCTTCGCGTTGCCGTCGACGATGAACGACGTGATGCCGCCACGGCCGCCGTGACCGGTGCGCGCGAAGACGATGCCCCAGTCCGCGCCCTTCGCGCCCGTGATCCACATCTTCGTGCCGTTCAGCACGTAGCGGTCACCCTTCAGCACCGCCTGACACTTGATCGCGCGGCCCGGGTCGGCGCCGCCGGAGGCCTCGCTGATCGCGAAGAAAGCCTTCTTGCCTTCCGCGATGCTGGCGACACCGTACTTTTCGATCTGATACTTGCTGCCAAGCCAGATCACATTCGGCGGATCGGAGCCGAAGGCGTTGAGGGCAGGGATGTAGGCGCCCATCCGGCACTTGGCCGCTTCCTCGGCGACGATCGCCTGCCCGAGCAGGTTGATGCCGGCGCCGCCGTATTCAGCCGGCGTGCGCATCATCCACAGGCCGAGCTTCTTCGCCTTCGCCTGCAGCACCTTCAGGTCTTCCGGCGCGCAGCGGACCGCATCGTGCTCGAGCTTGTCCTCGATCGGCTTGACCTCGTTGACCATGAAGCGCCGCACGGTATCGCGCAGCTGCTGAAGCTCTTCCGGCAATTCCCATGCGCCGAGCGCGGAGAACTTTTGCGCGTCGTTCTTGTCCAGCATGTTCAGATGTCTCCCGCCTTGCGAAGGTCTTCTATTTCGGCCTTCGTCAGTTTCAGTTCGTCGCCAAAGATTGCATCGATATCAGCGCCCATTTCGCCGCTCGGCCTGTACTCCGGCTGTTTGACGCCGCCATAGTGGATCGGGCTGTTCATCACCACCAGCTTGCCGTACTCGGGATGATCGATGTCATGCAACATGCCGCGCTCGCGCAGGTGTGGATCGGCGAGCACCTCATGCAGCGTGCGCACCGGCGCGCAGGCTGCGCCCGTCTTGTTGAGCAGCTCGAACAGCTCCATGCGGGTGTACTTCACTGTCTCGGCGTTGATCTCGTCGTCGAGCTGATCCATGCGGTTCACGCGTTCGACGAGGGGGTTGTATTTCGGATCGGTCGCCCAATCCTCGCGCTTCAATGCCTTGCCCAACGCGACCCAGTGACGCTCGTTGTTGCAGATGATTGCGACGAAGCCATCTGCAGCCTTGTAGACGTTATAGGGCGTGAGTGACATGCCGCCATGGCGGTTGCCGGTGCGGGCGATGTAGTCGTCCGGCGTCGCCACCGCGAGCGCGAGGTTGGATGCGAGGGTCGGATAGATCGCCTCGATCATGGCGACTTCCGTCGTCAGCACCTGACCGGTACGCTCGCGCGCGAACAGCGCGGTGACGATCGATGAATAGAGATGCGTGCCGGCTGCAAAGTCGACCAGCGCCGGTCCTGCCTTCACCGGCGGCCCGTCCGGATAGCCGGTCGAGTCCATGATGCCGGATACGGCCTGCACGGTCAGGTCCATCGCCGGATAGTCGCGGTAGGGGCCGTTGTTGCCGTAGCCCGACGTCTGGGCGACGATCAACCGCGGATTGATCTCCTTGAGCTTCGCCATCGAGAAGCCGAGACGGTCCATGACACCGGGGCGGAAGTTTTCCACCAGCACGTCGGCGGTCTTGAGCAACTGCGCGAGGATCTCCGCGCCCTTCTTGGATTTCAGGTTCAGCGTCAGCAGGCGCTTGTTGGCGTTCAGCATCGCGAACGGCAGCGATGCGCCGCTACGGCCGTTGCGCTTGCGCAGTGTCTCGCCCTCCGGCGGCTCGATCTTGATCACCTCGGCGCCGGCCATCGCCATCAGGAAGGTGCAGTAGGGGCCGCTGTAGATGCGGGTCAGGTCGATGACGCGGATTCCGGCGAGCGGAAGGTTCGATGCTGCGTGCTTCGACGCGGCGGCCTGCGCGTCTGACGCGATCTTGTTCATGAAGGAATGTTCCTGGTTTGGCGCGGCGTTGTCGCGAGGGTCGAACTTGTTCTATTATTTGGAACTATGTTCCGTACTATGGTCATGGAGCACTGCCTTCTTGTCAAGGCAACGAGCCCTTCGTGCGACGGCGGGATGATATGCAGAAATATGTTCCATGATTTAGAACGATGTTGTAGAATACACCGCATGGATACGACAATTGCAAAAGGGTTGCGGCTGCTCAATCGCATCGCGCACGCGGATGCGCCGGTTGGCGTTACCGCGATGGCGAAGGAGATGGGGCTCGAAAAGAGCAACGTGCATCGTACGCTGACGACGCTGATGACACTCGGCTACGTGCAGAAGGATGGTGCGACCGGTCGTTATGGTCCGACGCTGAAGGTGTGGGAACTCGGTATGAAGGTGGTCACGCGCCATCCGATGGTGCGTGCGGCACGGCCGTTCATGCAGATGCTGCATCAGCAGACGCAGGAGACCATTCATCTGACGATCCTGGACGGCGCCGATTGCATCTATCTCGATCAGATCCGCGCGCCGGTGCCGGTGCGCAGCACGCCGGTGCCCGGGCATCGTGTGCCGGCGATCTTTCCCGCCTCGGGCAGAGTGCAACTGGCGTTTCAGCCGAATGTGGAAGAGATCATCAACGTATTTCGCACCAGCCACCCGCGCGGCAAGGAGATCAAGGTCGCGGCGACGCTGAAGGAGTTTGCGACCATCCGCCAGCAGGGCGTGACCTTTACCGAAAGCGGCTGGAGCACCGGCATCAACAGCATTGCCGGCGCGATTATCGGTCGTGACGGCTTTGCCGCCGCGGCAATCGCCGTGTGCGGACCAGCCGAGCGCCTCACGCTTGAGCGAATGGAAGGGTTGTCGGAAGAGGTCCTCAACGCCTGCACGCAAGCCGGCGACTCGTTGCGCGGGTCGTAGGCGAAGCGATTTGCAGCAGCGCGGATGCGCGAAGCGTGATATTTGTCGCGGGGGCAATTCCCGGATTTTGCTTTCGCTCATCCGGGCTTTAGACGTGCATCGTCGCCGACTTGGCAGTGAGTGAGGCGACGAAGCAATCACGCTCGGCGGTAGCGGCAGGCACCGGGTTGTTTCGCCATAGGCGAGCGAAAAGCGACGCGGTTTCTTTGAAGGGCTATCGCTCGCAGCGACAGCATTGTTTGCGTGGTCGCGATATTGCTGGCTATTCGCTGCTCGCGATTTCGCCGGCTGTGGCTCTTCGTATTCACCATTCGCTTTAATTGCGCGCTAATCGCCACCGGCTTCTGTCCCGTTCCTGAACAGACAATCAGCTGCTCTCACTGATTTAATCCGCCGTGCGAGGAACGGACGAACCGTCGATGCCGTTGCTGGTTCACACGTTAATGGGAGTACCAGCATGAGAAAAGTTGCTCTCGTCATTGCTCTTGGCGCAGCGTCGGTTCTGGGCAGCACGGCTGCCGGTGCTGCTGACAACCCGGCAACCGACGGTGCCGTGAAGGCTAACGCCGCCGGTGCCGCCGCCGATCAGTCGATCGAAATAAGCTCGCAACGTCGCTACTGGCGTCGCCACTACTGGGGCGGTGGATGGGGCGGCGGATGGAGACGGGCCCATTGGGGCGGCGGCGGATGGGGTCGGCCCTATTGGCGATCCGCTTATTGGGGTGGATACCGGCCGTACAGTTATTATCGGCCGTACAATTACAGCTACTACCGGCCGTACTATCCGAGCTACAGCTATTACCGGCCGGCGTACTATGCACCGCGTCCGGTCGTGAGCTTCGGCTTCGGGCCACGCTGGGGCAATCCGTGGCGGCCTTACAACTCTTTCGCCTTTGGTGGCCCCTCATTCAGCATCGGGTTTGGCTTCGGACCGCGCTGGTAACAACCAGGTTACCGCAGAAGCGACGAGCTAAAGAAGGCCGCAGCGATGCGGCCTTCTTTTTTGCGACCGCGTGCGAGGCTGGCGTGCAACTCATTGCTACGTCACGCGTACAGCCCAACTGTGCGATTTGGGCAACATCCTTCGACAATGATCGAGCGCACGATGGCGCTGCGGAAAACGCCGACACACATCGTTCATGGGCGGGTTCTAAACCGCGCGACATGACCACCAGATGGCGCGACGCGCGGCACGGTGCAGGCAGGTGCGCCTGCACAGGCAGGGTTGGAGATCCAGAATGAATGCAATGAAACGACTGCTCCTCGGCTCTGCGGCAGGGCTTGCAGCAGCAACGGCGGTGCAGGCGGCCGATCTTCCGGTCAAGGCGAAGCCGGTCGAGTATGTGAAAATCTGCAGCCTGTACGGTTCGGGATTTTATTACATTCCCGGCACCGACACCTGCATCCGCATCGGCGGACAGATCCGTGCCGAGGTGTCGTTCTTCGGACGCGGTCAGGGCGATCAGACGTGGTTCGTCGGCGACGGCCTTGCGACAGGGACGCGCGACCGCGACGTGTTCTTCACCCGCAACCGCGTCTATACCAACGTCGACACGCGCACGCAGACGGCGTTCGGCACGTTACGCACCTACTCAGTGGTGCGCGCGGAATTGGCGACGCCGACGGGCCTCTCCGGCGCGTCCGGTGCGATCAACATCGACGCCGGCTTCATTCAATGGGGTGGGTTCACGATCGGCCGTACCGACATTTCGTACTTCGACAATCCGTGGGACCGGGCCTTCAAATGGGGCCAGATCGGCTCCTATGGATGGCCGGACTCAAGCAGCGGTCGCTTCGTTGCAGCGTATACGCACCAGTTCGGCAACGGCGTCTCCGGCACGCTGTCGTTGGAAGACAACAAGCATCAAAAGCGCGGCAACTATAATGGCGCCAATTCGCTGTCGCTGCTGGGCATCAACACGCCGACTGTCGACACGCGTGGGGGCAACACCTGGCCCGAGATTGTCGCGGCGCTTCGTGTCGATCAAGCCTGGGGCGGTCTGCATCTCGCGGCCAATGTGATGAACAACCACGTCGCCTACAACTGCGGCGGCACGTCTGGCACGACGACCGTTGCGATCGGCGGCTGCTCCGAGCTTTCCGGCGCACCATCCGACAAGGTCGGCTACGGCGTTCAGGCGACGATCAAGATCAACACCCCGACGGGTGTGAATGATGCGCTTTATATCGGCGGGACTTATTCGAAGGGAGCAACGTCGGATACGTTCCGCAACAACGGCGCAGGCTCGGCATTCGGCATCTACGGTGACCCGGACGGCCCGCTTCTTTACGGCAGCATGACGGGTACCTACGTCTGGGACACCGTCTACAATTCGGCGACCGGCACCGGCCAGCAGCTGACGACCGCTTACGGCGGTACCATCGGATTTGAGCACGGCTGGAACGCGGAATGGCGGACCTCAGTGTTCGGCGGCGCGCAGGTGCTCGATTACAATGACACTGCCAACGCGATCCTGTGCGGCAAGTTCGGCGTCGGCGCAGCCGCCGGCGGCGGTGGTGCGGCTGCGTCAGCGGCGACCGGAACGCTGACGACGACGGGATGCAATTTCGACTACCGCGTCGTCGGTGCCGGTACGAGGACCTACTGGACGCCTGTTCGCGACCTGACGATCGGCGTGGAATTCCAGTGGACAAATCACCATGTGAGCCATGCCGACGGTACGGTCTACAATCAGCCAACCATCGTCGGCTTCAAGCCGAACGCAGCTTACGAAGTGCGCGACCAGAACGTCTTCTCGGGCCTCTTCTCGGTGCGTCGGTTTTTCTGATTGGTGTGCTTCACTCTCGTCCCGCAAGCGAGGCGAGTGGTGGGGAGGGCTCTTCCCCCCTTTAAGGGGAGGGAGGAGCACACACCAGTTGCCCCTCGATCCGGTCCGCGATCTGTTGCAGGAGTTGACGCCAGTCCTGCATCTGTCGCTCTCGGCGAAAGAGCTTCAACGTCGGGAACCAGGGCGTCTGCTCGCCTTCGAGCAGCCAGCGCCAGTCGGGAATTCGTTTGAGCACGATCCACGCCGGCAGCCCCAGCGCGCCGGCGAGATTGGCGATGGATGTGTCCGACGTGACGATCAGATCCATGTTCATCATGATCGCCGCCGTGTCGATAAAGCCGTCGCTGCCCGAACTGTCGAGCTGTTCGATCGTCATGCCGGCTGGCAGGTGGTCGACCTGCTCCAGGCCGTGGTTCTTCTGCAGGCTGATCAGCCGCACGCCGGGGATCTGGGAGAGGGGACGGAAGTCGGCAAGAGGGATCGAGCGGCCGATATCGGCGCGGCCGGCGGGATTGCCCTGCCAGGCGATCCCGATCTTGAAACCCTCGACCCCGATGATCTTGCGCCAGTGCTCAACTGCCTGCGGCTCGGCGAACAGGTACGGCACCTTGCCGGGAATGGTCGCGATGCTGGTCGCAAACCGGTGCGGCAGGCTCATCATCGGAATCTGAAAGTCGAAGCTCCGGCCTTCTGGCACCTTGTCGATGATATGCGCGCCATCCGACGCGCCGCGAAGGATTCGCGTCATCGCCGCCGGAACCAGGAAAAAGACGTTGCATCCAAGCTCTGCGAGCGGCGGAAGGTAACGACAAATCAGCAAGATATCGCCGAGACCTTGCTCGGCATACACAAGCAGCGACTTGCCGCCGAGCGGCTCGCCCGCCCAGTGCGGGACGTCATCCAAGGCCGGCTTCACGCGCGATAAGTCGCGCCGGAGGCGCGCCTCATAGTCGGGCCAACCGGCGGCGAGGTCGCCTTTCAGCAAGCGCAGGCCGGCCCGATTGTAGGCCGCTTCGGCGTGATCCGGGTCGCGCGCGAGAACCCGGTCGAAGAACTCGATCGCCTCGTCAAGGGACTCGCGGCTGATTGCCGCGAAGCCTTTCACGAGCAACGCTTCCGTGGTCGTCTTCTTCATCAACAGCCGGTCGGCAACCGCCTCGGCCTCTTCGAAACGGTTCAGTGCCCCAAGCACGGTCGCATAGTTCAGCAGACATAAATCGTTGTCGGGTTCGAGTTGCGACAGCCGGCCAAAGATCTCAAGCGCCTCGCTGTGCCGCTCGAGGTTTGCCAGCGCCACTCCAGTGTAGAACGATGCGAGGCGTAGCTCGGGCTCGCGCTTGCGCACCTTGTCGAGCAGGGCCAACGCATCGCGATCACGCCGCAGCATGATCAGGACGATCGCGAGGTCGGTAAGGATCCTGACCGCTTGCGGTTTCAGCGCCCGCGCGCGTTGCAGAAATCCCTCGGCGTCACGCTGCTGGCCGAGCATGGCGTGCGTTACGCCGAGCATATGCAAGGCGCGGCTCTCGCGCGGTTTCCTTGCGACAAACGCTGTCAGGATGGCGGCAGCTTCAGAAATCCGCCCCGCATTCATCAGCGCTTCGGCCTGATCGAGTTCGACGCCAATTCCCATTCCGACACCTCAGCTCTTCCGCGATGCGACGCGACGCTTAAGCCGCGGGTGCATAAGAAAAGTGAGCAGGAAGCAAGCATGCCACGCGCGTCGCACCGTATAGAACGTGCCTGCGGCGCCGATGAACGAGAATACAAGAAATGTCAGGAGCACCGCGTGGATCGGCGAGGTGGCGATGACGAACAATGGTGTCGCCGAATAGCAGATGACGTCCGGATCAGCGAGGAACGGAAATCCGCCGCACTGGCTCGGAGAAAACCACGGCGTCCGCCAGGGGCCATTCTGCAGATATCGGCAGTGTCCGGTCAGAAAGTCCGGAAGGTGGATACCGTAGTCATGGCCGATCGTGTTCTGCGGAGTTGGCAGAAACGGAAGGTAGATCGCAAAATAGGTGAGCCAGAGAATGATACTGAGAGCTAAAGCAAGTGCGTTCGTGAATGCTCGTCGTTCGCCGATGCCGACCGACGGCCGATCGAGATCGAATAGCATTTTGTCGGTCGCCGGCAATCGTTGCTCCCGGACCAAAAAAACACAAAAAGTGTTGCGGGCCGTCGGCGTTGTCGCAGACCGGCCACACACCGTAGTAGGAAACGCAAGAGTAACAGAAGCAACAAGATTGGAGGGCGCCGCCTACCTGGCGGTCGACGGACTGCTTAGTCCGAGGACCCAAATAAATAGGCCTCAGCGCAAGACGCCAAGTGGGATCGGGAAATAATTTCAGATCGCCAAGATTTAATTCATAAACCCGTCATAAACTGGGCGTGCCATTTCTACAACACTCAGGGCAAAAGCGGTGCGGCGGAGGAAGGGAAGTATTGCGGCGCAATAGTGTTCAGGACAATTCTAAGGTCGCGACGAAGGGGCAGTCCCGAGTCGTCCATTGGGGCTTCGCTGAAACTTCGCGCCAATCGGGGGCGGCGGTGAGGATGCGATGAACGCGGGCGACGTGCGCAATCTTGGAGGTTCGAAATGAAAATGGTGAGGAGCCTACTCCTCGGCTCAGCGGCAGGACTGGCCGCGATGGCGGGGGCGCAGGCAGCTGATCTTCCCGTAAAGGCGAAGCCCGTCGAATACGTGAAGATCTGCTCCCTGTATGGCGCAGGATTCTACTACATCCCGGGTACTGACACCTGCATCAGGATCGGTGGTCACATCCGCGCTGAAGTGTCGTTCTTCGGCGGCGGCGGTGGTGACACCTCGTTCGTCACCGGTGCGATCGGCGGCATCAACACAAAGACGCGCGATCGCGATTACTTCTGGACCCGCAATCGTGTCTACACCAACGTCGATACCCGCACGCAAACCGCGTTCGGCACCTTGCGAACGTTCTCGGTCGTTCGCGCCGAGCTGACGACGCCGAATGGACTTTCAAGCGCGGCAGGCGCGATCAACATCGACACTGGCATCATCCAGTGGGGCGGCTTCACCATCGGCCGCGCAGGCACGTCGTACTTCGACGGGCCGTGGGATTATGCCTTCAAGTGGGGCAGCAACGGCTCGTATGGTTGGGCTGACGCGACGTCCGGCCGCTTCGTCGTGGCTTATACCCACCAGTTCGGCAACGGCATTTCCGGCACGCTGTCGCTCGAAGACAACAAGCATCAGAAGCGCGGCAACTACAACGGCGCCAACCCTCTGACGATCTGGGGCATCGCGGCCGGTACGGAGACCCGTGGCGGCAACACCTGGCCGGAAATCGTCGGTCAGCTTCGCGTCGATCAGGCGTGGGGTGGCCTGCACATCGCAGCCAACCTGATGAACAACCACGTGGCCTACAACTGCGGCGGCGCGTCGGGCACGACCACTGTTCAGCTCGGCGGCTGCTCGGAGCTCTCCGGCGCACCGTCCGACAAGATCGGTGGCGGCGTCAACGCGATGCTCAGCTTCAAGCTGCCGACCGGCGTGAACGACGCTCTCTACATCGGCGGTTCGTGGTCGAAGGGTGCGACCGCCGACGTGATCCGCAACAACAGCAGTCAGTTGGGCTCCGGGTTGGCCGTATATAGCGGCTCGGACTTCAATTATGGCAGCATCGCCGGCGGTTACATCTTTGACTCGGTGTACAACTCGGGCGGCATCCGCAACGGTGCTGGCATCGCGGTTGGCCCCACCGGTCAGCAGCTGACGACGGCTTACGGCGGAACGATCGCTTTCGAGCACGGCTGGAACGCCGAGTGGCGGACCTCGGTGTTCGGTGGCGCGGAAGTTGTGGACTACAACGAGACGGCGAACGCGATCCTGTGCTCGCGGTTTGGCGTCGGCAGTGCGTCGGGCACGCTCACGGTGAATGGTGTCAACGTCTCCAACACCGGAGCCTGTAACTTCGACCTCCGCATCGTAGGTGCTGGTACCCGGACTTATTGGACCCCGGTGCGCGATCTGACGATCGGCGTCGAATTCCAGTGGGCCAACATCAGCTCGAGCCACGGCGACAACGTCGTCTACAACCAGCCGGTGATCTCGGGCTTCAAGCCGAACGCAGCCTACGAGGTCAAGGATCAGAACGTGTTCTCGGGCATCTTCTCGGTCCGTCGGTTCTTCTGATCGACCTACGCGAATCAATCGGTGGCGGGCTGCTCGCCCGCCACCGATCTCTCCTTCAGGTACAAGAGTACGGCTTTTTGAGCGCGGCCTAGAGTTTTCCGCCGCTGACATGCGGGCGATGAGCGACATCCCCGTGAAAATTGCTCCATAGATTTCAATCGGTTGGTTGTCGGCGTGGCGACGCCACGTGCCATTTTTGCAACATAATTTGGTAAACTGTACGTGACCGTACAGTTTCCGTTGCTGTCCTCCAGGTTCCGGGCAATTCTCAAAATCACGACAGAGGGGGGCATCCCGAGTCGTCCCGTCTAAAAGTTTCGCTCAAAAAGTCGCTCGCGCCGAAATGGGGGTTCGAGAAGCAAGCGCGAAGCGAGGACGGGGGAAACGCACATTTTGGAGGTTTGAGATGACGATGATGAGGAGCCTACTCCTCGGCTCGGCGGCAGGAATGGCCGCGCTGACGGGGGCGCAGGCGGCCGATCTTCCGGTGAAGGCTAAGCCGGTTGAATACGTAAAGATCTGTTCCCTGTACGGTGCTGGATTTTATTACATCCCCGGTACCGACACCTGTATCCGAATCGGCGGTCACATCCGCGCCGAACTCAACTTCAATTCGCGTATGACGCATCTGCAGTCGTGGAACACTGGAAACGGGAACAACACCCAAACCCGTGATCGGGATTATTTCTTCGCCCGTAGTCGCGTGTTCACCAACGTCGACACGCGCACACAGACCGCGTTCGGCACATTGCGCACGTTCTCGGTGGTTCGCGCGGAGGTCAATACGCCGACCGGTCTGCTTTCCTCCGGCGTGGGCTCGAGCGCCGGCGTTATCGCGATCGACTCCGGTATCATCCAGTGGGGTGGCTTCACCATCGGCCGCGCCGGCACGTCGTACTTCGACAACCCGTGGCACTATGCCTTCGAATGGGGCACCAACGGCTGGCTCGGCAACCCGGATACTGCAGGCGGTCGTTTTGTCGTGGCCTATACTCATCAGTTCGGCAACGGCATTTCCGGTACCCTGTCGCTGGAAGACGGCAAGGAGCGCAAGCGCGGCATCTACAACGGCGCCAACCCGCTGACGATCCTCGGCGTCGCGCCGGGCGTGGACACGCGCGGCGGCAACACCTGGCCGGAGATTGTCGGTCAGCTCCGCATCGACCAGGCCTGGGGCGGCTTCCATCTCTCGGGCATGATCGTCAACAACCACGTCGCCTATGACTGCGGCGGTGCATCGGGTACGACCACGGTTCAGCTCGGCGGCTGCTCCGAGCTTTCCGGCGCGGTATCGGACAAGATCGGCGGTGGCGTGAACGCGGCCTTCAAGTTCAACGTGCCGACCGGCGTCAACGACGCACTGTACATCGGCGGCACCTGGTCGAAGGGCGCGACCACCAACGTGTTCGCCAACATCGGCCAGGGCTCGTCGTTCGGCATCTATGGCGGTTCGGACACGTTCTATGACAGCATCGTCGGCGGCTACGTGCTCGACTCGGTGTATACCTCGGCGCCGCGTTCGGGCGCAGGCATCACGGTTACGTCGGGCGGCCAGGAGCTGACGACGGCCTATGGCGGGTCGATCGCCTTCGAACACGGCTGGAATCCGGAGTGGCGGACCTCGGTGTACGCTGGCGCACAGGTTCTCGACTACAGCGACACGGCTAACGCGATCCTGTGCTCGCGGTTCGGCGTTGGCAGCGCGTCCGGCACGTTGACGAATGCAGTCGGTGTCAACGTTGCCAACACCGGTGCCTGTAACTGGGACTACCGCATTTATGGTGCCGGCACCCGGACGTTCTGGACTCCGGTTCGCGACCTGACGATCGGTGTCGAATTCATGTGGACCAACCACCACGTGAGCCACGGCGACAACGTCGTCTACAACCAGCCGGTGATCTCGGGCTTCAAGCCGAACGCGGCTTACGAGATCAAGGATCAGAACGTGTTCTCGGGCATCTTCTCGGTTCGCCGTTTCTTTTGATCGGCATCGCTTGAGACTACCAAGCTACCATCCCCGGCAGGGCAACCTGCCGGGGATTTTTTTGAGCCCGTCATGTTGGTCCGGAGTCGAAAGCGACAACGGCACTTGAGCCATGTCCAGGATTGTTTCCTCACCCGCGTGCAAAGTCCTTCACGCAGCTTTGAAGCGCACACAATCATCAGCTGGTGCATTGGTTGAAGCTGTGGATGCGGATGATGGGAAATTGGAACTGCAATGTCGGACGTGACACCGGAGACGCGTATCGCCTCCTCGATGGAGGATATCTCCCGTTATCTCGGCGAGATCAGAGAACTGCTGCAGGATCTTTCAGAGCGTCCCGAAGTCGACAACGAGCGGCTCGGGCGAATCGCAGCGGCGGTCTCCGAGATCCGGGAGATCGTGCCGGCGATGCTGCACCGGTGATCGCTGTCATTGCGATCCGGCTTCGCCCCTCCGGGATTCGTCGGCACGGGCGTAGCGACATGCATCGTCATTGCGAGCGAAGCCAAGCAATCCAGTGCTGAGGTTGCCGCAACCGCCGCGCTGGATTGCTTTGTCGCCATAGGCGAGCGAAGCGACGCCGTTCTTCGACGGCTATAGGCGAGCGAAGCGACGCCGTTCTTCGAACGGCCATAGGCGAGCGAAGCGATGCCGTTCTTCGACGGCTATGGCGAGCGAAGCGACGCCGTTCTTCGAACGGCTATGCCTCGCAATGACGAGAATGGGCATTGCCGCGCAGAGGCACGCGTCATTGTCTAATCGGCGCCGGCGCCACGCTTCAGGTCGGCTTCGATCAAGAGACGCCCGCCGCCGCCGAAACGGGCGCGGTAGACCTGAACGTTCTCCATGATCCGCTGCACGTAGTTGCGCGTCTCGGAGAAGGGGATCCGTTCGACCCAGTCGACGGGGTCGACTTTCGGATCGCGCGGATCGCCGTACTTCTCGATCCAGTCGCGGACCCGGCCGCGGCCGGCGTTGTAACCGACGAAGGTCAGGATATAGGAGCCGCGATAGTCGTTCACCAGCGCCCCGAGCTCGGCCGCGCCGAGCATCGCGTTGTAGGCGGGGTCCGAGAGCAGGCGTTTGGCATCAAAGGTCCCGCCGTACCTGCGGGTGATCGTCTTCGCCGCCGGCGGCGTCACCTGCATCAGCCCCATCGCCTTTGCCGGCGAGATGGCTTTCGGATTGAACGAGCTCTCCTGTCGCGCAATGGCGAAGACGAGACCGCGCTCCACGTCCGGACCGATGGTCTGATAGTTCGGGATGCCGGATACGGGATAGGCATAGTGGTCGAACGGATAGCCGCGGTTGAGCGCACCTTTGCCGAGGACAAGGCTGCCTCGGGCGTCCTTGTAGCGCACTGTTATCTCGCCGAGCGCCGCCAGCGCGTCGATATCCTCGACGCGGTCGCCGAGATCGGACAGCGCCGTGACGGCGAGATCGCGCTCATCAAGCGCATAGAGCAGTTCGAGCGCGCGTACGACCTCAAACGTGCCGGCGCCGCGTGCCGAGCGCGGAGCGTCGCGCAGGCCGATCTGCGGCAGGCCAAGCCGGGCGCGCGCAAGCTGACCGTAGTAGCTCGTGGAATGGGCGGCGCCGGCCTGATAGGCCGCCCGCGCATCCTGTGAACGGCCCATCGCCTCATAGGCGCGGCCCTGCCAGTAGCCCGCGCGTGAGAGATGCGTCGGGTTGCTCGACCCGACGGCGATGCGCGAGAAGTGCTGGAGCGCGGTCGACGGATCGTTGAGGAAACGCAGCGCGATCCAGCCCGCAGTGAATTCCTGTTCGGTCTTGTACACGTCGCGCTCCGGCAAGCCGGCATCGCGTGCGATGGCATACGCAGTGCGGTAGTCGCCGATGTCGAGCAGCTTGCGCGCGACCAGACGGCGCTCGATCCACCACTCGTCGGGGTCGCCCAGCCGTGCCGGATCGCGCGGCGCCCTCAGCATCAGCTGCGCGGCCTCGGTGATCTTGTCGGCGCGGCGCAGGTGCTGGATGCGGCCAAAAAGATAGCTGGCATCGCCATGCGCCTCATGCGGAACTGCGTCGAGCAGCGCCTTCGCGTTGCCGGCCTTGGCGTCAACGGCGCCACGCGCCTTGACGATCGCGACCTGGGCGGAGCCAACGCGCTGGGCGGCGCGCAGCGCGCCTGCCCTGTCGTCAGTGAAGAGCAGATAATCCATCCGCGCCTTGTGGTCGGCCGCCGTCAGCACCGGGCCGAACATCTCAAGCGCGGTTGCTTCCACATCCTTGGACATCCAGTCGCCGCGCCAGGCCTCACGCACGTGACGCGCCGCTGCGCCGCCATCGCCGCGCCTGAGCAGCGCGCGTGCCAGCATGAACCGGCCCTTGGCCGTGAGCGGCTCGTTGCCGGCGAACCAGGCGGCCACGGTGGCGTCGTCGCGATTGTTGTCCCACAGCGAGGCTTCACCGCGCCTGCGCAAATAGTTCACGCTCGGCCAGCCGGGATTGGCGACGATGAAGGCGCGGTAGCGCTCAGCCGACGCGCCGTTGCCGTCGCTGCGCAGGATCATCCATTCGGCGAGCTTCTGCGCGACGGGATCGGAGATCGCGCTCTTCATCTCCGTCGCGTCAGCTCCCTTGCCCCGGCGCGCGAGCTCGATCGCGCGCTCGAGCGCATCGAGATCGGCCTGCGACGTGGACAACGACGAGGCGATGGCCGCCGGAACATGATTGCGACGGGAAGGGGTCGGTGCATGGCGGACCGGCGGCAGCGCCGCCAACGATACGGCCGCTTGCGGCTCCGCACTCGCGACAACAGCGCGCGTGGTGGCGAAGGTGGGACGAGGCTTGGGCAGAGGGATGCCGTCCGGTCTTGCCGCAGACTGCCGGGGCGTCGAGACGGCCTCAGGCTTGGCCGCTGGCTTCTTCGCCTCGGCGTTCTTCGTGGATGCCGGCTTTGCGGGAGCCTGCTTAGCTGAAACAGGTTTCGCCGGGGTCTGCTTCGCAGAAGGCTGACTCGCGGATGTTGACTTGGTGGAAGCCGGCTTCGTCGATGTCGGCGTTGGTTTGACAGAGGGCTTGGCCGAAGTCGATTTGGCAGGCGAAGGTTTTGCAGCGGTCTGTGCGACGACTTCAGCCTTGGCCGATTGCGCGGCCGCAGGCAGACCGATCAGCGGCGTGGCGAGCCAAAGAGCGACCACACTCGACGTGGATAGATAGCGCAGCAGATGGAGGCGAGACGCGCGTTGGCTATCTGCGCGTTGGCTATCTGAATGAGTCAACGTGTGATCCTTCGGCGGCCGATCCTAAGCCTGGAGTCATGCACGGCGGAAGTTGATAAAACACGAACTAAAAACACGAATAAGGAGGTGACAGGGCAATCGAGTCAAAATCAGGGCGAAATATTGCGTGAATTAGTCCTTGTAAGATATTGATACACATATCATTTAGCTGTCGGCGCGAAGTTCCCCTGCCAAATCTGCGGCACCAATTTCACTTCAACTCCGCAGATGGCAGGCCACGAAGTGGCCGCTCGCAGTCTCCTTCAACGGCGGCGCTTCCCGGGCACAGAGCGGCAACTGTCGGATCGGACAGCGGGTGTGGAAGTGGCAGCCGCTCGGCGGGTGGATCGGACTCGGCACCTCGCCCTGCAGGACGATGCGCTTGCGTCGTGCCTTCGGGTCGGTCACCGGCACGGCCGATAGCAGCGCTTCCGTATAAGGATGCAGCGGCGTCACGTACAGGTCGCGCGCCGACGCGAGTTCGACGATCCGGCCGAGATACATGACGGCGACTCGATGGCTGATGTGTTCGACGACCGAGAGGTCATGGGCGATGAACAGATAGGTGAGGCCGAGCTTGCCCTGCAGATCCTCAAGCAGGTTGATGACCTGCGCCTGGATCGAGACGTCGAGCGCGGAGACCGGCTCGTCGCAGATGATTAGTTTTGGCTCGACGGCGAGTGCGCGCGCAATGCCGATCCGCTGGCGCTGGCCGCCTGAAAATTCATGCGGGTAGCGGTGCATGTGATCAGCTTGCAAGCCGACGGTTTCGAGCAGCTCGACCACGCGATCGGTGAACGCTTCCTTCGACGGTGCAAGCTTGTGGATGGTCAAAGCCTCGCCGATGATCGTGCCGACCGTCATGCGTGGATTTAGTGACGCGAACGGGTCCTGGAAGATGATCTGCATGTCGCGGCAGAGCGCGCGAAACGCGCGCGCATCGAGCGCGCTGACGTTGCGGCCCTGGAACCAGATTTCGCCCGCGGTTGGCTCCACGAGACGCAAGATACAGCGGCCTGTGGTCGATTTGCCGGAGCCGGACTCACCCACCAGGCCAAGCGTCTCGCCGGGCGGAATGGAGAAACTGACACCGTCGACAGCGTGAACGACGGCGTCGTTGCGCAGCAGGAAGCCGGAGCCGATATCGAACTGCTTGGTCAGGTTCCTGACGGACAGGAGCGGGGTGCTCATTGCGGCAGCCCCCCGGTTTCGAGAATGCAAGCGACTTTGTGTCCGCCGCCGACGTCGCGCAGCGCCGGGGTGGCCAGGCGGCAGGCGGGCATCGCGAAGCGGCAGCGTGGCGCGAAACGGCAGCCCGGCGCCGGGTCGATCAGCCTGGGCACCACGCCCGGAATGGCCTCGAGGCGCTTCTTTGTCGTAGCTGCGCGGTCGATGTGCGGAATGGAGCGGATCAGCCCCTGCGTGTAAGGGTGACGAGGATTGGCGAACAGCTCGTCGACCGGCGCTTCCTCGATCACCCGTCCAGCATACATGACCACGACGCGCTGTGCGGTCTCCGCCACCACGCCCATCGCGTGGGTGATCAGCATCACCGCCATGCCGAACCGCGCTTTCATGTCGGCCAGCAGCTCGAGAATCTGCGCCTGAATGGTTACGTCGAGCGCGGTGGTCGGTTCGTCGGCGATCAGCAGCTTCGGGCTGCACGACAGCGCCATGGCAATCATCACGCGTTGGCGCATGCCGCCGGAGAACTGGTGGGGATAATCGTGCACGCGCTTTTCCGCGTTGGCAATCTGCACTAGGCGCAGCATCTCGACCGTGCGTTCGAGCGCCGCCCGACGCGAAAGCTTCTCGTGTCGGCGCAGGCCTTCGGCGATCTGCTCGCCGATCGTGTAAACCGGATTGAGCGATGTCATCGGCTCCTGGAACACCATGGCGATGTCCTTGGCGCGGATATCGTCAAGCTCATCGGCCTCGAGCGGGATCAGGTCGCGCCCCTGCCAAAGGATCTGACCATCGACGATACGTCCGGGCGGCATCGCGATCAGTTTCAGGACCGACATCGCGGTGACGGTCTTGCCGCAACCGGACTCGCCGACGACGCCGACGGTCTCGCCGCGACGGATGGTGATATCCACGCCATCGACGGCTCGCACGATGCCATTGTCGGTGGCGAAGTGCGTTTTCAGATCGCGTATCTCGAGCAGCGGCTCGCTCATTCTGTCATCCGTGTTCGTGTCGCCAGGCTAGCAGCCGGGCCATTGCGATCGAGCAAAAGAGCAACCAGGCGCTGGGCAGGGTTCCCTCTTCCCAATCCAAGTCGGATGTTTCCGACTTGGACTCTTTGATAGCGCCGAACTCGGTTGAACCCGGGTTCGGGTGGGAAGCGCGCCGAGCTCGCTGAAGTTCAACGCAAAGCCATCATGATCTCGTTGCTGCACTGGCACCTCACATCACCTTGCGCGGGTCGAGTGCGTCGCGCAGGCCGTCGCCGATGAAGCTGATGGAAAGGACGGTCAGGAAGATCGCAACACCCGGAAACATCGCCCAGTGCGGAGCGATATCAAGGTAGTCCTTCGCATCGAACAGGATGCGGCCCCACGACGGAATGTCCGGCGGGAAGCCGAGACCCAGAAACGACAAGGTGGACTCGGCGATGATCGCGGCGGCGACATCCACCGTCGCAGCCACGATCACCGGGCCGAGCGCATTCGGCAGGATGTGACGGATCACCTGGCGCAGCCTGCTGGCGCCGAGCGCGCGTGCGGCCTCGACGAACTCCTTTTCGCGCAGCGACAGGAATTGCGCGCGCACCAACCGCGCGGCCGGCATCCAGCGCAGGCCGCCCACGACAAGCACGATCAGAATGAACACGCCGCCTTCGGGTCCAAACACGGATTTGAGCGAGTCACGGAAGAGATAGATGACGAGCAGCAGCAGCGGCAGCGGCGGCAGCGACAGGAACAGGTCGGTCAGCCACATCAGCGCCGGACCGACCCAACCCCGCGACATGCCGGCGATCGCGCCGATGATGGTGCCGACGACGATCGCCACCACCATTGCCGCGAAGGCGACGGCAAGCGAGATTCGGCCACCGTAAAGCATGCGCGAGAGAAGGTCCTGTCCGAGATCATCGGTGCCAAATGGATGCGCCGGCGAGGGACCTTTCAGTCGCGCGGTGAAGTCGATCTCATTGATCGGCACACTCCAGACGAACGGCATGAACAGCACGGAGAGGACGATTGCACTCAAAACGACAGTGCTGACCAGCGCCAGCCGATGACGGCGGAAGCGGCGCCACGCGTCCAGCCAAGGCGAAAATTGCTTTGCCTTGCTCCGCGGTGCAGCGCTGAGTTCAGCCGTAGCTGATGCGGGGATCGAGCCAACCATAGAGAATATCTGCGATGAGGTTGAAGAGGACGACAAGAATGGCCGAGACGAACGTCACCGCCATCACCACGGGCGTGTCGTTGGCGAGGATGGAGCTGATCAGCAGCGAACCGATACCAGGAATGCGGAAAATCTGTTCCGTGACGATGGCGCCGCCGAACAGCGCCGGAAGCTGCAGGAAGACGAGGGTCACCACCGGAATGAGCGCGTTGCGCACGACGTGCTTGGTGATGACAACGCGCTCGCCGAGGCCCTTGGCGCGCGCGGTCGTGACGTAATCGAGGCGGATCACGTCGAGCACCGAGGAGCGAACATAGCGCGTCAGCGATGCGGCGAGAAACAGCGCCAGCACGGAGACAGGCATGATCGCCTGCCGCACATGCTCCCAGAACCAGCGCCAGCCGGTGGCCTCGATATCGGCGCGATAGACGAAGGGAAGCCAGTCGAACTGGATACTGAAGACCAGAATGAGCAGCAGTCCCGTGAAGAAAGGCGGTAGCGAGAAGCCGACGAAGGCGAAGGTGCTGGCGATCTGGTCGAAGATCGAATAAGGGCGGGTCGCCGCGTACACGCCGACCGGCAGTGCAATGGCAAGCGCGATGAGTTGCGCGAGGCCGATGATGATGAGCGTCGTCGGCAATCGCTGCATGATGAGGTCGCCGACGTCGATGCGGCTTGCGAACGAGAAGCCGAAGTCGCCTTGCGCCATGGCCGCAAGCCAGCGGAAATAGCGGATGGCGACCGGATCATCGAGCCCGAACTTCTGCCGAAGCATTTCGCGCACTTCGGCCGGCACGTTGGGGTTGGTCGCCAGCTCCTCGAACGGGTCACCGGGCGCCAGCGCCAGCACCGTGAACAGGATGACACTGATGCCGAGAATGCTCGGGATGGCGATCAGGAGGCGCTTCAGGAGGTATTGCCCCATCGACCGTCACCCCGTTTGATCTGACGTGTACCGCACGTCGGATCAGCCTTCGCGATACCATTCCTTCAGATTACCCAAATCGGTGTCCCAGCCTGAGATGTCGGCCTTCATCTTGTTGGAGATCGCGGCGGTGCGCGGGCGATACACCACGGGAATCACTGCGTGATCGCCGCAGGCGAGGTCGTTCATACGGATGAACATGGTGGCGCGCTTGACCGGATCGAGCTCGCCTTCCGAGGCCTTGTAGAGCTGGTCGTACTCTTCATTGGACCAGCGCGTGATATTGCGGCCTTGCCACTTGTTCTCCTTGGTGGCGAACTCAGCCGTTGTGAACTGGTTCATGAACGTACCGGCGTCGGGCTGCGTCATCGTCGTCGTGTACATCTGAATGTCGCAGTAGAACTTCGTGTAAGTGTCCGGGTTGGCGACGTCGGAGGAGAAGAAGACCGACGCGGTTACGGACTTGAGCTCCAGATCGATGCCGGCCTTCTGGCAGGCCTGCTTGACGATGGCCTGAGTTTTCTGGCGCGGCGTATTGATCGACGACTGAAAGACGAATTTCAGCTTCTTGCCGTCCTTGGCGCGAATCCCGTCAGAGCCCTTCTTCCAGCCGGCGGCCTCGAGAACCTGGTTCGCCTTGTCGATGTTGAACTCCCAGGTGGTGTTCTTGGAACGGAAACGTTCCGGATTATTGAGGAAGTTTCCGGTGGCGAGGCCGGTGCGGCCGTAAATGTGCTCCTGCACCGAGGCGCGGTCGACCAGCATGCCGAGCGCCTGCCGCACAGCCTTATCGGTCAGAAGCGGGTGCTTCGTCTTCGCGTTGGCGCGTTCGCCGTCCACCTCCGTCCAGGGATCGGTGCTGTTGAGCTGGATGTGCTCGATATTGCCTGAGGCCGTGATCATGGCCCTGCCTTTGCCGCCTTTCTCCAGGCGTTGCAGAATCTCGTCCTCAACCTGCATGTTCCAGGCGAAATCGAACTCCCCGGATTGGATAATCGCGCGCGCAGCCGACACCGCATCGCCGCCGCCTTTCATCTCGACGGTGTCGAAATGCGGACGGTTGGCGATGTGATAGCTCGAGTTGATCTCGCCGCGAAGCATGTCGCCGGGTTTGAAGTCGACGAATTTGTAGGGACCGGTGCCGACTGGCTTCAGGTTGGTCGGTGCGTCGCGTGACTTGCCGCCTGCGTACTCCGCGAACAGGTGCTTCGGAATGATCATGCCGCGCGCGCCAACCAGGGCGTCGGCCCAGAAGGGCGTCGGCTTTTCGAACAGCACCTTGACCGTGAAGTCGTCGACTTTCTCGACCTTGACATCCTTGTAGGTGCCAAGCGTGTAGCAGGCGCTCGCAGGATCCGATGTGTACTGCCAGGTGAAGACGACGTCGTCGGCTGTGAACGGCTTGCCATCGTGCCACTGCACGTCGCGCTTCAGCTTCCAGGTGACGGACTTGCCGTCGGCGGCGAGCCCACCGTTTTCTCGGCTCGGTATTTCGGCGGCCAGCACCGGGAACAGTTCGCCGTCCGGATCCCAACCGGCGAGCGGCTCGTAGAAGATGCGCGTTGCATCCTGATCCTTCGTGCCGACTGCGAAATGCGGGTTCAGAAGCGTGGGTCCCTGCCACCAGAGAAGCTTCAGCGCGCCGCCGCCGCCGCGCTTGGTGGGCTTGTACTGAAATCTGTCCTCGGCTGCCTTTGCCGGCACGCCCGAGAACGCCAGCATCTGGGATGCCATCGGCGCCGTCAGTCCGAGCGCGATCATTTGCTCGACAAACGATCGTCGCGAAAGTTTGCCGTCCTTTACGTTTACGATGAGACCACGCAGCGCCTTTTCGTCCATAAGGGATCCCCCGCGCTAGTTGCTGCCGGCGGCCCGCTCGGTCTGCAGTGCCGCAGCCGGGGGCTAAGGCAATCGACGCAAGCAAAACACCTTAAATGCAGACGGTCAACGAAAGTCGGTTTGGCGCGCGCAATTGGCTCACCTCCTTTCGTCGAAGCTGGCGGCTTGGGCCTGACTGCATGGTGCAGAGCAGAAAGACAGCGGCTTAGGCGATGGTCGCACACTGACGCGGCACTGCAGCAGCATCGGATCCTCATGGCGGCCGTCGCCTAAGGAGACTGACCGATCTTGCGGCAGATGCTGCAGGGACCTTGCGCGTTCTCTGTCCACTGCAGCCCTTTTCTCAGGCGCGCGGAACCGGTATCTAGTCGAGATCGTTGGCCGGCGGGCGAGACGCGTCCCGCGGTATCGTTAAGCGAATCTGGAGACGAACGATGGCAGCCAAGACAAATTTCAGGGGTTCCTATACCGCCTTGGTAACGCCGTTCAAAAACGGTTCGCTGGACGAGGCGGGCTTCCGCGCGCTGGTGAACTGGCAGATCCAGGAAGGTGCGCACGGGCTGGTACCGGTCGGTACAACCGGAGAGAGCCCGACGCTGAGCCATGACGAGCATAACAAGGTCGTCGAGTGGTGTGTGGAGGAGGCCCGGGGGCGGGTTCCGGTAATTGCCGGGGCCGGCTCCAACTCCAGCCGTGAGGCGATTGGGCTCGCAAAGCATGCCGAGAAGGCGGGCGCCGATGCGGTGCTCGTCGTCACGCCCTACTACAACAAGCCGACGCAGGAGGGCATGTACCAGCACTTCAAGGCGGTGAACGATGCGATCGGCATTCCGATCATCATCTACAACATTCCGCCACGCTCGGTTGTCGATATGTCGGTCGAGACGATGGCGCGCCTGTTCGAGTTGAAGAACATCGCCGGCGTGAAGGATGCGACCGCCAATCTGGCCCGCGTTTCGCAACAGCGCCACGCCATGGGGCCGGATTTCATCCAGCTCTCGGGTGAGGATATGACCGCGCTCGCCTACATGGCGGCGGGCGGACACGGCTGCATCTCGGTTGTCGCGAACGTCGCGCCGAAGCTCTGCGCCGACCTGATGACGGCGGTGCTGAAGGGAGATTATGCGGCGGGCCTGAAGCTTCAGGACCGGCTGGTGCCATTGCACGACGCTGTCTTCAAAGAGCCGGGCCTTGCGGGCGCCAAGCACGGCCTCAAGCTGCTTGGCCGCATCGACGAGGAGATCCGTCTGCCGATGATGCCCGTGACGCCGCCGACCGGAAAAGTGATCCGCGATGCAATGGTTTACGCGGGTTTGCTGAACTGATATTGCGGGCATCGGTCTAGCCGGTTGAGGATGGGGGCGCCTTCATGCTGAATGACTTCAAGGCTTTTGCCATGCGGGGCAATGTCGTCGACCTCGCGGTCGGCGTCATTATCGGTGCCGCGTTCGGCGCGATCGTCAATTCGCTGGTCGGTGACATTGTCATGCCGATCATCGGCGCAATTACCGGCGGGCTGGACTTCTCGAACTACTTTATCGCGCTGTCGAAGGACGTCACGGCGACAAACCTCGCCGATGCCAAGAAGCAAGGTGCCGTGCTGGCGTGGGGCAGTTTCCTCACACTGAGCCTCAACTTCCTGATTGTCGCTGCGGCGTTGTTTCTGGTCATTCGCGCCATGAACAAGCTGAAGGAGCAAGAAGCGCCTCCGTCGACGCCCAAACTGACGATCGATCAGCAGTTGCTGACCGAAATCCGCGACGCATTGAAGAAGTGAAGATCGCGCTTAACTGTTGATACGTGTCAGCATCGTCGCAGCCGGGCTTAGCGGCAATGCAGATGCCAACGTCAAATCCAGCGCAATAGTTTAGATTTTCAAGGTAGCTTCTGACGGCACATGGCCGAAAAACCAACCCGCGCCATAAAGGTCGTCGCCGATAACCGCAAGGCGCGCTTCAACTACGCAATTCAGGATACGTTCGAGGCGGGCGTCGCACTGACGGGCACTGAGGTGAAGTCGATCCGCACCGGCAAGGCGACGATCGGTGAATCCTACGCCGATTCGCGCGACGGCGAGATCTGGCTCATCAACGCCAACATTCCGGAGTATCTGCAGGCGAACCGCTTCAATCATGCACCGAAGCGTCCGCGCAAGCTGTTGCTGCACCGCCGCCAGATCAACAAGCTGATCGGAGCGGTCGAACGCGAAGGCATGACGCTGATCCCGCTCAAGCTGTATTTCAACGAGCAGGGCCGCGCGAAGATCGAGCTGGCGCTCGCCAAGGGCAAAAAGCTGCACGACAAGCGCGAGACTGAGAAGAAGCGCGACTGGAACCGGGAGAAAAGCCGGCTGCTGCGGGCAAGAGGGTGAGTGAGTAGCGACTAGCAAGCCGCGAGCAGTTCATTCACTACTGACTACTCACCAAGATCATTCCTGACACGCGCAAACACGGCGTGAAACATCTTTGGCGTCAGCACGCCGGTGTTCGTGTTGTAACGCGAGCAGTGATAGCTGTCGTAGAGGCGGCGAGGTCCGGCCTCGTGGACTGCGCCATGAGCGAACGGAGCTTGTGCCGCGCGCAAGCCCAGTGCCTTTACGGTTGAATCATGGGCAATGCGGCCGAGCGCGACGATCGCGCGCAGACGCGGCATGTTCTCGATCAGCGCGATCAGAAACTGCCGGCAGGTATTGATCTCCGAAGGCGTCGGCTTGTTCTGCGGCGGCACGCAATGCACCGCGTTGCCGATGCGGCAGTCGACGAGCTCCAGTCCGTCATCGACCCGCGCACGATAGTCGCCGTGGGCGAAGCCGTATTCGATCAACGTTGGATAGAGGAGGTCGCCCGCATAGTCGCCGGTGAACGGCCGCCCGGTGCGGTTGGCACCCTGCAGCCCTGGAGCGAGGCCGACGATGAGCAGCGAGGCATCGGACGGGCCGAATGCTGGAACCGGAGCATTGAACCACTCCGGTTCACGCAGGCGGTTCTCCCGGCGAAAACCTTCGAGGCGAGGGCAGAACGGACAATCGCGGTCTGGGAAGCCTGCAGCCGGCGCAATGACTTGCGCAGCGCGGGAGCCCCGCGCTCGGCCGCTCCGATTCGGAAGGTCGTGGTCCATGCGAAGGTCTTACACGAACTTCGGCCGCTCAGGCGAAAACCGTGAAGCGGCCGACCGTCGAGCGCTCACGGCGTCTTCGCGTTATTTTGCGGCAACTTCCTCTGCAAAGGTCAGAACGAAGAGGGACGCCAAGGCCCCTCTTGAACTTGACGTTCGAAGGCAGCACGCAGCGCCACGCTGCTCCGAGGCTTAGACTCCCTCGCGACTAGCGGTCGTCGAAGTCGTCCTCGTCCGGGCTCGTGCCGCGTGGCGTGACCGTGCTTCGCTGCAGGAACTGGGGCGTGTGGCGGGGTTCGCGCGGTGCACGCTCCGGCCGCTCGGAGGGATCGCGGCCGATCCTGGACTGCAGCGTGACAAGATCGGCGAACACGTCCGCCTGCCGGCGCAGCTCGTCGGCGATCATCGGCGGCTGCGTCGAAATGGTGGAGATGACGGTGACACGAACGCCGCGGCGCTGCACGGCCTCGACCAGCGAGCGGAAATCGCCGTCGCCGGAAAACAGCACGATCTCGTCCACGTGCTCGGCGAGTTCCATCGCATCGACCGCGAGTTCGATGTCCATATTGCCCTTGATCTTGCGGCGGCCAGTCTGGTCGATGAATTCCTTCGTCGCTTTGGTGACGACGGTGTAGCCATTGTAGTCGAGCCAGTCGATCAGCGGACGGATCGACGAATACTCCTGATCTTCGATGATGGCTGTGTAGTAAAACGCGCGAAGCAGCGTGCCGCGACCTTGAAATTCCTTGAGCAGTTTCTTGTAGTCGATATCAAATCCAAGTGTCTTTGCAGTGGCGTAAAGATTGGCTCCATCAATAAACAGCGCAATCTTGTGGGTTGTGGTAGGCATTAAGGTCTCGCACCTGGAGTTTGTCGTGAGCATTGTTGTCGCGGCTCACACCGCTC
This sequence comes from Bradyrhizobium sp. LHD-71, assembly GCF_031157255.1. Classification (GTDB taxonomy): domain Bacteria; phylum Pseudomonadota; class Alphaproteobacteria; order Rhizobiales; family Xanthobacteraceae; genus P52-10. The sequence continues at coordinate 116,331 of NZ_JAVIFX010000001.1, read as the reverse complement.
GTTTCTTGGCCGGTCAAGCAGATCGCCAGAAAGATTGCAACGCGGCAAACGCAGAGCGGCTGTCGGATACCCAAAATCCGAAAAGCGGAAACCGGTGTTGCAAACTTAAGTCGAATTAACTGCACCTCACCGCGCGATTCCGCAGCAACCCTTGGTTTGTGCTCGCAAATCAAGCCAAGTTTAAGGCGCTATTGCAATTTGTCCTTGCGATCCCGCTCATGGAGCTATAACTAGCGCCGAAACGACATCCATTTCCCATTGATTTCGGAGCATCAGCGATGGCGCGCGTCACTGTGGAAGATTGCATTGATAAGGTCGACAACCGATTCGACCTGGTTTTGCTTGCCGCGCATCGTGCGCGCATGATCTCGTCTGGTTCGCAACTGACGATTGATCGCGATAACGACAAGAACCCGGTGGTGTCCTTGCGCGAGATCGCCGAGACGACGATCTCGCCGGAGGACTTGCGCGAGGAACTCGTTCACTCGCTGCAGCGCTTCGTTGAGGTCGACGAGCCGGAACCCGATACGGTGCCGCTGATCGGCTCCTCGGGCGCGAGCGTCGATGCCGACGACACCGAAATTGCGGTCGAGCGCATGACCGAGGAAGAGCTCCTCAAGGGTCTCGAAGGTCTCACCCCTCCGGAAGAGCAGCCGGAAGAGGACGAATAAGCCGGCACCCAGCTTGGCAATCGGACAAGGCCCGGACGACCTCCGGGCCTTTGTTTTGGAAAGATCTGGGTTTGGAAAGATCTGGCCTGGTCCGGCCTTTTTCGCTGGGTGTTTGGCCAGCCTGCGTGGTCCGGAGCCTTTGCTTTTATTGATATTTTGGGCTGTTTACTTGCGGTTCAGGGGAACTGGCGCGATATTGAGGTATTCGGACCCCCGCTTTGCCGCATGCTGCCTCCTTGAGCCCGCGCGAGGCTGAGGGCCGTCTCCCTTTTTCCGAATGGCCGCTGGCGGCCATTCCAGGGGACCACGAGGCGAGCTTCATGGCGGTCGGACGCCACAGATCGAAACAGATGGAAGCCGCGGCCGGCACGGTCGCGGAGGCGCCGCCTGCCGCAAACAGGAGGGCTGGCGCGGCGCGCGGTCCCATGATGCGACAGTACGATCTTGTCGATCGTGTCCGCGCCTACAACCCCGACACCGACGAGGACCTGCTCAATCGTGCGTATGTGTACGCCATGCGCGCGCATGGCGAGCAGACGCGTGCCTCTGGTGATCCTTACTTTTCGCACCCGCTCGAAGTCGCAGCCATCCTGACCAATCTGAAGCTCGACGATGCGACGATCGCTGCAGCGCTTCTGCACGACACGATCGAGGATACCGAGGCTACCCGGGGCGAGATCGACCAGCTTTTCGGTCCCGAGATCGGCCATCTGGTCGAAGGCCTCACCAAGCTGAAAAAGCTCGACCTCGTCACGCGCGAGGCCAAGCAAGCCGAAAATCTGCGCAAGCTGTTGCTCGCGATCGCCGACGACGTGCGTGTGCTGCTGGTCAAGCTCGCCGACCGGCTGCACAACATGCGTACCCTGGAGTTCGTGCCGCAGGCCTCGCGCCAGCGCATTGCCGAAGAGACGCTCGACATCTATGCGCCGCTCGCCGGCCGCATGGGCATGCAGGAAATGCGCGAGGAGCTCGAGGACCTGGCTTTCCGCGTGCTCGATCCCGGCGCGTATGCAGTGGTCACCGAACGGCTGAATTCCCTCGCTGAGCGCAACCGCAATCTGATCGGCGAAATCGAAAGCCAGTTGCTGTCAAACCTCGCGAACCACCACATGACGGCCCAGATCAAGGGACGGCGCAAGCGCGCCTTTTCGATCTGGACCAAGATGGAGCGGAAGTCGGTCGGCTTCGAACAACTGTCGGACATCTTCGGCTTTCGCGTGATCGTCGACAGCGTCGAGGACTGCTACCGCGCGCTCGGCATCGTCCACACGGCCTGGCCGGTCGTTCCCGGGCGTTTCAAGGATTACATCTCGACGCCCAAGCAGAACGACTATCGTTCGATTCACACCACGGTGATCGGCCCTGGCAATCAACGCGTCGAGCTGCAGATCCGCACGCGCGAGATGGACGAGATCGCCGAACTCGGTATCGCGGCGCACGCGCTGTACAAGGACGGGATCGGCTCGCCGACCGAGCTGCTCAAGCGCGAATCCAACGCCTATGCCTGGTTGCGGCATACGATCGAGGTTCTGGCCGAAGGCCTCAACCCGGAGGAGTTTCTCGAGCATACGAAGCTCGAGCTGTTTCATGATCAGGTGTTCTGCTTCACTCCGAAGGGCAAGCTGATCGCGCTGCCGCGCAAGGCCAACGCCATCGACTTCGCCTACGCGGTGCACACCGACGTTGGCACCAGCGCGGTCGGCTGCAAGATCAACGGCAAGTTCGCGCCGCTCGCGTCGGAGCTTCAGAACGGCGACGAGGTCGAGATCATGACCTCGCCGGCACAATCGGCGCCGCCGGCCGCCTGGGAGCAGCTCGCCGTCACTGGCAAGGCGAAAGCCGCAATCCGCCGGGCGACCCGCGCCGCGATCCGCGATCAGTACGCAGGCCTCGGCCGGCGGATTGTCGAGCGGCTGTTTCAGCGTGCCAAGATGGACTACGCCGACGACAAGCTGAAAGGCGCACTGCCGCGGCTGGCGCGCGCCTCGATCGACGACGTCATGGCAGCGGTCGGCCGCGGCGAGATGAAAGCCGCCGACGTGGCGCGGGCGATGTATCCGGATTACAAGGAAGAGCGGGTCGCGCGCTTCGTGCCTGGTGGAGCGAAGAAGTCGAAGGTTACCGCAACAGCGGCCAAGGCCGCGACACACCCGCAGAACGCGATCCCGGTCCGCGGCATCAACACCGACCTGCCGGTGCGATTTGCGCCGAACGGCGGCGCGGTGCCCGGCGACCGGATTGTCGGCATCGTCACGCCGGGCGAGGGGATCACCATCTACCCGATCCAGTCGCCGGCGCTGAAGGATTTCGAGGAGATGCCCTCGCGCTGGCTGGACGTGCGCTGGGACGTCGACGAATCGACGCCGCAGCGGTTTCCGGCGCGGCTGTTCGTGCAGCAAGTGAACGAGCCGGGCAGTCTTGCGCAGGTCGCCACCGTGATCGCCGAGCATGACGGCAATATCGATCACATTCACATGAGCCGGCGCTCGCCGGATTTCACCGAGCTCACCATCGATCTTGAGGTCTATGACCTCAAGCATCTCAATGCCATCATTGCGCAGCTGCGCGCCAAGGCCGTGGTCGCGCGGGTCGAGCGCGTCAATGGCTGATCCTTCTGCCGTCCACGCGTCTTCCGCAAACGTGATGACGGTCTGCGACAGGTGCGCGGAAAGCTAACGAGTGGAAATTTCGATGCCGCCAGTTCTGCCGCTCCGCCTCGGAGTCAACGTCGATCATGTCGCAACGTTGCGCAACGCGCGCGCCATCGACAAGCCCGATCCCGTGCGCGCGGCGCTGCTCGCAATCGAGGCGGGCGCCGACGGCATCACCGCGCATCTGCGAGAGGATCGCCGGCATATCCGCGACGACGACATGGCGCGGCTCAAGGCCGCCATCTCCAAGCCTTTGAACTTCGAGATGGCGGTGACCGATGAGATGGTCGCCATCGCGCTGAAGACGAAGCCGCACGCGGTGTGCCTCGTGCCGGAGCGCCGACAGGAGATCACGACGGAGGGCGGTCTCGACGTTCTCGGTCAGCACAATGCGCTGGTGCCGGTGATCGCGAGGTTCAAGGACGCCGGCGTCCGGGTGTCGCTGTTCATCAGCGCCGATCCCGCACAGATCGAGGCGGCGGCACGGGCCGGCGCGCCAGTGATCGAAATCCACGTCGGCGCCTGGTGCGAGGCGGTCGCTGCGGGCGAAGAGGCGCGGGCCGAAGCCGAGTGGCGGCGGATCGTCGCCGGCGCGACGCTCGCGAAATCCGCAGGGTTGGAAGTCCATGCCGGGCACGGGCTCGACTATGAGACCGCGGAAAAGATCGCGTCGCTGCCGGAGATCGTCGAATTGAACATCGGTCACTTCATGATGGGCGAAGCGGTGTTCGTCGGCCTTGCGCAGACCGTTCGCGACATGCGCGCGGCGATGGACCGCGGCCGCGCCGCTCTTGAGCGAACCCCATGATTATCGGCATCGGCTCCGACCTGATCGATATCCGTCGTGTCGAAAAAGTGATCGCGCGGCACGGCGAGCGCTTCCTCGGTCGCATCTTCACCGATCAGGAACGGGCGAAGGCCGAGCGCCGCTCGGCCAATGCCCGGAACTATGTCGCAACCTATGCCAAACGTTTCGCCGCCAAGGAGGCCTGTTCGAAGGCGCTGGGCACCGGCATACGCCAGGGCGTCTGGTGGCGCGACATGGGGGTGGTCAACTTAAGGGGCGGCAAGCCCTCCATGGCCCTGACCGGCGGGGCGCTGGAACGGCTAAAAAAGCTGACGCCGCCGGGCCATATTGCGCAAATTGACCTCTCGATCACCGATGATTGGCCGCTTGCCCAAGCTTTCGTCATAATTTCGGCGACGGTCGCAGGCAAGGCTGACACTTAAGCGTTCGTTCCCCTGAGTCGCCGCATCGCCGGGACGACCGTCATCCACCGCGCGAGCGATCGAATCTTTCAGTATTTTCAAGCGATTGGAGTGTTTTCCGCCGCCCTTTGATTGCGCCGCCCGGCGCAACCGTCTATGAGTGCGCGGGGTGCTTCGAGCCGCTTCCGACCGGCAATGGAATAGAGATGAGCGTGACGTCTGGGGCCAAATCCGAAAGCGGCATCGGTGAAACGATTCGCGTCGTTGTTCATGCGCTGATTATTGCGCTGGTGATCCGAACCTTCCTGTTCCAGCCGTTCAACATTCCGTCCGGCTCGATGAAGGCGACGCTCCTGGTCGGCGATTACCTGTTCGTCTCGAAATACTCCTACGGCTACAGCCATTATTCGATCCCGTTCTCGCCACCGCTGTTCTCGGGCCGGATCTTCGGCTCTGACCCCAATCGCGGCGACATCGTCGTGTTCCGCCTGCCGAAGGACGACTCGACCGATTACATCAAGCGGGTGATCGGCCTGCCGGGCGACCGCGTGCAGATGCGCGACGGCGTACTGCACATCAACGGCCGCGCGGTGCCGCGCGAGCGGATGCCAGACTTCATCGGCGAGGATCCGTGCGGCTCGGATGCGATCTCCCGCGTGAAGCGCTGGAAGGAGACGCTGCCGAACGGCGTGAGCTATGAGGCGCTCGATTGCGTCGACAACGGCTTCTACGACAACACCATCGAATATGTCGTTCCCGCCGGCCATTTCTTCATGATGGGCGATAATCGCGACAACTCCACCGACAGCCGCGTGCTGTCGGCGGTCGGCTATGTGCCGTCCGAGAACCTGATTGGTCGGGCGCAGCTGATCTTCTTCTCCATCGCCGAGGGTGAACAGGCGTGGCAAGTCTGGCGCTGGCCGTTTGCCGTGCGCTGGAATCGGCTGTTCACCATCGTGCGATGAACGACGAACTGCCGGGCGATATCGCTGCGGGCGAAAAGAGCCCGACGCGAGCACGCACGCCCCGTGTGGCCAAGAAGTCGGTTGAGACGGAGGGCGGGCACGAGGCAGCGCCGGCGAAGCCCGTCAAGGCCCCCAGCAAGAAGACCGCCAAGTCGAAGAACCGGAAGAAGAACCTGCGCCGGAAGGCGAAGGCGGTCGAGGAGCAGATCGGTCACGTCTTCGCCAATCCGGCGCTGCTGACGACGGCGCTGACGCATGTGTCGGCCTTGCGGAATCCCGCCGAGCGGTCGGGCAGCTACCAGCGCCTCGAATTCCTAGGGGACCATGTGCTGGGCCTTGTCGTCTCGGACATGCTGTTTCGCGCCTATCCGAACGCCGACGAGGGCGAGCTGTCGAAGCGCCTGTCCGATCTCGTGCGCCGTGAAACATGCGCGCAGGTCGCCGAAGGCATGGGCCTGCTCGAGGCGGTCAAGCTCGGAGCAGTCGGCGCAGGCGATGCGAGCGAGCGGCTGCGCCGTTCGGTGCTTGGCGATATCTGCGAGGCAGTGATCGGCGCGGTCTTCCTCGACGGCGGCTATCCGGCCGCGGCCAAGATGATCGAGCGCGCATGGGGTGACCGGCTGCGCAAGCCGATGCGGGCGCTGCGCGATGCGAAAACCGTCCTGCAGGAGTGGGCGCAGGGCAAGGGCTTGCCGACGCCGACCTACCGCGAGGTGGAGCGGACGGGACCGCATCATGATCCGAAATTCCGCGTGGCCGTGGAATTGCCGGGCATGGATGCCGCCGAAGGCCTCGGCAGCAGCAAGCGCGCCGCAGAAAAGGCCGCTGCGCTGGCGTTTCTGAGGCGCGAGGGCGTGCCGGGCATCAACACCGATGGTTGAGGCCGGAGGCGGCACACGCTGCGGCTTCGTGGCGCTGATCGGCGCGCCGAATGTCGGCAAATCGACGCTGGTCAATGCGCTGGTCGGCTCGAAGGTGACGATTGTCTCGAAGAAGGTGCAGACCACGCGCGCGCTGATCCGCGGCATCGTCATCGAGGACAGGTCGCAGCTCATCCTGGTCGATACGCCCGGCATCTTTGCGCCGAAGCGGCGCCTCGACCGCGCCATGGTGACGACGGCCTGGAGCGGCGCGCATGACGCCGATCTCGTCTGCCTCCTGCTCGATGCGCGAAAGGGTATCGACGAGGAAGCGGAAGCGGTCTTCGACAGGCTGGCCCAGGTGAAGCAACCGAAATTCCTGGTGATCAACAAGATCGACACGGTGGCGCGCGACACGCTGCTCGCCCTGGCGCAGCGCGCCAATGAGCGGCTCGCCTTCCAGGCGACGTTCATGATCGCGGCGATTTCCGGCGACGGCGTCGCGGACCTGCGGTCGGCGCTGGCCCAAGCTGTGCCGGAGGGACCGTTTCTCTACCCGGAAGACCAGATGTCGGACGCACCGATGCGGCATCTTGCAGCCGAGATCACCCGCGAGAAGATCTACCGCAAGCTGCATCAGGAGCTGCCGTATCAGTCGACGGTGGAGACGGAAGCCTACACCGAGCGCAAGGATGGCTCGGTGCGGATCGAGCAGACGATCTATGTGGAGCGCGAGAGCCAGCGGAAGATCGTGCTCGGCAAGGCCGGCGCAACGATCAAGGCGATCGGCGCCGACGCGCGAGCCGAACTCGCCGAAATCGTCGGCCACCCGGTGCACCTGTTCCTGTTCGTGAAGGTCCGCGAAAACTGGGGCGACGACCCCGACCGCTACCGCGAGATGGGACTGGAATTTCCGAAGGAGTGAGGCGGCGTTACTGTGGCGAATGGCGAGTAGCGCAATGGAGAATGAAACTCCATCCGTCATTCGCCGTTCGCGCCATCAGTGCCGATAGGCTACGCGCATTTACTGCATGTCCACACGCGGCTTATCAACTTGGTCGTCTTCCAACATTCTTGAGGTGCGCGCCGCATCGGCCCGTTCCGTGTCCGCAGGCGGCGAAGGTAGCTGGGGTTGATGTTCGCCGCGATTGCCAAGGAAGCGCCGGTGCAGGTTTTCGCCCTGGTCGAAAATAATGTTGAGCAGCCAGCCGGCGATTGGTCGCGCGATCGCACGAAACGGTTTGGCGATGAGGAAGCCGCCTTTGACATTCTCGATCGGGAAGGCCAATGCGTTGATCAGCGTATCGGCGGAAACGTGCCGGTAATTTTTCGCCAAATGCTCGGCGTTCATCAGCATCTGGATGGCGGGTTTGTCGCCGTCACCGGTGATCAGGGTCTTCGAGGAAAATTTGTTGTCCGAGGCGGTTAGCGCATTGGCCTCGTCCGTTGCGATGGAATGCAGGCGCACCACGCTGGCTTCGGTTTGCTGCCGGTAATGTATGGCCAGCGTAAGCTCGCCCATCTGCACCGCAATCAGCAACGTATTGAGATAGTCGGCATCGAGCTCCGGTTTGTCGAAATTCACGCCCGGAACCATGTCAATGATATCGAGAATGCGGCCTAGATCAGCGGCCGCCGCCGCGCGATTGGCAAGACTAGCGGCGAGATCGGCGATTGCGCCGGCGGCGGTCGCGAACTGTCCGCTGACGCTTTTCATCGCGCCTGCGGCCAGATCCTTGAGTTTAGAAAGCACGCCCAGCCCCTTCGTGAACCGCCAGCATAACCTAGTATGGCAGATGGATACGTCAATTGGCGCATCGAATGACGCTTTGCGGAGCCCGGGGTGACGGCAATTCGATCACTGTCTCCGGCCATGACGGTCTCGCCGTTTCGGTTTAATCTCACCCCTTGACCAATTGGCGCAATACCGGCCCCCGATGGAATGGACTGACGACGGCATTATTCTGGGCGTGCGGCGGCATGGCGAGGGCAGCGTCATCGCCGAGTTACTGACGCGCGAGCATGGCCGGCATCTCGGTCTGGTGCGCGGCGGGACCAGTGCGCGGATGCGGCCGGTGCTGCAGCCCGGCAACACGGTGCGGGCGGTGTGGCGCGCGCGGCTCGACGAGCAGCTCGGCACCTACGCCCTGGAGGGGCTGACGCTGCGCGCCGCCGGCGTGTTGACCTCGTCGCATGCTGTCTATGGCGTGACGCATCTGGCGTCGCTCGCCCGTCTTCTGCCGGAGCGCGATCCGCATGAGAACATCTACGAGATGCTCGAGGGCGCTCTAGGCGACTTTGACGACGTGCGGCACGCAGCCGTCCACGTTGCGCAGTTTGAGCTTGCGATGCTGACCGAGCTTGGCTTCGGCCTTGATCTTTCGACCTGCGCGGCAACCGGCGCGACCGAGGATCTCGTCTATGTGTCGCCGAAGTCCGGCAACGCGGTCTCGCGCAGCGCGGGCGAGCCCTGGCGCGACAAGCTGTTGCGGCTGCCGGCATTCCTGCGCGAAGAGGTGGGGACGGGTGGTCCACCAAGCGACGATGACCTGCGCGACGCCTTCATGCTGACCGGCATGTTCCTGTTGCGTCACGTGCTGGAACCGCGTGGACAAAGGCACTCGGACGCGCGTGATGGATTTATTGCTTCGGTCCTGCGGCGGCGGAGGGTGGTCGCTTGACCACATCGCAATCGCTGCGGCAACCTCGCTGTCGGTCCATGACGTCACTGTTACAATTGGCCCCCAGCTGAGACGCCACTATGACGAGCACCATCGACGGGCGTGCGATCGAAGAGGCGGCGGCGCTGGCAGATCTGACCACGCCTCATGCCGTGCAGCACTATCTCTACGCGCCGACGAAGGAAATTGCCGCCGCGATTGCGGACGAACTCGCGCGCCGCGGGTTTGAGGTCGAACAGGGCCTGAGTGCGGGCAGCGTGAAGTGGCTCGTTCTTGCAGGCCACGTGGTCGTCCTGTCCGAGGAGTTGATCGTCTCCCTTCGGCGATTGATGGAGACGCTGGCCGCCGATGTTGGCGGCGAATACGACGGCTGGGAGGCCGAGATACCCCGTCATTAGGCTCGGCGCGGGGAGAGCGCGGCAGCGGCATGGGCGGGCCGCGATCGCGACCCGCCCATGCAAGCACTTGCTAGTGCCAGTGATGACGCCGGTGGTGGTGATGATGGTGATGGTGGCGCCGATGGTGGTGGTGCCGCCAGTGGTGGCGATGGTGGTGATGAAAGCGCGGGCCCGTGTGGTAGCATTGCTGGACCCAGCGCCAGCCGTTCCAGACCGGACGGCAGACCAGCCTCACGTTTTGCGCGAGACCTTCCTGCGCAACGGCGCCGGGAACCGGTGCGCCGGGCAGGGCCTGGGCGCTGCCGCCGGCTAGTGTTCCCGCCAATGCCACGGCGGCTGCAAACATCAAACGACGCATTCGTACGGTCCTCCACATTCAACGGCCGCCGCTCAGGTTGCGGCGGGGCCCTTGCAATTGCTCGCAAAAATGCGCGCAAGTGATGGCGGACTCATTCATTCCTTGTTCATGGCGCGCCTTAGGGTTAATTCGGCGCCATGGGCAAGACATTGATTCCCCCGGAGCCGCCGGAAGTTCACGAGGTCCCGCTGCGCGAGGCGCTGGAAGAGCGTTATCTCGCCTATGCGCTGTCGACCATCATGCACCGTGCGCTCCCCGACGCGCGCGACGGTCTGAAGCCGGTACACCGGCGCATCCTCTATGGCATGCGCCTGCTGCGACTCGATCCCGGCGCAACGTTCAAGAAATCGGCGAAGATCGTCGGCGACGTGATGGGCGGATTCCATCCGCACGGCGACCAGTCCATCTATGACGCACTGGTGCGTCTCGCGCAGGATTTCGCCTCGCGCTATCCGCTGGTGGACGGCCAGGGCAACTTCGGCAACATCGACGGCGACAATCCGGCCGCCTATCGCTACACCGAGGCGCGGCTCACCGAGGTCGCGCGGCTCCTGCTCGACGGCATCGACGAGGACGCGGTCGATTTCCGCCCGAACTACGACGGGACCACGAAAGAGCCCGCGGTTCTTCCCGGCGCATTTCCTAACCTGCTGGCGAACGGCGCGCAGGGCATTGCTGTCGGCATGGCGACCGCAATCCCGCCGCACAACGCCGCCGAGCTTTGCGACGCGGCGCTGCATCTGATCGACAAGCCCCAGGCGAAGTCGCGCAGCCTTCTGAAATACGTGAAGGGGCCGGACTTTCCGACCGGCGGCATCGTCGTCGATTCGCATGAATCCATTGCGGAAGCCTATACGACCGGGCGTGGCGCATTCCGCGTGCGCGCCAAGTGGAAACAGGAAGAGGGCGCCCGCGGCACCTGGGTCGTCGTCGTCACCGAGATTCCCTGGCTGGTGCAGAAGTCGCGGCTGATCGAGCGCATCGCGGATCTTCTCAACGACAAGAAGCTGCATATGGTGGCCGACATCCGCGACGAGTCCGCGGAAGATGTGCGCATCGTCATCGAGCCGAAATCGCGCAACGTCGACCCCGAACTGATGATGGAGTCGCTGTTCAAGCTGACGGAGCTCGAAAGCCGCATCTCCTTAAACATGAACGTGCTGATCAAGGGGCGCGTTCCGAAGGTAGTCGGCCTCGCCGAAGTCCTGCGCGAATGGGTCGACCATCGTCGCGAGGTGCTGATTCGCCGCTCGCGCTTTCGCGAGGGGCAGATCGAAAGCCGGCTCGAGGTGCTCGGCGGCTACCTGATCGCCTATCTGAACCTCGACAAGGTCATCAAGATCATCCGCACCGAGGATGAGCCCAAGCCGATGCTGATCAAGACCTTCAAACTGACGGAGGTTCAGGCCGACGCCATCCTCAACATGCGCCTGCGCAGCCTGCGCAAGCTCGAGGAAATGGAGATCCGCACCGAGGACAAGGATTTGCGGACCGAGCTGAAGGGCATCAAGGCGCTGCTGGCTTCAGAGACCGAACAGTGGAAGCGCGTCGCTGAGGAGATCAAGAAGGTGCGTGACACCTTCGGCCCGAAGACGCCGCTCGGCAAGCGCCGCACGCAATTCGCCGATGCGCCGGAGCACGATCTGGCGGCGATCGAGGAGGCACTGGTCGAGCGCGAGCCGATCACGGTTGTGGTTTCCGAGAAGGGCTGGGTGCGGACGCTGAAGGGGCAGGTGGCGGACCTGTCAGGTCTCGCCTTCAAGACCGATGACAAGCTCGGCTTTGCCTTCTTCGCAGAGACGACGTCGAAGCTGCTTCTCTTCTCCACCAACGGCAAGTTCTACACGCTCGACGCCTCGAAGCTGCCGGGTGGGCGCGGCCATGGCGAGCCGATCCGCCTGTTCATCGACATGGAGCAGGACGCCGACATCGTGTCGCTGTTCGTCAACAAGGGCGGCCGTAAGTTCCTGGTCGCCAGCCGCGACGGGCAGGGCTTTATCGTCAACGAGGACGATTGCGTCGGCAATACCCGCAAGGGCAAGCAGGTGCTGAACGTCACGCCGCCGAACGAAGCGCGCGCGGTCACGCTGGTTTCGGGCGATACCGTCGCTGCGATCGGTGAGAACCGGAAGATGATCCTGTTCCCGCTCGACCAGGTGCCGGAGATGGCGCGGGGCAGGGGCGTGCGGCTGCAGAAGTATAAGGACGGCGGGCTGTCGGACATTGCCACGTTTGCCGCAAGCGACGGCCTGACCTGGCGTGACTCGGCAGGGCGCGAGTTCTCGGCGACGATCAAGGAGCTGGCCGAATGGCGCGGCAATCGCGCCGATGCCGGGCGGCTGCCGCCGAAGGGCTTTCCAAAGTCGAACAGGTTCGGGCGCGTCATCGACTAGCGCGCTCTGCTCGCCCCTTCGCGAGCGGATGCTATTGCATATGATCTCTGCGAGGTCTCACCCTCCCCACCGCACGCTTCGCGAGCGGGGGGAGGGTGAAGCGCTTCAGGTGCCGTTCTTGCCGGCGTCGATGATCGGGCCGAAGAGAACCCAGCGTTCGCCGTCGAACTTCATCATCTGCAGCTGCTTGTTGAGGCGATAGTCGGTGGGGGAGCTGCTGATCTTGATGCCGGGCAGCGCCAGATCGAGCACCACGTCCTTCAAGCTGGTGGCCTGTTTCATCACGTTCTCACGCGTGAGGTTGTCGCCGCAGCGCTTGAGGATCTCAATCAGCAGCTGCGACGTTGAATAGCCGTAGCCGTTGAAGCTCGACATGCGGTCGCCGCCTTCATAGTACTTGTCCATGAAGGCCCAGAACCGCTTCATGCCCTCATCGTTCTGCCACTGTGGGTCGTACATGTCCTTGCCGTAGTTGACGCTGATGATGTCCTTCGAGTTCTCGAGCCCGGCCGGCCTCATCACCTCGGCCACGCCGCTGGCGTTGATGTCGAGGATGTGGACCGGCTTCCAGGCCATTTCTGCAAGCTTCTTGATGGCCTGGGCCGCGAATTTCGGGGTCGACATGTTGTAGAGCAGGTTGGCGCCGGAGTTCTTGAGTTTGACCATCTGCGAGTCGATGGTCGGGTCGGTCAGCTCGTAGGAGGCCTCGGCGACGATCATCGTCTTGGCCTTGTCGCCGAGGCCCGCCTTCAACCCGGTGATGTAGTCGCGGCCGAGGTCGTCGTTCTGGAACAGGATCGCGATCTTGGCATCCGGATGGTTCGCCAGAATGTATTGCGCGTAGATGCGCCCTTCGGTCTGGTACGAAGGGTTGTAGCCTATGGTCCAGGGATAGTTGACGTGATCGCTGAAGCGATCGGCGCCGGTACTGGCGAGCAGCTGCGGCACCTTCTTCTGGTTGAGATACTTCTGAACCGCGGCGTTCGAGGGCGTGCCGAGCACCTGGAACGTCAGCAATACTTCGTCCCCTTCAACGAGCCTGCGGATCTGTTCGACGGTTTTCGGTGGCGAATAGGCGTCGTCATATTGGATGAGGTTGATCTTGCGGCCGTTCACGCCGCCCTGATCGTTGATCATCTTTACATAGGCGGCTTGTGCCTTGGCAATCGTCGCGTAGGCGGACGCCGGGCCGGAGAACGGCGCGGTCTGGCCGATCTTGATCTCGGTGTCGGAGGCGCCGCTATCGTATTTCTTCTGCGCAAGCGCGGCTGTGGCCGACACGGCGAGCGTGATCGCCGAGACGATCGCCAATTGCGCAAATCTGCTTCTCATCGCTGTTGCCTCCCTGTTTTTTTTAACGCCCGTGCTGCGATGAAGCGTTCGCACGGGTGTCGTGCCGGACGTTGCCGGCGACGTTGTCAGGTTAAGGCAAAATCGTGCCGCAGAGCAAAAAATATAACAGATGTCGGCAAGCCGTCGGCGGAACCGGCCGGCCGGCATTCCGCCACCTGTTGCTCCAGAACGAGGGACCGGATTTCCCGGCCGGCATCACCTCATGGTCGGCATGACGAACTCGGCGCCCTGCGCGATGCTGGTTGGCCAGCGGCTGGTGACGGTCTTCAGCCGTGTGTAAAAGCGGACGCCTTCAGGTCCGTGCATGTGGTGGTCGCCGAACAACGACGCCTTCCAGCCGCCGAAGGAGTTGAAGGCCATCGGCACGGGAATTGGGACGTTGACGCCGACCATGCCGACGCGGATGCGATGGGCGAATTCGCGGGCCACATCGCCATTGCGGGTGAAGATGGCCGTGCCGTTACCGAACTCATGATCGTTGATCATACGCGCCGCGGTCGCGTAGTCGGGCGAGCGGACGATCGCCAGCACCGGGCCGAAGATCTCTTCCTTGTAAATCTTCATGTCGGTGGTGACGTGGTCGAACAACGATCCGCCGATGAAATATCCGCCTCCATTCGACCGGAAATCCCGACCGTCAATGACGAGCTTTGCCCCTTCTGCGACGCCGGAATCGATGTAGGCGCGCACCTTGTCCAGATGCTGTTTGGTGATCAGCGGCCCCATCTCCGAGTCCACATTGAGGCCCGAACCGATCTTGAGGGCGCGAATTTTCGGCTCGAGCTTCGAGATCAGGGCGTCGGCCGTCTTCTCGCCGACGGGCACCGCGACCGAGATCGCCATGCAACGCTCGCCGGCCGATCCATAGGCTGCACCCATCAGCGCATCGACCGCCTGATCGAGGTCGGCATCCGGCATGACGACCATGTGGTTCTTGGCGCCGCCCAGCGCCTGGCAGCGTTTGCCGCTGCTGGTCGCCGTCGCATAGATATAGCGGGCAATCGGCGTCGACCCGACGAAGCTGATCGCCTCGACGTCGGGATGCGAAAGCAGCGCATCGACTGCTTCCTTGTCGCCCTGGACGACATTGAAGACCCCCTCGGGCAGTCCGGCCTCGGTGAGCCACTGGGCGATCAGGAGGGATGCGGACGGGTCGCGCTCGGAGGGCTTCAGGATGAACGTGTTGCCGCACGCCAGCGCCACCGGGAACATCCACATCGGCACCATCGCTGGAAAGTTGAACGGAGTGATGCCGGCGACGACGCCCAGCGGTTGACGAACCGCGAAGCTGTCGACGCGCGTTCCGACGTTCTCGCTGACTTCGCCCTTCAGAAGCTGAGGCGCGCCGGTCGCGAACTCGACGACTTCCAGGCCGCGCTGAATTTCGCCCTTGGCGTCGGACAGCGTCTTGCCGTGCTCGGAGGTGATCAGAGCGGCAAGCTCCTCGATCCGGTCTTCGGCAATGCGCAAGAAGCGGTTGAGAATACGCGCGCGGAGCAGGGCGGGTGTTTCGCCCCAGCGTCCACTGGCCGTGCGTGCCGCGGCAACCGCCTGGTTCACATCAGCCAGTGACGCGAGCGTGACCGTGCTGCTCTGCTCGCCGGTCGCGGGATTGAACACGGCTGATGTGCGCTCACCGTTGCCGGCGACAAGCTTCCCGTTGATGTAGTGTCTGATCGCTGAGGTCATCGGATGCTCCTTCTGGAGTTCGTTGGATTCATACGGAGCCGGTCTCGCTGGAGATCACTGCACCGAAGCGGGTGAAGAATTCACCCGCCAGTTTCTTTGCCGTGGAGTCGATCAATCGCGCACCGAGCTGCGCCAGCTTGCCGCCGATCTGCGAGTTGACTTCATAATGAAGGATTGTTTCCTGCTCTCCGACGGCTTCGAGACGGACAGTCGCTCCACCCTTGGCAAAGCCTGCGACTCCGCCTGATCCTTCTCCGACGATCCGGTAGCCGTTTGGAGGATCGATATCGCTTAAGGTCACCTTGCCGCCGAAGGTGGCCTTCACAGGGCCGACCTTGATGACCACCGTTGCGGTCATGTCGGTCGGCGACAACATCTCGAGGCTTTGACAACCGGGAATGCATTGGCGCAGCACGTCCGGATTATTCAGAGCGGCCCAGACCTGCTCTCGCGATGCTGGCACGCGCTGGCTGTCGTTCATTTGCATGGGATCACCGAAATCTCTTGAGATGCTCAAACCGCGCAGTAGCGCTCCTGGATGGCCTTGTCGGCCAGCAGCGCTGCCGAGCTGCTTTCGTAGACGACCTCGCCCTGGTCGATGATGACGGCGCGGTCGGCGAGGCGCAGCGCCCATTCGACGTTCTGTTCCACCAGCAGCAGCGTGACGCCTTGCGTGCGCAAGCGGCGAAACAGCGCGCCCATCTCCTCGACAAGCACCGGCATGATGCCTTCGGAAGGTTCGTCGAGCAGGATCATTTTCGGCCTGCCGATCATGGCGCGAGCGATGGCGAGCATCTGCTGCTCGCCGCCTGACATCGTCACAGCTTCCTGGCCCAGCCGCTCCTTGAGACGGGGAAAGCTCTCGGCAATTTCGTCGATCGCGGCGCTTTCGCTGATGTCGCCGCGCCCCGCAACAAGACCAAGCTGCAGGTTTTCCCGTACGGTGAGGCCGGGCACGATCCGTCGCTCTTCCGGCACATAGGCCAGACCAAGACGGTATCGGTCATGCGCACGCATGGACATGAGGTCGGTGCCGGCGAAGCACAGAGTGCCCGTCGTCTTCGGCATCAGCCCCATGATCGACCGGATCGTGGTGGTCTTTCCCGCGCCATTCCGACCGACAAGGGCCACGGCCTCGCCTTCGCCGACCGAAATCGATACGCCATGGAGAATATGGCTCGGGCCATACCAGGCGTGCAGATCCTTGGTTTCAAGCATAGCCATCGTTCTGTCCCAGGTAGACGCGACGAACCTCGGAATCCGTCTGAATGTCGCGCGGCGAGCCGTCGGCGATCAGCCGCCCGTGGTGCAACACGAGAATCCGGTCGCTGAGGCCGAGGATCATCTTCATCTTGTGCTCGACGAGCAGGATTGTGCGTTCGCTCGCCAGTTTCTCCAGCAACGCAACCATGTCCCGCGTTTCTTCCGGGCCCATGCCTGCCGTCGGCTCGTCGAGCAGCAGCACTTGCGGATCGGAGGTCAGCGCAATCGCGATCTCGAGCGCGCGCTGCTGGCCGTGCGCCAGAAACTTGGCAGTCTCAGTGCGCTTGGCCGCGAGACCGACCGCCACAAGCGCAGCATCCGCTTTGTCGTCCAGCTCGGAGAACCGCTTCCGGTTGGTCCAGATGTTGTAGCGCGCCCGGCCGGCCTGGGCAGCGACCCGCACGTTTTCATGTGCGCTGAGCTCCGGGAAGATGTTGGTGATCTGGTAGGAGCGGGCGATGCCGAGATGCACAAACTCGTGCTGGCGCACGCCCGCCAGGTCCTTGCCCTTGAAACGGACCGATCCGCTCGACGGGGTGAGCACGCCTGAGAGAACGTTGAAGAACGTACTCTTGCCTGCACCGTTCGGCCCGATAATCGACGTCACCTTTCCGGGCTGAAACGCTGCCGTGACGCCCTCCAGGGCGACGAAGCCGCCGAACCTGCGTCCGACATTCTCGACTGCAAGCAGCGGCGCGGTCATCGGACGGCCTTTTCCAGAAAGGTGCCCCAAAGGCCTCTCGGCAGGAAGAGCACGAACAGGATGAAGATGGAGCCGACGATGATCTGCCAATGCGAGGTCCACAGCGAGAACACGTCCTCCATCAGGAGGAAGGCCAGGGCGCCGACGAATGGGCCGAAGAAGCTGCGGGCGCCGCCCAGCAGCGTCATCATCACGATCATGCCGGAGGTGTGGTAGTGCAGGACGTCGAGCGGCACGAAGGCCAGATGCAATGCGGACATCGTGCCGGCGAGCGCGCAGATGAGACCTGACAGCGTGAAGGCCAAGAGCTTCGTCTTCTCGACATCATACCCGCAGGTACGGGCGCGCCGCTCGTTCTCGCGAATGGCCTCGATGGCCGCCCCAAACGGTGAATTCAGGATGCGCGAGACTGCCCAGAGCGCCAGCGCTGCGAACATCATCAGCACGTAGTACTTGTTGATCGGATCGAGGAAATTGATGGTCGTGCCAAACAGGTTGATCTTGTCGACGGTGAAGCCGCGCAGGCCGTTCTCGCCGCCTGTCCAGGACGATGCTTGCAGCGCCACGTAGTAGACGAGCTGCGCTAACGCCAGCGTCACCATCGAAAAGTAAATGCCGCGGGTTCGCGTGGTCAGTCCGCCGATGATGAAGGCGAGAGCGCCTCCGCCAAGGATGCCAAGGAAGACTGCGACGAGCCACGGCACGCCGAATTGGCCGATCGCGATGCCGGTGATGTAGGCGCCGGCGCCGAAGAACGCGGCATGACCGAACGACAGGAGCCCGGTATATCCAAACAGGAGATTGTAGCCGACGGCCACGACGCCGTAGACCAAAACATTGACTGCCAGCGCCTTTGACGGCAGCAGCCAGGGCAACAGGCATAGCGCGAGAATTGAAAGCGGCACGCGATAGGCTGCGAGCGCTGCCGTAACACTGGATGGCTTGCGTTCGCTTGCGGTTGCCGGTGCGGCAAGGGCCGGAGATGACATGCTTTCACTCCGTCATGCGAGTTTGCCGAACAGGCCCTGAGGCCTGATCAGAAGAACGACGGCCATCAGCGCGAACATGACGATCGTCGCCATCTCGGGTGCGAATAGCGCGGTCATGCTGATAGCTATGCCGACCAGGAGCCCGGCGACGATCGAGCCCAGCAGCGAGCCGAGGCCGCCGATCACCGTTACGACGAAGGCTTCCGCCAGCACCAGCGAGCCCATTTCCGGATTTACGCTGCGCATGGGTCCCGCAAGAACACCGCCCAATGCGGCAAGGCCGACGCCGAGGCCGAACACGACCAGCCAGACTTTGCCGATATCCACTCCCAGCACACGCATGATGGTGGGATCGCGCGCTCCTGCGCGAACGATCAGACCAAACCGGGTCTTCTCCAGGCCGAGCCAGAGCAAGAGCAGAACGAGGATGACAAGGCCGATCACGAACAACCGGTAGATCGGAAAGAAGCCGACGCCCAGGTCGACGACCCCGATCAGCTGGGGCGGCGTGGGGAAGGGAATGCCGTCGCTGCCGAAGATAATCCGCACCGCTTCGACCAGCACGTAGCCCAGGCCGAAAGTGAGCAGAAGCGGATCGTCGATCGATCGCCCGTACAATGGACGCACCAGTACGAACTCAATGATCATTCCGAACGCGCCGATCATGATCGGCGCCACGAGCAGCCCCCACCAAAAGCTGCCCGTCAGGGATGCGACCCATAATCCGGCATAGGCCCCCACCATGAACAGGGCGCCGTGCGCGAAGTTCACCACGCCGAGCATGCCGAAGATGATCGACAAGCCGAGCGCGGTGATGACGAGGATCGCTCCGAGAGCAACTCCTGAGAAGAGTTGCATCAGGATCAGTTCTGTATCCATGACGGGCTCGATGGGGTTATGCCGGGAAGCCTAGTTCGGAGCAGCTTCGCAGCAAGTCGGTGGATGCCGGCTCGTTGGCGACGATGTCGAACAGATCGACCTCGCTCTTCATGCTGGCGGCCTTCTTTGATTCAAGGACGAGCACCGACTGAACCGACTGGTGATCGCATTTGCGGTACTGCTGCGGGCCTTTGGCCACGTCGTACTTCAGGTCTTCGAGGGCCGTGATCACCTTCTCGGTGTCGGTTCCGCCGGCGGCCTGCATCGCCAGAAGGAGCGAGGAAACCCCGGTGTAGCCGTAGGCGCCGTAGTCAGTCGGAATCGCGTTGCGATTGCCGTCGCGGTAGGCATCGTTGAAGGCCTTGGCCGACGGATTTCCGCTCTCCAGTCCCCAGTAATAGTTGGCGCCGCCGACCACGCCTTCGTAGACATCCGGTCCGACCGCCAGGCGCTGGTTATGCAAGAGCACGGGGACGACGATCTTCATCTGCTGCTTCATGCCGAAATCGACCGCCTGCTTGATCGAATTGGCTTGATCGCGGCCGAAGTTGCTGATGCAGAGAATGCCAGGGCGCATCGAGCGCAGCCGCGGCATGAAGGTCGAATAGTCGGCGGCGCCGAATGGATGCAGGATTTCACCGACGGTTTCGGCGCCGATCTGGGCCTGTGCGCGCTTGAAGCCACGGAGCATCTCGTGACCGTAGGCATAGTCGGCGACGAGATGGGCGACCTTGTTGCCCTTCTTGAAGCTGTGGCGGGCCACGGCTGCGGTGGTCATATGCGGATTGAGCGCCTCGTGGAACGTGTACTTGCTGAAGTCCTTGACCTCGTTGATGGTATCGGACTGGCTGATCGAGACGTAGATGATGCCGCGCGCGCGGGTCACCTCGTTGACGGCGAGCTGCACCGCGCTGGACAGCGCACCAACGATCGCGTGCACCTTGTCCTTTTCGATCAGCTCCAGCGTGCGCGTTGCGGCTTCGCCGCCGTTGAGCTTGTCGTCCCGCACCAGCAGCTCGACTTTGCGGCCGTTGATGCCACCCTTGTCGTTGAACTGTTTGACCGCGAGCGCGGCACACTTGACTTGGTCTCTTGCTTCAGCGGCAAACGGGCCAGTCAATGGTGTCGGGAAGCCAATGCGGATGATTTCGTCCTGGGCGCGAGCAACCCACGGCATTGCCAGGTAGCTCGCACCGGCGCCGAACCCCGCCAGCACGCTGCGACGGGAAAGTTTTTGTCGGGTAATGTTTCGCGAACCCTCTGTCATCGTTTCCTCCATGAGTTGGCTTGTTTGTCGGTTTGCTAGATGTGTCCCAACGCCTTCAGAACTCGCGCCGGCGTCATCGGCAATTGCGAGATCGTCGCGCCGAACGGAGCCATTGCATCGTTCACCGCATTGAGCGCCGCCGCCGAAGCCGCGGCGGTGCCGGCTTCGCCGCAGCCTTTTGCCCCCAGTTGGGTGTCCAATGTCGGCGTTTCGACGTGGCCGATTTCGATGTCCGGCATCTCGAATGCCATCGGCACGAGATAGTCTGCGAGCGATCCGTTGGTCAGCTGGCCGGTCTCGCTGTAAACGCACTCTTCGAAGAACGCCGCGCCGAGGCCCTGTACCACGCCGCCGCGCACCTGCTCGTCGACCAGCAGCGGATTGATGATGCGCCCGCAATCCTCCACGACCCAGTGCTTCAGGATCCTGACGAAGCCGGTTTCGGCATCGAGCTCGACATGGCATCCCTGAATGCCGTTGGTGAAGGCGAATGGGTAGCCTTGCGGCGCATAATGATGCGCGACCGAGAGTTGCGCCTGCGTTCCGGGGGGCAGGGTATCGGAACGGAAGTATGCAAGCCGCGCGATCTCGGCGAGTTCGATGCGTTGCTGCTCGGTGCTGGCATCGACGATCCAGCCGTTGCGAATATCCAGCTTGCCGGCGTGGTCCTGCAGGATGGCGCTCGCCACAGACAGCACATTGGCCTTCAGCTTGTTCGCCGCCTGCAGCGCGGTCTCACCCCCGATGCCGGCGCCGCGACACGCCCAGGTGGCGCCGCCGTGTGGCGTGACCTCGGTGTCACCGGTGATGACCTTCACGCGATCACGGTCGACGCCCAGGTGCTCGGCAACGATCTGACCGATCACCGTCTCGGTTCCCTGGCCCTGTTCGGTCACCGAGATCAGGCAACGGACGTCGCCGGAGGGCGTAATGCTTACGATCGCGCCGTCCTGTGACGAGATCCGCGCACCGCCGACGCCGTAGAAGGCCGGGCTTGGATTGCTGATCTCGACAAACGTCGCAATGCCGATTCCCCGGTGGATGCCGCGGTTGCGAAGCTCGCGCTGTTCGGAGCGGAGGGAATCGTAGTCCATCATGGTCCGCAGCTTCGCGAGGCAGACCTCGTGCGACAACGCTTCGAACCTGTAGCCGGTCGGCGACTCGCATGGATACGCATCGTCACGTATCAGGTTGCGCGCACGAACCTCGAAGGCGTCGAGGCCGGCCTTGTTCGCCGCAAGATCGACCAGGCGCTCGGTGACCGTGCACGCAATCGGATGGCCGACCGCGCGGTACTGGCTCATCTGCACCTTGTTCTGAAACACGACCTGCAGGCCTGCGCGGTAGTTCTTCAGCCGATAGGGGGCACCGATCAGGCGGATTACCTGATTGCCTTCGATCGCGCTGGTGCGCGGATAGGCCGAAAATGCGCCGATGCCGGTGACGTCGTCGACGTCGATCGCGAGTATGGTTCCCATAGCGTCGATTGCCATGCGGGCGCGGACGCGGTGATCGCGCGCGTGAATGTCGGAGACGAACGATTCGATGCGGTCGGCGACATACTTGACCGGACGGCCCAGCATCATGCTGAGGCCGACCACCGCCATGTCTTCGTGGTAGACGTGGAGTTTCATGCCGAACGAACCGCCGATGTCCGGGGCGACCACCCGCACGGAGGCTTCGGCAATGCCGTAGTGACGCGAATAGAGATCCTGGAACTGATACGGCGTCTGAGTCGCATGATGCACCGTCAGACGCGGCTCGTTCGGATCGTAGTCGGCGACGATCGCGCGAGGTTCGAGCGTCACGGCGGTGTGCCGCGCGAAACGGAATTCCTCTTCGATGATGTGGCAGGCGCTTGCAAAGGCGTCATCAACACCGCCGGTATCGAGGACGCCGCGGAAGCAGACGTTGTCGCCGAACTCGGGCGTAATGACGGGCGAGCCGGTGCTGCGGGCAGCGTCGATATCGACAACGGCGGGAAGCTCTTCGTACTCGACCTGGACGGCCTCGGTTGCATCCTCGGCCATCGCCCGCGTATCAGCGACGATTGCGACCATCGCCTGTCCTGACCATACGACCTTGTCGATCGGCAGTGGCCATTGTGGCGGCGATTTCATCCCCTTGAAGTGATCGAGAGTGCCGACCCAGGGTTTGCAGATCCGTGCGAAGTCCTCGCCAGTGGCGACCAGCCGCACACCAGGCATTTGTCGGGCAGCACTGACATCGATCGATACAATGCGTGCATGGGCATGCGGACTGCGCGTGAATGCGGCATGCAGCATGCGCGGCAGCACGATATCGGTGACGTATCGTCCCTGGCCGTTGAGAAGCCGCTTTGCATTGGGGCGCGGCACCGAGCGGCCGATATAGGAGTTCGGCCGGTCGAGGAAGGAGAGGGGCGCGTTCATGGCGCGGTCTCCGGCTCCGGTTCGGCGGCAGCCTCCGCACGGCGGCGCGCAGCGGTCTCGATGGCATCGACGATCGCCTCATAGCCGGTGCAGCGGCAGTAGTTTCCCGACAGCGCATCACGGATTTCGTTGCGTGAAGGGACGCCGGGCCGCGCGAGC
Organism: Bradyrhizobium sp. LHD-71; assembly: GCF_031157255.1. GTDB lineage: Bacteria > Pseudomonadota > Alphaproteobacteria > Rhizobiales > Xanthobacteraceae > P52-10. The sequence goes on along the minus strand of NZ_JAVIFX010000001.1, from coordinate 93,432 downwards.
ACGCCATACGCCGTCATCAGGACGCCTGGGGTGCAGAAGCCGCATTGCAGGGCGTTGCGTTGATGGAACGCCTCCTGAAGTTCGGCGATGGCCTTGCGTTGCGCCAGGCCCTCGATGGTTTCGACCACCGCACCGTCAGCTTGCACTGCGAATATCAGGCATGAATGCACGATCTGGCCGTCGAGGAGCACGAGACAGGCGCCACACGCGCCCATCTCGCAGCCGGTATGGGTGCCGGTGAGTTCGAGAGCATTGCGCAAGAAGTCGGCGAGCGTCTCGCGCGGCGCGACACTGTGCGACCGCACTTCGCCGTTGACCGTGACGCGGATGTTTACGGCTTCGTTCATCCGGTCACCATCATTCGTCCGAGCAGGCGTCCCATCAGGACACGCGCCAGGTGGAGCCGCATGGCAGCAGGCGTATGTTCGTCGTCGGGAGGCGAAAGGTCGGCCGCGAGCGAGGCCTGCGCTTCGGCGACGCTGTCCGGACCGAGGCGACCTCCGGTGAGGGCCGTTTCCACGTGCCGGGCACGTACCGGCGTATTTCCGACCGAGAAGAAAGCGACCCGGATTTCGTCGATCCGATCGCCGGCGAACCGGCCGAGCATTCCGCATCCAATGATCGCGTAGTCGCCTCGCCGGCGCGCCAGTTCGTCAAACGCCCACCGGTGGTGAGGCCCAACTGCCGGCACGTGGATTGCGATCAGCAACTCGCCGGGCTCGATCGCGGTCTGAAACAGGTCGATGAAGTAGTCGTCGGCGGCGACACGACGCGTTCCTTGAGGTCCTGCGATTTCAAGCTCGGCTCCCATTGCGAGCATCATCGCCGGAAACTCGGATGCAGGATCGGCGAGCGCCACGCTGCCGCCCAGCGTGCCGCGGTTGCGGATCGCCGGATGCGCCACATGTGGCGCCGCCTCGCGCAGCAGCGGCGCGTAGCGGGCGATGTTCGGATCTGTGAGCACTTCGCAATGCCGCGTCAGTGCGCCGATCCGCAGCCAGTTCTCGCGCCGTGCAATGCCGCGAAGTGCGGGAATATGGGCGATATCGATCAGCAGCTGCGGCGCCTGCAGGCGCAAGGCGAGGGCGGGAACGAGGCTTTGTCCGCCGGCGATGTAGCTCGCTTCGTCGCCGGCGCTGGCGAAGGTTTCGAGCGCCTCCTCGACAGTTGAGGGGCGGGCGTAGCTGAATGCTCGCGCCTTCAAGACAGAAACCTCCCCACGATTCGCCGGTCCAGATTTGTGACCATCTGGTCGAAAAGCTAGACCGCTGCAAAACAGCCGTCAATAAAAAACGACCATTTGGTCACTTTTTTGGATTGAGGTATGAACCGTCGGCACGAGGCAGATCCGGATTCGAGGCGCAGATTGGCGAAAAAGGCAGCAAAGACAGTCGCAAAGCCACGGCGGCGCAACATGCGCGCGTCCGAGCGCGAGCGCTTTATTTTAGACGAAGCGGTCCGATTCTTTGCTGAACAGGGGTTTGGCGGACAAACGCGCGAGCTTGCGAAGCGCATGGGGATCACCCACTCGGTGATCTATCGGCATTTCCCGAGCAAGGAGGCGCTGATCGAGCGCGTGTACCAGGAGGTCTATCTCAGCCGTTGGGCGCCTTCGTGGGGTTCGCTGATTCGCGACAGGTCGCTGCCGCTGCAAACGCGCCTGTCGCAGTTTTATCTGGAATATGTCGAGCGCGTATTCGAATACGACTGGGTCCGGATCTTCGTATTCTCAGGCCTGAAGTCATTCGACATCAACAAGCGCTATCTCGACATCATCCGCAAGGAGATCGTCGAGCCGGCATGCTGCGAACTGCGCCACGAACTGAAGCTGCCCTCCAGCGACGAGGTGCCGCTGTCTGAGCGGGAAACTGAAATGTTCTGGGGCCTGCACGGCCGCATTTTCTATTTGGCGATCCGCCGCTTCGTCTACGATACGCCGACGCCGAGTGATCTCGACGACATCGTGCGCGATGCCGTCCGGGGCTTCCTCGAGGGGTCGAAGGTCGTGATGACGGAGATCGTTTCGTAAGCGCTGCTATCACGCCGCCATTGACAATCGGCGCTTCATTCAACCTTCAAGTTCAGCTTCTTGATCAGGGCCGACCACTTGCGTTCTTCCTGATCGATATCCTTGGCGTACTCCTCGGGCGACGAGGTCAAAGGATCGCCACCCTCGTTCTGGATGCGTTGCTTGACGCTGTCCTGTGCGACGAGCTTCCGGAGCTCTTCATTGAGGAGGGTGATGATGGCGGGCGGCGTGCGGGCCGGCGCCAGCAGTCCGTAATGCAGAACTGAATCGAAGCCTGGCAGGCCGGACTCATCGGCGGTCGGTACGTCGGGCAGGAGACTGAAGCGTTTCGTCCCGGTCACCGCGATTGCGCGCAGCGTGCCGGCCTGGATGTTGCCCATAGCCGGCGGAAGCACTCCGAACGAGACCGGCACGTGCCCACCGACGAGGTCGTTGATCAAGGGAGCGGTGCCTCGATAGGGAACGATCTGCACGTCCAATCCCGCCGCTGACTTGAAATACTCCGCGGTGAGATAACCGCCGGTGCCAACTGGCGCTGTCCCGAGGTTGACCTTGGTGGGATCCTTTTTGGCGAGGGCGATCACGTCGGCAACCGTCTTTGCCGGAAATGTCGGATTGGCGATGAGAACCACCGGCATCGACGCAATCAGGCCGATCGGTGCAAAGTCCTTGCGCGGATCATAGCCTGCGTTCGCATAGAGCGACGGATTGATCGACATGGTGCCGGTGTGTCCGAGCAGCAACGTGTAGCCATCCGGCTCGGCCTTGGCGACGGCGCGCGTTCCAAGCGTCCCACCGGCGCCGGCGCGATTGTCGACGACGACGCTGTGCTTGAGCGCGATCGACAGCCGCTCCGCCACGACCCGGGCCATCGTATCGACGCCGCCGCCGGCGGGGAACGGCACGACCAGCGTGATCGTCCGGGTCGGATAGCTTTGCGCCCATGCTGCGCGCGCAAGAGCAGGCAGAGACGCGGCTCCCGCTGTCAGACGCAAAAACTGTCGACGCTGAAATCGCATGCCGTTTCCTCATTCGCTTTGCGATCGGACATCACTCATGCCCGGATCGATTACACGAGTCCAAACCGCTCATTGTTGACATGACCATGCTATTTGTCCAAATGTACAAAAGCAAGTTGGAGGCTGCGTTGGCGCGAAATCCAAACATGAGAGAGGCCATTCTCACCGCCGCTGAAAGCCTGTTTTCCACGCACGGCTTCAACGCTGTCTCGATCCGCGACATCGCCGACGAGGCCGGCGCCAATCCGGGCAGCCTGACCTATCATTTCAAGAGCAAGGATGGCCTGCTGCTCGAGATCTACCGGCGCCACTGCGGGCCGATCAACCGCAGGCGCTCCGAGTTGCTCGCCGCGGCAAGGCGCGTGCGCGACCTGCAGGATCGGCTCGAGGCGATTGTCCGTGCCTATGTCCTGCCTGCGTTTTCATCCGGCAGTGATCTTGCAGGCGGAGGCGCACGGTTCACGCGGCTGCGCGCGATCCTATCGGCCGAGGGCAACGAAGTTGTCGATCGCATCATCGCTCAGACCTTCGACGACACCAGCCACGCCTTCATCGACGCGATTCACGACAGCCTGCCGCATCTGCCGCGGACGGAGATCGTCTGGCGCAGTCATTTTCTGCTCGGCGCACTCTACTACGCGCTCGTGACGCCCGAACGCGTCTCGCGCCTGTCGCGAGGGCGCGCGGACGGCACGGATGCTCCGGAAGCGATCGAGCAACTTGTGCGGGCGACCGTCGCGGCACTTCAGGCGCCTCCCGTCGATCGGCCGGAGCCTCTGAGAAAACAAACAGCGAAAGCGTGAATGAGTGGCGTGTCGTCATGCCCGCGAAAGCAGGCATCCAGTATTCTTCAGCGTCTGTGATGAAAGTTGACGCTCTGGGACACCGGTCCCGCTTTCGCGGGAGACGATGCCGACAGTGTGGGAAGCAGCAGCACGATGTTCACACCGACGATCCCGGGGCCCGATCCGCATACCAGGACCCCCAGCTTCCGGCTGCCGCCGCTCGCCTGTGACGCGCACTGCCACATCTTCGGTCCCGGCGCTAAATATCCGTACGCACCAAACCGGCCGTACACGCCGCCCGACGCCCCGCTGGAGAGCTTCATCGCGCTGCATGAAAAGCTCGGTGTCGGCCGGGCGGTGATCGTCAACGCCAGCGTGCACGGCACCGACAACCGTGTCGCGCTCGATGCGATCGCTGTCAGCGGCGGCCGCTATCGTGCCGTCGCCAATATCGACGACACGATTACCGAACGGCAGTTAGGCGAACTTCATGACGGCGGTTTCAGGGGCTGTCGCTTCAATTTCGTTCGGCATCTCGGCGGCGTACCTGACAAAGAGGTATTCGACCGCGTGATCGCGATGATCGCGCCGCTCGGCTGGCACGTCGACCTGCACTTCGACGCCGTCGACCTTCCGGACTATGCGGATATGCTGAGTCATCTTCCGGTGCGATACACGATCGATCATATGGGGCGGGTGAGGGCCTCCGACGGGTTCGACCAGCTATCTTTCAAGACCTTGATCGCACTGATGCAACGGGACGAAAAATGCTGGGTGAAGGTCTGCGGATGCGAGCGCGTGTCGACGAGCGGGCCGCCGTTCCACGACGCCGTACCGTTCGCCCGCCAGATCGTCGAGACTGCGCCCGAGCGGGTCGTGTGGGGTACTGACTGGCCGCATCCGAACGTCAAGGTGATGCCGAACGATGGCGATCTGGTCGATCTCGTTCCTTTGATCGCGCCGGATGCCAGGACGCAACATCTGCTGCTCGTCGATAATCCGGCACAGCTCTACGATTTCTGAAATGACAGGCGCGACCCCGAGGGGGACGTCACGCGGAGAAGGAGAGGGACTACAATGGCCGAGCTGACAAAGACGGGACTGGTAGTGACCGCGCATCCCGGCGATTTCGTCTGGCGCGCCGGCGGGGCGATCGCGCTGCATGCGAAGAAGGGCTACCGCGTCAGGATCGTCTGCCTTTCCTTCGGCGAGCGCGGCGAAAGCCAGTTCGCATGGAAGGAGGCCGGAGCGTCGCTATCAAGTGTGAAGGCCGGACGCCGGGACGAGGCTGAACGGGCGGCGAAGCTGCTCGGTGCCGAAATTGAGTTCTTCGATTGCGGCGACTATCCGCTCAAGCTCAACGAGGCCCATTTCGATCGCATGGTCGATATTTATCGCGAACTCAATCCGAGCTTCGTGCTGACGCATGCGCTTGAGGATCCGTACAATTTCGACCATCCTGATGCGGCGCATTTTGCGCAGCAGACGCGGGTGGTCGCGCAGGCGATGGGTCATAAGCCTGACGCCAAATATCAGTACGCCGCGCCCCCCGTGTTCCTGTTCGAGCCGCACCAGCCCGAGATGTGCAACTTCCGGCCGAACCTGATCCTGAAGATCGATGAGGTGTGGGAGCAGAAGTATGAGGCGTTCAAGATACTCGCCGCGCAAAAGCACCTTTGGGGCTATTACGAGCGGGTCGCGTTGAACCGCGGTATTCAGGGCAGTCGGAATACCGGCGTGCCGATGACCTATGGTGAGGCGTATCAGCGGCTGTTTCCGACGGTCGAGGAGATTCTGAAGTGAAGTTGAAGCCATGACCAAGGCCCATCTTCGAACCGTGCTCGGCGACTACGCGCACGTCAAACCGTTAAAGGACGGCCGGCTCGGGTCCGATCTCGTCGATTTCGAATTCATCGACTATGCGCCCACCAACAAGGCATTCAAGCCGATGGTGCGCGAGCAAAAGTTCGACGTCTGCGAGATGGCCATCGTCACCTATCTGATGGCGAAAGCTCATGGCAAGCCGCTGGTCTTGCTGCCGGCCGTGATGCTCGGCCGGTTCCAGCATGCCTCTGCGCTCTACAACGGCGAGCGTGGCCAGCTCACGCCGTCAGACCTTGCGGGCAAGCGGGTCGGGATTCGCTCCTTCACCACGACAACCGGCGCCTGGGTGCGAGGGATCCTTGCCAACGATCACGGCGTCGATCTTAACAGCATTCGCTGGATCACGTTCGAGGATCCGCACGTTGCGGAGTACAGAGATTCGACGGAGAGGGCGCCCGCGGGCAAGACGATCATCCAGATGCTGCTCGACGGCGAAATCGACGCCGCGCTCGGTGAGACCTCAACCGATCCGCGGCTCAAGCCGCTGTTCGCGGATCCCGTAGCGGAGGCGCAGCGGTGGTCTCAACGGCACGGCATCGTTCCGGTGAACCATCTTGTCGTCGTCACGGAAGCGTTGGCGAAATCACGGCCGGACATCGTTAGGGAAGTCTATCGGCTGCTCACCGAAAGCAAGGCGACTGCCGGTCTACGGAGCGCTCCCGACCTGGTGCCGTTCGGCGTCGAAGCCAATCGCAAGGCATTGGAGACGATCATCGAATACTCTGTACAGCAGGGACTGATCCCGCGACGCTTCAGCGTCGATGAGCTTTTCGATGACACGACACGAGACTTGAACTGACCGCGTAGCCCGGGATGGAATGAAGCAATCCGGGGCTGACGCGGCGGCATGGCACCCGGATTTCGCTTTCGCTCCATCCGGGCCGCGGTGCTGAGACGATGTCAGCCCGAGACGACCTCGAGCGGCCCGTGATCATCGCAATGGTCGCCGTGAGGGTGGTGCAGGTGTCCATCGACGAGATAGTCGATGTGGTCGCCGTGCGGCACCGCTTCATGACCGCAACCGGGTCCGTGCTTGTGATTGGGATCGTGCCCTCCACAACGATGATCCGGGGTGCAGCGATCGGGATTCTTTGAACTCACCGCAATCACATGCTCATCCACGTGACCTTTGTGCGGATGGTGAAGGTGACCATCGTGCAGGTAATCGATGTGCCCGTCGTGCCGAACAGCCTTGTGGCCGCACCCGGGGCCGTGCTGATGCGGATGGTTAGCGTGGACGGAATGATCATGCGTGGCCATGAACGCCTTCCTTTGCTGGCTTTAACCCGAAGAGGCGGGCGGTCGACCCCGCGCCGTCGCCTCGCTACCTAAACGCCCCATCCGCTGTTTGGTCGATTGGGTCGCGAGGGTGTGATCGGCCCGCTGGGCGTCACGGGTCGCGGCCATTTGGCTGTGCAAGGCATCCAATCGCTGCCGCTGCCACCAATTTTCCGACGGGACCGCCAGCACAAGCGGCCGTTCGACACGGTTAGATGCTTTTGCGAATTAGTTGCAACTAACGTCTTTTCCGGTTATATACGGACTGAGAACGCGCGGAGATTTGCAGATGTCTTTCCGATGGACGCGGCGGGCGGCCGTGGTTGGCGGCCTCCTGGCGGCGGCGGTGTTGTCGCACGGCGCAGCCTGGGCGCAGGCGACTAAGCCATTTCGGGTGGTGACGACATTCACCGTCATTCAGGACATCGCGCAGAATGTGGCCGGCTCAGCGGCCGTCGTCGAATCGATCACCAAGCCGGGCGCAGAGATCCATGACTACCAGCCGACGCCGCTGGATGTCGTGCGTGCGCAGGCTGCCGACCTGGTTCTTTGGAACGGCTTCAATCTGGAGCGCTGGTTCGAAAAGTTTTTCGAGAATGTGAGCGAAGTGCCGACCGCCGTCGTGTCCGACGGCATCGAACCGATCGGCATTACTGAGGGGCCTTACACCGGCAGGCCGAACCCCCATGCGTGGATGTCGCCGAAGAATGCGCTGATTTATGTGGAGAACATCCGCAAGGCGCTCGTGAAGCACGACCCTGCAAACGCCGAGGCCTACAACAAGAATGCTGCCGCCTATAGTGCGCAGATCCGCGCGATCGACGAGCCTTTGCGCAAGCGGCTCGATGCGATCCCTGCCGACCAGCGCTGGCTGGTGTCGAGCGAGGGCGCTTTCAGTTACCTTGCGCGCGATTATGCGATGAAGGAAGCCTATCTCTGGCCGATCAACGCCGATGAGCAGGGCACGCCGAAGCAGGTGCGCCGCGTGATCGATCTCGTCCGCAAGAACAAGATTCCGGTCGTGTTCAGCGAGAGCACAATCTCCGATCGCGCAGCCAAGCAGGTCGCACGCGAGAGCGGCGCCCGTTATGGCGGCGTGCTCTATGTCGATTCTTTGAGCGCCGCCAATGGTCCGGTGCCGACCTATCTCGACCTGCTGAAGGTGACGGTCGAGACCATCGCCCAGGGTTTTGGCAAATGAACGATCTCGGCAAATGAACGTGATGGCGAAATCCGTGGGCCCTGCTGCAGCCGACCTCAATGGTCTCGGCGCCAGCATTTCTGTTCGCGGGCTGGCCGTCACCTATGCGAGCGGTCTGACCGCGGTGCATGACGCGTCCTTCGAACTCGACCCAGGCAGCATTTGCGCACTGGTCGGCGTTAACGGCAGCGGTAAGTCGACGATTTTCAAGGCCATCATGGGATTCGTTAAGCCTGCCGCGGGCGAGATCAGGTTGTGCGGCCGACCGGTGGCCGAGGCGATCAGCCGCAACATCGTCGCCTACGTGCCGCAAAGCGAGGAGATCGACTGGAATTTTCCGGTGCTTGTCGGCGACGTCGTGATGATGGGCCGCTACGGCCATATGAATTTCCTGCGCATGCCCTCGCGTGTCGACCGCTACAAGGTCGATGCCGCACTGGAGCGCGTCGGCATGAGCGATTTCCGCAATCGGCAGATCGGCGAGCTTTCAGGCGGCCAGAAGAAACGCGTGTTCCTGGCGCGTGCATTGGCGCAGGAGGGACGCATCATCCTGCTCGACGAGCCATTCACCGGCGTCGACGTGAAGACCGAGACGGCGATCATCTCGCTGCTCGGCGAACTGCGTGCCGCGGGACACCTGATGTTGATCTCCACGCACAATCTCGGCAGCGTGCCGGACTTCTGCGACCAGGTTGTGTTGCTCAATCGGACGGTTCTTGCGGCAGGGCCGACGGCGGAGGTCTTCACGCAAGCGAACCTCGAGCGCGCCTTCGGCGGTGTCCTGCGGCACTACAATCTCGGCGGTGCCCAGCTGCATGACGATGCGGACCCGCGCCACCTGACAGTGCTGACTGACGACGAGCGGCCACTGGTGATTTACGGCAATGACCGGAAAAAGATGCCGTCACCGCCCACGCAACCGGACGAGCCCAAGAAGCGATGATGTCCGAACTGCTCGTCCCATTTTCCTATGAGTACATGCTGAAGGCAATGTGGGTGAGCGCACTGGTCGGCGGCGTTTGCGCTTTTCTCTCGGCTTATCTTGTGCTGAAGGGCTGGTCGCTGATGGGCGACGCGCTGGCACATTCGGTCGTGCCGGGCGTCGCCGGCGCCTACATCCTTGGCCTTCCGTTCGCGGTCGGGGCGTTCTTCACCGGCATTCTCGCATCCGTCGGCATGGCATTCGTCCGCCAGCATTCGCGTTTGCGCGAAGACGCGGTGATCGGACTTGTGTTCACCTCGCTGTTCGCTCTGGGGCTGCTGTTGGCCTCGATCTGGCCGACGTCGGTCAGTGTGCAGACCATCGTGCTCGGCAACATCCTGGCCATCTCCGACGAGGACGTGGTGCAGGTCGCCATCATCTCCGCCGTGTCGCTCGCCCTTCTGCTGCTGAGGTGGAAGGATCTGATGATCGTCTTCTTCGACGAGGCCTATGCTCGCAGCATCGGTCTCAACACGTTCTTGCTGAAAGCGTTGTTCTTCACCTTGCTTTCGGCCTGTACGGTCGCGGCATTGCAGACAGTCGGTGCTTGCCTTGTCATTGCCATGGTGGTGACGCCCGGCGCCACTGCCTACCTGCTGACCGACCGTTTCGGCCGCCTGATCGTGATCAGCGTCGCGCTCGGGGCAGGGACGAGCTTCGCCGGCGCCTATATCAGCTACTTCTTGGACGGCGCGACCGGCGGTGTGATCGTCACACTGCAGACATTGCTGTTCCTTGCTGCGTTCCTCCTTGCGCCGAAACACGGCCTGCTGGCGGCCCGGCGCCGTCGCATGACGATCGCGGGAGCCGCGCCATGAGCGTGATCTTCGACTGGCTTATCGTGCCGCTCAGCTATCCGTTCATGCAGCGGGCGCTGGTCGTCTCGATCCTGGTGGGTGCGGTGTGCGCGGTGCTGTCGTGTTACCTCGTGCTGAAGGGCTGGTCGCTGATGGGCGATGCGGTCTCGCATGCCGTACTGCCGGGTATCGTCGTCGCCTATGTGATCGGCCTGCCGCTCGCTGTCGGTGCATTCGTTGCGGGGCTGTCGTGCGCGCTGCTCACCGGCTATCTGAAGGAATCCAGCCGGGTGAAGGAAGACACTGTGATGGGTGTCGTGTTCTCCGGCATGTTCGGCTTTGGGCTCGTCATCTTCACCAAGGTCGAAACCGACCAGCACCTGCTGCACATTCTGTTCGGCAACATGCTCGGCGTCACGGTACAGGATCTGATCGAGACCGCGGTGATCGCCGGTGGCACGCTCGCAGTCGTCCTCCTCAAGCGACGCGACCTGCTCCTGTATTGCTTCGATCCCAACCATGCCCGCGCCATCGGCTTGCCGGTGTCGTTGCTGCATTATGGATTATTGATCCTGCTTGCGCTGACGATTGTCGCCTCGCTGAAGGCGGTGGGCATCATCCTGGTCATCGCCATGCTGGTGGCCCCGGGAGCGATCGCCTATCTGCTCACCGACCGGTTCGAGCGCATGCTGGTGATCGCCACCGTGGTTGCGGTGGGTGCTTCGGCATTCGGCACGTTGCTGAGCTTCCACATTGATGCTGCGACCGGCGCTTGCATCGTGCTGGTTCAGGCTTGCGTGTTCGTGCTGGCGTTTTTGTTCGCTCCGAAGCGAGGGCTCGTCGCGGCCGCGCGTGCAACGCGGCGGGCGGCAGCGTCCTGATCGGTCAATCCTGCGGCTCGCGGCTTTCGCCGTCCTTGTCGATGCGCAGCCATCCGCTCGGCGCGAGCCGCTGCTGCGGCAGAAAGCGGGCCTTGTAATCCATCTTGCGCGAGCCATCGATCCAGTAGCCAAGATAGACGTAAGGCAGTCCCATTCGCCTGGCGCGGGAGATGTGGTCGAGGATCAGGAACGTGCCGAGCGAGCGCTGCTCCTCGCCGGGTTCGAAGAACGAGTAGACCATCGAAAGGCCGTCGCTCAGGACGTCGGTCAGCGCCACCGCAAGCAGGTCGCCGCCGCGCCCGGTCACGCCTGAGTCGGCGTTACGCCGGCGATACTCGATGATTCGCGTCTCGACGTGGCTGTCCTCGACCATCATCGCGTAGTCGAGCACGGTCATGTCGGCCATACCGCCGTTCCGGTGTCGCGCATCGAGATAGGCGCGGAAGACCGAATACTGCTCCGACGTCGGCGCCGCTGTACGAAGCTCGCTGACAATATCGGCGTTGCGTGCAAGGACCTTGCGGAAGTTGCGCGAGGGGCGAAATTCGTTAGCGATCACCCGCACCGAGACGCAGGCCCGGCACTGGTCGCATGCCGGGCGATAGGCGATCGACTGGCTGCGACGAAAACCGCCGTGGGTGAGGAGGTCGTTGAGGTCCGACGCCTTTTCTCCGACGAGGTGCGTGAACACCTTGCGTTCGTTCCGGCCCGGCAGGTAGGGGCAGGGCGAGGGCGCGGTCAGGTAGAACTGCGGCGTGTCGCGGGAATGGTGTGTCACCGGGCCTCAATGGGACTTTTGAATAGTGTCCGCGTCCAGCATCGCCTTGGCCGGGCGAAGCGTCAATTACTTCATAAGCATGACAGCTCGAAACCGGTGCCCGCCCCGGGATCGGCCGAGTCAAACGGGCCGGGCGGGTTCCGGATATGCCGGCCGGGCAGAGGTGTTGATGATGACGGTTCCAAGAATGAGGTCGTGCAGAAGTTGCCTGCGACGGTTGAAGAGCCCAACGAGGACAATGAAAGGCGTCAGGACCGACACTGAAATCCAGTACAGCACCGCATGCGCGGCGCCGAGGATGAAATAGCCGGGCTCGCCGGAGAAAGTGCGCAGCTCGAGGTCCATCAGCCGCATGCCGACCGTGGCCGAGTGCGGGCCGCCGAGCGTCAGGCCGTAATAGACGATCGCCCATACGATCGAAAGCGGTGAGACCAGCCAGAAAAGCAGCCAGCCAAGGCCGAGCGTCAGCACGCCGAACAGGGCGATGAAGATAACGCCGAGCACGATCGGGACGCCCAGGATGACGAGATCGACCAGGAAGGCGAAGAAGCGTCGCGTCAGCACGCCGCGAAACAGTTCCGGGTTGGCGGCCGGATCGAACGCGTGCCGGAAACCGCCGTCATTGCGCCAGATATCCTGAGACATCGAAGTCCTCCTCAGCGCCTGGAGATGGCGATGCCGCCAGGCGGGCGCAAGGTTGCATTACCGTCGCGTAATGCTTGAGCCACGCTTGGTGGCTGGTCCTCGCTCGCAGAGGAGTTGCGGTCAGCCACCGGCCTTCAGCTTCTCCGCCATGTCGGCGGCGAAGTAAGTCAGGACGCCATCGGCGCCGGCGCGCTTGAAGGCGGTCAGACTCTCGACCATCGTGCGATCGCCGTCGATCCAGCCGTTTGCCGCGGCGGCCATGATCATCGCGTATTCGCCCGAGACCTGATAAGCGAAGGTCGGCATGCCGAACGTGTCCTTCACCCGACGCAACACGTCGAGATACGGCAGGCCCGGCTTCACCATCACCATGTCGGCGCCTTCAGCCACGTCGATCCCGACCTCGCGAATCGACTCGTCCACATTTGCCGGATCCATCTGGTAGGTCCGTTTGTCGCCGCTCAATGTTTTTGATGAGCCGATCGCGTCGCGGAACGGTCCATAGAAGGCCGAGGCGTACTTCGCTGCGTAGGCCATGATCTGCACATCGGTATGCCCTCTGTCGTCGAGCGCAGCGCGGATCGCACCGACGCGGCCATCCATCATGTCGGAAGGGGCGATGATGTCGCAGCCTGCCTCTGCCTGTATCACCGATTGCTCGACCAGAAGCGCAACGGTCTCGTCGTTGAGGATGATTCCGTCGCGCAGCAGACCGTCATGGCCATGACTGGTGTAGGGATCGAGCGCCGCGTCGCATAGCACGCCAATATCGGGAAACTCCTTCTTCACGGCGCCGATCGCGCGGCAGACGAGATTGTCGCGGTTCAGCGCTTCGCTGCCTGTTTCGTCGCGCAGCGACGGATCGGTGTAGGGAAACAGCGCGATACAGGGGATCGTCAGCTTCATCGCGCGTTCGGCTTCGCGCACGATCTGGTCGACCGACAGGCGGAAGACGCCGGGCATCGACGGTACCGGAACGCGCTGGTTGTCGCCGGCGGTGATGAAAAGCGGCCAGATCAGGTCGTCGGTGGTCAGTACATGTTCACGCACCATCCGCCGCGACCATTCCGACTTGCGGTTGCGTCGCATGCGGATCGTCAGGTCGAGCCCCGGCGCGGTTGCGGCGGCCGCAGGGCGAGGCGGCTCGTCACGCAGTTCGATCGGGCGGCCGAATTTGATCGCCATCGGAGTTCTCCTTAGCTCAAGGTCGCCTGATTTATCATCCCTGCGCCACCGCCGCGAACCAAATTCGGCCTTGCCGGCATCACGATTTGACCTTACAGGCGCAAACAGCCTCGCGACGGCACAAGGGCGCGAGATTCAAGGGTTTCCGAGGAGCAATGACCGACCAATCGGCCCAGGACCAGCCACGCGAACTGCAGGCGGCGTCGGTCGCGCCGATCAACTCGGGCGCGGTTGCCGGCGATGACGGCGTCTGGACGCGCCGGCTTGTCATGTATTTGCGCGTCATGGCGGGCGTGGCCATGTTGAAAGGCCTCTATCATTGGGGGCAAGTGACAGGCTTCATCGGCGACGAAGCGGACGCATTCATCAACCAGCCAGTCGCGTGGCAGAGTGCGACAATCTACTTTGCGGTGATCGAACTCGTCGCCGCAGTGGGACTCTGGCTGGCGACACCATGGGGCGCGGTCGTGTGGCTCACCTCGATCGTGTCGATGGCGGTGATCGAGCTGATGTTTCCTTTGATCTATGGCGGCAACTTCGTAGTCGTCATTTTCGAGGTGGCGTTGCTTGCAATATATCTGGTGCTCGCGTGGATGGCGGCACTGGAACGCCCGCCGTGAGCGCACTCGTCCAATTCAACAATCATTTTCTGAAAATCGAGCGGACCGTGGTTAGCCACCTATGAACGGCATCCCGCACAAGTCTTACCCGAAACTTTCAAATTTTCAGGTCGCTGTACAGGAATGCGACAGCGCTCCAGACGAAGCATGAACATCGGCCGGTTTTCCTCAACGGAGGATTACAAAAACCCCTTAGTTTGTGCGGGTAATCTTGGATTCACTGTCTCGAATTCATTTTCTCTTTATGTTGTTGTTTAAGCTGATGTTCAAACGCAACACCTAGGTTTTCCCCATCGGACGAAACACAAGTTTCGTCGAATAAGTCGACAAAACGACAACAGGGGAAGTGTCATGATGAAAGCCGTTGCCACGGCCACGGATACCGTCGAGCGCGATCAGCGCAAGGCGCAGGTGCAGCCTCTCTATCTCGAAGCTCTGACTCTGGTCGAGCGGCTGCACCGCCGCCTGCTCGACGTCATCAAGGATGAGTTCGACCGGCGAGGCCGCTCGGACATCAACTCGGTGCAAGCGCTGTTGCTCTACAACATCGGCGACAAGGAACTGACGGCAGGAGAGCTGCGCACGCGCGGCTACTATCTCGGCTCCAATGTTTCCTACAACCTGAAGAAGCTCGTCGAGATGGGCTTCCTCGATCACCAGCGCTCGCGCGTCGATCGTCGCTCGGTTCGTATTCGCCTGACGCCGAAGGGCCAGGAAGTGCGCCACATCGTCGAGGCGCTGTATGACAAGCACGTCAAGACGGTGGAGCAGGTCGGCGGCATCTCCAATGAGGAGTTCGCAACGCTGAACAAATCGCTGCATCGTCTGGAGCGCTTCTGGACCGATCAGATCCTGTATCGGCTCTGAGGTTTGCGGGCGATTCCGGACGGCGAGGGCCGACGGCATCGCATGCGCATTTTCAGACTGCGCAACTTCGGGCCAGCCTGGCGGAAGTCCGGCTGCCCAAGGCAATGACACTTCCATCCGCCTTCGCGCCGGCCTTTCACGAGGTCGGCGCTTTGCTTTCTGAATTGAGCTGCGCGCGGCGCGATTGCTGCGAGCCGGAACGCCTGACGATGAGCACGATTCCGCGCAAATGAGCGTCATGAGGCGAGGAATTCGCAAAGCGTAGTCGCCCGTTTCGCAAGCGCTCCAGCGCCTTGATGTGTGCTGCCGGCGCGAGCGTAGGGAAGTCTTAACCTCTCGGCTGCGCTGATTTGGGCTGGCTCGATTCGTTCTTTGCGAACGAAACTGAATCAAACATGGAACAAACAGGCGGCATTTATGGTTGAAAGACCATGATGAAGGTCCAATCGCTGATTCCCCGCATTTCCGAGCGGCAGGGCGAGGTGCTTCGCGAGAAGCTGTCGGACTATGTCGCGACTTTGCTCGAGAAAAATGCTGCGCGGCTGTCGAAGTACGAAAAGGCGCAGGCGGAGCGCGACGCCCGAACCGAATAGACGTCCTAGAATCGGCATTTGCGGCGATCCCGGCCAGTCATGGCGTGGAGGCGCGTCTGCACGGCAAAACTGAGCACTGGGTTTTTTGCGCGCGAGGACGTAAAGCACTGTCTTCGCCAACGTGGTGGAACATGGGGGAAACATGCTCATCGTCCATCATCTGAACGACTCGCGTTCGCAGCGTATTCTCTGGCTGCTCGAGGAACTGGGCCTGCCTTACGAGATCAAGCGGTATCAGCGCGATGCGCAGACGCGGCTTGCGCCACCTGAACTGAAGGCCGTTCACCCGCTCGGCAAATCGCCGGTCGTCACCGACGCCGGCCACACGATTGCGGAGTCAGGCGCCATCGTCGATTACGTGCTGCGCAAATACGGGAAGGGTGCCTTGCAGCCTCCTGCTGGCAGCATGGACTTTGAAAGGTACGCGGAGTGGCTCCACTATGCGGAAGGCTCCGCAATGCTGCCGCTGATGCTGAACCTTTATGCCGGCCGGCTTGGTAATGCAGGAAGGCCGCTGCATCCGCGCATCGACAGCGAACTCGCCAACCATCTTGGTTATGTCGACGCGGCATTGAAAGGCCGCGAGTGGCTGGTCGGCAGTGCATTGACCGGCGCGGACATTCAGATGAGCTTCGTTGGCGAGATGGCCAAGGCCGCAAAACGGATCGAGCCGTATCCAAACCTGACGTCCTGGGTCGCCCGCTTTCAGGCGCGCCCGGCCTACGAGCGAGCGATCGAGAAGGGCGGACCGTACCGGTTCGCCTGATTCCGAAACGGCTTGTTAAGGCTTCTGGAAGGGCATGGAACCGGAGCCGGGCCCTGCATGCTAGGCTGGCCCCATGATCCAGCTTGTCACCGTGGCATCCGTGCTGGCCCAGATCAGGCCGGCGCCGGTCATCGATACCGAAGACGCGGCCGCGACCGATCGGTGGGCGCAGCGGCTGAACGTGCCTCGCGCCGACCTTCTGGCCGCCATCGCCGCGGTCGGCAATTCGGTCGCTGCGGTGCGACGCCACCTGCAATCGCCGACCTGAGCTTGGGCAGGCATTTTTGCCGCCCAATCATCAAGATATTGGATAAGTTGGGCTGATGGGCCCTAGGATTTGGCCGTTTCGGCCCAATATGCTAATGCGTGCGTGCCGCTCTCGACCATTAACCGAACCGTCCGCCGGTCCCGTAGTTGGCCCGCGGCGGTGGAGATATTTCCGCCGATGTCGTCATACGCCAAATCCGCCAATGCCTCCGCGCCAGGGACCTTCTTTTCGGCCACGCTCGCCGAGGCTGATCCCGAGATCGCCGCTGCCATCAGGAATGAACTCGGCCGCCAGCAGCACGAGATCGAGCTGATCGCGTCGGAAAACATCGTCAGCCGTGCCGTGCTCGAAGCGCAGGGCTCGATCATGACGAACAAGTATGCGGAAGGCTATCCGGGCGCCCGCTACTATGGCGGCTGCGAGTTCGTGGACGTTGCCGAGACGCTGGCCATCGAGCGCGCCAAGAAACTGTTCGGCTGCAACTTCGCGAACGTTCAGCCGAACTCCGGCAGCCAGATGAATCAGGCGGTGTTCCTGGCGCTGCTGCAGCCGGGTGACACCTTCATGGGCCTGGACCTCGCCGCGGGCGGACATCTGACGCACGGTGCGCCGGTCAACATCTCGGGTAAATGGTTCAAGGCCCAGCACTACACGGTGCGCAAGGACGACCAGCAGATCGATATGGACGAGGTCGCGCGGCGTGTGGAAGAGGTCAAGCCGAAGCTGATCATCGGCGGCGGCTCAGCCTATTCGCGCTTCTGGGACTTCAAGCGCTTCCGCGAGATTGCCGACAGCGTCGGCGCGTATTTCATGGTGGATATGGCGCACTTCGCCGGTCTCGTCGCCGGCGGGGTGCATCCATCGCCAATTCCCTATGCCCATGTGACCACGACCACCACCCACAAGTCGCTTCGCGGGCCACGCGGCGGCCTGATCCTCAGCAATGACGAGGCGATCGCCAAGAAGATCAATTCGGCGGTGTTTCCGGGGCTGCAGGGCGGTCCGCTGATGCACGTGATTGCGGCGAAGGCGGTTTGCTTTGCCGAAGCGCTGCGACCGGACTTCAAGGTCTACGCGAAGAACGTGGTCGACAACGCCAAGGCGCTCGCCGAAACGCTGCGCGCCAACGGTTTCGACATCGTCACCGGCGGCACCGACAATCACCTGATGCTGGTCGATCTGCGTCCCAAGGGGCTGAAGGGCAACGTCTCCGAAAAGGCGCTTGGCCGTGCAGCGCTCACTGTCAACAAGAACGGCATCCCGTTCGACCCGGAGAAGCCGATGGTGACATCGGGCATTCGTCTTGGCACGCCGGCCTCGACCACGCGCGGCTTCGGCGTCGCGGAGTTCAAGCAGGTTGGCGAAATGATGGCCGAGGTCTTGAGCGCGGTCGCGCAGGCGCAGGATGGCAAGGCACCTCTGGTGGAGGCTGCGATCAAAGCGCGGGTGAAGGAATTGACTGACCGCTTCCCGATCTACAACTAGCATTATCGGGATCATGGCCTGATGCGCTGCCCGAATTGCTCGAGTCTCGATACGCAGGTCAAGGATTCCCGGCCTGCAGAGGATTCTGCCGTCATTCGCCGTCGGCGCGTCTGCGTGACCTGCAACTTTCGCTTCACGACATTCGAGCGCGTGCAGCTGCGCGATCTCACCGTCATCAAGCGCAACGGTCGGCGTGTGCCGTTCGACCGTGACAAGCTGATGCGCTCGGTGCAGATCTCGTTGCGCAAGCGTCCGGTCGACCCCGAACGGGTCGAGAAGATGGTGTCGGCGATCGTGCGCGAGCTGGAGAGCGGCGGCGAGGCGGAGATCTCCTCGGAGGCGATCGGGGAGATCGTAATGGAGCACCTGCGTCAGCTCGACGATGTGGCCTATGTGCGTTTTGCCTCCGTTTACCGCAACTTCCGTGAGGCGAAGGACTTCGAGGCGGTGCTGGGCGAACTTTCGGGCGACGACGATCCGCGACTGCTGCTTCGCAAGTAGCTTCGATCGGGCGTGACTGGCGCTTGCGGAATGGCTCGTCCCCGTTTTCAAACGGGGCGGCGCGGGTTCTGAGAGGCTAAATACATCGCCGTAACCTATCTCTGACACGGCCTCATTCGTGACCAATCCTGTCGACCTTCGTTTCATGCAGCTCGCCCTGTCCCTTGGTCGGCGAGGGCTGGGGCGCACCTGGCCCAACCCAGCGGTCGGCTCGGTGGTGGTCAAGGACGGGGTGGTGCTAGCGCGCGCCTGGACCCACGAAGGTGGACGGCCGCATGCAGAGACCCAGGCGCTGGCGCAAGCGGGTGAGGCGGCGCGCGGCGCGACGCTTTACGTCACGCTCGAGCCGTGTTCGCACCACGGCAAGACGCCACCTTGCGCCGACGCGATCATTGCCGCAGGCATCACGCGCGTGGTCAGTGCGCTGGACGATCCAAATCCGGACGTGGCGGGGCAGGGGCACGCGCGGATCAGAGAGGCTGGCATCGAGCTCGACGTCGGTATCTGCGCCGAGGAGGCCCGGCGCGACCACGCCGGCCACATCTGCCGCATCACCGAAGGCCGTCCGTACGTGACGCTCAAGCTCGCCTTGTCGGCCGACGGCAAGATCGGCGCCTCGGGGCGCCGACCTTTCCAGATCACCGGCGAACAAGTGCGCACGCGCGTGCACATGTTTCGCGCACAAAGCGATGCGATCCTGGTCGGCGTCGGCACGGCGCGCGCCGACAATCCGCAACTGACCTGCCGGCTGCCCGGATTGGAGCAGCGCTCACCGGTGCGGGTGATCCTCGACCGGCATTTGCGTCTGCCAGCCAGCAGCTATCTCGCAAAGACCGCGCGCAAGCATCCGGTCTGGGTCTTCTCGGGAGGCGGCGGCGAGCCGTCAAGCGCGACGCTGCTTGCGGCGGAAGGCGTCGAGATCATTCACGCGCCTGTCGGCGAACGCGGTATCGATTTGCAGGCGATGCTGCAGGAACTGGGACGACGCGGCGTGACGCGGCTCATGGTCGAGGGCGGCGCGCGGGTGGCGGCGTCGTTCGTCGAGGCGGGGCTGGTCGACGAGGTCTGGCTCTATCGCGGACCGGTGACAATCGGCGCCGACGGGGTTGCCGCACTGGATCGGCTGCCGCTGACGGCGGTAACGCAGTCGCCGCACTACCGCGTTCGTGCTACCGAAACTCTCGGCCAGGACACCCTGACGATTTACGAGCACATCTGATGTTTACCGGCATTGTCACCGACGTTGGCGAAATCGAGGTCCTGCGGCCGGTGGCGCAGGGGCAGTTGCACCGGCTGCGTATCCTGTGTGGCTATGATCAGGCCACGATCGCCGATGGCGCATCGATCGCCTGCAACGGCGTCTGTCTGACGGTGGTCGGCTCCGGGGTTGCCGGCGGCAGGACCTGGTTCGAGGTTGATGCCGCCGCGGAGACGCTCGGGATGACCACGGCGCGGCACTGGCATCAGGGCATGCAGCTCAACCTCGAGCGCGCGCTGAAGATCGGCGACGAGCTTGGCGGCCATATCGTCGCGGGCCACGCGGACGGCACTGCAACCATTCTATCACGGCACGACCTGCCCGATATGGCCCGGTTCGAGTTGCGCAGCCCGCGTGAACTTGCGAAATTCATTGCGCCGAAGGGCTCAATCACGCTGGACGGCGTGTCATTGACCGTGAATGCCGTCGACGACGACCGTTTCACAGTGCTGATCATTCCCCACACGTTATCCGTGACGACGCTGCACGGCTGGCGGGAGGGAACCGAGGTCAACATTGAGGTGGACCTGATGGCGCGGTATGCCGCGCGCTTGACCGAAATGAAGTAGGCCGCGTCAGGCCCTGCTGCTGCATGGCGCTTGGCTTCGTGCCATCGCCGGACTACAAGGCCAGCAATTGGCGAATAGACACGAATGGCGACAATATGGCCGATCCACGCCGTGCTCCGTTGAAGGACCAGACCGACATTTCAGGCTCGCACGCCCTGATCGTCGAGGCGCGCTTCTATGATGACATCCAGGACGCGCTGCTTGCGGCTGCGATCGCCGAACTGGACGGGGCGGGCGTCACGCACGAGGTCATCACCGTGCCGGGGGCACTGGAAATTCCGGCTGCCACCGCCATCGCCATCGAAGCCGGCGAGCGCGCCGGGCGCCCCTTCGATGCGGTGGTCGCGCTTGGCTGCGTCATTCGTGGCGAGACGATCCATTTCGAGATCGTCTCGATGGAGTCCTCGCGCGGGCTGATGGACTTGTCGATCGCCAAGAAGCTGCCGATCGGCAACGGCATCATTACGGTGAACACCGAGGCCCAGGCCTGGGAGCGGGCGCGTGCTGACAGCTTGAACAAGGGCGGCGACGCGGCGCGCGCTGCCGTCGTCATGATGCGGATCAAGCGCCGCCTGCAGCCGCGCCTCGACCAGATGATCAAAGACCGGCATCGCGATGTCAAAAGCCGGTAGCGATTCCAGAAAGGCGAACCGGCGCGGCGCGGCGCGGCTTGCCGCCGTGCAGGCGCTTTACCAGATGGACATCGCCGGTGCGGGTCTGAACGACATCTTCGCCGAGTTCGAAAGTCACTGGCTGGGCAGCGAAGTGGAGGGCGAGACGTATCTGCCGGCCGAAGCCGCCTTCTTCCGCGACGTCGTTTCCGGCGTAGTACGCGACCAGTCGAAGCTCGACCCCCTGGTCGACGATGCGCTGGCGAAGAGTTGGCCGTTGAAGCGGGTCGATGCGATCATTCGCGCAGTGATGCGCGCGGGTGCCTACGAGCTGGAACATCGCAAGGATGTCCCCGCGCGCGTGGTCGTCACCGAATATGTCGATGTCGCCAACGCCTTCGTCGACCGCGAGGAGACCGGCATGGTCAACGCAGTGCTCGATCAGCTCGCGCGGCGCTTTCGCGCAGATGAATTCGAGCGCGCAGGCGAGTAACGGATGCTCTCTTCGTTGCGAGCTCAACGGAGCCTCATCATATGTCTTCGCCTGAAGACGATCTGATCGCGCGCTACTTTCAGCCGCTGGCGAC
This sequence comes from Bradyrhizobium sp. LHD-71, assembly GCF_031157255.1. Lineage (GTDB taxonomy): Bacteria > Pseudomonadota > Alphaproteobacteria > Rhizobiales > Xanthobacteraceae > P52-10. The sequence goes on along the minus strand of NZ_JAVIFX010000001.1, from coordinate 71,843 downwards.
CGATCCGGCTGCGTTTGGCCTGATCGACGACGCGGCAATCCTGAAGAGCTCGACCGACGACCTGGTGGTGACCACCGACGCCATCGTTGAAGGCGTACACTTTCTTCCCGAAGATCCGCCCGAAACGATTGCGCGAAAAGCGCTGCGGGTGAATCTCTCCGATCTTGCGGCGAAGGGCGCAGAGCCCACGGGCTTCGTGCTTACGCTCGCCCTGCGTGACGTGAATCACGGCTGGCTGAGCGGGTTTGCGAAAGGCCTCGGCGAGGACGCGGCATCGTTCGCATGCCCGTTGCTCGGCGGCGATACGGTCTCGACGCCGGGACCGCCGATGATCTCGATCACGGCCTTCGGCCGCGTCGCAGCCGGCCGCATGGTGCGGCGAAGCGGTGCGCAAGCCGGCGATGCGGTGGTCGTGACAGGAACCATTGGCGATGCCGCGCTGGGGCTTGCGCTTTCGAAGCCGGGCTCGTTCGCCTCATCGCCCACGGCGAACGCGAGTGCACGCAGAATGCTGGTCGAACGTTACCGGGTGCCGCAGCCGCGCGTCGCCGTTGCACCGGCGGTCCGTGATTATGCGCATGCGGCGATGGACGTCTCTGACGGACTTGCGGGCGATTTGGCGAAACTTTGCAAGGCCTCAGGCCTGTCGGCTGAGATCAAGCTTGAGCAAATTCCGTTGTCGCCGCAAGCGCGGTCGCTCATCACCGCCAAGGCGACGACGATCGATGCGCTGATCTCAGGTGGCGACGACTACGAGATCCTTTGTGCGATTCCGGAGAACCATCTTGCTGCGTTCGTGTCTGCCGCCGGGGCGAGGAATGTTGCCGCCACGGTGATCGGCGTGATTCGCGACGGGCTGGAGCCGCCGCGCTTCGTCGCATCGGATGGACGCGAGCTCCGGCTCAAGCGAGGCTCCTTCAGCCATTTTTAGGAGCATTCCAGCGGTTTGGCCGGCTCTATCCGTGCTTTTCTCGCTGCAGGGAGCTGAATACAGAGCTCATATCCCGGACCAAACGTTGCTTAGACGTTACGATTTTGGCATGGTCCGCGCCTATTTGGGGGCATCCACTGGGGTTTTTCAGGGCATTGCCTTCTGCTTGTGCCCGTCGCTGTCCATGGCGGCGGGGTAGGGACACGTCCAAGGGTTTGAGGCAACTTCCATGACAGCTTTGTGGGTGATCGTGCTCTGTGGGGCGCTTTCGATTTTGTACGCGATCTGGGCGACGTCATCGGTGCTAAGCGCCGATGCGGGCTCCGATCGCATGAAGGAGATCGCAGCCGCGGTCTCCGAGGGCGCACAGGCCTATCTCCGTCGTCAGTACATGACGATCGCCATCGTCGGCATCGTCATCTTCCTGCTGCTCGCCTACCTACTCGGCGTGCTGGTCGCCATCGGCTTTCTGGTGGGCGCCGTGCTGTCGGGGGCGGCAGGCTTCATCGGCATGAATGTCTCGGTACGCGCGAACGTTCGCACCGCGCAGGCGGCGACCAAGTCGCTTGCCGGCGGTCTCGAACTGGCGTTCAAGGCCGGCGCGATCACCGGCCTCCTGGTGGCTGGCCTCGCGCTGCTCGGCGTGACCCTCTACTTCATCTACTTGACGCAGGGCCGGGGGCTTCAGCCTGCTGACCGCGTCGTGATCGATGCGCTGGTCGCGCTCGGCTTTGGCGCGTCGCTGATCTCGATCTTCGCCCGTCTTGGCGGCGGTATCTTCACCAAGGGCGCCGACGTCGGCGGCGATCTCGTCGGCAAGGTCGAGGCCGGCATCCCCGAGGACGATCCGCGCAACCCGGCGACGATCGCCGACAACGTCGGCGACAACGTGGGCGACTGCGCCGGCATGGCCGCTGACCTGTTCGAGACTTACGCGGTGACCGCAGTTGCAACCATGGTGCTGGCGGCGATCTTCTTCGCCAAGTCCGCCTTGCTGCTGCCGATGATGACGCTGCCGCTCGCAATCGGCGGCATCTGCATCATTACCTCGATCATCGGTACGTTCTTCGTGAAGCTCGGACCAAGCCAGTCGATCATGGGCGCGCTGTACAAGGGCCTGATCGCCACCGGCATCCTGTCGCTCGCGGGTGTCGCCGCAGTGATCTACTATCTGGTCGGCTTTGGCCCGCTCGCCGGCGTGAGCTACACCGGTCTCGACCTGTTCCTGTGCGGCGTGGTTGGCCTCGCTGTGACGGGATTGATCATCTGGATCACCGAGTACTACACCGGCACCGATTATCGGCCGGTGAAGTCGATCGCAGCATCGTCGGTGACCGGCCACGGCACCAATGTGATCCAGGGCCTGGCGATCTCCATGGAGGCTACGGCGCTTCCGGCGATCGTCATCATCGCCGGCATCCTGATCACCTACAGCCTCGCCGGTCTGTTCGGCATCGCCATTGCGACCACGACGATGCTGGCGCTCGCCGGCATGATCGTCGCGCTCGACGCGTTCGGTCCGGTGACCGACAACGCCGGCGGCATCGCGGAAATGGCAGGGCTGCCGAAGGAGGTGCGCAAGTCGACCGACGCGCTCGACGCCGTCGGCAACACCACCAAGGCCGTCACCAAGGGCTACGCGATCGGTTCGGCCGGTCTCGGCGCGCTGGTGCTGTTTGCCGCCTACAATGAGGATCTGAAATTCTTCATCGCCAACTCGGCGCAGAACACCTACTTCGCAGGCGTTGCTCCGGATTTCTCGCTGAACAATCCTTACGTCGTGGTCGGCCTGCTGTTCGGCGGCCTGCTGCCGTACCTGTTCGGCGCGATGGGCATGACCGCAGTCGGCCGCGCCGCAGGCGCGATTGTCGAGGAGGTTCGTCGTCAGTTCCGCGAGAAGCCCGGCATCATGCAAGGCAAGGACAAGCCGGATTACGGCAAGGCCGTCGATCTCCTGACCAAGGCGGCGATCAAGGAAATGATCATTCCGTCGCTGTTGCCGGTGCTGTCGCCGATCGTCGTCTATTTCGCGATCTATTTCATCGCGGGCGGCGGCGCGGCCGGAAAATCGGCGGCATTCTCGGCTGTCGGTGCGATGCTGCTCGGCGTGATCGTCACGGGCCTGTTCGTCGCGATTTCGATGACCTCGGGCGGTGGTGCCTGGGACAACGCCAAGAAGTACATCGAGGACGGCCACTACGGCGGCAAGGGCTCCGACGCTCACAAAGCCGCGGTCACCGGCGACACGGTCGGCGATCCGTACAAGGATACGGCAGGCCCGGCCGTCAACCCGATGATCAAGATCACGAATATCGTCGCGTTGCTGTTGCTGGCGATCCTCGCGCACTGATCCGGCGCGACGCTCGAGGCAACCCCGCGGTGCGAGCCGCGGGGTTTTTCTTTGTCGTGGGTGTTGGCGTTGCGGTGTCATCCGCCACGAAGCATCTCCCGGTCTGCGCGAGCGCTGGTCGTGACGAAGCCGATCACTTCGCGCATGGCCGGAAGGCCGACGAGGTCGGGATGCGCCAGCAGCCAGATATCCGAAAGCCCAGCGAGCTTCTGAGGTGCCACCCGGACAAGGTCCGCAAATGAGTCGCCGACGAAACAGGACATGACGGAAATGCCGATGCCGGCCCGGGCCGCCGCCAGCATATCGCTCTGGGACGAGCAGCGCATGACCACGTTGGCGTGCCGTGCCACGTGGTCGCTCCAGCGGCCAAGCTCGGTGTTGGTCGCCTTGTCCGCAAAGCCGATGACGCTGTGATGCCGCCAGTCATGCCGGTGCTCAGGCAGCCCGCGCCGCGCCGCGTAGTCACGCGAGGCATAGAATCCGACACCCAGCCGTCCGATCTTGCGACCGGTCAGATTTTCATCGCCAGCCTCGAACACGCGCAGCACCAGATCGGCTTCGCGCCGGCGCACGCTGACGGGGAAGGGATGGGTTATCAGCTCAAGCTCGATATGACGACGGCTGTCGAGGAACGCAGACATCCGCGGCATCAACCAGTGTGCTGCCAGCGTCGGCCCGATCGACAGCTTGACGATGCCGCGCGCCGCGGCGCCGCGCGCCGTGACCGCAGCCTCCGCACGAGAGGCCGCCGCCGCCATCGCCTCTGCTTGCTCGCGAAACCTGCGCCCCTGCGCCGTCAGTGCCAGGCCTTCCGTGGTCCGCGCGAACAGCCTTGTGCCAAGTTGAGCTTCCAGCGCCGCGATCTTGCGACTTACCGTCGGGTGGCTGGAGCGTAGCCGCCGCGCTGCCCCGGTGTAATCACCGGCTTCGGCAACCGCGATGAAGTATCTGCAGAAGTCCCAGTCCATAGCCAGGCGTTGCTCCGTAGCGCGATCATTTCTGATGCCGCTGCCGTTCAATATTGAACGCCCATTGCCGTCCGGTCCAGCCCTATAGTGACGCGCAAAGTAACAAGGAGACTTTCAGGGATGACACTGCCCGCCTGGATCGACGATTCCCTCGCACTGCCTGTCCTCGGGTCACCGCTGTTCATTGTTTCCGGGCCGGAACTGGTGATTGCCCAGTGCAAGGCAGGCATCATCGGCTCTTTTCCGGCACTGAATGCGCGTCCCGCCGCAAGGCTCGACGAATGGCTGACGCGCATCGAGGATGAGCTCGCTGCGTACAAGGCAGAGAATCCCGGCGCGAAGGTTGCGCCATACGCCGTGAATCAAATCTGCCACGCCTCCAACGACCGGCTGATGCAGGACATGGAAACCTGCGTGAAGCACAAGGTGCCGATCATCATCACGTCGCTGCGGCCGCCGACTGAAATCGTCGAAGCCGCACATTCGTATGGCGGGGTGGTTTTTCACGACGTGATCAATGTAAGGCACGCCCGCAAGGCGGCCGAGAACGGCGTCGACGGACTGATCCTCGTTTGCGCGGGCGCCGGCGGACATGCAGGCACGCTTTCGCCGTTCGCGCTGCTGCGCGAGGTCAAGCAGTGGTTCAAAGGCTCCGTGCTGCTGTCGGGTGCGATCTCCGACGGGTGGAGCATTGCCTCGGCGCTCGCGCTTGGGGCTGACCTTGCCTATATCGGCACCCGCTTCATTGCCACGGCGGAAGCCAATGCAGACCCTGCGTACAAGCAGGCGCTGATCGATCATGCCGCCGGCGACATCGTCTATTCGAACTTGTTCACCGGTGTGCACGGAAACTATCTCGGCCCTTCGATCGCGGCTGCAGGGCTCGATGTCGACAACCTTCCCACCGCCGATAAGTCGAAGATGAACTTCGGCTCTGGCGGCAACATGAAGTCCAAGGCCTGGCGCGATATCTGGGGCTCCGGTCAGGGGCTGGGCCAGATCGTCGACGCGCCGCCGGTGGCCGTGCTGGTAGAGAGGCTCAAGGCGGAGTTCGCCGACGCACGCAGCGATTTCCTGAAGCGCGCGTGTGCCTGACGACGCGCCATGAAAGGAAGCAGCAAACATCCGGGAGATGTCATGGGGAGCTTATTCTTCGGCTTGCCGATCGCGCTGGCGATCGGTATCTGCAGCGCCTCCGTTGCCGCTGCCGGGAGCGAGATCAAGGACGAGATTCGCATCGGCCAGACGCTGCCGTATAGCGGACCGCTGTCGGCCTTCGGTACCATCGGCCGCGTCCAACAGGCCTATTTCGATAAGATCAACGCCGAGGGCGGGATCAACGGACGCAAGGTCCGTTTTCTCAGCCTGGACGACTCCTATTCGCCGCCCAAGACCCTCGAGCAGACGCGCAAGCTGGTCGAAAGCGATGAAGTGACGTTGATGTTCGGCTCGCTCGGCACTGCCACCAACGGCGCCGTGCATCGCTATCTGAACAGCAAGAAGGTGCCGCAACTTTTCGTGCTCAGTGGCGCGACCCGGTGGGCCGACCCGAAGAACTACCCGTGGACCATGCCGGGAATGGTCACCTACGAAACAGAAGGCGTGATTTACGCAAAGCAGGTTCTGAGGGAGAAGCCGGACGCGAAGATCGCGATCCTTTCGCAGAACGACGATTTCGGCCGCGACTACGTCGCAGGATTCAGGCGCGCGCTGGGCGCAAAAGCCTCGGCGATGATCATTGCCGAAGCGAGCTACGAGCCGAGCGCGCCCAACATTTCCTCGCAACTCGTGGCCCTCAAGGCCTCCGGCGCCAACGTTCTCTACGGCGTGACGCTTGGAAAGTTCACGGCACAGATGATCCGCGGCATGGCCGAGATCGGCTGGAAACCGGACATGACGTTCGTTCCGACATCGGCATCGTCCCTTGCCATCCTCGAACCGGCGGGGCTCGACAACGCTATCGGCCTGATGTCGCTCAGCAACCAGAAGGATCCGAATGATCCTCAATGGGCGGACGAGGTCGACGTCAAGGAGTTCTTCGCCTTCATGAAGAAGCATCTGCCTGACGCAGATGTGCGCAACACCAACTACTCGGCCGGTTACATGTACGCAGCGCTCTTGGTTCAAGTCCTGCGCGCGTGCGGCGACGATCTCAGTCGGGAAAACGTACTGCGACAAGCGACGTCGTTGCGCGACATCAAGCTTCCGCTGCTGCTGCCCGGTGTCACCGTCACCACCGGGCGCGACGACTACCGCCCCTTCCAATCGATGCGCATGCGACGCTTCGACGGGAAGAGCTGGGTCGGTGCGGGCGGCCTGATCAACGATGAGTAGCGAGGCCAGGGCCGAGCCCCCGGAGCCGTCGGAGCAGTGGTCATGATCATCAGCGGCGAGCGCCTGATCGATTATAGCGAGATTCATTTGCGCATAGCGCGCGCTGCGACGGGGTTGAAATCGCTGGGCGTGCGCGACGGCGCCCCGGTCGCGATGATGTTGCGCAATGACTTCGCTTTTTTCGAGGTGTCGGGTGCTGCGGCCGCGCTTGGTTCACCGGTGGTGCCGATCAATTGGCATCTCAAAGCGGAAGAGGTGGCGCACATTCTGAATGACAGCGGTGCGCTGGTCCTGGTCTGCCATGCCGATCTGCTGCCGCAGATCGCCGACGGGCTTTCCGACGACCTCCACGTGCTGGTGGTGCCGACGCCGCCGGAGATCGCCGCTGCCTACGGCGTCACGGACGCTGCATCCGCAGTGCCGAGCTCGATGGTGGATTGGAATATCTGGCGGGAATGGCAGCCGCCCTATGACGGGCCCATCGGCCGTGCCTCGCCGATGTTCTACACCTCGGGCACAACGGGCACGCCGAAGGGCGTCCGCCGTCACGCGATGGCACCCGAACAGGCGGCCGCCGCCGAACGCGTCAGTGCGATCGCCTACGGCGTCAGGCCGGGGGAGGGACAGGTCGTGCTGATGAACGGGCCCATGTATCATTCGGCGCCGAACTCCTACGGGATGCTCGCGTTCCGGCACGGCTGCACCATCGTTCTGCAGCCGCGCTTCGATCCCGAGGACCTGCTGCGCCTGATCGAGCACCATGGCGTCACCCACATGCACATGGTGCCGACGATGTTTGTTCGGCTGCTTCGGCTGCCAGACGACGTCAAAGGTCGCTATGACCTGTCATCTGTGCAGTTCATCGTTCACGGCGCAGCGCCATGCCCGCCGCAGGTCAAGCGCGCGATGATCGACTGGTGGGGGCTGGTCATCAACGAGTACTTCGGCTCGACCGAGACCGGCATTCCGGTCTGGCACTCGGCGAAAGAAGCGCTCGCGAAGCCCGGCACTGTTGGCCGGGTGATTGAGGGCGGCATCGTCAAGATTTTCGGCGCCGACGGCGAACTTTGCGAGCCCAACCAGCCCGGTGAAATCTTCATGCGGCAGGCGACCATTCCCGACTTCGATTATCACGGCAAGGCCGAGGCCCGGGCCGAGGCCGGACGCGAAGACCTGGTCAGCGTTGGCGACGTCGGCTACCTCGACGAGGATGGCTACCTGTTCCTCTGCGACCGCAAGCGCGACATGGTGATCTCCGGCGGCGTCAACATCTATCCGGCCGAGATCGAAAACGTGTTGATCGGAATGGACGGCGTGCGGGATTGCGCCGTGTTCGGCATTCCCGACGACGAATTTGGCGAACGCTTGTGCGCGTATGTCGAGCCGGAGCCGGGTGCGAAACTCGGCGCGGCGGAGATTCAGGATTATCTCCGCGCGCGCCTTGCGAGTTTCAAGGTGCCGAAGGAGGTTCGTTTCCTTGACGTGCTGCCGCGCGAAGCAAGCGGCAAGATTTTCAAGCGAAAGCTGCGCGACCCGTTCTGGAATAATCGCAGCGTTGGCGCGTCCTGACGAACTTGCAGCTCAATCTCGTTCGCTCGACGCGCCATTCCGCTTGCGGACATACAACTATTGCTTCGAGCCGCCGACCAGGCGGAACAGCGGCGTCAGGTAACTGATCTCCTGGCCGCTGGTGGGAGTGGTCCGGCTGATGAAGTCGAAGACCTTGCCGTCCTGCAGGCCGTAGTTGGCGACCCGCTGCACCTGCCGATTCTTGTCGAAGTAGACGGCGAGCACCCGCTGATCTGTCACGGACTGGTCCAAGAATGCGACCCGGCGCTGGGTCCGTTGCGAGATGTAGTAGAAGACCTCGCCGTTCAGCGTCGCGACGGTGGAGGGCGTACCGAGCACGATCAGCACCTGGTCCTGGCTCGCGCCGATCGGGACCTGGTCCAGCGCCCCTTCGGGCAAAATGTAACCTTTCTGGAACTGTTCCGCGCAGCCGGCCAGCGCGGCGCATGTCAGTATCAGCGCCAGGGCAAAGCGTAGTTGGCCGATGGCGGGCGCAAGTGCGGTGAATTTGAAGTTCCTGCCGGCGTCGCGGCACGGGCGCAGGAATTGCAAAATCAAAAACCGCGCTAGAAACATAAAATTGCTAGGGCTTCTCATGTTTCCGAAGCTCGCATGGGAGTGTGCCGCAAATGATGCGAATTTCGGAAACGGAGCGCTAGTCCGCGCACAAGCGAGATCGCAACTTCGGCGAGGAAGCTGTGGCTGGTCATCTCGGAAACTGAACCTTTCCCCTTGCCGCGACGAAGCGGCGACGTACCTATCTTGCCACAACACGGGCGTTGGCGTACCCGGCGTGGACAAGTGCGTAACCGGTCTCGCGGCCTTCTTTCCAGAAACGCGGGCCAAGTTCCGGAAATATTTGATGCTTTGGCCGTTCAACCGTTCCCCTGGACCCACCATTGAAGCGATCTATGGCATGATCGTGGCGCAGGCGCGACTACCGGCCTTTTACGAACGCATCCATGTGCCGGACACGGTAAACGGCCGTTTCGACATGGTGTTGCTGCATCTGTGGATGGTCCTGCGCCGGCTGAAGACATGCGCCGGCGGAGCGAAGGCCTCGCAGGCGCTGCTCGACCACTTCTGCAGTGACATGGACGCCAACCTGCGTGAAATGGGCGTCGGCGATCTCACAGTGCCGAAGCGGATATTGAAATTCGCCGAGGCGTTCTACGGTCGCGCCAATGCCTATGACGCCGCGCTGCAGGCCGGAGGTCCCGATCTTCCGCAGGCGCTCGGGCGCAACATCCTGCTCGACAGCGATGCAGCACGCGCCGAGCCGCTCGCAGCCTATGTGCGAAAGACCATCCGGCACCTCGAGGCCGTGGACGAGCGGCGGCTGCTCGCGGGTGAGTGGACGTTCGCCGACCCCGCCACAATGGCACAAACGCACGAGGCGGTATCATGACTGTGAAGGCGCTTCCCTGGCACGCGACGGTTGCCGTCGCGGACATTCCGGAAACCGGTCTGCATCACGAGATTGAGGCTGGTGAGGCGGACCGACGGGCAATCGCGGCGGTCGCGGGTCTGCGCGAGTTGCCGCGCCTCGCTGCGTCCTTCGATCTCGCCCATGCGGCCGGCGGCCGAGTCCACGTGACCGGGCGCATTCAGGCGGCCGTGGGACAGACTTGCGTCGTCACGCTCGATCCGCTGACGAATGAGATCGACGAGGACGTCGACGTGGTGTTTTCGGACGAGCCCGCGCCGCCGGTCGCTACGTCTCGGCCGCAAGGCGACGGCGAGGACGACGACGCGCCGGTCGAAGACCCGCCGGAGCCGATCGTCGGCGGGATGATCGATCTGGGTGCACTTGCGGCCGAATTTCTCATTCTCGCAATCGATCCATATCCGCGTAAGCCTGGCGCAGTCTTCGAGCCGGTGATCGCGCCGCCCGATCCGGCCGACCATCCGTTCGCGGGGTTGGCCTCCTTGAAGGAAAGCGATTCGCAAGGCAAGCCAAGGAAAAACAAGAGCAAATGAGGCGCGCTGTACGTCCGCCGCTGTTGTTTCGGCGCGTGGACACGGTATTGTCGCCGCCGCCCGATCAATAGGCAGGCCGGATTCTCGTCCCGCGCCTCAAGCTGACAAGGTTCCCGGATTATTCATGCCGAGCAAGGTTCGTATTGCACTGGATGCCATGGGCGGCGACGTCGGTGTCCCGGTGGCCGTTCCGGGTGCGGCAATCGCGCTGCAGCGCCACCCGGAGACCGAATTCCTGCTGTTTGGCGATAGCAAGCTGATTACACCTGAGCTGGAGAAGTATCCCGCGCTGAAGGCTGCCTCGCGCGTCGTCCACACCGATGTCGCCGTGCGGATGGACGACAAGCCAAGCCAGGCTCTGCGGCGGGGCCGCAAGACCTCCTCGATGTGGCTGGCCATCGATGCGGTGAAGCGCGGTGAAGCCGACACCGCGGTCTCGGCGGGCAACACCGGTGCCCTGATGGCGATGGCCCGCTTCCACTTGCGGACGCTGCCCGGGGTCGACCGCCCGGCGATCGCCGCGGTCTGGCCGACGCTCCGCGGCGAATCCGTCGTGCTGGACGTCGGCGCATCGATCGGCGGCGATGCGCAGCATCTCGCGGTGCTTGCGATCATGGGCAGCGCCATGGCGCGCGTGCTGTTCGATCTCGAGCGGCCGACGGTCGGGCTGCTCAACATCGGCGTCGAAGAGGTCAAGGGGGTGGAGGAAGTGCGCGCAGCGGCGGAGCTGCTGCGCAGGCTCAACCCACCGAACATGGACTTCATCGGCTTCGTCGAGGGTGACGGCATCGGGCAGGGAGCTGCCGATGTCATCGTCACTGAGGGCTTCACCGGCAATATCGCGCTGAAGGCCGCCGAAGGCACGGCGCGGCAGATTGCCGAGTATCTGCGCAGCGCCATGAGCCGGACGTGGCGCTCGCGGCTGGGCTATCTCTTCGCCCGCAACGCGTTCCAGGCACTGCGCGACAAGCTGGATCCCAGCAAGGTCAACGGCGGCGTGTTCCTCGGTCTGAACGGCGTCGTCATCAAGAGCCACGGCGGCACCGACGCAGAGGGTTTCGCCTCGGCGGTGGACGCCGGCTATGACATGGTCCGATACGATCTCCTGACAAAGATCAATCAGACGCTTAATCGCGACGGCGGCGCGCTTCAGCTCGCGCCACGCGTTCAGGAGGCTATCTCGTGACTGTTACCCGTTCGATCGTGCTCGGCTGCGGCTCATACCTGCCCGAGCGGATCGTGACCAATGCCGAGCTGGCGAGCAGGATCGACACGTCGGACGAGTGGATCGTGCAGCGGACCGGTATTCGCCAGCGCCATATTGCGGCGGAGGGGGAGAATACCTCGCACCTCGGCCTGAAGGCTGCGCAGGCGGCGCTTGCCAATGCCGGCGTCGACGCGCAATCGATCGACCTGATCATCCTTGCGACCTCGACCCCGGACAACACCTTTCCAGCCACGTCGGTCGACATCCAGCGTGGGCTCGGCATCAACCATGGCGTAGCGTTCGATCTTCAGGCGGTCTGTTCGGGTTTCGTGTTTGCGATGGCGACCGCCGACAATTTTCTGCGCTCAGGCTCGCACAAGCGCGCGCTGGTGATCGGCGCGGAGACCTTTTCCCGCATCCTCGACTGGGAAGACCGCACCACATGCGTGCTGTTTGGCGACGGCGCAGGGGCGGTCGTGCTTGAGGCGCAACAGCAGCCGGGCGCAACCTCGGACCGGGGCATATTGACCTCACACCTGCGCTCGGATGGCCGGCACAAGGCCAAACTCTATGTCGACGGCGGCGTGTCCTCGACGCAGACCGTCGGCCATCTGCGCATGGAGGGCAAAGAGGTCTTCAAGCACGCCGTCGGCATGATCACCGATGTGATCTACGATGCCTTCAAAGCAACGGGAATCACTGCAGACGACATTGACTGGCTGGTTCCGCACCAGGCGAACAAGCGCATTATCGATGCATCGGCGCAGAAGCTGCGTATTGCGCCGCAGAAGGTCGTGCTGACGGTCGACAAGCACGGCAACACGTCGGCCGCCTCGATCCCGCTCGCGCTTTGTGATGCGGTCGCCGACGGACGAATAAAAAAAGGCAATTTGATTCTCTTTGAAGCAATGGGCGGCGGCTTCACGTGGGGGTCAGTGCTGCTCAGGTGGTAGTGACGCAATTTGCGACTGCCACAATGTTGACTTGTACTGCAAGCTGCGTTTGAAGCGTCACCGATGTTGACGATAGCGCGTTAAGCTCTTAGCGTTAGGCAAGTTTTCGCCGTGAGTGGGGCAGGCGATGTCCGGAACCGGAAAGACAGTCACGAGGGTCGATCTGTGCGAGGCCGTGTACCAAAAGGTCGGCTTGTCGCGAACGGAGTCGTCCGCGTTCGTGGAACTCGTATTGAAGGAAATCACCGATTGCCTTGAAAAAGGCGAGACGGTGAAATTGTCGTCGTTTGGTTCCTTCATCGTGCGCAAGAAGGGACAGCGTATCGGTCGCAATCCGAAGACTGGCACGGAGGTGCCAATCTCTCCGCGCCGGGTTATGGTGTTCAAGCCGTCGGCGATTCTCAAACAGCGAATCAACGGGCAGGAAATCACTGCCAAGGCGGACGAGTAGAATAGAAGCAGGCGGCGTCTCGGGACGAGGGTGGCGGTTCGAGCGATGTCTTCTAAGAGGTGGATGGGAATAAATCCGGCACAGCCGGACCAGGGGCGCGAAATACAGAGATAAGCTTAAACAAGCAGCTGGGGGGACCGGCCTTGGACAAGGCACCCGACGCATTCCGAACGATCAGTGAAGTGGCCGATGAGCTCGACGTGCCGCAGCACGTCCTGAGGTTCTGGGAGACCCGCTTCGCACAAATCAAACCGATGAAGCGGTCGGGCGGCCGGCGCTACTACCGTCCCGAAGACGTCAACTTGCTGCGGGGCATCCGCCATCTGCTTTACGGGCAGGGCTATACCATCCGCGGCGTCCAACGCATCCTGCGTGAACAGGGCATTAAGGCCGTCCAGAACTGGCAGAACGGCGCGATTGCGCCGGTGGCCGCGGCCGCCGCAGAGGACGAAATCGATCACGAGGAAATGCTGCGCGACGCGGTCAACGAGGAAATGACCGACGACTTCGAAGCCGGCGAGGGCGAGGATGTCGGCGAGGCGCCCTCGCATGAGCTGCCGTCGGCGATCGCCTCCTTCATCGACGCGGCGCGGCTGCACCGCGCGCCGGCGCCACCGCAGCCGACCCTCTCCGAGAGTCTTACCGAGCCCGTTCGGGTCGACGAACGCAATGTCGCCAAGCTGCGCGCTGCCCTCGATGAGTTGCTCGAGTGCCGGCGCCTGCTCGATGCGGCGATGAAGGCGAGCTGAATCTTCCCGTCAGCAATACCCGTAGAACCCGCAGGCATAGGGCAGGCGGGTGTAGGCATCCGTGAGAGCGGTCGCCTCGTCGCCGTAGTACGGCTTGTAATAGTAGGAGAAGGGTTTGCCGTAATAGCCGCCGACGATCGGGCGGATATCGACCTGTGGTGCAAAGACGAAAGTCGGATAGTTCGTGTCTCGCTCGGCATAAACGCGCGGGACGTAAGGCTCGGCGAAAACTGCCCCCAACCGCGTGTGTGCGGGCAGATCAGCGGCACCCGCCCCGGTTCCGGCAATCGCGAGAGCTAGAGCTGACAACGCGATCGCGCGCGGCATGGCCGAATTCTCCTGTGATTCGGCCATCATAGCGGAAGGTCTTTAGCGGAGATTAACCTGATGTCGGGTCGATCATGTGGCGAGAGCGCTCACGTGCGGCTTGCGCCGGCTGCCGGGATTTCCTAATCAATCAGCGCCGTCATCGGCGTCGGAGCGTGGCGCAGCCCGGTTAGCGCACTAGTCTGGGGGACTAGGGGTCGTGGGTTCGAATCCCGCCGCTCCGACCATTTAAGTCATTTATTTTATTGCAAAATCTTGTTCTGCGCTTGCGCGTCTATGGACGGCGAGTCGCTCGTGTCGCCACCATGTCGCCGCGCTTGTTGCGGCAATTGTCGGATGAGACCACAAACCGGGCAACGTGGGCGAGCTCGTTCGATGAGCTGGATGAACTGAAGCAACCACCTCTGCGCGTTCGAGGTCAAAACGAGCCGGATCAATACAATTCGGAGTCCGGCACAGCCTACTTGCCTACGATCACCGCTCGCCCCGTGAACGTCCGGTCCGGCCCACACGCGGACTTAGAATGGAAGTTGGATTTTGCTCCAAAGCTGCCAATCGTGGGCAACTCTGCGGTGATGCACAACATGCGCGGCCCGCGATATGTGAAACCTCAGCCGGCTGGCACTGCGAGCGCCAACACTGCCGGCCGCGAACCAACAAAGATCGCGCATATTGGCGCGGCGCTCGATCATCGTGCCCCACCCCACGACCAGGCAGGCAGAAGCATGCGACCCAGGCGCGGATCGTACCTGATGCTCGTGTGACGCGGCTCCGGCGTTCAAGACAGAGGCGCACACACTGGTCTTCAGGAAGCCGTCTGCTTCGTCGTGGTTTGGCGGTCGCCAAGCGGGAGAATGACGATGAAGCCGACCGCGCCGATCAGCAGTGCGAAAGCGATGCCCCAATCGTAATGACCGGAGTAGTCGACCAGGGCGCCCGCGAACGTTGGCGCGAGCAGGGCGGCAATACCGGTGCCGGTGAAGAACACACCGAGCAGCGCGCCGAGATCCTTCACTCCGAACAGCTCGATCAGCACGCTCGTCACCAACGCGATCCGAACTCCATAGGCCAGACCGAGGACGGCCGCGAAGACCACGAGCCAGTGATAGGCCGGAAGCAGGAGCCAGATGGCGTAGGAGGCCGCCATGACTAGGACCGAGAGCTTGAACAGTTTCAACGTGCCAAGCCACCCGCCGAGGACGCCGATGCCCAGGCGGCCGAAGACGCTTGCGACACCGAGAATTGACAGCAGAGCCGATGCGGCGAGAGGACTGGCGCCACGTTCGAGTGAGAACGCCGGCAGGAAAACGAACGGCACGAACAGAGCCATCGTTGCCAGGACCCATGACAGGTACATGATCCGGTATTCGAACGAACGAAGGACGGCGCCAAGGGAAGTGCTGCTGACAGGTTGCTCCTGCGCGGGCGGCAACCGCGCCACGGCTATCGCGCAGGCTGCGAGCAGCAACCCGCTTGCCCCGCCGAGAATGACACATGTCTGGCGCCAACCGATGCTGTCGATCAGAATCGAAGCGAGCGGGGGTGTGACCAGCATGCCGCAACCGGTGCCCGCTGCTGCGATCCCAAGGGCTAAATTGCGGCGGCGCGTGAACCACCTTCCGAGAATGGCGAGCGTCGGCACATAGGCGCACCCGGCCCCCAGTCCCACACCGAAGCCGTACGTCGCATAACCGGTCCAAAGATGTCCGATGAACGCCGTCGCTATCAGGCCGCTCGCCATCGCGATGGCGCCGACCGCCGTCACGATGTGTGGCCCGAAGCGGTCGGCGATATGTCCGCTCAGCGGACCCAGCATGTAGAAGATGAGACTTGCGATCGCGTAGTAAGCGGAGGCGGCCGCGCGACTCGCGTGGAATTCGGTCATGACCGGCGGCAGCAACACTCCGAAACTGTAAACGATCCCAAACACAACGAATCCGGCGACGAACGCGGCTGCAACGACGCACCAAGCGTACCCCGTATCCGCGGTTGGGCGTGCGCAATCGGTCTTGTGGTTTGATGATCTCATGGTTATCCCGCCTGCAAGGAAACTGCGTCATGCAGGGGACCTCGTCGCGAACGGATTTGCCACCCGATTCCCGTTGCCGCAAGCACACGAGTCCGGAAGTGGCCCTCAGCCAAAGTGGTTGGATGTCCGCTTTCCCGCGTACAGCGGCAGGCAATTTTATAAGTACGCTGCCTCGGCTGGGCGTATCAGACCGCTTTGTGAAGCTTCATTAGATTGGAACTCCACCATTGCCTCTCAGGCAATAGTCACGCGGTGTTGCAGCCAATTTGCGATTATGCGGTCGTGCAGCGTTATACACGGAAACGAATCTCATATTGGTTTTGCAGGCTCGAAGTTCTAGAACTGCGGGATCGCAGGACGAGCGAAATGCAATATATTTGCGATGCGCCGAACGGTAAGGCTTGGTTCCGTATCGAGACGGAAGGTGAAGCGCTGCGTGAGTCGCACCTGATGAGCCACACGGTCGAGAAATATTTTCGCCGCGAGCGGGAGAAGGCAGTCCAGTCCTGGCGTGCGAAGAGGCCCAACGCGATCGAGCGTGACATCGGCCTCGAGGCCCATGTACAGCGAGAGATGCCGCTTTTCCTCACATTGCGCGACGGGGAGGGCAATGCACTGACTACAGCGATGCTGCCGCCGGGTGGCAAGGATCGCGGCGAATTCCGGATCATCATCGTTGCCGCATCCAATGCCGATCCTTATCCTCAGCAGGACGCTGCCATCGCTGCGCTGGGAGCGCATTTCGGGCTCACACTCGATCGCGACCGCTGCTTTCCCTACAACCGCTAACGATGCGGGCTCATGGCCCTTCTTAGACTTGTAGGCCGGGCAGAATGTCCGGTCTGCGCGAGTAGCGACCGCATTGGCGAGGTTGTCTACAACTCGACGATATTGGCTTGCGCGACCCGAAGGACATCATCGCCGAGATGGCCGCGCTGGATGCGGAGAGCGCGGCGATCTTCAGCGTCGAGGCTATGCCGTGGACTGGCCGCGGCCAACTGCTCGCTTGGGAGATGTCTCGACTCATTTGAGTAGAGTCGAAGTGAGTAGAGTCGAAGCCGATTGAGGCGGAACATCATTCGACCCGGAGGCGGAACGAAGAAGCTGCGGGCGCATTGAGTCAGATCAGTTTCGGAGTTGCGTGTGTCGGCCCCCTCGATCGTCCCCTCATCTAACCGCACCGTCTATATGGTTGAGGATGATCTCGGCAATCTCGGGCGCGTATTCGCGGAGACGGACTCCGACCATTCTGATCGGGAAACGACGCTTAGCGATCTGTATGGCGGGCAGTACAATGATCCAGTTCGCGTCGTGGCGTTCAACACAGACGAAGGCTGGTCGCGCGATGTCTCGCAAGAGTTTGCAGCCGAGATCCAGCGCAGAGCCGATCGTGAGCACCGGGAGCTGGCCGTTTCGCTCGCGGATTTTGTGGAGTTTTACACCTGCGCTGCGCCGCCAGTAGAATGAGCCCGTGATACAGACAATGCCAAGAAGTGCGGAGAGCCACCTTCCAGGTCGACGCAGCGACGTTGGTCTGCTTTCAGCTTGTACGAAATCTTACTGCAGCAAGAAGCGCAAGTTGGTCTGACTAGTCTCGGCCCAATGCATCGGGGCCTTCTCCGGCTCGCTTTGTCACACCAGCAACTCTCCGCCTCCACATCTTTCCCTTACTGCGTCGAAATCTTCTCGATCACAGCCTTCCACTTGACCTGCTCGGACTGGATTCGGCGGGCGAGGTCTGACGGGGATTCGGTGGCGGCGGCGATACCTAGCTCCACCATCCTCTTGGCGATGTCTTCGCGGCCGACGATTGCGTTGATCTCGCGGTTGAGGCGGTCGATGATCGGTTGCGGCGTGCCCGCCGGGACGCTGATGTAGTTGATCGAGCTGCCTTCGAATCCCGGAAGGGTGTCGGCGATCGTCGGGACGTCGGGCAAGGCCGGATTGCGCGTCTCGCTGGCCACCGCTATCGCGCGAAGGCCGCCGGAGCGGATGTGCGGCAGCAGGGTCGAGACGGTGTCGATGGTCATCTGGATCCGTCCGGTGAGCAGGTCCTGGATCGACGGGCCGGTGCCGCGATAGGGGACGTGCTCGATCTCGATGCCGGCGCGCTGCTTGAACAGCTCGCCGGAGAGATGTGAGCTCGCGCCGATGCCGGAGCTTGAGAAGTTGAGCTTGCCAGGGTTGGCCTTGGCCCAGGCGATCAGTTCGCTGATCGTCTTCACCGGCAGGGCCGGATTCACAACCAGCACGTTGATGGCCAGGGCGATCAGCGCGACCGGCACCAGGTCCTTGTCGGCATCGTAGGGAAGCGAGGGCATCAGGTAGGGATTGGTGATCTGTACCCCCGGCGTGGTGTAGAGGAGCGTGTAGCCGTCGGGCGGCGCCTTGGCGACGGCGGTCGCGCCCACCGTCGCACCTGCGCCCGGCTTGTTCTCGATGACGACGGGCTGGCCGAGTGCCTTCGTCAGCGGCTCGGCGATCAGACGCGCAACGATGTCGGAGCCGCCGCCGGTCGCGAAGGGGACGACAAGCAGGACGGGCTTATTGGGATAGCCCTGAGCGACCGCGGGCGATGCAGTCGATGCGAGGCTGGCCGGAAGAGCGCCCGCCATAGCCAGCCATCCGAGAGCGCGCAGAAGGCTCCTGCGCGATGGCGTGTGTTCGTCCATGTCAATCCTCCCGCTTCTATTCGTTGCCGATCGCCGGCGACCGATGATGGTGTCAGGCGTCCTGCCGGTCCACGTCTGCGAAGACGAGGTCCGGACAGTAGAACTGCATCACGGCGCGCGTGCGGTCGGCCGCAGGCGCGGCATTGTGGAATCCGTGCCGGCTGTGGCGCAGACCCGTGAGACGGCGCAGATCGACCATGGTTTCGGTCATCTTGATGGTGAGGGCGAGGGAATCGATGACCGGCACGCCGTCGATCTGATCGACGCCGTGGGTCGCGAGGAGAACGTTCAGCGGCACCTCGCCGGGAATGAGAACGTCCGCGCCTGCCGCGATCAGGCCGCGTGCGGCCTCGCTGAAGCGGTCGAGCACCTTGCCCGGGGCGCTGAAGCCATCGACGATGTCGTCGAACTTCAGCCCGGTCTCACGAATGCCGGCGCAGCGGTCGGAAAGGCCGCATTCGCGAATCTGGTCATGATAGCGCGCGACCACGCGCTCCATGAACAGCAGCATGCCGAAGCGCTGGCCGTGCATGCACGCCACATGGAAGGCGGTTTCGGCGGCGGCCACCACCGGGATGTCGACGATCGTCTTCAGGTGGCGGTGCAGCGGATCGAGCATGGTACACATGGCGAACGCATCGTAGCCGCGGTCGGCGGCGGTGAGCGCGGCGGCCGCCCATTGTGTGCTGTGCATGTGGAGGAGAAAGGCGTAGCCGAGATCGGTGCCGGGATAGTTCGACGGAAAGGTCTGCGGCAGCAGGCCGTGCATGTCGACTTCGGTGTCGGGGCGCTTGATGCGATCAATGTGCGCTCGCACGAGGGCCTTGTAGGCCGGGACGTTGTCGAGAACGGTGAAGCTCTGGTGCCAGATGCGCATCTTTGGTTTCCGCCGGTCCAGGATTGATGGTCAGGGGCGCAAGGGAGAGCGCCGTGCTCCGCGCTCTTCGAGACGCCGGGCTGCGCTGGGCTCCTCGGGCGAGAGGGCGAAATCGGTGAGAGTGAGTGGCCGGAGCACACAGACTTTCTCTGCCGTGCCCGGGCAGAGCGGATTGCTCATCCCTGATGATCCATCCCGGCACGTCCCCCTTTTTGTCTCGTCGGAAACGATCTTCTTTTTGTCAGGATCGATCCATCAGGGGTTCGAGGTCAAGACGATTCGAATGGGGCCTGATCGCCGTCAAAGCCGCAAATCAGGGTGCCACGTTGCGGAGCCATTCAACGACAACCAACGACAAGGGGAGGATGCCAGGCGCGTTGCTATTGCCGGAGCAGAAGAGTTGCGGACGATGCGTTGGTTGTGAGCGACGCAGAACTGTCGAAGTCCGCTTAAGGTTCACTTTGCAACCCTTGGCCGCGGAGCAGACAAAATCATCCTGAGGACGAGCTCGATGATGGTTGCGATGGTCAAGGCCGCAATCAGCGCCACAACGACCCAGAATCCCGTTCCAGTATTCGGCATGGCTAATCTCCCGAGGCTTCGAGAGCAAGCCTAGGTAGCCAGTCGGTGCGCTCTGTGATGCGCAGCACAAATCGCCGCCTTCGCAGCTAGTGTCCCGAATCCGAAGTTCGCTGTACTTTGCAGCGAGCTGAGAGCGAACTTCGGATTCGATCAGGACACTAGCAAGTTTATGATTCTAGTGGCGTTTATGGATCGGAAACTCGATGGACTCGCGGCAACGATGGCGCGAATTTCTGATCCACGACACTAGAGCAGCTTCGACTGCTGCAGCAGGATGCGAAGCGCATCGGTGGCTGCACGCGTCATCATCGCGTTGTGCGAAGCGCGCTCAAGCGCATCTCGCGCGGTGTTGTAGGGGCCGTCATACTCCATCCAGTCGACACATCGATTTTCCGTCAGGAAGCGAAGCGCCGAGCCGACCGTGTTAATGACAATCGGCTTGCCGTCGATCGTCAACGTGAACGTGGCGGCCAAAGGGGTCTCGGATTTCAGCGGATAGCTCATGTCCAGATCGCGCCTTTCAAGGTCAGCACCGCACCAGGGCTCCCTTTGCTGAGGCGCCACATCTCACCGCCAATGCCGCGCATTCGCGCCGAGATCAATGCACAGGCCCGGGACCTGGTCGCGGCGGCTGGCGCGAATGTCGGCCAGTTGGCTCGCTCGAAAAGCGACAGCAAAGGCACCCGAATAAACCGCCTGCGCGCGGCGTAAACATGGCGGTGGCTCTGAGCCTGCTGGCCGCTTCCCAAAATGATCGCCGAAAGGAAAAGTCCAGGTTGTCCTTCGCTCCGACGCGTGGGGCCTCGTGCACTAGTCGGCCAGACCTGCAGAGTTCAGATGAAGTGCGAAACCGGACGCACCCGCCTCACCCAGCTCTGGACGAAGCTGAAGGCTCGGAATCTGATAGTCCCCGCCATTCTGGGGCCGATAGGGAATGGGCGCCGTGGTCGCGAGCGTTCGCATTCTCCCGCGCAGGCGCTCGGCCACGATCTCGAAGCCGGCTTGATCAAGACGATCGACGCGGTAGGCCACGAACGGCGGAAGCACATCGTAACCTGGATAATAGAGGATCCCGTGATTGATCGGGAACAGCAGGTCGTCGATCGGTCCGTTGATCCCGCGCGCGGAATAGTGCTGCTCCCAACCTCCGGTGGTCACGAGCAGCATCGCGCGCTTGCCCGCGAGGGTCCCTTCGCCAAACCGGTCACCCCAGTGCGCGTCACTGTGCTCGCCCACGCCATAAGCAAAGCCGTAGGCATAGACCCGATCGACCCAGCCCTTGAGATCGCGGGCATCGTGTACCACCAGAGGGGAAACTGCAGGATCAGGACATCGGCCCATAACAGTTTCCTGTGCTCGGCTTTGATGTCTTCAGTTAGTGCGTTGGCAGTGAAAGCCTCGCTGGAGGCGGCCGCCGGCCTCAATCGAGCGCCCCGGTCCAATGATGGAAAGTCGGCACGATCGACCTCGGATTTCCAGCCCTCGGCGTAAAGATCCGTCAGACGCACGTCGTGGCCCTGGGCCTCGAGCTCCTTGATGGCGACGTCACGCAGCGCGGCATTGAGCGAGCGCGGTTCGGGATGAGCAAAAACAAGCAGGACTTTCATAGGGCGGGTCATCCAGTGGGGGATAATCGACCCTGCAGGTAGGCCATCCCCCAAGAATCCACTATATGTCGATATGCATAATATTGTGCCGAATAATGGATAGATCGAACATCACGCTCGAGCGCATGCGGTCGTTCGTGCGCGTCGCCGAGCGCGGCAGCCTGTCGGCCGTTGCACGGGAACTTGGTGTCGGACAGTCGACGATCACCCGACATCTGCGCGAGCTCGAAGAGGCCGTCGGTGTGCCGCTGCTGAGCCGGACTACCCGGCGTGTCACGCTCACTGATGAAGGCAGCCGCTATTACGCAAGGAGCGTCCAGGTTCTGCGCCTCGTTGACCAGGCCGGAGATGAGGCGCGAGGCACGCGCGGCGCGCAGGCAGGCACGGTCCGGATATCCTGCACGGCGGCATTCGGCGTGTTGCATGTCAGCCGGCTCATCTTCGCCTTTCAGGACCGCCATCCAGATATCGCGGTCGACCTCAGCCTCACCGATGAGCGCGTTGATCTGGTGCGAGAGGGCGTCGACATAGCGCTTCGGCTGGGCCCGCTCGCTGACAGCTCCATGAGGCTGCGGGGCCTTGGTCAGTCCCGGCGGCTGCTCGTGGCCGCGCCGGGCTATCTGGCCGCGCACGGCAGGCCCATTGTGCCGCAGGATCTGTCAGCTCACGAGGGTATTCGGATGTCGAACGTGGCGGGAAGCGACACGCTCGCATTGCACGGGCCAGGCGGTGAAAACTACGCGGTGCCCTTCGGAGGGCGTTTTCGCGTCGACCACGGTCTTGCCGCGCGCGAAGCTCTTGTCGCTGGGCGTGGGATCGCCCCCGCTCATCAATGGCTCGTCGATGACCTGTTGGTTGCGGGCAGGCTGGAGGAGATCCTGCCGGACTACACGTTGACTCCCGTGCCATTGAGCATGCTGCTCGTCCCCGAGCGCGCGGATATCGCTCGCGTCCGCCTGCTGATCGACTTCCTCACGGAGCGGATCGGCCGCATCGCTGGAATCGAGCAGCCGCGGCCGCATCGTTAGCCTGAAGGCGATTAAGTGCGGACGGCCAGCGCCAATCTCATCGCCACATGCCGCGCATTCGCGCGCCGATGTCGATGCGCGGACCTTGCGAGCTGGGGCGTGCCGAGGCTGGCGCAAATGTCGGCCAGTGGGCTCTCTCGAAAAGCGCAAGCAAGCGCTCTGGAATAAAACGTGTCCGCGACGCGTAGACATGGCGATCGCCCTGCGCTTGCTGGCCGTGCGTGAAAAAACGCTGCGGCACCACAAGGTGCAAATCGTCCTTTGCGCGCGTCATCGCCACATAGAGCAAGCGACGCTCCTCTTCGAGCTCGGCGGTTGTGCCGGCGCCGAGATCGGACGGCATGCAGCCGTCAACGACATTCAACAGATAGACGGACTTCCATTCCTGGCCCTTCGCCGAATGAATCGTCGAGAGGATCAGATAGTCCTCGTCGAGGAGCGGCACGCCGGCCTGGTCGCTGGTCGCATCGGGCGGATCAAGCGTGAGCTCGGTCAGAAAGCGCTCGCGCGAGGCATAGCCGCTTGCGATCTGCTCGAGTTGAATGATGTCGGCGCGCCGTGTCTCTGCGTCCACGTGAATACGATCGAGGTGCGGTTCGTACCAAAGCCGCGCCCGTTCCATGTCGGCCGGCCATTCGGAATATCGCAGGTTGCCGACGGCCTGCACGAAGGCCTTCCAGTCCTCGCCGGTGCGTGGCGGCGAGGGCAGGGCGACGAGCGCCGCGATCGGGTCGGCCGCTTCTGCCATGCGCTCGAGAATGCGTTGCGCGGACGCAGGACCGATCCCGGGCAACAGGTGAAGAATGCGGAATCCCGCGACCCGGTCGCGCGGGTTCTCGACGAAGCGCAACAGCGCCAGCACATCCTTGATGTGCGCGGCGTCGAGGAACTTCAACCCGCCGAACTTCACGAACGGGATGTTGCGCCGTGTCAGCTCGACCTCCAGCGGTCCGCTGTGCGACGAGGTGCGAAACAGCACGGCCTGCTGCTTCAGCAGCGAACCTTCTTCGCGATTTTCGAGCACGTGCTCCACAATGTAGCGCGCCTGGTCGGCTTCATCGCGGACCGCCACCAGCCGCGGCTTTGCCGATGATGACCGCTCCGTCCACAGGTTCTTGGTGAAGCGCTCTTTGGCGAGGCCGATCACACCATTGGCGGCGGACAGAATTGGTTCGGTCGAGCGATAGTTGCGGTCGAGCGTGATGATTTCCGCGCGCGGCGTGAACTGATCCGGAAAATCCAAAATGTTGCGCACGGTTGCCGCCCGAAACGAATAGATCGACTGCGCGTCGTCGCCGACGACTGTGAGCCCGCGTCCGCCAGGCTTTAGCGCCAGCAGGATCGAGGACTGTAGCCGGTTGGTGTCTTGGTACTCATCCACCAGCACATGATCGAACCGTCCGCTGACGTCGGCGGCAAGATCCGCATCCGACATCATCTGAGCCCAGTAAAGCAGGAGGTCATCGTAGTCGAGGACGTTCTGTTTCTGCTTCGCTTCGACATAGGCGGCGAACAGCTGCTTCAACTCGCCTGCCCATCCCGAGCACCAGGGAAAGAACTGGCCGATGACCTGCGCGATATCGCTCTCCGCGTTAACGCAGCGCGAGTAGATCGCAAGGCAGGCGCCTTTGGTTGGGAAGCGGCTCTCGGTCTTGGAGAAGCCGAGCTCGTGGCGGACGAGATTCATCAGGTCGGCGGAGTCTTCGCGGTCATGGATCGTGAAGGCGGGGTCGACGCCGATCTGGT
Organism: Bradyrhizobium sp. LHD-71; assembly: GCF_031157255.1. GTDB lineage: Bacteria > Pseudomonadota > Alphaproteobacteria > Rhizobiales > Xanthobacteraceae > P52-10. The sequence goes on along the minus strand of NZ_JAVIFX010000001.1, from coordinate 47,483 downwards.
CGGCATAGTCGCGCAACAGCCGCGCCCCGATGCCGTGGAATGTTCCGGCCCAGGTGAGCGCGTCGGCCATTACGCCGGCCTTGTCGCCCAGGATTTTGCGAGCGATCCGTTCCACGCGCTTGGCCATCTCCGCGGCTGCGCGGCGCGAAAAGGTCATCAAGAGGATGCGGCGTGGATCGGCGTTGCAGACGATCAGGTGCGCGACACGGTGGGCGAGGGTGTTGGTCTTGCCGGAGCCTGCCCCGGCGATGACGAGGAGAGGTGGTCCGATATGGCCACCCGCGGTGACGCCATGCTCCACGGCTCGGCGCTGCGCCGGATTGAGCGCGTCAAGATAGTCTGCGGCCACTGTCGCAAGCACGAATCACTCCTCAGAACCATCCTTTGTCTCAGTGACTTATGAACAAATCAAGAACGATGGGTTGGGTCAGCCGCACGAACGGGCCGGGATCGGTAGTGACGTGCTCAATACGGTAAAGGAGGGCATCAGATGCGAAGCCGGGTGCTTTTCAGCCCGTGACTTCACTCCATTGCAGCGCCTGCAAACCGGCCTATCCTCGTCTGCGCGCGACGACGCGCCAACGACCTGTATGGAGGAGCGCTATGCGGCTCGACCGTCGCGTGCTTGTTTTCGGCGGCTTAGCCGCCATGACCCTGTTTCCGCAGTTCGCGGCAGCCCAGAGCAACTACCCGACACGTTCGATTGCGTTGATGGTGCCGGCCGCAGCCGGTGGCCCGACCGACACGGTCGCTCGGCTGGTGGCCGAATCCATGAGCCGGACGCTCGGTCAGACGGTCGTCGTCGAAAATGCGGGTGGGGCAGGCGGAACGATCGGCATGGCACGCGTTGCTGCCGCCGCACCCGACGGATACACGATCGCGGTCTGGCACATTGCGCATGCCACCGCGCCGTCGCTCTATCCCGCACTGAAGTATGACGTGATCAACGACTTCGATCATCTCGGCCGTATCACCGACGTGCCGATGGCGCTCGTTTCAAGAACCGGCGTTCCTGCGCAGAATGTGAGCGAGTTGCTGACCTGGATGCGTCGGGAGAACGACAAGGTTACCTATGGCCACGCCGGAGTGGGCTCGGCCTCCTTCCTTTGCATGCTCATGTTGTCGAAGGAGCTCGACGTGCAACCGCGCGGCGTCGGCTACCGTGGCACCGGGCCGGCGATGAACGACCTGCTGGGCAATCAGTTCGACATCATGTGCGACCAGACCACCAACACGACCAATCAGATCAAGGAAGGCAAGATCAGAGGCTATGCCGTTACGACGAAGGCCAAAGTTTCGTCATTGCCAGATCTTCCGCCGCTCGATTCCGGGCCGATGAAGGGGTTCGAAGTCTCGGCCTGGCATGCCTTGTGGGCTCCGAAAGGTTTGCCGAAGGACGTGACCGACAAGCTGGTCAACGCGTTACAAGTTGCTCTCAAGGATCCCAAAGTCGTCGAGCGTTTTGCGAGCCTTGGAACGGAGCCCGTTCCGGCGCAATTGGCCACTCCGGCCGCGCTCAAGGAGCATCTTGCAGCGGAAGTGCCGCGATGGGGCGCGGTCATCAAGGCGGCGGGTGCAAAGGGCGAATGATGACTGTTCAGGACATTGTCAGAGCATGAAGACTTACAAGATCGCGGCCATTCCAGGGGATGGGATCGGCACCGAGGTGATTGCGGCGGGCGTCGAAGCCCTGCAGGCCCTGGCGAAGAGAGAAGGCGCATTTGCGTTCAAGGTCGATCACTTCGACTGGGGTTCGGCGTACTACAAGAAACATGGTCGCATGATGCCGGCCGACGGCCGCGATCAGATCCGCCATCACGACGCTATTCTGTTCGGTTCGGCCGGCGCGCCTGACGTGCCCGATCACATCACCCTGTGGGGATTGCGGCTGGCGATCTGCCAGCCGTTTGACCAATACGCCAACGTGCGTCCGACCCGAGTCCTGCCGGGCATCACCAGTCCGTTGCGGAAAGTCGAGGCAAAGGAGCTCGATTGGGTCATCGTTCGTGAGAACTCGGAAGGAGAGTATGCCGGCGTCGGCGGGCGCGTGCATCAAGGATCCCCGCTCGAGGCGGCGACGGATGTATCGGTCTTCACCCGCGCCGGCGTCGAGCGGATCATGCGTTTTGCCTTCCACCTCGCACAGTCAAGGCCCCGCAAGCTGCTGACCGTGGTGACGAAATCCAATGCACAGCGCCACGCGATGGTCATGTGGGACGAGATCGCGACTGAAATCTCCGCAGAGTTCAAGGACGTCAACTGGGACAAGATGCTGGTCGATGCCATGACAATGCGGATGGTCATGCGCCCTGAGACGATCGACACGGTCGTCGCCACGAACCTGCACGCAGACATTCTTTCCGACCTCGCGGCCGCGCTTGCAGGATCGCTCGGTATCGCTCCGACCGCCAACCTCAATCCGGAAAAGGTTTACCCGTCGATGTTCGAGCCGATCCACGGCTCCGCATTCGACATCATGGGCAAGGGCATCGCCAATCCAATCGGAACGTTCTGGTCGGCGGTGATGATGCTCGAGCACCTCGGGGAGGTGAGCGCTGCTGGGCGCCTCATGAACGCAATCGAGCGGGTGACGAGCGATGCCCGATTCCACACGCCCGATCTTGGCGGCAAGGCACGCACGGCAGAGGTCACAGCCGCGGTGATCGATGCGATCCACGGTGCCAACGCCTAGAGCGCTTTCCGATTAGTTTGAATCGGAAAGCGCTCTAGATTCGTTTGATTGGTCGCATTTTCTGCGGAAAACCGGTGTCCACTTTTCCGGAAAATGCCCTAGCGGCAAGGGCTGTCTCACAGGGTCTTCAGAAAGGCGATCAACGCGCGCTTGTCATCGTCGCTCAATGGCGCCTCCGGGCCGAAGGCTTTCTCGTCATCGGTGAGACCTTCGGTCTCGTTGAATTGAGCCGTCCCGAAGTAGTGACCGCGATTGACCTCGAAGTCCTGGCAGGCGCTGAGCGCGAGCAGCCGCGGCGCGAGCTGGGTATAGTGCTGGAACAGCTCTTCGTCGGTTGCATTTTCCCGCCGAAGATCGATGCCGCGCTCGAGGTCCGGGCGAAGCGCTATCACGCGCGCGATGTGATCCGGCAATCCGACGATGTTCTCCGGCAACAGACGGATGTTGGCGAGGAGATTGACCGGCAGGTTCTTCGGAATCGGGCCGATCGTAATGTCGCCGCCGCTCGAAACCAGCCAGGGGAGCCATCGATGCGCCCACTGATACGCCCATTCGTGCCAGCCGGCGAATGGTCCCGGAATATGGCTCGACGGGATTGTGATCAGCGTGGGTTCGCTCGTGCGGTCGATCAGGCCGACGCCCTTGTTGCCAAGCAGTGCGTCCTTGTCCCGCTTTTCCGGCCAGAGTAATTGCTCCATCGCCGCGTCATAAGCCTTCAGCCGCGCTTCCACGGACGGATCGCCGTTCAGTGGTCCGAGCGCATTGTTGAGTAGGAATGGCGCGGTCGACCACAGGCTGACGAGCGATGGCGCCCGCGTGTAGCCGCGCCCTCCGGCCGGCATGTCAAACCGCTTGCGCTCGCCGGTGAACGGATCGCGGACAGTGATGGCACCGACCGACGGCAGGCTCTTGTAGGATTGCGATGAGAAGTTGTCCCAGATGTTGCCCGCTAGGGCGTTAGCGGCGAGCGGGCTGCAGGCGTTCGTCCGGAGCAACGTCACCGGAATGCGGGCATCCGACGACAGATAATTGCCGTCGGTAAAATCGGCACGCTGCACGATCTCGGCCATCTGCCGCTTGTAGTCGTCGGTCTTGGTCCAGGCCCAGTAATTCTTGAAACACGCGCGATGATCTTTGCCGTTGCAGGTGAGGCCGGCGTTGAAACCTGGTGGCGGCGATGGTCCCTTGCTGGAGTGGCAGCGCGCGCAGGCGGTCGCGAAGACGGTCCGGCCGCGCTGGGCGGCTGCGGCTTCGGCCGCGACGATTTGCGCGCCGCCGGGCGCGTCTTTCAATAGATCGGGTTGGCCGGCCTTGAGCAGGAAGTGCGCGAAGTACGGCGTGTTTGTTTCGGTCGCCTCCCAGTAGCTCGAATTCTGCCTCGCCGTCGCGATCCGGATCGGCGTGATCGGCGTGCCGCCGATCAATGGATTAAAGTGCCGCAGCCATTCCTCACTGAAGAGACCGATATTCAGATAGACACGATTGAGCGCGCCAAGCGGGCCGACCGAGTCGGCGCCATCCTTGAGGATGTGCGGTGTGAACACGGTGTCGGGCGCCTTGAAGAATTCAGTCAAAGGACCGCTCGCTACGAAGTCGTTGAACTGCTTGTTGTCGCGCTGGTCGCCGTCAAGCGTTTCCCTGCCGAGCCGTGGCGCCACCGCCATGCGCGCACCAAAATGATAGAGCGCATTCATGGTCCGCGGATTGTTGATGCTGTCGCTCGAGATCAGTGAGGTGTCCAGTGCGCCGGGGCGGTAGCTCTGCAGCAACTGAACCAGGAAGCTCTTCGAATCGAGGTTGGGCAGAAACAGGCGGCTCACGCGCATGAACTGGGCGCCGACCGTGGAGCTGAGATCTGACCACGCCGGATGCTCCGCGTTGCGCGGCGGCCGGGTTGGACCTGGTCCCACATGGCAGAAACCACAGGCCATGCCGACGCGATAGGGCCGGACCAGGTTCTTGTTCTCGTAGTACGTGCGGTCGTTGTAGTAGCGCTCCGGATCCCATTGTCGTGCGGCCGCTTCGTCGAAGGCGGGATTGGGAAACAGGCGGAGCCCGACAATGCCGGTCGGCTCGCCGTAGAACGAGCCGACCGGAAGATTCTTGCCGCGGGCGCCGACGGCCACGCCCGGATACTTCGTCGGGTTGTCGAACGGATCGGGCTGACAGGACGGATCGCGTATGTCGAGCCAGAGGCCAAACCGTTTTGGATCGGGCGCGGCGGCCTTTTCGAAGCAGGGCTCGTTGACGAGGCCGAGCTTCGCCCAGCGATTGTCGCGGCCGAAATCCTGTCGCGGATGCGACGATACGATCTTCAGCAAGTCGAAGGCGCCGAGCGTCGGCACAGTAAAGCTGTCCCAGAAGCGGTCGTTGCCGCCGCTCCAGACCAGCCACATGTTGCGGCCCTTGATCTCGTCGAGCGTCAGCTCGATGCCGGAATCCATGTCCTTGAAGTAGTTCTCGTCGGCCATGGGAAACGAGGCCGCGGTGCGTCCGGCGAGTCTCGCCTCGTCGACGACGGCACTCTCAAGGAAGGAGACCGCGCCAGGCGGCGCGGCGAGGATACACAACAGAACAATCGTAAGCCCGACGGTCCGTCGCCAAGTCGACATGTCTTCCCCAGAACTCAGCCTGTTGGCGGCGCGACGTTAGCTTAGTCGCGAGATGAGGTCTACGAATCGGCCCCACATCATCCGCTTGGCACTGATGGTGCATCAAGGAAAGCTGAATCAGTGGTGTCGAATTAATGAGAAATCTTGCGGGTTGCCTAAACCGTGACGCCAGTGTGCCGCGCGTTCTATGCAGAAAGTCCGGCGCGGTAGTTCGGTGCGGCCGGCACGCGCACGTCGCCGGCCGCAATGTCTTAAGCGCCTTGGTATGCTATTCGGCCTGAATGCCCGCAACGCGGGTGTATTCGACCCAGCGCTCGCGCTCGGCCCGCACCTCTTCGGTGGCCTGTGCAATCGTCATCTGATCGTACGATAGCCCGAACTCATCCATGCGATGCTGGACTTCCGGAATGCTCAGCGCGTGATTGATGAGGGCGTTGAGTTTTTCTGCGACGTCGCGCGGTGTACCGTTCGGCACGGCCATTCCGAGGAAGCCGGTCAGCGAAAATCCCGGAAAGGTCTCGGCCACGGTCGGCACATCCGGCGCCTGCTTCGACCGCGTCGGCCGCGTGATCGCGATCGGGCGAAGCTGGCTGTTCTGAATATACTGCGCCGATGCGGTAGTATCGATGAACAGGCAATGGATCTGACCGCTCATCAGATCGGCGACTGCGTTGGCGATGGCGCGGTAGGGAATTGCCTGCAACTCGATTTTGGCAAGGCGGCTTAGGTATTCCGGCGGCGTGCGTGAGGACGCGTTGAAATAGCCGAAGGTCAGCTTGCCGGGTTCTTTCTTCGCGGCGTCGATGAACGCCTGCAGGTTCTTCCAGGGCGCATCGGGCCGCACGAGCAGGTAGGTGCCGCTGGAGCGGAAGAAGCCGACCACCTCGAAGTCCTTGGCGGGATCGTAAGGCAGGTTCTTGACCAGGCTTGTGTTTGCCGCGTGCGTCGACGTGGTGATCAACAGCACCGTGTAGCCGTCGGCCGGCGAGGTCTTTGCGCCCATGGTGCCGACGATGCCGTTGGCGCCGGCACGATTATCGACGACAACCGCCTGTCCGGTCTTCTCCTCGATTTGCCTGCCGATCAGTCGCGCGGAGATGTCGCCGGAGCCGCCAGGGCCGAACGGCACGATGATCTTGATGGGTCGGGTGGGGTACGCGTCGGCGAAAGCGACTTGCGGGGTCAGCATCGCGCCGGACAGCGCAATGAACAGTTCTCGGCGATTCATGCGCCTGTTTCTCCTTGTTGTTGCGCACGCAATCTATTGAGCGCGAAACGCGCTGTCACCCCTGCGTAGGCGTCGCCGATATGACTGTCCAAACGGAAGGTGCTCTACTCTGTCTAACGTCGCGGCGTTGGCCCGATTGACCTCAGTTCACCGCCGGCGGCATGTTCAGCGCCGTCTCGGCCGACACCCACTCCAGGCCATGCGCTTCGGCGACCGGCTTGCAGGTCACGTGGCCGGCATAGACATTGAGCCCGGCGCGCAGGTGACTGTCCGCTGCCACTGCAGCGCGCAGGCCCTTGTCGGCGAGCGCGAGGACGAATGGCAGCGTCGCATTGTTCAGCGCGAACGTGGATGTGCGTGCAACCGCACCTGGCATGTTCGTGACGCAATAGTGCACGATGCCGTCGACCACGTAGGTCGGATCGGAGTGCGTGGTCGGCCGCGAGGTCTCGCAGCAGCCGCCCTGGTCGATCGCGATATCCACGATCACCGCGCCCGGCTTCATCGTCGCCACCATCGCGCGGGTCACGAGCTTCGGTGCAGCGGCGCCTGGCACCAGCACCGCGCCGATCAGCAGGTCCGCGCGTTTAACGATCTCGGCGACTGCAGAGCGGGTGGAGAAGATCGTGCGCACGCCGGTACCGAACTGCAAGGCAAGGCGCCGCAGTGCTTCCGGATTGCGATCGACGACGGTGACATTCGCGCCCATGCCGAGCGCGATGATCGCGGCTTGGGTGCCCGACACGCCACCGCCAAGGATGATGACTTCACCGGCGGGCACGCCTGGTACGCCGCCGAGCAGCACACCGCGGCCGCCGGCGCCCTTTTCCAGGCAATGCGCACCGGCTTGAGGCGCAAGCCGTCCTGCGACCTCCGACATTGGCGTCAGCAGCGGCAAGCCACCGTACGGTGAGGTTACAGTCTCGTAGGCAATGCAGGTCGCATGCGAGGCAATGAGGTCTTTGGTTTGCGCGAGATCTGGCGCGAGATGAAGATAGGTGAAGAGGATCTGTCCGGGCCGCAACATCTTGCGCTCGGGCGCGAGCGGTTCCTTCACCTTCACGATCATTTCGGCGCGCTCGAAGATTTCGCTCGCAGTACCGGCGATCGTTGCACCAGCGGCAACATACTCCTCATCAGCAAGACCGGAGCCGAGGCCAGCGGATGTCTGTACCAGCACGGCGTGGCCATTGTGGATCAGTTCTGCGACGGAGGAAGGCGTGAGCCCGACGCGATATTCGTTGTTCTTGATCTCCTTTGGAACGCCGATCAGCATGGGGGCTTCCTTTCATTCTGTAACAAGAACGTAAGGCGCATTGGCTTCGGCTCAAGCGAACAAAATCAAACCTTGCGGAAATGTTAGATCACAGTTCAACGACGGCACGGCGACCTGTTATTTGCGAACGATTGCTGTCTGAAAGACGGCGCCGCTTGTTCGGCCACTCCCCGTTCGGAGAATGGCATCGTTTCGCTAGCCAAAATGGGCGAAGCAATTCCGTCGGCCGTCGTGGCAAATGCTGCGCCGGTAGCGCGTTGACGGCAAGGGCAATCACGGCAGCATTCATTGCGAACGTGCCGGCTCTAATACGCGTTCTCGGCCTTCAGAAGCGCAAACGGTGTCTTCAGAAGAATGTAGGCATCGAACAGCACCGACCAGTTTTCGATGTAGTAGAGGTCGAACTCGACACGCCGCTGGATCTTCTCGGTGCTGTCGACCTCGCCGCGCCAGCCGTTGATCTGCGCCCAGCCGGTGATGCCGGGCTTGACGCGGTGACGGGCGAAGTAACCGTCAACCGCCTCCTCGAGAAGCTTGTTCTCGAGCTTCTGCTGGATCGCATGCGGGCGCGGGCCGACAAGAGACAGGTTGCCCTTGAACACGACGTTGAACAGCTGCGGCAGCTCATCGATCGAGGTCTTGCGGATGAAGCGGCCGATGCGGGTGACGCGGGGATCGTTCTTGGTCACAACCTTCGAAGCGGTCGGGTCCGCCATGTTGTGATACAATGAGCGGAACTTGAACACGTCGATCCGCTCGTTGTTGAAGCCGAAGCGCTTCTGCTTGAAGAAGACAGGTCCGCTGCTGTCGAGCTTGATGGCGAGCGCGACCAATGCCAGCAGCGGCGACAACGCCAGTAGGGCGATGCCGCCGACGATCCGGTCGAACAGCGCCTTCATCACCAGGTCCCAGTCGTTGATCGGCTGCTCGAAGACATCCAGCGTCGGCACCTTGCCGAGGTAGGAGTAGGAGCGGGGACGGAAGCGCAGCTTGTTGGTATGTGCGGACAAGCGGATATCGACCGGCAGCACCCAGAGTTTCTTCAACATCTCCAGGATACGAGCCTCGGCCGAGATCGGCAGCGCGAACAGGACGAGATCGACGCGGGTCCGGCGCGCGAACTCGACGACGTCATCGACCTTGCCAAGCTTCGGGCTGCCTGCGCAGGTGTCCATCGCGCGATCGTCGTTGCGGTCGTCGAACACACCGAGAATGCGAATGTCGGAGTCCTCCACCTCGGCGTTCAGCGCTTCAATCAGCTTCTCGCCGTTGTCGTCGGCGCCGACAATCACGGTGCGGCGGTCAAGACGGCCTTCGCGCGCCCAGCGGCGCACCAGGGCGCGCAGGATCAGGCGGCTGCCGATCAGCAGCCCGAGGCCGATGAAGAAAAACCCGGAGAGCCAGAGTCGCGACACGGCGCTGCCGAACTTGGCGAAGAACGAAACACCGATGAACAGGAGGAACACCACCGCCCAGGACGAGATCATTCGCCTCATCTGGCGCAGCTGGCCACGGAAGGCTTGCACGTCGTAGATGTCGGCGGCTTGGAAGCAGGCGACGGCGGTCAGCGCGATGGCGACGATCGCGGCGATGTAGGACCAGCCGAAGCCGTCTATCGGAACAACATAACTCAAATAAAGCGCGATGCCGGTCAGGCTGATCAGCAGAAAGTCGGCGAGGCGCACCAGGCCGGTGATGACGATCGGCGAATAGGCGGCGCCGACCTTCTCGTTGACGACGGCGAGCGCCATCGGCGTGAGGCGTCGTCGGCGCTCGAGGCGCGGGCCGGATGACGAATGAGTGGACGCCGCGCTCGCCGCGGAATCAAGCATGGTGCGAGTATCGATAGTTTCCATGACGGCGTGTCCGACCTCGGTCCGGCCGGCCGAAACCAGCTGTGGCCGGATGTGCCCTGTAGGGCGTTAGCGGACAATTCGGAAGATTTGGTTAGCAGGGTAAAGAAAGATTAATGGTCGGCGAACGCCTCGCGGTAGCTTGCCAGCACACCATCGACCATGGCTCGTTGCGAAAAGTGCGAAAAGACGCGTTCCCGCAGCAGCTTCGCGCGATCGTGCGCCTTATCAGGGTTGTCGAGCGAGGAAGCGATGGCCGCGGCCAGCGCATCCGGATCACCCGGCCTGACAAGGCCGTCAGTGAACGGGCCAAAGATTTCCGGAATGCCGCCGACATTCGACGCGATCATCGGCACGCCGGCTGCGGCCGCTTCGATCACGACATAGGGCATGGAGTCGCCGCGCGATGGCACGACCAGCAGCCGCCCCTTGCTGAAGCCAAACCGCGCCGGCACATGGCCGATAAAGCGCGCGGCGGCGTCGAGATTGAGCTTCGCGCAGAGCGCGCGCAGGCTCGCGGTTTCTTCGCCATCGCCGCCGAGCGTCAGTGTCACGGGTCGTCCCGCGGCGCGCAGCCTCGCCACGGCCTCGATCAGGATGTCGGCGCCCTTGATGTGACGGAACTCGCCGACATAGGCGACATCGGTCGCGTCGTCTGCAACGACGAGCGGGTCGAATTCCTTCGCGGTCACGCCGTTGAAGACGCAGCGCACCAGGCCCTTTGGCGTGCCGACGAGGCGCTCATAGGTGTTGCGGGCGAATTGGCTCTCGAACAGGAACAGGTCGGTGCGGTTCATCAGCGCGAGTTCGAGGCCGGCGTAAATCCTGCCCTTGAGCGTATCTGTCCCGTAGTGCAGCGAGCCGCCATGCGGAGTGTACACCCTGATCAGGTTCTCCGCGCGGCCTTTGGTGCGGATGAAAGCGCCTGCCTTTGCGCCGTGGCCGTGCAGGACATGCGGCTTTGCGCGGCGGATCAGCGAGTTGAACTGCGAAACGAGCATCAGGTCGGCCGGATGCGGCTCGCGTCGAATGGCGATGCGGTGCACACCCAGCGCGAGGCGTGGCTCCATGTCCGCAAGCGCGGCTTTGGCGCGCTCGCCGCCAGTGAGGCTGTCCGCCAGAATACCGACCTGATGGCCACGCTCGATCTGTCCCTGAGCGAGGTCGAGGATGTGGCGAAAGATACCGCCGACGGGCGCGCGCACGGCGTGCAGGATCCGCAACGGATCGGGAGGTATCAATGCCATCCTCGAGACCACCTGTATCGCCGGCACCCCTGCGGCCGACGCGCAGGGCAAGATGCAATCGAAAAATTCATACGGGCTTAACGGCTTGCGTGGTTAACAAACGACGATGGCGTATTGCGGTTTTTGATTTCCAGCCCCGGCACCTTGCCGGAAATTAACGTGGCGGCAACCATAATCGTTTGTAATCCCTCCGAGTGCCCCGCACCCCAAAGGACTTCAAACCCGGCGGCATCAGATCAAGTCACCGTTGCGTCCTGTAGGAGCGTGCGATGCGTTGGAAGTTCTGGCGGGCCGAGGAAGCGAGAGAGCCTCCTGCTCCAGCTGCCGCTGCACTCCCCACGAAACAGGCGCCAGCATCCATAGCTGTGCCTGCAGGCGCGATGGGCGATCTCGACCTTCGGCAGGTCTGGAACGCGCTCATGCGCAAGAAGGCATGGATCATCGTGCCTACGGCGATCGTCGCTGCCTTGTCGTTCGCCGCCGTCAACACCATGACGCCGCGCTACAAATCGGAAGCGCGCATCCTCATCGATGGCGGCGAGAACGTGTTCCTGCGGCCGAATGCAGAGCGTGCCGAGGAGCGGGGCGAGCTCGATGCCGAAGCGATCACCAGCCAGGTGCAGATCATCCTGTCGCGCGACCTGGCGCTCCAGATCATCCGCAAGAATAAGCTCGGCGACCGTCCCGAGTTCGATTCTGTCAAGCAGGGCCGCGTGTCGCCGCTTCGCGCGATGCTGGCGCAGCTTGGCATTGTCCGGGATCCGCTCAAGCTCAGCCCCGAAGAACGGGTGCTGGAGGCCTATTACGACCGGTTGACCGCGTACGCCGTCGAGAAGTCGCGGGTGATCGCCATCGAATTCCAGTCGAGCGACCCTGAGCTCGCGGCGCGGGTCGCCAACTCCATCGCCGAGGGGTATCTGGCGATGCAACAGGCTGCGCGGCAGAATCAGGCGCGCTCGGCCGGACAATGGCTTGAGGGTGAAATCGAGGATCTGCGGAAGAAGGTTACCGACGCCGAAGCGCGGGTCGAGAACTTCCGCAGCAGGGCGAACCTGTTCGTCGGCAACAACAACACGACGCTGTCCAACCAGCAGATGGCCGAACTCAACACCCAGCTCAGCAACGCCAGGGCGCAAAAGGCGGACGCCGAATCGAAGGCGCGGCTGATCCGCGGCATGCTGCAGTCTGGCAGGCCCATCGAGGCATCGGAGGTGCTGAATTCCGAGATGGTGCGGCGCCTGAGTGAGCAGCGCGCCACCTTGCAGGGGCTGCTCGCGGAGCAGTCTGCCACGTTGCTCGGTAACCATCCGCGCATCAGGGAGCTGCGTGCGCAGATCTCCGAACTCGACCGGCAGCTTCGCGACGAAGCCGCCAGGGTTTCCCGCAGCCTCGAGAACGACGCACGGATCGCCGGCGCGCGCGCCGAGAGCATGAGCGCGAGCCTCGATCAGCTCAAGAAGCAGGCCACGTCCACCAACGCCCAGGATGTGCAACTGCGCGCGCTGGAGCGTGAGGCGAGGGCGCAGCGCGAGCTGTTGGAATCCTACCTCGCACGATTCCGTGAGGCCACCACCCGCGAAAATCTCGATACCACACCGTCGGGAGCGCGCATCATCTCGCATGCGATCGTCTCCAACGTTCCTGCCTTCCCGAAGAAATTGCCGATCGTGCTGATCGCAACGCTGGCGACGCTGATGTTGTCAGCGGGCTCCATCGTCACCGCAGAGCTGTTGAAGATGACGGCGCCTCGCTCTGATGCTGGCGCACGGCTCCCGGCCGCGGCCGCGGCCGCGACGGCGCCTCCGCCGGGGCGCGAGGAGCCTCCGGAGTTCTCAGCGCCGATCAGCGAACTGGAGCGGGTGGCGGCCGAGCTGCGCGCGCTCGGCGCCGGCGCGCGCAAGATCACGGTGATTGGCGTCGAGCCCTCGGCCGGGACGTCGCTCACGGCGCTGGCCCTGGCGCGCCTTCTGGTTCGCGACGCGAGCGTCGTGCTGGTCGACCTGTCGATGGTGTCCGCGACGATCAAGGCGGTCATGGCCGATCCGTCAGTTCCCGGACTGAGCGACCTTGTGCAAGGGACGGCGTCGTTCGGAGAACTGATCGGCAAGGATCGGATGTCACGTGTGCAGATCGTTGGAGCGGGCACCGGCCGCGTGGACACGGGAATGCTGCAGTCGCCGCGGCTGGCGATGACGGTCGACGCGCTGATGCGTGTCTACGACCATGTCATTCTCGATGCGGGGTCGCTCGACGACATTCCCGAACAGCTCGTAGCTCCCAACGCCCACGCCGTGCTGATCGCGACCGAGTTAGACACGCGGATGCGCGAGGTGGTCCGCAACGAACTTCTGGGCGCAGGCTTCCGCGGTGTGACCATGCTGGATGGACCGGTCGATCCGTCGATGCTCGGCCAGCCGGGTGGTCGGGCCGCGGCGTAACTCCGTTCGGACGAACGGCATCGTCTCGACGGCAAAACGCCAAATGCTGACGGCTCAACCGAACCGGTGGCGGATCGGATAGAACAGCTTCATCGCCCGGGGCGAGTGCTTGACGGCGCGCTTGATGCTGCTCTTCAGCGAGAGCAGAGGTGCGGCGATACGGCCTTTCGCGCTGAGGGCAACAAAGCTGTCGATCAGCGGCTGGCGCTCGTCCTTGCAATATTGCAGCTTGTATTCGTCGGTGCCGACGCCGAAGTCGAACGACGTGTAGCCGTCCCGCGTGTAATGATCGATCATATTGCGGATCAGCACCAGCCCTGGGCTGTTCCGCGCGGCTTCTGACATGGTGTAGGTGTTGAACATCGTCGAAAAGCGCTGGCCGTCGCCGACGCCGGCGAAGATTGCGATGACTTCCGCATCGCATTCAAGCCCGTGCAGTTCGATCGCCGGTTTGCCCTCTTCGAGGCCGTCGATGCAGGCCTGACGGATGAACTGCTCGGTGCTAGGCTCGGCAAAGACGTTGGGAATCTTCTGCGCGGCCATGTGCAACGGCTTGATGGCGAAGAAGGCGTCGAGCAGTCGCGTCGCGTCCGTCGCGTTGCGGGCGATGATGTAGCGGTAGCCGGGCAGGGCCTGCAGCTTGCGCTCCTTGCCGTTGAGTTTGCGGCGGAACGAGCCGCCCATATACGAGCCGGCCGGGGCCTTCGGATCGATGGTCAGGAGCGGACACTCGTTGACGGATGGTTGATGCGGCAACAACGCCAACGGGTTTTGCGTGCCGTTCCATTCCAGCGGCTGTTGGCTCAATGCGAGCACGTCCAGCGTGGGATCGGCTTCGCCGATCAGCGAAACGATCTTCCGGGCGTCTTCCAGCGTCGCCGACGTGGCGAAGTCACGGCGCCAGAGCGCCATGTTGAAGTTGGTGTGTTTACCGCCGGGCGCGCGGGCGATCCGGAACGGCCCCTGTGATCCGATGATCATCGGCAGCACCATCACAGGCCGCTTCTCGCTGTCGTAGGCGATGACCGGCGCCGGCGCTGCGCGAAGCCGCGCGCCAACGTTGCCTTGCCAGGCGCAGAGGAGATCGAAGTGTTGGTACGGCGTTGCGATTTCCCCCGGCGCCTCGAGCGCACGCCACACCTGCTCGACGGCAGAGAAGGAACTGAAGATCTGGATGCTTGCGACCGACGTCCTGGCCGATCTCGCAACGGTTCGCGTGGCGTCGTTTGCGATCACAGCGGCCATCGTCATCGTAACTGCTATACTTTTGAATTATTACGAAAATTCGCAACGCCCAGTGGACCGACGATGGCAAACAAGTGTCAATAAAGGGTAAGGAATGATCAGCGCTTTTGGGCTCTTCCCGAGCGGCTACTGGAACAAGGACACGTGTCGACTTTAAAACGCGCGCTGGCGCGACTCGGGCTTGAGCTCGGCTATTTCACGGGCATTGCAAGAATTCTCGCGCGACGCACCGGCGGGCTCGGGGTGGTTCTGCGTTTCGAGCGCGTCAGGCCGCGCGTGTCGGGCGGGTTCCAGCCGCTACGGGCGCACGAGGTCACGCCCGAATTTCTGGATCGCACGCTGCTCGCGCTGAAGCGTTGGAAGTTCGACGTCGTTTCGATCGACGACGTGATCGAACGGCTGCGGCATCCTGCGACCCATCGCCGCCGCTTCGTGTGCCTGACGTTCGACGGCGGCTACCGCGATTTCCTCGACCACGCTTATCCGGTGCTGGCGCGACATCAGGTCCCGTTCACGCTCTATGTCCCGGCAAGCTTTCCGGACGGCCTTGGCGAACTCTGGTGGCTCGCGCTCGAGCAGGTGATCGCGCAGCACGATCGCATCGGTCTCGTGATCGATGGTGTCGAGCGGCGTTTCGATTGCAGCAGGCGGCGTGAGAAGCGCGAGGTTTACGGCGTTCTGCATAACTGGCTGCGCTCGCTGCCGGCGGCCGAGCGTTCGATCGCCATCCGTGACCTGTGCGCGCGATACGGTGTCGATCTGAAGGCGGTCTCGCGGGACGCGGTCATGACGTGGCCCGAACTCAGTGCGTTGTCATCGGATCCACGCGTGACCATCGGCAGCGCGACGCTGAATTATCCGCTGCTCTCGCGTACGTTGAATGATGCAGCCGAACGCGAGCTTAAGTTGGGACGCGCCGTGGTGGAGGCGGCGATCGGTCGGAGCGCGCCGCACGTTGCCTATCCGTTCGGCGACAGTCGTGCGTTCGGCCGCCGTCACGTGCTGATCGCGACACAGCTTGATTTCGCCAGTGCGGTCACTGCCGAACCCGGGGTAATTGTTGCAAACGGGCAGACCGGCGTCATGTCGATGCCGCGCATGACCTGGGACGGGCGTCGACGCTCGCTGCGGACGATGCGTGTGATCCTGAGCGGAATTACGGTGGCGGGAAGAGGACAGCCGGCAGGGAACAGGGACTAGGTAAGCAGGCGGCGCTTTTTCCGCCCGTCGTCACTCCTGACCCTTCGACATCCACTTGATCAGCGGCATGGCAGGCAGCACCCAACCAAGTCCGGCGACGATGTAGAACGCGAACTGCCAGAGGCGGTTTTCCTTGAGAACGGGAGCCTGTGCAACCGCGACACCGGCGAGCGACCAGACGATCACCAGCAGGAGCAGCAGGACGGCGCCGATCAATTTTCGCTGGCGGATGGTCATGGGCTGAATTCGAGTAAGGTCGCGGGATTGCAACTTGCGCCGGTCGGCGCGCGCACTATAAGGGCGACGAGCGTTCGTTCAAGTCATCTTGCGTTCCAAGAAAATGCCGCAGGCCCCTGGAAATACTTCTCAATCCGGCGCAGCACACCTTACTGGCGTGCGCGCCTGGCTTGTCGTCGTCGCAGCGATGATCGTGCTGATGATCCTCGTTGGCGGCGCGACTCGCTTGACCGAGTCGGGCCTTTCGATCGTCGAGTGGAAGCCGGTGACCGGCACGATTCCGCCCTTGTCTGCAGAAGCTTGGACCGACGCGTTCGAGGCTTATAAGAGGATCCCGCAGTACCAGCAGGTCAACCGCGGGATGAGCCTTGACGAGTTCAAGACCATCTTCTGGTGGGAATGGAGCCACCGCTTTCTTGGCCGCGCGATCGGCGTCGTGTTTCTGCTGCCGTTTCTCGTTTTTCTGTGGCGCGGCGGTTTGCCGGACAGGCTGAAGCGGCGGTTGTGGCTGATCTTTGGGCTCGGCGCGCTGCAGGGCGCGGTCGGCTGGTGGATGGTTGCGTCCGGGCTGTCGGGGCGCACGGAAGTTTCGCAATATCGTCTCGCCGTGCACTTGATGCTGGCGCTGTCGATCTACGCGCTGATCGTCTGGACACTGATGCGCATGACACCGGAGCGCGAGGAGCGCGCGCCGGCTTCCGCAACCTTGCGATGGACGGTCAACGTGATGGCTGGCGTCGTGTTTCTTCAGCTCTACTTCGGCGCGCTGGTTGCCGGCTTGCGCGCGGGGCGCATCTTCAACACCTGGCCGGACATCGACGGCGTCTTCATCCCGTCCGCCGGGCGGCTTTTCTTCGAGCAGCCGTGGTGGCGCAATTTCTTCGACAACATGCTCACGGTGCAGTTCACGCACCGGATGCTCGCATACCTGCTGCTGGCGCAGACGCTGCTGCACCTTGGGCACGCGCTCTATGTTCGTGCGGACGCCGTCGTCGTCCGCGGTGCACTGCTGATCGTGCTCGCGACAGGTTTGCAGGCTGTGCTCGGCGTGCTGACGCTGCTGAACAGCGTGCCGATTGATCTTGCGCTCACCCATCAGGCCGGCGCGGTGCTCGTCTTGACGCTCGTGCTGCTGCAGGCGGAACGCGTCAACCGGCGCCGCTATTCCGACGCGGCTGCTGCAGCCCCACTGGCGATGGTTTCTGGAGGATCGCGATGATCGATCTCAGCCGCCAGGACGACATTGCCATCCTGCGGATGGCGCATGGGAAGGCCAACACCCTCGACGTTGAATTCTGTGACGCGCTCGCCGGCGCCTTCGGCGAGTTGCGCAACAGCGAAGCTCGCGCCGCGATCATCGTCGGGACCGGCAATATCTTTTCAGCGGGCGTCGATCTCTTGCGAGTCTCGGCGGACGGCGAAGCGTATGTGCGGCGGTTCCTGCCGGCGCTGCACCGGATGTTCGATGCCGCCTTCAACCTTCCAAAACCGCTGATCGCCGCCGTCAACGGCCACGCCATCGCCGGAGGGTGCGTGCTGGCCTGTTGCGCCGATGTCCGGATCGCAGCGCGCGGTCAGGGCCGCATCGGCGTGACCGAACTGCTCGTCGGCGTGCCGTTTCCGGCACTGGCCTTCGAGGTGATGCGCTTTGCGGCGAACCGACAATACCTGCCGGACATCATGTTGACCGGCGCGACCTGGCTGAGCGACGACGCCCGCCAGCGCGGGCTCGTCGATGAGGTCGTCGAACCCGCCGAGCTCATGAATCGTTCCCTCGCGGCCGCCAAGGGGCTGGCAAATCTGTCGCCGGCGGCTTTCGCCACGACCAAGGAGCAGCTTCGCCAGCCCGTGGCTGACCGGATGGCTCAGCATGCCGTGCGTGTCGACAAGCGCGTCGAAGAGATCTGGACCTCGCCGGATACGATCCGGCACATTCGCGATTACGTCGCCAAGACGTTCAAGAAGGGCTGAGGTCTCCTTAAGCTTTCAGCGCCTGATCGAGATCGGCGATGATGTCTTCCTTGTCCTCGATGCCGACCGATATGCGCACCACGTCCGGCGCTGCGCCGGCCGCCACCTTCTGCGCATCATCGAGCTGGCTGTGGGTGGTCGATGCGGGATGAATGATGAGTGAGCGTGTATCGCCGACATTGGCAAGATGCGAGAACAGCTGAACGCCTGAGACGAGTTTCTTGCCGGCCTCGAAGCCACCCTTCAGGCCGAAGGTGAACACTGCGCCCGCGCCCTTCGGACAATATTTGCGGGCAAGATTGTGATACTTGTCGCCTTGCAGACCGGCGTAGCTGACCCAGGCAACCGAGGGATGCTTGGACAGCCATTCGGCGACGGCCTTGGCATTGTCGCTGTGCTTCTGCACGCGAAGTGCCAGCGTCTCGATGCCGGTGAGGATCAGGAAGGCGTTGAACGGCGACAGCGCCGGGCCGAGGTCGCGCAGGCCGAGCACGCGGCAAGCGATCGCGAAGGCGAAATTGCCGAATGTCTCCTGCAGCCTGATGCCGTGATATTCCGGCCGCGGCTCGCTCAGCATCGGGTACTTGTTGTCGCGCGACCAGTCGAAGGTGCCCGCATCGACGATAATGCCGCCGATCGAATTGCCGTGGCCGCCGAGAAATTTCGTCAAGGAATGCACGACGATGTCCGCGCCGTGATCGATCGGCTTGCAGAGATAGGGTGAGGCCAGCGTGTTGTCGACGATCAGCGGCACCCCAGCCTTGCGCGCAACAGTGGCGACGGCTTCGATGTCGGTCACGGTGCCGCCGGGGTTGGCAATCGACTCGATGAAGATGGCCTTGGTTCTTGGCGAGACGGCGCGTTCGAAGCTGCCGATGTCGTCGCCGTCGGCCCAGACGACGTTCCAGCCGAAACTCTTGAACGCGTGGTTGAACTGGTTGATCGAGCCGCCGTAGAGCTTGCGCGCGGCGATGAACTCGTCGCCCGGCTGCAGCAGCGCCTGGAACACGACCACCTGTGCCGCATGGCCCGAGGCGACGGCGAGCGCGGCGGTACCGCCCTCAAGAGCCGCGACGCGCTCTTCCAGAACCGCGTTGGTCGGATTGCCGATGCGGCTATAGATGTTGCCGAATGCCTGCAGGCCGAACAGCGAGGCGGCGTGCTCGGCGTCGTTGAAGACGAAGGACGTCGTCTGATAGATCGGCGTCGCCCGCGCGCCCGTGGTCGGATCGGGCTGGGCCCCTGCGTGGATGGCGAGAGTGGAGAAGCCGGGAATGCGGTCGATCATGCTCGGTCCTTGAGAAGGTGCCTGGTGTTCTGTCTGAACCGATCATGCTCGGCGAGGTGTCTGCGTCAAGGCGGCGAACGCCGGATTATGCAGATCGCAATGACCTTCTGCGCGGGAGCGCAATGCAAGGACGATTTTTCCCGAATGTCAGCGCTTTGCGCTGTCTCGCGCGCTATTTCTTGTCGGGCGGGCCGGCCGGAGTGTCAGGACAACGCGGCGACAGCATGGGAACGTTCGCCCAGGGCCAGTTGACCCAGTGTCCCTTGGCATCGACGCAGGCGCTGCCTTCAGGCGCCGTTGCGACCGTTGCCTCGCCGGTTTGGTACCGGTCGAGCAGGGCATTCGAGACCAACGCAATGCCGAGTATCAGGACGCAAGTTGCTGCGGCGATTGCAAGGTCTTTGATCGGCATGTCAAAGGCCTCCGGCGGATACGTTTAGCTTTTTGGCGGCTCGCGCATCCCGCGATTTGCCGCATCCGTGCCGAACGATTCGCGATCGAGCGACAGCCGCTGCACGCCATTGGTCGGCATGGGAGCCCGCTTGGAGCTCAGCGTGCGCGAATTCACGCCCATCCAGGAAATCTCCGAAGACAGGCGCCCGTATTCGATCTTCGGGCAGCGATTCATCACCACCTTGATGCCGGCGGCCTCGATTTTTGCTGCGGCTGCGTCGTTGCGGACGCCGAGCTGCATCCAGATCACGCGGGGCAGGGGCGCGAGCGACAGCGCCTCGTCGACCACCGGCATGACATGCTCCGAGGCCCGAAAGATATCGACCATGTCGATGGGCCGGCCGATTTCGCGCAGTGAGGCTGCGAACGTCTTGCCAAGCATCTGCTTGCCGGCCTGTCCCGGGTTGACCGGGATCACGTCGTAGCCGCGCTCGAGCATGTACTTGAACACGAAATAGCTCGGCCGTACCGTGTTCGGGGAGGCGCCGACGATGGCGATGCTGCGCACGCTGCGCAGGATCGTGCGGATGTAGCCGTCTTCGTATGCGTCGTGGTTCATCGCGTCCGCTACTTGTCTTCCCAGCGCGGCTTGCGCTTCTCGATTGCCGCCGCAATGCCTTCGGCCGCGTCACGCGCCATCATGTTTTCCGTCATCACTTCGCTGGCAAAGCGGTATGCGTCGGCAAGGCTCATCTCGGCCTGTCTGTAGAATGCGGTCTTGCCGATCTTGACCGTATGCATCGACTTGCTCGCAATCAGCTCGGCGAGCGCGATTGCTTTCGCCCGCTCGGTGCCCTCGGCAACGACGCGATTGACCAGGCCGATCTCGCGTGCCCGTTCGGCAGGGATCGGTTCGCCGGTCAACAGGATCTCCATCGCCTGCTTGCGCGGTACATTGCGCGTCAACGCCACCATTGGCGTCGAACAAAACAGACCGATGTCGACGCCGGGCGTGGCGAACCTTGCCGTGTCGGAGGCCACCGCAAGATCGCAGGTCGCCACGAGCTGACACCCGGCGGCGGTCGCCATGCCATTCACCGCAGCGATGACCGGTTTGGGACAGTGCACGATCGCCTGCATCATCGCGCTGCACGAACCCATGATGTGGGCGAAATAGCCGCGGCCGCCGTCGGCATCGCCGCGCCGCGCTGTCAGCTCCTTCAGATCATGCCCGGCGCAGAACGCCGGACCGTTCGCTGCGATGACGATCCCGCGAACGGCATCCTCACGGCTGACTGCGTCGATCGCCGCATGCAGCGCCGCAATCATCTCCTCCGACAGCGCGTTGCGCGCCGCCGGGCGATTGAGCGTCAGGATTTCGACGGCGTCGCGCGCCTCGCGCAGCAACGGCGCAGCCAGGGCGTTGGAGGTACTTTGCTGTTGAACGTTCATCTCACTGACCGTCTCTGGTTGCCCCAGTGTATGCGATTGTGGTCGCCCATGCGAACCGCAAAACATCGCCTCGGCACCGTCATGCTGGTTTCTTCGCAGTCAATGTTGCGATCGCATGCTCGACGAAGCGTTCCATCAAATTCTGCGCCGACGCCCCAAACAGGCGAATGCGGCCGGTGTGCGCCAGCAACAATAGCCCGGCCGCATGGGCGAAGACATCTGCCATCAGGAGCCTTGCCTGTTCCCGCGTCGCCCCCAGCACCTGCGCAGCTTCGGCGATCGGAGACAACGCCGCAATCAGCGCCGCGTTCAGCACATCATCGCGCTTCTTGCCGAGGCCGTGCGGTTTCATTCCGCCGCGAAAAAGATAGAAGCCGAGGTCGAGATCTCTCGGATTCTCCGCATAGAAGCGAAAAAACGCCATCGCCGCGGCGCGAAGCCGGTCGGCTGGCTGCTTCGTCCGCAGGATGGCCCGGCTGACGGTCTGGCCAAGACTTGCAAGCGAGGTGAGCAGCAGCTCCGCATAGATGGCTTCCTTGGAGTCGAAGTGAAAGTAGAGCGCGGCTGGCGTATAGCCGGCAGCGGCTGCGATCGAGCGCAGGGATGCGCCGTCCAGGCCTTCGGCCTCGAAGACCTTCCGTGCCGCATCCACGATCAGTTCGCGTTTCAGCTCGCTGACGGCTCTCCGCCGGCCGGCCTTTCGTTCGTTCGACATCGGGATCGGATATCACACGCTTGACGCAGGACCTAACACCGTTAGAATTCTAACGATGTTAGAATTAACGATCGTTATAAGGAGATCCCCATGACAGTCAGGATCGAACGGGATGGAACGGTCTGGACGATCATTCACGATCGGCCTGAAGCGCGAAACGCCATGGATCCGAAGAGCGCCGACGAGTTGACCGCCGCTTTTCTCGAATTTGATGCCGACAAAGATGCCGCCGTTGCGGTGTTCTATGGCGCAGGCGGCGCATTCTGTTCGGGGTGGGATCTCAAATACGTCAGTTCGCTCGACGCCGCTTATCCGCTCGGCGAGCTCGACATCTCCACGGCGCGTCCGCGCGGCAATGGCGGAGAGATTCCTCGCGGGCCTTTGGGACCGTCCCGACTTGAACTGGACAAGCCTGTCATCGGCGCCATTGAAGGACCTGCAGTTGCGGGCGGCATGGAGCTTGGCTTGTGGTGCGATTTCAGGGTGATGGCGGCGGAGTCTTATTTCGGCGTCTATTGTCGCCGATGGGGCGTGCCATTGATTGACGGCGGTACCGTGCGGTTGCCGCGTATCGTCGGACAGGGCCGCGCATTGGAGATCATTCTCACGGGACGCAAGGTCCCGGCCGAGGAGTGTCTTGCGATCGGCTTGTGCGAGTACGTGACACCGAAGGGCGGCGCACGTGCCAAGGCTGAAGAGCTGGCGCATGAGATCGCACGCTTTCCGCAAGTGTGTGTCCGTGCTGACCGACGTTCGGCCATCAAGAGTCACGGTCTGACTGTTCGCGAGGCGCTTATTCAGGAATGGTACAACGGCCGCGAGGCGCTGATCGCTGACGGCGTTGCCGGTGCCAGCCGCTTCAGGGACGGACTCGGGCGGCACGGCGATTTCGCGAAGATCCGCTGACGGCGGCGGGCTGGTGTCCTGTAGTGCGGTTTTTGTTTCTGACGTTCCGATGATTGAGATCGCAACAAGGCTGATCGGAACGTCAGAAGCACCGCACTAGGCCTTGCGTCGCCGTTCAGCACGTTGCGCCAAGCGATCCGGTCTGATTTCCATGGCCCCGCCGAGCATCAGTCGGCGGTCGGGCAGGGGTCAGGAAGGTCGATATGGCGCTAATGACGGTGAAGGAGCTTGAGACGTTCCTGCACAGCGAGATGCCGCAGATGTTTCGCGACACGTCGATCGCCATCGAGCGGGCCGACGGCAGGACGTGTCGGCTCCGCGAAACTTACGATGAGAGCATGTTGCGGCCGGGCGGCACCGTCTCCGGGCCGACACTGATGGCACTCGCGGATTTCGCCATGTATGTCGTGCTGCTGTCGGCGATCGGGCCGGTCGGCCTGGCCGTCACCACCAATCTCAACATCAATTTCCTCAGCAAGGCTCCCGCTGGTCACGATTTGATCGCAGAAGCCCGCCTCATGAAGCTCGGCAAGCGGCTGGCGGTAGGCGAGGTCACGCTGTACTCGGCGGCGGGGTCCGAACCGGTAGCGCATGTCACGTCCACCTATTCCATTCCACCAAAACGAGATTAGCTAAGGTATTATTACACCATAATTGCAAGTCGCTGATTATATTGGATTATTTTATTCACGAAGGGATTGACCGCGGACTCCCCGTTCTTTAAGTACCGGCGGCATCGGGCGCGACCTGCGCCCTTTTTCTTTATCCACGGAACCCCATCATGCAGACGTTTTCGGCAAAGCCAGCCGAGGTCGAAAAAAAGTGGGTGCTGATCGACGCCAAGGGATTGGTTGTCGGCCGGCTCGCGACGCTGGTGGCGATGCGCCTTCGCGGCAAGCATCTGCCGACCTACACGCCTCACGTCGACTGCGGCGACAATGTCATCATCATCAACGCGGCGAAGGTTGTGCTCACCGGGCGCAAGCGCGAGCGCAAAGTGTACTACAATCATACCGGCTTCATTGGCGGCATCAAGGAACGGACGGCCAAGTCGATCCTCGAAGGCCGTTTTCCGGAGCGCGTGGTCGAGAAGGCCGTGGAGCGCATGCTGCCGCGTGGGCCGCTCGGCCGCCGTCAGCTTGGCAACCTCCGCGTCTATCCCGGTGCCGAACATCCGCATGAGGCGCAGCAGCCCCAGGTCGTCGATGTCGCGTCCATGAACCGCAAGAACATGAGGGCCGCCTGATGGCCGAAAGCATCCAATCGCTCGATCAACTGTCGCAGCTCAAGCCGGCCGCTGCTGAGGCGCCGCGCTATGTCAAGAAGATCGACAAGCATGGTCGTGCATACGCCACCGGCAAGCGCAAGGACGCGGTCGCCCGCGTCTGGGTCAAGCCGGGGTCAGGCAAGATCACGGTCAACACCCGCGCCTTCGAGGTCTACTTCGCGCGTCCGGTGCTGCGCATGATGATCCAGCAGCCGCTGGTGTCATCGAACCGTCAGGGCCAGTACGACGTGATCTGCACGGTTTCCGGCGGCGGCCTCTCCGGTCAGGCGGGCGCCGTGCGTCACGGCCTGTCAAAGGCGCTGACCAATTTCGAGCCGGAGCTGCGCGGCATCCTGAAGAAGGGCGGCTTCCTCACGCGTGACTCGCGTGTGGTCGAGCGCAAGAAGTACGGCCGCGCAAAGGCCCGCCGCTCGTTCCAGTTCTCGAAGCGCTAACGGCCCGCGGTTCACCGCGTTGCAATCTCTCGAAAGGGCGCCTTGCGGCGCCCTTTCTCTTTGTCTCCTGCACAAATTGCTGCGAATTTTTCCGGAAAAGTTTTGTGACAGTCCCAACCCTTTGCCAAGACAGTCGCCCTAGCCTGAGCGCCGGCTGAGGAGGAGAAACGATCCGGCGTTAGCTGATCGCTTTAGGGCACAGTCACGGGGTTTCATGTCGCTTGATATTTCGACTCTATATCTTGTGGCCTCGCTGGTCGCAGTGATGCTCGGCGGCTTGCTCCTGTTCTTCTGGCGGCAGGAGCGGATCCCCGCGCTCGGCTGGTGGAGTGCAGCCTATATTCTCGGCGGCGTCACCGTCGCGGTCACGGCGCTCGCCGGCACCCTGATTCCTCCGGCAGCGGAAGTTGTGTTGACGATGGTGGGCTTTGTTGCTTGTGGCCTCGTCTGGAATGCGGCGCGGGTTTTTCACGGCCGCGCCACCTCATGGCCCGGAATTCTCGCCGGCGCGGCGGTCTGGGCCGGCGTCGGCTTTGGCCTGCCGGGCCCGTCGAGCTTGCGTGTGATCATCGGCACGGCGATTGTCGCAGGTTACGCGGCGATCACGGCCAACGAGCTGTGGTCGGAACGGCGAAAGACCCTCAAGTCGCGCTGGCCGGCGGTGGCGATCCCGGCGATGCACGGCGGCGTTCTGATGCTGCCGATCCTGCTCGGCGACGTCCTGCGCAGCGGTGGCGTGCTTGACGTGCGCAGCGGCTGGGTTGCGGCGTTCGCGATCGAGATTGTGCTCTATGCCGTCGGCACGGTCTTTATCATCTTCATGCTGGTGTCCGAGCGCGCAGTGAAGGCGCATAAGACCGCAGCGTCCATCGACCCGCTGACCGGCCTCTTCAATCGTCGTGGTTTTGCCGAGCTGACAAGCCGGATGATCGAGCGCGAGGAGGCGGCAGGCCGCCCGGTGACGGTGCTGATCTTCGACATCGACCATTTCAAGGCGGTCAACGATCGGTTTGGCCATCCGGCGGGCGATGAAATCCTGAAACTGTTTGCGAATGTGCTCGTGCACACGCTTCGCATCACCGACATCGTCGGACGTGTCGGTGGCGAGGAGTTCGCCGCGATGCTGCCATGCTCGGTCGAGGACGCGGCGACCGCGGCGGAGCGGGTGCGCGCGGTGTTCGCGAACGCCGGCGTGCAGGTTGATGAGACGCCGCTTGCCACCAGCGTCAGCATTGGTGTTGCGGGCGGACCGCCCGGCACCGGATTCAGCGCGCTCCTGGCGGCAGCCGACACCGCGCTCTATCGTGCCAAGCGCGGCGGACGGAACCGCGTCGAGATCGCAACCGAGGAGCCGCTCTCGCTCGATCAGCAACGACTGCGCGCCGTGCAACAGCCGGCGAAGCAGCCGACGGTGGTGCACCACTTCGAGAGCCTCGGCGTCTGACCAGTTAAGCCGGACTCGACCGGCAACAGCAGCGATGTTCTGGATTCGACGGCCGCAGCGCCGCCACTAAACGCTCCATTTACCACTGCACTTCTATAGCATCATCGATGTCGCCCACTCGCAGCAACAGCCAGCAAGTGCCTTCGAGCTCGCTCGAGGAGATCGCCGCTTCCGCGCGCAACGGCTTTGCCTGCATGTTTTCGACTTCCGCCGAATACGAGGCGGCGCTGATCGACGAGCGGCGCGCAGAGGGCCGCTATCGCAAGCCGAACGATTGGCCGGTCATCACGTTCTGGGGCTGCGTTCTGGCAATCGCCTGCGTTGTTCTGCTGGCAACGGTCTAGATCGGGTCTCCAGTTGGTGAACCGCCAACCCCATCGTCATTGCGAGGCATAGCCGCTCGAAGAACGGCGTCGCCGTCGTCGCCTAGGGCGACGAAGCAATCCAACCCAGCAGTTGCCGCAACCTCGGACGTGTTCCAATTACGACGGACAAGTCGCTTTGCCTTGCCCCGGCGTAGCCCGAAGGGCGAAGCCGGATCGCAATGACGGTAGATTGCCGCTGTGCGCGGTATCACACGCCGATCTTGCCGCCGCTCTTGCGGGTGATCGCCACGATCGAGGGGCGTGGGGGCATGTCCGGCTTGAAATCCGGCCAGCGGGTTGACGGGTTTTCGAACGTTGCCGCAGGCCCGTTGTCGTCGTCGGCTTCGCCCGGGTGCTGAATGGATACGAACAGCGTCTCGCCGTCCGGCGTGAAGCATGGGCCGCAGAGTTCAGCGCCGGCCGGCGCGCGATAGAAGTGACGCGAGGTCCCGCGTGCGGCGCCTTCAGTCTCCACGCCCCAGACGCCGTCCGCGCGGCCCGTGCTTGCGCCGGAGTTGCCGTCGGTCGCGACCCAAAGCCGCCCTTGATGGTCGATGGCCAGATTGTCGGGCATGCCGAACCAGCCGTTGCGCGTGGTTTCCGACGAGAACGTCGCGCCGACATCGGCGATGGCCGGATCACCGCAGCGAACCAGAATTTCCCAACGATACGTCTGGGCGGCATGATCGCCGTCCGGAGGAACCATCTCGATGATGTGGCCGAAGCGATTGTCGGTGCGCGGATTGGCCGCGTCGATCTGCTCCGCCTTCCGGCGGTTGTTGTTGGTCAGTGCGACATAGACTTTGTTCGTCACGGGACTGGTTTCGATATCCTCCGGCCGGTCCATCTTCGTGGCGCCAAGCAGATCGGCCGCGCGTCGCGTCTCGATCAGAACGTCCGCCTGATTGTGAAAGCCGTTGTCCGGGGAGAGGGGGCCTTCGCCGAAGACGATCGGCAACCAGGTCAGCGTGCCGTCGGCATTGTAGCGTGCGACCGACAGCGTGCCGTTGTCGAGAATGTCGGCATTGGCCTTCGGATTGTCGCGGTCGACGCGCGCGTTGGTGACGAAGCGGTAGACGTAGTCGAAGCGCTCGTCGTCACCAGTATAGACGATATAGCGTCCATCCTTGTTGATGGTGCCCGCCGCGCCCTCGTGCTTCAGGCGGCCGAGCGCGGTGCGTTTCTTCGGCGTTGAGGATGGGTCGAACGGATCGATTTCGACAATCCAGCCGAAACGATTGGGCTCAGTCGGCTCCTTGGCGAGCGCGAAGCGATCGTGGTATTTGCCCCAGGCCTGAACGTTGCCGGGGATGCCGTAGCGCTTGTGGTTCTTGGCCTCCGCATGCTGTTCGTCCAGCGCGCCGAAGAAGTAGAAATTCGTGTTCTCTTCGCAGGTGAGCCATGTGCCCCATGGTGTCACGCCGCCCGCGCAGTTGTTCACCATGCCGAGCACGCGCTTGCCGGTTGGATCGTCCTTCGTCTTGAGGCGGGGATGGCCGGCGGCAGGTCCGGTGATCTCCATCGGAGTCGTGGCATCGATGCGGCGCGCATATTTCGAGTTCGGCACGACCGACCACTTGCCGCCCTCGCGGCGGATCTCGATCACGCTGCCGCCATGCGCGGCCATCTCGACCGCCGCCAACTCGGGCGTCATCTTGGCGAAGGCGACGCTACGTACGTCCTGGCGGCCGACGCCGGGAAACATCAGCTCCTCGTTGGTGTACTCATGGTTCGCCACGAGCAGGCCATGCGCCGAAGGGTTCGCGGCACCAGGCATCGGAAAGTAGCCGAGAAAGTCGTTATTGTAGCCGAACTGCTTGGATTGCGACTCTGACGTCTGCGCGTGCGGATCGAATGCGGGCGCGCCGGGCAGCACCGGATCGCCCCAGCGGATCAGAATGTCGGCGTCGTGGCCGTCTGCGACTGCGTGGTTCGGCTCGACCTTGGCTTCAACCTCGTTGAAGCCAAACCGTGAGGCGGCCGCAGGCGCGCCTGCCTGCGCGTTGGCGGTGTCGAACGCCAGCGAACCGGTGGTGGCGGCAATCGCTGCGACGCCCAGCGCTCCCTTGGCGAAATCTCGCCGTGAAAAGCGGGCCGCGATGATGTCGCCGATGGTCGCGTTGGCGCTTCGATTGACGCCGACATCCTGCGAGCTTTCGGCAAGCTGCGAGCGGGTGTGGTTTTCTGAGTTCGTGACGTCTCGATCGTTTGACATGTGCCGCTGCTACCACGCGTTGGGCTAGGAAGTCTTGAATGGTTCTAACCCATCACACGCGTTTGAAGCGCGTGTGACGCCCACGCGTGCGAAGCACTACCCTGGAACCGCACCAGCGCTGTCGTCGGGGAAACGATGCTTCAGCACAACGTTAGTGATGGCGATCATGGGCAGCGCCAGTGCCAGCCCCCACAGGCCGAACAGGAAGCCTAAGAAAATCTGCGCGGCGAACAGCGTGGCTGGAGGAATATTGATCGCGTGGCGCTGGATCAGCGGTGTCAGGATGTTGCCTTCGAGAAATTGCACCAGGAGATAAAGGCCAAAGGAGAAGACCACGGCCGCGAGGCCCGAACCCAGGCTCGCAAGCACGATGAGGACGCCGGCCAGCACGGCGCCGACGTTCGGAATGAACGACAGGAAGCCGGCGATGAAGCCGAGCACCAGCGAGCCCGGAATTCCGATCAGGGCCAGGCCGATCCAGGTGATGATGAAGATCGACGTCATCGTCATGAGCTGGCCCATCAGCCAGCGCCGCAGCGTTTCGCCGATGTCGTCCGCAAGTGCCGCGGCGTCCTGCTTGTAGCGTTGGGGCACGAAGCGCAGCGCGCCGTTGCGATAAAGGCTCGGTTGGGCGGCGATCAGCAGGCCCAAGAGAATGATGATGAAGATGTTGCCGACCGTCTCGATCAGGCCGGAGAGTACCTTCCAGGTCTGGGCGACGATGGCGCTCGTGCCGGATGCGATGGTGCTCGCGCTCGGAAAGTCCGGTCGGCTCGGCGGTGCCGGTCGTTGCTGTCCCTCCGCGGGAGCAGATGCAGTTGGTGTGTCGAGCGTCAAGAAGTTCGTATTGACCCCACGCTCTTCCAGAAACGTCCTGACGTTGCCGACCTGGGAGCGGATGGTGGCCGACAGCGCGGTCGCCTGCTGGGCGATGGTCGCGCCGCCGAGCGCGATCACAGTAGTGAACAGGCCGGTCAGAAACAAACAGACGATCACCAGCCGCAGCACATGCGAGCCGCCGATGAGGCGGTCGAGCAGGTTCGTGAGCGCGACAAGAAAGATGCCGAACAGCACGCCGGAGAACAGCAGGAGGATGGTCCCGGCCGCGTGCCACGCAATCGCAAGCAGCGCCACGAAGCCGGCGATCGCGCAGCCGCCGAGCGCGATCGATGCGGCAAGCGAGCGATCGGGATTTACCTGCGTTTCAAGCGAGTTGGTCACGCATTGTCCTCGAATATGAGAGGTCAGTTGTTGCCGAATGTGCGATGTGGATCAAGGGGTGAGTAGTGAGGAGCGAAGACCTGTAGCCCGGGAGGAGCGAAACGATACCCTGGCCGACCATTCGTCATTGCGAGGGCGCAGCCCGAAGCAATCCAGCGCGGCAGTTATGGCAGGTTCGGCGCTGGATTGCTTCGCTACGCTCGCAATGGCGGTGGTTCAAGCCTCCGCGGCGTCACCCGTAGGATCTTCATAGGAGTTCAATTTTTCAGAAATTGCGGTGCAGCTCTTCATGCTCGGCTATCGGGATACGGTGGCCGTTATGATGCCGCGCCATAGGTGAATCACGCGGCGCCGTTCGTGGAACGGCCATGAACTCCAGCCCGGCTACGACGGAGAACAGATTGGCTTGTCTCGCCGCAGCCTGCAGGGCGAAAGGCAGCCACCAAAGACAAAAGGCGCCCCTTGCGGAGCGCCTTTTGCTTGCCGACCCAGCGCGGCCAACGCGCGGGTCGCCCCCAAAGCAGTGATTACTGCGAGTAGTACATCTCGAACTCGACCGGATGCGGCGTCATTTCGAATCGCTCGACTTCGGTCATCTTCAGCTCGATGTAGCTGTCGATGAAGTCGTCGTCGAATACGCCGCCATTCTTCAGGAAGGCGCGATCCTTGTCGAGGTTTTCCAGCGCCTCACGCAGGCTGCCGCAAACCGTCGGGATAGACTTCAGCTCTTCCTTCGGCAGATCGTACAGATCCTTGTCCATGGCCGGACCCGGATCGATCTTGTTCTTGATGCCGTCGAGGCCGGCCATCAGCATCGCCGCGAAGCCGAGATACGGATTGGCCATCGGGTCGGGGAAGCGGACTTCCACGCGCTTGGCCTTCGGCGAGGTGGTGTAGGGAATGCGGCACGAGGCGGAGCGGTTGCGCGCCGAGTAGGCGAGTAGCACCGGCGCTTCATAACCCGGGACCAGGCGCTTGTAGGAGTTGGTCGATGGGTTGGTGAAGGCGTTAATGGCCTTGGCGTGCTTGATGATGCCGCCGATGTAGTTCAGGCACATCTCCGACAGGTCGGCGTACTTGTTGCCGGCGAACACCGGCTTGCCTTCCTTCCAGATCGACTGGTGCACGTGCATGCCCGAGCCATTGTCGCCGTAGACCGGCTTCGGCATGAAGGTGGCCGTCTTGCCGTAGATGTGTGCGACCTGGTGAATGCAGTACTTGTAGATCTGCATCTGGTCGGCCATCAGCGTCAGCGTGTCGAACTTCATGCCGAGCTCGTGCTGGGCGGACGCCACTTCGTGGTGATGCTTCTCGACCTTGACGCCCATCTTGGCCATCGCGCCGAGCATCTCCGAGCGCATGTCCTGCACCGAGTCCTGCGGCGGGACCGGGAAGTAGCCGGCCTTGGTGCGGATGCGGTGGCCGAGGTTGCCACCCTCATAGTCGGTATCGGAGTTGATCGGCAACTCGACCTGGTCGAGCTTGAAGCCGGTGTTGTACGGCGTTGCCGAGTAGCGCACGTCGTCGAACACGAAGAATTCGGCCTCGGGACCGACGAACACGCTGTCGCCCACGCCCATCGACTTCACCATCGCCTCGGCCTTCTTGGCGATACCGCGCGGATCGCGGTTGTAGGGCTCGCCGGTGGTCGGCTCGAGCACGTCGCAGGTCAGCACGAGCGTCGTCTCGGCAAAGAACGGGTCGATCGTGGCAGTCACCGGGTCGGGCATCAGGCACATGTCGGATTCGTTGATCGCCTTCCAGCCGGCGATGGACGAGCCGTCGAACATGATGCCTTCGGCGAAGGTGTCCTCTTCGATCATCGACACGTCGAACGTCACGTGCTGCCACTTGCCGCGCGGGTCGGTGAAGCGGAAGTCGACGTACTTCACGTCGTTGTCCTTGATCTTCTTCAGGACGTCTTTAGCGGTCGTCATGGATACCCCTTAGTTTGACAGGTCTTCGCGTTTTGGCAGCGTCGCGCGGCCGATGGTGGTGTCTTCAGGACTTCTTGATTGAAAAGTCAAATTGCATCCAGCCCGGATTCGCCCGTTCGGATGCGAATGGCTTCTTCGATGTTGGATACGAAAATCTTGCCGTCGCCGATCCGCCCGGTCTGGGCCGCGCGCCGGATCGCTTCGATGGCCTTTTCGACCAGATCATCGGCGATCACAATCTCGATTTTAACCTTCGGCAGGAAATCGACGATGTACTCGGCGCCACGATAGAGTTCCGCATGGCCCTTCTGCCGCCCGAAGCCTTTCGCCTCGGTGACCGTGATGCCCTGCAGCCCGACTTCCTGAAGCGCTTCCTTCACCTCGTCGAGCTTGAATGGCTTGATGATGGCCTCGATCTTTTTCACTGAACGTCTCCCGGCACTTCCATTGGTTCGAAGCCAATTGCGCCCAGCTTAAAGCAGGCTCCGTGCCAGTTGGCTTCGCAGGGCGAAAGCGGCGTGTTATCAGGTCATTACCAGCGTTCCGGACGGCTCGGAAAGACGGTCGTGGCCGACATTCTGCTGCAAGAATAGGCATTATGCACATTTTCTGCGCATATTCAGCCATGAATGCCCGCCCAGCTCGCGCGCGGTGCCTTATCTGGAGGCGCACTGCGTTGCGAGCGTGCAGACCTGGAGCAGCATGTGGCCACTGAACTGCTCACCAATGCTGAAATGATGCGCGCCGACCAATTGTCCATCGCGGCGGGCACGAGCGGTTACGCGCTGATGCAGCGCGCCGGCCTTGCTGTCGCGGAGGCGGCGGCAGATCTAGCGGGCGACGGCCCTATTCTGGTCGTCGCCGGTCGCGGCAACAACGGCGGTGACGGGTTCGTTGCGGCATCGGAGCTCGCCAAGATGGGCCACGACGTGTCGGTGATGCTGCTCTGCCGGCGCGAGACGCTGAAGGGAGATGCGGCGTTTGCGGCGAAGGATTGGCAGGGCGGGGTGCTGCCCTGGGATCCAGGAGCGCTCGGCAACGCGGCGTTGATCGTCGATGCGCTGTTCGGTGCAGGCCTCGATCGTCCGGTGAAGGGTGAGCCGCGCGACATGATCGAGGCGATGAACCGAAGCGGCGCGCCACTGCTCAGCGTCGATCTGCCGAGTGGCATCAATGGTTCGACGGGGCAGGCGATGGGCATCGCGGTCAATGCCACCGAGACCGTGACCTTCTTCCGGAAGAAGCCGGGACACCTGCTGCTGCCCGGCCGGCTGCATTGCGGCCGCGTGCGCGTGGTCGACATCGGCATAGCGGACGCGGTGCTGGAAAAAATCGGCTGCGCAACCTTCGAGAACATGCCGACGCTTTGGCAGGTCACGTTTCCGCTGCCGCAACTCGATGGCCACAAATATTCGCGCGGTCACGCGCTGATCGTCTCCGGTGGCGCGGTGACGACGGGCGCAGCGCGGCTGTCGGCGCGCGGCGCGCTCAGGGCCGGTGCAGGTCTTGTGACGTTGGCCACGCCGCGCGAGGCACTCGCGATCAATGCGCAGGCGATGACCGCGGTCATGGTGCGGCCCGTCGACAGCGTGATGGAGTTCGGCGAGCTGCTGCAGGACGAGCGCTTCAACGCGCTGGTGATTGGCCCTGGCTGCGGCGTCGGGAGCCGCACGCGCGATCTGGCGCTCACCGCGGTCGGCGCCGGACGGGGCGTCGTCCTGGATGCGGATGCAATCACGAGCTTCGCCGACGAGCCGTCCCGCCTGTTTGACGCGATCGCCGCGAGCAAGGCGCGCGTCGTGCTGACGCCGCACGACGGCGAATTCCGCCGACTGTTCGGCAGCCTCGATCCTGCGACTTCGAAGCTCGAGCGCGCGCGAGCGGCAGCTGGCACCTCCGGCACGACGGTCGTGCTGAAAGGCGCCGACACCGTCGTCGCATCGCCTGATGGAAGGGCTGCGATCTCCGCCAACGCGCCGCCGTGGCTGGCCACGGCCGGCTCCGGCGATGTCCTCGCCGGCATGATCTGCGCGATGCTCGCCCAAGGCGTGACCGCGTTCGAAGCCGCCTGCGTCGGCGTGTGGATGCATGGTGAAGCCGGTGCCGAGGCCGGGCCGGGTCTGATCGCGGAGGATCTGCCGGAGGTGCTGCCGGCCGTCTTCCGCAGGCTCTATGACGAGTTTGGCGTAAGTTACTGACGCGCCGTAACTCCACGGTTCAGCTTCCGTGGCGCCTGAGGCTTCGCGCAACTATATTCGAGCATGATGCCCGGGATGTCCGCTGACATCCCGCGTCTCGGCGTTTCCTGAAGCTGCGTGAGGATCAATGATCTATCCGTGGGTTCGCCGAAGGACGGCTCTCGCGCGTTGCTTTGCAAGCGCCGCGCTGGTGCTCGCCGTGGTCGTTGCGTTCGCCCTTCCGTCGGCGGCGCCGGCGCAGGCGCCCAATCGCGTGCTGCTGACCGAAATATCCGGTGTCATCGGCGTTGCGACCACGCGGCAGCTGTCTCGCGCGATCGACCAGGCACAGGATCAAAAGGCCGCCGTGCTGATTGTGCGGTTGGACACGCCGGGTGGGCTCGTCACGTCCACGCGCGATCTGATCCAGCGCATCGTCGCATCGCCGGTGCCGGTGGTGGTCTATGTCGCGCCGAGCGGCGCCCGCGCGGCGTCTGCCGGCACGTTCCTGGTCTATGCCTCGCACATTGCCGCGATGGCCCCAGGGACGAACATCGGCGCGGCGACTCCGGTGCAGATCGGCGGCGTGCCCGCTCTGCCGGAGCCGCGGCAGACCGATCCCGCCAAGGAGGAGCGGAATGCATCGCCGACAAAGCCGCGGACGACAGCCGAGCAGAAGGCGCTGAACGATTCCGTCGCGTTGTTGCGGAGCCTGGCGCAGTTGCGCGGACGGAACGCCGAGTGGGCGGACAGGGCCACGCGCGACGCAGAGACATTGACGGCCACTGAAGCGCAGAAAGAAGGCGTGATCGAAATCGTTGCCACCACGGTTGACGATCTGCTGGCTCAACTCGACGGGCGCCGTGTGAGCGTCGCCGGTGCCGAGATCGTACTTGCGACCAGGAACTCTCACGCTGAACTCATCGCGCCAGACGTTCGGACACGGCTCCTGTCGGTGATCTCCGATCCGAACATTGCATTCATCCTGCTGATGATCGGCTTCTACGGACTGATCCTGGAGTTCTGGCATCCGGGAACGTGGGTCCCAGGGGTGATCGGCGGTATCAGCCTGATCCTGGCATTGGTCGGGCTCACGGCGCTGCCGGTGAATTACGGCGCGCTCGGGCTGCTCGTGCTCGGCCTCGCCCTTATGGTCGGCGAAGCCTTCACACCGGGCGTCGGTGTGCTCGGCATCGGTGGCCTCGCCGCGTTCATCGCAGGCGCGTACTTTCTGTTCGAAAATGCCGGAAGCGACGTCGACATTGCCGTGTCGCTGCCGCTGATTATCGGCACGGCGGTCGTTTCAGTATTGTTGATCTTCGGCATTGCCGCTGCCGCTCTGAAAGCGCGTCGACGGCCGGCCGCCACCGGCGCCGAGCAGCTCGTCGGCGCCGACGCCACTGTCGTCGATTGGGACGGAACCTGCGGCCACGTTCGCCTCTTCGGAGAGGTGTGGTCGGCGCGCTCTTCCCGCGCCATGAAGCCGACGGGTCGGGTCCGCGTCACCGGACGGGACGGTCTCACGCTGATCGTCGAGAATTGAAAGCAGGAGGGTTGCCATGGCGTTCGACATTCTAAACTGGACCGGATTGATCGTTCCGCTCCTGCTCCTCCTCGCGCTGCTCGCCTATTCGATCCGCATTCTGCGCGAGTACGAGCGCGGCGTCGTGTTCCTGCTCGGGCGGTTGTGGAGGGTGAAGGGGCCTGGCCTCGTCATCATCGTGCCTATCATCCAGCAGATGGTGCGGATCGATTTGCGTACGCGCGTCTTCGACGTGCCGCCGCAGGATGTCATCTCGCGCGACAACGTTTCGGTGCGAGTCAACGCTGTCGTGTATTATCGCGTCCTTGACCCCGAGAAGGCGGTCATCCAGGTCGAACATTTCAACGAAGCGACCAGCCAGCTCGCGCAAACGACGCTGCGCTCGGTGCTCGGCCAGCATGATCTCGATCAGATGCTTGCCGAGCGCGAGAAACTCAATTCGGACATCCGCCAGATTCTCGATGAGCAGACCGACGCTTGGGGCATCAAGGTATCGATCGTCGAACTCAAGCATGTGGATCTGAACGAAAACATGGTCAGGGCGATCGCTCGCCAAGCGGAAGCCGAGCGCAACCGCCGCGCCCGCGTGATCGACGCGGAAGGCGAGTTTCAAGCCGCCGAGAAACTCGCTCAGGCCGGCCAAATTCTCGCCGCCCAACCGGAAGCCATGCAGCTGCGCTACTTCACTGCGTTGCAGAACATCGCCGGCGAGCGCGCCTCGACGATCGTCTTTCCACTTCCCATGAAGTTGATGGAAAAGCTCAGCGGGTCCTGAGGTGTCACTCCACTGCGAACCAGCGCAGCAGTCGCGGCGCGGTCCACTCGATTCCCATTGCTTCCATCAGCCAGCTGCCGGGGTGCTCCGCAAGAAAGGCGATGCGCTGGGTTTGCCCGGCGTCGAACAACAAGGTGTCGAGCCAGAACGGCTTCCAGCCGTCGTCGAGGCGGTCGAGCAGACGGAAGTGATGGCCGTGGATGTGGAATGTCACTGGCGTCGCCGCGCGGTTGCTGATGGCCAGCACGACGGAACGGCCGCGCTTGACGCGGAAGGCCGGCGCGAGATGGGTCGATATCCGGTCGGCGGCTACCCAGTCCGCCTCCGGTGCGGGAACGCCGATCGCGAGCTCGACGCGCTGGGCGCCCTGAAGCGGAATCCGTGCCGGCAAGCCGGAGTCGGGAAGGGCCGGTGCAGGCGGCAGCGGGGTGTCGCGCACGGGTGCATCGGCCGAATAGCTCAGGGTTGCGATCGGTCGCGGCGCAGTGCCGTCATGCAGCAGGATCTGCGAGCGCGATGCCGGCGGCCGCGTCGCATCGAACATGACATCGACGCGCGTGCCGGGTGCCAGGATCAGCCGACCGTCCCGCGCGGGGAACGGCTCCGTCGGCACACCGTCGATCGCCATCACCCGCACATCATGGTCGGCAATCCTGAAGGCGATCACTGCGCGCTGGCAGCCATTGACGAAGCGTAGCCGCAGTCGCTGGTTGGTGCGTGCGGCGATGATCCAGTCAAGCTGGCCGTTGATCGTGTAGACCGTCGAGGTATCGGTTCCGCTTTCGCCTGGAGCAATCGCCGTTCCGTCCGGGGTGAGCCGCCAGTCTTCGATCAGCAGGAGCTCATCGCGGTCGACCTCCGGTGGTGTCGTCTCCCTCACGACGAAGGCACCGCATGGCAACGGGCGTGTCGCACCCTCGCTGCCGATCCGTGCCTCGAAGAACCGGGTGCCTGCCTTCTGCAGCGCTACCGCCCGGGTCGCGGTCTGTCCGGCGGCGATTCCAGCCTGCGCGAGCAGGGGAACCGCGCCAGCTGAATTATCCTGGCCGTACCAGTTCAGGTTGATCAGGGAGCCGGTGGCGTTGGTCAGGTCCAGTTCCAACGTCTCGCCGCGCCGGAAGACCCAGTTGTTCGCATCCATCTCGGGCGTGAAACGCCAGACCATCGTTTCCGGCTGACCCGGGCGAAGGCGCAGCGTCGCCTCCTGCAGCCGCAGCGAGCGCCGCGCCCGCGTGGTCTGCGCCTTCACAGGCATGTTCGGCGACAAAACCACAGCGCCGAGCCCTGCGAGCACTGCGCGCCGCGAAGGCCGAAAGGGCCGTTCTCGTACAGTCATAGATATGCGGACCACGTTCGCGTGCTGTTGTCCAGCGAGCGGCTTGCGGACCGCCGATCGAGGGTTATTTTTTTGCTGCGGGCCAAGTTTGACATGTTATAAGCCGCCGCCCGCGGCTGAGCCGCCGGACCCGAACACCTCTTTCCTCTTCGCGGGCGTGGCGGAATTGGTAGACGCGCTGGGTTTAGGTTCCAGTGGCGAAAGCTGTGGGGGTTCGAGTCCCTCCGCCCGCACCAGTCCTTGCGCCCTGGAACGATTAAGAAGGATCAGGTCTCCGGAACGGCGGTCGGTGGTTTACGAAGAATTATCAGGCCCTTGGCTGGGCCGTCTTGAGAAGAAGATTGAGGCGATGCAAGTCAACGAAACGCTCTCCGAAGGCCTTAAACACGAGTTTCAGGTCAGCGTCCCGGTCACCGACCTCGATGCGAAGGTCGACGAGCGGCTCGCCGAAATGAAGGACAAGGTGCGGATGAACGGATTCCGCCCCGGCAAGGTGCCGGCCGGACATCTGAAGAAGATCTACGGCAAATCGGTCATGGCCGAGACCATCGACCAGCTCGTGCGGGATACCAACGCCAAGATCTTCACTGAGCGCGGCTTCAAGCTCGCGACCGAGCCGAAGGTGACGCTGCCGACCGACCAGGACGAGATCAACAATCTGCTCGAAGGCAAGTCGGACCTGAACTATACTGTCGCCATTGAGGTCATCCCGCCGATCCCGCTCGCCGACTTCAAGTCGTTCACCATCGACAAGCCAGTGGTCGACGTCTCGGACGTCGACGTTGATGAAGCGGTCGGCAGGATCGCCGAACAGAACCGTCCTTTTGCCGACAAGGGCGAGGGCGCCAAGGCCGAGGCCGGTGACCGTGTCACCATCTCGTTCAAAGGCACCATCGACGGTGAACCGTTCGACGGTGGCACCAGCGAGA
Organism: Bradyrhizobium sp. LHD-71; assembly: GCF_031157255.1. Classification (GTDB taxonomy): domain Bacteria; phylum Pseudomonadota; class Alphaproteobacteria; order Rhizobiales; family Xanthobacteraceae; genus P52-10. The sequence goes on along the minus strand of NZ_JAVIFX010000001.1, from coordinate 9,066 downwards.
ACATCCCGGTGCAGATCGGCTCGAACACGTTCATTCCGGGATTCGAGGAGCAGCTCATCGGCATTGCCAAGGGCGAAGAGCGTACGCTGAAGGTCACGTTCCCCACGAACTACGGCAACGACAAACTTGCGGGCAAGGATGCGGAGTTCGTCACCACTGCAAGTCTGATCGAGACCCCGCAACAGATTACGCCTGACGACGAATTCGCCAAGAAACTTGGCCTTGAATCACTCGACAAGCTGAAAGAGGCCGCGCGCGAACGGATCAAGCAGGAGTTCGACGGTGCGACCCGTCAGCGCGTCAAACGGCAGCTACTCGACAAGCTCGACGAGGCCCACAAGTTCGATCCGCCGCAGACGCTGGTCGAGCAGGAGTTCGGCATGATGTGGGAATCCATCAAGAAGGAGATGGAATCCGTCAACCGTACCTTCGCGGACGAGGACACGACCGAAGAAAAGGCTCAGGAGGACTATCGCAAGATCGCCGACAGGCGCGTGCGGCTCGGCCTCGTGCTGTCGGAGATCGGCGAGAAGAACAACATTACGGTGACGGACGACGAGGTGAGCCGTGCGCTGGTCGAGCGGGCGCGTCAGTTCCCCGGTCAGGAAAAGCAGGTCTGGGACTACTACCGTAACAATCCGCAGATGTTGGCGCAGCTTCGCGCGCCGATCTTCGAGGACAAGGTAGTGGATTTCGTGCTCGAGCTCGCCAAGGTGGACGAGAAAAAGGTGACGCGCGAGGAGCTGTTCAAGGACGATCAGGCGCCGGCCGCCTGAAGTTCCTGAAGCGGGTTGAACAGAGCCCGTTAACCCTGTGACTCGTATGCTCGATTCGGACGGTACGGACGCTTTGCCGCGGCCGCCCGAATCAGATTCCCTTCTTTGAATAATCTTGCCTTGGGCCGCCCGGCCCATATCTTGAAGCCTCCTGCATCACGAAGCGCGTCCGGCCGCTTTCGCCGTTCGGCTCCGCTCTTCGCAACACTAGGGTGAGCCATGCGCGATCCGGTCGAAACCTACATGAACCTTGTTCCCATGGTCGTCGAGCAGACCAACCGGGGTGAACGCGCCTACGACATTTTCTCCCGCCTCTTGAAGGAGCGCATCATCTTCATCACCGGTCCGGTGGAAGACGGCATGGCAACGCTCGTCGTCGCGCAGCTTCTGTTCCTCGAGGCGGAAAATCCGAAGAAGGAAATCTCGATGTACATCAACTCGCCAGGCGGCGTGGTGACATCGGGGCTTGCGATCTACGACACCATGCAGTTCATCCGCCCGCCGGTGTCGACGCTGTGTACCGGCCAGGCCGCGTCCATGGGCTCGCTGCTGCTTGCCGCCGGCGAGAAGGATATGCGCTTTTCGCTGCCGAACGCTCGCATCATGGTGCATCAGCCGTCCGGCGGCTTTCAGGGGCAGGCGACCGACATCATGCTGCACGCCCAGGAAATCCTGAACCTGAAGAAGCGGCTGAATGAAATCTACGTGAAGCACACCGGCCAGCCTTACAAGGCGATCGAGGACGCGCTCGAGCGCGACAAATTCCTGACGGCGGAAATGGCCAAGGAGTTCGGTCTGGTCGACAAGGTGATCGACAGGCGTCCGGACGAGCCAACGACTGCAAAAGCGGCCTGAAACCGCAGACTGTTGACGCCGCGTAAGCGATCGGTCACCGTCGAGAGCCTCGGCGGTGACGTCGTTTTTCTCCGATGGCCGGAAGTTTTGCACGCTGCGTCGTCGAAGCGGCGACCCGATTTCCGGAAGCGGGGCTGGGCGTTCAAACGGCCAAGGTTGCTGAAATTGCTCTCGTTTTTGGGAACCGGTTCCGAAGCGTGGTTTTGTCGTCACGGGTCGCCCAAATTCGGTCTTGGCCAAGCCTGAAAAGCCGGTAAAAGCGGCATGAACCTTTCTGAGGCGGGCCGAGTCATTAGCTAAATCTTGATTATCGCGGCCCTAGCATGGTTGGCTAGGATAGACGGCGTTTGGTGAGGCTGATGTAATATCGACGATTCGTAGGAGCCTCTGAATCGGCAGGCCTTTTTGGTACGAGATTTGCCCCTACATAGGGGCGCCAGGCGGCGGGCTGAGATTGATCGAGTTGTGTAGTTGAGCGGCGGACGGAGAAGAGAATGAGCAAAGTTGGTTCGAGCGATTCAAAGAACACGCTCTATTGCTCGTTCTGCGGCAAGAGCCAGCACGAGGTCCGCAAGCTGATCGCGGGCCCGACGGTTTTCATCTGCGACGAGTGCGTCGAACTCTGCATGGACATCATCCGCGAGGAGAACAAATCCTCGCTGGTCAAGTCGCGCGACGGCATCCCGACGCCGAAGGAAATCTGCAAGGTGCTCGACGACTACGTCATCGGGCAGAACCACGCCAAGAAGGTGCTCTCGGTCGCGGTGCACAACCACTACAAGCGACTGAACCACCAGACCAAGCACAACGATGTCGAGCTCGCGAAGTCGAACATCCTGCTGATCGGTCCGACCGGCTCGGGTAAGACGCTGCTGGCGCAGACGTTGGCGCGCATCCTCGACGTGCCGTTCACGATGGCTGACGCGACAACGCTGACGGAGGCCGGCTACGTCGGCGAGGACGTCGAGAACATCATCCTGAAGCTCCTGCAGTCCGCCGACTACAATGTCGAGCGTGCGCAGCGCGGTATCGTCTACATCGACGAGATCGACAAGATTTCGCGCAAGTCCGACAACCCGTCGATCACTCGCGACGTGTCGGGTGAGGGCGTGCAGCAGGCGCTCTTGAAGATCATGGAAGGCACGGTCGCCTCCGTTCCGCCGCAGGGTGGCCGGAAGCATCCGCAGCAGGAATTCCTGCAAGTCGATACCACCAACATCCTGTTCATCTGCGGTGGCGCGTTCGCGGGCCTGGAGAAGATCATCTCTGCGCGCGGCCGTTCCACCTCGATCGGCTTCGCAGCCTCGGTGATGGCACCCGAAGACCGCCGTACCGGTGAAATTTTCCGCGAGGTGGAACCGGAAGATCTCTTGAAGTACGGCCTCATCCCGGAATTCGTCGGCCGCCTGCCGGTGGTCGCGACCCTGGAAGACCTCGACGAGGCTTCGCTGAAGAAGATCCTCACCGAGCCGAAGAACGCTCTGGTGAAGCAGTATCAGCGGCTGTTCGAGATGGAGAACATCGAGCTCACCTTTGCCGACGAGGCGTTGGGCGCGGTGGCGCGCAAGGCGATCGAGCGCAAGACCGGCGCACGCGGCCTGCGTTCGATCCTTGAGGCGATCCTGCTCGAGACGATGTTCGATCTTCCAAGCCTTGAGGGCGTCGAAGAGGTCGTGATTTCTCGCGAAGTCGTCGAAGGAACTGCGCGTCCGCTCTATATTTACGCCGATCGCTCCGATCGCGCGATCGAGACCAGCGCCAGCGCCTGATTCAAACGTCCCGCGCGGCGGAACCTGCCGCGCGGAGTCTGCCGTTTGCCGGTTGCGTACAGCTGTCATCAGATCAACGGTCTATGCGAAGGTGCACAGCGCTCCTTCACTTGACTCAGGGTCCGTCGATAGCCACCTAATACGCTCGGTGATCCAAAAAGTGCTTTGGATTCGCTGATTTAAGACCCGGTTGATGCGCGCGATCGCTGCTTGGTTGCGCTGCCGAAGACGGCAAGTCGCCGGTCAAATTGCACCTTGTGGCGGTTGCGCCGTTCGGGCGGGCTGCGAAGCAAGGGGGCGCAGAAAAAGGAAGTTGAAGGCCATGACAGCCTCCAAGACCCGGCCATCCATCGTTTACGGCGAAAGCAACACCTACCCGGTTCTTCCGCTCCGCGACATCGTCGTTTTCCCGCACATGATCGTGCCGCTCTTCGTCGGCCGAGAGAAGTCCATCAAGGCTCTCGAGGAGGTGATGAAGAACGACGGGCTGATCATGCTCGCGACGCAGAAGAATGCGTCTGACGATGATCCGAGCCCTGATTCCATCTACGAGCTCGGCACGCTTGCGAGCGTACTGCAGCTGCTGAAGCTTCCCGACAACACCGTGAAGGTGCTGGTCGAGGGCCTGTCGCGCGCCAAGGTCGGCAAATATGCGGACCGCAGCGAGTTCTATGAAGCGACCGCGACGCCCCTTGCGGACACCGACACCGACAGCATCGAGGCGGAGGCGCTCGCCCGCTCGGTCGTCTCCGAGTTCGAAAACTATGTAAAACTGAACAAGAAGATTTCGGCGGAAGTCGTCGGCGTCGTTCAGCAAATCAAGGATTTTCCGAAGCTCGCCGACACCGTCGCCTCGCATCTTGCGGTCAAGATTCCGGACCGTCAGGGCATTCTTGAAACGCTCTCAGTCACCCAGCGCATGGAGAAGGTGCTGGGACTGATGGAAAGCGAAATCTCGGTCCTGCAGGTCGAGAAGCGCATCCGCTCGCGGGTCAAGCGCCAGATGGAGAAGACCCAGCGCGAGTACTACCTGAATGAGCAGATGAAGGCGATCCAGAAGGAACTCGGCGACGACGAAGGTCGCGACGAGCTTTCCGACCTGGAAGAGAAGATCGCGAAGACCAAGCTGTCGAAGGAAGCGCGCGAAAAAGCGCAGCATGAGCTGAAGAAGCTGCGCCAGATGTCGCCGATGTCGGCGGAAGCAACGGTCGTGCGCAACTACCTCGACTGGCTGCTGTCGATCCCGTGGGGCAAGAAGTCCAAGGTCAAGAAGGACCTCAATGCCGCGCAGGAAGTGCTCGACAACGATCACTACGGGCTTGAGAAGGTCAAGGACCGCATCGTCGAGTATCTCGCCGTGCAGTCCCGCGCCAACAAGCTGACCGGACCGATCCTGTGCCTCGTCGGACCTCCCGGCGTCGGCAAGACGTCGCTCGGCAAGTCGATCGCGAAGGCGACCGGCCGCGAGTTCGTGCGCGTCTCGCTCGGCGGCGTTCGCGACGAGGCGGAGATCCGCGGCCACCGCCGGACCTATATCGGTTCGATGCCCGGTAAGATCATCCAGTCGATGCGCAAGGCGAAGACCGCCAACCCGCTGTTCCTGCTGGACGAAATCGACAAGATGGGCGCCGATTTCCGCGGTGACCCGTCGTCGGCCCTGCTTGAGGTGCTCGATCCCGAGCAGAACTCGACGTTCAACGATCACTACCTCGAGGTCGACTACGATCTCTCCAATGTCATGTTCATCACAACCGCGAATACGCTGAATATTCCCGGGCCGTTGATGGATCGCATGGAGATCATCCGCATCGCCGGCTACACGGAGAACGAGAAGGTCGAGATCGCGCGCAAGCACCTGATCCCGAACGCGCTGTCGAAGCACGGCCTCGACTCCAAGGAGTGGTCGATCGACGACGACGCGCTGCTTCTGATGATCCGCCGCTACACCCGCGAAGCGGGCGTTCGTAACCTCGAACGCGAGCTCTCTACGTTGGCCCGTAAGGCGGTCAAGGATCTGATGATCTCGAAGAAGAAGTCGGTCAAGATCACCGAGAAGAACCTCGAAGAGTTCCTCGGCGTTCCGAAGTACCGCTTCGGCGAGATCGAGAACGACGATCAGGTCGGCGTGGTGACGGGTCTTGCGTGGACCGACGTCGGCGGTGAGCTGCTGACGATTGAAGGCGTGATGATGCCAGGCAAGGGCCGCATGACGGTCACTGGCAACCTGCGCGACGTCATGAAGGAGTCGATCTCGGCCGCGGCGTCCTACGTCCGCAGCCGCGCCGTCACCTTCGGCCTTGAGCCGCCGCTGTTCGATCGGCGTGACATCCACGTGCACGTGCCGGAAGGCGCGACGCCGAAGGACGGTCCGTCGGCCGGCGTGGCGATGGCGACTGCCATCGTCTCGGTGCTGACCGGCATTCCGGTCCGGCATGACATCGCCATGACGGGCGAGATCACGCTGCGCGGACGAGTGCTGCCGATCGGCGGTCTGAAGGAGAAACTGCTCGCCGCCGCGCGCGGTGGCATTAAGACGGTGCTGATCCCGGAAGATAACGCCAAGGACCTCACCGAGATCTCCGACGCGATCAAGGGCGGTCTCGAGATCGTGCCGGTCTCGCGGATGGACGAGGTGATCGCCCGCGCATTGGTGCGCAAGCCGGTGCCGATCGAGTGGGAAGAGGACAAGGCCATCCCGCCGAAAGCGGAAACCGGCGACGATGCCGGGTTGACGGCGCACTGACGTCCGTCAGCTCGACCAGACACGAAACGGCGCCTTCGGGCGCCGTTTCTTTGCGGAGAGGTGACAGCTTGCATCCACACGCAGGCCGGCGCTAAACAAGCCGCATCGGGCGGTTAGCTCAGCTGGCAGAGCGCTTCGTTTACACCGAAGATGTCGGCGGTTCGATCCCGTCACCGCCCACCAGCCTTTGCTCGCGAAGCGAGAGAAGGCTGCCGCGCCGAAGCCCGGAGGGCGAAGGCGGCTTTCGCGGCCGCGAGCTATGGCTCGGCAAGCCGTCATTGCGAAGCATCTCCGGCCTAGCCCGAAGGGTGAAGATGGGTCTTTCCTGCGGGCGCAGATTGCCGATCCCGCCTCAAGCCTGTTCCTCGAAGATCATCGCCAGGTGCACGATCGTGCGGACGGCAGCCTGCATGTCCTGCACGCTGACCCATTCGAGCCGCGAGTGGAACGCATGCTCGCCGGCGAAGATATTGGGGCAGGGCAGGCCCATAAACGAGAGCCGCGAGCCGTCAGTCCCGCCGCGGATCGACGAGCGCACGGGCGTCAGTCCCGCGCGGCGGATCGCCTCGAGCGCGTTCTCGACGATCTCGGGATGCCGATCCACCACCCCCTTCATGTTGCGGTACTGTTCCTTGATGGTGAGCTTGCAGCGCGAGCGCGGAAAGTCCTTCATCACCGTGCCGATGATGTCCTGAAGCAGGGCCGCCTTCTGTTTCAGGCCCTGCTCGGTGAAATCACGCACGATCAGGTTGAGCGTCGCGCTTTCCAGCGTTCCGGAGATGCCGGTCGGATGCAGAAAGCCCTCGCGGCCCTCGGTGGTCTCGGGCGAGCAGGTCTCTTTCGGCAGGGCGTCGACGATGCGCGCGGCGATCTTGATGGCATGCTCCATCTTGCCCTTGGCGAAGCCCGGATGCGTGCTGACGCCTTCGATCTCGATCGTGGCGCCGTCGGCCGAAAAAGTTTCGTCCTCGAGGTGGCCGGCGGTCTCGCCGTCGATCGTGTAGCCGAAATCGGCGCCGAGTTTCCGCAGGTCCGCCCTATCGACGCCGCGGCCGATCTCCTCGTCGGGCGTGAACAGGATCTTGATGGTGCCGTGCTTCACTTGCGGGTTGTCGACCAGGAACTTGGCGGCATCCATGATCTCGGCGACGCCGGCTTTGTTATCGGCGCCGAGCAGGGTGGTGCCGTCTGTGGTGACGATATCGTTGCCGATCTGATCGCGGAGCGCCGGGTGCTCGCTGACGCGGATGACCTGACTTTTATCCGACGGCAGAACGATGTCGCCGCCTTGATAAGCCTTCACGATCTGAGGTTTTACATCCTTGCCGGTGCAATCCGGCGATGTGTCCATGTGGGCGCAGAAGCAGATTACCGGCACCTGCTTTGCGGTGGTCGAGGGGATCGTCGCGTAGACATAGCCGCTTTCGTCGAGATGGGCGTCGTCAAGACCCATCTCCTTCAGTTCCTTCGCCAGCAGTCGCCCGAGGTCCTTCTGCTTTGCAGTGGACGGACAGGACGGCGATGCCGGGTCGGACTGGGTATCGATCACGACATAGCGCAGGAAACGCTCGAGGACAGTGTGCTTGATGGGGAGGGATGTCACGGAAGACGACCTCATTTGCGACGGCGGGCGATTGCCGCGCGACATCCTCGCAAAAAGCAAATCATCCTGGAACCCCAAATGCTTGGGGGCCGGGATGATCAAAAGGCACAGGAAAACAACAGGTCACAGATCTCGATCGCGTATCGGGTATGCAGACCCGACAGCCGATCCGAATCATCGCGGACCCGGGCGCGATCAGCGCCTTGTGCGTTGCGAGCTTAAACGGCTTCCTTGAGCTCTTTTGCGGCGCGGAAGGCCACCTTCTTGGACGCCTTGATGTGGATCTGCTCACCGGTCGCCGGGTTGCGGCCCATGCGCGCGGCGCGCTTGCGGACCTGCAGGATGCCAAGACCGACCAAACGGATGCGGTCGCCCTTCTTCAGGTGCTTCGTCACCTTGGTGACGAGATCGCCGAGCAGAGCTTCGGTCTGCTTCTTGGACATCTCGTGATCCTCGGACAGGGCGGCCGCGAGATGCTTCAAGGTAACGGTATTCGGTGTGGATGATGCCTTCTTCGCCATATGGGTCCTCCTCTGGAAATGTCGGTTCCTAGCGTCTTCAATGCGGAGCTTTTTGACCGGCCTGACGAACACCGGGGTCTGGAGTTGGCGCGAGCGCGGGCCGGAAATCCACGTCGCCCAAAAAATTGTTCGTGCCATAACACACGTAGAATCAGGGCTTATTTGATTCGCCAGCGCCTTGCCTATGCTGTTTGGCCTGTAAACAGGGCATTTTTTGCATCAGCGCCGAAAAAACGCCTATTGCGAAAGGGGGATTCGCAACAACCTTGACTAAGATGGGGCGCACCTTTAAGTCCCCAGCCAACACGCGGCAGTTTTGAAGCAAAGCGGCCTGCGCGGGAGTAGCTCAGTTGGTTAGAGCGCCGGCCTGTCACGCCGGAGGTCGCGGGTTCGAGCCCCGTCTCTCGCGCCAATTTTAAGTATCGTTCCGCTTATCGCGAATCGTCATCGGCGGCTCCGTCGACACCCATTCTTTCGCTTGTCCACGGCGCTCGTCCAACGACTGCGCAAGGCTTCACGAATGCCCCGGCAAATATGCAGGGGACACGTCAAGTTTGGTTGTCTTGCGCCTCGTTTTGCACTGCGCTAAAGCCTTAAAATCATTCCAAATGTGTCGCGAATCTGCGCACACGCTGCCGAAACAACAGGGACGTTTGATGGGCAGTTTATTGCAGAGTTATCTGCCGCTTGTGGTGTTCGTCGGCATTGCCAGCGTGATCGGCCTCGCGCTGCTGATCGCGCCGTTCATGCTCGCCTACAGCAACCCCGATCCGGAAAAGCTGTCGGCCTATGAGTGCGG